>DHOR01000015.1:1045-1348 GCA_002409995.1 Hungatella sp. UBA5385 | reverse complement strand
TTTTGAAAAGGGTCGAACCCCTCGCGCTAAAAATCAGTTTATCACAACTATTTTAAAAATACCACTAATTAGCATCAATTGTCTATATTTTCTAATTAATAATTTTAGAAATCAGAAATCCGGGCCAAAGCTCAGCTTTGGTCCGGATTCTGAATATCAATTAGAATTAATTAATAGAAACACCTGCACTGGCGTAACCAATAATGTTATTAACTAAGGTAAGACCTGATGCTGTTGCAGTAATAACAAGTAAAAGCCTTGTCTGTGCTGTAACAGGAACTGCCAGACCTGTAAGAATAGCAT
>DHOR01000015.1:401-843 GCA_002409995.1 Hungatella sp. UBA5385 | reverse complement strand
AGAATAGCATTACGTGTAGTGCCAACAATAATAGCTCCTGTTAATGGCGGCAAGTTAAGAGAAGTTGCTGCAATTGGAGTGAAGTTGTTATCTGGTGTTGTAGACTGATACAGGGTCATGTTAATAGTTACAGTCGTTCCAAGCAGTGCCAGCGCTGAAGTTACACTGAAGAAACCGGCAATAGAAGTAATGGTTCCATCACGTGGCATAGAGAATGCAAAGTTGGTCAGTGCTGCTGTACTGATTGTTGGGCCAAGAACAGTTACAGAGGTAGCTGAGTTGCCAAATCCCATAACTCCAAAGGTTCCTGCCAGACCGCCTGCGATGGTGGTTAAAGCAACTGGCGGGCCTGATGCAAATGGAATAATAGCACTGGCTCCTGTGGTTCCTGTGACTCCGGTGGCTCCGGTTGCACCTGTAGCTCCTGTGGCTCCTGTGGCTC
>DHOR01000015.1:0-130 GCA_002409995.1 Hungatella sp. UBA5385 | reverse complement strand
TGGACCGGTGGCTCCGTCTGCTCCAGTTGCTCCAGTGGCTCCGGTTGGACCGATGGCTCCAGCGGCTCCGGTTGCTCCCACTGCTCCGGTTGGACCTGTGGCTCCTGTTGCTCCTGTTGCTCCGGTTGGG
>DHOR01000051.1:37514-63023 GCA_002409995.1 Hungatella sp. UBA5385 | reverse complement strand
GGTCGAACCCCGTTTTTAAATATAATTATTTTCCAATGGTAGTAACGTCTTTACCAAACCACTTTTCAGAAATCTGTGTCATAGTTCCATCTTCAGCCATAGCCTCTAACTGAGCCTGAACCTCATCTCTTAAGGTCTCATTGCCCTTCTTAAAGCCAACGCCGTATTCCTCCGCAGACAGGCTTTCTTCCAGAATTATAAAATCAGCACTTCTCTGCTCAATCTGATAACCTGCTACAATAACGTCCATGGCAATGGCATCAACAGCGCCCATCTCCAAATCCATGAAAGCTGTATTATAATCAGGTGTTGTCTGTAAAGTTCCAAAGGTTCCTGTAAGATCAGCGTCTGCCTGCAAAGCCTTCTCAGCTGAAGAATCAGCCTGAACCTCTACCACCTTGCCTGCAAGATCTTCCAGTGTGGCAATTCCTGAATCCTTCTGAACTACAAATACCTGAGTGTTTTCCATATATGGTTCAGACCAGGTGTATCCCTCTTCACGGCCTGTTATGGTAAATCCATTCCAGATACAGTCTATATTGCCAGATTCCAGCTCCATATCCTTTGCATCCCATGCAATTGGCTGAGGTACAAACTTTCTGCCAAGACGGTTTGCCACTTCTTCTGCCAGCTCCAAGTCAAAGCCTGTGAATTCACCGTCATCTCCCTTAAATCCCATAGGTGGGAAATCCTGATCAAACCCTACTGTAAATGTTTCATCTCCTGCCGAAGGCTCTGTTACTGCCTCAGAAGATCCTTCTACTGCTGTTGTGTCTGACTCTGCTGCATCTGATGAATTTTCTGCTGAACTCTCAGCAGTATTGCCGCCAGGAACCGGTGTACCTGTACCTGCTGGTTTGGTACAGCCTCCAAGCAGCATTGCAGCAGATAATATAGCCGCTGCAATCCATATACTCTTTTTCATAATTGTATCCTCCTCTTAATATATTCCGCTTTCTTCACCCTGTAAAACAGTTTATCACCTGCTTCACTATATCCTTCGGAATATGTTTTCATGTGCTACCATGGTAGCACAGCAAAGCGTTTCTGTAAAGATTATTTTATTTTTCCAAGAAATTTATGACTTATAATTTGATTAAATAAGGATTAGAGCTGTTGCAAAAACAGCTCTAATCCTTATTTTTCCTCATCAAGATAATCCAGAATCTCCTGAGCATTGGTATCGGGCTTCGCCTTTTCAAATACCTTCTCAATGACTCCATTTTCATCAATGACATAAGTGCTTCTTACCACACCCATGGAAACTTTGCCATACAGCTTCTTCTCCTGCCATACATCATAAGCCTTAATAGCCTCCAGCTCCGGATCAGAAACCAGTATAAAAGGAAGATCGTATTTGGCAGCAAAATTGGTATGAGATTTCATACTGTCCTTGCTGACACCTATGACTTCCACATTTCTCTCTTTAAATCCAGAGTAAGCCCCTGCAAATGCACATGCCTGGCGGGTACAGCCGGGTGTATTGTCCCTTGGATAAAAATAAAGCACTACTTTTTTGCCCTTAAATGAGGACAGAGTCACAGGATTCCCATCTTTGTCATTTAATGTAAAATCCGGTGCCTTTATACCTGTCTTTAACATGGTTCATTCCTCCTGTTTCCTATGATAGTTACTTTCTGCTTCCTATTATACCTCTGATCGAAAGGTTTATCAATTTTAACACAGTAGAAGCTGAGGCAATTCCTTTAAATCATGTATTTCCATTGTTACAGCCATTCCATCTGCCTCTTTTCCATGTGGATTATACCAGCAGGTATCAATCCCTGCCTGAATGCCACCTTTTATATCGGACTTTAAGGAATCACCGATAATCAGAGTTGACCCCCGCTCCACTCCGTTCATATGGGAGAAGCAGTAATCAAAGAATTCCTTTTGGGGCTTTTGATACCCTATTTCTTCCGAAATAAAGCTTTCTATAAAATAGCGGTCCAAACCGGAATCAGCCATTCTTGGCTTCTGAGTATCTGCAAATCCATTGGTCACCACATACATCTGAAAATGATCCTTTAATTCTTCCAGCACATTAACAGCTCCCGGAATTAAAATAGCAGACTGATTCAATCGTCTCCGATACCGCAGTTCTGCCTCTTTTCCATCGGCGATTATACCGTATTCCTTAAATACAGCATCAAATCTGGCATCTGTAATATGAAGCTTGGTAATCAGCCCTTTCTCATAGGAATCCCAAAGCTCATGATTGATCCTTCGGTAGGTATCAATCATGGATTCCACCCGGTCCTCTCCAAAGGGCTGAAAAATATAGCGCAGCTGCTCTGCTTCAGATGCATCAAAATCCATCAAAGTACCATCAACATCAAAAAGCAGAGTTTTATATTGTTTTCTCATTTATGATCCTCACCTGTCCTCATATACCACCTGTCCTGAGCAAATGGTATACTTCACTTTGCCAAATAGTTTCTCTCCAACAAAAGGGGAGTTGGAAGACTTGGAGACAAACTCTCCTGCCGTCCATTCCTCATCAGGATCAAATATCACCAGATCGGCCTCTTTTCCTGACTCTATATAGCCCAGATCAAAACGATACAGCCTGGCAGGATTTAAGCTCATTTTCTCCATAAGCTGAAGAAGTGTCAGATGACCAGGGCGGACAAGGTTGGTGATCCCAAGCCCAAGGGCTGTTTCCAATCCAATAATTCCGCTGGGTGCCTGTGTCAGCTCCTTTGCCTTTTCCTCCTGACTGTGAGGCGCATGATCTGTTGCAATGATATCAATGCTTCCGTCCTTTAACCCCTCTATAATTGCCTGCCTATCTGCTTCTGTACGCAGAGGGGGATTCATTTTCGCCATAGTGCCGTGTTTTAATACAGCTTCCTCAGTCAGTGTAAAATGATGGGGGGTTACCTCAGCATAGATGTCAGCTCCCAGCTCTTTTGCAAACTTCACAGTCTTTACAGCTGCTGCAGAGCTGATATGCTGTATGTCCACCGCTGCACCTGTATGAAGGGCAATCATGGAATCTCTTGCAACCAGTGAATCCTCAGCAACAGAAGGGGAGCCATAGATTCCAAGCTGTTTGGAAACAGCGCCATGGTTAATTCCGTTATTTACAATAAATGCAGGGTCTTCCTCATGAAAGCTTAGAGGTACATCAAGGCGTGCCGCCTCTTCCATTGCCTCTTTCACAAGCTTCCCATCCATCAGAGGAATTCCATCATCTGTAAATCCCACAGCTCCATGGGCTTTTAACTGCGCCATATCTGTCAGTTCTTTTCCCTTCAGCCCCTTGGATACAGCAGCTGCCTGCAGAACATGAATTCCTGTCTTTTTACCCTCATTTAATATATATTCCAGTGTTTCCACATTATCAACAGGTGGTTTTGTATTAGCCATACATACAACCGTGGTAAAACCGCCTCTGGCTGCTGCTGCTGCACCTGTATGAATATCCTCTTTATAAGCAAAGCCAGGATCCCGAAAATGAACATGAACATCTACAAGACCAGGGGCAGCCACAAGACCGGAAGCATCAATCACCTCAGCGCCCTCCACTGAGTCAAAGCTTCCAGGTTCCTTCACAGCAGTAATCTTACCATTATCAATCATAATATCAGCCATAACATCGGTCTGATTGCCAGGATCAATCACCCTTGCATTCTTTATACAAAGCATTATCAATTTCCTCCTAAGTGTTTCTTCTTCCCTTTTCCTAATATAATACGGAACATTCCCTGAGGCAGCTCAAATACAAACACAATTCCCAGAACAATGGCAACCGCCACCTTAAGAGCCATAAAACCTGTGCTGGCTGCCATATCCAGTTCATTAGTTACTATATAATAAGCAGTCCAATATAAACCAGCCCCTGGTACAAGGGGAAATATTCCTGATATGAGAAATATGGTTACAGGACACCCTTTTTCAATTGCAAACAAACGGGATAACAGAATTACCACAATGGTAGCTATAAGCGCACAGGTTGGTTCTGTATAACGGATAGCGGCCAGAGAATATACCAGCCAGCCGGCACCGCCAATAAGACCACAGTAGGGATAATATCTGTCAGGAACGCCAAACAGCAGTGAAAATGCCATGGTTCCCACAACTGCTGCTCCTATTTCCACTAAAAACATCATAACATGGCACCTCCCATTATCTGATGGAAGAGAGAAAATACAAGCCCCACTCCCATTGCAATACAGAAAAATACCAACAGAGCATCAAGCATGCGTACAGACCCGGAGATATAATCCCCATCTGCAAAGTCACGAATAGCATTGGTAAATGCCACACCGGGAACCATAGGCATAATAGAGCCTATAATCATAAAGTTTATATGCTGACCGATATGAAGCACATTTAAAATAATGCAGAGAAATGTCACCAGAGCGCCGCCGCCTATATTGCCTACAATCTTGGATAAATGGGGACTGCTGACAAATAGCACATAGAGATAAAGCAGGACTCCCACTAAAAAAGCAGCCAGACTGTCTTTGGCATTTCCCCCAAAAAGGCAGCAGAAACAAGCACAGCCTATGCCCGATGCCAACACCTGCATAAACTTGCTCTTTCCAGGCATAACGCGAATCACAGCCAGTTTTTTGCGCACCTCTTCCACTGTATAGCGCCCTTCCTCAATCTCTCTGGACAGCTGATTCACTGCTGCCACACGATCCAGATGAGTGCCGCTAACGGGAATATGCTGCACTTTGGCAAATATCTCCTCCCGCTCACTGCCTGAGGTTGTGAAAATACCATTGCTCAGCACAAAGGAGCTTGATGATTCAATTCCATAATACTTACAGATTCTGTCTATGGTCTCTTCCACACGGAAAATCTCTGCTCCATTTTCCAGGAGAATATGGCCCGCCTGCATGGCAGCCTCCAGAACCTTTCTCTGTTCCTCCCTGCTTAAATTCCCAGGATCTTTCATTTCATAATCCCACCTTAACTCTGCAATTATAGTTCAAAGCTCTGTCCGTCTTCCCTGATTTCCATAATTTTATCTCTGTATTCTGCAGAACAATCCATGGATTTCAGTTTATCTATGACGGAAAAATCTCCCCAACAGTGCATGGGAAATGCATGTAAGACATCCACCTTCTTCATATACTCATCAAACCCCAGATGAAAGTGCTTTTCCTGTCTAGGATCCAATGGGAGAAATGCAGCCTCTACAGCAATATCCTTCATTAAACTGATCTGTTCTCTGTAATTCTTTGCCATAGAAGCATTCCAGCTGTCCGATTCCCCCTCCCAGGTCCAGTTGTTTAGATCTCCTGCATGGTAAATCCAATGTCCCTCCGCCAACAGAAGGAAAGCAACGCCCTCATCGGTGGACTTATAAGTTTTAACCATGAAAGCCTCGTAATGATACTCTTCTCCATACATCACAAAATCTGTACAGGATAACAGCTCCTGAGGGACCTCCTTTTTGGGGATATCATAAGATAGTAGATATCTTGTATTAATGTGCTCTTTTTTCAAGTCAAATATTACACTGGAATAATGATCTCCATGGCGATGACTTGCCAATACAAAAAGGGGCTTATCCTCCTTTAATTCAGGAATGGTGCCTTCTGTATAGTCAAATAGTATATAAAAACCTGGAAGCTCAACTAAAAATGAACTGTGGTGGATATAGGTAATCTTCAATTAGACTCCCTCCTTTCCTAATATAACTATTCTGTTATAGTAAACAGGTTTTGTCAAGATTTTTTACCTAAGGGGTTCGACCCTTTCATGAAAGGGTCGAACCCCTTAGGTAAAAAACAGCATAAAAGAAAGCGGGAACCAAGGTTCCCGCTCTAGAATCTGTAATTCTAAAATAATACTAAAATATGTGTTTTACTGATTAGTTAACTGCTGTAGTGTTAGTATCAGCGTCAGCCTCTTCTAAAGACTCAGCGTCTTCGGATACTGCTTCTTCTGCATCATCAGCTTCTTCTGCGTTCTCTTCGTCAGCTGCATCTTCTGTTACTTCTTCGGAAGCATCTTCAGAAACGTCTTCTGCATCTGTTGCCTCTTCCTCTGTAGTAACTTCTTCTGTTGTCTCTTCAGTTGCAGCTTCTGTAGTTACCTCTGTTGTTGCTTCTGTAGCTGCTGTTGTTTCAGGTGTTGTGCTGTTGCCGCATGCAGAGATGGAAGCCATTGTTAATACTGCTGCACCTGTAAGTATGAGTTTCTTTGCTGTTAATTTCATAATTGTTCTCCTCCTTGCGATCACATAGGGATCTTATTCGTTTATGTCTATGTTTTTAGTTGTAACCCCATGCTGCCTATGTCCATGTGGTTAGGACACAGTGTATCACCTGAAGCAGTGAAAGTCAATGATAATTCTATGATTTTTTTCTTAATAATTATCATAGAATTTCTTAAAATTTCTTACAATTGACAATGGAGATTATCCAATTATTTTTATGCAATCGGTATACAAAATTGCATTTTAACAATAAAAACAATCCTTTCAAGAATTCAACTCACATATATTATGCACAAATTCATCTATGATTTTTGTACATTATTTACTGCAACAGGCTTTGATGGCTTGTGACATAAACGCTGCTGTCCCTGGTCCTGATCGGTCAATATTCTCCATAAATCGTCCGTCTGCTACGTACATCTCGCCTAATCCTGCCAAAATTTCATCCGTACATGGATAGTAATATTTTGTAATCAGAGCCTTCCACTGCTCCACCAAGTCCATGGCACGTGGGCTGTCAGGCTTTTCGTTTTCCTGCACACAGGCAGCAAATCCACCAAATATCTCACTGGTTTCTACTGCAATTCTCTCCCAGTCTTTTTCTCCATAAGCGGAGGTCTTCTTCTCACTTACCTTATAAGCTTCCGTAGCTCCCCAACGCTCTCTGGCCTCTTTCCCATACTTTTCTTTTGCTTCATTAATTTCATCCATATTAAACTCTTTAAAACTCACGTTATGATCTCCTTTCATTGTTTCATCTACCAGCTTAATCAATCCGGAAAGCCGCTTCTGTTTTAGAATCAACAGCTCTTTATGAGCCTTCAGCGCCTTTTTCCGGTCATAATCAGGCATTGACAAAATCTCTTTGATCTCCTTTAAGGAGAAATCCAGTTCCCTATATAAAAGGATTTCCTGCAGCACAGCCAAAGCCTCTTTATCATAGTAGCGATAACCTGCCTCTGTTTTTACTGTTGGCTTTAACAGTCCGATTTCATCGTAATAATGGAGTGTGCGCACACTGATTCCTGTTAGTTTTGCTGTTTCCCTGACTGTCAGCTTTTTTAAGTCTTCTAAGTCCTGCTTCATAAGATTTTATCACCGCCTTCCTGTTTACTATAAGGTATCACGTAACGTGAGAGTCAATACTTATTTATTCTTTTTTACATTTTTCGTTAAATCATAGCTTTCTCCGATCATCCGCTTAATATCCCGGTCAGGAACAGTCCCATCCAGTATAATGGTATTCCAGTACTTTTTGTTTAAATGAAACCCGGGCTGTACACTGGGAAATGCATTTCTCCAGAAATCGATCCACTGGGGATCACATTTCACATTGATACAGATAAAACCGCCTCTTTCGTAAATCCAGGCAAATACCCTGCGATTGTCTTTATGACGGATGACTGCCCACTGATTATCGTGAAAAGGATAATCCTCATATACATCCTTATAAGTCAGACAATAGCTGATTGCTTCTTTTTTGCTCTTCAGCATAATCCACCCCTTCTTCCTGCAGCTAAAGTTTATCTCTTCAATAAAAATCTATAAAAATTATATCATAGTTCTCATTGAATGACTGGGAAAAAACAGATATAATAAATACCAGAGATCATGTTTTTATCATTTACAAAAAGGAGGACATGTATATGTTAAAAGAGCTGGTGGAACAATGCCGTTCCTATCGCCGTTTCTATGAAAATGAACCTATATCAACTGAAGTTTTAAAGGAACTGGTGAACCTTGCAAGAATTTCACCTACAGGAGGCAATGCACAGCCTTTGAAGTTTAAACTTACCAATACTCCTGAAGAAAACGGGAAAGTTTTTGAAACACTGGGTTGGGCTGCTGCTCTTCCAGATTGGGCTGGTCCGGAAGAGGGAGAACGTCCCTCTGCCTATATCACCATACTCTGTGACCTTTCCATTGGCAAAAATAAGCTGCAGGATAACGGCATAGCTTCTCATGTAATAATGCTAGGAGCTGTTGAAAAGGGGCTGGGTGGTTGTATTATAGCAACCGTTAATAGAAAAAAACTGGCTGAGAATCTTAATATAGATACAGAGCGGTATTCCATTGATCTTGTACTTGCACTTGGCAAACCAAAGGAGACTGTAGTAATGGTACCTGTAGAACAGGATGGCAGCACCAAATATTACAGAGATACAGAAGGCGTTCATTATGTTCCTAAACGCAGTCTGGAGGATATTATCATATAAGAGTCTGCAAAATGATATAAGATAAGACACTGCTTCCGGCTTAAATATCAGCCCCTGAGGAAGCAGTGTCTCTTTATATTATCTCATTATTATAGTTTCATTAACAGACTGTCAATAATGGTGAAAACAAGTCCTTTAATACTATTTTCTGTAGTTCTGTAAGGTGCAATACGAAGTGTATAGCTCCTGCCATTGGTTGCAGTTACCTCACGGTCAATGGGAGTCAGTGTTTTAATTACCACTTTTGCATCCGCTATCAGCTGATCATCAGGGAAGCTGTGGGCAAATATCTGCATGGAACGTCCAATATCATGCTCCATCAGCTGGAATTCCCGGCCAATGTACTCTGTAAACTTACGAATGTTCAGCTTGCTGTCTACAAATAAAATACCTATCATGGTAGAAGATAAGAAGTTGCCAAGGTCATTGGTCATCTCTGTAAGCTCATCAAGCTTCTGCTGATACTCCGCATTCACTGTATAAAGCTCCTCGTTAACAGACTGCAGCTCCTCATTGGAGCTTTGAAGCTCTTCATTGGCTGTCAGAAGCTCTTCATTAGATGCCTGAAGCTCCTCATTAACAGTCTCTAACTCACTGACTGTCACTTTTAAGTCATTCTGGGTTCTCTGAAGCTCTCCTTCCAGATCAGCAATTCTTCTTGCAGCTGTTTCATCAATGTTATACTTCTCTGTAACGCCATGAGTTTCTGTACGCTTCTGCTCTTCAAAAATGATGGCAATCAGGTCCTTATTTCCATCTGCATGATTGAAAACAGGCTGTACAATTAAGTCAATCTCTCGTCTTCCGCTGCTGCTGTCCACAGTAATGTCTGCATATGTAACGGTTGTATTCTCCTTACGACAACGGTTAAGCGCCGTTGAAACAGCCAGGCTCAATTCATTGCTGATTAAATTGAATATATTTAAGGTGGCCCTTCCTGAAGAAATGGTTAAATAATCCGCATGATTTCCAAAGAAATGAATCACATCATTTTTACTGTTAATTACAACAGTTGCCGGTAAGAATTTTTCCAGTACTTGCATATAAACTGCATCTGATGAGACTTCTCCCAACTCCTGACGCTCTGTTTCATTTCCCATATAGGACGACATAGGCATGATAGAAGGTGCCATAAACATGGAGGTTATCATCTCCGGCATTTTCCCTTCTCCTAAATGGAGGTAGATTTTTTCTGCAGGACATAAAGGCTTGAATACATCAGAGAATTCATTGGCAGTCTCGCTTTTTCCAAGGAATAAGAAACCTCCGTCCTTAAGCGCCGAATGAAAAATAGCAAATAAGTTCTTCTGAAGAATTGGCTGGAAATAAATCATTACATTACGGCAGCTGATTAAATCCAGTTTCCCAAATGGCGGATCAGTAAACATATTATGAGGTGCAAATATGATCATTCTCCTGATTTCTTTATTAATCTGGTATCTGTCACCCTTCTTGGTAAAATACTTAGAAAGGCGTTCAGGAGTTACATCATCAATAATACTCTCTGAGAAATTTCCCTTACCTGCAACTTCAATTGCCCGTGTATCCACATCAGTGGCAAATATCTTGATCTCACGTTTGATCTTCATCTCTTCCATCGCTTCGTGAAGAAGAATCGCAATAGAATATGCCTCCTCACCTGTAGAACACCCTGCAACCCATAGTCTAAGCGTATCCAGCCCATCAGATTGCTCCAGAAGCTTGTAGATCGTCTGCTCCTTCAGCTTCTCAAAGAATTCCGGGTCCCGGAAGAAATTAGTAACTCCTATTAATATCTCACGACCAAGAAGTCTTGCCTCTTCTTCGTTGGTCTCCAGAAGATGTACAAAGTCTTCCAGGCTGCTGTTATGGGTTACCATCATCCGTCTTTCAATTCTTCTTAGAATTGTATTGCGTTTATAGTGAGTGTAATCAATTCCGCAAAACTTCTTAAGTATGGTATAGATACGTGCAAGAAGCTCTTCATCAGAGAATATTTCTTTGGACTCTGAGGGCTGAATAATCGTTGGATAATTGCAGTAATTTAAAATCTCTGATGCAATCTCCTGAGGATTCAGGATAAAATCTGCAAGCCCTGTATTAATAGCATTTTTGGGCATCCCATCGAATTTTGCGCTGATGGGGTCCTGAACAATTACAAGTCCCCCCTGTTCTTTAATGGATTTAATCCCATTGGTTCCATCAGAGCCGGTTCCTGAAAATACCACTGCAATGGAACGCTCCTTCATCTCCTCTGCAAGGGAATTAAAGAAGATATCAATGGGATGATTAATGCTTCCATGTACTGATTCTGTGAGATATAGCTTTCCATCTCTCAGCACCATTTTATTCTTAGGAGGAATCAGATAAACTACATTAGGAAGCACTTCCATGGCATTCTCTGCCTGAATCACCTTCATCAAGGTATGCTTACTGAGAATCTCTGCCAACAGGCTCTTATAGTCCGGAGACAGATGCTGCACTACAACAAAGGATAAACCGCTTCCACCGGGCATATTACCGAAAAACTGCTGTAAAGCTTCCAGCCCGCCGGCAGACGCGCCCATGCCTATAATTAAACTGGATGATGCACCGCCTTCTGCGGCTAATTCCATAGCTTGTTCCTTCTGACTAATCATTCATGTTTCCTCCCTCACCAGGTTCCTCTTCCAGTACCATATATTTTTGACCAAAATCTTCTATTGTCATAGGTTTACCATAATAATACCCCTGACCAATATAGCAGCCCACCCCCATGAGTACCTGGGCTTGTGCTTCCGTTTCAATACCTTCTGCAACACATGTCATGCCATTCTTCTCACAGACATTGATAATACTTTCTAAAATAGCACGGCTGACTTCATTATAAGCAAAATTCGTTGTATAGCTTTTATCCAGCTTAATTGTATCAAAGGGAATCTCACCTAACATTCCCAAATTAGAGTATTGTGAACCAAAATCATCAAGAGAAAATCGGAAACCATGCTCCCGGAAACTGCTGATTGCATCAAATATAGTGGAAGTCTCAAAATCACCGAGAGATTCTGTCACCTCAATCTCAATCATAGCGGCAGGTATATCATAGCGGCTCTGAATTGCAAGAGCGGAAGCTAGGGCCGAAGTATCAAGGAGGGTCTGCCTGGAAAAGTTCACTGACAGTGGTAACATCTCTATTCCATTGTCCTTCCAATGCTGCATTGCTGCCAGAGTTTTGTCCATCACGTAGAAATCCAGTTCACGAATTAAGTGAGCTGCTTCCAGCATAGGAATAAATTCAGAAGGAGATATGGTTTTTCCGCTATCACCTTTGTAGCGTATTAAGGCTTCTGCACCAACAAGCTTGTTATTGCGCATATCCACCTTAGGCTGCAAATGGACAACATAATAGCCCTGTTCCAATTCCCGCTTCAGCTGATGAGCAGAAATATTGCCATACTGTGTCTGAACTCTGGATTCTGCCTGACGCATCTGAGGGTTGCCGTAGCGCATCAGACGTTCTGCATTGGTGACCATCTGTCTTGCCGTAAAGTTTTTATTGGCCCATGTTTCACCAAAAGCAAATTGTTTTGGGAACTGCCTCTGAAGCTTTGACTGAACCACTATACAGCTTCCTGTAAAGGTTTCCTTAGTTCTGTTGTGGCAGAAGGAGACAAACTCATATTCTGAAATTCTGTATACATTTTCTTTCTGGAATGCTTCAGCCAAAATTCTGGAAGCTGTTACAAGCATGCGATTGCCTGCCTCTTCTCCCCGTTCACGATTCAGCTTCTCTAAATCCACAACAGCAGTATATAAAATTCCAAGAGTGCTGAAGGCATCGGGGTTAAAAGTTCTTATTAATTCTGTATAAGTATTTCGGTCCTTTAGACCTGTCAGTCCGTCCCTGCCTGCGATCTCCATTCCTCTGGAATTCAGTCCATAACGTGCCCGCTCATGCAGCATAAGAGGCATTACTGCATTTAATAATGCTGTATCACTATAATGTTCTTTGGGATTCTCAACACAAAGGAAACCAAAGATAGAATCTTTTTCCATAAATGGCACTGTAATATATCGCCATTCCTGCTCCAAACTCAAGTCATCTCCCATAAGGTTAGATTTTGTCTTAGTCGTTCCCAGCAGCACAGGTTTGGCTGCAGAAAGAGATCGTTTTAAAATAAACACCTTATCAAGAGGCATACCGGTAACAGACCACATGAGACTGTGCTTACCAGGAGCAATCCACTCATGCTGAACAGAAACAGCTGTGTTATCGCTGACTAGTAATAGTGTATATACTTTATCAGCATTATAGTAACGCCCTATATGGCTGAGAATATCATTGAGAGATGCATCATACTTATCTGCAGACAGCATAGACTGCATGCAGTCATACATCACGTTCTTCTCTTCTGCAGTGAGAGGCCGTTTGCTCTCGCCATCCTCTGCCGAAGTATAAGCTCTATCTTCCATATCAACATCTGTAATTCTTAAGTTTTCTGAGTAAAAGCTAAAGGATACTGCCGCATCTGCGGTGGCATTCTTATGCTTTTCACAGACATAGGAAGCTCTGGCTAACATATCTTTGTAGGTGGCGCTGTGTGCCCTCTCTGTTGCCACACCTGCCACAAATACCAGGGGCGCTGTAAGATTCAGGCTCTTTCTTGTGTTCTGTATCTGAAGGAGCACATTCTCCATTCTCTGGCGCATCCATTCCTCAGAAGGTGCATTAGGACAGAATACCAGAAGCTCATCATCCTTAATCTGACCCACGAAGCAGTCATTATCCAGATAAATGCGCAGCATTCTACCGATACATGACCGTTCTCTCCCTACGCTTTCTTCTCCCTTTTCAACCTTGATCAGATGAAACCCTGAAACCTGAATTAAAGCCATGGAATAAAGCTTATCTTTTCCTGTTTTCTGCTGTATCAAGGCATGAATCAGCCGTTCCATGGTCTGTGTTGAATAAAGGTGAGTTGCAAGATCTCTCTCAACAGTAACTGGAAGTGCCGCTTCCAGAGACCTTCGCTGATCAACATCACGAATGTAAATAAAGCCATAGAGCTGACGAGTAATAGGGTCCGTTAAGAGACTGACTGTATTGGCAGTCCATAGAATATTACCATCTGCATCCTTGCGCCTGTATTCCATAGAAACCCAGTTATTCCCATTGGAATATGCCTCCGCTAAGGAATTCAGGGAAAAGCGAAGACCATAAAGTGTAATATCCTCATTTAAAAACAGCAGTTCCTGTGTTGCTGCCGTAAGCTCTGTATATGTTTCTATATCCTTCTGGAAAAAATCATCTGTTTCATTGGACCAGATGGCTTCCACCACATCAGTTGTTAAGTTAACCTTAACTCCTACCAGAAGATTAAGCCGCAAAGACTCTATCATCTGTTCTTCCTCAAGGAATCTGTCCCTTTCATTGGAAATAGTTGGAAGCTCTTCAAGGATGCCGATTGCCTTTCGCGGATTGCCATCATCGTCGTACAGCATGTGGTAGGACAAGGACGCCCAGCCATATTTCATATTGGTATAGCGCATAATAAATGCACCTTTATCCCTGTATTTTCCAGCCAGTATACTATTGAAAAATTCAGTATAGATATCTGTCGAATTAGGGTGAACCCAGCCTGCTTCAATCATTCCCTGGGGGCAGTTGTTTATAAGTATTGCAGGTGTATTAAAATTACTGGTAATGTCAAATATGGCTACTGTCTTTTTAGCAATATCCACTTCCCACAGAGTCCTTGAGGTCTGTTCAAACGCAATGCGGACCCGCTCTGCATTCTCCAGCTCAGCAATTTCTTGCTGCTTCTGACCAGTAATATCGGATATTACAGCCATCATCACAGGATTTCTCCGGGTCTCATAGGGAATACGTACAGCCCGGATATGGCGCCAGACAATCTCACCATTTTCAGAAAAGGCCCGGAATCTTGTATTAACAGGCTCCCAGTTGGCTGCTCCTGCTCTCATGGATACCCCAAGCCCTTCTCTGTCAGAAGGATGAATCTTCTGGAAAAGCGCCTCTCCATTCTCTCCAAATTTTCGCTTATTTCTGCCCAGAGCCTCTTCATAGCTTGGACTTGCATAGATGAGATCAGGTTGATCAGCCAGTTCCACCAGCACTACCCCACCATCCAAATAGCGTAAAAGTGCTTCAAAATGAATATGATCCTCTGAATTTCCCACAACGGAAGGCAGATTCATATTACTATTTTCTGTTATGAGAAAGTAGTGTTTTTTCCCTGCGCCCTTTGCCTTATCAACAGCAAGAGTCACCTGATCATAAACAGTTTCAAATGTATGTCCTCCGCCTTGATATAAGGCAATTCCCACAGTAGGCCATACCTCGTCTCTAATCCCCCTTGTTTCATAACAATCAAGAAGAGTATCCACAAGCTCTTCTGCTTTTCTTCGGAGTGTATAAACAGCTCCTACATTTTTTAAAACAATTAAAAATTTATAATCATCAATTTGTCCTATGATATCGGTCTCACGGAACAGAAGTTTTATAGATTTTATTACATCATTCATAATGCAGTCCTTTATCTCAGGTCCTAAAGAACTGCTGATACGTTCAAAATCTGTAAGCTCAACTTTAAAAAAGGCATGAAGTCCCTCAGGACATTCCTTGGTCAAATACTGCTTAGCGCTCTGAAATGTTTGATCCCGGTCATATATTCCTGATTTCACATCATTCTTAGCAGGTGCGTTCCCACACATCTGCTTCTTATCCGGTGACATAATCTGGTTTTCTGGTTTATTGTTTGTTTTTGTGGTGATGTCGATGAGAATACCTGCTACTAGATTGATACCATCGGGTAACTTAATATATTTCATATGACTGCTTAGCAACAGAGAGTTGCCGCATTTGCCGTGAATGCGAAATATAATTGAATCATTCCGCTGTGTTTCTATAATAGTGTCAATGCTCTTTTTCAGAGCTTTTGCATCTTCTGTATACAGGATTGCAGATATATCTTCCTTTATCTGCTTGTCCAGTTCTTCCCGGTCATAACCGAGATGTAATAGTAGTTTATCATCAAGATAGTAAAGCGGTGCAGTTTTTTCTATACCATAGAAGCAAAAAAAGCCGCTAAAAATACCTGAGGATAACATGTCGCCCAAAGAATTTAATTCTTCGGTAAACAGCCCTAAGGGCTGCGCATATTGAAACGGCTCTAATTTGTCAGTAATGCTGACAGATTCTTCATATCGAGGCATATTAATTTCCATCCTGCTTTTCCATATTTTTATTATAATGGTTTCCCAATAATAAAAACTATACTGGGTATTATTACCATTATGAAACAATTATACAAATTTACTGGTTGGAAGTCAATGAATATGTCAGATTGAGTACTACATAACAGCATTTTATGAACACTCAGGTGCTCCTTAATCGATAAAGTAAAAGAAAGGTGCTAACAAAACTTAGTTTGCAACACCCTTATTTTCACTATTATGTTAAATAATAACCTAATTTAATTCTCAATAACTGAATAATTCATGTTTATCCATAAGTCAATTACTCAAATCTGCTGCCACATTTGGGGCAAAACTCAAAATCCTCTGTTGTTTCGTAACCGCAGGCAGAACATCTCTTTTTGCTCCAGGAATTTTCTCTGCGCCCTGTCTGTATCAGTGTCAGATCGCTTTCTCTTATATCTACCTGTTTGCCTGCAAAAAGACTGCGTCCTGTTTCAGGATCAAGCTCATATACAGTATTACAGCAGGACATTTGAACATAGTAACGGCGATTCCATTTAAACAGAGGAATAAAAAACAAGCTCAAATAGGAGTATAACATAAAAACCTCATACCTTCCATAGCTTCCGCATTGATTACAGATCACTGTTTTTGAATAGTCCAGTTTCTTCTTACCCTGGCTGATTCCCATTATAAAAAACATAGAATCCCTCCTGTTTACTGTTTCGTTAACCGTTATTTTCCTGCTGCTACAATTGCATCAATAATATCCATATAATCAGAACAGAATTTCTCATAGACAGGAGTAACAGCCTCCTGAAATCTTGCTTTTTCCTCAGAGGGTAATTCAATTACCTGGCAGCCTGCTGCCCTGACCTTTGCCTCTGATGCCTTCTCCCGTTCTCTCCACAGCTCCCGCTCATATCTGGCAGATTCCATGGCACATTCCTTAATAATCGCCTGATCCTCCGGAGACAGCCGGTTCCAGGTCACTTCTGAAGCCAGTTGAAGCTCAGGAACGCGGGTGTGTTCATCCAGCGTAAAGTATTTTGCCACTTCATAATGGCTGGCTGAATCATAAGAAGGCCAGTTGTTTTCTGCTCCGCCAATGGTTCCTGTCTGAAGGGCGGAGTACACATCGCTGTAAACCATAGCAGTGGATTTGGCTCCCAGCGCCTCAACCATAGCCATCATCAGCTCAGATTCCTGAACACGGATTACCATTCCCTTCATGTCCTCCAGCTTCGTAATGGGTTTTTGGGAACTATAAAAATTACGTGCACCTGCATCATACCAGGAAAGCCCCATTAAATCTATGTCTTCCACAGACTTTAAAAAATCGTCTCCCAGTTTTCCTTCCAGAACCTTCCACATATGATCTGAACCTGTATAAAGATAGGGCATCTGGAGCACATTCAGCTTTGGCACCTGATCTGCCAGAACAGAAAGGGATACTCTGGCAAAGTCAATGCCGCCAAATTGAAGCTGTTCAATGACAGAACGTTCATCTCCCAGACTTCCGCCTGCATTAACCATTATTTCTATTCTGCCCCCGGATCTTTTTTTTACCAATTCCGCAAATTTATAAGCGCCCTGTGTTGTGGGATAATCTTCTGCCTGGTTTTCAGCATAGGTTAATACAAACTCCGGAATCTTAGAATTTGCTTCCATCTGCTCTGCCTTTCCACAGGCAAATAGTATAACTGCTGTGCAAAGCATTAAACACACTATGATTTTTTTCACAATCCCCTGTCTCTCTTTCATAATAAATCACTTTATTTTAGAAACCACATACTGATAAAAGCTTTCCCTGTCTTTACCAAGAACACTGTTTGTAAGAACAAACCCATGGACTGTATCCGAAAACACAATTATCATAGTAGGTTTTTTCGCTACCCTTTTAATGGTATCCCAAGAAAGCTCCGAGGTCTTATCCCCTACCCTGATATAGATACCACTGTCTGCAAACCCGGCTTCTGTATCTTCCTTAATGCCTGATGCCTGTTTTTTTGCCTTAGCATATACAAACAGCGGCTGAATTACCGGAAAGAGACAGCAGACAAGCACCATGAGAAAGCGGTAAACACTGCCTGTTGAAGACCATTTTGTTATTGTGAGAATCAACATTGCCAC
This sequence comes from Hungatella sp. UBA5385, assembly GCA_002409995.1. Taxonomy (GTDB): domain Bacteria; phylum Bacillota; class Clostridia; order Lachnospirales; family Lachnospiraceae; genus UBA5385. Next base: position 45,314 of record DHOR01000051.1, on the reverse strand, counting down.
GGTAAATATTGCATTGCACATCCCTGCCATTGATCCATATATATAATACATCGATAATTGCCAGAGATCAATTGCTTTGGTTCTATATGTATAATGATATCTCATATTTATCTCCTTTTTTCTGTATGTCATTGATCATTATATAAAAAGCCTTTGCGCCCCGCATGAAAAGCACACTTTTCACACCTGGTCACTAAGGCTTTTTAAAAATCATTATTATTTCGCAAACATCATCGGAAGCCACATGCTGAACGCAGGCACAAAGGTAATCAGCAGCAAAGTGATAATCATGCAAACATAAAATGGAAGAGTTGCTTTTACTACTTTTTCCATAGGAATCTTTGATATTGCCGAGCCGATAAATAATACAGATCCTACAGGTGGAGTAAGAAGTCCAATACCGCAGTTTAATACCACCATGATACCGAACTGAATCGGATCAAGTCCAATAGATGTAGCAATTGGAAGGAGAATCGGTGTGGCAATTAAAATAATAGGTGCCATATCCATAATACAGCCAAGAACCAGAAGAATTCCGTTTAACAACAGTGCAAGCAGAATTGGATTAGTAGTGAGACCTGTAATTGCATTGGCTGCCCGAATCGGTACATGAAGTCTAGTAAGACAGTATCCGAAGATGCTGGAGGTAGCAATAAGAATTAAAACGATGGAAAGTGTCTCAACACATTCTCCGAAAACTCTCCATACACCTTTCCAGTTCAGTCCTTTGTAGATATACAAGCTGACAATCAAGCTGTATATAACTGCAATTGCTGCTGATTCTGTTGCTGTAAACACACCTCCTACAACACCGAATACAACGATTAAAACTGCTGCCAGGGCCCAGAATGATACGCTCATCTGCTTAATCAGATTTTTTAAGCTGAACTTGTCACCTTTGGGATAATTGCGCTTAACAGAAATTATGTAAGAACCTATCATCAGTGACACAGCAAGAAGGGCACCTGGAATATATCCTGCAAGAAACAGACTTCCTACAGAAACGCCTCCTGCAGTAGTTGCATAGATAACCATGTTGTGGCTGGGAGGAACCAAAAGTCCCTCGCATGATGAGGTAATTGTTACTGCAGTTGAAAAGTCCGCATCATATCCCTGATCTACCATCATTGGAATCAGAATGGAACCAAGAGATGCAGTGTCCGCAGATGCAGAACCTGATATACCACCAAAGAAATAAGAAGCTACAATATTAACCATTGCCATACCGCCCCGCATCCAGCCAACACAGGCATTGGCAAGACCGATCAGCTTCTCCGAGATACCGCCGGATCCCATCAAACAGCCCATTGTAATGAAAAATGGCACTGCCATTAAGCTAAAAGAGCTGATACCCTTAACCATCTGCTGACAAATAGTGGTCAGGGGAAGTCCCTGTGACATCAGGCAAAATACTGATGAAAGCGCTACTGCATATGCAATAGGGAAACGAAGAAATATCATCAGGAAAAAGCTTGCAAGCAAAATCAAAATTGCCATAGAATCTCCATCCATTATGCCTCACCCTCCTTTACATAAAAGCTTTTAATATGGTTATATAAGGATTCAAGTTCGAATATAACCATTGCAACTCCGGCTAAAGGAACCGGAAAATACATCCAGAATCTGGATACCATAGGCATACTTACATAGGTCCCCTTTGAACCGATTCCTATGGCATATTTCCAGCCTACAGTAATCATAATCACTGCCAGAGCAAGAACTGCTAAATCTGACAGAATATCCAAAAAAGTTATCATAACCTTAGGAAGGTAGCTATCAAAAGCAGTCATGCGGATATGAGCGCCTCTCCTGATTGCCAGGGCTGCAGAGAGCACAGCCATATAAGCCATACAGCTTAAAACAACTTCCTCGCTCCATGCAGGGTCCGGAATAAATGATACATATCGTCCCACTACAGACATGCAGGTAATGAGAATATCAATAACTAAAAGCAGCTTACACAATAACATTACAAAGTTATATGTAAAGTCATATGCGGGCTTAATTCTATCAATTTTTTTAAATATTGACGGCATACTTAATCCCCTTTCGAAAAAATGGGCACAGAGGCAAGCTTCCTCTGCGCCCTTATTAACTTCAACTTATTTCATATCAAGAATCTGCTGATATAATTCTTTATTATTAGCTGTTGAAGACTCGATAATCTCTTTACATGCTTCCTGCCATGGAGTAATGTCGGGAACATCTACAACATTAACACCCTCTGTTCTCAGTTCTTCAAGAACCTTATTCTCAGCCTCTTCAGAAATTGTTCTGTTAAACTCAGAAGCATACTTGCCAGCTTCCATAATAATATTCTGCTGTTCTTCTGTCAGCTTATCCCAGGCTTCATCAGTAATAACAACCTGAATTGCACCAAGTGTATGACCATCAAGAATCAGATTAGGAGCAACCTCTGGAAATGCATTGGACTTATAGTTTGCAATTGGCTGTTCAGCACCATCAACAACACCTGTCTGAAGTGCGGAATACAGTTCGTTAAAGGAAACAACGGTTGCGTTAGCACCAAGGCCCTTAACCATACCGTTCATAATAGGGTCATTGGACACTCTCAGCTTCATTCCCTTTAAATCTTCTAATGTGTTAACCTCATCAACTGTGAAGAAATGACGGAAACCTTCTTCTCCATAGAAAAGACCTCTTACGCCAAGACCATTGTCATGAGGTTCCATCAGGAACTCAGGAGCTAATTCACTGGTTGCAAAATTCCAGAAATGATCACGGTTTGCAAATGTATATGGAATGGATAACAGTACAGATTTCTCTGCGCCGTAGCTTGTAAGTGCGAAAGCTGAGATACGTGACATATCAATGGTTCCGCCTCCGCCAAGCATAGTATCAAGTACATCGTTTTCAGATCCCAGAACGCCACTTGCCTGCATATCAACCTTAATCTTACCGCCGGAAAGCTCTTCCACCTTCTCCTTGAAAGCAGTTCCTGTCTGACCAACAATGGTATCCAATGGATTAACCTCTGCATAAACAAGTGTTACTTCCGGTTCTGCCGCTGCTGCAGGTGCTTCTGTACTCTCTGCTTCTGCTTTTGTGTCTGCTGCTCCTGCTGCCGTTGTTGCTGCCTCAGTAGCTGCTGTTGTTGGTGCATCTGGTGTTTTTAAACCACAACCTGCCATTGATGCTGTTACCATTGCTGCACATAATACCGCACCTAGCCATCTCTTCTTCATCTGATACTTCCTCCTCTTTACGCGTTGTTAATGTTTTCACATTTTTTCTTAACGCTTTCTTAACAAGTTATATATATTATAATGGGAAATATCACGTATGAACAGGGTAATTTTTTACGATTCATAGTATATTTTTAACATGTATTAATTTTTATTAACACAATCTTTATGCACAAAGGACAATTTCAGCTGTTTTCCTTATTGAAAAATAGATAAACGATACTCAGTAGGACTTAATCCTGTGATCCGTTTAAATACTTTCGTGAAGTAATTGGAGTCCGAATACCCCACTGCCCTGCCTATGTCCTTCACATTAACTGTGGGCTGTTCCAGCATCTTCTTGGCTTCATTAACTCTGTATTCCGTCAGATACGAGGTGTAATTCTGATTAAAATACTGTTTGAACAGTTTGCAGAAATAGGGTTCTGAATAGTTCATGGTTCTGGCAAGGTCCTGCATGGAGATATCGTATTTGTAATTATCCTGTATGTACCGGCTGATAATCTCAGTTACCTTTGTAATCCTCAGGTCCTCATCTCCTTCGTGATACAAAGAAACATTCTTCAAATGATGATCTGTTTTTATTCTTTCAGCGGAAGCTGTCTCCATCAGTCTCTTATCTGTAAGGTGCATCGCCTCTTCAAGGACAAGCATTAATTCTTTTTCATCATATGGCTTTAATAAGTAGTCCAGCGCCTTAATGGTAATCGCCTTTTTTGCATAAGAAAATTCATCGAAAGCAGTGAGGAAGATAATGCAGCAGTCAGGGTCCTGTTCTCTGATCCTTTCGGCTGCTTCTATTCCGTTAATACCCGGCATCTCAATATCCATAATTACAATCTGAATCTTTTCCTCTTCATAAATCCGCAGTGCTTCCCTGCCATTCTCCGCCTGGAATATGGCGCATTGATCTCCCAGGTTTTTGTTCAGTGTTTTGTATAGATAGGCCCTCTCAATTACTTCATCGTCTGCAATCAGTAAACGATACATTCAATTAATTCCCCCTCTTCTGCTATTGGTTCTGTGGAATCACCATTTTTATCATAGTTCCATGTCCTTTTTTACTGTAGATTCTCATATGTCCATCTTTGTAAAGGGCGTGAATTCTCTGGTATATATTACCCAGACCGATTCCCAGTCTTCCAGTTTTATGTTCTCTTAATGCCTGCTCCAGCTGGCTCCTCTGCTCCTCCTCCATTCCTTTTCCTGTATCGGCAATTATAATCATCAGATTATTATGTTTTTCCCATATTCTGATATATACGGCTCCCCCCTCCTCCTCCTTGGAAATGCCATGAATAATTGCATTTTCCACAATAGGCTGAAGGGTAAAGGCCGGAATCATCATTGTGGTTTCATCCGCTTCCACCCTGCATCGGTAATGAAGCCTGCTGCCGAATCTCATCTGCTGAAGGTACATATAGTCCTGCACCGCCTTTAGCTCCTGCTCTAAAGGAACAATCTGCTCAAGTGTTTTTAAGTTATAGCGAAACAAGGTGCTTAAGCTGGATATCATCTTCTCCGTTGTTCCTGCTTCTTCAAGATTAGCCATACAGGCAATCATATTCAGGGTGTTAAATAAAAAGTGAGGATTAATCTGGCTTTTTAACAGCTCCAGCCTGGCTGCATCCAAACGTTTTTCCATCTCAACTCTCTGCACCTCTTCTTTGTAAAGAAGCTCTGCCATCTGATTTCTTTCGTTTAAGGTGTTTATGTACTTCTCTGTGGAGTGCTTCATTATGTTAAATGCTCCCACCAACTCTCCCATCTCATCTTTATTCTCAACCGTAATATCCTGCTGGCTGAAATCATATTTAGCAATCCTCCTTGTGCTGTGAGCCAAATTAACCAGAGGCATAATAAGAGTGTTGGACAAAAGCTTTGTCAGGCATAAGACCACTACCATCATGGCAACAGCACACCACAGAATCAGCCAGGGCATATTATAAAACACTGGCACCTTTTCCTGGTATACAGCATTGCCGTATTTTAAGGTTACCTGAACCAGCCTTTTGGCGTAGACTTCAAGGTACTCCTGCATGGCATAGGCCTGATAAAGACTGGGAATATACTCTTCATCCTGCATATTCATCTCTATAATCCCATCACGGAATTTCTTATAATTATCATAGCTATTTTTCACATTCCAGGTTCTTGCATAACGATCCTTCCCGATCTGCCCATAATCAAAGGGAAGGAGTCTTAAGCAGCGCTCCGACCTCACACAGGATAGTATATATTCCTCTCTCGCTTCCGGAGTCCTGTTCTTTGCGTAGTTTCTGAAAGCTTCAATCTCCAGCTCTATAGCCTCCTGGAAATCATGACATTTGGAATTCTCATTAAGGATTACATTAAAACTTCCAAGAGAAAAATTCATGACCTTAATATTAAATGCAACAGACAATGCCATGACCAATATGACCATGGCTGCAAAAGAACCAAGTTTTTTCTTAAGAGAAATTGAAAACCATAGATTTTTGATGTTTTGAAACATAATTACACCCCAAATTTCTGTGCGGCACCTGTTGAGCTGTTACATGATACCAGTGATCTGTTACCTGTCACCTGCTGCCTGTTAAGAAAACTTGTTAATAATCTGTTCAGTTTCTTAACGGCATTTTAATATCAGTATATCAGATTTCCCTATAAATGTCTTTTATTTTCGTGTAATTCCATAAAACAAAAAGCAGAAGAACTCCCGGCACTGCTGCCTTAGGATGATTCTCCTGCTTTTACTGCTCTTACTGCTTATTCTCTTTCTGAAGTTACTTCTGAGCGGCCGTAAAATGTGATTAAATACAGCCCGCAGATTCCTACCAGCGCATACACAATTCTGGAAATCCATGTCATGCTGCCGAAAAGAAATGACACCAGATTGAAATTGAAGAAACCTACCAGCCCCCAGTTTACTGCGCCAATAATGGCAATGGTAAGAGCTGTGTAGTCAAATGCTTTATTTCCCATGGCACTACCTCCTTTTCTTTCCTTATTATGGGATAGTTTTCATGTATTTATACATTATAGCATTATTTTTCCAAACTGCTGATTCTTGCTTTGATATTATCCTCCCGGCGATTGAACAAAAGTCGTTCATTGTACTGGTAATATCTCTTACAATCATACTCTTTTAAAAAACGGATGCACAGATAGCTGGTATTGAGCTCTGTAACAAAAATCACCATTTCCTGACCATCTCCAAAAGCTGCTTCCATAAAGTCAAACCCATGCTCTAGCTTTTCTCCCGCATCAGACAGCCCCATTTCATAGGCTTTATTCTCTTCACCAAACAGCTCTTTTATACGTTCCCATGCCTGTTCTATATCTTTTTCATGGTTTCCTGTCAGTTCCATTTCTCCAATGAGCTTTCCATACTGTTCCAGCTTGTCTTCTGCATCCTTATATAAATAATCCTGGCTGTGATTAATAAGCCCTGCTTTTTTCTCTTCTTCATGCTTATTTCTCCATTCCTTCAGCACAAGCTGAAGGCGGTTTTCCATAGAAGCAGCCTGGCTGAGACTGCTATCATCGCTGTTAAGCCGTTTTAACTGCCCCATCAAAAGCTCTGCCAAATCACCTTTTCGCAGAACCTGACCAAATACACGGTTCAGTCTGGACAGGAGAAGTCCGATTACATTGAGTTTTTCATCAAAAGGAGCATTTTTAAGCTTATTGCAAAGGTTTTCCCTGATAACCCCATTTAAGATTTCATCGATCTGATAGTCATTTTCATATTTATAATACAGTTCCAGGTAATTTGCGAAATCCTTGGCAATCTTAGGAAACTGAATATACTGCCCAACTACCTCTCTGTCCACTTCTTTTCCCAGCTTCTCATAAACCTCAATGAGCCTTGACAAATCCTCCCAGCCTCTTGGCGTAGCAAACAGCTTGCCGTCCACAGTTGTCTCAATCCTTGAAAATGACTCCTGCCTTGCATTTAAGTAAGAAATCACAGCCGGATGAACATCATGCTCATAGGCATAGATCTTCCACACCTCATAATTGGCCTCTACATGAATCATTTTAATTCTGTCCAGAGTCACCATATCAAAATCTCTTACTGACTTATTATATTCCGGCGGATTTCCTGCAGCTGCAATAATCCAGCCTTCCGGAATGGCATGATTTCCAAAGGTTTTCATCTGTAAAAACTGAAGCATAGTAGGTGCCAGGGTTTCTGACACACAGTTGATCTCATCAATAAACAGAAGACCTTCTCTAAGTCCGGTCTGTTCAATCTTATCGTAAATAGCCGCTACAATCTCACTCATGGTATATTCCGTAACGCTGTAGTTCTTCCCACCATACTCCTTCTCTTTGATATAGGGAAGACCGATGGCACTCTGCCGGGTGTGGTGGGTGATGGTATAGGCAACCAGTCCGATTTTCATTTCTCTTGCAATCTGCTCCATAATTTGAGTCTTGCCAACTCCAGGCGGTCCCATTAACAGCACAGGCCGCTGGCGCATAGGAGGGATTTCATAATTTCCGTAATCATCCTTCAGCAGATATGCTTCAATTGTATTCTTAATCTCTTCTTTTGCTCTCTTTATATTCATTATTTATCTCCTTTTTTACCTGAGGGGTTCGACCC
>DHOR01000051.1:34793-37302 GCA_002409995.1 Hungatella sp. UBA5385 | reverse complement strand
TTTCGAAAAGGGTCGAACCCCTCAAGTAAATTTTAAGTTATAACTGGGTAATCTCCTCCGGAGTCAGTATCACCTTCATGGCCCATCCAGGCACAGAGATGTCCTCATACTGATCTTCCACAAATACAAATGCAGTATCATAAGGAGGCATTTTAACCGGATAAATTCCCTTTCCATCGGTAAAATAGAGAAGGCCCTTCAGTTTCTGAAACTTCCCCTGATTCTTCAGCCCTGTGACATACTCAAAGGCAGGACGAAAATCAGTTCCGCCATTACCAATTATGGTGAAATTCTCCATATATGCCTCCATTTCCTCCCGGCTCTGAATCAGCTCATCAGACTGTATCTTCTCATCACACTGAATGATATGGATATTGATTTTCTTAAAATAGCTGTCTGACTCACTGAGTATATCATAAGTTTCTTCTAGAAACCGAAGCACCAGTTCTCCGGAACAGGACATAGAGGTATCTATAACTATGACAAAATCCTCAATCCGCTTCACCTCTCTTGTCTCTAGCGGCTCGATCAGAGGCATATTCCCATAAAGGGATAAACCATAGGTGTAAAATACATAGTCAAAGGAGTCCGGATCCACCTCCGGTTCCTCTCTCAGAACGGAAAATTTCCGTAAAAATGCTTTATAATCATATCGTTCCCTGTTCTCTATACGGACCTGTTCCAAAAGGTCTCTGGAGTTTTCTTCCTCTTCTTCTCCATAGGATTCCATCTCCGTCTGAAGCTTCTCCCTGTTGTCCTGCCATTTGGTCTGCCGCTCCTGGCGGACTCTGGGGTCCTGCTCCTCCTCCCACAGCTGATGATTGTCCACATAAAACTCTGCTGCCATACGCTGATACTGCTTCTCAGTCAGTTCCATTTCCTGAAGGACCTGATAGATGCCTTCTGCATTTAAAACCGGCAGCTTAGCCTTCAGCTTCTCATAAATTTCCTGTCTATAAAATGGCTGATGACGGTAAACCGCCTTCTTATAAAAACTGTCCAAAATGGATTCCACCGCAATATCACATGCCAGATTCCAGTATTCAACTGCCCGTTTTCCCCTTGTGTCTAAATGGCAAAACAAGCAGTGCAGTACTATATGCAAATAAGCCCGGTTTACATAAATACGACTTCGTTTATATATAGAGAACAGATGAGCAGGACGATAATAAATCACATATCCATCGGTTCCCAGACCTTGAAATGTAGGATTTGCCTCAAATCCAAGGCTGCTTAAGCTGACATCTAAGAAGCGGAACGCCAGATACAGCTCATTTCTGGCATTGGTCAGTATTTCATGGCTTATCTCCACCTCCTGGAGCTCCATAAGCTGCTGATCTCTGATTGGGTCTATCATCCTGTGTTTCACCTGCCTCTCTCCCTATAGGGAAAATGTTCGTTTTTTTGGAGCAAATCTCTGATGCCGCAAATCCATGAGAAAGCTTAGAACTTCAGCATTTCTGCTTCTCGCACCTGCTTCCTCTATCATTGAATCAAGCCCCTGTTTCTCTGTTCCATATCGTTCCCCCAGCCATAACGCCTGATCTGTATCACCATTTTCCAAAGAAAGCTTCATTGCCCCTTTTACATGTTCTTTTAGATAGTCTTCATAAATACAGCGGTCTTTATCCATTAATTCCACAGGATATCGAAGGCGGCCCATGACAAGAGCAGCCACTACTGACTCCGGCTCCTGAACCAGTAAATGAGGAAATAAAGCGTCATATTTGTGAAACAGAAAATTGGACTGTTCAAAGCAGTAGCGGTACATATGACCACACCCATGCATTTCCGTCATAATAATTCTGGCGGGAGTATGTTCTACTGCTTCTTCATACATTTCCGTGAAAACAAGCTTTGCTTCCCCTGCCTGACTATAATAGTTTACATAAAGTTCCTGCCGCAATTCTGTAATCACATCTTTCATACAGGAACGCTTCCCCTCCACAATATAAATATCCAGATTCCGGATTCTGGTACAGCCGGTAAACAGGCCGGAGCCAATATCCTCTATGGAACTGTAGAAGGAAAGAGCGGCAAAACTGAAGCAATTATAAAATGCATAATTACCAATCTTTTTTATTGTTTTAGGAAGTAATAATTCCTTTAGCTCTTCATCCGAAACAAGAGGCAGCTCTTTTGCCTGCCCCAGACTATTACCATCTGAATCCGCCAGATATATCCGGTCTCCAGCCTCTTTTAAAACCTCCGCGTGACCTCTTCCAGGAGAAAATGCATAAGCTGCCAGTTCCTCCACAGGTCTCTCATCTATTTTTTCCGGTATTTTCACAGTACCGTGGTATCCGCTGCATCCTAAAATCATGATATGGTCCCGGATTACCTGATATAAAAACATCATATTCTGTATCTGCCTTTCTGTTGTAAATCATTCTTTACTCATTGTATAGTATAACGCATAAATATAACAGATAAATCTTTAAGTTGCAATGGGGCATAGGGCTGATGCAGCGATAAATTTTATCATTATTTACCTGAGGGGTTCGACCCT
>DHOR01000051.1:0-34585 GCA_002409995.1 Hungatella sp. UBA5385 | reverse complement strand
GGTCGAACCCCTCAGGTAAATTTCAGTAAATTAAAACCTCTTTATCAAAAACATATCCTCCAGCAGCAGCCAGTTCGCCCGGAAGAAATTCATCAGCTGCCAATACCCAACTCCCGACAATCCATATTCCAGCACAAGATCAAATTTTGCCTTCATACTTCTCACATCTTCAAACCACACCTCATGCTGAATACCATACTGCCAGTACCGGAAATATGGCGACTGGGCAGTTTCATCAAACTGTATCTCCACCCCATAATCTACAGCAAGCTCCACAGCCTCCTGATTGCTTATGGTTCTTGCCTTTGTCTCTCCTCTTTCATAGGGCAGAGGCCAGTCATAGCCGTAATTGGGAATACCAAGACTTATTTTATCTCTGGATATCTCAGTAACAGCATAATCCACCACTCTCCGTACCATATTAATAGGAGCCACTGCCATGGGTGGACCGTAGCTGTACCCCCATTCATACGTCATCAGCATCACTCTATTGGCAGCACCTCCAAGAAGTCCATAGTCAATTCCTTCATATAACAGTCCCTGCTGATCACTGGAAGTCTTAGGCGCCAATGCAACGGATACCTGATATCCAAATAAATTCATAATCTGTGTCAAGCGTCTGACAAACTGCGCCAAAGGGACCCTGTCTTCAGGCTGGACATATTCAAAATCAATATCCACACCGCCAAATCCCTTTTCCTGTACAGTTCTTCCCAGCTCCCAGATCAGCCGCTGCTGAACTTCCATATCACGGACAGCTGCAGATACCAGGTTGTTATTGAATCGTCCGTCTGCACCTAATGGAGTAAGAGTGAGAATAGGGCGAACTCCGCCAGCCAGGCTTGCTTCTATCATCCACATATCATCACTGGTAGGCGGTATCAAATTACCTTCCATTGTAAAGCCATACGAGAACACATAGATATCCGTCAGAAAGGGAAGAGTCTCCTCTAAAGTGGTTCTGTCAATAAAAGGATAAGCATACCCTCCTGTATAAAGAGGAATCCGCTCTTCCTCCTGAGTATTATCCCTGATGTAAAGAGCCTGACCTACAGCCAGCCTGTATGGATAGGAAATCTGATTGTCCAAGATCAGACTTTCCACAGAAATCCCAAACATTTCTGCAATAGAATCTACATTATCACCTGTTTGTACCACATATATCTGCATAATATCCTTCTTTATCCAGTATTACCATACTATATGTAGATTCTTCATAAAAAAGTAATGTGATTTTTCGGTTCTACGTTGTATAATATTGGGAAAAGGAGGTTTTTTCTATGCAGTGTATCTTAGTTTGTGATGACGATAAGCAGATTGTAGAAGCTATTGATATATACTTGACCGGAGAGGGTTTTGAAGTAGTCAAAGCATATGACGGTTATGAGGCTCTGGATTTACTGGAGAATCATCAGGTGGATTTAATGATTGTAGACGTGATGATGCCTGGGCTGGACGGAATTCGCACCACATTAAAGGTTCGGGAAACCAGCAGCATCCCCATTATTATCCTTTCTGCAAAGTCCGAGGATACAGATAAGATCCTTGGTTTAAATATTGGAGCAGATGACTACATTACAAAACCTTTTAATCCCCTGGAGCTGGTTGCCCGGGTCAAATCCCAGCTGCGCCGTTACACCCAGCTTGGCAATTTGAATCAGCAGACAGCAGGTCAGATATTTAAATGCGGCGGTCTGGCAATTAATGATGATAACAAAGAAGTGACAGTAGATGGAGAGCTGATTAAGCTGACTCCAATTGAATACAATATACTTCTGCTTCTGGTGAAGAATGCAGGTAAGGTATTTTCCATTGATGAAATATATGAACAGATATGGAATGAAGAAGCCATCGGTGCAGATAATACTGTTGCAGTTCATATCCGTCATATCCGGGAGAAAATTGAGATCAACCCCAGAGAACCACGCTATCTAAAAGTGGTATGGGGTGTAGGCTATAAGATCGAGAAACAATAGGAGTTCTTATGAAGAAGAAAAAAGAACAGGTGGTCATACTCCACATTATCTGCGTATTTCTGGTGGTCATTGGCGTCAGCATTATGTATAACAATACCCACTATGGAGAGGGAATCAGCTGGCTTACAAGAGAAACCTATGAGGACACCTCTGTATTTATGGGACAGTTTAAGTCTGATATTGATAATATTTTTAATTACATGAAATATAAGGGAGTATTTGAAACAGATGGTAAGCTGGATTATGACAGATTAGTTGTACGTGTTGTGGATGGCCCAGGAACTACAAGGGAATATACTCTTGATGAGATGGTCCGCCACGCCAAATCTCTGGGGTATTATCTGGATGAGAGATTTAAGGTTAACGGCCGTCCTCCAACTCCCAAATCTGATGAAGAACAGCTTAAGGTAGAATACCGTGCTTATGAACCTAATTTTCAGTCAACAGGTCCGGGAGATGCCTTAAAGACAGTGGATGAGCTTGCCTATGAGGTTCTGTCACATTTAGGCAATTATTATGCCTTCCATTACAAATTCATTCAAAACCCTAGCAATATGAAATTTGAGGTTAAATATCAAAGCAATGATTCGGATTACAAGCTGTATACCAATGTATCCGGCAAATCCATTGACGAATTAAAGGGATTGGGGAAATATCTGTATATCACCGGTCAGGATCTATACGTAGATACCAATTTAATTCCTATTCCCCAGAATGTATCCTCAGAGCTTGAGAAGATGAATCCTTATAATAACAACAATTATCATATGATTGTTGCTGTAAATACTTCCTATCCTTATACTGACAGCTATTCTGTTTCAGCAGATGCCTATAACAATTCCCGGCTTTTATTTATTATGGGACTTGTCAGTCTTTGTATGGGAATTCTGGGTTGTGCTATTACGTTGTATTTTATGATTTCAATGACAGGACATATGGAATATAATAAGGATACCATCAGCCTTAGTCGGATTGATCGGATTCCTACAGAATGGAGTCTGATTCTCCTGGCTCTGGCAACTCTGTTTTTCCTGCTTTTGGGGAAATATATCCTTTATAAGGTGATTCATCTCTTTCTCCCTGTGGAGAAATGGTTTTACGGTGAGCTGGCAATCCGTGTATTAATTCTCTATGCTATGGGCACTATCGCCGTATTGAGTCTTGTCCGGCGCTATAAAGCTAATACATTATGGAAGAACAGCCTCTTAAGACGGCTGCTTAAGAATCTAAGACTTTATATTAAAAATCATCGTTTTACTACAAGAGTCATACTGTTTTATGGTTCATTTCTCCTATTTAATATAATTATGGCTCTGGCTTCTATATTTCTCTATATGATATACGATGATCTTGGATCCAGAATATTAAGCGGAGCATTTGCAGTGATTCTGCTGTGTGGTGATTTATGGGTATTCCATCAGTTGTATAGAAGTGCATGGGAAACAGATTTGATCAATGATGCTCTATTAAAAATATCCGGCGGAGACACCTCCTACCAGATCGATACCGGGGAGTTCAGCGGTAAGGAACAGGAATTGGCTCAAAACATCAATCATATCGGTAAAGGACTGGAAACTGCTCTTCAGGAAAAGGTCCGCAGCGAACGGCTAAAGACTGATTTGATTACCAATGTATCCCATGATATAAAAACACCTTTGACATCAATTATTAACTATGTTGATTTAATCAAAAGAGAGCACATTCAGGACCCTAAGATTCAGGGCTACTTAGAGGTTTTAGAGCAGAAATCCCAGCGTCTTAAAACACTGACTGAGGACCTGGTAGAAGCTTCTAAGGCAAGCTCCGGCAACTTAAAGCTGGAGATGGCTGACATTGACTTTGTGGAATTAATCCATCAGACAAACGGTGAATTTGAAGAAAAATTTGCACTCCGTCATCTGGATATGGTTTCCAGTCTGCCTGATGAATCCATTCTAATTCGTGCTGATGGGCGGTATCTATGGCGTGTTCTTGAAAATCTTTATAACAATGCCTTTAAATATGCCATGGAAAAAAGCAGGGTATATATTGATATTGTAAAAGACGATAAAAAGGTAGTCTTTACAATGAAAAACATCTCCACAAAACCACTGAATATCCATCCGGATGAGCTGACAGAGCGTTTTGTCCGGGGTGATGTTGCCCGTACTACAGAAGGCAGCGGGCTGGGACTTTCTATTGCTAAGAGCCTTACAGAGCTTCAGGGTGGGACTTTTACTGTCTATATTGATGGAGATTTGTTTAAGGCGCAGGTTGAGTTTTTTATTAGGTGATATGGAATTAACAATAAGGGCTGATGCGCCTTGCTGATGAGTTCTCAGCGGTGCACAGCCCTTTTTTATTAGAGGTATGTATTATTATCATAAGTTCTAAATCCAAAACCAACTCAAAATTGACATTTCCAAAACTCTATGATAAACTGAAAAAACTAAATTACGTGAAAGGGTGAGAATGATGTAATAAGAAGCTTGTATGGCTGACGTCAATGCAGGAAGCCAGCCTGGCCATATTTATATGATCAGGTTCAGGGCATATATTAATAAAGCAGGTTCTGAGACTGCTTATTTTTAGTACCCCATTTACAAGCAATTATTACAGCATAAAATCCCCAAAAGAGAACAAAGCTCTTTTCTTTTTGTGTTGTGAAATTTATCACAACACATTTTTTGGATTTAAGCTGTTTTATTAAAGAAAGAGTGAAGAAATATGAACGATATAATTAAATACCCAAGAACGCGGCACATCGAAGGCTCCAGGCTGCAAAAGGGTGATGAGGATTTAAAAAGTGAGCGTTTTGAGACAATCAGAGGTAAGTATCTGGTATTAGAGGAAAAAATTGACGGAGCAAACAGCGGCATCAGCTTTTCACCAGATGGCAAGCTGCTGTTACAGAGCAGGGGCCATTTCCTCAATGGAGGATATGGCGAGAAACAGTTTGATCTTTTTAAAACTTGGGCAAGTGTCTATGAAAGCAGCCTTTATGAATTACTGGGAAGCAGGTATATTATGTATGGCGAATGGATGTATGCGAAACATACCATTTTCTATGATAATCTTCCCCATTATTTCATGGAGTTTGATATTTATGATAAGGAAAAACATCTGTTTTTAAGCACAAAAGAGAGAAGAAATATGTTAAAGAACTATTCTTTTATCTCCTCTGTAAGAGTGCTGTATGAAGGCAGAATTGAAAGCCTTGAGGAACTGACAAGTTACCTTGGTCCCTCCGCTTTTCGGACAGAGCGATGTCTGGAAACCTTAAAACAGCAAAGTAAAAAATGCGGATTATCAGAAGATCTGGTGCTGAGCCAGACTGATCAGAAAAACCTTATGGAGGGAATCTATATTAAAGAGGAAGATGATAAACACGTAATTGACCGATACAAATTTGTAAGGGCTTCCTTTTTAACCTCCATTGCAAATTCTGAAACCCACTGGGCAGACCGCCCCATTGTCCCCAATCTATTGGGTCATGGATTCGATCTGTTTGATTCCGGAAATGGGGTGCAGGATTGACATGAATATAATAGAAGTATTAGAACAGAAAAACTACTGCTTTGAGGAATTAGCAGAGGTATTCATTGAACTAAAAGAACTAAAGAATGTGGAGCAGAACCCTGTCTGGCATGGAGAGGGGAATGTTTTCACTCATACCTCCATGGTTTGTGACGTTTTATGTAAACTTAATCAGTGGAGTTCATTGAGCAGGGAAAAACGCACCATATTGTTTCTTGCAGCAATGTTTCATGATATAGGGAAAAAGGTCTGCACAAAGACTGAGGATGAAACTATTATTTCCCCTAATCATGCAGTAAAGGGCTCCAGAATGTTTCGGGAGTTATTCTATATGAAGTATTCACAGGAATATGAAATTTCCTTTTCAATGAGAGAGGAAGTGGTAAATCTAATCCGTTTCCACGGGCTGCCCCTGTTATATATGGAGAAGGAGCCTATGGATCACTATATGATTAAAGCAAGAGAATTTACAGATTTTCCATTATTATATTTATTGGCAAAGGCTGATCTCTTAGGGCGAATCTGTGATGATCAGGAAGAAAAACTGGCTGTAATTGAGTATTTTAAAGAGTACTCCACAGAAATTGGCTGCTATAATCAGCAGGTGAGCTTTTATGATGACTATTCCAGATTCCAGTACTTTCAAAAAAATGAGGGTTGGTATGGAGATGTTATCTATGATGCTACTGAATTTACTGTATACATGATGTCAGGACTTCCTTTATCCGGGAAAGACACCTATATTGAAAATCATTTGTCAGAGCTTCCAGTGATTTCTCTTGATACTATTAGGGAAAAACTGAAGATTTCTCCAAGAGACGGTTCTGGTAAAGTGGTTCAAACAGCTAAAGAACAGGCAAAGGAATATTTAAGAAAAGGGATTTCTTTTGTCTGGAATGCCACCAATATTACAGTGGATACCAGAAGAAAGATAAGCAGTCTCTGCCAGGCTTATGGTGCAAGAGTGATTCTTATCTATATTGAAGTTCCTTATGAGGAGCTGTTAAATAGGAATAAAACCAGAGAGCGAAGCATTCCAATTCCTGTTCTAAATCATATGATCCGAAAACTGGAAGTACCAAAGCATACGGAAACTTATGAAGTAAAGTATATCATTGGCGAATCGTGAGAGCAGCCAATGTTAATGCAATGCTGGACTGAGAGAATATTTTATAAGAATAAATTGAAAAATATAGTGCAAAAAAGGGGCTGTTCAAATAGGATAGCCCCTTTTGTCATAGGTGTTTTTAAATTACATAATCCCTGACCCCAATCTACATTTATTTTCCTTTTGCAGTATCTGTCTTCATATCAATAATTCCTTTTGCCATATCAATCATCTCAGTCTTTGTAACCTTTTTATTCGCATCCATCAAACTATAGTAAATGTCATTTTCAATCCAGCCAAGATAATTGGCATATTCAGTGTTGTAATATAAATTAATTTCCCCGTACTTTGTAATAGAATAATTTTCTGAAAATGACTGCTGTAATTTAGGTTCTGCAGAAAAAGTAACTGATTTCGTGGTTTTTCCCTTCACCAATGTGTATTTGAAATTCATACTTTTCCGCCTATTAATTTCTTTTCCTTTGGAATCCAGATCAAATGATTCTGCGATATCACCGGAGGTAAATGTGTAACCACCAGCAAGTTTACCCGGTGCCTTGGGCAGAAAACCAAGATCTTTTTTTAAGGTTTCAGCGCTTGGCAACTGAGTATAATTCACACCCTGATCCTTATCTTCTGTAACTTGAACCATAGATACGGAAGACCCATAGGAGGGAATAGTGCCCATTAATAGAGCACCTGTCATAAATAATAAAGCAAGTTTTTTCATCTTCATGATTTCTCCTTTTTGTAACGGTTCAGGACGAAGCGAATTCTGAACAGATACTATGTTTTTTATTTATCATAACAGAGCAATCTCTAAACCATCTCCAATCTGCCCTATATTTAGTGACGAATTCATTTTTACATAATATTTCTCTCACACAAAAAAAGGCATTATAAATCATAATCGACTTATAACACCTTTCAAAATTCTCTCTGCCTCTTACCCTTTTATCAACCGTATATTCTTCCATTTCCCAGTCAGATACCGAAGAAATGATATGAGATAATTAGCGGCCCACCCCATAGGCAGCGCATACCACACAGCCTGTACCCCAATAATGGGTGCAAAAACAGTGGATACAATAACACGAATCGCCAGGTTCACCAGATTGGCAATTGTAAACACAAGAACATCACCAGCACCTCGCAGTACGCCGTCCGTAATAGCCTTCAGCCCCATAAATACAAAGAAAAATGCGATAAAACGTATATAGGACATACCTGTTTGAAATGCAATCTCCGAACTTCCTTCATTTAAGAACCTGCTGATGAATAAATCGCCAAACAGAACCATGGTAATACAGAGTATCACTGCAAATAATCCAATCATTTTATAACTGAAGCGATATCCCTCTCTCACACGATCCGTATTCCCAGCCCCCATATTCTGGGCTGTAAAGGTGGACATTGCATTGCCCATTGCCAGCATAGGCACAATGCAGATGGACTCAATTCTGGTTCCTGCTGCAAATCCTGCCATTACTGCCGATCCAAAGCTGTTAACCACGGACTGAACAAGCAGCATTCCAATATAGACAATGGATTGCTGAAGCGTTGAGGGAATGGCAACTCTCATCATATTAACCATCATTCCCATATCGTAGAAATGAAACTCTTCCGTAGTTACATACGCCTTCAGCCGTTTCATCAAAATCACAAAAGAAGCTGCAGCCGATATTCCCTGGGCAATCAAGGTTGCAATGGCAACTCCGGCAACACCCATTTGAAATATAATAACAAACATCAAATCTAAAACAATATTTAAAACTGAGGAAAACATCAGCAGATATAGAGGAGTTTTAGAATCTCCCAGAGACTGAAAAACAGATGCCTGCACATTATACAGAAACAAAAATGGCAATCCCATAAAATAAATACCTAAATAGACAGAAGCATCATCAAATACATTTGCCGGTGTATTCATCCATAACAGAATCTGCTCATTAAATAAAAGCCCAACTCCGCCTAATACAATTCCAAGAGAAAGAAAATTAATCAGAGTGGTGGAAATGGCAGTTTTCATATTTCCGGTCTGTTTAGCCCCCAGAAACTGGGACACCACCACAGAACTTCCCATACCGCCTCCAATTGCAATAGCGATAAATACATTGGCAATAGAATAAGAAGCACCTACTGACGCCAGTGCTTCCTCTCCTACAAACTGCCCAACTACCACTGAGTCAATGATATTATAAAACTGTTGAAATAAATTCCCCAGAATCAGGGGCAGGGAAAAGAGCAGCAATGCCCTGCCCGGTGAATCTGTAATCATATTAATGGTTTTTCTCTCTGTTTTCATACTCATATTCTAGACCATTCCTATCCAAATATACGCCATCCACAGATAAAGTTCCTGCGCCACCATGGGCTTAAGGAGCGTTCTACCACTCTTCCGTTACTGGAAGAAGCATCAATAACTCTGCCGCTGCCTGACACAATTCCCATGTGACCTCTTACTACAATAATATCACCAGCCTTAAGGTTGTTAAAGTTAGTAATCTTTGTATATTTTCCTACGTTTCTCCAGCCCGCAGAGGTTAAATAGCTCTGCCGCACTCCTGCCTGATTTAAGCTCCAGTATACAAATCCTGAGCAGTCAAAGGAGTTAGGACCCTTAGACCCCCACACATATGGTTTACCCAGCTTTGATCTGGCAATGGACAATAACCCATTAACACCGCTGCCGCCTTTCACAGTACCACCCTTAGAACCTCCTGAGGAACTGCCTGCACTATAAGATCTGGCGCTGCCTCCTGTCAGCTTAGCCATTGTCATCTGACCTACTGAACCGTCTGCTGACAGACCATTGTTTGACTGGAAGGACTTGACAGCCTTCTCTGTCACTTCTCCATAATAGCCTGTAATATTGGCAGATGAAAGATAACCATATTTATTTAACAGCTGCTGGATTCTGGTTACACTTTCACTTTGCTCACCCAGAGTTAAACCATTAGGCTGCGCTTCACTGCTGTTTAAAGCAATTCTGGTGGAAGGTCCCAGGTAACCGTCCACAATCAGGTCATTTCTGGACTGGAACTGCTTTACTGCAGCCACTGTATCACCTCCGTAACTGCCATCGGGAGTGGTTGTCATATAACCCAAATCCTTCAGCCGCTGCTGACTGGCTAAAACAACATCACTTTTCTCTCCATAATAAAGAAGGTTAGGGCGTATCTCATCACTATACAGCAGGTTTGTTGTCTTCTGACCCACTTTACCGTCTTTTTCCAGATCATTGATCTCCTGAAGCTTGATAACCGCTGTTTCCGTATCATCTCCAAAATACCCTGTTACCAGACTTTCCTGTGCCAGATAACCAAGCTCATACAAACGGGTCTGAATCCGCTTAATATCATCACCTTCTGCCCCTTTGGCTACTGCGTAGTATTTGGCAGAAGGGTCCATAATACTTCTTAAAGTTTCCTGTCCTACAATTCCATCCTGTGCCAGTTCATTCTGTCTCTGATAAATCTTAACCGCAGCTTCTGTAACAGGACCATAATACTGGGTTGGCTCATCATTATCCATAAATCCAAGGTCCATCAGCCGTTCCTGAAGGCTGGCAACCAGAGGGTGTTCCACACCATTACGCAGATATTCAGGAACTGTATTCTCTAAAAGCTCCGGTGTGTCCGCCAGGGAAGGCATCAACTGTCCATCCGGTGTCAAAAGTCCGATATCTTCTGGTTCTATTACCTTTTCTGACTGAATTGATATAGAAAGAGGTGCTGTTTCCTCTATAGGAGCTGCTGCCTCTTCATTTTTACAGCCCCCAAGTAATGCCGCTGCTGTTATTGCAAGTAAAACAGCAGGCATTCGGTGTCTTTTCCAATATATATGTACACTCATAGAAGTAATCCTTTCCGTTTGTCGAATCAGGTCTATTTTAGCATAAATAGATTGGAAATGGAAAACAAATTTATGTAATTGCATAAAGTCATATCTTATGATATAATAAATCCATAAGTTAGCCGCTGCTAACTCAATGTTAAAACAGGAGGTAATGTTATGACACCAATTTTATGGGCTGCCGGCGGAACAGGATTTACATTTCTGATGACATCGCTTGGAGCAGCAGTTGTATTCTTTTTCCGCAATGAAATCAGCCAATCTGTACAGAGAATATTCTTGGGATTTGCTGCAGGAGTTATGATTGCAGCATCTATATGGTCCTTATTGATACCGGCTATTGATGAGGCGACTGCCAAAGGGCAGATCGGCTGGATACCTGCTGCTGGAGGATTTCTTCTGGGCGTTGCTTTCCTCATTGTTCTGGACTCCATACTGCCCCATCTCCACCCGGGTTTAAGCAAGGACAATGAAGCAGAGGGTGTTTCCTCTAACTGGAAACGGACCACTCTTCTGATTACAGCAGTAACCCTTCATAATATACCAGAGGGTATGGCTGTTGGGCTGTCCTTCGCTCTGGCTGCCCAGCATGATGACCCTGCTCTTTATGCAGGCGCTATGGCTCTGGCAATCGGAATCGGCATTCAGAACTTCCCGGAAGGCGCCGCTATCTCACTTCCGTTGAGACAAGAAGGGCTTTCTAAGAGAAATGCTTTCTTACGTGGAAGC
This sequence comes from Hungatella sp. UBA5385, assembly GCA_002409995.1. Taxonomy (GTDB): domain Bacteria; phylum Bacillota; class Clostridia; order Lachnospirales; family Lachnospiraceae; genus UBA5385. The sequence continues at coordinate 23,401 of DHOR01000051.1, read as the reverse complement.
ATGTCCGGCATTGTAGAGCCAATATTCGGAATCTTAACTGTAATAATAGCAGGTGCTATCGCACCTTTGATGCCATGGCTGCTGTCATTTGCCGCAGGTGCTATGATGTACGTAGTTGTGGAGGAGCTGATACCAAGCGCCCACTTAGGTGAACATTCCAATGCAGGGACTCTTGGTGTTATGGCTGGATTTGTAATTATGATGATACTTGATGTGGCTTTAGGATAAGGAAAGGAAACCAGTTTGAAAAAATTAACTAAACATGATTATGATAAAGCTATGCAATATATTCTGAAAGAACCGGAATTCAATTTATTTATTATTGGGGATTTAGAAATTTATGGAATGGAGGATCCTAATGTATCCGCCTATACATCAGATAGCTGGAATGGAGGAGAATTTCCATATTTTATACTTAATTATCGGAACAGTTTCATATTTTACAGTCATAATCCAGATTTTCCTGTAGAAGAAGCAGCTGATTTTCTATCCAGTCAAAAGCTTAGTAATCTCAGCGGTAAAATGTCACTGATAGAACGGTTGATTCCTCATCTGAAGAATCTTGAAGCGGTTCCCACCTATCTATCCAGGTTAAACAGCGTGTCTATGCCGCCTACACCAGCCGGAACGGTAAAGAGGCTTACTGCCGAAGATGTTCCTGCTATTTGTAATCTGCTGCTTCAGATTGAAGATTTTTATACTCTAAGATCAAAAACAGAAAAAGAGAATCATGAGGATATTTTAGAATCCATCACACATGGCGGCAGAATGTATGGAATATTTGAAGATGATACTCTGGTATCTGTAGCCGGTACTACTGCCGAAAACTCCATGTCAGCCATGGTGGTAAGCGTAGCAACACTGCCGGCCTGGAGGAAAAAAGGTTATGCTTCCTATCTGGTGGCTGAATTGTGCAGTCATTGCCTGAAGGAAGGCATGAAATTCCTGTGCCTTTTTTATGATAATCCGGAAGCTGGTAAAATCTATCGGAAACTGGGGTTTGAGGAATTGGGGCAGTATGCTATGGTGCGGAGTATTGAGTAAATTGTTTTAGTTTATCTAATTGTTTCAACATTTAAAATTGGGGTTCGACCCTTTGATACAAAGGGTCGAACCCCAATTTTAAAAATCACCTATATCTCATACTTATGCTTCAATCTCAACCTTGCCAGCGACCTGGCAAGAGATGCTTCAAAATGGGAATGCTCCTGAATACTCTTACTCTGCCTCAGCTGCTCCTCCGCCCGTTCTCTTGCCTCCTGGGCTCTCCGCTCATCAATATCCTCCGGACGTTCCGCAGTATCCACCAGAAGAGTCACACGGTTATTAACAATCTGAACAAATCCTTCTCCAACCACACCATGAATCCACTGGTCATTATCGTCCATCAGCCTCATTTCACCCATAGTAACAGCGATTACCATGTCTTCATGGTGAAGCAGGACTGCTTTTTCGCCATCCAGTAAAGGAATAATCAGTTTCTGGCACATGCCTTTGAAAAACACCTTATCAGTGGCAATCACCTGAAGGAAAAATGTATTTGTACTCACAGCACCTCACCTCTCATTTTCTTATAAAACACATCAGCCTTATGGAGCAGCCGTACTATCGCATCATCGCAAAACCACACCACAATTATTGCTCCTCCAAAGACTTGGCCTTCTCCACAACCTCCTGGATAGTACCTACATTAAAGAAAGCAGCCTCCGGATATTGATCCATCTCACCATCTACAATTGCCTTGAAGCCTCCAACAGTTTCCTTAAGAGGAACGTATTTACCGGCGACTCCTGTAAAATTCTCTGCAACAGAAAACGGCTGGGATAAAAACTTCTGAATCTTTCTTGCACGATAAACCACAGTCTTATCCTCATCATCAAGCTCTTCCATACCAAGTATAGCGATAATATCCTGAAGTTCTTTATATTTCTGTAATATCTCCTGAACCTTACGGGCAACCTCATAATGTTCTTCACCTACAATATCAGGCTCCAGAATACGTGAATTGGATTCCAGAGGGTCTACTGCAGGATAAATGCCCTGTTCCACAATCTTTCTGGACAAAACAGTTGTTGCATCCAGATGTGCGAAAGTGGTGGCTGGAGCAGGATCAGTCAAGTCATCGGCTGGTACATAGACTGCCTGAACTGAGGTAACGGAACCATTTTTAGTAGATGTAATACGCTCCTGTAATTCTCCCATTTCCGTAGCCAGTGTAGGCTGATAACCAACTGCTGAAGGCATACGTCCAAGAAGTGCGGACACTTCAGAACCGGCCTGTGTGAAACGGAAAATGTTGTCAATAAATAACAGCACATCCTTGTGTTCCTCATCCCGGAAATACTCCGCCATAGTAAGTCCTGTTTCTGCAACACGCATACGTGCGCCAGGAGGCTCATTCATCTGGCCAAATACTAAGGCGGTTTTTTCTATAACACCTGATTCTCCCATTTCTGTCCATAAGTCATTTCCTTCACGGGAACGCTCACCAACACCTGTAAAAATAGAATATCCGCCATGTTCTGTGGCAATGTTGTGAATCAGCTCCTGAATCAGAACTGTTTTACCAACACCGGCACCGCCGAATAATCCGACTTTACCGCCTTTTGCATAGGGGGCAAGAAGGTCGATAACTTTAATTCCTGTTTCCAGAATCTCTGCAACAGGGCTTTGTTCATCAAATGGAGGCGGGTCTCTGTGAATGACCCATTGCGGACCATTTTCCAACTCTGCTCCTTTATCTATGGTCTCTCCAAGAACATTGAAGAGCCGTCCCAGAGTCTGTTCTCCTACCGGAACCTTAATTCCTGAGCCTGTAGCTGTCACTTCCATATCCTTGCAAAGTCCTTCGCTGGAAGCCAGCATAATACAGCGGACTGTGTGATTACCCACATGCTGGGCAACTTCCATAACACAGCGTTTCCCGTCATTATCCACCTCAAGGGCGTCCTTGATACAGGGAAGCTCACTGCCTTCCATAAACTCTACATCTACAACAGGTCCAAGGACCTGTACTATTTTTCCTATATTCATAATCTGTTATTCTCACAGTTGTGAGGACTCCTCCTCTCTGTCTTGTTAATCTTCCTCAAACCTTTTTCTTCTTATTCTTTTGAGCCTTAGCGCCGCTGATTACCTCCGTAATCTCCTGAGTAATGGCCGCCTGTCTGACTCTGTTGTAAGTAATCGCCAGCTCATCAAGCATATCCTGAGCGCTTTTGGTTGCTGCCTGCATTGCCATCATTCTGGAATTCTGCTCACTGGAATAAGATTCCACCAGACCTCCATAGATAAATCCTGCAATATAATTTGGCACAATGGCATCAATCACCGCTGCAGGAGAGGGCTTCATGGTAATCTCTTCAAGATGAACATCAATGGGAAGGTTTAAATTAAAACTGGACTTGGGCAGAGGAAGAAGCTGTTCAAACTCTGTCTCCATTTTCATTGCATTTACCATTCTGGTATAGATTATGTAAACCTCATCCAGCTTGCCGGATAAGAAATAATCTACGATCTGCTCTTCTATTATCCTGGCCCTGTTCATATTAGGGTCCTGGACTGTATACCGGAAATCCTGCTCAACGGGAATTCCCTTTTTCGTAAAATACTGCTGTCCCAGCTCTCCCACTACAAACAGCATAGGGCTGCCGCCTTTATCAATCTGCTCCTGAGCCAGCTTAAACACATTATGGTTGTAAGCACCGGCGAGCCCCTTGTCTGCAGTGACCACCAGATAGCCGATCTTTCTGTTTTCAGGTTTAATATCAGGGCGGGTATCAAAATAAGGATCATCAATATCCGGTGTATGCCTTAATATACGGGAAATAACTCTCTGCAGAGCATAGAAATAAGGCTCTGTATCCGTCAGGCTTTTTCTGGCTTTTCTAAGCTTAGACGAGGAAATGGTATACATTGCATTGGTGATTTTCATAGTACTTTTAACGCTGTTGATCCTGCTTTGTATCTCTCTCGCATTTGCCATATCCTACACCTGCTTCTGCTTGAATTCTTCAGCCGCCTCAATGATTTTCGCTTTCAGATCATCAGACAACACTTTTGTTTCTTCAATCTCACTGACAATTTCCGGATGACTTCTCTCAAAAAACTCCAGCATTTCCTTCTGGAAGGACTTAATCTTAGGTACTTCCACATCCAACAATAGACGGCCAGTTGCAACAACAAGGCTGATTACCTTATCGTGAAGGCTGAGAGGATGACATAATGGCTGTTTTAGCAGCTCTGTCAATCCTTTCCCATACTGAATCTGTTCCTTCGTAGCAGCATCCAGGTCCGAGCTAAACTGTGTAAACACCTCCATTTCCCTGCACTGTGCAAGGTCAATACGAATGCTTCCAGCAGCTTTTTTCATAGCTTTTGTCTGCGCTGCACCACCTACACGGGATACAGAAAGTCCAACATTGACAGCAGGTCTCATACCTGAGAAAAATAAATCGCTCTCTAGGAATATCTGTCCGTCAGTAATGGAAATAACATTGGTAGGAATATAAGCCGATACATCTCCTGCCTGAGTTTCAATAATAGGCAGGGCTGTAATGGAGCCGCCTCCCAGCTCATCACTCAATCTGCTGGAACGCTCTAAAAGTCTGGAATGTAAGTAGAATACGTCACCAGGATATGCTTCACGGCCTGGGGAACGCTCCAAAAGAAGAGACAGGGCACGATATGCCACTGCATGTTTTGACAAATCATCATACACAATCAGAACATCTTTGCCTTTATGCATAAAATACTCTGCAAGGGCTGTTCCTGAATAAGGAGCTATGTACTGAAGAGGTGCAGGCTCACTGGCAGTGGAGGTAACTATAATGGTATAGTCCATAGCTCCGTACTGATTCAGTGTATTCACCAGCTTGGCAACAGTGGATGCTTTCTGTCCAATAGCAACATAGATGCAGATCACATCTTTTCCCTTCTGATTTAAAATGGTATCAATGGCGATAGAAGTTTTACCTGTCTGCCGGTCTCCTATAATTAACTCACGCTGTCCACGTCCAATGGGGAACATGGAGTCAATGGCAAGAATTCCTGTTTCCATAGGAACTGTAACACTTTTACGGTCAACAATACCAGGTGCCTCATGTTCAATAGGGCGATAGTCCTCTGAAGAAATCTCTCCTTTCCCATCAACAGGAGCTCCCAGGGCATTAACCACCCTTCCAACAAATCCATCACCAACCGGAATACCTGCTCTTTTCTTTGTTCTGGTGACTTTACAGCCCTCTTTGATCTCTCGGTCTGAACCAAACAAAATACAGCCGATATCCTCACGTCTGATGTCCTGAACCATACCTTTTAAACCATTTTCAAATATGACTATTTCTCCGTACATGGCATGATCCATACCGTAGACTGTGGCAATTCCATCACCTGATCCGATGACGGTTCCCACTTCCTGGTCTCTTGCATGTACGTCATAATCTTCTATTTCACTTCTCAATATAGAGATAATTTCATCTGAATTAATTGAAGCCACCCATATCACCTCCGCATCAATTTCTGTTCTAATTGTTTCAGACGCCCCTTCATACTCCAGTCAGTCTCTATATCACCAACACGGAGGACAAATCCTCCAATGAGTTCAGGGTCCTTTATAAGATGAAATTCCACATCTTTTTTCTTGTATTTTTCACATAACATCTGCCTGATCTGCCCAAGTCTGGCTTCATCTGGCTCTGTTACATAGGAAAGCTCTGCCTGAAGTATTCCTTCCTGCATACAGGCATAAGTATGATACGCCTTAAAAATGTCCTCCATGCAGCTCATATCCTGATGATCGCTGAGCACCTTCAAAAAGTTTCTGATTTCCCTGGGGAAAATGCGGTCTATGACCCGGTGCTTCTCAGCCTTAGTCACAACAGGACTGGCAAGTGCTTTCTTCAGTTCAGGAGTCTTATGAAACAGCTCTTCTATTTCATCAATTACCTGCTTCTCTATCTCCAGCTCATAAAGCACCTGCCCGTAATTAGTTGCTGCCTGCGTCATGGGAATCACCTGCCTCCGCTATAAATCTATCGTAGAGGGCCTGATTGTTCCTATGGCCGGCTTCCTCATGAACCACCTTTGCAGCTGCTGCAATCACCAGCCCGGCAATCTGTGATTCTGCCTCCCGCATAGCCTTTTCCTGATCTGCATCTGCAGTTTTATGGGCATTTGTAATGATTCTCCCTGCCTGATCCCGTGCTTCCTTCACAATCCGGTCATACTGGGCTTTTGCATCTGCTTTTGCCTCATCCACAAGTCTCACTCCCTCTTCTCTGGAAGTCTGAAGCTTATTCTCATACTGACCTTTCAGCTCCATAGCAGCAGTTTCTGATTCTCTCGCATTTGTAATGCTCTGGTCAATCATCGCCTGCCTCTTGTTCATTACATTCATAACCGGCTTAATCAGAAAATGCCTGAGCAATAGATACAGGACTATGAGATTTACAATATTCCATACAAGGTTCATATCCAGCCTTAACATCTGTACCGCCTGCCTTTCTATCCTTTTTATGATATGTAACGATTATTTTAAGAATAAAATGATTAACAGTGCGATAACAAAACCGTAGATGGCTGTTGCCTCTGCAAGAGCGCAGCCAAGTAAAAGTGCCTTGCTGATTTTGCTCTCTGCCTCCGGCTGTCTTGCAATGGCATCCACTGCTTTGGATGTTGCCATACCAATGCCTACACCTGCTCCTACACCTGTTAATACTGCCATTCCTGCTCCAATTGCTACTAACATAATATTATCTCCTTTTCATTTTTCAAATTAAATTAGTCAAAAAAATATTCGTCACTCCACTGCCTCTTTTATAAAAAGAGCAGTCAGAAATACGAATACATAGGCTTGTATCAGTCCGTCAAATATATCAAAATACATACTGAATGGAATTGGTACAATGGGCGCTATCAGCTGTTTTAGCAGCTCCATCACTACAAACGAGCCAAGGACATTGCCAAAAAGCCGCATACACAGAGAAAGAGGTTTTATAAATAACTCCAAAATGTTAATTGGGGCAACAATTGCCACCGGCTCTGCAAAGCTTTTGATAAAGCCTTTCAATCCTTTCTTATGAAATCCTGCATATTCAATGAGCACAATGCTCATCAGCGCAAGTGCCGCTGTGGCATTCAAGTCCTTAGTTGGTGGTTTAAAACCAGCCAGACCGATTAGATTTGCCACTCCGATGTAGATAGCTATGGAAATCAAATAGGGAATATACCTCCTCCCCTCTTCTCCCATCAGATCGTCGAAGAAGTTATAGATTCCGCCGATTACCACTTCCAACGCCTGCTGCTTCTTTCCGGGATTTTCCACCTTTAAATCTCTTACCAGGAAAATGGAAAGAAGAGTAAGTGCAGCCATGATAACCCAGGTTACCACAACGGATTCAGCGATTGGTATTCCGCCAAACAGGGGAATTGTGAAGACTGTTTCGCAGTTAAGCTCTTCCATTAGTCTCTCAGCTAAATCCTCCGTAATGCTCACTTCCTTTCTTACAGACTTTCATGTATATAGCTTAAAATACATGGCTCTCCGTGTGCTTACACTAATACATACCGAAGCACAACGTGTATAATACTTGCATCTGCAACAGTTGTCAACTTTTTGGGGCTGTCATAGCATTTTGCTAATCACGCTAATTGTTTGAACATTTGAAACAATTTTGTCATTAAATTTTCCGAAAAAATTATTGAAATTTTAACTGAAATATTGCTAAAAAACCAACTTCCCAATTTTCCACCTGAAATTTTCAAAGTTTTCCCCCACTATTTTTTTTGATATTTGTGAAAAATATCATTGTTCTTTTTTATGTTTTTAATTTCCCCGTCATTACTACCTAATGAGCTCTTTGTTTCTTATGGAAACAATATGAAAAAAGGCTATCCCACATGGACAGCCTTTTACTTTGATCATCAAAACTTACAAAGAGAGTTTCCCACTTCTCCCTTGTCTGGTTTTGATTTCTTCCTATTAAATTATCATATAAATTAATCTTATACTCTTCCTGCGTACCGTTTCTTATCCTTATCTTTCCCATGACTCAGCCTCTCACAGCTGGCAGGTTCATAGTAATCACAGGTCTTGCAAAAACTCCTGCTGGCATTAAACTCTTTGGCACACAACCCAAACCCCAAATAGTGCAGACAAACTTCCTCTCTCGCCTCTGACACCCCTTTACCTCCTTACAGATATATATAGTAAAACAAAAAAAGAGCCCACGGCTCTCTGGCAATTCATAGACAGGTGTCAACCTTATACAAAATCATACAGGGCATCTGCCATGTGCCGTTCATAAGCCGAAACAAACCACCATACGGAATTATATGTATGCTGCTGCATCCGGTTCTGTGTCTGAATTCTGGTAAAAATAGACTGTTTCATAGCAGCTCCCCCCTTTGTATGTTTTCCAGCAATTAATTTAGCATTTTTTCCGCTTTATTTGCTACTTTATCATGGAACAATGGGGTTGACAAGAGGTCCGACATAAGTGTAAGGATTATGTAAGATTTCAGACGATTCAAGGTATTTTTATAGAATCTTAATGCTATTTATGATATAATAAAACGGTGTTAAAAGAAGGGTTTACTATTAATTATATTTCATTTAAGGAGGGTTACATATGGAGGAAATGATTACTTCTTTCGACGGCACAAAACTATATTTAAACAGGGAAATCTCTGAAGGGAACAAAGCTGTGGCTGTCGTAGTCCACGGGTTATGTGAACACCAGGGAAGATACGACTATTTTGCTGAACAGTTCCACAAGGCTGGAATCGGAACTTACCGTTTCGACCACAGAGGCCATGGCCGTTCAGAAGGAGAAAGAACTTATTACAGTGATTACAATGAATTGTTGGACGATACCAATGTGGTAGTTGATCTTGCCATGTCTGAGAATCCAGGACTTCCTGTATTCTTAATCGGACACAGCATGGGCGGATTTACAGTTTCTCTCTATGGTGCCAAATACCCGGATAAAGGCTTAAGAGGCATAGTTACAAGCGGTGCTTTAACAAAGGACAATGGCGGACTTATTACATCAGTGCCAAAAGATTTGGACCCCCACACCAAGCTTCCCAATCAGTTAGGCTCCGGCGTATGTTCCGTTGCTGAAGTTGTGGACTGGTATGGCAAAGACCCCTATAACACACAGACCTTTACCACTGGCTTATGTTATGCCATCTGCAATGGTCTTGAGTGGTTTACAGAAACTGTTTCCGCCTTCCGATATCCAGTTCTTATGCTTCATGGAGAAAAGGATGGATTAGTAAGTGTACAGGATACCTATGATTTCTTCGCAGCAGCTGCTTCTGAAGATAAACAGATGAAGATATACGGCGGTCTGTTCCATGAGATTTTTAATGAATACTGCAGAGATGAAGTAATCGGCGATGCACTTGCCTGGATTGAGAATCGAATCTAATTTTTAACTGAGGGGTTCGACCCTTTTTGAAAAGGGTCGAACCCCTCAGTTAAATTAATACACCATATGCCGCACCAACACAGGATAAAGCAATAATAATCAGAATAATCCACATCAGCTGCACCTTTTTCTTAAGGAGAACCAGAACTGCCACTGTCAGAATTACAGACAGTAAGGATGGCATAATCTGATCCAGTACCGACTGAATCTCAGTGACCACTTCTCCTGATACAAAGGTCAAAGGTGTTTTAACAGAAATAACCGTTGTCATCATAGAGCCCACCACAGTAAGGCCCAGTGCAGAGGCAGCATCTGTAAATACGGACAGCTTCCCTTCTAATTCATCCATTAGCTTATGCCCGCCATTATAAGCAATTTCCACCAAAAATGGACGAAGAAGAAAAAATACAACCCCATATAACAACCAGACAATCATTCCTGTGGGATTCCCTTCCACTGCCATATATCCGCCTACTGATCCAAAGATAGCAGGTATCAGAATGTAGAAGATACTGTCTCCAAAGCCTGTCAGAGCACCCATGAGTCCTACCTTCATGTTATGGACTGCCTCTTTCCCTTTTATTCCATTGCGCTCTTCCATGGAAAGAGCGATTCCAATAATGATATTTTCCAAATAAGGCGTCACATTAAAGAACTGAAAATGATTTAAAAGTGCTTTCTTATATTCCTTATCTAAAACATAAATCTTCCGCAAAGCCGGGGATATGGCGTAAACAAATCCACCTGCCATCTGGTTTTCATAGCTGAAGCTGATCAGGGTCTGATTACAGCGAAAGCCTACCCGCCTAAGGTCTTGTGAGGTCAATTTACCGGAATAGCCGGTATCACTGTTATAGCCGGTAAATGCTGCATAGCCGAACCCCTCTGTTTTTTCCCCACCACTTTCCTTCAGCCCACTATTTTCTTTATTAATTCCATATACGGAATCTGTACCAAACTCCTCTTTCATCCGTTTTTTATACACCATAAGCGCAAATCCCGCACCTACAATAACAGCTCCAAGAATAGGTACATTCAAATAAGCTGACAGCACAAATCCAAACAGCACATACTCCAGATATCGTTTTGCCGGCATATAGAGCAACAGAGCTGCAATTCCGCAGACAGGAAGTAATTTCCCCGCAATAGAAAGCCCGGGAAGGAACCAGTCAGGAAGATAAGCTATGAGATTCTCCACTGCTGCCGGACCAAAAGCTGCTGCTATAAAAGCCGGAATCGCAGTGGACAGACCAGTGCCTGGAATACACAGCCAGATCATGGCATTCATCTTCTTAAACTGTCCCTGTTCACAATATTTCTTAGCCTTACGAACCAGATAGCTGTCCAGAAGATTCTGAAACACGTCAAGCTGGATACATGCCATTGCCACAGGAAGCCCAATGGTAATGCCAACCTCTGGCCCCTGACCTGTGCTGACTGCAATTGCAGTGGATATAATGGCTCCAATCTGATAATCAGGAACCGAAGAACCGCCGATGGAGGTGACCCCCAGAGACATCAGCTGAAAGGTTCCCCCAATCACCAGACCTGTCCGGAAATCCCCCATGACAATTCCTGCCATCCCTCCCCAGAACATGGAGTTATAGATAGCAATCTGAGGACCTTTATGATCTATTTTCTTTAAAAATGCAAGTAATGATATGAAAAATATCTGCCAGTAATTCATGGAATCTGCGTCCTCCTTAAGTAAGAAACTGCATAAGTCTGTACGCCACATCATACCACAAATGAAAGGGTGCTGGCAATAGCCCGTTCTGCTATCAATTCTGCATCAATAGACAATTACCAATGCAGCACAGCTCCGCCCACCTTATATTTCTCAGCATCAAACACAATCACAGACCCAAGTCCCTTTACGCCACCTGCTGATAAGAGATCACAAGAATCCGCAATGTCTTTATGGGCTATGATCACAATGTATTTCTTCCCTTTCCAGAGAATCTCAACTGCCTCAGCATCATGAGAAGCTAAAGGTGTTCCATCTGCTGAACCGGAAACAGGAATTAACCTTGCTTTTGTCCCTTCAAATGATCCTGAAGCACCTCCTGATATAATAGTAATAATAGAACAGAAGCCTTCCTTTTCTACCTCTGCATTCAGCATTTTCCCTGTCTCAATCTGATTATAGTTTCTGGAAATCATACCGTGCGTCAAATTCATAGTACAGTTACCTGTTACAATAGTCAGCTCTGCTTCTGCCTTCTCTCCTTTATAATGAACCGTCTGTCCTTCTAAAGTCACATTACCTCTGTTGTTAAAATGAAACAACTGCTGGAATTTATGTTTTTCTGTTGTATAAAACTCATCAATAATAACATAGAGCTCTGTGCCGATAGCTACTGCCTTCCGGTTAATCCACACTCCTGCACTGCCTCTGGAAATATAACCTGCATGACCACCCTGAATATAACGTAAATTGCCTTTCTTTCTATAGCCGCCCATATAAGCAGGAGTTCTATAATCAACTCCCCAGGCATCTTGGCACACCAGATAATCATGGTCATCAATGATTGGAACATTGTGACCAGCCGCACTCTTAAACCAGGTTCTCTTTTCTCCCGGAACATAGTGGTATCTGCCTGTATCCATAAGAATATCTTCGCCATGAATCACCAGATCAATATGAAGCTTATCAGAATGTCCATGACCGCCGCCTAAGAAACCGCTGCGGAAATGAAAATAGTCCGCTTTTTCGTCCCAGCCCGATCTGATATAGAGATTGCCGCTGTCTTCCAGATAGCTGTCCAGGAAATCCGGCTCTTTGGACTCCATTTTTTCATAGGATAGAATGCCTTCCTTTAAATAATCCCAGGCACCGTCGTAATCCATACAGGAATAAGCGCCATACTTTAATACAGGGTCCTGGAATAAATAAGCGCTCTGTGCCAGCAGGTCCCTTACATCTGTTTCATCGCTGTCTCCCTGCATAACCTGACAGTGATTGGGCTTTTTCCAGATCAAATTGGCATATGCCATCTGGCGGATTTTATCAGGAAGTATAGCAGGAAGCTCGATATCGTACCGTTTTGCCAAACGCATTACTTCTATATAACAGTGAAACACCTCATTGTGATACATAGGGGACTGCTCCCAGTGAACACCTTCCTCTGTCAGCTGAACATGAATTTCCTCTGTGAGGCGGGAAATAGCTGTGTCTAAATAATCTCTGGTACGATCTGATATAGGCAGAGCCAGAGCTATCTCCATCAATCCTCTGTTCTCAATCACTCCCCAGTTACTTTTTATCTGAAAATATTGATAGGTTGTCATTAAGTACTCTGCATGAACCTCAAGACAATCCATAAATTCCTGTATCACCTGATCTGTAATGGAAGGACTTTCTTTAAAATATCCCATGGCCTTCACCCAGGTCTCCGCCCTGATTCCTGCCTCAATACTTCTCCAGGTTGTCTTCTTAGTCTCTTCACTCAGAGGATTTTCCCTGATCCAGGATAGAAGGAGATGGGCAAAGGTTTCCGCATATTTCTCATCACCGGTCATCATATAAGCCTGTCCAAGACAGATAAAAAACTGATGACGGTTAAACTGGAAGATAAACTCCGGATCATCGCCCGGCATATAATCCCAGATCACTTCTTTTTCAAAACACACATACTCATAGGTACGTTCCATATCCCAACGCAGATCAAATAAGAAACGTTTCTCAACAGTATCATCTGCTATGCGCATGATATGCGTTACATCCTCTTGCCAGTTCTCCTTACAAAACCGGCTGCACCACGCTCCGTCTTCTCTGGATATGTAGTTATTAGGGTTCTGAAAATATAACTCCTTTGTCATTTTATCTCTCCTTTTGGCTGTCCTTCCTTGATTCGGGACATTCGTTAACATATACTCTATTATAACTTATACAAGGGGAAGAAAAAATGAACGATTTTTAGGATTCATGTTCTATTTTTATCTTCTGAGAATTAAAAGACAAAAAAATGCCCCATCACCCGATGCAAGCAGGTCATGAGGCATATTGATCTATGTATTCTACTTCAGTTCCACCACCACTTCAATCTCACATGCAATTCCACCCGGAAGGGAATTGGTTCCTATGGCAGACCTGGCAGGAAGCCCCGCCTCCTCTCCGAATAAATCCGCCAAGAGCTGTGAACCGCCATTAACTACCTGGGGCTGCATTTCAAAATCATCTGTGCAGTTTACAAAGGCAAGTACCTTTACAAAACGTTTAATCCTGTTTAAATCCCCAGTCTTTTGATCCAGATTGGCCAGTAGGTTTAAAACACACTGATATGCTGCTTTCTGCCCTTCTTCCAGAGATAAACCACCTCCAAGCTTCCCCTTTACATTGTTCCCGCCGCCAAGATCAGGGCCACAGCCTGAACAATATAAAAATTTATCTCCAAACTCCTGAACCGGAGTGTAAACCCCGCCTTTTGGCGGCGGCTCAGGTAAAGTAATAGCTTTTTCTTTCAAAATCTCATAAATATCTCTCATCTCTGTACCTCTATTCTATGTTTTCTTCAATTAACACCCATTTCATTATGCTTTCATATAAATCTGCTGCCTGTCTCACCTGCTGTTCCTCAATATACTCATTGAGAGTATGAGCCTGGGAGATATCTCCAGGACCGCAGATCACTGCTTTTGCTCCGCGCTCTGTGAAAAAGCATTGCTCACAGGAAGCTTCAAAAGCACAGGGCTCCACTCTGTCTCCAAGGACTTTTTCTCTCTCCTTAAGGCACAGCTTCACAAATGGGTCCTCAATAGAAATCTCACCCCCAGGCATATAAAAATGGGGTATTTTCTCATAATTGCCCAGACCGGCTTCTGCAAATCCCTGATCTAAAAGTTCATAAACTTTTTCCTTATCCATTCCCGGAAGAATCCGAAAATCCAACAACAGCCTGGATACAGCAGGAATAATATTGTCCTTTTCATATGCTTTTAACATAGTTATTGCAATACTTGGAGGAGGCAGCACCTCATGGCTCCATGTCTGAAGCTTTTCATTAATCTTTTTAACTGCCACAATTGCTTTCGCTGTTTGTTCAATACTGCTCTCTTCTTCAGAGAGAAGTGCTGCATGTCTTGCCTTCCCTTTAAAATCAATATAATCTCTGGATACTCCACGATGAGCAACTGCCACTTTAAGCAAGGTTGGCTCTCCAATTACAACATAATCACCGGGGGCAAACTTCTTCAAATAGCTCTCTGTCCCCAGATTAGAACACTCCTCATCAGCAACAAACAAAAGCTTCAGCTTTCCATGAACAGGACCTCCGCTCTTTGCTATACGGATGGCTGCCTCACACATGGCTGCTATACCACCCTTCATATCAGAAGTTCCTCTTCCATATAAACGTTTTCCGTGAGAGCTGAGCCGAAAAGGTTCCGTTTTCCATTCTCCTGTGGCAGGAACAACGTCAAGATGACCATTCATCACAAGCTCCGGTACGGACTTTATCCCCAAAGAAGCGATGAAATTAGCTCTGTTATCCCCAAGCTCCTGAATTTCACACACAAAACCATAAGGTTCTAAGAGCTGTGATAAATAAACTGCAGCATTTCTTTCATTTCCGGGAGGATTGGTGGTATCAATTTCAATCAAATGCTTCAGAATCTCAATACTGTCCATTTCTTCCCCGCCTTTTCCCTTAATAGTTGATTTTTCTGTTTCTTGCTGTTACCTTCCATGTTTCTGTAATCCTGCCTTTTTCTGCAACAAGAATCTCAGGATATAATGCAGTTGTTGGGCAGATATGGGTTGGTATCACATAAAGGCCGGTTCCGATTGGAGGCACCCTGTCCTCTTCTGTCTGAAATACCCAGTGTTCCTCACTGTGAAGAACAGGTACCGCTTCATCCATTCCAATAATATAACCTCGCTGAACTACAGGATCAGCCGCAATCCCCTTATATCCTAAATCAAGGGTAAATAAACCTTTGGAGGGGTGGCTGACAACTCTTGTAAACAGGGCAGCTCCCGGAACAAAGTTTAAATCAGGCAAATTATTATAATATCCTGCATCAGTAATAAAAGCAGTTCCAGGAGATAAATACCAGTCACTGTTGTGAATATGACAGGGAAATGAGGGAGTGCCTCCTGCCACCGCAAATTCACAGCAAATACTATCACTTCTAAGATTATTTATAATCTCCTGAATCCGGCTGTCACTTTTTTCAACCTTTAAATCACGTTCTGCAATATCCTTTTGATTATGATTACCATCATAACAGTGAAGACCTTTCAGTTGAATTCCAGGCAATGTATCAGCATATCTGTACAAGGATTCAAGATTCCATAATTCAACGCCTGTGCGGTTCATTCCCATGTTAACATCAATGAGAACCTTTACTGTGCAGCCAGACTTCTCACATTCGTCTGACAAATGCATCAATTGTTGTTTATCATCCCCGATTGCATAAAATACAGTCTGAGGATAAGCTTGTTCCAGATTGAGAAATCTTCTGATATTAAGCCCCACCAGCGGATACGCCAGAATCACCTGCTCAGCTCCTGCTTCAGCTGCCATTTCAGCCTCTGCAATGGTGGCGGTTTTAAATTTTTTAATTCCGTACCCTATCTGCAGCTTTACCATATCTATTGATTTGTGGCTTTTTACATGAGGCCACAGCCTGTCTGCAGAACCTGCCATTTTTATTGCTTTTTCCGTATTTTCCCTGATGATCTCCAGATAATAGATGAGACATGGAGAAATCAGTTCCTCTGTATGTTCCAGTTCATAAATCTGTTTCATTTTACTCATCCTTTCACAGCTCCCGCTGTCATCCCCTGAACAATATACTTTTGTAAAATCATTGTCAGTATAATTGTAGGAACAATTACTACAATTGTAGCTGCCATCATTCGTCCCCAGCGGATATCCGCTCCTGAAACAAAATACTGTAAAGATACGGGAAGTGTTCTTGTCTTCTCTCCGCTTAATATCATTGCAAACTGGAAATTGTTCCAGGACCCTAAAAAGGACAGTGTGGAACAGGTGACAAGACCTGGTGTACATACAGGGAGTATGACACTTGTAAAACATTTCTGTCTTGTGCAGCCATCCACAATAGCAGCCTCCTCAAGCTCCAGAGGAATATCACTGAAAAATCCTGTCATAATCCATACAATCAACGGCATGGACAAAACCATATGGCTGATAATCAGAACACCATAAGTATCTATCATATGAAGTCTGGAAAAGATGAAATAATAAGGCAGCAAAATAGAGATATTGGGAAGCAGCCTTGCAACCAGAATACCTGTACTGGCTTTTGTCATCTTATATCTGGCAATCACATAGGCAGCCGGAACTCCAAACAGGAGAGACAAAGCTGTGGAGGCTGCTGCCACAATGGTTGAATTGATCATATAGGTCCCGTAATTCTGTGTTTTAAAGATATAGATATAATTATCAAAAATAGGCTGGAAACCAATCAGCTTGGGAGGCATTATGTAAACTTGTGCCATGTTTTTAAACGATGATATAAACACAAAATACAATGGAAATAAAATCGGAACCATAATCACAAGCAGTAAAAGACCAAATAATGCCTTTTTTATTATCTTCCTTATTTTCAACCGATTATCCGCCATAATAACTCACCAACTTTCTCTGAATTTTCATTACGAGAACGCTGAGCAGCAGCACTATAACAAACAGAATCATCAGCATTGCAGAAGACAGTCCGAATTTATAGTAAGAAAATGCAGTCTCATATGCAAACAGATTCAAAGTTCTGGAAGCATTGGCAGGTCCTCCCTTGGTCATTGCATAGATCAAGTCAAAAGACTTAAATACATCTATGAACCGAAGAAGTCCAATGGAAAACAGGGTCTGTGTCATAAGAGGCAGCGTCACCTTGAAAAAGGTATAAAGGGGTGTTGCGCCGTCCACTTTTGCTGCTTCCATAGGTTCTGCCGGCAGGGATGAAAGCCCTGCCAGACATACTATGACTACCATTGGGGTCATCTGCCATGTTTCCACTGCTGCTATTGCCGGAATAACCGTCTGTTTTGCAGAAACAAAGACTGATCTCGGAAGTCCCACACTGGTAAATATATAATTCATTAAACCGGAAGACGGTTCATAGAACAGCATCCACATCAGTCCAACGGCTACAGGAGCCATCATATAGGGAAGAAGCACAACCGTTTTGACAAAATTTTTGCCCAAAAAGTTTTTATTAAGAATTAATGCAATGGAAAGTCCCAGCATCATTTCTGCAACAGTTGCCAAAGCAGTGTAATAAAAGGTGATCCCCAGAGACTGCCAGAATTCCTTGCCTGTCAGAACATCCAGATAGTTTTTCCCCCAGTTGAATTTCATTCCATTTCCCAGCAGCAGATTCCAGTCATTTAAGCTGAACACAAAGGTCATAACAATGGGAACTGCAACCATTCCGATCATAAAGATGAGTGCAGGCAATGAAAACACCCATTTAATATGTTTGTTAATAAAATTAGTCATACCTTCCCTCATTCCTCCGCTCTGCGGAACTTCAGCCTATTCCACATAGGGATAATCCTCTCCGTACTCACCGGCATCCTTTAATAGTTGATCTACACGATCTGCTGCCGCCTTCATTCTGTTTTCTATCTCAGCGCCTTCCCCTTTTGTTTCGATGGAATATACAATGGCTTCACCCATTGCATCTCTTGCCTCTGAAACAGCAGTCATCCTTGGAAGTCCGTACTGATTGGTGGTATCAGCCTGAATCTCAGTATTATAAGCTTCTATGTAATCCTCAGGCATAGTGGAAGTTACCCGTTCATCCTCCCAGACAGAAGCCCGGAATGTTGGCATTCCCTTAGGAGTAATCTCAGCTGCAATGTCTTTTCCTGCAGTGAACTTTAAAAATTCCCAGGCTGCTTCCTTATTCTTTGATCCTGAATAAATTGAAGCTCCCCATACCACCTGCTTATAGGACTGTCTTCCTGCAGGCCCTTCCGGAATCGGGGCAACTCCCACTTTATCAAAGAAAGCGGATTCATTGGAATCAATCAGGGTCTGATAAAGCGCAATAGCATCAATACACATTCCTACCTGACCTGCATTAAATAACTGTGTCATCTGAGAATAGCCCGCTGTTAAAATGCCTTCCGGTGCATAGGTACCCAGAAGTTTTCCATAGAATTTAGCTGCATCAATGGTTTCCGTTTCTCTGAATGCGCAAACCCCGTCTTTAAAATATGCTCCTCCATATCCAAATAAAAAAGGTGAAAACTGAGAAGTCAGTGCTATTTTCTCACCTCTGCAGGCAATTCCGTAGAAATTATCCTCAGGATTGTTAATTGCTTCACATGCTGCAATCAGTTCATCATAAGTTGTGGGCGGTTTAATTCCCTTCTCTTCAAACACATCTTTTCTATAAAACATAAGCTGCACAGATGAGTACAAAGGCAGTGCTCCCGTTTCTCCTGTAGACTTGATTTTAATCTGTTCCATTGGAGCAGAGGCAAAATCATCCCAGTCAAAATCAGGGTCTTCCAGATAGGAATCCAGAGGCTCTACCCAGCCATTGTTGCTGAATGCAGTCATATCCTGAAGAGGACTCATCAAAAATGCATCGATGGTAGAGGAACCTGCCAGAAACTCTGTGGTACATTTTTCCCTCAGCTGGGCCTCTCCATATAATTCCATATTCACCTTAATGCCTGTTTCTTCTTCAAACCGGTCCAGGTACTCCTCCATCGCATCAGATATCTGCCCTGTCATACTGAGCACCCGAATGGTGGTCCCTGCATATGGTTTTTCTGTCCCTTCTCCAGCAGAATTTTCCGCCTGGCTGCCTTCTGATCCGCCGTTTGTTGAATTCTGTTCTGTGTTTTCTGCTGCCTTTGTCGGTTCTGCTGTTCCACTGCTTCCTGAACATCCAGCCAGTGAAGTGATCACCATTCCTGCAGCAAGCAAACTGCATATTGTTCTTTTCATATTAACCCTCCTTAAATTCTTGTTAATTCCCCTTTATTTACTACATTTTCAGTATAATTCCTTTAAAACTATATTGGAATGTAATAAAATAGGGATTGTTTGTATTATTGTCCGCCAAACTGAATCCCTATTTCCACCATCCGGACAATCGTCCGCCTTTATTGAATTATTGTGTGATTTCTATAATCTCCTCACTTCACTTGGGCTGATATTGTAATATTTCTTAAACAGCCGGCTGAAATAAGAAATATCTCTGATCCCGATCTGATTAGCTGCTTCTTGCACCAAAATATTCTCACTGCATAGCAATTCATAAGCTTTTTTCATCTTTAACTCATTTACATAGTTGATAAATGTCTCTCCTGTAGCCTTTTTAAACAAAATACAAAATTGGCTTTTCCCCAGATTACACTGAATTGCAGCCTGTTCCAGGGTGAGACTTTCACTGATATTCTCTTCCAGATAGATAAGAAGCCGGGCAAGCTCAGGATTAGTGGTTTTATTGGCCTGAAGCCAATCCATAAGCACCTGAACCGAATATTCAAAGGATTCTTTTAGTGTCTCCAGCGTTTCTGCTCTCCACATATCAGAAACAGAGTTAATATTAAGATAATCCGACACATTGTCTTGTTCAGGCATCGCACTGCCGGACAGATATATCCACGTCTCCACAACCTGCCGCCTGATTGCCATAATTCTCTCATGATTGCGTACAACCGCCATGTCCTCAAACCATTGATTAATCAATTCATAAGTACGTTCCCCATTTTGACTAAAAACAGCTTCCCGGAGTTCCTTTTGAGGTCCCTTTTTCATGGCTGTCCCACCTTCTGGCAAATCCTCTTTATCGTGATAAGAACCAACTCCATCAAAAAAATGTAATTCTGCCAGTTTTTTTGCTCTTTTATAGGATGCTGCAATTCCCGTTCGTCCTACAGTTTCTGGATTTAATCCCATAGATAAAGTAAGATTTAAATGGGTTTTTAATGCGTGATTCAATTTATAAAGGGCTTCTTTACATAGTTCTGGTTCTGGAAGCTGACGAAACACGGCCATCATTTCATTCTGTTTCAGAAATATGAGTTCATACTCAGGCAGCTTCTCAAAATACTCCCTTATAAGGTTTAATAATCCATACCTCATAATATCCTCATCACAATTACCTGCATCTTTGTTACCATAACGCTCAATCAAAATACTTGCTATTGCATATTCCTCAAAAGGATCGTAGGCATATCCCAGTTTATCCAGTATGGCTTCACTTTCCACTGTACTTAAACTCCCGAAAATCAGAGTCCGAAATGCTTCTTCTCTGTTAAATGCCTGTATATTTGCATAAATATCCGGACTTTCCTCTGTGCTGTTCTCTTCTTCTATGGCCGCTCTTAGTTTTACCAGAAGCTCAATCAATGAAGCGGTAGTAAAGGAAAGTTTCAGTATATAATCCTCTGCCCCCAGCTTAATGGCTTTTTTCACATAATCGATCTCATTTACACAGCTTAGTACAACCACTTTGGTTTTGGGATAATTGGTGCATATGTACTCCACAAGCTCAATTCCATTCATTTCCGGCATCATAATATCCGTAAATACAATATCAGGCACTTCTTTTTGAAAATGCGCAACTGCCTCTTTTCCTGATTCACAGACAGCACAGATCTCAAATCCCTGTTCTTCCCAGTGAATACATGATTGAATTCCCACTCTTACAATAATTTCATCATCAACAATCATTACCTTCCTCATGCTCATCCTCCTCCCTATACGGAAAAATCAAATAAACCTTTGTTCCAAATCCCGGTTTTGACTCAATATGAAGTCCATAATCCGGTCCATATTTTATTTTCATCAACTCATGGATACTTGTAATGCCGATTCCTGTCACATGGCGGGCTTTGCTTACAGAATCCATTTCCAGCAAGATTTTTTCCATTGTTTTCTCATCCATTCCCCTGCCATTATCCTGTATAGTAACGCACATTTTGTTTAAATACCGCTCTGCCCTGATCCAGATATGTCCATCGGAAGCGTGATCCATTCCGTGAAGAACCGCATTTTCCACCAATGGCTGGAGACAAAATCTAATTACCAATACCTCCCGCAGCTCATCCGGCACATCAATATGAATCTGAATTCTGTTTTTCAGCGCCCAGTTTTTAATTTCCACCCATGCCTCTACCATTTTTATTTCTTCCTGTAATGGCACCTCTTCTTCCTTGCGATTCATACTGTTCTCCAGCAGCAATCCCAGAGAAGTGATCATATCAGCAATATTTCCTGCACCGGATATCATAGCCGACCATTTGATTACGTTTAAGGTATTAAAAAGAAAATGAGGCGTCAGCTGTGCACGCAGCATTTCATATCGAAGATTCTGCTCAATCTCTTTCTGTTTGATAGTCTGTTCTGACAAATGTTCGATATAATCAACCATATGACCAATTTCCTTTTCAGCTTTCACAATCCCATATGCCGGTTTTCTCACAGGCTCTATATCAAAAATTCGAATTCCTCCAATATTGACACGGCTAACCTTTTGAATTAAACGGTTTAGAGGTGCATTAATATAAACATACATGATCAAACACACGATGCACGCCCCCAGCACAATGAGAACTGTAAGAACGGATACAAAATCATAAAGACCGTCCACTGCTTTTGTTGTCTGAGCCATGGGTACCATACTGACCAGCTGCCATTCAGGACCAGGAATGGCCACATAATGAACCAGATATTCAATTCCCTCTATTGTTTCATAAAAATATCCCTGATTTTCTGTCATTTTCTGTTTCATCATCAGAATGAGGTCTTCAGAAAACAGCTCCTCCTCCACTTGCTGATAAATGGCCTCTCCCTTGTCATTGACAAGGGCCATGGAAGCGCCCTCATAGGGAACCAAAACCTGAGACAAGTTCTCCACCGGAAAGGAGACAAAGGACACTCCTAAAAATTTCTGATTATTATAATCCCTGATTCTCCGTATAAACAACACAAAGGTTTCATCTGAATTGTCACCTTTCTTCTCCTTAAATACACCTTTTCCATCATAAACACAGGGGGTAATCCATTCTGAGGTTTCATCTCCTGCCAAAAATGTCCTGTACCAATCCTGTTTTTTTACATCTCTGGAAAAATTGTCTCCAAAATAGCTGCTGTTATCAATTCCATCAACAACGCTATAAACTGCTCCGTCAGTTCCCAGGATAATATAATGAAGTCTGTAATCAAAGAAAATATTGCGGTAAAAAGTCAGGGTGCTTTCTACTGAACGAACTCTGTTGATATTTTCTACAGCATATAAATTATCATAATAGGATTGATTTAGATAAGATGCTACCTCTTTGTTTGTGCTGGATGCTGCTGATAATTTGCGTATGGAATTAGTTATTTCTACCAAAGCCAGCTGATTTCGGTCCATATACTGGGATATGATTCCAGCCTCCTGAGTAATCAGCAGATTCCGGCTTCTCCTGAATGCATAATTCATAATCAGAATAACACTAACAAATAAGATAATAATACAGATATAGATTGCTTTTATTCGTACACCATAGGTTTGTTTCAACTTTTTCTCATCTCCCTTTTATAAAACTTGTGCATTTTCACTATAAACAATGAAAAAGAAACTGTCAAGATAGACAGATCGTTGTGTTTGGCAGGGGGAGGTCAGTAGTTTAGATATTAAGATGCTATTATTTGAGATGCATAAGACTTGATATTTTTTGTTAAGAGTATACTATAATAGTAGCTAGGTAATTAAATAAGTGCATGTTGGCACAAAAAGCGAACCCCCAGAGATGGCCGTCTCTGGGGGTTCTTTTTAGGCTAGCTGTTCGGTTCGTCTCGGTCTAACCATTTGCGTATGTAATAGCTAGTTACATTTGCCTTGTAAATTTGTAGATATTACCACTGTTATTTTTTATGCTGCTGGCCTTAGTATCGTAAAATACAAACGCACAAAAAAAAGTCCCATCCCAACAGTTCACAGCCTGTCAAAATAGAACCTTTTGCGTGCGCCTTCAGGGACTCGAACCC
>DHOR01000037.1:3383-5019 GCA_002409995.1 Hungatella sp. UBA5385 | reverse complement strand
TGTCACTGTCCTTTACACTGTCCTTTAAAAAGCTCTCCACATTCTCCTTCATATAATCACGTCCAATCTTCTTTTTTCAGGCTACAGATTTTCATAGGTTACTTTAAACACTTTACATTACCCTTCTTTTCTTCTTCCTAAACTTGGGCTGGTTTTCTATCTTTTCAAATTACTCCTTTTTTAAATTCCGAAGAGCTTCTCTTAAATGACCATCCTTCTGATTAAGTAATTGTTCTGCCTGTTTTTTGGATAAGCCAGATTTAATCATCATAATTGCTAACTTCACATGTCCTCCGGCTTCTTCCAGATAATTTTCTGCTTGTTGTTTAGATATATTCGTTGCGGTTTGTATCATCCTTATGGACCTTTGATGCAATTTTTTATTATTTGCTTTTAAATCCACCATCAGATTACCATATACTTTCCCCATCTTAATCATTACTGTTGTTGAAATAATATTTAATACCATCTTCTGTGAAGTCCCTGCCTTCATTCTGGTAGAACCTGATATAACTTCAGGTCCAACAATTGGCGCAATGGTAATATCACAGATTTCACTAATAACAGATGAATTGTTATTCACCAGAGCTATGGTCAATGCACCTAATTCCTTTGCCTGCTTCACAGCTCCAACAACAAAAGGAGCTCCCCCACTGGCAGTAATCCCTACAACAATATCGTTACTACCAACATTCTTTTCCCTTATTAGCTCTGAACCGGCATCTTCATCATCCTCCGCACCTTCCACTGCATAGCGGAGTGCGGTATCACCACCGGCAATATAACCTTGAACCATCTCTGGGGAGCATGAAAATGTAGGTGGGCATTCGGAGGCATCCAGCACACCTAGCCTTCCTGATGTTCCGGCACCAATATAGTATAATTTGCCTCCCTTTTTCATTCTATAATAAATGCTGTCCACAGCGTTTATTATGGGTTCCATTTCCTTTGAAACCGCTTCTGCAACAATTTTATCCTGCTCATTAATTCTTGCCACTATCTCAGCTGTATCCCATTGGTCTATGTCAACGGATAATGGGTTTATCTCTTCCGTTGTCAAGTTGTTTTTATTAGTCAACCCTTATTCCACCTTTCTGAACCATATTGCAGCAGTATATTTCCAAATAGCAGAAGCAGTCTTCTCATCTGATTCCTCCATTATCATGCTGCATAATTTCAATACTTTAGGGCTGCGGCATGAATGAATGGTTCCCCTAAGGGGATTGCATCCCTCAAAGCCTCAGCCCCGTAATAATAAAAATTATTTTGTAAAGTAAATCATGTCCTCTTTAAGGAGTTTTGCAATAATTGAGTTAATGTTTCCATAATAGTAATAATTTTGTTGTACCGTATTTAATTCTGCATCAGCCAAGCTTAATTTCGGATCATAAATACGAAGAGGTGATGTCTTTTCAATTACAGGTATATAGGCACACAAATCATTTGCCAGAACCATAAATTCCTCCGTAAGTTTCTTTGTATCGCTAGGGTCTGTTGCGTTAAATAATTCATTGAGCATGTTAGTTACATTATATTCTTTTCCTGTTGTAGGAGCTGTCATAATAATATCCTTACCTGGTTCAACCTTAGGCCATCCTGCTCTTACATTGGTAAACAGTCCATAGTAAGTTTCCCA
>DHOR01000037.1:1755-3079 GCA_002409995.1 Hungatella sp. UBA5385 | reverse complement strand
GTTTAAAATCAATATTAAAACCAAAATCAGTAAGCATAGTGCTCATTGCCTCTGCTGTCATCATAAAAGAAGGCCAGGTGTTAACGGTAGCTATAGATATTACAGGAGTTTCACCCTTATCATCCATCCATTTGCCGTTTTCTTTTTTCCAACCGATACTGGAAAGAAGTTCTTCTGCTTTCTCAGGATTGTAGCCGTAGTCAGTTAGTGTATCCATAAAACCTTCATTGGTATAAATGTCCTGTAAAGAAGGAAGCAATGGACTGTTCTTTGTATCACCCATAAAGCTTCCAGGTTCAGCTACGGAAATCAATGCTCTTCTGTCCGTTGCTAAGGAGATTGCTTTTCTTACTTCAGGAATATTCAAAGGATAGTTATTTACATTCATTGTATAACCGATACTTGACATCTGAGGTATAAATACTTTTCTCATAGTATCTGCATACTTTTTGTCTATCTGAGCTGACATATCCACATTCAAGCCACCATTTTCAACGGTGTACTCTCCTGCCAGTATAGCAGTTGAAAATGCCTGAGGATTGCCAGCGCGTAAGCCGCGGATATTTTCAATTAAAGGAGTTTTCCTGTAGTTTTTGTTTACGACAAAGAGAACCTCTGAAGTGTTATACTTATCAATTACATATTGTCCGGAGAATACTGCTTCGTTTGGAGCAGGTTTATAACTAAGCAGCTCTTCATTCACAATTGCAAGTTGAGCAGAGCCCTCTTCTGTCATCTTATACATATTGGCTGCTTCGTCATAGGTTCTTCCATTTTCTGCGATTTCTTTGTATTTCTCTGCATATTCACCGTAAATTTCATTGGGAGTCATAATTGCTACGTAGAGAGAAATATTTAGTACTAATGGACTCTCTGTACAGAAGGTAATGCGAACAGATAAATCATCCAGTTTTTCAAGTTTTTCGATATAGTTCCATATGGTACCTCTACCCACACTACAATAGTACTGTGTCATAAGGTCATCTGCATTTAGGTCTGTACCGTCACTCCATTTAAGATTCGGTAAAAGCTTCATTGTAAGAACTTTATCTGTAAAATCGTAACTTTCTAGTAAAGAGGTCTTAAAGGTTCTCTCTGGAAATGGTGCGTAATATGCAAGATAATCGAAAACCAAAGGCTGAACGGACCAGTTGATACCTGCAGTATCATAAGGATTTCCATTAAAAGCCGGTGATGAATCTGCATCAATCAAAGTAGTCAGCGTTTTGGTTTTATCTACCTCACCTTCAACTACCATGGTAAGATCATTGTCTATAGCAGGAAGTATAACCTCTCCATTGCCGGAAGCTTCTTTTCCAGCAGT
>DHOR01000037.1:1166-1510 GCA_002409995.1 Hungatella sp. UBA5385 | reverse complement strand
ATAAAGTTAATGTTAGCAACCTTTTAAAATTAATTTTCATGTTCTCTCCTCCAAATAAAATTATGATTATAAATTAGAAACTTTTCATATTTGTAAAACAATCTTGATTTTTCACACTACCCTCCTTTTTTATATTTGAAATTAGTAAAACAGTGTATGAAATCTCTGCTTTCCTATTCCTTATCACCATATTTTTTATTAAAAATCCTTCCCGCAATAAATGCTACGGCATTAATGCCTATCACCATAAAATAAATCACGTTTGTTTCCGGTCTGCTGCCAGTTAGTAAAAATGCTATAATGCTTACGATTAACAGTGCTCCGGAACAGATACTGATATAATT
>DHOR01000037.1:0-753 GCA_002409995.1 Hungatella sp. UBA5385 | reverse complement strand
GGAAGTTCTTTTGCAAATTCGCTTCTGCGGGAATCCGCTTCCGGTACAGCTGCTACCAGTGCCTGAAAATAAGGATGCATGGGGTTCTTTATTGCCTCCTGTATCTTATTGCTTTCAATCATTCTTCCCAGATACATAACCATTATTTTGCCATGAGCGGCAATATATCTTGCCGTTCCCAAATCATGGGTAATATAAATAAATGAAATCTTATACTTTTGATTCATTTTTGCCATTAAATTAAGGAGGGAGATTCGCAGAGAAACATCAACCATGGATACCGGTTCATCTGCTACAATCAGCTTCGGTCTCACTGACAAAGCCCTCGCAAGAAGGATTCTCTGTCTTTGTCCACCCGACAATTGGTGAGGATATTTTTCAAGAAATAACTCTGGCGGATTCAAACCAACTTCATTAAAATACTCAAACAGAATATCCAGTGCTTCTTCATTATTCTTAGCAAGCTTGTGGCGCAATAAAGGAAGTATCAGTGACTGGGCAATTGTCTTATTGGGATTAAGTGCCGCATAGGAGTCCTGATGAACCATCTGAACACCTAGCCTGTATTCCTGGTATTCCTTCTTAGATAATTTATGTATATCCTTTCCATGAAAAAGGACTTCCCCTTTGGTAGGCCTATAAATATCTGCAATCACCTTTCCTAAGGTAGTTTTACCACAGCCGCTTTCTCCTACGACCGCAATGATTTCTCCCTCATCAATGGTCAGGTTCATACCAACCAAAGCATTGACA
>DHOR01000056.1 GCA_002409995.1 Hungatella sp. UBA5385 | reverse complement strand
TTTTCGAAAAGGGTCGAACCCCTTGAGCAAATGTTCAAGCAATTGCAACAATTCAATTAATTCAATTACTCATTTTCCTGCTATCAAAATAAACAAAATGATCCACTGCATCAAGAATATCCTTAAAATCCTCTCTTGGTGCCAAATCAATATATTTCTTCAATAGTTCATTTTCCTCTTTTTTATATGGTCCATAGAAAATATCGTACAAATTATGACCTCTCATATAAATCTTAAATTCTTCCATATGATTTTTCAAATCCTCCACTGATTTCAAATCCCGTCCAAGAACCTTAATGAACTGCTGTCCGCTCCTTATTCTGTGAAGATACTCCCTCCATTTCTCAAACAAAGTCTGATAAAATGCGTCCTCACTCTCCACGATCCCTAAAGCAGTCATAACAGCAGGATTGAGGAAATAATTTTCAAAAGAATAGTATTTTAAAATCAGCACATTTCTTCTCGTAACCCTTGGAAGCTTATCAATATCCTCTTTTCCACGATCATCATAATATTTGCACAACTGGCCTGCCAGCTCTTCCGGATCTTTACCATCTCCATCCCGAATCATAAGAAACTGATCCCGAATATACACCTGATTCATATATTTTAAATTAGCATAGGTCTTAATATTGGTACAGCTGTTGGTTGTAATAATTGAAATTCTAGATAAATTTCCATTTTTATCCTTTATTTCCGAATAATATTTCTCCAAAAGCAAGGGCAGCCGGCTTTTATCCTGTTTCCCTTCCACAATGAAAACAAAGCTAACATTTAGAAGATCAATGGCACCATAACCCAGATCATCTAAAATTTCATCAATATCTGTATGGCTTTTCACCACAGAATACTCTCCTTTATCAAGGACCACCTGTCTGATCTGTTTTTTCGTAAAATGAAACAGCATATTAGGTGAATGAGTGGTAAAAATCACCTGATTTTTCTTTGACAAATGATATAAAATCTCACCTGAGGTTTTCTGCAGATAGGGATGGAGAAATATCTCCGGGTCCTCTACAATAATAACACTTGGAATCTTTTTGTCATTATCAGTATAAGTTTCCAGAAGAGACAGCATGTAGATACTTTTCATGCCATTGCTAAGATTTTCAATGGGGCTTAACCGTTTATGCTCTTGGTGATAAGCCTCAGCAGTCACCTTAAACAGCATATCCGGGTTATTATTAAGAGTAAAACGAATCTCCTCATAGCCGCCATTTTTGCGGTAGTTTTGGTTGACCTTACGGATAAATTCATTGATATTAAGCTGGTACATCTTATATTCCAGCAGCTTGGAGGTTTCATAAAGCTGAAGCTCTTCCGGTGTTTTCTGATTAATCAGACCAATGCATTTAAAACAATGATTGCATTTTTTAGCATTGTCAAACATGCAGACATTGGTTCTCATACGGATCAGCTGTTCATCCTCCTGAAACATCAGCAAATCATCCTGGAACTGATTTAAATCTCTGGCTGTATCTATAAAATACAGTCTTGGAAATACTTTTAGTATATATTGATTGTCTTTTTTATAACCATCATTATAACGGACAGTCCCCTTCCAGTTCACACTATAGGTAAAGGTCAGATTACCCTCCTGCCAGGAAGGCAGCTTTCCCTTAAAGTCACGGAGCCATGCATCATATCGTTTGTATTGGCTGACAATCCCCGCCTCATGAAACAGCTTTAAATCATCTTCTGTTAAATTTAAGGTCATGGTTATTTCTATATTCTGTTTCTTCTCATTAAAATCATTTTCCGTTATCTTATAGGCACCTGCAACCGCTCTGATTGCTTCTAATACAGTGGTTTTGCCAGTATTGTTTTTCCCCACAAGAATCAGGGCTTTTTCAATGTCAGTAATTACCATATCACGAATGGATTTAAAATTTTTAATATGTACAAAGGTTATTTGCATAGCAGCTCTCCTTTCTCACTTATAGAAAGTATATGTTATAATCTGAGTTTTTGCAATTGTTCCAACATTTAAAAATGGGGTTCGACCCTTTGATACAAAGGGTCGAACCCCATTTTTAAATCCAACATAGTATAGATTATATTCTTTCCTAACAGGAGTGGTTTTATGTTTGATTCTGCTACAGTTCTCACCCCGATCCATTATATCTATCTCATTGGAGTCATTGTTATTCTCAGCGTTATGATTTTACGCCGCGATACCCCCGCTGTATGCATTGGATTTTTATTTTTGCTGGGTGTTGTGGGGCTTGGTTCCATATCCGGAAGTATCATGACTGTTTTTAAAGCAATTCTCTATGCAGCAAGGGAATTTATGGAAATTATAGCCACCATTGCTCTTGTGACAGCTCTGTCCAAATGCTTAAAAGATTTAGGAAGCGATTATGTCATGATGGTTCCCATGTCAAAGGTGATGAAAACACCTTCTGTTACCTGGTGGATTCTGGGCATTACCATGTTTTTGTTTTCCCTCTTTCTCTGGCCCTCTCCTTCTGTGGCTTTAGTAGGCGCCATTATGCTGCCATTTGCAGTAAAGTCCGGTTTGAAACCTTTGTATGCTGCCATTGCTATGAATTTGTTCGGTCATGGTTTTGCTTTAAGCTATGATCTAGTTATTCAGGGGGCACCTGCCATTTCTGCAGGGGCTGCGGGGATCTCCACTTCGGATATTCTTAACAGCGGACGTCCTATTTTCCTGGTTATGGGCATTGTAACCGTAGTTACTGCATATCTTTTAAATCGTAAGGATATAGCAGCATTTTCTATCTTCACAGATTCACAGATTTATGAGGACAAAAAAGAACGTCAGAAACCTTCTAAAGTGGCTATTATTATTGCCATTGTGACCCCTTTGGCATTTTTAGCTGATATTGTTCTGATGGTTCTCATGGATATTAAAGGGTCTGACGCAACAAGCATTGTTTCAGGCACGGCTGTTTTATTGATGTGTTTTGGAGCTGTTCTTGGATTTGGGAAACAATCTCTGGAAAAAGTCACGGATTATGTAACAACCGGATTTTTATTTGCCATTCAGATTTTTGCACCCGTTATTATCATTGGTGCATTTTTCTTTTTAGGCGGTGAGGGCATCACAACGATTATGGGCAGCCAGTTTGAAGGAGGACTTATGAACGACTGGGCAGTGTGGCTGGCTCACCATGCACCTTTAAACAAATATATGGCGGCATTTATTGAAATGGTTGTGGGCAGTCTGACAGGACTTGATGGATCAGGATTTTCCGGCCTGCCTTTAACAGGTGCTCTGGCTCAGACCTTTGGCTCTGCAGTAGGAGCTTCTGTGCCAATTCTGGCTTCTCTTGGTCAGATTACCGCTGTATTTGTGGGCGGAGGCACCATTGTTCCCTGGGGGCTGATTCCTGTGGCAGCCATCTGTAATGTAAGTCCGGTGGAGCTGGCAAGGAAAAATATGGTACCTGTGCTCATTGGTTTTGTTTTTGCTTTTATTACCGCTTGTTTTCTGCTGTAGTACATTATGGCATTGTGTATTATAGCAATGTATATCATGTATTGTGTATTGAGTATTATGTAACGCGTTTTTTGACCGATAAGGAGGGACTTATGATGTGTGGCATTGCAGGTATTTACCATAATGAAAAAAATTATTTAAATGAACACAACTATTACGAAGAAATCCTTGTGAAAATGGCTTCTGAACAGAGACACAGGGGTCCGGATGACTCAGGGGTATATTTGACAGAGCACATAGGGCTGTCTCATGCCCGGCTGTCAATCATTGATTTAGAAAAGGGTCGTCAGCCTATGACTAAGGCAGCGGCAGGAAAAAGATTTACCATAGTTTACAATGGTGAGCTTTATAACACAGAGGAATTAAGAAATGATCTTATTGAGAAAGGATATTCATTTACAACCAGATGTGATACAGAAGTGATCTTAACAGGCTATATGGTTGAAGGTCCTGATTTTGTCAAGCGGCTAAACGGCATATTTGCTTTTGCAATTGCTGATCCCAAAGAACACCGCCTTTCCCTGTTCAGAGACAGAGCCGGTGTAAAGCCTCTTTTTTATACTATTCAAAATGGAGAGTTGTTGTTTGCTTCTGAGCTGAAAGGAATTCTTGCAAATCCTCAGATAAAACCACAGGTGGATAAAAACGGATTAAATGAGATATTTTCCATTGGCCCTGCACGGACTCCCGGCTGTGGTGTTTACCGAAATATTAAGGAATTGCTTCCCGGACATTTCCTTATTGCGGATAATGGAAACTACACTGACCACTGCTACTGGAAGCTGGAAAGTAAACCTCATGGGGACAGTTATGAGGAAACTGTGGAGAAAACCTCATTTCTAGTTCAGGACTCAATACGCAGGCAAATGATTTCCGATGTGCCGATTTGCACCTTTTTATCAGGAGGTATTGATTCCAGCCTTGTTTCAGCCGTTTGTGCCAATGAATTGAAAAAACAGGGAAAACAGCTGACTACCTTTTCCTTTGACTTTGTAAATAACGATAAATATTTTAAGGCAAATGCATTTCAGCCCTCACTTGACCGAC
Source organism: Hungatella sp. UBA5385 (assembly GCA_002409995.1). Classification (GTDB taxonomy): domain Bacteria; phylum Bacillota; class Clostridia; order Lachnospirales; family Lachnospiraceae; genus UBA5385. Next base: position 975 of record DHOR01000056.1, on the reverse strand, counting down.
CATTTGTAGATAAGATGGTGGCATTTTTAGATAGCGACCACCATTATCTGGAATGCGACAATGTGACTCAGGCTGACCGCCTCTATGATTCAGTCCTTGCTCATGATCTGCCTGCCATGGGAGATATTGACTCTTCCATGCTTCACTTCTGTTCTCTGGTAAAACCTTATAACAAAGTAACTTTAACTGGAGAATGTGCAGATGAAATATTCGGGGGATATCCCTGGTTTCATAAAGAGGAATGTTTCCGCGCCCATACATTTCCATGGACTATGGATCTGGAAGCAAGAAAAGTAGTATTAAAAGATGAGTTTGTTGATTATCTGGATATGGATTCTTATGTTCTTGAAACTTATGATAAATCTGTTGCTGAGACACCTGCTCTTCCAGAAGATTCTCCTGTAGAAGCTCGCAGACGTGAAATATCCTATCTCAATCTTCGCTGGTTTATGCAGACCTTGCTAAACCGTATGGACAGAGACAGCATGTACTCCGGACTGGAAGCAAGAGTTCCATTTGCAGATCATCGAATAATAGAATACCTGTGGAATGTGCCCTGGGAAATGAAAACAAAAGACGGTGTGGTAAAAAGTCTTCTCCGTCAGTCTTCAAAAGGGCTGCTGCCTGATGAGATTCTCTTCCGCCGCAAGTCTCCCTACCCCAAAACCTATGACACCAATTACGAAAAGCTGCTGGTAGAACGGATGCAGGAAATGATCTCCTCTTCCAATGCTCCTGTTATGCAGTTCCTTGACCTTAAAAAGCTGGAAACATTCCTGGAAAGTCCCTCCGATTATGGAAAGCCATGGTATGGGCAGTTAATGGCAGGACCTCAGATGCTTGCCTATCTTCTGCAGGTTAATTTCTGGATGGAACATTATAATGTGGAATTGGTTTAATTGTATATATTGTTTGAAAATTTAAAATTGGGGTTCGACCCTTTGTATCAAAGGGTCGAACCCCTAATTTAAATTT
>DHOR01000013.1:40056-47415 GCA_002409995.1 Hungatella sp. UBA5385 | reverse complement strand
AAAAAAATTCATTGACATTCACAACCATCCTCAGTCCCTGATGAACATAATCGTAATCAGGGAGCTGGTACATCTGCTCTGTCAACAGTTTGTCAGGAAAGAAAGTTCTCTTTACGAAACCGACCAAATTCTCAATTGGCACCATTACTTTCGGGATCCACTTTGTTGCATACCCGCCGCTTAGCTCCTGCTCAGTATAAAAGTCTTCGAACATACGAGCCTTTATGACCTCACCATAGGTTTCATTGGCTACAAACACTGCATCTTGGTCGATGACAAGTACACCGGGGTAGCCGTCAAGCCGGCAGAAACTGCGGTATATGGCCTGGCAGGCTTCCACGGCAATATACTTAGATCCTGCGCATAAACGCATAGGAACCGGCTATAGCGAAGCGGGAGGCAGATAAAATGTATGCTGCTCTTTGGAGTCAGTGTTACTTCGCCGAAATCTATAAGCATCTGTTCGTCAGGTGGATATTGGGGAAATAAGATGTGACGAAGCAGGATCCATTCTGACGCAGGAATTTAGCTTCTTTGATAAAAAATCCAATATGTATCAAAAACCCGTGGAATCAGCGATATGGGAGTAATACATGCATTATACGATGCCAGTATATTTTCCACAGTGACTAAAGATGAAAATTATAAAGTGTCTAAGAAAGACGTTCATACAATTTGCATTTATTTGAAAACGAATGCCTTTTCACCCCAACTAGATTACAGAGAATAGTTATTACAGATGAAGCAAAGCATTTATCGGTGCAGCAGGCTATGATCTGCTTTCCGGAATCAACACGCCAGACAGTAGAGAAGCCAACAAAAATAGAATTGTCAATGAAAACAGCTGAGCTTTTAAAAGAAATGCCAATTACGTCATCACCAGAGAATAAGAGATGGGGATGGCGAATTTAATACTTGGTATGGATATTAGTGGAACAAATGTCAGAATGGGTCTGGTGGATCCCTAATATAGGGTTTTCCATACGGAGGTGATTCCATCAAAAAACATTTACACCTGTTCCAATACAAGCAAGGCACTGGCTAATGCAATGAAAAACTACTGCAGGCGTCATCTTGGGGAATGCCATTTACCTTGACGACAGACCTTATGTAGGGAAAAATGGCACGGCAGCAGAGGTTGGACATATGCCTGAAGCTCTCAGCGACCGGGAGTGCAGCTGTGGCAATAAAGGCTGTATTGAGATGTACTGCTGTGGAAAAACTCTGGAACGGTTGATGCAGAGACATTTTTCAGATACAGATATTTCCGATCTTTTTATAAAATACAGGGATACAGAGGTGTTTCGCGACTTTGTCCGCTGCATGGCAGTTCCTGTTGCGACGGAAATCAATATTCTGGACCCTGAGGCTGTGTTTCTTGGAGGCGGTATTGTACAGATGCAGGAATTTCCAAGAGAACAGTTAATAGAGCACATTCTGGCTAATACCAGAAAACCATATTCTGCAGAGAATATAAAGATCTGTTTTTCCAAACAGTCTCCAGAATATTGGAATGTTGGAGCTGCAGTTATGGGGTTTGCACAATCAGAAAAATAGTTGACAGCAGTTGGAGAGGGGGCTGAACTTTTTCAACTGCTTTTTACATTATGGGGAAATTTTCTTCATAACACCAGATTATCGGCGTAAAGTATAACAAATTATTCTTCCTGTCCAATCCCATCGAATGATCTAAACTAACCAACGCAGGAGCCCTGGAATAATAAAAACGCTGATTTAGCAACTCAGTAACGGAACTGATGGCAGCCCAAATCGGATGAATCCCATCTGCAAAGTGGATATTGCATACTTTTTGAATCCCCATCTGCTTTGAATTGATAAAACCAATAATCCCTGCAAGGTATGGTTTACTAATCTGGTTGTTTATTAACTGTGAGATTCCCACATACTGACTAATAATACATAACAAAATGATGGCAGCCTCAGCCTGGAAATCATTTAAAGACGTTTCCTGTCCGATATAATTATCTATGTCAAAGAATTCAATCCATAAGCTATTCAATTGTTTCACTCACCTTTCCTTTGCTCTTTTAAGCCATGTATAATTGTAAACGTTTAAAAACTCGTTTTGTGATGGGTTTTTTGAAAATTTAACAAAAAATATTTTTTAAGCAAATGACTTGTTGAGCAATTACACGGGAAGTTGTAACCGAGAAAAAGGAATTATATGGATTTTTTATTATAAAGTGATCAAAAAAACAAAAAGATAGGATAAAAATAAATATTTTCATCGCCTTTGTCGAATTCGAACATATATTCTTTTTCATACATATAGTGTTATGCTATTTTCATAAATCACATATATAGTATTACATTTTTTTTGTTATAACTGCAATAAGACATAAAAGAACAAGAATGTCGAATATTGTCGAATATTGCGATTTGTTTTGCTTTTCAAATGGCGAGAAACAGATTATATTGGTTACAAGAAATGCAGAAAAAGGAGGATTTTCCAATGAGTGATACCGACAAAATCAAGTACATGGAAATGGAAAATGAGAGATTAATGGAGGAGAATAGAAAACTTCGTAATGTGATTACAAAATTAAATCAGACCTTGAACAGACTAATCGACAATTACATAAAATCTGATAAAAATCAGATTGCATAGCGAAATGCGGGAGTGCAATCATGCACTCCCTAGTGTGATGTCCCATTTTTACTCAGAACAATCAGCCCAAATATAAACAGGACATCACACTGGTGCAATTCTTTGCAGAGAAGGATATTAATCTTGTTTTTCTGAAGGCTCTGTGAAATTTTGTTGGAGTTTTTTGTTTTTATGTATCAGATCCCAGATGGTTTGATGCATCCACTCAACAGTTTCATTCAGCTTTTTATTTTCGGCTTCCAAATCTGCAATACGGGTGCTCATGACTGCGACCAATTCACGACTATTGTTGGCTTTGTGGGGTGCCATTAATCGCTGGATGTAAGGAGAAGATGAGGCAATGATTTGCCTGGACAATAGATCGTCTCGCTCTTCGCAGGTCAGATTCATAAACTCCTGATAACTCATGGACAAATGTACCATGTCCACATTACACTTAGGACATACCGCATTTTTGGGAAGCTGATAATATCCATAATAACCGCATTTGGGACAATAGTACACGGAAAGCTCTCTCATGACTTTTCTCCTTTTGGCTTTATTATTTTTGGTAGCACGTTGCTACTTATATAACGCATTACAAACTAAAATGTTACGCAAATTGTCAAAGTTTTATAAAAAATTGCAAAAATGTAACAAACACACCTTATATTATAACATGAATATGATATAATTGTAACTTATAACCATAAAAAACAGCCCCGGTTACCATTTGGTAATTCGAGGCCGCTTTTTGTGAACGGATGAATCTTTTGTAGGTATTACGTGTACTTCTTAATTTATTTGCATTTACTGGATTACGCCTGTTGTATCGACAACCCAGATCTTGCCATTAGCATCTTTATAATCCTTGAATCCTTTTTCAAGCTCAGGCTTTGTAGCAGACTTGGATGAAGCAGATGCTTTCTGAATAGAACCGCTTACATTTACAAGATACTGCTTACCTTCGTGAGTCATTGGAGCAAGTCTTAAGTCAGAGTCGGCTTCTTTTCTTAAACCATACTCATACAGAGTGTTATCACGGATACCGTGGAAGCCCTGTCCTTTTTTAGAACCATCTACATGGAAGAACCATGTCTGGTTTTCGTCAATATCCTCATTGTATACAGTCTGCTTACCGGTTTTCATAATACCGTCAGTACCGAAGTAGAAGTTGGCAATACCTCCATCTTCCAGATTAACGACTTTCAGTCCGGTCTGCATTTCACCCTTTGTGTTAAATGCATATTTCTTAGACTCTACAGAAAACGCTTCAAGACCTTTTTCTGCATGATGAGGTTTACCGCTCTTGAAATAGAAGTTATAAAGCTCACCTTCTTCGCTGATACCGGTAATTCCTTCAATGTTTCTCCAGCCTGTGACACGTTTTCCATCTGCCGGCTCATAGTACTGATAGCCTGCAGCTGAAAGCTCTGTTCCTTCAACAGCAACAGCTTCCGATGGAGTTGCAGTTACATCTACAGGGAGCTTGTACCAGCCTGTCTGCATAATTCCATCAACGAAAGTATAATAGGAACCTTCGATTTTTTTATCAACCTGATTCTCTACCATTTTTCCGCTTTTATCAAAATAGTACCAAGAGTGAGTAACGTCTGGGTCATCGCTTTCAGTTTCAAGCTGAATCCAGCCTGTTTTCATGATGCCGTCATTTTCTTCACCAAGATAATAAGTGGCATCTTCGATGACTACTTTACCTGTAAGCATCTGACCTTCGTCATTGAAATAGTACCAGTTATCATTAACCTTCTGCCATTTGGAAACAGCGGCTTTCCCGTTCTTTCCATAATAGTGCCAGTTAAATTCCGGAGCATCAGGGGTATCCCATGCATCATCATTAGCGATGGAAATCCACTGTTCCATGACTCTTTTACCCTCTGCATTTACATAATATTCATCAACCTGTGTATTAGTGGCGATTTCGCCTTCTTCATTTAAGTAATACCAGTCATTATTTCGTTTCTTCCAAGTATCAGTTAAGTGGTACTCAGCGTCCTCATAAAACTTCCATGAGCCGTTTTCCTCAACCCAGCCAATGACCTTAGCAGAAACAACGCCTGCGTTGCCCATAAAGCCTAATTCTGGAGCTGCTACAGTTAAAACACCTGCAGCGGATAATACAGCCATCAATTTTAAATGCTTTTTCATTAATATGTTCTCTCCTTTTTCGCAATAAGTTTGTCGTGGCCGAAAATCCATAGTTGCATTACTCTGCAAGTATATACTATGAGGTGTGAGATAAGATAGTGTAGATGAATGGCAGGGATGGAAGTAGATGGATTGGGAGATGAAAGGGGGGAAAAATGTAGGGGTGTGGGGGAAATGGGGAGTGAGGTGAAGAGGAAGTGTGGGGGAAATGGGGAGTAAAGTGAAGAGGAAGTGTGAGGGAAATGGGGAGTAAGGTGAAGAACGGTGTGAGGTAAATGGGGAGTAAAGTTATGGGATGGATGTGAGAGAATAGTAATAAGGAAATAAGAAAAGTTTAATATGCATATTTGGGGGGATGTGGTATAATGTTCGAAAAGGGCAGAGCCAGGTAACTGCAAGCCAGCTGTGCGATCATGGAAAGCAAAAGCAGCCAAAAGCTGCCAGCAGTTTTTGGCTGCTTTTGTTTTTCAGGAGAGTGCAGTTGGTTTGCAGTTATCTGGTGAGCGAAGCGAGTCCTAAAATGTGAAACATTTTAGGACCTCTGCCCGTAACTCCCAATTCAATGATTCAACAATCTAACAAAAACAAAAACAAAAATAACCCCAATAAGACAAGGAGACCGCCGCCCATGAAAATGAAAGTATCCAACTACATTTCCCAAAAGCTGGTAGAAGCCGGTATCACCCAGGTATTTACCGTAACCGGTGGAGGAGCCATGCATTTAAACGACGCTCTGGGCCACCAGCCCGGACTTCACTGCCTATACAACCATCACGAACAAGCCTGTGCCATAGCAGCCGAGAGCTACGCCCGCATCCACAACCGTATAGCCGCCCTCTGCGTAACAACAGGCCCAGGAGGAACCAACGCCATCACCGGAGTAGTCGGCGGATGGTTAGATTCCATCCCCATGCTAATCCTCTCCGGCCAGGTCCGCTACGACACCACCGCCAGGTGGTCCGGCGTAGGTATCAGAGCCATGGGAGACCAGGAATTCGACATCACCAAGTCCATTTCCTGCATGACCAAATACAGCGAGATGGTAATAGACCCTCTAAGAATCCGCTATACCTTAGAAAAAGCTCTATACTTAGCATATTCCGGCCGCCCCGGCCCCGCATGGCTGGACATCCCATTAAATGTCCAGGGCGCCTATATAGAAACTGACGAACTAATCGGATTCTCTCCAGAATCCTACGAAGCCGGCGGAGACGGATGGTCCATCCCCACCTCCTCCAAAATACAATCCGACAATTCCGGTTCTGGAGAACCCCGTCAAACATTACCACCCAAAGTAACCCCAGAAACCGCCCGAACCATCATAGAAAAAATCAAACACTCCTCCCGCCCGGTTATCAACGCTGGAAACGGAATCCGTATCGGACAAGCACATGGAGTATTCCTGCGGGTAGTAGAAAAACTGGGAATCCCCGTAGTAACAGGATGGAACAGCATAGACTGTATCTACGACACCCACCCCCTCTACGTAGGACGCGGCGGTGGTATGGGAGACCGTCCGGGCAATTTCGCCATTCAAAACAGTGATCTGGTTCTTTCACTTGGAAGCCGCTTAAGCATCCGTCAGGTAGGGTATAATTATACTACATGGGCAAGAGAAGCCTACGTGATCGTAAACGATATCGACCCCGAGGAACTGAAAAAGCCCTCCATCCACGCCGACATGCGCGTCCAAGCAGACGTCCTTGACCTCTTGGAACAACTGGAATCCCTACTAACCACCGAATACCAAGCAACCCCAGACCACCCACTATTCACCGGTGGCACAGGTTTACCAGGAACCACCTGGACCGAAACCTGCACCATGTGGAAGGAAACCTACCCAGTCGTCCTCCCCAAACACTATGCCCACGGCGACGACGAAGAAGCCAATGTCTACGCTTTCATCAAAGACTTAAGCAGCAGTTTGCAGGAAAACCAGATCACAGTAGTAGGCAACGGCTCCGCCTGTGTAGTAGGCGGTCACGCATACGAGATGAAAAAAGGCCAACGCTTCATTTCCAACTCAGCCATCGCATCCATGGGATATGACCTCCCAGCAGCAATCGGTGCTTGCGTAGCCGACCACACCTTAGATACAATCCTGGTAACCGGAGATGGCAGCATCCAGATGAATCTGCAGGAATTGCAGACAATCATCCACCACCGTCTGCCAATTAAAATATTCATCATTAACAACGGAGGCTATCATTCCATCCGCCAGACCCAAAAAAACTTCTTCGGTGATCCTTTGGTTGGAATCGGAGTTGACAGCCACGATTTAAGCTTCCCAGCCATGGAGAAGCTGGCAGCAGCCTATGGATATCCATATTACAAAGCAGTTCATAACAGCCAGCTACAAACAGCCATTTCCCAGACCTTAAGCCAGGAAGGCCCTGTAATCTGTGAAATCTTCGTAAGCAGAGACCAGAACTTTGAACCAAAGTCTGCAGCAAAACGTCTCCCTGACGGCACCATGGTATCCCCTCCTCTGGAGGATTTATCCCCATTTCTGCCAGATGAAGAGATGGAGCGGAATATGATTATCCCGCGCATAAAAAATTAAATTTACTCAAGGGGTTCGACCC
>DHOR01000013.1:0-39836 GCA_002409995.1 Hungatella sp. UBA5385 | reverse complement strand
CGAACCCCTTGAGTAAATGGAGGAACAATCGTGAATATTGCAATAACTGGTGCAACAAGTTTTATCGGCGTACCAATGGTAAATAGTCTGACAAAAGCAGGCAATCAGGTCTACGCCATCGTTAGACCGAGTTCAAAAAATCTAAACCGTCTACCCGCTGATACAAAGGGACTTCATATAATAGAATGCAATATGAATCAGCTGGACACAATCCATCAGAAAATAGATGCTCAGTGTCAGAGATTCTACCATTTTGGCTGGGATGGAGCAGGAAGTGTAAACAGAACCAACCGCTCTGTTCAGCAAAAAAATGTAGAAGATTCTTTAAAAGCATTGGAAGGTGCTAGACTTCTGGGTTGCAGCCGATTTTTATTCAGTGGCTCCCAGGCAGAGTATGGGATTCATCAGGAGGCTATGTCTGAAAATACCATTTGCAAACCTGTTTCTGAATATGGGAAGGCGAAAGTGGATTTCTACAGACAAGCTGCTGAGACGGTGAAGAAGTGGAATAAAGAATACAATAACTTTGAATATATTCATACCAGGATTTTTAGCATTTACGGAAAGGGAGATCATCCCTGGTCGCTGGTGGAAAGCTGTTTAAGAGCATTTCTATCAGGCAGCTACATTTCCTTAGGGGAATGCACACAGATGTGGAATTTCCTGTATATTGATGATTTAATAAAGGCTCTTATGCTTCTGATGGAAGCGGAAATAGAGTCAATCAATAACACTGCAGTTTATAATGTGGCTGGAACAGATGAGGAAACCCGTCCACTACGTGAATATGTCCGTATGATCTATGAGGAATGCGGATTTCATGGAAGTTATAGCTATGGAAGACGTCCCCAGAATGCGGAAGGACCGGCTAATTTAATTCCTGACACAACCAAACTTTGGAATACAGTGAAATGGAAACCTGAAATTGATTTTCCAAATGGAATCAGGCGTATGCTTACTGCATACCAATCAAATCAAAGGAGTTATTAATATATGAGAGATAGGACTTGTATTGCCTGTGGCACAGATCTTCCCAAGGAGCCGCTAATGACTCTGGATCACATGCCTGCCTCAGCCCAGAACATACCTTCCAAAGAGGAACTGGACAAGGATCACGGAATGACCCTTTCCCTGTGCCAGTGTAAATCCTGTGGACTGGTACAGTTTGACTGTGAGCCTGTGAACTATTACAGGGAAGTGATTCGTTCAGGAGGATTTTCCACTACTATGGTGGAGCTTAGAAGAAGGCAGTACCGCCATTTAATTGAGACATATCATTTAGAAGGAAAGCGATTTATAGAAGCAGGATGCGGGCAGGGAGAATTTTTATCCGTATTGACAGAATTTCCTGTAGAAGCATATGGAATTGAACAAAAAGACGATCTGGTGGAATTAGCCAGAAATCGTGGATTGAAAGTCTGGAAGCAATTTGCAGAAGATGAGACTATGAAACTCGAATCCAGAGAAGATCAGATCACCCAGCCATATGATGTGTTTTTGTCCTTTAATTTTCTGGAACATCAGCCTGAGCCTGTGAAAATGCTTCGCTGTCTATATAATAATTTGACAGAGGATGGCATGGGATTACTGACTGTGCCAAGTCTGGAGTATATACTGAAATATGACGGATATTATGAATTGATCCGGGATCACCTTGCCTATTATACCTTTGATACTCTGAGAAATGTAGTGGAGCAGGCTGGATTTGAAGTTCTGGAAGAAGAGATGATCAACAGGGATACTCTTTCTGTTATTGTAAGGAAAAAAAGAGAAATCCAGAAGAGCCAGGAAAAACTGGAAAAACCGAAAAACCAAGAAAAAAGCATAGATTCTATAGATATTTCAGGGCTTCTGGCAAGCCGCATTTCTATTGAAAAGGAAGTGAATCGCCTGATAGACGATCTCCATAAGAAGGGAAAAACTCTTGCAGTCTGGGGAGCCAGCCATCAGGGATTTACTCTTGCAGCTACAACTGGTTTGGGAGAAAAGGTCAGCTATATGATAGATTCAGCTCCTTTTAAACAGGGAAGATTTGCTCCTACCTCCCATATCCCCATTGTAGCACCTGATCATTTTGAAAAAGAACCGGTAGATGCAATTCTCATAGTAGCACCAGGCTATACGGAAGAGATCGCAGGGATTATCAGGGAGAGATTTGGAAGTCATGTAGAGATACTGACGCTAAGAAGCAATCATATAGAAAAACTATAGAACAAAAAAAGAACACACACATCCTTAAAAGGAGAAGCAATACTTTATGGAAAACATTGTAATAACCGGAGCTACAGGATTTCTCGGAAGTCATATGGCTGCCTGGTTCTTAAATCGTGGAGACAGAGTCTGGGCCATAGTGCGGCCGGAATCTTCCCATCTGGAGGCACTGTCTGTTCATGAAAATTTAAAAATAGTCCGTGTAGGGCTTGACCGTATTCTGGACTGCGTAGAGGAAATCGGACAGGCTGATGCATGGTTCCACTTTGCATGGGGCGGAGTGAACAGGGAGGAGATCGATTCCCCTGTGGTACAGGCCAAAAACATTGAAGGCTCATTAAACTGTGTCAAAGCGGCACATCTTCTTGGATGTAAATTCTTTGCAGATGCAGGCTCCAGAGTGGAATATGGAGTGACAGAGCAAATCATGACTGAGGATATGGAATGTAAGCCTGTCAATGAATATGGAAAAGCAAAGTTGGAATTTTATGAAAAATGTCAGCGATTATGTCAGGAGCTTTTAATCCAATACTGTCATTTGAGATTTTTCAGCGTTTATGGATATGGAGATCACCCCTGGTCCATTATTTCCACTTTAACCAGAGATTTAAGAAAAGGGAAAAAAGTGAAGGTCAGCGCCTGCCGCCATCAGTGGAATTTTATGTACATTGATGATGCCATAGAGGCAGTGGGCAGAGTTTACCAGCATATGAAACACCGGAACATAAATATCGCAGCAGTAGATACTACAGCAGAAAACACCGCAGCAGTAGATACCACAGCAGTAGATACCACAGCAGAAAACACCACAGCAGCAGATACCACAACGGTAAATACCACAGCAATAAACACCATAGCCGTAAATATTGCCAGTGAGGACACCAGAGTCTTAAAAGAATTCGTAGAAGAGGTGAGAGAGCTGGTAGGCAGTGGAACCGTGGAATATGGTGCCTTTGTTCAGGCTAAGGAAGGTGCTTTGTCCCTTCGCCCTGATGTCAGCAGGTTATTATCTATGACAGATGGCTGGAGAGAAGAATACTCCTTCCGCCAGGGAATTATAACTACCATAAAGAAAGAGATGGAACAAGAACATGAAGAAAATTAGCGTACTGATTCCGTGTTATAATGAAGAGGAGAATGTAGTTCCTATCAGCGAAGCAGTGATTGGGACTCTTACAAACAATTTACCTGAGTACGACTATGAACTGGTTTTTATTGACAACGATTCTCAGGATCAGACACGCCCTTTGATCAGACGGCTGTGTAAGGAAAACCCTAAAATCAAGGCTATTTTCAATGCAAGGAATTTTGGACAGTTTAATTCACCTTACTATGGTATGCTGCAGGTAACCGGAGACTGTGTCATTGAGATGGTGGCAGATTTTCAGGACCCTGTAGATTTAATTCCCCAGTATGTCCATGAGTGGGAAAAAGGCTATAAGATTGTCATTGGAATTAAGACAAGCAGCAAGGAAAACCGGCTGATGTATTGGCTGAGAGGCTGCTACTATAAAATGATGAAAAAATTATCAGATGTAGAGCAGATTGAGCAGTTTACAGGGTCTGGCCTCTATGACCGCTCATTTCTTGAGGTGCTGAGAAATCTTGATGATCCCACACCATTTTTGCGGGGAATTGTGGCTGAGCTTGGCTATAAAATTAAGAAAATACCTTATGAGCAGCCAAAACGGAGAGCAGGAAAGACAAAGAATAACTTTTATAAGCTTTACGATGCAGCCATGTTAAGCATTACATCCTATACCAAAGCGGGTTTGCGCCTTGCAACTCTTTTCGGAAGCTTCTTTTCTTTTATCAGTATTATAGTAGCAATTGTTTATCTGATTATGAAATTGATGTACTGGGATCGTTTCCCGGCAGGCATGGCACCCCTTCTTATTGGCATGTGTTTTCTCGGGTCTGTGCAGATTTTCTTTATTGGACTTGTGGGAGAATATATATTGTCAATTAATACACGTGTGATGAAACGGCCTCTTGTAATAGAAGAAGAGCGCCTTAATTTTGATAGAGAATCAGAGGAAGAGCAGTCAGAAGATGTAACCATTCTTCAAGCAGCATCTCTGGGGGATGGAGAATAAGATGAAATACAAAATAGATATAGCCAGAATCAGGGAAAATTCCATTGTTCTCAATGGCTGGGTTGTTGGAAGAGAGCCTAAGGCGAAGGCAGAATTTAATGTGTTAGATGGAGCACAGCAGCCTGTGGAATTTAAATATGTGCCTGTGAAACGTGATGATGTAAGCCAGATTTATTTTAAACAGGTATTGGATAAAGATTTTGGATTTGATATCCGCATCCCTTATATCAGAGAGGACAATGAAGACAGATATTTAGTCATCACCTGTGATGGAAAAACATCCAAAGTGAAGCTGAATGCTTCTATTATTGAAAAACAGAATCTGTCCATTCATAAAAAGCATTTAAAACTTAAGGGCATGATGAATATGCAGACATTCAGCTCTGCATGGGATTTCTGGAAGGAAAATGGTTTCCGGGCTTTTGTTTTAAAATCCAGACATAAGCTTCAGGGCATTGACAGTGATTACGATTATCCGGAATGGTACAATATGACCAAAACAACAGAGGAAGAGCTGGAAGCTCAGAGACAAGAGATATTTGACTATAATCCAAAGCTTTCTGTGGTAATTCCTGCTTTTAAGACACCGGAGCGTTTTCTGGCTGCTATGCTGGACTCTTTAATCGCTCAGACTTACACTAATTGGGAGGTTTGTATTGCAGACGGAAGCCCTAAAGGAGAAAGTGTAGAGCGTGTTTTAAAAAGGTATGCATTAAAGGATGAGAGAATCCGCTATGTGATCTTAGGGGAAAATAAAGGAATTGCAGGCAATACCAATGCTGCCATCGATATGGCTAAGGGGGATTTTATCGTCCTTGCAGACCATGATGATACTTTGGCTCCTGATGCACTTTATGAATGTGTTAAGGCCATTAACTCAGACCCTGAAATTGATGTTGTGTATACAGATGAGGATAAGCTGGATATGGATGGAGGAGAGCTGTTTGAGCCACATTTCAAACCGGATTTTAACCCTCACCTTTTAACAAGTGTTAATTATATCTGCCATTTATTTGTGGTCAACCATGAGCTTCTTATGGAGGTAGGCGGCTTCCGGGAGGAATTTGACGGAGCTCAGGATTATGACTTTATTTTCCGCTGCACAGAAAAGGCAAGGAAGATCTATCATGTTCCCAAAGCTCTTTATCATTGGCGGTGTCATCAGGATTCCACAGCCAGCAATCCGGAGAGCAAGCTATATGCCTTTGAAGCAGGGACAAGAGCCATTAAGGCACATTATGATCGTATGGGAATTGAATATGAATCTGTGGAAAAAGGTGTTGATTACGGTATTTATCATACAAAATTCAAGATTCATGGAGAACCTCTCGTATCGGTGATCATTCCTAACAAAGATCATACTGCTGACCTTGATCTCTGTATGCGTTCTCTCATTGAGAAAGCCACTTATAAAAATCTGGAATTTATTGTGGTGGAGAATAATAGTACAGATCAGGAAACCTTTGAATACTATGAGAAGATTCAGAAGGAATTTGACTTTGTCCATGTGGTGAAATGGGAAAGGGAATTTAACTATTCAGCCATTAATAATTATGGAGTTACTTTTGCAAAGGGAGAATATCTTCTGTTTTTAAATAATGATACGGAGTTAATCAATCCGGAGAGCATCGAGGAAATGCTGGGCTTCTGCCAGCAGGATGAGGTGGGAGTCACAGGTGTGCGGCTTCTTTATTCTGATGATACCATACAACATGCAGGTGTTGTAGTGGGATTTGGTGGAATTGCAGGCCATACTTTTATAGGGCTTCATAAAGCAGAGAGCAGTTATTTTAACAGAGCTATGTGTGCACAGAATTACAATGCAGTGACTGCTGCCTGTATGATGAGCAAAAGATCACTTTTCGATCAAGTTGGCGGATTTACAGAAGAGCTGGCAATTGCATTTAATGATATTGATTACTGTATGAAGATTCGTGAATTAGGGAAATTGGTGGTTTATGCACCTTATGCTCTTTTCTATCATTATGAGTCTAAATCAAGAGGGCTTGAGGATACGCCTGAAAAAGTAGCCCGTTTTAATGAAGAAATTAAGAAATTTGCAGATCGATGGCCTGAGATATTAAAAAATGGTGATCCTTATTATAATCCTAATTTAACACTTCGCAAATCTAATTTTGCACTGAGGGATTTAAGGAAAGAAAAGATTGGTGAGCCATATAAGCTTGAGGTATAACATGGAGAAGAAAGTAACCATAATTATTCCAAATTACAATGGTTTAATTTTTATGGAACCCTGTTTTGCTGCTTTGGAAAAGCAGAGCTATAAAAATTATGATATTCTGGTAGTAGACAATGGTTCTACAGACGGAAGTGTGGAGTGGCTGAAGGAACATGGGATTCCTTCCATTTTCCTTGCTGATAACACAGGCTTTTCAGGAGCTGTTAATGTGGGAATTAAGGCAGCACTTACTCCCTATGTAATTTTGCTGAACAATGATACAGAACCTGAAAAGGATTATGTAAAAGAAATGGTGCGGATGATGGAAACATCTCCGAAGATATTTTCGGCAAGCAGTAAAATGATTCAGCTGTATCATAAAGAGCTGATGGACGATGCCGGGGATATGTATACTGTTCTTGGCTGGGCATTTCAAAGGGGAGTAGGGCAGAAAAGCTCTGGTTATACAAAACCCCGACGTATATTCTCAACCTGTGCAGGTGCAGGCATTTACAGAAGAGAAGTTTTTGAAAAGATCGGATATTTTGATGAGTCTCATTTTGCCTATCTGGAAGATCTGGATGTTGGCTACAGGGCAAGGATTCATGGCTATGACAACGTCTATTGCCCAACTGCTGTTGTATATCATGTGGGAAGCGGAACCAGCGGTTCCAAATATAATTCATTTAAGGTAAAATTGGCAGCCCGTAATAATATCTATTTGAATTATAAAAATATGCCATTGTTTCAGCTGCTTCTCAATGGGTTTCCCATACTTTTGGGAACAGGGATCAAATATCTCTTTTTCCGGAAAATTGGATTTGGGAAAGACTATATTGAGGGAATGAAGGAAGGCGTTAAAACTGTTGGAAAGACGAAAAAGGTCAAATTTAAGCCCTCTCATTTAGGGAATTACATCCAAATAGAATGGGAACTTATAGCCGGAACCTTCCTGTATACATGGGAGTTTCTGAAGAGACAAGTAAGAAAGCTTACGGCGATTTAAGAAAATTTTAATGGAATCATATTGACAGATCATGTATAATATACGGGAATTATCATGGAATTATAGTACCCCTTGTGGTGGTATTCTTGAAAGGTATTGCTGCTATGATAAAGGATAATCAGAAAAAACTGAATGGGTTTCATATCGTATTGGATGGGTTGGTAATCATCACATCCTATACTTTGTCCTGGTTATTTCTTATACTAGGCAATCGGATATTCAGCCCTTATAAGCAGGTGCTGGCACCTCAATACTATTTTGTGGTACTAGTGATCATTGTACCTTTATATCTGTTTTTATATGGAATCTTTCATTTATATACACCGAAACGGGTTCAGCAGAGAAGGTATGAATTTGCAAATATATGCAAGGCTAACTTACTTGGTATCCTGCTGTTTACAATGATCCTGACTCTGCTGAAGAAGAATCCATACTTTTTCAATTATTCCAACAGAATGGTATTTTATTTCTGTGCAACTAATATTGTAGTGCAGACTCTGGAGCGGAATGTAATTCGTACAGTGCTTCGCTCAGTACGCTCAAAGGGATACAATCAGAAGCACATTCTGCTCATTGGTTACAGTCGTGCAGCAGAGGGTTTTATAGACAGAGTCAATATGAATCCCGAGTGGGGATATCAGGTAAAGGGTATTTTAGACGATTCTAAGGAATGGGGCACTGGATATAAAGATATTCGTGTCATTGGCAAGATAAAGGATTTAGCTGAGATTCTTGATTATAATTCTCTTGATGAAATCGCAATTACCTTAAGTATCAATGAATATGCCAATTTGGAGAAAATTGTTGCTACCTGTGAAAAGTCAGGAGTTCACACAAAATTTATTCCTGATTATAATAATATAATTCCCACGGTGCCTTATATAGAGGATTTACAGGGGCTTCCTGTTGTAAATATCAGGCGAGTTCCTTTGACTGATTCATTAAATGCTTTTTTGAAACGCGGGATGGATATTATAGGTGCCTTTGTTGCCCTTATTATATTTTCTCCTGTTATGCTGCTTACTGCAGCTCTTATTAAGCTGACTTCTCCAGGACCGCTGATCTATAGTCAGGAGAGAATCGGACTTCATAACAAGCCATTTAAGATGTATAAATTTCGTTCCATGGTAACCCAGTCCCCTTCAGAAGAGAAGAAGAAATGGACCACACCCAATGATTCCCGTGTGACTCCTGTGGGACGATTTATCAGAAAGACCAGTATTGATGAGATGCCTCAGTTTGTTAATGTGCTTATGGGGGATATGAGCCTTGTAGGTCCAAGACCAGAGCGTCCGTTGTTTGTTGAGAAATTTAAGGAAGAGATTCCAAGGTATATGATTAAACACCAGGTTCGCCCAGGAATTACAGGGTGGGCTCAGGTTAACGGATATCGTGGAGACACTTCTATAACTAAGAGAATTGACCATGATCTCTATTATATTGAGAACTGGACATTAGGATTTGACTTTAAAATACTATTTTTAACTGTATTTAAAGGTTTTATTAATAAAAATGCATACTGAGCAAAGGGGCTCGTATGACGCGATTAAGGATGAGGTTAAGTAAATGAGAGATGAATTTGATGATGAATTAGACCGCACTCAAACCGGAAAAGGAAGAAGCAGGGCGAGAAAAATTGAAAATGGTTCTGCTGTCGGTAAATCGTCTGTAAAACGTGCGTCTCAGTCAGAACCCGATCCATATGAGGAAGATTATTATCTGGATGATGATTATGAAAATCCCATGTACGATGAATATAATGGAAACTTAGACATACCAGTACAAAACAGAGGGACTTCGAGAAGAAAGACTTCAGGAAGGAAACCTTCCGGTTCCAAAACAGCAGCTGACAGTTCAGCAGCAACCAGTTCTGCATCAGTCGGCACAGCGTCAAGGTCTGCAGCAACCGGCTCAGCAACAAGAACTGCAGCAGCCGGTTCAGCAACAGCAAGGAGACGTTCTGCTGCTGAAGAAAGGCAGCCAACAGCCAGAAGCAGAGCGAGAAATGCCGATAATGTCAGAAATGCCGATAATGTCAGAAATGCCGATAATACCAGAAATTCTGACATAGCCAGAACCGGAAGAAGAGAGACTGCTCTTCGTTCAAACAGCAGATCAGAAGCAATGAACGCCAAAGGCCGTAAGACCAAGCGTTTTATTGTTATGGCTGTTGCAGAGGTATTTACACTTGCCTTTATATTTGCTTATGCTTATGTGGCTAAAATTAATGCAACTGTCCAGAGACCTGAAGTAAATGAAAAAGCAATAAAAAATGACAATATTAATCCCGAGGTGCGGGAACATATGACAGGCTATCGTACCATTGCCATATTTGGCGTGGACAGCCGGGATGGTAACGTAGGAAAAGGTACCAATGCAGACGTTATTATGCTTTGCAATATTAACCGTGAGACAGGAGAGATCAAACTGGTATCTGTATACAGAGATACCTATTTGAATACCAATACAAATGGAACCTATAATAAGATCAACTCCGCCTATTCCACTGGAGGTCCGGAACAGGCGCTTGCAGCAATAAACCGGAATCTGGATTTGGATATTGAAGAGTTTATAACCTTTAACTGGAAGGCAGTTGCAGATGGCATTAATATGGTCAATGGAATTGATATAGAGATTACGAAACGTGAATTCGCCTATATTAATTCATTTATTACAGAAACAGTAGAGAAGACAGGAGTTCCGTCTGTGCATCTAAAATCAGCGGGTATGCAGCATTTGGACGGTGTTCAGGCAGTTGCCTATGGACGTCTTCGTCTGATGGATGATGATTTTGCTCGTACTCAGCGTCAGCGATTGGTAATTGAGAAAGCGTTTGAAAAGGTAAAAAAGACTGATCTTGCCAAGTTAAATGCCATGGTTATGCTTGAACTGGAGCAGGTAGGTACTAACCTGACTCTTGGTGATTTTACAGAATTACTTCTTGATATGAACAAATATCATATGGGAGAGTCTTCAGGTTTTCCGTTTTCTCAAAAACCTGTGGTTTTAGTGGGAAAGGGTGACTGTGTAATTCCTCAGACACTTGAAAGCAATGTGGTAGAGTTACATAAGTTTCTGTATGGAAGTGAGGAACACAAAGCTTCCGATACAGTGAAGAAAATCAGTGCTAAGATTGCTGCTGATTCTGGAATGTATAAGAAGGTAACCGGCACAGGTAAGGGAACAGATGAAGACATTGTTAAGGAGACAACTGTTTCTGATAAAGATGAAACAAAAGAGACAAAAGAATATGAGTCAGGCTCAAAAGTTACATTTGAAGAGACTGATGAGTATGGCAATCCTATAGAAACGGGAACTGACGGCGAATATGGAGGTCCGGGTACAACAAAACCGGGAGAGACCAGACCGGGAGAAACCAAACCCGGAGAAACAAAGCCTGGAGAGACCAGACCGGGAGAAACGAGACCTGGAGAGTCCAGACCTGGAGAAACAAAACCAGGAGAGACCAGACCAGGAGAGTCAAAACCAGGTGAGACGAAGCCGGGTGGAATCTATCCTGGCGGAATGACGGAGCCTACAGATGATACTGGAAATACAGGCCCTGGAGTATCCCCAACCAGAGCTCCTGAGGAATCTTCATCTGCCATTGAACCAACAGCTCCTACTACAGCGCCAGCAGGTCCGGGAAGCAGCCCGGAAACTACATCTGCACATTCAGGGACATCTGGAGTTCAACCAGGTTCAGTGGTTCAGCCCGGAACAACGGCAGCAGACGATATTCCGGTAGTGGCAGCGCCGGGGGCAGCTTAAGAAAGATATAAGTTGGATTAAAAATGGATAGAGGGTATGCAATATTTGCATACCCTCTATCCATTTTTTTGTCTGCTTATTATGGGAAGAATCTAAGGAACAAATTACAGCTATGAAAATTATTAGTAACTCATAAAATACGTAATATGCCGCTGCGGAAGATATTCTTTAGTAATACATGTTTTCACATATTCAATATATTTTTATCACAAAATAGTCACAATTCCCTGATAAACTTCAATTAACATAAGAATTAAAAGAAAAACAGGAAAGGGGATAGATCTTATGTATGATGAAAACAAAGATAATGACCTTGGCGTAAATCCTGAAACACATAAAGAAGAAACCAATGGTACTAATTTTGTGATGTCAGATCCAAAGCCAGAAGAAGTAAATAAAGCAGCTGATAACAGTTATAGAGAGGAAAACAGCTATCAGGAGAGTGGTTATAATCAGTCTCAGCCCAATCAGTCTCAGCCCAATCAGCCAAATCGTAATCCTTATAGCGGCCAGTATGATATTCCACATTATCAGCAGAGCTATAATCAGAGAATGGCACAACAGAATTATATTCCGGACGAACCAAAGAAAAAACCATCTGGAGGCTTTTTTAAGAGAGCAGCAGGGCTGGTTGCAGGAGCACTGGTTTTCGGCATAGTTGCAGGCAGCACTATGGTAGGAGTTAACTGGGTTGCTGATAAGTACGGCGGAGAAGAAACAGTGGAAATCGCTCAGACAGAAACTGTTCCAACAACCGAAGCTGTAACAAATGCAGACAATAATAATGTAATTGCACCGATCATCAATACCAATATGGATGTTTCCGATATTGTTGACAAGGCTATGCCATCAGTAGTTGCTATTAGCAGCAAAGTAATTTATGAAAGCCAGACCTGGTTTGGACCTATGCAGAGGGAAGGCGAAGGCAGCGGTTCCGGATTTATTGTAGGAAAAACAGATGATGAGCTGCTGATTGTAACCAATAACCATGTGGTTCAGGGGGCAGAAGAGCTGAAGGTTGCTTTTATTGATCAGACTATTGTTGATGCCTCTATTAAGGGAAATGATACAGGTAGTGATCTGGCAGTCATTACAGTGCCTTTATCCAGTATTCCTTCTGAGACACTGGATCAGATTGCAGTTGCCACCCTTGGAAATTCTGACAATATAAAGGTTGGTCAGGGTGTAATTGCCATCGGTAATGCACTGGGCTATGGACAGTCGGTTACAGTTGGTTATATCAGCGCGCTGGATCGTACTGTACAGACAGAGGATGGTGCAAGCAGAAACTTAATGCAGACAGATGCAGCCATTAATCCAGGTAACAGTGGTGGTGCACTTTTGAATATGAAGGGTGAAGTAATCGGCATCAACTCAGCAAAATATTCTTCTACAGAAGTTGAAGGTATGGGATATGCAATTCCTATTTCTAAGGTTCAGGATATAATTAATACACTTTCTACAAAGGATAAGGTAGAGGAAAATAAGCAGGGATATTTAGGCATTCAGTGTAAGAATATTGACGCTATAACCAGCCAGCAGCTGGATATGCCTCAGGGTGTATTTATCTATCGGATTGTAGAAGGCGGAGCAGCTTCCAAATCAGATTTAAGAGAAAAAGATATCATTACCAAATTTGACGGGCGAAATATTACTACTTATGATGATTTGTCCAGCATGATGAGATATTATGAAGGCGGATCTACAGTGACAATAACTGTCCAGTCTCTGGAAAATGGTCAATATGTAGAACGTAATGTTGATATTACACTGGATACCAAGCCTGTTGAGCCTGAGGAAACTGTACAACAGTAAGTTTTTTCAATCTATAGCAGTAAAGGGCAGCGGTTTTGCATAAAGCAGATGAAAAAATCAGCTTTATAGCAGAACTGCTGCTCTTTATTATTCTTAAAAAAATCTAAATTTACCCGCTGCACTTGTAGGTGAAAGATAAATGCTTTATAATAATTAAGTATGCTGCATAGAATAATGAGCTATTAAAGAAGGAGATTATATTTTGGAAGATAAAGAATTTCTGGGAGAGAGCATGAGCAAAGAAGGCTCTTCAGACTCTGTCAGTAAGAAACCTAAGAAGGATGATGATGAATACGAGAAGATATGCTATGTCTGCCGCAGACCGGAGAGCATTACAGGTCCCATGGTGTCAATGCCGGGAGGGATGAATCTCTGCCACGACTGTATGCAGAAAGCATTTGACTCCGTAACACAGGGCGGTCTGGACCTGTCTAAGATTCAGAATATGCCATATATGAATATGAATTTCAGCGATTTTGAGAATTTAAAACCTGAGGATTTAGAGATACCCAAGAAGCAGAAGATAAAGAA
Source organism: Hungatella sp. UBA5385 (assembly GCA_002409995.1). Lineage (GTDB taxonomy): Bacteria > Bacillota > Clostridia > Lachnospirales > Lachnospiraceae > UBA5385. Next base: position 26,227 of record DHOR01000013.1, on the reverse strand, counting down.
ACGATCTGAAAAAGATAACACGCCAAAGCTGGACAGGAAGGATATTCCTGCACCTCATATAATTAAGCATAAGCTGGATGACTATGTAATCGGTCAGGAACAGGCGAAGAAGGCAATTTCTGTTGCAGTTTATAATCACTATAAGAGAGTTTATCTGGCAGATAAAGATATCATAGATGATGAGGGTGTACAGATTGAGAAATCTAACATTTTAATGATTGGACCTACTGGAAGCGGTAAGACCTATCTGGTAAAAACCCTTGCCAGACTTCTTGATGTACCTATTGCTATTGCAGATGCAACTTCTCTGACAGAAGCAGGTTACATAGGTGATGATATTGAAAGTGTTGTTTCCAAGCTTCTGGCTGCTGCTGATAATGATGTGGAAAAAGCGGAGCAGGGGATTATCTTTATTGATGAGATCGATAAGATTGCCAAGAAGAAGAACACCAATAGCCGTGATGTAAGCGGTGAATCTGTGCAGCAGGAGCTGTTAAAGCTATTGGAAGGAAGCAATGTAGAGGTGCCAGTAGGCTCCAACCAGAAGAATGCCCTTACACCTATGACTACAGTCAGCACAGAGAATATACTTTTTATCTGTGGCGGAGCATTTCCTGATCTGGAAGATATTATTAAAGAGAGGCTTAATGAAAAATCCTCTATTGGATTTTCAGCAGAGCTGAAGGATCGTTATGATAAGGATGAGAATATTCTGTTCCATGTGATTACAGAGGATTTGAGAAAATTCGGTATGATACCGGAGTTTTTAGGACGTCTGCCTATTACTGTTACCCTTCAGTCCTTAACAAAGGAATTGCTGGTTCGAATTTTAAAGGAACCAAGGAATGCTATTTTAAAGCAGTATATCAAACTGCTGGAGCTTGACGAGGTGAAGCTGGTATTTGAAGATGAGGCCCTTGAGTGGATTGCAGAGCAGGCAATGAAAAAAGAGACAGGAGCCAGAGCTTTACGCTCCATTATTGAGGAATTTATGTTGGATATTATGTATGAAATTCCAAAAGACCCGGATATTGGTTCCGTTGTTATAACAAGAGCCTATCTTGATAAAAGAGGCGGTCCTATGATTCAGATGAGAGGATAAAAAGCATCGTAACATGAGATAATAAGGGCGGAAGGAGTGTGGTGTGTCATGGTATTTATCGGTTTGATTATTTTGCTGGCAGCAGTAGACTTATGTGTAAAAAAGGTTATTGAAGAACAAGACGATGCCTCTTTTCCTAAGGAGCTGGAAGGAACAGGAGGGAAAATCACTCTTCATAAAAGCCATAATCCCGGCTTTTCCTTTGGAGTTTTAAAGGATCAGCCTATGTATGTTTTAATGGTTCCCCTGGCAGTTGCTTCCTTTTTAGGCGGTATGCTTGTATGCCTGCTTCAAAAGAAAGGCCATATTACTGAAAAGCTGGCTCTTTCTATTACTTTGGGAGGTGCCATCAGCAATCTCTATGATCGCATTAAGCGGCGTTACGTAGTGGATTATTTCAGTATACAGTATGGGAAGCTGAAGAAGGTTATATTCAATCTGGGAGATATGTTTATTATTGTGGGAGCTGGAATCTTTATGATTTCGGAGATAATCAGAGCAATCAAAGAGCGATAACAGAATTTGGGTAATTTTAGAATCAAACAAAAAAACAGGAGTTGATAATTTGGATTCGGGTGACTATATACAGTTGCTTCTATTAGTTATATTAATTGCATTATCTGCATTTTTTTCATCTGCAGAAACAGCGCTAACTACAGTAAACAGAATAAAGATCAGAACACTTGCTGAATCCGGCAATAAAAAGGCCGGTACCCTTCTTAAAATATTTGAGAATCAGGGGAAAATGCTCAGCTCTATTTTGGTGGGCAATAATGTGGTAAACCTTTCGGCTTCTTCTCTGGCAACCACCTTGGCAATGGAGGTGTGGGGCAGCAGGGCTGTGGGAATTGCAACGGGTATATTGACCCTTGTGATTCTTGTGTTTGGAGAGATTTCTCCGAAGACCATTTCCACGTTATATGCAGAGAAGATTGCCCTTGCTTATGCAGGTGTGATCTATGGTTTTATGTATGTTATGACTCCTTTTGTTTATGTGATTGACCTTTTGTCCATTGGATTTTTAAGACTGATCCGTGTGGACCCCAACAAGAAGCAGGAGTCTATGACAGAAGATGAACTGCGGACCATTGTGGAGGTCAGTCATGAAGAAGGGGTTATTGAGTCGGAAGAGAAGAAGATGATCACCAATGTCTTTGATTTTGGAGAATCTGTAGCCAGGGATATTATGATACCCCGGATTGATATGGCGCTTGCTGATGTGAATGCTGGCTATGATGAGCTGATTAATATATTCAGAGAAGAGATGTATACCAGAATGCCGGTATATGAAGATTCTATTGATAACGTAATTGGTGTTGTTAATATGAAGGATTTGCTGCTGATTGACGACAGGGAAAGTTTTGACATCAGAAATCATTTGAGGGAGCCGCTTTATACATACGAGTATAAGAAGACAACGGAGCTGATGATGGAGATGCGGCAGTCCTATAAGAATGTAGTGATTGTACTGGATGAATACGGCGCCACGGCAGGCATGATCACTCTGGAGGATTTGCTGGAAGAAATCGTTGGAGAGATTCGTGATGAATATGATCAGGATGAAGAAAATGAATTTATAGAGATAGGTCCTTATGAGTATGCAGCAGAAGGTTCGGTCAGACTGGCTGAATTAAATGAACGCCTTGGACTGGAGCTGGTATCAGAGGATTATGACTCCATTGGAGGATTTATTATCGGTATTCTGGATCGTCTGCCGGAAAGCGGTGAAGAAGTTATATATGGAGATATCAGGCTGGTGGTGGACAAGCTGGATAAAAACAGAATTGACAGAGTCCATATCTATCTGCCTGAACCGTCAGGAGAAGAGGAAGACTAAAAGAAGACCATAGGGACAGAAGGAAATGGACTCCTGCTGTTGTCTGTGGTCTTCTTTTCATGGATTTCCTTAGCTGATCATACCGCCTACAGTTCCGCTGGCAGCGCACATTGCCATAGTGGTAAAGATCTGATTGGTTGTGCCGTTAAGTCCTTTGTTCATGAGAAATGATACTCCTAACAAAACCAGGAAATAGACCAGCCCCAGAACCAAACCCCAGAAGAATCGTCTCTGCCTGATATTTTTGCCCATGATGACACCGCCAAAAAAGCAGCTGATAATATAGACTGCATTGACACAGAACTTAATCTGTCCCTCTTTTAAACGGAATTTATACAGGGCAAATGCCAGGATGACAAGGAGGATTCCGGTCAGTATGTAGCTGATGAGCAGGTTTTTCATGGTGACCTGCAGCTTTGATTTTTCCATAGATACTCCTTAAGATCTTGTCTTCTGTCTTAATATATTCACAGAGAGGGACAGATATTCTTATGAAGTACAAAACCTTGCGCTACAATAAAACATGTGGTATAATTTCAAAGAATCAGGTAATTACAGGAGGTGTAAGTAATGAAGCACGTTAAAACATTAAGTTCAAGTACATTAAAAGAAACAATGAAGAAAGGCGGCTGCGGCGAGTGCCAGACTTCTTGTCAGTCAGCCTGCAAAACTTCCTGTACAGTAGGCAACCAGAGCTGTGAGAACAGCAATCGGTAATGATTGATTGCTTTAACTGTATAGAACAGGCTATAAGGCAGACGGGTAAAGGCCCCCTACGGTCGTTATGACGGTAGGGGTTGCTTCACTTGTCTGCCATTATCACGTTAAAAGTCATTTTAGATAAGGAGAATTCAAGTGATTCATCAATATATTAATCAAGGTTTCCATATTGTAATGGATGTTAACAGCGGCTCCGTTCATTCCGTTGATCCTGTGATGTATGATGCCGTTGGGCTCATTGCAGAGCGGATTCCTGAGATGGAGAAACCGAAGACACTTCCGGCAGAGCTTACGAAAGAGGTAATCAGCCGGTTATCTTCTACATATGGAGAGTCAGAAGTAAAGGAAGCAATTGATGAGATTCAGTCCCTCATTGACTCCGAGGAACTGCTGACCAAGGATCAGTACCACGATTATGTCATCGATTTTAAGAAGAGAAAAACAGTTGTTAAGGCACTGTGTCTCCATATTGCCCATGACTGTAATCTTGCCTGCAAATATTGTTTTGCAGAAGAAGGGGAATATCATGGACGCCGTGCGTTAATGAGCTTTGAAGTTGGAAAAAAAGCTCTTGATTTTTTGATTGCCAACTCAGGTAACAGAAGAAACTTAGAAGTGGACTTTTTCGGCGGAGAGCCGCTGATGAATTGGGAAGTTGTGAAGCAGCTTGTTGAATATGGCCGTTCCAAAGAGGCAGAATATAATAAAAACTTCCGTTTTACTATAACAACTAATGGTGTTTTGCTCAATGACGAAATTATGGAATTCTGTAATCGTGAGATGAGCAACGTTGTTATGAGTTTAGATGGAAGAAAAGATGTCAATGATAATATGCGTCCTTTCCGCAATGGAAAAGGAAGTTATGATTTGATTGTACCTAAGTTCCAGAAGTTTGCAGAGCTTCGTGGTGATAAGGACTACTATATTCGTGGAACATTTACCCATCATAATCTGGATTTTTCAAAAGATGTCATTGAATTTGCAGATTTGGGATTTGAGCAGATGTCTATTGAACCTGTTGTGGCACAGCCTGAAGAGGATTATGCCATTACTGAGGAGGATCTGCCTAAGATTATGGAAGAATATGATATTCTGGCAACAGAGTACATCAAAAGAGCTAAGGAAGGCAATGGTTTTAATTTCTTCCATTTTAACATTGACTTAAATCAAGGACCTTGTGTGGCAAAACGTCTGGCTGGCTGCGGTTCAGGTACTGAGTATCTGGCTGTGACTCCATGGGGTGATTTGTATCCCTGTCATCAGTTTGTAGGTCAGGAGGATTTCCTTCTGGGCAATGTGGACACAGGAGTTACTAACGAACCGGTCCGCAATGAATTTAAGCTTTGCAATGTCTATGCAAAGGACAAATGCAGAGATTGTTTTGCCAGATTCTACTGCAGCGGCGGCTGTGCGGCCAATTCCCAGAATTTCCACGGCAGCATTACTGATGCTTATGACATTGGGTGTGAGATGCAGAAGAAGAGAATTGAATGTGCAATTGCAATTAAAGCTGCTCTTGCTGAAGGTTGAGGGAATATAGATGGATTATAAAATAATTGCAAAGGATGGCCGGGCAAAAAGTGCCGAAGTAACCACAGTCCACGGAACCATTCAAACACCGGTATTTATGAATGTAGGTACTGTAGCTGCTATTAAAGGCGCTGTATCCACTGATGATTTAAAAGAGATAAAAACACAGGTGGAGCTGTCCAATACCTATCATCTTCATGTGAGAACGGGGGATAAGACCATCAGGGAATTTGGCGGACTTCATAAATTCATGAACTGGGATCGCCCGATTCTCACGGATTCAGGCGGATTTCAGGTATTTTCTCTGAAGGGACTTCGGAAGATCAAGGAAGAAGGCGTTTATTTCCAGTCCCATATTGATGGTCATAAGATCTTCATGGGACCAGAGGAAAGTATGCAGATTCAGTCTAATTTAGGTTCCACCATTGCTATGGCTTTTGATGAATGCCCTCCCCATCCTGCCACTAGAAAGTATATGCAGGACAGTGTGGACCGCACCACCAGATGGTTGGAGAGATGCCGCATAGAGATGAAACGCTTGAATTCCCTTGATACTACATTGAACAGGGACCAGCTGTTGTTCGGAATCAATCAGGGGGGGACCTTTGAGGATATTCGTATTGCTCATGCAAAAACTATCTCTGCTATGGATTTAGATGGTTATGCCCTTGGGGGGCTGGCTGTTGGTGAAAGCCATGAGGAGATGTACCGGATTCTGGACGAAACAGTTCCTTATCTTCCTGATAATAAGCCTACTTACCTGATGGGCGTAGGTACACCTGCCAATATATTGGAAGGCGTAGAGCGAGGAGTGGACTTTTTTGACTGCGTATATCCTACTAGAAATGGCCGTCATGGTCATGTATACACCAATGAAGGAAAAAGGAATATGTTTAATGCCAGGTATGAACTTGATGATAAGCCTATTGAAGAAGGCTGTCAGTGTCCGGCATGCCGTTCCTACAGCAGAGCTTATATCAGGCACTTATTAAAGGCAAAAGAAATGCTTGGGATGAGATTATGTGTATTGCATAATCTGTACTTTTATAATACAATGATGGAAGAGATTCGCGATGCCATAAGGCAGAACTGTTATGCTGATTATAAGGCTGCGAAGCTGGAAGGTATGATGGCAGTTAAATCTGAAAAATAATAGATACTGCGGCGAGACAGCGAATCGTTATATAAGGAGGAATTGATTTATGACATTAGCAACAGGCGGCAATATGGGGATTGGATTCTGGGTACTTTATATTGCAGTAATTTTTGGTTTTATGTATTTTATTGCAATCAGACCACAGAAAAAGGAAAGAAAAAAACAGCAGGAGTTGCTGTCAAGTATTGCTATTGGCGACAGCGTATTAACAACCAGCGGATTTTATGGTGTTATTATCGATATGACAGATGATACTGTAATCGTTGAGTTTGGCAACAATAAGAACTGTAGAATTCCTATGCAGAAGGCTGCAATTGTTCAGGTGGAAAAAGCAGAAGGTTAATAACAGGACAGGCTGTCGCAGGACAGCCTGTTGTTGTTTTTGGAGGCGGAAAATCTGTGCCGGTTCATGGAGTTTAAATGGAAATTAAATCTGTGCCGATTCATGATTTTAAGTTGACATGGATTTGAATATTGTTTATAATTCAAAAGTGAACAGTTCAATAGTGAACCTCAATAGAGAAGGGCGGAAGTGATGGTACAGAAGGAAGTAGAGTACTTCAGTTACTTTGCTAAAACAGAGAAAATATTTCGCAAGATATGTCATCAGGCAGTGGCAGAATATGATTTTACCCCCAATGAGATTGTTGTAATGATGTTTCTTCACAATTATCCTGAGATGGACAGCGCATCAGACATTGCCCATCGTTTAAATATTTCCAAAGGTCTTGTGGCGAAATCTGTGGAATCTCTTAGTGAAAAGGGATTTGTTATTACAGGAAAGGACAGGGCTGACAGAAGGCTCATACATCTTTCCTTGACAGAGAAAAGCGATCAGGTTATGAAGCGGTTAAAGGTGTGCAGAGAAGTATTTGTGAAGGAGCTGCACCAAGGGATTCCCAGAGAAGATTTAGATGCGGTGGGACGGGCTGCGATTGTTATGAATGAGAATTTGGAGAAGATTGTCAGTGAGATGAGATCATAGAAGTTATGCAGTTTATTAAAAGAGCCACTACTGTCAGCAGATGCTGCATAGGTAATGGCTCTTTTTAGTTATTATATCCAGCCTCCATCTAAACCAATGATCTGACCTGTGAGATAGCTGTTTTTATATCCCAGGTGGTAAACCAGATCAGCTACCTCTTCTGCTTTGCCCAGACGTCCGGTGGGAATCTCCTCAACAAGGGAGATCAGCTCTTCCTCCATGAGAAACTGATTCATCTCTGTATCGATAGCACCGCAGGCAACGGCATTCACCTGTACATTGCTGGGAGCCAGCTCCTTGGCAAGGGCTTTTGTAAAAGCGTTGATACCGCCCTTGGAAGCGGAATATGCCACTTCGCAGGAGGCTCCCACATTGCCCCATACAGAGGAAATGTTAATGATTTTCCCCTGCTTCTGGTCAACCATACCAGGAATCGCCAGTTTGCAGCAGTTAAATACAGTAGTTAAATTGGTGCGTATAATTTTATCCCAGGCTTCGCTGCTCATATCCTGCAGAAGGCCTACATAGGAGATACCGGCATTATTCACCAGCACATCCAATGTGCCAAAATGCTTCCGGATCTGATCAAACAGCTCCTCACACTGAGCCATATCCCCCATGTCTCCAATAGAAGCAAGGCAGGAGATCTGATAGGATTCCAGCTCTTTTTTTGTCTGCATCAGCCGATCTTTATTACGGATACAGTTGATGGCTACATTATAGCCTTTTTTTGCGAATTTTACGGCAATTGCCTTGCCGATGCCCCGGGATGCGCCGGTAACCAGCACTGTCTTTCTTGCCATAGCAACCATCCTTTCCTTTATTGAATATAATAATTGTAACAGAGGTAATTTTGTTGTGCAATGGTTTCAAGAAAAACCTTGATGAAAATTTTTGTAAAGGTACATCATTGCATATAATAGGTAGTATCAGTTATAATGAAGCTATAAAGAAAAACAATTTAATTACATTAAATTAACAGAAAGCAGGTAATAAATATGGAAAAGCTATATGATGTAGTAATTATCGGCTCCGGTCCCGCAGGACTTACAGCCGCTGTATATGGTAAGAGAGCAGAGCTTTCAATGGTTGTCATTGAGAAGGAGATGGCAAGCGGAGGCCAGGTGTTAAATACTTACGAGGTAGATAACTATCCGGGACTTCCTGGAATCAACGGTTATGAGCTTGGCATGAAGTTCCGGGATCATGCAGAGAAGCTGGGAGCAGAATTTGTAATGGATGAGGTCCTTCGCATAGAAGAAGTAGACGGGCTCTATACAGTGGTTGCAGAGGAAGGCTCTTATGTAACCAAAACAGTAATCATTGCAACAGGCGCACATCACAGAAAGCTGAGTGTCATCGGTGAAGAGGAGCTTACAGGTATGGGAGTATCCTACTGTGCTACTTGTGACGGCGCATTTTTCAGAAACAAAGTAACTGCAGTAGTGGGTGGCGGCGATGTTGCCATTGAAGATGCCATTTTCCTTTCCAGAATGTGTAAAAAGGTATACTTAATCCATAGACGTGATGAGCTGAGGGGGGCAAAAACTCTTCAGACCCAGCTGTTTTCACTGGATAATGTAGAAGTTATCTGGGATTCTGTTGTGGATAAGATTGACGGCGGGGATCAGGTGGAATCTCTTGATGTAAGAAATGTGATTACAGGAGATACAAGAAAGCTTCCTGTAGATGGAGTATTTATTGCAGTAGGAATTAATCCGGAGAGCAAGGCATTTGACAACCTGGTAGAAATGGATCATGGATACATTAAAGCGGGAGAAGACTGTGAGACTAATGTTCCCGGCATCTTTGCAGCAGGTGATGTCCGCACCAAGCAGCTGAGACAGATATCCACTGCAGTGTCAGACGGTGCCAATGCCATTACAAGCGTAGAACGCTATTTGTCCCATCAATAAACAGTAAAATCAAAGATGGGGTTCGACCCTTTTTGTAAAGAGCCGAACCCCATTCATAAATTTAGAATTCTGGTTCGATTAATCCGTATGTTCCGCCTTTTCTCTTATATACTACGTTGACTTCTTCTGTATCTGCGTTTAAGAATACATAGAAGCTATGTCCTAAGAGTTCCATCTGCACACATGCCTCTTCAGGGTCCACTGGTTTGATTGCGAATTTTTTCGTCTTCACAATATGAATGGTTTCATCAACGTTATTATCTTCCTGTAAGAATGCTGTGGAGAATGATGGAGTGGATTGTTTCTTGCTAATTAACTTATTCTTATATTTTTTCAATTGGCGTTCCAGGATCTCCTCCACAAGATCTATGGAAACGTACATGTCGGTACTGGACTCCTCTGCTCTGATTATATGTCCCTTTACAGGGATTGTAACTTCGATTTTCTGTACATCCTTTTGTACGCTGAGTCTAACGATAGCTTCTGTAGCAGGAGCAAAGAAACGATCTAATTTTCCAAGCTTGTCCTCAATTGCTTCGCGTAATCCCGGTGTTACCTCAATATTTCTTCCTGTAATTGTAAAACGCATAAGTCATCAGCTCCTTCTTCTTGAGATGGTATCAGTATAGCATATTTATGAGATAAATTCAATTATATTATGAAAGTTTTAAGACAATTAATGGAAAGTTTACACAAAATGTTTCTACTTATAAGAAAGGAAAGTATTGCCTAAACTATATAATGGGAGTTTAAAAAGTCAAGCCTTTTCCTTGTACTTTTTGTCGAAATAAGTAAGTTTATGACAAGTTAACAAAAATTCCCGCTAAAAATATATTTTGGGGATAAAGGTAAAATGTGGGTGAAAAATGTGGATAATGTGGATAAGTCGGTGTATAAGTAGATTTTCCAGTAAACATGAGACTTGCGATTGGGGATGAATATGGGGGAAAAGGGGGGGTATCTATGTGGATAATGTGGATAAAATGTGGATCGAACACATTTTTTGTGCAATGTGCTAAGTTAACCATAATTCGCCTCCTATTGTCGAAACGAGGCAGAATGTTTGAAAAAGATGTTAACTTTTTATGAATTTATTGAATTAACAAGGAGTTAGTGCTACAATGTATTGGATTGTGAAGTATTAATTAAGAAGAGTAGGAGAATGAAATATGAATCTCGTTCAAAGGATATTTGGAACTCATAGTGAAAGAGAACTTAAATTAATAAATCCCATTGCGGATAAGATAGAAGCACTTCGTCCGGAGATGATGGCTCTGACAGATGAGCAGTTGAGGGACAAGACAGGTATCTTCAAGGAGAGACTGGCAGCAGGAGAGACTCTCGACGATATTCTACCTGAAGCTTATGCTGTAGTAAGAGAAGCTGCAAGAAGAGTTCTTAATATGGAACATTTCCGTGTACAGCTGATTGGTGGTGTTGTTCTTCACCAGGGGCGTATTGCGGAGATGAAGACTGGTGAAGGTAAGACTTTAGTATCTACCTGTCCTGCTTATTTGAATGCACTTGCAGGCAAAGGCGTACAGATCGTAACAGTCAACGACTATCTGGCTAAGCGAGATGCTGAGTGGATGGGAAGAGTTCATGAATTTTTAGGACTGACTGTAGGCGTTGTATTAAACTCCATGAATTCAGATGAGAGACGTGATGCTTATAATTGTGATATTACCTATGTTACGAATAATGAGCTTGGTTTTGACTATCTGAGAGATAATATGGCTATCTATAAGGAACAGATGGTTTTAAGAGAGCTTGATTATTGTATCATCGATGAGGTTGACTCTGTTCTTATTGATGAGGCAAGAACTCCTCTGATTATATCCGGACAGAGCGGCAAGTCCACTAAGCTATACGAGGTTTGTGATATTCTTGCCCGTCAGCTTGAGAGAGGTGAAGCTTCTGCTGAGTTCTCCAAGATGGCAGCCATTATGGGTGAAGAGATCGAAGAGACAGGTGACTTCATTGTTGATGAAAAGGACAAGGTAGTAAACCTGACAGAGCAGGGTGTTGATAAGGTGGAGAAATTCTTCCAGATCGAGAACCTGTCTGATCCCCAGAACTTAGAGATCCAGCATAACATTATTCTTGCCCTTCGTGCCAATTACCTGATGTTCCGTGATAAGGACTATGTGGTAAAGGATGACGAAGTTCTTATTGTTGATGAGTTTACAGGCCGTATTATGCCGGGAAGACGTTATTCTGACGGTCTTCATCAGGCAATTGAGGCAAAAGAGCATGTGAATGTAAGACGTGAGAGCAGAACTCTTGCTACTATTACATTCCAGAACTTCTTTAATAAATATAGAAAGAAAGCAGGTATGACCGGTACTGCTCTGACTGAGGAGAAGGAATTCCGTAATACCTATTTAATGGATGCCATTGCAATTCCTACCAATAAGCCAATCTGCCGTATTGACCGGGAGGATGCTGTATATAAGACCAAGAAGGAAAAGTTTAAAGCAGTCTGTGATGAAGTTGAAGAAGCTTATGAGAAGGGACAGCCTGTTCTGGTTGGTACCATTACCATTGAAACTTCTGAGATGTTAAGCGGTATGCTGAAACGCCGGGGCATCCCTCATAAGGTGCTCAATGCCAAGTATCATGAGCTTGAGGCTGAGATTGTAGCTGATGCAGGTATGCATAAAGCGGTTACCATTGCTACCAACATGGCAGGCCGTGGTACTGATATTAAGCTTGACGATGAAGCTAAGGCAGCCGGAGGTTTAAGAATTATCGGTACAGAGCGTCATGAGTCAAGACGTATTGACAACCAGCTCCGTGGACGTTCCGGACGTCAGGGAGACTTGGGTGAGTCCAGATTCTACATTTCCCTGGAAGATGATCTCATGCGTCTCTTTGGTTCTGAGCGTCTTATGGATATGTTTACAGCTCTTGGTGTGCCGGAAGGTGAGCAGATTGAGCACAAGATGCTTACCAATGCCATCGAGAAGGCACAGATGAAGATCGAGACCAACAACTACGGTATTCGTGAGAATCTGTTAAAATATGATGAAGTGAATAATGAGCAGCGTGAAGTAATCTATGCTGAGAGAAGAAAAGTTCTTGACGGTGAAAATATGCGTGATGTAATTCTTAAGATGATCACAGATATTGTTGAGAACGCTGTAGATTTGGCTGCTGCAGATGATGAGAATCCGGAAAACTGGAATTTAAGCGAGTTAAACACTCTGCTTCTGCCTGTTGTTCCGATTAATCCTGTAACACTTCCTGAAGATAAGAAGATCAAGAAGAATGAATTAAAGCATATGCTGAAGGAAGAAGCCATTAAGCTATATGAGTTAAAAGAAGCAGAATTCCCAGATGCAGAGCAGATGCGTGAGATTGAGCGTGTCATTCTTCTGAAGGTAATTGATAATAAATGGATGTCCCATATTGATGATATGGACCAGATGCGTCAGGGTATCGGTCTTCAGGCTTATGGTCAGAGAGATCCTCTGATTGAATATAAGATGCTGGGATATCAGATGTTTGATGAGATGACTGCAGGAATCCGTGAGGATACAGTTCGTATTCTGTTCCACATCCGTGTTGAGCAGAGAGTGGAGCGTGAACCGGCTGCCAAGGTAACAGGAACCAACAAGGACGAGAGCCTTGCTAAGGCACCTGTTAAGAGAGAAGACACTAAGATATATCCAAACGATCCATGTCCATGTGGCTCAGGCAAGAAGTTTAAACAGTGCCATGGACGTAAGCCAGTATAAATATTTAAAATTGGGGTTCGACCCCTTGTATCAAAGGGTCGAACCCCAATTTTAAAAAATATAAATAATGAAAGTGGGTGACACAGTGGTAGAGTTAGATCAGTACAAATACGAATTATCGACATTCGAAAAACCATTAGTGGAAGTGAGGGATTCACTTTGACTTAGATAATAAGTTGAAGCGAATTGATGAGTTAGACAAATCCATGGAAGAACAGGGTTTCTGGGAAGACCCGGAGAAATCCGCCAAGATCGTACAGTTTGCCAAGAATTTAAAGGACACTGTTCAGGGGTATAAGGATTTGGAGCAGCAGTTTGAAGACATCGGAATTATGATTGAGATGGGGAATGAGGAAAATGACCTGTCAATTGTAGCTGAAGTTGGAGAAATGCTGGAAGAGTTTAAGGAAAAACTGGAAGAGATGAGGATTAATACTCTTCTCTCAGGAGAATATGATGACAGCAATGCCATTTTAAGGCTCAATGCAGGAGCAGGCGGCACTGAGTCCTGTGACTGGTGCAGCATGCTTTACCGTATGTACTGCCGCTGGGCTGAGAAAAAAGGATTTTCTGTGGAGGTTCTGGATTATTTAGACGGCGATGAAGCAGGAATTAAGTCTGTTACCATTCAGGTCAACGGACAGAATGCCTATGGTTATCTAAAGTCCGAGAAGGGCGTACACCGCCTTGTCCGTATTTCGCCATTTAATGCTGCAGGAAAACGACAGACTTCCTTTGTATCCTGTGATGTTATGCCGGATATTGAAGATGATTTGGATGTGGATATTAATGATGATGATCTGCGGATCGACACCTATCGTTCCAGTGGTGCCGGCGGCCAGCATATTAATAAGACTTCTTCTGCCATTCGTATTACACATTTGCCTACAGGAATTGTGGTGCAGTGTCAGAATGAGCGTTCTCAATTCCAGAACAAGGATAAAGCCATGCAGATGTTAAAAGCTAAGCTTTATTTACTGAAACAGCAGGAGAATGCGGAGAAGCTGTCTGATATCCGCGGCGATGTAACCGAGATCGGCTGGGGCAACCAGATTCGCTCTTATGTTCTTCAGCCGTACACTATGGTGAAGGATCACAGAACCAATGCTGAAACAGGCAATGTAAACAGTGTGCTTGATGGTGCGCTGGATCAATTTATGTATGCTTACCTGCGCTGGATTAGCACAGGTGCCAAAATAGGAGATGAGGAGGTGTAAAAACCTCTTCATCCCTGTACTTTATGGAGTGCAGAATAAATAAATATAAAAAATAGTTGCATACTCGGATCAAATATGATAATATCTTCCCTATGAGTACAGATGTATTTCTGTAGCGGACATAGAAGGGGAGATATTTTTTTATGGAAGAAAAAAGCAAGTATTTTGTGGTAAAGCAAAAGGCTGTGCCCGAAGTGTTGCTGAAGGTGGTTGAAGCAAAAAAACTACTGGATTCGGAGAGAGTCATTACTGTTCAGGAAGCGACTGACCGTGTAGGAATCAGCCGCAGTTCTTTTTATAAGTACAAAGATGATATTTTTCCGTTTTATGACAACACCAAGGGAAAGACTATTACATTGGTAATGCAGATGGATGATGAACCCGGACTTTTATCCGATCTGCTGCACATAGTGGCTGTGTTTCATGCCAATATTCTGACAATCCATCAGAGTATACCGGTCAATGGAGTGGCAACCTTGACACTAAGTGTGGAAGTTTTGGAAACTACAGGAAATGTATCTAAGATGGTAGAAGACATGGAAGAGAAAACGGGCGTCCATTATGTTAAAATTTTAGCCAGGGAGTAGAAAAATGAAAAAAGTCGCAGTGATGGGATACGGCACCATTGGTTCTGGTGTAGTGGAAATCCTTGAAAAGAACCAGGAAAAAATAGCAAAAAAGTTGGGATACATAGTTGAAGTGAAGTACATTCTGGATCTGAGAGATTTCCCGGGAACTCCTGTGGAAAACAAGATTGTCCATGATTTTCACATCATAGAGAATGATCCTGAGATATCCATGGTAGTTGAGGCTATGGGAGGATTAGAGCCGGCTTATTCATTTGTTAAAGCAAGTCTGAAAGCAGGAAAGCATGTAACCACCTCCAATAAGGCTTTGGTAGCAGCTCATGGAACAGAGCTTCTGGCAATTGCAAAGGAGCAGAATGTAAACTTCTTCTTTGAAGCCAGTGTAGGCGGCGGAATTCCTATCATTCGTCCAATGTATACCTCCCTTGCAGGAGAAGAAATAGAAGAAATTACAGGTATTTTAAACGGTACTACCAACTATATTCTTACTAAGATGGATAAAGAGGGTGAGACCTTTGAAGCCGCATTAAAGGAAGCTCAGGATTTGGGATATGCAGAGCGTAACCCTGAGGCTGACGTGGAAGGCCATGATACCTGCAGAAAGATATCCATTCTCACTGCCCTGGCAACAGGTCATGAAGTGCACTATGAAGACATTTATACAGAGGGAATTACAAAAATCACTGATGTGGATTTCCGTTATGCAGATTCTATGGGAACCTCTGTTAAGCTGTTTGGTTCCAGCAGAATCAAAGACGGAAAGGCAAGCGCTTTTGTAGCTCCTGTTATGATCGGACCAACACACCCTCTCTATTCCGTTAATGATGTATACAATGGAATCCTGGTGAAGGGCAATATGCTGGGAACGGCAATGTTTTATGGCAGCGGTGCAGGAATGCTTCCAACAGCCAGCGCAGTGATTGCTGATATTATAGAAGCACTTCTCAATGATGGTCATCATGTGGAAATGGGCTGGGATGGTGACAGACTTCAGCTAGAATCACTTAAGACCTCCTCCTTCCGCTATTTTGTCCGCATTAAGGGCATTGCAGAGAAGCGTCTGGAAGAAGTAAAGAACGTATTTGGTAATGTAGACGTGACAGAACTGGATCATATGGATGAATTTGCAGTTCTCACAGAGAGTATGACGGAAGAAGAATATGAGCAGAAAGCCAGAGAATTGTCCGGTATCCGGCAGATGATCCGGGCAGAGCTGTAAACTTTTACAGGAGGCATCTATGTTAGTTGTTAAGAAATTTGGAGGCAGTTCCATTGCAGACAAGGACCACATATTCAATGTTGCTGCCCGGTGTATTGAAGATTATGAAAAGGGCAATGAAGTGATTGTTGTTTTATCCGCTATGGGTAAGACCACTGATGGACTCATTGCCAAAGCACACGAGATTAATCCAAAACCATCTAAAAGGGAACTGGATATGCTTCTTGCAACAGGAGAGCAGATAAGCGTTGCTCTTTTGGCTATGGCTATGGATGCCTTAGGGGTTCCTGCTGTTTCCTTAAATGCAGCACAGGTTGCCATGCGCACCACCTCCAGATATGGCAGGGCAAAATTAAAACGGATTGATACTGAGCGAATCCGCAATGAACTGGATGCCAGAAAGATCGTAATTGTTACCGGTTTTCAGGGAATTAATAAATATGATGATGTGACCACTTTAGGCAGAGGAGGCTCCGATACAACAGCGGTGGCTCTGGCAGCAGCCCTTCATGCGGATAAATGTGAGATATATACCGATGTGGACGGTGTCTACACAGCAGATCCCCACATTGTTCCAAATGCCAGAAAGCTTACTGAGGTTTCCTATGATGAGATGCTGGAATTTGCTTCTCTGGGTGCTAAGGTACTGCATAACCGTTCCGTGGAAATGGCTAAGAAATACGGAGTTCAGTTGGTTGTTCTTTCAAGTTTAACAAGGGCTGAGGGAACCGTTGTCAAGGAGGAAACAAAAGTGGAGAGAATGCTGGTAAGCGGCGTAGCGGCTGATAAGAACGTAGCCCGTATTTCTGTAATCGGGGTAAAAAATGAGCCGGGTATTGCATTTAAAATATTTAATCTTCTGGCAAGACGTCAGATTAATGTTGATATTATTATTCAGTCCATCGGACGGGAGGAACGGAAGGATATTTCCTTTACTGTAGCAAAAACAGACCTTGCAGATGCCATGGACCTGCTCAATGAGAATAAAGAGATGATCTCTGCCCAGGAAATTACCAATGAAGAAAATGTGGCTAAAATCTCTATTATCGGTGCAGGCATGACCGGTAATCCAGGTGTTGCTGCTAAAATGTTTGAAGCTTTGGCAAGCGCTCATGTAAATATTAAGATGATTGCCACTTCAGAGATCCGAATTACAGTTCTTATTGATGAAGCAGATGTAAACAGGGCCATGAGGTCGGTTCACGATGCCTTTGATTTAGCAGACTGATAAGAGGCGGACATCATGTTTATGTGGATCAGAAGAGTGCTGGGAATTGGAATGCCGTGTATGTTTCATGTTTTTACAGGACTGTACTGTCCAGGCTGTGGAGGAACGAGAGCTGTGAGAGCCATGCTTCGAGGAAACTTGACACTAAGCTTTCAGTACCATCCTTTAATCCTTTATATGGTGCTTGTAGGGCTGTATGAGATGATTTCCTGGATCCTGGCGAAGAAAAGGCAGAAACCCTTTGATCATTATAAGAAACAGCGTTTGTTTATTATGATTGGTGTGGGAATTGTTTTAGTTAATTGGATTTATAAGAATTATATGTTGATTTTTCAGGGAGTGGATTTGCTTCCCCTCCTTTGACCAATATAAAAATCCCTTAAAGAATGCATGTGCAGTAACATGTTCATTCTTTAAGGGATTTTTCTTTTTATAATTTGTTTATTCTCCCACAGGAGCCGCTGCCTTAATGGAATCCAGATAGGACTGAAGAGTATTGCGTATCTGCTCTCCTAAGATAGTATCGGAATCCATAAGATCATATACAAAAATAATGGAAAACGTAATAACCAGCCCGCTGACCAGAGAAAGTATGGATAATATCAGTCCAAGCTGAGCTTGTTTTGTAAATGGTTTTCCTTTTTTGGACATTACTGCACATGCAATCCCCAGCAAACCTAAAAACAGACTGGAGGGAAGCTCCCATATGAAGAAAAGGGGCAGGCACACAAAGCCGCCTATTAAACCAAGACCTCCCAGATAAACCGACCATCTTGCCAAAAGGACACTGGTTGGAGGGAGTTGGGGCGTTATGCCTTTGTTGCTATTCTGTTTGTTTTCCATAGTCAGTACCTCACTAAAATACTCTTGTTGATTGTAGCACGAAATGGACTGCCTGTCCAGTCTGCATTGAACCGGGTCTTGCATAACCAGGCGTGATGAATTATAATAAACCAAGCAGATATTAGCAGCCCGCATTCCTGGTTTCAGGATAAGAGGCAGCACTATACGTAAGGGGAAACATATGGACATTATTAAGATATTACAGGAAGAATTATCCGTTGGCAGAGGCCAGGTGGAAGCAGCAGTACAGTTAATTGATGAGGGCAATACCATACCGTTTATTGCCAGATACCGTAAGGAGGCAACTGGATCTTTGGATGATGAGGTGCTTCGTAATCTGGATGAGAGACTTCGTTATCTGAGGAATTTAGAGGAGAGAAAGGAACAGGTTCTGGCTTCTATCAGGGAACAGGAGAAGCTGACTCCAGAGTTGGAGAAACAGATTCTGGAGGCAACAGTTCTAGTAACTGTTGAGGATTTGTACCGCCCATTTAAGCCAAAACGAAGGACAAGAGCTACCATTGCCAAGGAAAAGGGGTTAGAGCCTCTGGCAGATTTATTTATGCTTCAGATGCTGAAAACTTCTGCAGAAGAAGCTGCAGAAGAATATGTTAATGAAGAAAAGGGCGTTGCTTCTGCACAGGAAGCTATTGACGGAGCAAAGGATATTTTAGCAGAGCGGGTTTCAGACAATGCAGAATACCGTACTTATATCAGAAATGCCACCATGAATCAGGGAATTCTTCAATCATCTGCCAAAGATGAAAAGGCAGAATCAGTTTATGAGATGTATTACCAGTATGAGGAGACCATTAAAAAGACAGCAGGTCACAGAGTGCTGGCTATTAACAGGGGAGAAAAAGAGAAGATTCTCACTGTTAAGGTTCTGGCACCTGTAGAACAGATTCTTCGTTATCTGGAGAAAAAGGTGATTACCAGAGACAATCCTAACACTGTTCAGATATTAAGAGAGGTCATAGAGGACAGCTATAATCGTCTGATCGGACCAGCCATAGAACGTGAGGTCCGCAATGAGCTGACAGAAAAGGCAGAGGATGGAGCAATCCGTGTATTTGGCAAGAACTTGGAACAGCTTTTGATGCAGCCTCCTATTGTAGGTCGTGTGGTGTTGGGATGGGATCCTGCTTTTCGTACAGGATGTAAGCTGGCTGTAGTAGATGAGACAGGTAAAGTTCTGGATACCATTGTAATTTACCCAACAGCTCCCCAGAATAAGGTGGCTGAAGCAAAGGCTATCTTAAAGAAGATGATAAAAAAATATAACATTTCCCTGATTTCTGTAGGAAATGGAACTGCTTCCAGAGAATCAGAGGCAATTATTGTGGAGCTGTTAAAGGAAATTCCTGAACAGGTCCAGTACATTATTGTCAATGAGGCAGGAGCTTCTGTTTATTCAGCCAGCAAGCTTGCCACTGAGGAATTCCCTAATTTTGATGTAGGGCAGAGAAGTGCTGTTTCCATTGCAAGAAGACTTCAGGACCCATTGTCTGAGTTGGTTAAAATAGATCCCAAGTCTATTGGAGTAGGCCAGTATCAGCATGATATGAACCAGAAGCATCTGAGTGAAGCTTTGCAGGGAGTTGTGGAGGATTCTGTTAATAAAGTTGGTGTAGATTTGAACACTGCCTCTGCTTCCCTTCTTGAATATATTTCCGGCATTAGCAAAGCTATTGCTAAGAATATTGTGTCTTACAGAGAAGAAAACGGTGCATTTACCAGCAGAAGAGAACTGCTTAAGGTGCCGAAACTGGGACCTAAGGCATATGAGCAGTGTGCAGGTTTTATGAGGATTCAAAATGGTAAGAATCCTCTGGACGGAACCAGCGTTCATCCGGAAACCTATGATGCTGCAAAACAGCTTTTAGTGAAGCTGGGTTATGAGGCATCACAGCTGTCCCATGGCGGTCTGGTGGGAATCAGTAAAAAGGTTGTGGATTATAAGAAGCTGGCAGCAGAGCTGGAGATCGGAGAAATCACTCTTCGGGATATTGTAAAAGAGCTTGAGAAGCCTGCAAGAGATCCTCGTGATGAGATGCCCAAGCCTATTCTCCGTACCGATGTGTTAGATATGAAGGATTTGCAGCCTGGAATGGTATTGAAGGGAACTGTCCGCAATGTTATTGACTTTGGTGCATTTGTGGATATTGGAGTTCACCAGGATGGTCTGGTGCACATTTCTCAGATATCAGAGAAGTTTATTAAGCATCCTCTGGAAGCAGTCAGTGTTGGAGATATTGTGGAAGTAAAGGTGATCAGCGTTGATGTGGCTAAGAAGAGAATTGCACTTACTATGAAGTTGTAAAGCTGATTGAAGTTGATTATGGAAAGGAGAAGAATATGGAACAGAATAATCCTCTGGTATTTGAAGTAAAATTAACGGCTAAGGAACTCTGGAAATTTTCCATGTATCATTCCAATAAGGGGATGGCAGGGATTTTCAATGTGATCTTCAGTTTGGCTGCTATTTTTCTTCTTATTACCAGATGGTCTGTTATATCAATTACTTATCGTGTAGTGTTTTTAATATGCGCTTTAATGTTTACAGTATGGCAGCCCTGGCTCCTTTACCTTAAATCTGCCAGACAGGCGAAAAAACCTGCCATTGCAGACGGAATGATTCTTTCCTTCAGCAGGGAAGGAATCGTAGTTTCCCAGGGAGGCAGCGGGCTGGAGCTGATCTGGGATAACATATCCAGAGCGGAACAGACTGGTTCCATGATCATTATCTATATGGATAAGGTTCATGCCTATCTGCTTCCTGGTTCAGTAGAAGAAGAGAAAAAGACACAGCTCATGGAGCTGTTAAAAGAACAATTACCGCCGGAAAGGCGAAAGAGGATATAGATTATGGTAATAGAAAGCTGGAAGCCGGAGGATACCTATGAATTCGGCAAGCGGATGGGAGAGGCTGCCAAAGCTTCTTCTGTATATTGTTTAAACGGTGATCTGGGAGTGGGGAAAACCGTATTTACCCAGGGATTTGCAGCAGGGCTGGGGATCGAAGGTCCTGTAAACAGCCCTACATTTACCATTGTCCAGCAATATGATGATGGGCGCCTGCCTCTGTACCATTTTGATGTGTACAGAATTGGTGATATTAGTGAAATGGACGAGATCGGCTATGAGGACTGTTTTTATGGAGATGGAGTGTCTCTCATTGAGTGGTCTGAATTAATTACAGAGATTCTTCCTGATGAGAGAATTACAGTAACCATCGAAAAGGATCTGACAAAAGGTTTTGATTACAGAAGAATAATTGTGGAAGGAGAAACTGTGTAATGAGAATATTGGGACTGGAAACATCATCGCTGGTTGCATCAGTGGCTGTGGTGACAGATGATATTGTAACAGCAGAGTATACGGTGAATTTTAAGAAGACTCATTCCCAAACTCTTCTTCCTATGCTGGATGAGATTGTTAAGATGGTGGATTTGGATCTGGATACCATAGATGCCATAGCTGTATCAGGAGGTCCTGGTTCTTTTACAGGACTGAGGATTGGATCTGCTACAGGCAAGGGGCTGGGGCTGGCTCTTAAAAAGCCTCTGATCCATATTCCTACCATTGATGGAATGGCTTATAACTTGTATGGCTGCGGCTGGAAGGTGTGCCCGATTATGGACGCCAGGAGAAATCAGGTTTATACAGGAATTTATAATAATATAGAGGGATTTAGCATTGTTAAGGAACAGTGTGCTATGGATATGGGAGATTTGATTGAGGAATTAAATACTGCAGGTGAGCAGGTGGTATTCCTGGGAGATGGAGTTCCTGTATACAAAGAACAGATAAAAGAGAAGATGACTGTTCCCTTTGTATTTGCCCCGCCTCATTTAAGCAGGCAGCGGGCAGCAGCAGTTGCGGCTCTGGGCTGTGTCTATTATCAGGAGGGAAAAATAGAAAGCCCTCAGGATCATGAGCCGGATTACTTAAGGAAACCTCAGGCAGAACGGGAGCGGGAGGAAGGTCTCCTCTCAGGATCATGATTTTTATCTGTCTGATGGAGTGTAAAGGAGTTTAAGAATGATTTACCAAATAAGGACCGAAGAAGTGCCGGTGATTGCGGAGATGGAAAAAACATGCTTTCCAGACCCCTGGAGTCTTACCATGCTGGAAGAGTGTTTCTGCAACCGGTTTGATGTATGTCTGGTGATGGAAGAGGACGGTCAGTTCATCGGTTATTGTATTTTTCGTATTTTATCAGGAGAAGGAGAATTGTTCCGCATCGCAGTTCTGCCTCAGCACAGAGGGAAGGGCTATGGCAGGAAACTGATGGAAGCTATGGAGGAATATGCCAAAGAAGAGGAAGTTACTTCCATCATGCTGGAGGTGCGGGAAAGCAACGAAGCTGCCAAAAAGCTTTATACTGCCTATGGTTTTGAAGTGGAGCACATTAGAAAAAGCTATTACAGCAATCCTGTTGAAGACGGAGTGGTTATGTGTAACAGAAGTATTTCAAACTTTTACCACTAAAAGTACCATAGAATCAGGTTTATAATGTAGGGGTATCCAGTCAGGATGCTCCTATTCGTACCCTGCGGGGAAATGACCTGCGAACAGGAGGCTCCTGCAAAGTACGAAGAAGAAAGGTGAGAGTAGGATGAGAAAGTACACAGGCGGAGGTCAGCTGGAAACAGTGGTGTGTAATTGCTGCGGAAAGAAATTGATTGTATCACAGGGCATTGCAAGAGAGGGAAATATCAACATTAATCATGCGTGGGATTTCTTTTCAGAAAAAGATGGAGAGAACCATCAGTTTGATTTATGTGAGATGTGCTATGATGCAATTATAAGAGAATTCATAATTCCAGTAGATGTGGAAGAGCAAACAGAATACTTGTGAAAACTTCGAAAAAGAGAGGGTGTTGTAAAATAGATGATTTTACAGCGCCCTCTATGCATTTATATAAGGTTTGGATATTTTTATGGGAAATGTTTTTTGAGTTGCGCTGTATTGGGACTTTGTGTTATGATTTAGTGTATTGTCCCGGCTGTAATCAGTGAATCATCAATCATGGTTTTACCGAGAGAAGAATGAGACAATACTTATTATAACTATGCAAAGTTGTTTTTTTAAAGTGAGGAATCGTTTATGTTGGATATATGTTTACTTGGAACCGGAGGAATGATGCCATTCCCCTACCGCTGGCTCACTGCCATGATGGCAAGATGCGACGGAAGCAGTCTGCTCATTGACTGTGGGGAAGGAACTCAGATCGCCTTAAAGGAAAAGGGCTGGAGTCCCAAGCCTATTGATATTATATGTTTTACCCATTATCATGCTGATCATATCAGCGGTCTGCCTGGCCTGCTTCTGACAATGGGCAATGCAGAGAGGACAGAACCTCTTACCCTGATTGGACCAAGGGGGCTGGAGCGTGTTGTAACCGCTCTTCGGACAATTGCGCCGGAGCTTCCATTTTCCCTTCGTTTTATTGAATTAACTGATAATAGAGAAACTATAAAAATAGAACCCTATGTAATAGATGCATTTCGCGTGAATCACAATGTTACTTGCTATGGATATTCAATTTCCATTCCAAGGACAGGAAAGTTTGATGTGGAACGTGCAAAGGCTCAGGACATTCCTCAGCGCTACTGGAACCGGCTTCAAAAAGGTGATATAATAGAAGATGAAGAAAGAGTGCTGACCCCTGATATGGTTCTGGGGCCTGACCGCAGAGGGCTTAAGGTAACATATTGTACGGATACAAGACCTGTGCCTGTTATTGCGGAGTATGCAAAGGATGCTGATCTTTTCATCTGTGAAGGTATGTATGGTGAGGACGGAATGGAAAGCAAGGCAAGAGAGCGCAAGCACATGACTTTCCAGGAAGCGGCAATGCTTGCTAAGGAAGCGCAGCCCAAACAGATGTGGCTGACTCACTACAGCCCTTCTCTTACAAGACCTGAGGAATTTATGGATAAGGTCCGGGAGATATTCCCAAGAGGGAAAGCAGCCAAAGACGGCTGGACGGTTGAACTTGAATTTGATGAGGAATGAGGAATATAGTAATGAAAATAAATGATACAGAAGAAATGGAAAGTGATGTTTATATACTTGCCATTGAAAGCTCCTGTGATGAGACTGCCGCAGCAGTTGTTAAAAACGGGCGCACAGTATTGTCCAATGTGATTTCTTCACAGATTGAGCTTCATACTCTTTATGGCGGTGTTGTACCTGAGATCGCTTCCAGAAAACACATTGAAAAGATTAATCAGGTTATTGAAGCAGCATTAGAGGAAGCGGATATGACACTGGAGCAGATGGATGCAATCGGAGTTACTTATGGTCCCGGGCTTGTAGGAGCTCTGTTGGTAGGTGTGGCAGAGGCAAAGGCAATTGCTTATGCAGCAGGAAAACCATTGGTAGGTGTCCATCATATAGAAGGACATGTATCTGCCAACTTCATTGAGCATCCGGATTTGGAACCTCCTTTTATCTGTCTGATTGTATCAGGAGGTCATACTCATCTGGTGATTGTTAAGGATTACGGAGAGTTTGAGATTCTGGGAAGAACAAGAGATGATGCAGCAGGTGAAGCATTTGATAAGGTGGCAAGAGCTGTAGGACTTGGTTACCCTGGCGGACCTAAGATTGACAAGGCTGCAAGAGACGGCAATCCCCAGGCTATTAAATTCCCAAGAGCTAAAGTAGAGGGAAATATCTATGATTTCAGCTTCAGCGGTTTAAAATCAGCTGTATTAAATTATATTAATCACGCCAATATGATGGGGGAAGAAATCAATGTCCCTGATCTGGCAGCCTCCTTTCAGAATGCAGTGGTAGATGTGCTGGTAAATCACACAGTTGATGCTGCTAAGGAATATGGTTTTAAAAAGGTGGCTATTGCAGGGGGAGTTGCTTCTAATACTGCACTCCGTGAAAGTATGGAAGAGGCGTGTAAGAAAGCAGGGCTTAAATTCTATTATCCATCTCCTATATATTGTACTGACAATGCAGCTATGATTGGGACAGCGGCTTATTATGAGTATATGAATGGAGCAAGAGCTGGCTGGGATTTAAATGCGGTTCCTAATTTGAAGCTTGGGGAACGGTAAGGTTTTTATTGGTTTAGGTGAGTTACAGGAGAGTTACTATGAAAAGGGAACATGTGGCAGCGGTGGTGCTGGCAGCAGGCAAAGGAACCAGAATGGAGAGCAGTGTCCACAAGCAGTATATGGAGCTTGAGGGAAAACCTTTGATCTATTATGCTTTGAAAACCTTTGAGGAAAGTGAAGTGGAAAAGGTTATTCTTGTAACAGGGAAAGGTGAAATGGATTACTGTCAGAAGGAAATTGTGGAGAAATACAGATTTTCCAAAGTGACAGCAGTTGTAGAAGGCGGAATAGAGCGTTATCATTCTGTGTTTGCCGGATTGAAAGCGGCTAAGGGCTGTGAGTATGTTCTTATTCACGATGGTGCCAGACCCTGTGTGACGAGACAGATAATAGAAAGATCCATTGATGGGGCAATTGAATATGGTGCCTGTGTGGCAGGTATGCCGGTAAAGGATACCATTAAGATTGCTGATGAGCAAGGGTATTCCAGCGTGACTCCGGACAGAAGTAAGCTATGGCTGATTCAAACACCCCAGTCTTTTGAATATAAGCTTGTATATGATGCTTATGAAAAGCTGTTATCAGATGAGAAGTATCAGAAGGGCATTACTGATGATGCTATGGTGGTGGAGTCTATGACTGATCATAAAGTAAAACTCATACTGGGGGATTACGGGAATATTAAGGTGACAACACCTGAGGATATGGAAATTGCAGAGATTATGCTAAGGCGCAGCCATAATATTCATACTATTTGAAAATCTGCAAATAATATGACAAATATGGGTTTTATAAGCAGGAAAAACAAGGTTTTAAAATGTTTAGAAAAAATACAATTGAAAATTGGAAAAATTTGTTGACAGATTGGAAGAAGTTTGATAAACTAGCGAAGTTGCTAGTGATTGAGACAACAAAAAACTCCACTTTAAATCTTTATATTCCACTGAGCAAGAGCAAAGAGGACTTGTGTAAAAAGATTTAAAATTAAGAGAAAAACCACTTGACAAAAGTCGCGTTTTCTCTTAAAATAGAAAAGCACGTTTGGAGAGGTATCGAAGTGGTCA
>DHOR01000039.1:57360-99776 GCA_002409995.1 Hungatella sp. UBA5385 | reverse complement strand
AGAATTTAAAATTTCATTTCAGGTGTGAGAAGGGTGATTTTGATAACCCTTGACGAAAATCAAAAAATAACATATCATAGTAACATATATTAATGAAAGGACTATGACAATGAATAAAACACTTAGATGGATAAGTTTTGAATCTGTTATGTTTTCACTTTTTGCCGTTAACGGGATAAGTGCGTCCAAATTTAATAGATTTAAGGGAATCCAGATAGGTATTTTGGAATATTCAAGTTAGAATTGTAATGATATTCATTCATTTCATATGGCTAAAATTATCCAAAGCTTATTGGCTTTGGTTTTTTTGCGTTCATTAGGAGGTTATTATGGTAGAGATCGGTGTAAATAATTTAACAAAATATTATGGTGCCACAAAGATTTTTGAAAAGATCAGCTTTGAAATAAAGACAGGAGAACGAATTGGGTTCATTGGTCAAAATGGCTGCGGTAAGACAACAATTTTTAAAATTCTTATGGGACTGGAAGATTATCAGGAAGGAGATATCAGTTTCCGTAAAAACGTAAAAATCGGATATTTAAATCAAATTCCGGTATATGAAGAGAAGGTTACAACAATAGAGGTTGTTCGAATGGCTTTTGAAAAGGTTTCCGCCATAGGGGAACAAATGAAGGTGCTGGAGAAGAACTTTGAGAATTTAAAGGGCGTTGAACTGGAAAAAGCAATCAATTTATATGGAAGATTATCCTCTCAATATGAATTAGAAGGCGGCTATGAGTTTGAAACCAAGATCAATAAAATCACAGAGGGGCTTCAAATTACAGATGGACTAAAGGATTTAACATTTAACAGCTTAAGTGGGGGTGAGAAGACCAGAGTTATTTTGGCTAAATTATTATTAGAAGAACCGGATGTTCTTTTATTAGATGAGCCCACTAACCATTTGGATTTAGAAACTCTTGACTGGCTGGAGGTATTTTTAAAGGAGTATAAAGGATCAGTGCTCATTATATCTCATGACAGGTATTTTCTGGACTGTGTTGTGGATAGAATTATAGAATTAGAATTCAGTCAGGCCAATCATTATGAAGGAAATTATAGTTTTTATGTAATGGAGAAGGAACGAAGATTTCTAGTTGATTACAGTCACTATAAAAACCAGCAGAAAAAAATTGAGCAAATGGAGAATCAGATTAAACGTTACAGAATCTGGGGAGCTATGCGGGATAGTGAGAAGATGTATAAGAAAGCAAAGGAGCTGGAAAAGCGTCTTGAAAAAACAGAGGTTTTAGATCGGCCTGTCATAGATACAAAGAAGATAAACCTGGGACTTAATGTTGAAAACAGAACGGGAAAACGAGTGCTTGAGGTGGAAAATGTCAGCAAATCATTTGAACAAAAAGCCTTGCTTAAACAGATTGATTTTGAAATATATTATCAGGATCGTGTCTGCATTATAGGCAAAAACGGGTGCGGAAAATCAACCTTGCTAAAGCTGATATTAGGGGAGCTGGAGCAGGATTCAGGATTCATAAAACATGGGTCTCAGGTGAAGATCGGTTATCTGTCTCAACATGTACAGTTTGAAGATGAAGAGCAGACAATATTAGAGTACTTTACAAGTGTTCATAAAATTACCAATGAAGATGCCAGAAGACAGCTTGCGAAAGTTTTATTCTATAAAGAAGACGTCATGAAAAAAATCAGAAATTTATCAGGAGGAGAGAAAAGCAGGTTAAAGCTATGTTCTCTAACATTTGAAAATGTTAATTTTATGATATTAGATGAGCCAACCAACCATTTGGATATTGATTCACGTGAGGTTTTAGAAGAGACATTGGCTGAATATGAAGGAACGCTGCTATTTGTATCCCATGATCGTTATTTTATTAGAAAAGTAGCAGATAGAATGATAGAAATAAAAGAAGGAACAGTTGAAGTCTATCATGGAGATTATGATTATTATCTGGCTGAGCGGTTAAAAAGAAAAGAGGAACTATGTGCTTCCATAGAAATAAAACAGCCTAAAAAAGCAACAAGTAAACCGGATTCTGCCAGGAACTCTAATAATACAAAGAAACAAAATAATATGAAAGTTCAGCGAATGGAAGAAAAAATTGAAGAATTAGAACTAAAGTTAAAGTCAATAGAGACTGAAATGGACCAAAATAGTATGAATGCTGAGTATTTGACAACATTATTATTTGAGAAAGAAAGTATTGAAAAAGAGTTGGAAGTTTTGTATGGAGAGTGGGTAGAGATAATCAATTAGAGGGAGAAATCCTGCTGCTTTTCATTGGCTGCGTATTGGATGCATATGGGAATGAATATTGGAATATAACGATTTGTGTTGTAATATGACCAAAAAGAATATAGAATGTAGAAGACTATATCAAAAATTATCTTAACCCACTGAAGGTATTCGCAGCGACAGAGTAAGAGATATAGCGAAACAATACAGATTATAAGGAGAAATAATGCAATTTAAAGATTTAAACATTATGCCTGATATTATAAAGGCATTGGAAAAGGAAAGTTACGAAACACCTACACCCATACAAGAAGAGGCAATACCCGTTATATTAAGCGGCAGGGATTTAATCGGCTGTGCCCAGACAGGCACTGGGAAAACAGCAGCATTTGCAATACCAACCCTTCAACTGCTCAGCAAAGGAAAAGCACCACGTTGGGAAAAGCAGAATATAAGGGCGCTGATCATAACACCAACCAGAGAGCTTGCTCTGCAAATATATGAAAGTTTTAATACTTATGGTAAATTTACGGATTTAAAATGTTGTGTAGTATTTGGGGGAGTGTCTCAAAAACCCCAGGAGGACGATTTGAAGAGAGGGACAGATATACTGGTGGCAACTCCAGGTAGACTGCTGGCATTAATCGATCAGAAAATTATAAATATAGAACATATTAAAATATTTATATTGGACGAAGCTGACCGTATGCTGGATATGGGATTTATCAATGATGTTAAAAAGATTATTGCTAAAACACCGGTGAAAAAGCAGACGTTACTGTTCTCTGCTACAATGCCCCCAGACATTGCCAGGCTGGCAAGTAAGATTCTAAAGACACCTGAAAAAATAGAAGTTACTCCTGTATCTTCAACTGTGGATACCATTGAGCAATATCTATATTTTGTAGATAAATGTAATAAGAAAGATTTGCTTGTGCATATTCTAAAGGATAAAAGTATAGAATCAGCATTGGTATTTGCACGTACGAAACATGGGGCGGATCGTATTGTTAAGCAATTATCAAGGCAAAATATAACTGCTCAAGCGATTCATGGTGACAAATCACAAGGAGCCCGTCAGAGAGCATTAAATAATTTTAAAGACAAAACTTTACGAATACTGGTTGCTACAGATATTGCAGCCAGAGGAATCGATATAGATGATCTGACTCATGTAATTAATTATGACTTAACGGATATACCGGAGACCTATGTTCATCGAATTGGACGAACAGGCAGGGCAGGACTTGGCGGAACAGCAATTTCCTTCTGTGATTTTGATGAAAAGGGACAGCTTGATGATATTGAAAAATTGATTGGGAAAAGATTAATAGAAGTTAAAGATCATCCCTATCCTCTGATGAATAATTTTCCGGCTGTGAAGGTTACGCAGCCAAGGAGAGGTACGGCGAATTCTCAAAGAAACAGTTTATCGTCCAAGAAGGACTCCTTACAAACAGCCTCCACACGGGGCGGTGTATCATCTGCAAAGAAAAAGTATCGAATGTCAGCGGATGGTACATTGAAGGAAAAAAGGAATTACAATAGACCTGGAATGAAGAAAAAACGGTAGATAGGGATTAAACACCTCCGAATGAATGAGAAGATGCTTATAAAGCATGATTCATTCGGAGGTGTTTCTATATATTCTGTATGAAAGCTTATTTTGCAGTAAATTATGAATTAAGCCGCACATTTATCCAAAGTGATACGTTATACATAATGAAAGGAGGTTCTTATGTCCATAAGCTTAGAAGACCAATATGATAAAATATATCGATATTGTTATTTCAAAGTAAACAGTAAGGAGAAAGCAGAAGATTTGACACAAGAAACTTTCCTTAAATACTTCAGTCAGACATCGTATATAAACAGAGGGAAACCTCTTGCTTATCTCTATACAATAGCCAAAAATCTATGCATTGATTATTACAGAAAAAATAAGGAAGAGGAGATATACCAGGTTGTAACAGAACATGAAGAAATCACTATATTTGAAACAAATTACGTGATAAAGCAGGCGGTATCCACATTGCCGGAGGATTTACAGGAGTTGCTTTTGCTTCGTTTTGCTAATGACCTTGGCATCAATGAAATAGCGAATATTATGGGGGTTTCCCGTTTTTCAGTTTACCGTAAGTTAAATACAGCACTTGGCAGGCTTAAAATTATATTGAGAGAGGAGGATTTCACATGAGAAATAAATTAGAAAAGCAATTAAAATCAGCATTTGAAGCCCCGGTACCTGCAGGGAAACATCAGTTTTTGACGAAACTGGATTATCCAAAAGCAAGACGAATTGATTTTTTCAAATCCCAGTTAGGTTACATTAGAAAACGTGTTTGGGTATTGTCAGCATTA
Source organism: Hungatella sp. UBA5385 (assembly GCA_002409995.1). Taxonomy (GTDB): domain Bacteria; phylum Bacillota; class Clostridia; order Lachnospirales; family Lachnospiraceae; genus UBA5385. Next base: position 95,202 of record DHOR01000039.1, on the reverse strand, counting down.
TTGTTTATAATCACTTTTCTGGGCTTATATTTTTATCATGTGTCCACTTCATTTATCTGGATAATATCCTCTGCCCTGCCTTTTATTTCTCTGGTAAGTATAAGTGAAATTGTAAGAAGTACCTCATATAATATGGAGGAACTTGAGATGAGCTGCAAACACAATTATTTAGAGGTCAGCCTTGCCCGTATGGGAATATTAGGAGCAGCAGATTTTATTGTTCTGATTAGTATTTTACTATTATTTATGGAAAAAACCGATTTGGGATTTTTTAGATTAGGGCTATATTTAATCACGCCATTTTTATTGAATTGTTATGGTTCCTTATATATTGTCAATCGTTTAAAGAATAAGGAAACAATGTACATTTGTGGTTGTATTACAGCTTTTGTCAGTTTTTTAAATGCATTGCTTAGCATACAGATGAGTGAACTTTATACAGAAAAGTATTGGCTGGTATGGGCTGTTTCATTTGTTATTTTAGCTGTATTAAGTGGTAGAAAGGCTGCAATATTAATAAAGAATATGGAGGAATTACAGTGGAACTCATCATTGACCGTTTGACAAAGCACTATAATAATAAGATTGTTGCTGATCGTATTTCATTGACCCTGAGAGAAGGTGTGTATGGATTATTAGGGGCCAATGGTTCTGGAAAAACTACACTTATGCGAATGATTTGTGGAATTTTAAAACCGACAAGCGGAGTGGTAAAGTTTAATGGAATAGATGTAAGCGAAGAAGAATATAGAGATTCCCTGGGATATTTACCACAGGATTTTGGGTATTATCCTGAATTTTCAGCCTATGATTTTTTGCTTTATATGGCAAGTCTAAAAGGGCTTACAAAGGTGCGGGCAAAGGACAAGGCAAATGAGCTTTTAGAGCTTGTAGGGCTATCAGATGTGGCGAAAAAGAAAATTAAAACATTTTCAGGAGGAATGAAACAGCGTTTAGGTATTGCACAATCTATGCTGAATAATCCTAAAATCTTGATTTTAGATGAGCCCACTGGAGGTCTTGACCCAAAGGAGCGTATACGTTTCCGTAATTTGATTTCCAGATTAGGTAAGGACAAAATTGTTTTGTTATCAACACATATTGTTTCAGATGTTGAATATATTGCTTCAACAATTTTGTTGATGAAAGATGGACAAATAATACATCAGGGCAGTCTTGAAGATATTCTCAGTCCAATTGATGGGAAAGTGTTTGAATGTTTCGTAGACAGTCATAAGGCTGCTGATTTAATTGCAGCTTATCCGATTATAAATATACGTGAAGAATCTGACAAAACCTATTTACGTTTAGTATCAGACAAATCTCCGTGTGAAACTGCGGTTGTTGTTCCGGCTCAATTAGAAGATTTATATCTATACTATTTCAATGAGGGGGAAAATAAAGGTGAATAGCTATAGTGAGTTAGTTAAGTTTGAATATAGAAAAATTCTACGAAAAAGAAGCACTATCATTACATTGCTGCTGGCTGTTTTACTTACTGTATTTAGCTGCCTTGGTCCTTTAATGGGAAACCGTTATTCAAATGGAGAGGTGCTGGAAAGCAATTATGATGACATGAGAAAAGACAGACAATATTCAAGAAGCTTATCAGGGAGAGAAATAAACAGTAAGCTTCTTGCAGAAACAATAGAAGCATATTCTCATATTCCACCTACAGATGGAAAATATTCGGATACTGAAGAATATCAGCAGTATGCACGACCCTATAGCGAAATTTATTATAGTCTTAGAAAAGTATATGCTACAAAGAATTTGGAAGAAATCCAATTACTTAGTGATGAAGATATTCGTAATTTCTATATAATACGTCAAAATGTGGTTGAAAAAAATATAGAAGATACAGCAATGAGTCCCAGAGAAAAAGCAAATTCTCTTAATCTTAGCAGGGACGTGAAAACACCGTTTATCTTTTCATATACAGGTGGATACACCAGACTTTTTTCTCAGATGTATACAACCGCACTTATTATTTGTTTTGTTTGCTCTATTTGTATTGCACCAATATTCGCAAGTGAATATACAGATCATATGGACAGCCTTATTTTATCTTCTAAATACGGCAAAAATAAAGTTATCTATGCAAAATTATTCACAGGTATATCCTTATCTGTTTTATTAAGCACAGTGTTTTTGGTGATATCTTACATCACGGCGATGATATTTTTCGGATGGGAAGGCAGCAGCTCCCCGATTCAATTTTACTTCCCTTTGTCAAGTGTTCCTTATACAATGGGGCAAGTTGCATTATTATATTTTTTGCTGATTTTACTTGGGAATATATTATCAACGTCATTGACAATGTTGTTTTCAGCAAAACTAAAATCGCCATTTATGGTTATTGTAATTATGACGGTAATTACCATCTTACCTATGTTTGTGAATATATCTGATGACGTACTGTGGATTTATCATATATCCAGACTTATTCCTGTTAATATGTTTTATCTTACTAATATTACACGTGAATTTTCCATAGATTTATTCGGACTGATCCTGCAGCCATATGAACTTATCTTTGCTTTTGCTGTTGCAGCGAGTGTGGTATTGATGCCATTTGCTTATAAAAATTTCAAAAATCATAATTGAATGATGGTTTGCTGCTATTTTAAGCCAAATATGGTTTGGATATAATCAAGCATTTCAGTTTTTGACTCTATAGTCAGCGTATATTCGATGATTCTTTGCTGTGTTTGTCCGGATAGAGAGAAAAAAGCATCCATAGCCTGGCATTTTCCAAGTGCAACAGCAAGACCAACCGGTATATCTGCACCATTTGTTATCTTATCCATTTGAACCTCATTTCTCACAATTGTGAATTGTTATCATTTAATCTGACTTCTGATAATGTTTTTACAATGATTGATGTAATATTCTATATTGTTTTACTTTTTATGAAAATTATTCAGATATAATAAAATACTCAACTTTCCCAACAAAAAATTTGCTGCGATAACAGCATTTTATATTCAGAGAAGCCGGTGACCGGCTTCTCTATTTTTGCATTTGTCAGCTGTTATAAGGTCGGATGCTATTGTAGGAACTGCGTAATCACATCAAAGTACTACTCGTAGCTGATCTCCATATCCACCTTTCCGGACTTAATCCGCAGCCGTGAATAGACATATGAGAACACCAGCAATACGCCATTGGCGATCATCAGCCATCCTGGCAGCTGGATCAGCTGCAGTGCTATATTAAGCAGGCTGGCTGCTACCGCCAGGATAATGATGAACCACAATACCGGCGTTGAAACTTTATAACGGGATGCTTCCCACTGCTCCGGCAGCACTTTAGGCACACGGCAGATTGCAACATTGATGATGATGGCGGACAGGGAGACAACCAGCACCGCAATATTTCCAATCACACTGATATCAAAGTTAAGTACGATAGGCAGCATTCCGACTATATACATAAAACTGAGCAGCAGATATGGAGTTTTTTGTTTGTTTAATTTGGCAAGCCCTTTGGGAAACCAGCCATCGACACAAGCCTGCATGACCGGTTTGGTACTCCACTGCAGCTGCGCATTCAGCGTGGTTATAAGCGCAAACATCGCACCTCCGATTATAAAAAACACATAGAGTCCATAAGGCAGGATGGTTCTGGCTACATTAGTAAGCGGCTGCCCGGCCACTTCTGAAATCGGCAGAACACCAGCGGCTACTATGGACATCAGGCCATATAGGCCAGCGACACCAATGGTGGAGACAATGATTGCCAAAGGTATATCACGAGTTGCATTCTTAGCCTCACCGGAGAGATTGGCAATATTGGCAGCACCTCCGGTCGCTACACTGAGCAGTGAAGCTGCACTGAGCATACCGATAATCCCCTCGGACATAAAGCCATCCGGATCGAAATATGAAGGCTGGATTTTCGGCAGTCCGTACACGGTAAACAGGGCCAGAGCCGCACACATCATGAGAACAATGATGTTCTGAAATTTTGATGCTTTGTCAATTCCATATAAATTAAGGATAAAGAAAAATGTCAGAATTACAGCAGCCACAATAGAACGATTCCAGGTCGGGAAAAATGCCTTAAGATAATCCGCAAAAGAAAGCGCATACATTGCAATTGTCACATTTTTTATAATAAAGAAAATAATCGACATACCAGCGAAGGTCTTGCCCGCCAGTAAGGCCGTCATCGTGTAAGTTCCTCCGCGCATCCGGACAACACCGCTCATAATAATCGTAGGGATAGAACTTAATAGAACCAATACTGCCGACAGAAGAAAAGAAATCGGCACAGCGCGCCCGGTCATGGCAATTGCCGCCCCGGTGAGCGACATAATGCCGGCGCCGATGACCTGTCCTACAGCGTTCCCCATAAGATCCCAGAAGCTTAACACACGTTTTAAGTCTTTTGTGGAAGTTTCCACGGTTGCTCTCTCTGCAGCAACGGATTGTGCACTACTTTTTTTTGCCATTATTATAACTCCTTTTCATTTTTTTTCTGGCTGATAATTTGGTTATGCATAATTTGTTACAAGAAGAACGTTTTCGATAATTGTTGTTTAGTGTCTAAATATGTTTCGCTTTAAGAATATATGAATCCGGAAGCACTGTCAATACTCGCAGGACATTTCGTCAATAAATGCAAATTAACAAAAAACCTTTTGTTAATTCTGCATAAATACTGCGCTCATATTAATATTTATAAGGCTTTTTATTGGACAATAAGTATAGTGATGTTCCATGGCTACTTGCTGTTTTGCACAAATATACTGATGATTGTATATCCTTTCTTGTATTTCTGATATGATTATGATATAGTACAAGATATTTAGTATCTAAATACAATTGCATCTAATTAACCAACGTATAAACTATTGATTTTGAAAGGAACCCTCATTATGATGTATAATTTCGACGAAATAATCGATCGCCAGAATACCAACAGTGTCAAATATGGAACCGGCATGATGATGAACCCTGATTTGCCTAAGGACCACATTCCGATGTGGATCGCTGATATGGACTTTGCCTGTCCGCAGCCTGTTCTTGACGCAATGAAAGACCGCCTTGATAAGAAAATTTTAGGCTACAGCATGCTGCTGGATCCGGAATACTACGGTGCTGTAGTAACTTGGATGCAGCGCCGCTATGGCTGGACGATTTCACCCTCCTCTATTGTCTTTTCGGCAGGCGTCATTAAAGCGCTGCAAGTATCGGTAGATAAGTTAACGGCTCCTACTGACGGCGTAATCCTAAACACACCGGCCTATCACCCCTTTGATGACGCAGTCAGACTCTATGGAAGAACTCCGGTGTACAGTCCCCTTGTTAATGTCAACGGCCACTACACCATTGATTTTGCCGATCTGGAGCGCAAAGCTGCAGAGCCAGGCAATACGCTGTTCTTCTTGTGTAATCCTCACAATCCCAGCGGACGGGTATGGACCGAAGATGAACTGCGGCGGATTGCGGAGATATGTTTTGCCAATGATGTTTTTATTGTCAGTGATGAAATTCACGCCGATATAATACGGGAAGGACAGGTTCATATCCCACTGGCTAAACTTTACCCAAATGAAAAAAGAATTATAACCTGCACAGCACCCAGCAAAACGTTTAACCTTGCCGGCAACCATCATGCAAACCTGATTATCTCCGATCCCGACCTGGCTGCAGAGTGGTTACAGAAGCGGTTCTGTGGTATGCCAACGGCGCTGGGAATCGATGCCTGCAAGGCGGCCTACACCTACTGTGATGACTGGGTAAAATCAATGAACGACTATGTGGATGAGAATTTCAAACTGGTCAAGAAGCGCCTGGAAGAAGAACTGCCGCAGGCACGGTTTAACATCGCAGAGGGAACCTACCTGGCATGGATTGATATGAGGGCCTTTCACCGGACGGATAAGGAACTGAAAAAGCTTATATCCGGAAATGGTCTGCTAATTGAATATGGGCCTGATTTTGTGCAAGACGGCGACGGATTTATACGCATCAACCTGGCTTGCCCCCGCTCGTTGGTAAATAAGGCTATGGATATTTTGAGCAAATCTCTGGGATAGTGTTCTTGTCTTTTCTGTCAATATCCTCTATTATAAATAGTGTAATCAAATTTTAACCGGAAATGAGGATGAAACATGGCTGAAAACGAATCCATTGCACAGGTTTATAGCGTCATCTCTAAAAAAAGCGAATTGCTGCACGAATTTGCCGAATTAGTCACAGCCTATTCCGGCAGCAACCGTGATTATGGTACAGGCGTGCAGATTACCATGGTGGAGATTCATTTACTGACAACTATTGAGGAAAACCCTGGAATCACTGTCACTGAGTTGGCTGTGATAAAACATAAAACCCCCGGAGCAATCTCCCAGATCATTAAAAAGCTGGAGAACCGGGGTTATATCTTCCGCCGTCCTCATGAAGTGCACGGTAAAAAGATGTGTTTCTTTCCCACTGACGAGGGAAAGCTTCTGAGTGAACTGCATAAGCAGTATGATGTGAGAACTATCAGCAATACGGTTGACACGCTTCTGGAACGCTGCGGCATGGATGAGGTCGATACTTTTTTTAAAGTTATGGAAATTTATCGTGATATACTGATTCAAAGAAAAAATTAAAAATATCCATAAGCAAAATAAAACGGTCAGGCTATGGCGATCGTATTGCAGGTATTTAAAAATTCTATTACGAAAATTTTGAAAATGTGCTATTATGATAGAAGAAAATACTTCTGGTAATTTTGTGTAATAGTGGACTTTTCACACTAGGATTCGCCGAACGTGGCGGGTCCTTTTTGTATTTAAGGAAAAAATCGCTGCTATAAACCAGCGCGTAAATCAGATTCATTTTGCAAAGAAAGGTATAAACAATTATGAATGATGAAAAGAAAAAAGCATTAGATGCAGCCATATTAAAAATTGAAAAGGACTTCGGAAGAGGGGCAGTAATGCGCCTTGGTGATCCCAATGCCATAGGCAAAGTTGAAGTGGTTCCAACAGGAGCTTTGAGCCTTGATATAGCCTTAGGATTAGGCGGTATTCCAAAAGGCAGAGTTGTAGAAATTTACGGACCTGAATCCAGCGGTAAGACAACTGTTTCCCTGCATATGGTTGCTGAAGTTCAAAAAAAAGGCGGGATTGCAGCTTTTATAGATGCAGAACATGCCCTTGATCCGGTATATGCAGGTAAAATAGGCGTTGATATCAATGAACTATATCTTTCCCAGCCTGATTGTGGAGAACAAGCCCTTGATATTGCAGAATTGCTGGTCCGTTCCGGTGCTATTGATATTTTAGTCATTGACTCTGTTGCAGCACTTGTGCCAAAGGCAGAGATAGATGGTGATATGGGAGATGTACATATGGGACTCCAGGCAAGGCTCATGTCACAGGCAATGCGTAAATTGACACCGGTTGTCAGCAGGTCCAAGTGTATTGTTATTTTTATCAATCAGCTGAGAGAAAAGATAGGTATTATGTATGGCAATCCTGAAGTGACTACAGGAGGCAAGGCATTAAAGTTCTATTCCTCTGTCCGCCTTGATGTGAGAAGAATTGAACAGATTAAAATAGGCGGAGAGCTGATTGGTAACAGAACAAGAATCAGAGTCGTTAAAAATAAGATCGCACCGCCTTTTAAGGAGGCTGTATTTGATATTATCTATGGTCAGGGAATATCCAGATTTGGTGATCTGGTGGATTTGGCAGCGGAGATTGATATAATAGTGAAAAGCGGTTCCTGGTATTCCTATCAGGGAAATAAGATCGGACAGGGCAGGGAAGCTGCAAAGGAATATTTCCGGATACATCCTGAAATTATGGAAGAAGTGGAGAAAAAGGTCAGGGAATATTATCATTTGCAGACTGATGGCAGTGAGATCGTGGAGGCAGACGTAATTGAGGAGAAGTTTGAAGAGCTTTCAGAGAGTCTGTTAAAGTCATTGGAAGAGGATGAAGTCACAACTCTTGAGAATTATGGGAAGGAATAGGTAATGGTATTGCATATTTCTTCTTATTTCTCCAATACTATAAAGGTATCAATCCCAAAATCACTTTTAGATTGGAGAATAATATGAGCCATAAACCAGAAAAGAGGCAGACCAACACAGAGCAAATCAAAGAAAACATAGAATCCTCCATTCACAACATGGAAGTTGCCCAGGAAATAATTGACAATGCCACAGACAATAAGACTGTATCCGAGCTACAGGCAAAGAATCAGAGAAGGGTTGAGGCAATTCCTTCATTGATTAAAGAGTACAAAGAGGAAGAGGCAAAAGATCAGTTGGAGGACATTGAATAATGGCAAAATCAGCAAAGAACAATAAAAAGAAGAAAAACAACAATGAGTCGAAAACAGATATGCCTGATATTAAAACCAATGTTCAGACTACAACAGTGGGCAAGTCTATGAAAACAAAAATATAATACAAAAATTTACAAATCCCATCTTTGGTTACAATAAAGATGGGATTTGTTTTTTTCCTTGTTATTTCATCTGCTTTCCAATATAATAAAAAGTAAATAAGGTCTGTGATAGGAGGGGGGAAACATCCATGTCTGGTGATGAAATGTTTATTTTTATAGGATCTTTTGTATTGACATTAATGTCTCTGTATACATGGTACAATACAGTATTAGTGCGCTGGCCGGAGGATCGGGGGCGGTTTTCACGAAGAGTTCTTATGTACTTACCAGTGGCGGCGTTTATTATTAATTTTTTCACTTTAAAAGTGCTGGCTGCTTATGATGTGGTTGACAGCCCGCCTTATATTGCATTATACATTTTTTTAGGATATGCATGGCTTTTTGGAGGAATGAAATTGTTCTTTCTGTTTTTAGATATATCATGGATGGACGATACTCTTAATCTTGATAATAAAGCAGCTTTGCTGCCTGTAACAGCAGGATATTTGGGATTGACTATTATATATGCTGCAGCCAATACAGGAGATGGACCGGGATGGTGGTGTGTTGTGGTTTCGGCCGGAATAGGAGTCGCTGCCTGGCTGATTCTTGCTGCATTTGTAAGTAGACTTACGAATATTTCAGAGCGTATTACAATCGAACGGGATGTATCAGCAGGAATCCACTTTGGCTTATATCTTCTGGCAAGCAGTTTGATTCTGGGAAAGGCATCTTCTGGAGACTGGACCTCATTCCAGATGACAATCTATGAATTTTCCCGGGGTATCCCAGTCATCCCCCTGTCTTTATTGATCATATTACTGGAGCTGCTTTACAGATCAAGACGCAGAAATATTTTGGGTAAAAGACAGCTTTTATTATATTCAACTGCATCAGGAATGATTTATGTGGTGATTGGAATTGTGTGCATGATACTGATACCTTGATGTGATCATTTACATAAAGAAAATGAGTTTATGGGAGGAAGCGGTGAAACAGGGAACAAATTTGGCTTCAATTCCGGAGAATCAATATTCAGATTACCGGTATGATGTAATTTTCAAAGCTTATAAATGGGATCCTCAGGTGGGAGATCATAATACAGTTTCGAAACATGTTGTTTTGATGGATCAGGAAACAGCGGAACAGCTGGCAGCATGGTCAGAGCAATTGTCTGAAGAGACCATGTCAAAGGAGGAAGCGCTAATTCATAATCTGTCTATTGTAAAAAAGTTAGGATTGCCCGGTAAGATTTTTAAAGCATTGAAAAATCTGTCAGGTTACAATCGGAATGATCACGTCAGACTCATGCGTTTTGATTTTCATCCTACTACAACAGGCTGGGCAATATCAGAAGTAAACAGTGATGTTCCAGGAGGGCTGGCGGAGGCTTCAATTCTGCCCTCAATAGCAGCTAAGTATTTTGAAGAGTACCAACCTGGGGTAAATATACTGGACTCCTTAACAAAGGCATTTCAGGAGAAGACGGAGAAAGACAGCACCATTGCATTTGTACATGCAACCTCCTATTCAGATGACAGACAGGTTATGCAGTGTCTTAGCGACCATTTTAACAAGAATGAATTTCGCACAGTCTTTGCAGGGCCTGATCATATGAAGTGGTCAGATAAGAAGCCGGTCAGTATATTAAATGATCTGCAGGGAAAAATTGATGGAATTGTACGCTTTTTCCCGTTGGAATGGCTGACCAATCTGCCGAGAAGCTATAACTGGAAAGGTTATTTTGACTGTGAAGTGCCCTCCTGTAATCATCCGGCAGCTATATTAACACAGTCTAAGAGACTGCCGCTTATCTGGGATCAGATGGGTGTGGATATTCCTATGTGGAAAACCTTGCTTCCTGAGACAAGAGAACCTAAAAAAGTTACAAGACAGGACAAGGACTGGATCTTTAAACCTGCACTTGGAAGAGTGGGAGAGGGAATATCGATCCATGGTGTAGTGCCTGAGAAGGAACTGATCAAGATCGAAAAGGCAGCTCATAAGGAGCCTGTAAACTGGGTTGCTCAGAGGAAATTTGATAGCCGGCCACTTACCACAGAGGAAGGGGATACCTGCCATCTGTGCATAGGGGTATTTACGGTTGATGGTAAATTTGCAGGATTTTATGGAAGGATTAGCCAATATCCACGAATAGACAGCAATGCAGAGGATATACCAGTGCTGGTGGCGAAAAGGGGATAAAAGTATGGATAGAAGAATTGAGATATATAAAACATGGGCACCAGATAATTCTGTTTGGACAGCATGGGCAAAACCTGTGCTATTTGCAGATTTGCCCAAAACCGGGGAGATGCTGGAGATTCCACAGGCAAAGTGGATTGGAAATGCAGTTGATACAATGGTTATTGTAGATTTACCCGGCATTGAAAGTGTAGTGGAAAGTCTGGCTCTTGCAAAGGAAGGTTACCGTCCTGTTCCTCTATACAATGGAGTAAAGGGTCCCAGTATAGGATCGGAGATTGTTGCAGTGGGAAAGATACAAAAGGCCTTAATTGCAGGGGCAGACATATTATCGTCGCTTTATATCAGTCCTTCAGCCCCTCCTGTATTTATGCTGGATTCCAAACGCTTTTCTGCCCAGGTATATCAAGCAGGAAAATATGATAACAGGTGGTGCGTATTTCCACAGGATATGCCATCTGCCAAATTTCTAAAGGAAAGAAATATCAAGCATGTAGTTGTGCGATCAACTACGATCAGAAATGATCTGTCCCATATTCTGTGCAGATATCAGGAACAGGGGATTTCTATCTACTTGTCCACTAAATTCGAAACTCAGAAAGTGATGAAGGTAAAAAGACCCTCAGAGTTTAAAAGCCTTTTTTACAGAATTAGTGTTATGTCAGGATTAAGACGGAACTCAGCAGGCGGATTTGGGGGAATGATACCAGATACGGAAACAAGTGGAACAGGGAGAAGATATTACGGAATAGGTTAACAACAGAAAGGCAGACCATGATCAAGGAATTAAAAAAAAGCCCCTTATTCTCCGGCATGACAGAGGAGGATATAAAAAAATGTATTAAATGCAGCGGATCAGAAGCTGTTTTCTATAAAAAAGAAGAAATTATATTTTTGGTAGAAGATGAACCACAAAAACTTTTCATATTAATCGAAGGTTCTGTTACCATCTGCCGGGATTCCCTTGATGGGAAGAGAAATATTATCACTACTATTAACCAGGGGGGAGACCTATTTGGAGAGGTGTTTCTGTTTCTAAAAAAGAGGGAGTATGAAAATTATGCCATAGCTGCAAGTGACACAAAGGTGCTTCAGATGCCCAAGACATATCTTTATACAGGCTGCGGCAACAACTGTGATTACCATACACTGCTGATTTCTAATATGTTGTCTATCCTTGCACAAAAAGCATACTATTTAAATCAGAAGCTAAACATTATCGCCAGCAACACCCTGCGCCAGAAAATATCCAAAATTCTTCTCCAGAATGCAGAAGAAAACGGCAATGTGGAGCTGAAAATGAACCGTGAAGAATTTGCCGATTTTTTAAATGTGGCACGCCCTTCTTTATCAAGAGAACTGATGAAGATGCAAGACGATGGCTTGATAAATATTGAAAAAAAGAAAATAAAAATCATTGATTTAAAAAGAATTCAAGATAATTTGTGATTCCGTAACATTTGTTACGGAATTTTTTTGAATCTCCTGATAAGATATGGTCATCAAGGAAACGAACGATGCCGGATCAATGGCATTGATCTCATAAATATTCAGGAGGAATCATTCATGGAAAACAAAATGTTTTGCTATCAGTGTCAGGAAACAGCAGGCTGTACAGGTTGTACTCAAGTCGGTGTATGCGGTAAGAAGCCGGAGGTTGCTGCTATGCAGGATTTGCTGGTGTATGTAACAAAAGGTATTTCAAGCGTAACAACAGCTCTTCGTAATGAAGGAAAAGAAGTAGGAAAAGATATTAATCATCTGGTATCACTGAATTTATTTACAACAATTACCAACGCGAACTTTGATGAGGATATGATTGTCGCAAGGATTTTCACTACTTTAGACAAAAAGAGAGAATTACTTGGACAGCTGGAGAAAAAGGCTGATCTTCCGGAAGCAGCTCTTTGGGAGTCATCAGACCAGGGCACATTTGCTGAAAAAGCTTCTAAGGTTGGTGTCCTCTCTACAGAGAATGAGGATGTCAGAAGTCTTCGTGAACTGATTACCTATGGCTTAAAGGGGTTATCCGCTTACAGCAAACACGCCAATGTACTGTTGGAAGATGATGAAGAAGTGGATGCATTTATGCAGAGAGCTTTAGCAAAAACACTGGATGACAGTGCCACAGTTGATGAACTGATCGCTCTCACTTTAGAGACAGGTAAATACGGAGTCAATGGAATGGCTCTTCTGGATAAAGCCAATACTACAGCATACGGTAATCCGGAAATCACAAAAGTTAACATTGGTGTTGGAAACCGTCCCGGCATTCTGGTTTCCGGTCACGATTTAAGAGATTTAGAAATGTTATTAAAACAGACAGAAGGAACAGGCATCGATGTTTACACCCATTCTGAAATGCTTCCGGCTCACTATTATCCGGCATTTAAGAAATACTCTCATTTTGCAGGCAACTACGGCAATGCATGGTGGAAACAAAAAGAGGAATTTGAAAGCTTTAACGGTCCGATTCTTATGACTACCAACTGTATTGTTCCTCCAAAGGACAGCTACAAGGACCGTATGTATACAACTGGAGCAGCAGGTTTCCCAGGCTGTAAGCATATTCCTGGAGAAATTGGTGAGGAAAAGGATTTCTCAGAAATAATTGAGCATGCTAAGAAATGTGCATCTCCAACAGAGATTGAAACAGGAGAAATCATAGGCGGATTTGCCCACAATCAGGTGTTAGCATTAGCTGATCAGGTAGTTGGTGCAGTAAAGTCCGGTGCAATTAAGAAATTTGTTGTTATGGCAGGCTGTGACGGCAGAGCAAAATCCAGAAACTATTATACAGATTTTGCAAAAGCTTTACCAAAAGATGCGGTTATTTTAACAGCAGGCTGCGCAAAATATAAATACAACAAGCTTGACTTAGGGGATATCGGCGGAATTCCACGTGTTCTCGATGCAGGCCAGTGTAATGATTCCTACTCATTGGCAGTGATTGCACTGAAATTAAAAGAAGTATTTGAGCTTGATGATATCAATGATCTTCCAATTGTATACAACATCGCATGGTATGAGCAGAAGGCAGTGATTGTATTGCTGGCACTCCTCCACCTTGGTGTGAAAAACATTCACTTAGGACCAACACTTCCAGCTTTCCTGTCTCCAAATGTGGCAAAGGTACTGGTTGAGAACTTTGGAATCGCAGATATTGGCACAGTAGAAGATGATATGGAGCTGTTCTTTGGTAAGGAAGAGAGTCAGAAGGATATGATTACTAAAGATATGGTAATTAGTGAAATCCTTCGCCTTGACTCCGGTCTTGCACCCATTTTAATGAATAGCGGTATGCATTGTCTTGGCTGCCCTGCTTCCCAGATGGAGACCATTGAAGAGGCATGTGAGGTCCATGGTATGGATATTAATGAACTTTTAGAAGAGCTTAACAGCCATATGAGAAATAAATAATAATGCAAAGAGACCATAGGACCATTTCATGTGGTTCCTATGGTTTTCCCAAAAGGAGAAATAATCTATGAGTGCTTTTTTAGGACCAATCCATTATTGGCTTTATAACAAAGTAATGCTGCAGGAACAGCTGATTCAGGAGATTTTGAAAGCATCTTCTGAAAAACAGTGGAATCCTGCTCTGGAAGAAACAGTGGATACTGCTTATGGAAAGGCTGATAACCGGTCTTTGGAAAGCATTATTGATCAGACTAATATTCACGGCTGGCTTCAGGAGAAGATTACTCAGTCTGAATTAAGACTTGCTTTTCTTGTAACAAAGATTTTAGAGGAAGATCAGGGGCGTATGGCTGAGCTTAAGCAGATTGCTTATGATTTTGGACAGGCACATCCGGTTTCGGAAGGAATGTCTGCTGATGATGCCTATAAGGTATTAAATGACAGCCTGCTTGATGGAATGCCATGTGACAGAGTTAACGAAATTCAGGAAACAGGAAAAGAACAGGTGAAATGGAGACAGAACAGCTGCGTACATCAGGATTACTGGGATCAGGTTGATGGAGATATTGCTGTATACTATGAGCTTCGCAATGAGATCATAGAAGGAATGCTGTCTAATAGTAATTTGACTTATATAGTAAAAGATAATCGTGAATATGCGATTGAAAAGAGGTGAAAATATGTATAGCATTGAGTTAATGGTAATGGAGCATGATAATATTCTGCTGTTTATTGAAGCGGTTAGAAATGCATGCTGTGGTATTTTAGAAGGTAAAGAAGTAGATACGGAAGATTTTGAGAAAATGATCCAATTTGCCAGAAACTATGCAGATAAACATCATCACGGCAAAGAAGAGCAGGTGTTGTTTTTAGAGATGACAGAACATTTAGGTAAGATCGGTGAAAACCTGATTCAACATGGAATGCTTATAGAGCATGACTATGGACGCCTTCATATATCTGATTTAGAAGCATCTCTCAATCTCTATAAAGAAGATCCACAGACTATATATAAGTTGGGGATTATAGAAGGTGCTGCAGGATACGCCAACCTTCTTACAAGACATATTGATAAAGAAAATGAAGTGGTTTACAAATATGCTGAAAAGAGCCTGGCACCGGAGATTTTAGAATCTGTTGACAGTCGTGTCAGAGATTTTGAAAAAGAGGCAGAGCAACAGAAGATTCAGGAAAAATATCTTGGGATTTTAAAAGACTTAAGAGAGAAATATTGTGCTAATTAGTAAAACATTCCCTTTTACTCATAAATCATAGAAAATTTGGAATAATAAGAAAATAACTTATTTCAGAGAGGTGAATCAGATGAAGGTTGCAATTGACAGAGATGGCTGCATTTCCTGTGGATTATGTGTTTCCACATGTCCGGAAGTGTTTGAGTTTGATGATGAAAATATTGCTACAGTTATCAGCTCTCCTGTACCGGAAGATCAGGAGTCCAGCGCACAGGATGCAATTGAAGGGTGCCCGGTAACTGTTATTTATGAAGAAGAATAGAGGTTATAAAATGGAAAGGTCATCGGATGGTGTGTTTAATCATTCGATGACCTTTTTCGTGTTGGAAAGAGCTTAAAACAGCTGTGTTTCTAAGATATACATGGTATAATGAAAATGCTTAGTTAATAAACTAAAACATATAAAGGAGAAATATGTATGAGTATGAAAAAGAAAATCTTAACAGCAATGGCAAGTGTTTTAATCTTAACGGCAATTCCTGGTGTTACCACATTTGCCGGCCAATGGAAGCAGGATGATACCGGTTATTGGTATGAAAATGCTCAGGGGTCTTATGTAAAAAACAGTTGGTTATCAGATGATGGCAAGTGGTATCATTTTGATAATAACGGTTATATGCAAAAAAATGAATGGATCATGGATTCAGGGAAGTGGTATTATTTGGATGCAGAGGGGATCTGCCTCATGAATACAACCACTCCGGATAATTATACTGTGGGTCCAGACGGAGCACGGATTTTTCAAATGCCGGCAACAGGTCTTCCTGACTTAAAATCTATGATATTAACAAGTGAAGAAGAAAAATATAATTTTATCTTAGAACTAGAAACATCACCGGACAGTTTGTGGGAGATAATCACATATGAGCAATTGATTCCTGATGATATGAATGAGATTGTTACAGATGTGGATTATTATGGAGCATTATGTAAACATATTCTTAAAAAATACAAAAGTGCCTCACTGGCTCAACCAATGTCATCGAATAATCCGGCAATTAGAGTATATGGATATTTTGTGGAAGAATATAGACAGCTATATATTAAGTATTTATCATCCATGTCTAAAAATTTAACTAATCGTCAATATGCAGCTTATGTAGAAAATATGAATAAGTTGGATAAGGAAACTACACAGTTGATCGAAAGATATGAACCTTATTTAGATGAGATTTCTAATTGGTATTCATTTCTTTATTATGATTATGACTATGGGTATGACTACGATTATAGCTATTAACCGCTGCCAGACTAATCTGGCTTTTGCATATTAACTGAGTGGATTATGAAACCGGCTGGCAGCCTTACCCCAAAGCTGTCTAGTCGGTTTTTTTATGAAAAAATAATTAGGTACCTTGACAAATCGAAAAACATAGTGTATTATTGTATTTAGGTACCTAAGTAATTGGGAAATCAGAAGAAACAAATTCAAAAATTGATTTAGTCTGATTATTAAAAAAGGAAATGAGGGAAATCTTATCGCTAGTATAACAAATTGTAACCAATGTCCGAAACGATGTCCTGTAGATGCATTACAATGTGGAAGAGGAAGAAACTATATAGATGGTCTTAAGAATGGAGGAACAGAGATGATGAATAATGATGAGAGAAAATATGAAAACGGTGAACAGAACAGTCATAATCAGCATGAACGCTTAGGCGGTCATGGGGAGAAACGTGGCTATGGAGAGCGTGGAGAACGCGGTGGCTTTGGAAAACATGGTAGTCATGGAGAGCGTGGTGGTCGTGGAGAACGTGGCGGTCATGGAGAGCATGGCGGTCGTGGAGAACGTGGCGGTTGCGGAGAACGTGGCGGTCATGGAGAGCATGGCGGTCGTGAAGAATATGGCGATCGCGGAGAACGTGGCGGTCATGGAAAGCTTGGCGGTCGTGGAGAACATGGTGGTCATGGAGAACGTGGCGGTCGCGGAGAATATGGTGGTCATGGCAAACATGGTGGACATGGCTGTGGCGAACATGGAGAGCACAGAGGTCATGGTGGATGTGAAGGTTACCAGGGCAATGGAGAGCGTCTGGATCGTGGCGAGTATGGGCCTGGTGAACATCATGGAAGAGGTGGCGGAAGACATGGCCGCGGCGAACACCAGGAGTTTGGAAAACATGGCGAACATGGCTGTCATGGTCAGGGAAATCAGGAAAGATGCGGTGGTAGCAGAAGAAGGGGACGTGAGTTCCTTGAAGAGTTTGAACAGAGTGATGATTTATTAGGACTTTTAAGATCCTGCAGCCATATACTGCGTCATCAGGCAGGTAGAGGCAGCGGCAGCGGTCAGGGAAGAATCCTTCATATTCTTTACAGATGTGAGGAGATCAGCCAGAAGGAACTTCAAAGTATTTTACAGATCCAACCTGGATCACTCAGTGAGATTCTGACAAAACTGGAAAATAAAGGGCTGATTGAACGAAGCAAAGATGATGAAGATAAGAGAGTCACCACTGTAAGAATAACAGAGGCAGGGAAAGAAACTGTTAATTTACATGGTCTGGAAAAGTCAGATAGAAAGGAAGAATTATTTTCTGCGTTGGATGAAAATCAGCAGGAAGAATTAAAGAAACTGCTTCAAATTCTTCTAGAGGACTGGAAGAAGGATAGAGAATAAAAACATTAGTTTACATAAACGGGATCATCCTGATAAGAACTTTTACTATAAACTAGTATTAAGTTTTTATCGGGATTATCCCGTTTTTTTGATACCTGGTTTTGTTAGTCGTTAGTCTTTTTAAGATAATCATTAACACTTTTCGTAATAACTGCCTGCATTTCAGCTATGCTATGTCGTCTGGAGCTGGCACATTCCTGTGCTTGACAATTACAGATAAGACACTTGCGATAAGCTTCTCTGGACAGCTTATTTCCATTTACATCAATTACGTCAATATCAAACAGACGTCCAAGGGTATGATGATCTTCAATTAAAGAGGTGTGATCCTTAATGATTTCTGCCTTCCCGTCTATGCTCATAATGAGTTCATCACCGGTTTTCTCAGAAAATTGAATTGATTTAAGAATCGGTAGTTCTAAAGAGTTAATCATTGTAATAATCTCTTGTTTCCCAAATTCAAACACTTTATAAAGGTCTGCATTGGTTTTTATTGGTCCCGGTATATTTAAACAGAAAGAAATAACAGGACAATTGTATTCTGATAAAAGCTGTTCCTGGCAAGCCGCTCTGCGCTCACGGCATAGTAACATTTCATCTAAAGAAACAGGATCTCCAATTAGCATAAAAAGTCCTCCTTTAATAAAAAACACTTTTAAAAATAAACTAGTGATGTATTATATTTTCAGCTCTGCGAATTTTTTCAATAACCGATATGGCTTCATTGCTTAGGAAATAGTCCAGTGTGGTTTGAGGTACAAGTTCTTTTAAAACATCAAAGTTTCCATCCTTAATTGCCTGGCGGATATTAGAGGCACTAATGGCGGTTGTGTTGAACATTTTTCGAGGAACTTCAATACAAGCGATGCCAAATTCCGGGAGCTTTGCTTTCATAATCTGATTATAGGTATTTGTAACCTGACTGTTTGGTTCTTCACCTACATAACGACGATTAATTCCCAAAGTTTGTGCAATATCTTTGAAGATAGTTAAATCTAATAAGGCGTGTCCCTGGACTACGGAATTAGAATCTTTTTGAAAGTAACTGGGGAAGGTAGCATTGCTGATAATATATGGGCCGGTATCATGGTAACAAATATTATTCAAGTGCCTGGTTCCCTCCATTACTAAGTTCTTGCGAACTTTAAAAGGCACTAAACTGGCATCTTCGCTTACAATAAATAAATGTAAAAAATCGTTTTCAGCTGCAGCTTTTTCTACAAGGTATAGATGACCTAAAGAAAATGGATTTGCATTCATAACCAATGCAGCAACTTTAGGATATTGTTTTTTAAATGGAAGAAGTTTGTTCAAATAGTCACTAAATCCGGTACGTCTGTTTTCCATAAATACCAATTGGTTTTCTATTTCCGCTATTTTATAAAAACCTAAATCATTAAAGAATTTGGCAGATTTACACTTGGTATATAGGAATAAATGTAAATTTCCTTTGTCATATTGGACATTAATTAAGTGAGAAACAACCTTATTCATGAGTCCTTCTCCCTGATGTTCATCACTTACAGCCAGACAGCGAAGGGTATTGCCAAAGCAGCTTCCAGTGGCAATTAAATTAAAGTCTGCATCAAATACTCCACAAGTATAATCCAGATTTAAATCTCGGCGAATTCCTTCTGCTGTAAGTAATTCATCTATCTTTTTGTTGTTTTTCACATCACTGTTATACACTTGTGAGATTGTATAATTTTCCATTTTTAAACTCCTTTATGTGTGTTTCGAACTGTATTAATAAAGGCTTCCACTTGTGGAAGATTTAACACTGCATCAGTGTACATAAGATAAGTGGAACGCACAAAAGGTTCTCCATTGGAAAAAGTAAGTGGTCTTATGTCTCCGGTAAAATCCCCCAGACATATTTCTGGAACAATTGTCCAGCCAATGCCATGATTAACCATCTCCACACATGTCGTAATGCTGTCTACAACAATTCCATGCTGCTCTGTCTGGAGATTATTTTGGTGCATCCATTGCATGATTTCTCTCTCAAATCCAGAATCAGTTTTTCTTCCAATAAAGGGTATATCAATCAGAGATTTATCCTTATCTTTCAAATTTACAATTGCACAGATTCTTTCACGTTCCAATAATATTTTGTTTTCTTTCCATTGATATTCACCACGCAGAATAGCCACATCAATTGCTCCGTTTAATATCTGAAGATATAGTTTGCGGCTATGATCAGCAGTAATGTGTGTATTTACATAAGGGTATTGTCTACGGAACATTGAGAGAACTTTAGGTAATTTATAGAGTGAGTAGTTGACAGATATTCCAGCATTTAAAGTACCGCAGATGTAATCTTTTTGGGCTTCTAAGTTACTGCGCATAAGTTTTAATTGATTGACTGCCTCTGCTGTCCGTTTGCATACCTCCTCTCCTTCCGGCGTAAAATGAACACCCAGCCTGGAGCGGAGTAAAAGAGTAATACCAAGTTCACTTTCAATGGCTTGGATTCTTTTTGATAATGATGACTGTGTTACAAATAATTGTTCAGCCGCTCTTGTAATGTTTCGTGTTTTGGCAAGTGCAGCAATTAGTTCAAAATCTCTTTCGTCCATAAGTCACCTCTTAATTGGCTTGGAATGGTTGCATCAAAAATATCATTCCTAAACGGAATGTTTAATCTAAGATATAAATTCAACATTTAATTTATAACAAACGTACTTATTTAAGAATATTATACATTTTAATACGAAAAAGTAAATGAAAAGAACCATTCAAAATTAGAATGGAAATACATGAGAATATGGAAGTTTACATTTGGGGAGTCCTTCTGTTTTAATAGTGATAAAGATAAATTTATCGAATATTAAAAAAAGTAAAAGGAGAGAGTATATGTTTTTTCAGGTTATAGCATTGGTGTTTTTGATTGGGGCAATTGCTTTGGGGTTTGTGAGAAAAATCAATGTAGGAATTGTATCATTAGGGCTTGCATTTATTCTGGGATTAATAGGAAATGTAAGTGCAAGTGTAATTCTGGGAGGATTTCCAAGTAAGTTGTTCATCACACTTTTGGGAACAATGTTTTTTTTCTGTTTGCTGCAGGAGAACAATACTTTGGAGTTATTATCTAAAAAGATTGTTGCATTAGTTGGTAAAAACACATTCCTGATACCGATTATCATTTATGTAGTTTCTTATGGGCTGTCAGCAGCAGGTCCAGGAGCGATTTCTGTACAGTCTGTTATGATTGTTTTCGCAGTATCATTAGCTGTACAGATGAACTGTTCACCGGTTTTATTAGCAGCATTGGCTATACTGGGAGCGGTAGGGGGAACAGCGTCGCCCATAGCATTGACAGGAATTATTGTAACAGATTTAACAGCAGAATTTGGAGTGACAGGTGCAGCGGTCCCGGTATTTATCGGAGTATCAATAGCAAATTTTATATGTGCGATTTTAGTATATATTATTTTCAAAGGATATAAATTAAGAGCCACAAATGCAATGCCATTTTCAGAACTTCCGAAGTTTAATGGGAAACAGAAAATAGGAATTATAGCAATCCTGGCTCTGGTAATTGCAGTAGTTGGATTCCGATATGATGTAGGTTTAGCAGCTTTTTCATTATCTCTTATTTTAATACTTTTGAAAGCAGTCGATGAAAAGGCAGCAATGAAGCTGGTACCGTGGAATGTATTGATTCTTATATGTGGTGTCAATGTATTAATGAGTGTAACCAAAGAAATGGGCGGTATCGAATTATTATCTGCTATATTGGCATCGATGATGAACCAGAAAACTGCATCGTCAATTATTGGATTGACAGCAGGTATTATGTCATGGTTTAGTTCGGCAAATGGAGTAGTAATGCCCACCTTAATACCGACGGTTCCGAATATTGTAAGTAGTGTAGGTGGTAATGCAAGTGTTGTAGAGATGGTCATGGCGATTGTAGCAGGTTCAACAGTTGCGGGTATTAGTCCATTGTCAACAGGAGGAAGCTTAACTCTGGCATCGTTTACACAGGAAACAGGAGCTTCTGAGAAGGAACAGCAATCAATGTTTGTCAAGCTATTTGCACTTTCATTTGGAGCTGTTATGGTGATTTTAATCTTTGGATTAGTAGGTGGATTTAGACTGTTTTCTTAGGAGGATAAGATGAGTACATATGCTTATGTCGGTTGCAGAACCACAAAGGAAAGAAATGCCCGTGGAAAAGGAATTAAAGTATACGAGATATCAGATGATGGTACATGGTTATATAAGCAGTTAGTAGAGAATTTAGTAAACCCGTCATTTTTCTGCATGGATGAAACAGAAAATTATTTATATTCCATTCACGGAGATTTTCATGAAATCAGTAGCTTTTCTATTAATGCTGATAATGGTGAATTAACCTATATTAATACTGTATCTACAGAGGGAGAGAATCCGGTTCATCTTTCCGTGGATAAGTCCAATCGCTGGATTTATGTTGCTAATTTGCAGACTGGAACTGTGGCTGTAATTCCGACAAATGAAGATGGAAGTCTTTCAAAGTTGAAAAGGTTATATACAATACCAGGGTTAAAAGAGGGGGCAATATCACATCCCCATCAGGTAGTTCAGGATAATAGCAGAAATTATTTAATTGTATCTTGTCAGGGTAGAAAAGAAGGTTTTGGTCAGATCGTGGTGTTTAAAATAAACCATGAAACAGGTGAACTAACTGAAACATGTACAGTTACTTCCAGAGAGATTGCAGAGCCCAGGCATTTTGTTTTCCATCCCAATAATAAGTATTGCTATGGTGTAAATGAAAAAGATTACTCAATCACATATTATAATTTTGATGAAGGGACTGGTCAATTAGAACCAAAGCAAATCGTGCCAACTCTGCCGCAGACTTATACTGGAGATGGCTGGGCAAGCGGTATAGTTATAGAGCCTGCTGGCAAATACGTCATAGTATCTAATAGAAAACATGATAGTATTACAAGTTTTTCCATCAATCAGGAAACAGGTATGATTGCTTTTGCAGATTGTGTAAAAACTGGTGGGGAACAACCACGATTTATAGTAATGAGCAAGGATGGAAAAAAAGTTGTTGCAGCAAATGAAGTATCTGATACCATAAGAGAATTTGCATTAGATATGGACACTGGAGAATTGAGTTTTACTGGTAATGAAATTCATACAGAAAGTCCGGTATGTGTGATTTTTAAGTTAAAACAGAATTACATCGCACAGTAAATTCAGAAGAATAAGGAGAGTGTTAAGTATGTCGTTAGCATTATTGGGGTATCTGACGGTTGGTGTTTTTCTAATTGTTATATCTTCGAAAAAGGTAAGTCCGCTTGTTTCAATCATTGCGGTACCACTTATTTTTGGTCTAATTGGTGGGTTTGGTATTGAGACCTTTGAATTTGCATTAGCTGGAATCAAAGGGGTTACATCTACATTTTCTATGATTATGTTCGCTGTTTTATACTTTAGTCTCATGGTTGCAGTAGGTTTATTTGATCCTATGGTAGACAGAATATTGTCCATGGTAAAAGGTGATCCTGTAAAGATTATGATCGGTGCATCTTTGATGGCAGCCATAGTATCCTGCGGTGGAGATGGTTCAACTACATTTCTTGTAACCTGTACTGCCATGGTGCCGATTTTTAATCGATTGAAGATGAATAAGCTCTATTTAGCTACTGTAATAATTATGCAGAATACTATTTTGAATCTATTACCCTGGGGCGGTCCAATGGCAAGGGTGGTATCAGTATTAGATGCAGATGCGGGGCGGTTGACTGCTATGATGGCTCCTGGAATGATTTTGGGAATAATCTATAGTCTTGGTGTAGCATATTACTTAGGCAAAAAAGAACGAAAACGCTTAGGTATTGCAGAAGGCGGCTTTGAGCTTGAGGACTTGAAAGTAAAATTAAGTCCTGAAGAAGAAGCACTGAAGCGGCCAAAGTTATTCTGGATTAACTTAATTGTAACATTAGCAGTAGTTACAACGCTGTTACTGGGACTTGTTCCGTCAGCCATGTGTTTTGCAGTAGGAACTATCATTGCGTTAACACTGAACTTCCCCAAGTTGAAAGATCAAAGAATGGTGATTAACCAGTATGCAGCTGAAATTATGAACATCGTAATTATGGTTGTAGGTGCCGGCATATTAATGGGTGTATTAAACGGAACCGGAATGTCAGAAGCAATCGGTCAAAGTCTGGTAAACCTTATGCCGGAATCGTTATCTAAATACTTCGGAGTTGTTATTGCATTTATTAGTGCACCAGGAACAGTGGCTCTAAGTAATGATGCTTTCTATTATGGAGTTATGCCTGTATTAGCAGAGACAGCTGTTGCTTATGGTTTCACAGAATTACAAATTGCTTTTGCATCAATGATTGGACAGGCATTCCATCAGCTTAGTCCTTTGGTTGCAGCCATATATCTATTAATTGAGTTAACAGATACTACATTAGATAAATATCAAAAATACTTATTACCATGGTTTACAGGCTTATTTGTTATTTACCTGGTTTGCGGAATATTAACTGGGAACTTAATACTATAAGCACTTATACATATTAACGAAACGAGAGTAAGGAGAGAAGATTTATGGAAATTCAAAAAGTTGCAATAGCTGGAACTTTAGAGTCAAGTGATGCCCAGGTTACAGTAGAACCTTTGCATAGTGGAATTGAACTTTCATTAGAAAGCAGCGTAATGAATCAATATGGCCGTCAGATTAAGGCAACCATCTTAGATACATTGTCTCAGCTGGAAGTGAAAAATGCAAAGGTGATTGTTGTAGATAAGGGAGCATTAGAGTGTACCTTAAAAGCACGTATTCAGTGTGCTGTTTATAGAAGCTGTGATGCCTCAGAAAAAAACATTCCATGGGGAGGTGGCATAAGATGATTACTCGTCCAAGACCAGAAAAAAACCGGCTGCGTCGTACCATGATGTTTATGAACGCACAAAAGCCAGGACTGATTAAAGATGCCTATATCTATGGGACAGACAGCATAATCTTAGACTTAGAGGATGCAGTTGCAGAGAATCAGAAGGATGCAGCAAGATTTTCTCTTTATCAGGCAATTAAAAATATAGATTATGGAACCACTGAGGTTATTGTGAGAATAAATGGTCTGGATACTCCACACTGGCAGGAAGATATTCGCTGCGTAGTAGCAAGCGGAGCAGACGGAATCCGCATTGCAAAGTGTGAGAGCGCCCAGGATGTACATACGGTAGAAGAACATGTTTTGGCTGCAGAGAAGGAGTTTGGAGTTGAAGAAGGAAGAACACTTCTTATGGCTGCTCTGGAAAGTCCGAAAGGGATTATGAATGCCTATGAAATTGTAACGGCGTCCGACCGGATGTTTGGTTGTGCCATTTCAGGAGGTGATTTCAGAAAAAGTATGCACGTTAGAATTGAAGAAGGCGGTATTGAAATGTTAGTTGCCAGAGGCCAGATGCTTATGGCAGCAAGAGCAGCTGAAGTACAGTGTTTTGATACCATGTTCCCTAATATTGACGATATGGAAGGGTTCAAACAAGAGGTAATTCAAAACCGAAAGATGGGATTTGATGGTAAGAGTATTGTCAGCCCAAGACAGATTCAGTTTGTACATGATACCTTTGCTCCTACTGCAAAAGAGATTGCTTATGCTGAGAAGCTGGTACGCTCATTTAATGAGCAGGCAGACTCTGGAGTTGGTGTTTATACTGTAGACGGAAAGATGGTTGATATACCATTCTTTGAAGATGCAAGACGAGTTATTGCATTAGCTAAGGCATGTGGTGTTTACGAAGGTGATTTATAAACATAGGAAGGGAAGTGAAAGGATGCTTAATGCAGTTAATAGAGATATTCCGGAAGAACTCTTAAAAGATGGAAAAGAAGTATATCAGGGCAAGAATTATATGGACGGCAAGTATTTCAAGAAAGACTCTCCAAAGACAAAGCGTTATGTAAAGCCACAGGAAACTAAAATCTGTGAAAGTATACGTGAAGCCTGTAAAAAATGTGGAGCACATGATGGAATGACATTTTCATTCCATACGGAGTTCCGTGATGGTGACTATGTTGCCAGTATGGTAGCAAAAGTGTTAATTGAGGAAATGGGCTTAAAGGATATTAATGTAGCAGCCACTTCTTTGGGAACAGCACAGGACATTTTTGCAGATTATATGGAACAAGGTAAGATTATAGGGGCTCAGACATCAGGAGTGCGCGGAAGAATTGGGGAAACCATTTCTGCCGGCAAGTTATCAACACCGGCTATCATTAGAAGTCATGGTGGCCGTCCCAGAGCAGTTGAAGCAGGTGAGGTACATATTGATATTGCATTTTTAGCGGCAGCCAGCTCAGACTGTTGCGGTAATGCAAGTGGAATTAATGGAAAGAGTAACTTTGGTTCCATGGGATTCGGTATCCATGATGCTCATTATGCTGATCACACCGTAATTATTACAGACACTTTGGTTGATTTTCCAAACAGTCCAGCATCAGTTTCCATGATTGATGTGGATTGTGTATGTGTAGTAGATCGTATTGGAAATGTGGATAAAATTAATACAAAAGAAGCAAGGCTGACGGATAATCCCAGAGAGCTTATGATGGCGGACAATGTTGCAAAGGTTATTGCATCAACACCATACTTTAAAGAAGGGTTTTCATTTCAGACTGGGGTGGGCGGACCGTCATTAGCAGTAAACCGATTCTTAGAAGAGCATATGATAGAACGTAACATTACCATGAGCTTTGCATTAGGTGGAACCAGTACTCCGATTTGCCAGTTGTATGATAAGGGGTTAGTGAAACATTTGATGGATACTCAGGACTATGACCAGGGAGCTGCCAGTCATATCTTTAAAAATGAAAACCACCATGAAGTGGATTTAAGTACTTATGCAAACCCAGCAAATAAAGGGGCATATGTAAATATGCTGGATTTTGTAGTGTTGTCAGCTTTAGAGGTAGATACATCATTTAATGTAAATGTGATTACCGGTTCAGATGGTGTCCTTCGTGGTGCGCCAGGTGGACATCCGGATGCAGCGGCAGGAAGTAAGTGCTGTATTATTGTAACACCGCTGACCAGAGGAAGAATGGCAACCGTATGTGATGACGTGGTTACCGTAACGACTCCGGGCGATTGTGTAGATGTGCTGGTAACTGACTATGGTACTGCTGTAAATCCTTTAAGACAAGACTTGATTCAATGCCTGGATGATGCAGGAATTAAACATGTGACCATTGAGGAACTGAGAGATAAGGCATATAGCCTTGTAGGAGTTCCTGATAAGCTGGAATGGGAAGATCAGGTGGTTGCCATTGTAGAAGCCAGAGATGGGACGATCTTAGATGTTGTAAGAAAGGTTAAACCATTGCAGTTAGATTAAACAATAATATAGCTGAAAATACGTGAGTATTTAAGGCATGTTAAGAATAACCTGTTTTTCGGGATTTTCTTTACATGCCTTTTTTGTTTTTGAAGATGGATTAATTTCATCAATCTTAATATCCTCTATTCCTGAATATATACTTTTCTCCCCTGAGCACCTGTAATCCCTTCCTCTTCCCTATATTTAGCTACAGTACGACGAGAAATAGAAATTCCCATATCTGCAAGCTTTTCGCTGAGAATCCGGTCACTGTATGGTATGTTTTTATCTTCTTCATCAATTAATTTATTTAAAACCCGTTTAATATCAGATGCAGTCAGCTCTTTCCCAGATTCAGAGGAATTCTTCTCTTTCGATTGTACAGTCACACTTCTGGAGAAGAAATAGTTCATAGGATAGACACCCCAGGAACATTGCAGATACTTTTTGCTCACAGCTCTGCTGACTGTGGATTCATGGATAGATAGTTCTTCTGCAATATCTGCCAGACGCATAGGTGACAGATGATCCGGTCCCAGATCAAAAAACTTCTCCTGTCTGGCAAGTATTGCTTTTGATACTTGCATCAGAGTCTGATTACGTTGTGAAATGCACTGTTTCAGCCACTCCACCTGCCGGATCTTTTGGCTAAGATAATCCTGTACCTCCGGAGTGTCCGGATTCTTGCTTAAGTCCCTATAATAACTGTTAACCTCAATATGAGGATACATGGATTCATTCAGTATAATATCAAAATGGTCTTTAAACTTCACGATCATAACATCAGGAATAATGTACCGCAGTTTTTCCCTGCTGGAATATCCTACTCCTGGTTTAGGGTTTAAAGATTTGATAATCTGGCAGTAACCTGCAGCCTCCTCATGGGTCAGCCTGAGTTTCCTTGCAATTGCAGGGATCTGATTTTTGGCAACTGCTTCCAAATGATCCTCAACAATAGACAGAAGGACAGGCGAATCCATCTGTTTCCGTTTCAGCTGGATAGAGAGACATTCTTTTAAATCTCTGGCACAGACACCGGAAGGATCAAGGCTTTGAAGCAATTCCAGTAAATCAGTGACAGTCTTTTCATCCACATGAAAATAGTCGGAGACCACCTTTGTACTTTCCGTAAAATATCCTTTGCTGTCCAGGCATTCCAGCATGAATTTAATGATATTGCTCTCCATTTCACTGAAATCCTCTGTAATCAACTGGGACCAGAGATAGTCGGAGAGAGTCTCTTCCTCATCGGTTTCAATATTCCAGTTTCTGTCAGGCTGATAGTCATCATCATTGCTCTGCCTTTGATAAAGATAATAATTTTCCTCATGAAAGGAATTCAGCCATTGCTGTTGTTCTATAGATTCCCTTTCAAGGAAAGAGTCCGGTTCTGCAATATCAATAACAGGATTTTCAAGGGCAATATCATTAAGATAAGTATTTAATTCCTGGGAAGTCATCTGAAGAATTTCCACAGATTGTATAAGATTCTGGGAGAGAGTTTGAACCTGTTTTGCCTCCAGTTTTAAGTCCATAGTAATTCCTTCTTTCGTTTAATAACTCTTTTTTTCAGTATATCACAGTCCGCTGGCTGAGGCAAATTTGGTGGAATAATTCAGTATATCATTGAATAAGTGTAAAAGTTTGTCTATAATAAATAAAAATAGAGCCTGACAATTTAAAAAGTAGTAGAGAGGGATTGAGTATGAAGAGGGGAATAAAAGGGTTAGGAACCCTGATAATAGTTTTGTTTCTTCTGCTGTATCATTACATTCCTGCCAAAGCTTTGACCATTAATTTAAGAGTGGCATACTGTTGTAACATGCCTCCTTATCAGTTTCTGGAGGAGGGGAAGCCAGTTGGGATGCATGTGGATATCTTAAATCAGATTGCAGCAGACCAGAATTTAGTTTTGGATTATATGCCTATGGAAAAATACAGCGACTGTATGGCTGCCCTGAAAAGGGGAGAAGTTGATCTGGTGCTGGGAGCTTTGTTTGATGAATCCAATCAGGAACAGATGACAGAGGAGGTTTCTTCCTCAACCCTGTGTCTGGTAGTGGAGAATGATCTTCTGAAGGGAGAAGAGAACCCTGATTTATCAGGAATAACAGCCGTTTTTGAGTATGGTACTGCAAGCTATTCTCTTATTTCTAAAATAGGAGCTTCCAAGTATATGGCAATGGGAAATCAGAGTGATATATTTATGAACCACAAGGAAGGGAAATCAAAGGCTATTATTGGAGTGAAGGACAGCATTCTATGGCAGATCTATGATCAGAATCTGGAGAATAGCTATTCTATTTCCAATAACTATATGTCAACGGTGCGTTTTGGCATACTGACTCAGGTTGGGGATCATAACCTGAGGCGCATGCTTAACAATGGTCTGATGCAGCTGCGTACTAATGGAGAATATGAAAGAATCTATGAAAAATGGACCATTGAAGAATCGATTTATGATAGAGGAATATTCATACGGAGAGGTATTTACATATTTTCTATAGCCGCTGCGCTATGGTGCGTTTATGCAGTTTTTAATCACAGAATTCAGACTGTATTAAAAATGCAGGTGGAAGAGAAGACCAGAGAACTAAAAGGCGCCAATGCAGAATTGGAACGTCATATTATTCAGATACAGGATTCCAATGATCTTCAAAGGTGTTTAATAGAGAATTCACCCAACGGTATGGTGCTCTTTGACCAGAAGTATAATATCCGCGCCATGAATAATAGCGCTTGTCTTATGGCAGGAATCGATACCATTGCAGCCCAGGAGAGAAAGGAGAATTCCAGTATTCTAGATATTACATTTTTTAAGAATATTGTGGAACGGATAGGACAAAAAAGTCTGGAAGAGGGTGGAAAACGGATTGACCGTATTGTTACTGCAGAAGGACAGGGAGGAGAGTTACGCACTTATCAGTGCAATGTTCTGCCGGCTGCAGATCCCGGTATAGGGGGAGGAATTCTATTAACTGTTTCCGACATTACTAAGGAGGAACAGGAGAAACGGCTTGCATTTGAAAAGGAGAAGGGGAAGGCTTTAAACCGTCTGGTTGCAGGAATTGCTCATGAAGTTAAGAACCCCCTGATGTCCATTAGAACCTTTGCAGCTCTGCTTGTTACTCGAAGGGGTGATCAGCAGGTTCAGGATATGTTTGCGGAATTTGTTCCGGATGAGGTGGATCGTATCAGCCGTCTCATTGATGGGCTTCTGAATTATGCAAAACCAGCCAAAAGAGAAGTCTCTATGGTTGATGTTGAAAGAGCTATTGAAGAATGCAGATATCTGACTCAGGCAGTTGTGAAGCAGGGCTATATAAAAGTGGAGGTTCAGACAGAGGCTGGTTTGATGATACAGGTTGATAAAAACCAGCTGAAACAGGTTTTAATTAATATTATTCTCAATGGAATCGAATCTATGGAACGAAAATTAAATGGTGAGTCAGAAAAACGTGAAGGTTCCCTTTTCCTGAAGATAGAATCCAGAGCTGAGGATCAGCAGGTTGTTATTATGATCGAGGATCAGGGCTGTGGAATGACAGAAAAGGAGATCAGAAGATGTACAGATCCATTTTTTACTACTAAGTCCACAGGCTCCGGTCTGGGACTGGCTCTATCAAAGAGTTATATAGAGGAGAATGGAGGCGTTTTATACATAGAGAGTAAACAATTTGAATATACAAAAATAACCATGAAGTTTAATATGGCGGCAGCAGAGGAGAGTTTAGAATGAAATCGGCAATCTTAATAATTGATGATGAGCGGGCGATCTGTGCCTCTCTCACATTGGCGCTGGAAAAGGACTATAAAGTCATCGCTGTGACAGATGCGCAAACCGGTTTACAGATGGTATTGGAACAAAGCTTTGATCTGGTTCTGTTAGATTTAAGAATTGGGGATCAGGATGGGATTAAGGTGCTGGAGCAGATTAAGGCTTATGATTCCACCATAGCAGTGATTATTATGACAGCCTATGGAAGCATTCGATCATCAGTAGAGGCTATGAAGCACGGTGCATTTTCTTATTTATCCAAGCCTCTGGATTTAGAGGAACTCATGATCTTTATCAGGCAGGCCCTGGAATTTCGCTATTTAAATGATCGTGTGGAATATTTAAGCAAAGAACTGGAGAGCCGTTATACCTATGGGGGAATGATAGGAAAAAGCTCCGCTATGCAGCAGGTATACCAGATGATTGAAAAGGTGAAGGATGTGAACACCAGTGTAACCATCACAGGAGAAAGCGGGACAGGTAAGGAGCTGGTTGCAAGAGCAATTCACTATCAGAGCAAACGGAAAAACAGAAAATTCGTAGAGGTGAATTGTGCCGCCATTCCTGAAGGATTGCTGGAAGAGGAGTTTTTTGGTCATAAAAAAGGTTCCTTTACTGGCGCAGTGGATGATAAAAAGGGGAAATTTGAGCTTGCTGATGAAGGAACCCTCTTTTTAGATGAAGTGGGAGATATGCCTTTGATTCTCCAGGGAAAGCTATTAAGGGTGCTGGAACAGAAACAATTTACTCCGATTGGAGGCAATGAGGTAAAAACCATTGATGTACGGGTGATTGCAGCGACCAATCGGGATTTAAGAGCAATGGTGAAAGAGGGTAGTTTTCGGAGAGACTTATTTTACAGACTTAACATTGTAGAAATTCACCTTCCTCCTTTAAGAGAACGCAAACAGGACATTCCCCTTTTGATTCAGCATTTTTTGCAGAAGTACAGTGAGGAGCAGGAAAAGAAGCTTCCTGGAATGACAGTGGAGGCAGAGCGGCTTCTTCTATCTTATCATTATCCGGGCAACGTAAGAGAGCTTGCCAATGCTTTGGAATATGCTGTGATTCTTACCAGTGAGGATTACATTGAAATTGAAGACCTTCCTTTACAGATACAGGAAGAAGGCATACAAGGAGAGAAAAGGAAAAGCCTGCGTCAGGGGCTTTCTCTGGAGGAGCAGCTGGCAGGGCTCTCTATGAATGAGGTGGAACGAATTGTAATAGGGGCTGCCTTAAAACGTAATGGGGGACGTCAAAAGATAACTGCACAAGAGCTGGGAATCAGTGAGCGCGGTTTACGAAATAAAATTAAAGAATATCAGTTAAATGTTTAAGTAAAACAGGCAAATTTTTCCGAAGAGGCAAAATTTGCCTGTTTTATTTGTCAAATAATCAGTTTTCAGGGCAAAAACAGTCTGGCATGAATCTTGCGGTATATATAGGTATCCGATAGGAAAGAAAAATTATTAAGGAGGGTTTTGTATGTTCATGAAAAAAAGAATGAAACAAGTGGCTGCCTGGGGGCTTTGTGTTACTGCTGTCCTGGGTTTAGCAGGCTGTGGGAAGCCGGCGGGTACAGGAGGAGACAGTGAGCCGGCAAGTCAGGCTGGAACTGTGGCTGTTGGGGAGTCCGTAACCGGAGAAGTTCCGCCGGATGACAATGCCGCATTTAAAAAAGAACTGATCATCGGACTTGCCAATGTATTTACCACATCAGATCCACAGAATACCAGTTCAATTACTAATCAGATTTTTTATACGGTCAGCCATAGTAATCTTTTGAAGTGGGATTATGATAGTCAGTCTTATATTCCGGATCTGGCTGATAGCTATACAGTTTCAGACGATGGAATGGTTTATACCTTTAACCTCAATAAAAATGCTTATTTCCACAATGGAGAGCCTGTAAAGGCAAGTGACGTTATCTTCACTTTTACCAGAGGAGAGGAATTCTCATTTGTGGCTTCCAAGGTGCAGATTATCGAATCAATGAAAGCCATTGATGATAACACTCTGGAAATCACCCTTTCAGGACCTTCTACAGGATTTCTCTTTGATATAACAAATCCTAATATGGCAATTTTGTCAGAAAAGGCTTTGGAAGAAAAGGGAGAAGAGGGAACAACCATTGGATCAGGTGCATTTTACTATGAAAATATTGACTTTGGCA
This sequence comes from Hungatella sp. UBA5385, assembly GCA_002409995.1. GTDB lineage: Bacteria > Bacillota > Clostridia > Lachnospirales > Lachnospiraceae > UBA5385. The sequence continues at coordinate 62,018 of DHOR01000039.1, read as the reverse complement.
ATGAAGTATCTATGCTGCGCTTTGACAAATATTTTGGTGAAGCTCCTAAAACAGAAAAACTTATCTTCCGTCAGTATGCAGAGGATGCAACCCGTGTCATTGCACTGCAGACAGGAGATATTGATTACTGCCAGACACCTTCCACTATGGAACTGGAGTATATTGCAGAAGATGCAAACCTGGATTTAATCCAGATGAAGGGCACCCGTCTCAACTATATGGTAATGAATGTATCAGAAGAACATGGTGCTCCATTTAAAGATATTCGTGTTCGTCAGGCAATGAATATGGCAATCAATAAGGATGATGTGGTTGCTGTTGCTGCCAATGGATTCGGAGAAGTTCAAAATTACTATTTCACTGATATTTCTGCTGGTTTTTATGGCGGTATGGAAGGTTATAACTATAATGTGGAAGAGGCTAAAAAGCTTCTTGAGGAAGCAGGATATGCAGATGGATTTACATTTTCCGTTCTGTGCCACGATTCCACCTCACGTGCCATTGCTCCCGTTCTTCAGGCACAGCTGGCAGAAGTGGGAATTACTTTGGTGATCGAAGAGGTAGAGACTGCAGTTCGTAACTCCATGATTAAGAATAACGAACATGATGCCTGTATGGCAGCCCATGTTTCTCTGGTTTCTATTGACAATAATTTACGACTCCTATTTTATACAAATTCCGGCAATAACCGTATGAAGTTTTCTGATCCGGAGTTTGATGCAAAGCTGGATGCAGCGCTGATTGAGCAGGATCCGGAAAAACGCCAGACTATGTATGATGAGCTGCAGACCTTTGTGGTTGATGAAGCATTATGTATTCCTCTGTATGTAGAAACTTTAAATATTGCAAAGAAGACAAGTCTTCAGGGAATTAAGCTCAATGCTACAGGCTGCCATGACTTTACCTATGCCTACATGGTAGAAGAATAATAACACTTCAGAGGCACTTCGTGGATATTTCCATGCAGTGCCTCTATAGAAAAATGGATTGGAGGAAAAGTGTATGCATCGATACATTATAAAAAGACTGTTAATGCTGATACCGGTTTTAATCTGTGTATCCTTTGTCATTTATTTTATTATGGATCTTGCACCGGGAGACCCCGCCCTCATTATTGCAGGAGACCAGGCTACGGATGAAATGATTGAAAAGGTGAGAGAAGATTATGGATTTAACGATCCCCTGATTATCCGTTATGCAAACTATATGAAGGGGCTGTTAAAAGGGGATATGGGATCCTCTTATGTGAGTAAAAAGGATGTCTGGGAGACTTACTGCCAGCGTTTTCCTGCTACTGCAAAGCTGTCAGTGGCTGCTATTATAGTCTCTCTGGTTCTGTCCCTCATATTAGGCGTTTATTCTGCAGTGAATCAAAATACATGGAAGGATAATGTTTCGGTTGTGCTGGCATTGCTGGGTTTATCCATGCCTCAGTTCTGGCTGGGACTTTTGCTGATTATAGCCTTTGCCTTAAATTTGGGCTGGTTCCCTTCAGGAGGGGATTTGGGAGGCTGGAGAAGTCTGGTGCTTCCTGCAATCACCATAGGAACCAACAATGCAGCACTTATGACCCGAACCACACGTTCCTCTATGTTAGATGTGATTCGTCAGGATTATCTCTGTACAGCCCGTGCCAAGGGAGTCAGTGAAAAAAAGGTGATTATGCACCATGCGCTCCGCAATGCCCTGATTCCTATTATCACCATTGCAGGCGTACAGTTTGCCTATATTCTGGGCGGTGCTGTTCTGGTGGAAACCGTATTTGCATGGCCGGGAGTGGGCCGTTTGACTGTGGATTCTATTAATATGCGTGATATTCCCATGGTTACAGGCTGTGTGGTTATTACAACTATGATTGTCTGCGTGGTACAGCTTCTGGTGGATATTTTGTACGCTTATGTAGATCCCCGTATTAAAGCACAGTATACAAAGTGAGGTGAGAATAAATGGCAGCAAGTACGAATCAGGAACTGGTTTCAAAAAAATATGCAAAACGCAGCCAGATGGCTGAGATATGGAGAAATTTAAAGAAGAATAAAGGGGCCATCATAGGTCTTGTGATTGTTGTTCTGCTAGTAATCATGGCAATCGGTGCACCTTTGTTTCTGGATTATCAAAAGGATATTGTCAGCCAGAATGTGTCCCAGAGGCTTCAGCCGCCAAGCTTTCAGCATCTGTTTGGAACGGACCATGTAGGCCGTGATATATTTGCTCGTGTCATATGGGGAGCCAGATATTCTCTTCCTATAGGAATTGTGGCAGTGATTGTGGCAGTTATTCTGGGTGTTACTCTGGGAGCAGTCGCAGGCTATTATGGGGGAGTTGTGGAAAATGTGCTGATGCGTTTCGGTGATATTTTTGCATCCATTCCTCATATTCTTCTGGCCATTGTTGTAGTATCTGTACTTGGTCAGAGCACGATTAATTTGATGATTGCAGTTGGAGTTACCAGTACACCAGCATTTATAAGGGTGTCCAGAGCAGCTGTTTTAACAGTGCGCAATCAGGAATACATAGAGGCAGCAAGAGCCATTGGAATGAAGGACTGGCAGATTATATTAAAACATATTCTTCCCAATGCATTGTCACCAATTGTGGTTCAGGTTACCCTGCGTGTAGGATCTGCAATTATCTCCGCTTCCTCCTTATGTTTCCTTGGACTTGGAATTCCTGCTCCTGCTCCTGAATGGGGAGCCATGCTTTCAGAAGGAAGAAAGTATATCCGTGACTACAGCTACATGACATTGTTTCCCGGTCTGGCAATTATGATCACTGTTCTGGCACTTAATATGCTTGGGGACGGTCTTCGTGATGCAATGGATCCTAAGATGAAACGGTAAGGAGGGGAAGGCATGAGTCAAGAAAATAAAGAGTTGATATTAGATGTTTCTGATTTAAAAGTCCGTTATGAAACAGAAGATGGTGTTGTACACGCTGTCAACGGTGTGAATATTCAATTGGAGAGAAAAAAGACTCTTGGACTGGTTGGAGAGACCGGAGCAGGAAAAACCACCACTGCTATGGCTATGATGCGTCTGATTCCTTCTCCGCCTGGAGTGATTGAATGCAATAAGATAATCATCGATGGAATGGATGTTATGAATATGAGCCCCAGACAGCTGGAAGAGGTGAGGGGACAGGAAATATCCATGATATTTCAGGATCCTATGACCGCCTTAAATCCTGTGTTTACAGTTGGGGAACAGATTGCGGAATCCATAGAGATTCATGAAAAACTTTCTAAAAAAGATGCATTTGTTAAAGCTGTGGAAATGCTTGAGATGGTAGGAATACCTGGAAGCAGAGCCCATGAATACCCCCATCAGTTTTCCGGCGGTATGAAGCAGAGAGTGGTAATCGCTATTGCGCTGGCATGTAATCCCAAGCTTCTTATTGCAGATGAGCCTACCACAGCTCTTGATGTTACTATTCAGGCACAGGTACTGGAGCTGATGAAACGGTTAAAGCAGCAGTATGATACCTCCATGATCCTAATTACTCATGATCTGGGAATAGTGGCAGAGGTATGTGATGAGGTTATGGTAATGTATGCAGGACGTATTGTGGAGCAGGGGACCCTGAAAGAGGTATTTAATCATACAAAACACCCTTATACAGAAGGATTATTCGGTTCTATTCCCAATATTAATGACAGAAAAAGCGAGCTTCAGCCAATTCCAGGCCTGATGCCGGACCCTACAGAACTGCCGGAAGGCTGCACCTTTGCCTCCAGATGTCCTTATGCAACGGAAGACTGCGAGAAAAAACAGCCTGAATACCGCTATATGGGTGGCACTCATTATGTAGCTTGTATCGCTTATGACGATCCTGATTTTCATATTAAGAGGAGGGTGACCAATGGCTGATAACATTCTGGAAGTAAAAAATCTGAAGAAATATTTTAAAACATCGAAGGGAATGCTCCATGCAGTTGATGATGTGAGCTTTACCATAGAAAGAGGAAAAACCCTTGGAATTGTAGGAGAGTCAGGCTGTGGAAAATCCACTACTGGAAGATCGGTACTCCGGCTGATAGAGCCCACCTCCGGTCAGGTTCTGTTTCAGGGTCAGGATATTACAAAGCTGAGAGAGGAAGAGATGCGTAAGAAGCGCAAGGAAATGCAGATTATATTCCAGGACCCATTTTCCTCTCTGGACCCAAGACAGACTGTGAATCAGATTATTGGAGAACCCATAAGGGTGAACAAAATTCTGACAGATAAACATGCAATTGAAAAAAGAGTGCTGGAGCTGATGGAAACGGTTGGACTGGCAGAGCGTCTCATCAATACCTATCCCCATGAACTGGATGGAGGACGGCGGCAGAGAATCGGAATCGCCAGAGCGCTGGCAATGGAGCCAAAATTTATTGTATGTGATGAGCCGGTATCAGCTCTTGATGTTTCCATTCAGGCGCAGATTTTAAATCTTCTAAAGAAGCTTCAGAAGGATCTGGACCTTACTTATATCTTTATTACCCACGACCTTTCTGTAGTCAATCATTTTTCAGATGATATAGCAGTTATGTATTTAGGACAGCTGGTGGAGAAGGCTCCGGCAGAGGAGCTCTTTAACAATCCTCTTCATCCCTATACACAGGCACTTTTATCCGCCATACCGGTTCCTGATCTCAGTGAGAAAAAGGAGAGGATCATTCT
>DHOR01000039.1:22444-57043 GCA_002409995.1 Hungatella sp. UBA5385 | reverse complement strand
TATAAATAGTGTGAGGAGGTGCAGATAGATAGAATGGATATTTTGGGGTTTAGCTGGGAGAATACAGTGACTATTCCTTTGGATCTCATGTTTGCAGGAAGGATTCTGCTGTCAGGAGTCTGTGGGTGTGCCATTGGATATGAGCGTCAGCAGAAGCAGAAGATGGCAGGAACCAAAACTCATGTAATCGTAGCAATTGCATCTGCTTTGATGATGATTATATCAAAATACGGGTTTTATGATGTGCTGGGAGATTCCATTAAGCTTGATCCATCACGTGTTGCTGCAGGGCTTGTGACTGCCATTGGATTCATTGGATCAGGGGTAATATTCGTGAGAAATAAAGCCGTAAGCGGTGTTACCACCTCTGCCGGAATATGGGCAACTGTAGGCGTGGGAATGGCTATGGGCAGCGGAATGTATCTGATCGGTGTGATTACCACTGTTATGATTCTTCTTGTGGAAATATTTTTAGGACGAAAACCTGGTAAGGTTACAAAACGAATCAGTATGGAATTAACAGAGGCAGGAAGTGATCTAAGCCCCATTCGCAAACAGGTGGAAGAGTTGGGACTGCAGGTGATCGGAGTCAGTTATGGAAAAAAAACAGAGAAAGGAACTGTTTTGCAGCTGACTGTGGAGGCGGCGGAAGACAGCGATTATTTAAAGCTGGTAGAAACGCTTAAGATGAATACTTCTGTTATTGAAATAAAAATATAAAGAATTTAGGATATCAGTCTGTCATTTCATATGATACTTGACAGGCTGATATCCTTTATTGTTTTTACATATTAGTTGGAAAATTCATAGAAACAGTCATCTCTTCCTGAGTTGATGGCTTTGCTTCCAGCATCAAGAAGCAGGTCATATCTCCTTCCTTTGCACCTGCCATAAACTGATCACATAATAACTCGGAATTACCTCCCTTTCTGGGACTGGAAGATAACACCAATACTTTTTTACTCATTTTAAAACTCCTTTCGGGAAATAGACTATTCTCTATATTGTAGGAAAAATCGGGAGAAACAGCAATTTCAATTCCCAATTGATCTGATAAGTAAAACTTATTCGAAAAAAGTACACCTTTTTAAAAATTAGTGATCTGTTTTAAGGTATGGCAGGATGCTATAATCAATTTATCAAAACCAAATGGGGAGGTAACAATGATGAAGAAGAGATTTCTTACAACGATTTTAGCTATAACGGCAGCAGGAACATTGCTTGCAGGATGTGGCAGCAAGACAGCAGCACCTACAGCGGCTCCTACAGAAAAGGCAACAGAAAAAGCGGCTGATCAGACTACAGAAAAGGCTGCTGAAGAGACAACCAAGCAGGCGGAAGCAGCAGAGGACGTTACTTTAAAGGTGTTTTCCAACTTACCTGACCGGAAAAATGGACAGGGACTTGTGGAGCAGATGATCATTGATGAGTATATGGCTCAGAATCCAAATGTGAAAATTACAGTGGAAGCATTGGACGAAGAAGCATATAAAACCAAGTTCAAAGCTTATGCAATGGATGGAATGCCTGATGTAGTCAGCATTTGGGGACAGCCGGCTTTCCTTGATGAGGTGTTAAATGCAGGAGTTCTTGCTGAACTGAATACAGGGGACTATGCAGATTATAAATTTGTGGAAGGATCACTGGAAGGATTTAAGAAAGATGGAAAACTATATGGTCTTCCAAGAAATACAGACGTTGCAGTAATCTACTACAATCAGAAGATGTTTGATGACAATGGCTGGAAGATTCCAGAAACCTATAATGAATTGCTGACAATGGCATCAGATATTAAAGCAGCAGGCTTAATTCCAATGGCAATGGACGGTGGAGACGGCTGGCCAATGGCAATCTTTATGTCTGACCTTGTGAACAAAATCAATGGAAGCACCATTGAGACCGTAGCAAATGCAGTACAAAATGGTGATTTTACAGCACCTGAATTTAAAGAAGCAACAGAACTGATGAGAACAGCAGCAGAAGCAGGTCTGTTCCAGGACGGATATGATTCTCAGGATTATGGAACAGCCATGAACTTATTTACCAATGGTCAGGCTGCCATGTTTTATATGGGAAGCTGGGAGTCCTCCATGGCATTAAATGAGGATATACCTGAAGAAGTAAGAACCAACATCCGTGTATTTACCATGCCGGTAGTAGAAGGCGGTAAAGGTCAGAAGCATGATATCGCAGCATGGAATGGCGGCGGATATGCAGTATCAGCAGACTCCAAAGTAAAAGAAGAGGCCATTAAGTTCTTAAACTATATGTATCAGCCCGATAAGCTTTCAAAATATGGCTGGGAAAATGGAGTTGGAATGTCTGCACAGGATCAGTCTCAGTATATGACAGGCAATGAGACAGAATTGCAGATGCAGATTGTGGAGATTGTAAATGCAGCCACCAGTCTGTCAGGAACACCGATTAATGACTGTGGCCCTTCTGCTTTTAAAGCTTGTATTGAAAGCGAGATTCAGAGCGTGACAAATGGTACCAGTACAGTGGACGGATTCCTGGATGTTATCGGAAAAGCGTGCAAATAAGGAATGATAGATTTAGGGCTGTCCTGAAACAAGAAGTTCAGGGCAGCCCCTTTGCATAAAGGAAGTTGGAGGATTAAGAATGAAGAAACTATACAGCAATAAGCTGGTCATTGCAAGTCTGATACTGCCTGGAATCCTGGTCTTTGTATTTGCAATCCTGGCTCCCATCTGTTTAAGTATTTATTATGGATTTACGGACTATTCCGGCATGGGAACTGCCACTGTCATAGGTTTTGAGAATTACAGCAAATTAATGCAAGATAAGATCTTCTGGAAATCCCTATGGCATTCTGCCCTTCTTGCCATTGGATTTATCTGTATCCAGCATCCTCTGGCTATGATCGTAGCAGCAGTGCTAGATAAGCTCCAGGGAAAAGCGGAAGGATTTTTCAGATGTGTCTATTTCATTCCCAATGTAATATCCGTTGCAGTCATTGCCTATCTGTGGAAATTTATCTATAATCCTGATTTTGGATTATTAAACAATGTCTTAAAGGCGCTGGGCTATACAGGAAAAATCAACTGGTTTGATTCAAAGATTGCCATCTGGTCAGTGCTTGTGGTTTTAATCTGGCACGGATTTGGCTGGGGAATGTTGATTTACTATACAGGAATCAAAAACATAGACCCTGTTTTATATGAGGCGGCAGCCATTGATGGAGCAAATAATAGACAGACATTTATCAGTGTGACTCTGCCACAGATGAAATCAGTGATTCAGGTCAATGTGACAATGGCAATTATCTCTGCCTTAAAGCAGATGGAGACCGTGTATCTGCTGACCAATGGAGGTCCGGGCAACAGCACTCAATTTACGGCAAATTATCTGTATCAGCAGGCATTTAAAGCCTTTAAGTATGGGTATGGCAATGCAATCAGCGTTGTGTTTATCCTGATCTGTATTGCAGTGACAATTCTTTTGAATATTATTTTCTCAGAAAAGGGAAAGGCGGTGTAGGAAATGAGGGCAGAAAAAAGAAAGCTGACACCGGGAAGAGTTCTTCTCTGGGCAGTGTTAATTGCAGTGGCAGTGATTCAGATATTTCCTCTCATCTGGCTGTTGAATTTTTCCCTTGCAAGCAGCAATGAGATGTTTACCAGCGGTCTTTTGATTATACCCAAGAAGATTCAGTGGGGAAACTATGTAAAAGCATTTGTAGATGGCCATTTTCTTCAATATTTAAAAAACAGTGTGCTGATTAATGGTCTGGCAGTGATTTTTGTCATTATCATTTCTATTATGGCTGCCTATGCATGTCATAGAATGAAATGGAAGCTGAGCAGCATGGTTAAAACCATTCTTCTCCTTGGAATGATGATCCCAATTCATGCAACCTTATTGCCAAACTATAAGATTTATAATATGCTTAAGCTTACGGATACCATATGGGCGCTTTTAATTCCCTATATTGCATTTTCCCTTCCTCAGGCAATATTTTTAATGACCAGTTTTCTGGATTCAGTGCCAATTGAGCTGGAGGAAGCGGCCGTGGTCGATGGCTGTGGAATATACAGAATTCTGGTTCAGATTGTAACTCCTATGCTGAAACCCTCCATTGCAACCGTATCCATTATGACGTTTTTAAATAACTGGAATGAGTTTATGATGGCAAGCACCTATTTAAGCTCACCCAAATGGAAAACTCTCCCCTTTTCTGTGTTGGAATTTACAGGTCAGTATTCTTCCAACTATGCAGTTCAGTTCGCTGTTATGGCGCTGACTGCTGCGCCTGCAGTAATAGTTTACATAATACTGAACAAACATATCACTAAGGGCGTGGCAATGGGAGCAGTGAAAGGCTGAGTGCAGTATGAAATGGAAGCGGCGAAAGGCTGAGTACAGTATGAAATGGAAGCAGAGAATCAATGATCTGAGTATTAAAAAGAAAATTATTGTATACAGCTATCTGGTGGTTACTCCCATTCTTTTATTAATCAGTGTATTTATGTATTCACGAAACTACACAAAGGTAATGCGTGAAGAGACTGCCAGGGGACAGATTCGGGTTCAGAATCTGGAAAACAGTATTGCAGAGCTGAATCAGAGTGTGGCAGAGATGTCCACCTATATCTGCATTAATAGCAATATAAACAAAATTCTCACAACGGATCAGGTAGATGAGCTAAATGGGAATCCCCAGCTGTGGCTTGAGGATGCGCCTATGCGTTTTATTCAGGATATGATGGCAATTAAAGGGTACATCAAAACACTGGGTATCTATCCGGAGAATCACATTCAGCCTTATTTGCGCTGCATGGATTCCAGCTCTTATCTGCCATCTCTTGAGGAGGTGCAGAAAACATCTCTGTATCAGGAAGCGATTGAGAAAAGGGGCAAGAAATGCTGGAAGCTGATCGGAAAGAACTCCTCTGAAGTATTCTGGGCAAATCAAAGTGAAAAAATCGTACTTTACAGAGAGATTTATGACCTTTCCAAGAAAAATGCATTAGGCTATCTGGTGATTGGGGCAGATGCAGGAAAATATCAGGATTTGTGTGAGTCTGCACTGGAAAGCGATGCAGAAAGCATTCTGGTACTCAATGCAGAAGGGGAAAAGCTGCTTTCCATCGGAGCTATTACTGAGAAGGCGGAAGAAGATTTTATAAATGAAGGGCTATTTTCTAGTTTACATAAAGGGGAAGGCGTTCTGGATTATAAAAATGATATTGTCTATGTCCACAATAATGATGACAGTGGTCAGACAGTCTGTATTTTCGTTCCAAAGAGCCAGATTACAGATCAGTTTTTAAGCATTGCCTATACTCCTGTTTTAATGCTGTTAGGAGTTTTAATCGGACTATTTCCTGTTCTCAGCTTAGTTACTAATGTTGTGACTCAACCTCTCAACAAGGTAAATCAGGCTATGGCAGAGTTTCGAAAGGGAGATTTTGAGCAGCAGGTGGAAGTGAAAACAAGAGATGAGGTTGGAGAGGTAGCCATTTGTTTTAACAAAATGGTAAAGGACATTAAGCAGCTAATTGATGAAAATTATGTGATGGAGCTGCGGGAAAAGGAAAGCGAATTAACGGCTCTTCAAGCTCAGATCAATCCTCATTTCCTGTATAATACCCTGGATTCTCTGTACTGGCAGGCACAGGAGGCTGATAATGAGGAAATTGCTGAGAATATTCTGGCGCTTAGCAATTTATTCCGTCAGGTTCTTGGTGAAGGAAAGAGCGTGACGACTGTCAGTCAGGAATGTGCGCTGGTAAAGGAGTATCTGGTAATTCAGAAGATGCGTTTTACCAAGAGGCTTACTTATGAAATAGACATTGAAGATGAGATTAAAAATGAGAAGATTCCTAAATTAATCCTTCAGCCATTTGTGGAAAATGCAGTAGTTCATGGATCAGAAAATATGGATGCACCCTGCAAGATCTATGTGGGAGGGAAGAGGATTCCAGAGGGAATTGAGTTTATTATAGAAGATACTGGAATTGGTATGAACCAGGAGCAGGTAAAAGCAATTCTGAATACTGAAGATGGTGAATTGTATAAAGGTCAGCGGATCGGCAGATATGCCATTAAAAACGTAAGGGAGCGTTTGGCCTTAATGTATCGGGAAAGATTTGATATGAAGGTGGATAGTGAACCTGGAAAAGGAACAAGGATTACACTTCGGATATTTTCAGGCAGGGGGGATATAGAACATGGAAAAGAAGCTGTTGATTGCTGATGATGAAGATGTTGTACGTATGGGACTATATAAATACATCAAGCTTCACACAGATCGGTTTGACAAAATATACACTGCTAAAAATGGGCAGCAGGCTCTTGACTCAATTGTCCTGCACAGACCAGATATTATGCTGTTGGATGTCCGCATGCCCCTAAAAACCGGGGTAGAGGTGATGAAAGAGGCATCTTCTATGGGGATTATGCCTGTAACCGTTGTGCTCAGCGGATATGATGAATTTCAGTATGCCCAGCAGGCAGTTCGTTATGGTGCTAAGGAATATTTATTAAAACCTACCAGATCCTCAGATATTCTTGCATTGATCCATAAGCTGGCAGATGAGATATATGGAAAAGAGCAGGAAGAACAGGTGGTGGAAGGAGATGAGGTTCCTGTGATCGTTCTAAGGGCAGAGCAGTATATCAGGGAACATTATCATGAGGATATTACTGCTCAGCAGGCGGCGGAGTATGCAGGGATTACGGCAGGCTATCTTTCTACCTTATTTTCTCAGACCAGAGGTTATGGATTTAAGGAGCTTGTGAATTCCATCAGAATTGAACGGGCGTGCACTTATCTGGAACAGGGATATTTGAAAAATTATGAAATTGCATATAAAGTGGGTTATCGTGATGAGAAGTATTTTTCCAGAATCTTTAAGAAGATCAAGGGAACATCACCGGCAGAGTATAAGAAACGCTTGAAGGAAGAATGAACATAAGGAGAAATGTAATATGAATCTGGAAACCATCAGTACAACTTATAAAAATGGGATAAAAGCTCAGGAAATGCTGACTACAGAATTTAAAGCTGTTGATGAGGTGGAGAATCAGGTGCTTAATCTCTATCCTCAATTTCGTTACCAGACATTTCAGGGATTTGGAGGGGCGCTTACTGATTCGGCTGCCTATATCTATTCCTTGATGAACAGGGAGCAGAAGGAACAGGTGATACAGCAGTATTTTCATCAGGATAACATGAACTACCAGATGATCCGTATTCCCATTGACAGCTGTGACTTCTCTCTGGAACACTATGAGGCGTCTTCTGAAGAAAATCAGAAGAATTTCACTTTGGAGAGAATGGGGAAATATATATTTCCTATGTTTGAGGATATTAAAAAGGCAGCAGGGGAACAGCTGCAGGTGATGGTATCTCCATGGAGTCCGCCTGCATTTATGAAGACCAATGGGCAGCGCAATGGAGGCGGAAAGCTTAAGAAGGAATATTATAAGGACTGGGCTGAGTATATCTGCAGATATATTATAGAGCTTCAAAAGCTTGGGATCAATGTGACGGCACTTTCTATACAAAATGAGCCAAAAGCAGTGCAGACATGGGACTCCTGTATCTATACAGCAGAAGAGGAAAAGGAATTTTTAAGGGATTACCTGTATCCTGCTTTAATGGAGCATCAGCTTAATATGAAGATTTATATCTGGGATCATAATAAAGAGCGGGCATTGGACCGTGCCATGGCGCTGATTGATGAGGAAACGGACTCCATGATTACAGGAATTGCTGTTCACTGGTACAGCGGGGATCATTTTGAGGCGTTGCAGATGATTGGTGAACGATATCCTAATAAGGAAATTATTCTGTCAGAGGCATGTATTGAATACAGCAAATATGACCAGGGGGATTGCCTGGAAAATGCCAGAAAGTATGCTCATGATATGATTGGGAATATGAAAAATGGATTGACTGGTTTTTATGACTGGAATCTGATCCTGGACGAAAGAGGCGGTCCTAACCATGTAGGGAATTTCTGCGATTCTCCATATCTGTATCACACAAAGACAGGGGAGCTTGAGGAACGCAGCATTCAGGCTTATCTGTGGCATTTCTGTAAGTATATTACTCCTGGGGCGGTGAGAATTGGAAGCAGTGCTTATACAGATAAGCTGGAAGCAGTGGCTTTTGATAATGGAACGGATTATTCTGTTGTTATGCTGAATCGGACTGAGGAAAGGCTGGATGTTTATATCAGGCTTGAAGGGAAGACTGCATTTGTTTCTTTGGAACCGGAATCTATTGTTAGTGGGAAGATTGTGTATTAAATAAGTCTGAATTTATAGTTAAATTGAGACAATAAATATCAAAGGAAGGCAGTCGGTGATGGATAATCCGGCTGCCTTTTTAGATGATATAGTTATTAGTATTATAGCTGAACCGTCTTGGTTGAAACATTACTGCAAAAAGCGCTGTCATGCTCTACAAACAAAATCGTAGGTTCAAATTCTAATAGTAGTTCCTCAATCTGCATTCTCGAAATCACATCAATAAAGTTTAATGGTTCATCCCACAGATAGAGATGTGCCTGTTCACAGAGACTTCTGGCTATAAGCACTTTTTTCTTCTGACCTCCGCTGAAATCCTCAATGTTTTTCTCAAATTGTTCTCTTGAAAAATCCAATTTACGAAGAAGTGCTTTAAACAGACTTTCATCAATGGAATACCGCTCAGCATAATCGGATAAATTTCCATTTATATCAGAGGTATCCTGAGATACATAGGAAATCTTTAGTGAAGCAGGTGCGGTGATAGTTCCTGTATGAGGAATTTCCTCGCCACAGATCAGTTTTAGAATACTGGACTTGCCGGAACCATTTTTGCCCTGTAAAGCGATTCTGTCTCCCTGTTCTATGGTGAAGCTGATGTTGGAGCAGACAGAGGTATCTCCATAGGAAATGGAGATGTCGGTCAGTTCCATAAGCCTTGAGGAGTGGTGTTTCAGAGGAATGATTTTCAGAGTATCTTTGCTTTCAATGTTTTTAAGCAATTTGGATTTTTCCTCAATCAAAGTCTGCTGCCGGGTTTCCAGATTCTTAGACCGTTTCATCATTTTGGCTGCTTTATGTCCCACAAATCCTCTGTCTATTTTACTGCCCGAATTGGTGCGGCCAATTTTACTTTTTTCCACCTGATCTGACCAGCTGGAAGTTCTCTGGGCAGCAGCAGTCAAACGGCTAATATCTTTTTTTCTCTTTTCATTTTCTGCAAGTTCATATTGATCCTGCATCTCTTTATTGGTCCACCAGGAAGAAAAATTTCCTTTTTGAACCTCTATATTTGTTTTATTGATGGCAAGAATGTGGTCAATACAATTATCCAGAAATACTCGGTCATGAGAAACTAAGATAAACCCGTTTTTCTTTTTCAAATAATTACTCAGAATCATTCGTGCCCCGGAATCCAGATGGTTCGTAGGCTCATCAATGAGCAGAAAGCTGTTTTCCTTTAAAAATAATGCTGCAAGAAGTGCTTTTGTTTGTTCGCCCTTAGACAGAGTGAAAAACTGTCTGTACAGCACATCATCACTAACATCCAGATAAGACATTTCCCTCATGATTTCCCAGTCCTGAGAGTTTGGACTGACTTCTTTTATTATATCAATGGTGTAAAGCTCAGGATCAGAAACTTCATAGGGAAAGTATTCAAAATCCACACTGCTTGCAATGGTTCCGCTGTATTCGTATTTGCCAAGCAGAAGATTTAGAAAAGTGGTTTTCCCTCTGCCGTTACGTCCTGTAAATCCAAGACGCCAGTCAGTATCAATCTGAAAACTCACATTTTCAAAAATATTGTCATAGCTTCCCTCATAGGCGAAGCTTAAATTCACTACGTTAATCAAAGACATGCTCATGACCCTCCTGTAAAATAAAAATGAGACGCAAGAAAGTCCTTCTTGCATCTCATAAAATAGCAGAGTCTAACCATATTAAAATGGTTGCGTGACAATATTATTATGAGTGATCAGGTGTTTAACTTTCTTGCATAGGCACAACAAATAATACCGCAGATAGTAGTAGCAATACTCTGACGGAATGAATTCGTTATGCAGTTCCTTATTAGCAAGAAATATTAATCACCTTTTCACCTCAAATCTTTAAGTTTTTATTAATATTAGTGACTATATCATAGGTATTGATAATAGTCAATCATGAAAACTTGGAAACACTTAAAATCAATTGCTGTAGGTTTTTTAAGAATACAGATAAGAATTTTGATTCTGTTCGTTTACCATCTTAATAGCAATTTCTTCATCTGACATAATCTGTAAATCCATCATGCTCATGATGCTTCTAACATATTCTGTATCTAATTCTAAGGCTTCGGCTGCCTGCTCTGGGGTGTTTCCTTTCTGGTATTTTTTGCGTACAATTGCAATAAACCCTTCCGTTTTAGCTTCCGCACGTTCTCTCTCAATAATTTTACACATAATATCAACTCCCTTCCTCTCTTCTTTAAACATAGTAACTCTTCGTGCCAAGTGGGGAAATGCGTCAGTCTTATAATTACTTCTTGAATTCACTATAAAATCCAGAAGCTCCCTTTGTTCACTGGTAGCAGTTTCCCCTTTGAGATTTACATAGAATTCGTAAATTCCATTATTAAGAACCATATTGTCTAGTACTATCCGTTTCACTATGTAAATTCCTTTTTTCTGACCTATAAAATCCTTTTCTGTAATATAGATCAGATAAACATCAGGCAGTTCTTCATAAGCAGTGCCCTTTTCCAAAATGCTCATATCGATGCTGTTAGTGTCTAGTCCTGTTCATAATTAGACTAATAGCACTGCCTATTTTGCCATCTGCTGCGTTGTCATCAGTCAACGTAGCCACCGCTACGTCTCCCTCTTCCGCCTTGCAGGCTGACAAAATATTCAGCACTATTAGTCTAAAGATGAACAGGACTAGACACTAATGTAATACCGGCCTCTTCGCACATGATCTTCATCCTCCTGTGTGTGGATTTCCACATTAACCATGCGCCCCTTCTGCCCCTCAGCCAATACATCCAGTGTCACCGAATGATTCTCAATATTCCGAATGGAATACTGGCTTTTTACAGTTTTTACTAACAACATCTCACCTGTCAGAATTTGAATCAATTCCCGACAAGCCTCTTTGTCTTCCATTACCTTGCTAAAGAAAACGTCACTTGTCAGATTAAACTCACTGACCTTTTTGCGCTTTTCTTCATAGCTATTCAGTTGACTTTCTGCTTTCTGCATAAATTCCTCTCTTTCGTTTATTTATGCAGAATCTAACCTTCTCATATCCTGCATATAATTTTTAAAATTGGGTTTTAAAAGCAAGATACGATTTCGATTTTCAATAGAATTGAATGTTAGAATAAAAGACTTTTTTGCTTTGAATACATTCTAACACATTGACTTCTTACTTGCAAGAATTTCTCTTGCTAATTGAATCTGTATTAGATAAAATGTATCTAACGTATATTACTATTAGGACGACTCTTTAAGATAGTATACCAGTTAACTGGAGAAGGAGATGTGGGGGATGGGAAATCGGATTAAAGTGAATCATACGGAGTTATACTATATTAAAAGCGGAAAGGGTCAGCCGCTTATCTTGCTTCATGGCAATGGGGAAACAAGTGGGATTTATGATAAGGCAATCCCCATTCTCAGCCAGTATTATACAGTCTATGCCCTGGATTCCAGAGGTCATGGAGGGAGCCGTAAAGCTTCTGTATATCATTATGAAGATTTGGCTGAAGATGTCTATGCATTTATTCAGAAGCTGGACTTGAAAAAGCCTGTGATTTATGGTTTTAGTGACGGTGGGATTATCGGTCTTTTACTGGCAGCCAGATTTCCAGATCTTTTATCCAATCTCATTGTAAGCGGAGCCAATACTTCTCCTGATGGACTTCGTAATGGCTGGCGGAAGCTGTTTGAAGTGATTTATAAATTTGTCAAAGACCCTAAGATGAAGATGATGCTTCAGGAGCCTGATATCACTGCGGAATTGCTGAATCAGATTACGATCCCTGTACTGGTTCTGGCAGGCAGCCGTGATATGGTGAAACGAAGCGATACAGATTTTATTGCTGAGAATATTCCTGACAGTAAGCTTCATATTATTACTGGGTCCGGTCATGGAAGCTATATTGTTCACAATCCGAGAATCGCCCATATTATTTTGGAAGAGTTGGGAAATTAGAAAATGCAATGAGCAAAAAAGGTCGAGAGAATCTCTTTGAGAAATTCTATAATGATTTTCATAAGGAGGTCAGAAAGAATGCAGGAACAGATAGAAGCAGTTCAGAGAATGCAGGATTACATTGAAGCTCATTTATATGAAAATATTACTCTTGCCGGTTTATCAGAAGTATCACTATTTTCTCCATGGTATTCCTATCGATTGTTTGTGAAACGAGTGGGAATAACTCCTGCTGATTATATCCGCAGATTTCGTTTATCAAAGTCAGCTCTGAAGCTGAGAGACGATCCGTGCAAAATAGCAGATATTGCCTTTGAAATGGGATTTGGAAGTGTAGATGGTTATCAGCGGGCATTTAACCGGGAGTTTGGCTGCAATCCTGGAGAATATGCTGCAAATCCTGTTCCAGTCTATCTTTTTACCCCTTACGGAGTTAAATTTAAGGATTTTGAAAGGAGAGCGGATATGGAGAATTTGAAAAATGTATTTGTACAGGTAATAGACAAACCTGTAAGCAAGGTGATTATGAAACGGGGTAAGACAGCAACAGAATATTTTGCTTATTGTGAGGAGGTGGGCTGTGATGTATGGGGACTGCTTCTGAGCATTAAGTCCATCAGCGGTGAGCCGGTGTGTTTGTGGCTGCCTCCTAAGCTGATACAGCCTGGAACTTCGGAATATGTCCAGGGGGTTGAGGTTGCGGCTGATTATGAAGGAATTGTGCCGGAAGGTTTTGATATCATAGAACTGCCGGCAGCGAAATATCTGATGTTTCAGGGAGAACCATTTGAAGAAGAGGATTTCAGCCGGGCGATTGAGGAAGTGCAGATTTCCATTGAGAGATATGATCCCTCTGTAATCGGCTATGCATGGGATGAGAAAAACCCACGGATTCAGTTAGAACCTATTGGAACCAGAGGATATATTGAGCTGCTTCCAATAAAATAAATTCCCCTATTGACTTTGACACCGTGTCCCACTTTATACTCATGGAAGGAAGGGGTAATGAATATGGAGACCATGACAATCAGCCAGGTATCAAAAACATTTGATATTTCAACCCGAATGCTTCGTTATTATGAGAAGATGGGACTGATATCCAGCGGCAGAAGAGAAGAATATGCATATCGTGTCTATGATCAGACTGCCATCAGCCGGCTGCAGCAGATTATAGTACTTAGGAAATTGCGTTTTTCCTTAAAAGAAATTCAAGTGATTCTGGAAGATAAGGAACAGCAGCAGGCTCTTGCTGTATTTCAGGAGAGTCTGTCCCAGCTGGACAAGGAGATAGAAGCTCTTGGCACAGTGCGGGATATTCTCACTGTTTTTGTATCACAGCTGGAAAAGAGCGTTGGCAGAAGAGTCAGATTTGAATTTCTTGAGGATTCTCAGCTGCTTAAGGTAATTGGTACTCTAAGCCCTCCTAAAACTAATCTTAAGGAGGAATGGTCAATGGAAGACTTAAACAAGGTGAGCAAAGTTTTGGAAAGCGATATGAATATCAGGGTGGTGTATCTTCCGCCGACGACAGTTGCATCCAGTATGTATTATGGAGAGCAGCCGGAGGATACGTCGGGACAACGGCTTTTTAGTTTTATAAAGTCTGTGAATCTGCCTGCTATAAAACCTGATTTCAGGGTTTATGGCTTTAATAATCCCAATCCCCAGCAGGGAGAAGCAGTTTACGGTTATGAGTTCTGGGTAACAATTCCTGAGGACATTGAGGTGACTGAACCTCTTCAGAAGAAAGAATTCGCTGGAGGTCTGTATGCGGCCCTGTGCATTAAAATGGGAGATTTTCAGAAATGGGGAGAGTTTTTTGAGCAGATCAAAGCAGATGAAGAGTATGAGATCGACTGGCGAGAGCCTGGTGGAATGGGCGGCTGTATGGAAGAGGAACTGAATGCTTTTACCATGGCAGTTGAGGGAACTACAGAAGTAAAACAATTGGATTTATTGATTCCCATTAAGAAAAAAGAATAAGTTGTAAAGGCAGTTCTGATGGTTTTGTCAGTTCTGCCTTTTTTATGGTTTTTAATGGTTCTTGAAGCTTTTATTTCCAACTGGTATGATTTAATGTTACAATAAAAGGTGAGAATACCAAGGACAGGAGTTGAGAAAATGACAAATCAGCAAATTCGAATTATAAAAAAGAACAATATAGATTCTATGGAATATGAAATAGGCGATATTTTTACTGTTGACAGCACCTGGTATGGTGGCGCTAATGTGACCAGCAAGCTGGGAATCCCATTATCTCTGGATCGTGAGGAATATGAGGAATATGAAGAAGCGGAAAGCATTTTCCGCCCTATTGATCAGTACTCCTATTATCTGGGAACAGCAGATGCTTTTTGTGAGATGCTTTCTGCAGGAGTTAAAACTCTTGCTTTCAGCCATACCTGCGATTCCGTAGAAGAGAGGGCTGAGTATCTGGAAGAGGTGAAAAAGATCTGTAATAACTATGGGGTTTACTATTATCCGGAGGATCAGATTCTTGTTACTGATTTGTTTTCAGAAGAAGCTGTGAAAGGCAAATATATTTACCTGTTTTACCGTTTAGAAGAAGTGCTTGAACAATATCTGGATTTAAAAGAAATGCAGAAAACTCTTATGGAAAATGGGGCTTATACAAAGCAGAGCCATTATGAAATTTCCAGGCAACTGGGGAAACTATTGTCTTATCCGGAAGATATGATTGAGCAAATGATCCAAAAGAATGCCGGTACAGGGCAGCCAAAGGAAGGGTAATTAGAACGATGAAAGAAAATAACGAGAAAGAACAATTAGACCATATCAAAAGCTTTGACCAGCTGGAGTTGACAAAGGAAATTTTAGATACCCTTTCCCTGCTGGGATACGAAACTCCAACAGAAATCCAGAAAAAAGTGATTCCACTGATTTTAGCTGGAGAGAATGTGGTAGCCAGATCACAGACAGGAACAGGAAAAACAGCGGCATTTGCAATCCCTATATGCCAGATGGTAAGCTGGGAGGGAAATCTTCCTCAGGCACTTGTTCTGGAGCCAAGCAGAGAACTGGCTGTTCAGGTGCAGGAGGAAATCTTTCATATAGGAAGAAATAAAAGGCTGAAGGTATCAGCAGTATTTGGTGGATTTCCCATTGATAAGCAGATAAGAACATTAAAACAGAAAAATCACATTACAGTGGGGACTCCGGGACGAGTAATCGACCTCATAGAGAGGGACTGTTTAAAACTTACAGATATTAAATATGTTGTCATAGATGAGGCGGATTTAATGCTTGATATGGGATTCCTTGATGAAGTAAAGCAGATACTTTCCATGGTTCCGAAGAACAGTAAGATGATGCTGTTTTCTGCAACTTTACAGGAAAAGATACAGCTTCTGGCAGATGAATATATTCCGGAAGCAGTTTTTGCAGCCCAGGAGCCGGGGGCAGCACCTATGATTGAGCAGGTTGTTTATATGGTGGATCAGGAAGAGAAGTACCAGGCATTTAAACGGATACTCATTGTGGAAAACCCTGACAGCTGCATGATTTTTTGTGGAACAAGGGAAATGGTCAACGTATTGTTCCAAAAGCTGAGAAGGGATAGGATCTTCTGTGGAATGATTCATGGAGAGATAGAGCAGAAGGAGCGTTTGAAAACCATTAACGCATTTCGAAGAGGGGGATTTAGATATTTAATTGCTACTGATGTGGCAGCCAGAGGAATTGATTTTGACAATATTACCCTTGTGGTAAATTATGATTTCCCTACAGGAAGGGAGACTTACGTCCATCGCATAGGCAGAACAGGAAGAAAGGGAAACAAAGGAAAGGCAGTCAGTATTGTGACTGGGGAAGAGGAACGTGCTCTTCAGATGGTGGAAAACTATCTGGGAACAAAACTACCTCTGTCAGACTGCCCTCAGCCGGGAACAGAGGAAGAAAAACGATTCTGGGCCAGCCAGAGACAGAAAAGGGAAGTAAAAGCAGCCAAGGGAGATGCAGTGAGTCAAAGCATTTTAAGGCTGTCCATAGGAGGTGGCAGAAAGTCCAAAATGAGAGCTGTGGACATTGTGGGCACCATATGCAGTATAGAAGGTGTTACAGCAGAAGATATAGGCATTATTGATGTAAGAGAAAGCCTTACCTATGTGGAGATTTTAAACAAGAAGGGAAATCTGGTTCTGGAAGCTCTGCAGACAAAGCCAATCAAAGGAAAAATCAGGAAGGTAAGAGCCACAAGATCCCCGTTCTGATTGACTTTGCACGCAATAAAGAACTTGCTATTTGCTGATCAGGTAGGTATAGTTATAATAGATAATATTGTATACAAAAACCATACTTGGATCTATTATATATTTTTTAAGGAAAAGGAGAGTTATATTCACATGAGAGGAGTAGAAACACGTATTCAGGAAATCAGACACAGAATATTCATGGAAGTTGCACGAATGGCTTATCATACAGAGTGGTCTATGGAAAAGAGAATTGAAGAGCTTCCTTATAAGATTATTCCCGGAGAGATAGGAACCTTCCGTAATGATGTTTTCTTAGAGAGGGCGGTTGTTGGTGAGCGTCTTAGAATGGCTATGGGCTTATCCTATAGAAGTGCGGCAGTTCATGCTCCAATATCTGCTGATATTGAAGATGCGGATAAGGCAGAAACCTATTATACACCACCCCTTATTAATGTTATGAAATTCGCCTGCAATGCATGTGATGAAAAGCGTGTCTTTGTAACCGACGGCTGTCAAGGCTGTATGGCTCATCCCTGTATCGAGGTCTGCCCGAAGGATGCTATTTCTCTGGATCGTACCAATGGACGTTCCCATATAGATGATGAGAAATGTATCCGCTGCGGAAAATGTGCAGAAGTCTGCTCCTATCACGCCATTATTGTTCAGGAGCGTCCCTGTGCAGTTGCTTGCGGTATGGATGCCATCGGTTCAGATGAAAATGGAAAAGCTGATATTGATTATGATAAATGTGTCTCTTGTGGAATGTGTCTTGTTAACTGTCCATTTGGTGCAATTGCAGATAAATCCCAGATATTTCAGGTAATTCGTTCTATTCAGGAAGGTGAAAGGGTTTATGCTGCCGTAGCTCCTGCATTCGTTGGACAGTTTGGACCGAAAGTAACTCCAGGCAAACTCCGTGCTGCCATGAAGGAGCTGGGCTTTGCCGACGTATTTGAGGTTGCAATCGGTGCTGACCTTTGTGCAACTCAGGAAGCCATTGACTTTGTGGAGGAAGTTCCGGAGAAGCTGCCATTTATGGCAACATCCTGTTGTCCTGCATGGTCTATGATGGCGAAAAAGCTGTTCCCTGAGCAGGCAAATTGTATTTCCATGGCTTTAACACCTATGACTCTGACTGCACGCCTGATCAAGCTGGATCATAAAGAGGCGAAAGTGGTATTTATCGGGCCTTGTGC
The DNA here is from genome assembly GCA_002409995.1 of Hungatella sp. UBA5385. Taxonomy (GTDB): domain Bacteria; phylum Bacillota; class Clostridia; order Lachnospirales; family Lachnospiraceae; genus UBA5385. Next base: position 39,441 of record DHOR01000039.1, on the reverse strand, counting down.
TGCTAAGAAGCTGGAGGCTATGAGAACTGATATCCGAAGCGATGTGGATTTTGTTCTGACCTTTGAGGAAATGGCAGGAATCTTTGATGCAAAGCACATCGATATTGAAAATATAGAGGAAGACCCAGATGGACTGAACGATGCTTCCACAGATGGACGTAATTTTGCTGTAGCAGGCGGTGTTGCACAGTCTGTAGTAAACGTTATTCATGAGAGATATCCTGACCGTGAGATCAAGGTGGAAAATGCCATGGGACTGCGGGAATGCCGCAAACTTCTTACTATGGCAAAAGCAGGCAAATACGATGGTTACCTTCTGGAAGGAATGGCATGTCCCGGAGGCTGTGTTGCTGGCGCAGGTACACTGCAGCCAATCAGGAAGTCCACTGCATCAGTGAATATGTATGCAAAGAAGGCAAAGCACAGGACTTCTAATGAGACAGAGCATGTGAAGGAATTACATAAGCTTGTGGACTAAAAGGCTTAGTATCTGTTATAATATGTTTTGGGAATGAGGTCTCCCAAGGTAATACCTAAACCGCTTATTGAATAAGCTGATGGCTTCTGCATTTTGCAGGGGGATCAGCTTATTTTTTTCGGATTGTGTCTGATCCTGCCGTAGGAGAGGGGGGAAGAATATATACAATCCAATATCAGATATTATGATTACCTATGGAGGGAAATGTTATGTTAACTAGTTTGGCCCTTGTATTTATAATGGGAATGGCAATTGGAGGTTTGTTTAAGAAGATTGGAATTCCAAGTCTTCTGGGAATGCTCATAACAGGTATGATTTTAGGACCTTATGCCCTGAATCTTCTGGATGAATCTATTCTGGGAATCTCTGCCCAGCTTCGTCAGATTGCACTTATAATTATCCTCACCAGAGCAGGCCTGTCTTTGGATATCAATGACTTAAAAAAGGTAGGAAGACCAGCAGTTCTCATGTGTTTTGTACCTGCCTGCTTTGAGGTGCTTGGAATGATTCTTCTTGCTCCAAAGCTTCTTGGAATTACTGTGCTGGAAGCTGCCATTATGGGAGCTGTTGTTGGAGCTGTGTCTCCGGCAGTGATTGTGCCTAAAATGCTGAAGCTGATGGAAGAAGGATATGGAGTTAAAAAGAGTATTCCGCAGATGATTCTGGCAGGCGCATCCGTTGATGATGTATTTGTTATTGTATTATTTGCTGCATTTACAGGGCTTGCACAGGGGCAGAGTGTGTCAGCAGCAAGTTTTCTTCAGATTCCTGTTTCCATAGTTACAGGTATTATCTTTGGTGCTGTCTGTGGCTATATAATGGCATTATTCTTTAGAAAGATTCATATCAGGGATTCTGCAAAAGTGGTAATTCTTCTCAGTGTATCCTTTCTTATGATCACTTTGGAAGATGGATTAAAGGGAGTTGTGCCATTTTCCGGACTTTTGGCAGTGATGAGTATTGGTCTCTTTTTGCAGAAGGGGCGTTATGAAACCGCAGTCCGCCTTTCTGCCAAATACTCAAAATTGTGGGTGGCAGCTGAGGTTCTTCTCTTTGTTCTGGTTGGAGCAACTGTTGATCTCTCCTATGCCCTGTCTGAAGGAGGGGCTGCTGTATTGCTGATCTTTGGAGTGCTGATCTTCCGTATGGCAGGAGTGTTTATCTGCATGGTGGGAACCGGATTAAATAAAAAGGAACGGCTATTCTGTATGATTGCCTATATGCCCAAAGCAACTGTCCAGGCAGCTATCGGAGGTGTCCCTCTGGCTATGGGACTGGCCTGTGGAAATGTGGTGCTTACAGTGGCAGTCCTTGCTATTTTAATCACTGCCCCCTTAGGCGCATTTGGAATTGACAGAACTTATAAACGGTGGCTTTCAGCCAATTAATGGAGCCAATTAGTGGCAGCAATGCCGCCTTGTATTTTTTGTCATTTTCCCTTATAATAATTCCAGAGCAAAAATGGAATCCCTGAATATTCAGGGAACAGGAGTAAACAAATGAGATTTATTGGAAGCAAGGTATTATTGTTGGATCGTATCAAAGAGGTGATAGATGATAAAGCACCGGATGCTCAGACCTTTTGTGATATATTCTCAGGTACAGCAGTAGTGGCGAGATATTTTAAAGAGTGGTATGAGGTCAGCTCCAATGACCTTTTATATTTTTCTTATGTACTTCAGAGGGCAACCATAGAAAATGACAGCATTCCTCTTTTTACCCATTTGAAGGAGAAAACGGGAATTACAGATCCTTTGGATTACTTTAATGGAAAAGAGAAGAAGGAGATGGAAGAATTAAGCCAGGAGCGGCGATTTTTCCAGAATACCTATGCGCCTACCGGGGATCGTATGTATTTAACAGATGAGAATGCATTAAGAATCGACTATGCCAGATGTACTGTGGAGGACTGGAAGACAGCCGGTCTTTTAAATGATGATGAATATTATTATCTGGTGGCATGTATTGTGGAGGGAATCCCATTTGTTTCTAATACTTCCGGCACCTATGGAGCATTTCATAAGACCTGGGAGAGAAGAAGCAGCAAGCGCTATCAGCTGTATCGGTTAGATGTGACGACTAACAACAAATCCAATCACTGCTATAATGAGGACGGAGTGAAGCTGTTAAAGCGTTTAAGTGGAGACATTTTATATATAGACCCACCTTATAATGCAAGGCAGTATCTTCCTAATTATCATGTGTTGGAAACCGCAGCTAAGTACGACTATCCTGAAGTTCAGGGAGTTACGGGGCAGCGGAAGGAAGAGGGGCAGAAGTCGGATTTCTGTCAGAAGAAGCAGGTGCTGACTGCATTTGACAATCTCATAGATAATGCAAGATATCAACATATTATATTAAGCTACAGTACAGATGGTTTGATGCCGGTGGAAGATATAGAGGCAGTGATGAAGAAATACGGAAAACCGGAGACTTTTCAGATTTACGAAATTCCCTACCGCAGATATAAGAGCCGGAAGGTGAAGGAGACAGACCGGTTAAAGGAGCTTCTTATTTACATAGAAAAGCAGGTGCAGCCATGTATATAAAAAGCCCTCTTAATTATACAGGGGGAAAATATAAGATACTGAAGCCTATATTTGAACAGTTTCCTGACAGGATCGGTACCTTTGTGGACCTGTTTGCAGGGGGCTTTAATGTGGGAATCAACGTGGAGGCAGACCGGATTATCTGCAATGATCAGATCAGTTTTATTATAGAACTCTATCAGATGTTTCAGGATACAGAGATAGACGTGCTGTTACAGAGAATCAGAGGATTGATTGACCGCTATCAGTTAAGTCAGCAGAATCAGGAAGGGTATTTAAACCTTCGTTCTGATTATAATGAGACAAAAGATTTGACAGAGCTGTTTGTGCTGGGGTGTTATGCGTTTAATCACCAGATGCGCTTTAATAACAGCCATGAGTTTAATTCTCCTTTTGGGAGAAACAGAAGCTCTTTTAATCCTAATATTGAGAAAAACCTGATTGCATTTGTCAATGCTTTGAAACAGAAGAATATTGAGTTTCATAATCAGGACTTTACTTCTATGGAACTTGCATTTCTGGGACCTGAGGACTTAGTCTATTGTGATCCCCCTTATATTATATCCACAGGGAATTATAATGATGGGAACAGAGGGTTTAAAGACTGGAAAGACAGTGAGGAGCAGGCGCTTTTGGACCTGTTGGACAGATTGCATCAGCAGGGAACAAGGTTTGCGCTTTCCAATGTGTTCTATCACAAAGGGCTTTCCAATGAGCTTTTGATTCAGTGGAGTGAGAAGTATAACATTCATTATATTGATAAACAGTATTCTAACTGCAATTATCAGTTTAAGGAGAGAAATGCAAAAACTGTTGAGGTGCTGGTGATCAATTATTAAAATGATGTAATTAGGGTGGGATTCGTAAGAATGCCACCCTATTAAATTGAGAATAAAAGTATGCTGGTATAGTTTAAAACTATTTCACTTATAGATTTGAGTATTGGATTTTATAACTAATATCCCATAGAATACAATTAAGAGCTAACTATTACTATGAAATTCTGCTTGTATCAACCGTATCAGGTTCTGTGTGCCGGCTGAAATCATTTTATCTTTATTCCAGATAAGCCGTATTTGAATGGTAGGCAGACCCGCTACAGGCAGTTTGGTGATGTTTTTATTTGTGTCAAGTGTATTTTCAAATAGTAAGGTTGCGGCAGTGTTATTCTCGATGATCTGCTGAATGGTTTTTAACTGATTGGTTTTAATAATCACATTAGGAGATAATTCCAGTTCTTTATAACGCTGGTAGAGAAAATTGTTTAAAAAGGAATCATCAGCTAACAGTGCTAGTGGTGTATTTGACAAATCACTTAGAGAGATGCTGGGTCTATTAGCAAGAGGATTCTGATTTGACACATAAAAGAATATATCCATGGTTGTCAGATCACAATAATCAAATGACGGCTCCGGAGCACTGCTTTTGCTTGAGATAATTGCTGCATCTAATGTTCCGTCCAAAACCATAGTTTTGTTAGTCCGGGTACCATTTTCCCAGACATTTAGTTTGCAGTTAGGAAAGCTGGTGTAAAATGCTTGAAAAATATGGGGGAAAATTAGCGCTCCACTCATTGGTGGAACACCCAGCCTGACATCGTGGCTTTCTTTCCCCAAAGCCTTCATTTGTGATGACAGTCCATCAATTTGTGCCAGAACTTTGGCGGTTTCTTTGTAAAAGTACTCACCCTCTTCTGTGAGTACAACTCCCTTACTAAGGCGGTAAAATAATGAAACTCCAAATTCATCCTCCAGCTCTTTGATGGCATTAGACAGGCTGGGCTGGGATATATGCAGTTCTTTCGAAGCATGAGTAAAGTTATTGTATTTACAGATGCTCATGAAATATCTTAATTGTGAAAGTTTCATTAGAATTCCTCCTTTGCCGATTGTAGGCTGATATGAATTCATTATAATGTACTTACGAGATATATTCAAGAAATTGTATAGATAGAAGAACATGGCTAAACTGTAACCATCGAGGTTGTACTATGAAAGAGGGGGGAGTAAATGAATAGTTTTCAAACAGCAATAAGTGCAGTATTACCTATGTTTATCATGTTATCCTTAGGCGTTTTTTTGCGGAAGATAAAAATGCTGGATGTACATTCGCTGAATAAAATGAATACCCTGTGCTTCAAAATATTTCTGGCTGTTTCTTTATATTACAATATTTATAAAGCCAACATTGCGGAGGTATTTAACGGGAAGCTTTTAGTCTATGGGGTTATTTCCCAGTTTTTTGTTCTGCTGATTTCACTTTTGATTGCATTTCCTGTGGAAAAGACGAAAAAGAGACGAGGGGCATTATCACATGGTATTTTTCATACCAATTTCGTAATATTTGGAACTCTCATCGGTACCGCTTTATGTGGGGAGGGGAATATTGGTGCAATATCACTTTTGATTGCTGTTATTGTACCTGTACAGAATATCTTATCTGTTATCCTTCTGGAATTATTCAGGGAAGGCGGAAAAGTCAGCTTTAAGAAAGTATTTGGGGGCGTTGCAAAGAATCCTTACGTGATTGCAGCATTATTGGGTTTTTTAACAAAACTGATTGGTATACAATATCCGGAAATGGTATCTAACGTAATCAGAGACTTAGGGCGCTGCGGCACTCCACTTGCTTTGATTGTTATGGGCGGTTTATTTAATTTTGGTAAGGTGAAAAGTAATATTAAGAGCATTGCTGTGGGAATTATTGCCAGACTCCTTATTGTACCGGCAATTTTTATCACTATTACTATTTATTTAGGTTTTAGGGGAGCTGATTTTATAGGCTTGATGTGTATCTTTATAGCACCATGTGCAACAACTTCCTTTAGTCTGGCAAGTGCTATGGATTCGGATGCAGATTTGGCAGCTCAGCTGGTTGTATTTACATCGCTGTTTTCATTGGGAACCATATTTATGTGGATTTATGTGTTGAGCAGAATGGGGATATTTTAAAACTTTTTAAAAAGCTGTTGTACTGAATATAAGGTACAGCAGCTTTCTTGTTGTAGCAATTAAGGACAGCAGCTTATGATAATAATTGTATAAAAAAGTACATGATCCTTATAAATTTGTGTATGGAATAATTTAAGGCGTTGGTGTATAGTTACATTAGCTATATAGTAGGTGGGGGAAATTATGATAAAAAGAATAAAAAGAGATCGATTGCTAAGAAGACCTGTGCAGCTAAGCTTTTATTGGAGAATGCTGGCTGCTTATTTGTTGATTCTATTGGTTCCGGTTACATTTATGGAGACCGTTAATTTTCTGTCAGTAAGGGCTTCGACTCTGGAGTCATTTAATGGAATATTTGACAGTGAAGGAAAAAAACAGGTAAATTCCATGGAGGAACAGTTGTTGGTTATGAGAAAGGTAACAGCAGACGCCAAAAACACCTCCTTTTTTTACCAGCCTTTCAGTGAGAAGAATTATCCCGGTGCTGTCCTTGATATACGGACTTATTTAAACGATCAAAGTCCCTGGCTTACATTTTTCTCCGGTGTTTATTATTATAACAAGGAGGAGGGCAAGGGGCTTTCTTCTTATGGAATGATGTCAGATAAAACATTCTTCAGCCAAAACCTGCAATCTGATACTGATATTTCAATGGACCAGATTCATGATAATGAATTTGCATTTTTTGATACATTTAACCAGAATACCAGGGAAGAGCAGATTGCTGTCATAACTCCTCTGGAAAAAGATGTTTCTTATCTGATATTTACTTTGGATAAGAAGATGCTCAGTAATACGCTGTCAATTCCAGGTCTTAACGGACCTGTTTCTGTAAGTCTATATTATAAAGATCAGTTAGTCTATCTAAATGATCATGAATCTGATATAAGCTCCAAGGAAACGTATTTAAGCTATAGGGTTGCAGGAAGCTTTTTTCAGCTGGAATGGAGAATTCCTAAATCCATTTATATAGGTGCAATTTTTCAGAGTATTTGGAAACAGTTTGTTGTGGTACTTTTCGTTCTGGCAGGCGGATTTGGCATGATTGAACTATTTATGAAACAGAATTATCTGCCCTTGAAGCAGATGGTAAGGAATCTGGCGGAGAAATTCCCTCATAAAGATGAAATAAGAGAAGTGGGGGATGAGGTAAAGTATCTGGACTGGATGATGGGAGAGCTTTTGTATTCCCAGCAATTTCTAGAAGAATCCAATCAGGAATTAAAGAAGGAGCAATTGCTGTATCAGCTTTTCTGCAGCCATATACAAAAAGGCAGCGTGCTTTATGAAGAATGTATATCAAGCGGGATTCAGGTTGATAACAGGTCCTTTCTCTGCTTATTTCTTGAAGAGGAAAATAATGATGGATGCTATCATTATCTGACAGAAGGTCTGAAACAGGAGAGAAATGATATGGCTGTCTATTCTACTAATTTTACAGAGAATGGATTCCTGTTCCTCATAACCTCAGATATGGAATGTGGGGATTTGGAGGCTTTTATAAAAGAAAAGATTAATCCTGTCGGTCTGGGAAAAGTAGTATTTGGCAAAGCGGTGGATCAGGTGGATCAAATTTATGATTCCTATCAAAGCTTAAATGAGGCTGAAAATCAAAGTGAGAATATTACTGCTCTACAGCAGGAGAAATGGGAGGCTATTTATCCAAGAACCTCTCTAATGGCTCTAAAGGAGGCTGCAGAAGGGGAACAACTGGCAAAAATGGGCCTGGCCGTATCAGGAATTAAGGAGGCCATGGAAAAATTGCCTCTTTCTGCAGCGCTGATTGTTTATCTGGAGGCAGTGGAATTGATCACTGGAGAAAGACAGGAGCCATCCTCCATTTTAACTATGCTCCAGGGAACCGAAACACCTAAGAATGACTTGATTGAGGAGATTCTGGGGCTATATAAAAAATTCCGGGTGGAATCTGTTTTAACAACTGTGCCTGGAGCAGCCATCAGTCCAATGGGGCGCTGGCAGCGTGATATCAATGAAATATTAAATTATATCGAAGGTCATTGTACAGACCATACATTTTCCATAAAAGCCATGGCATCTGAGATCGGGACAACCCCTTCTAATTTAAGTCATTATTTTAAGAAATGTACCGGACAGAATATTTCAAGATATATTGATACTGTGAAAATGAAACGAGCGATGGAAATGCTGAAGAAACAGGAACTGGTATCAGATACTGCGGAGAAATTAGGTTATAATAGCACATCTGTTTTTATTGAGACATTTAAAAGAATCTGCGGAACAACTCCGGCACAGTATCGCCAGGAAATAACAGGATTATAAGATTGACAGAATAAGACTATTTTAATTTTGGGAGATAAAAGAGATAATATCCTGAATTTAAATAGTCTTTTTATTGCACTCCGCGCTAAGGTAATATGGTTGATCAATCAACCGCGCTCCGGCGCTAGAGTCTGCAAAGCAGACTCTTATTTTTGAATGGAATTCATATATCATGGATTTTATTCAAGATTCCCAAATAAAGGCTGAAAACATAGATTTCGTTCAAATATCCTGAATTGACCATAGAAAAAATCTAATGATATACTCACTCCAGAAATAAAAAAATATCAAGGAGGATTTACATGAAAAAGAAATTGCTATTAAAAAGAGCAGCAGCAGTGGGACTGTGTGTGGTCTTATCAGCAAGCTTAGCAGCCTGTGGAGAAAAGCAGCAAGATACAACAGTACAGGCATCAGCAGATGGGAGTACAACTGTCAGTGATAACTTTAATCCTGAGGGTCTGCCCATTTTGAAAGAAAAGGAAACCTTTAAAATAGTAGTAGGACAGATGAGCACAGAGGTTGCCGCAGGTTTAAAAGACTGTGTAAAGAAAGCAGCAGAGGCTACTAATATAGAAATTGAATGGATAGAGGTACCAACCTCTTCCTGGGATGAGAAATTAAATATTCTATTTGCATCCAATGAATTACCGGATGCGATTATAGGAAATGTTAAAAACATGTCACAGTATTACAAACAGTTAACACCTCTTGATGATCTGATTGATGATTATGCACCTCATGTAAGCGCATTTTTTGAGGAAAGACCGGATTATCCGCCTGCACTGCGGGCAGTTGATGGCAAGATTTATGGATTCCCCATTGGTGATGAATCCACCCATAATATCATTGACAGTCAGATGTGGGTGAATTCCGAGTGGCTGAAAAAAACTGGTTTAAGCATACCGAAAACAACAGACGAGTTTAAAACCCTTCTGGAGGCTTTTCGGGATAATGATATGAATGGAAATGGCGATCCTAATGATGAGATTCCATTTAGTTTTACAACAACTTGGGGTTGGAGTTCTACAATAGAGAATGTATTCGGGGCATTCGGTGTGCCGGAAAGTGATAACCATGTATTTATCAGCAATAAAGATAATAAGACGGTTGTATTTTCCCCAGAGGAAGAGGGATATTACAAATGCTTATCCTGGCTTCATGAACTGTACCAGGAGGGGCTGATGGATCAGGATGTTTTTGTACAGAGCAGTGATCAGTATGGCAGCAAGAATGCAGGTCAGGATATTATCGGCGTTTATATGGGATATGGAACCGGAGGACTGGGCAATGAACAGATTGATTATGTTTCCATTCCTCAACTGACAGGTCCTGACGGAGATTCCATACTGACTGCCAATAATGTAACCAAATCCGTAGGATTTTCCATACCTGCTACATGCAAAAACCCGGCTGCTATGGTGCGTTTCTATGATTATCTCAACTCTGATATAGAGGTTGTAATGCAGTGGAACCGTGGTAAAGAAGGAGTAAACTGGGAGTGGGCACAGAATGATGCAGGAGAAAAGGTACCATCTCTTATCTATCATACAACGGAAGAATGGAAAGCTTTAGGCTATGACAGCATGACAGATGCCAAGACCCGTGAAAGCTTTGCAGGCTGGTCACCTGCACTTTGGTCCCAGAAAATTGAAGCTACAGTTCTGGATATCCAGCCTCTTCCTGATAAGAAGCTGGAAGCAGTAAAACAGGATTTACCAAAAGCAGTGAAAGGCCTTCCGGCAGGAACTGCGACAGAGGAGAATGCAAGTAAGCGGGCGCTGATTATTACAGACTTAGATAATTACTTGAAGAAATTCATATCCGACTCTGTAATTAATGGGATTGATGATGCAAAATGGCAGACTCATTTAAACCAGTTAAAAAATCTGGGTGCTGACGAGTATGTAAAGCTTTGCCAGGAATATACGGATTCCATTATATCTCAACAATAAGTTGGGAGCTGCCGCATAGAGGTTTACCATTGCGGCAGCTTCTTCTAAATAAGTGATCATTATTCGGAGGTACCAATTATGGCAAAAGCTAAAACAACCCTACATAAAAGAACCCTTCTTCAAGATATAAAACGCACATGGATGCTGTATTTATTCCTGCTTCCTGCTTTTATATATTTAATCATTTTTAATTATGCCCCTATGTATGGAATTCAGATTGCATTTCGTAATTATAATGCCTTAGATGGAGTGTGGGGCAGTACCTGGGTGGGACTTGAGCATATCAATAAGTTTATTCACTCCTATCAGTTTATGGACCTTCTTAAGAATACGTTGATTTTAAGCGTTTATTCTTTAGTGGCTGGATTTCCAATTCCTATAATTTTTGCAATTCTGCTTCATAACCTAAAATCCACTCCATACAGAAAATTTTCTCAGATGGTTACTTATGCACCTCATTTTATATCTACCGTAGTTTTTTGTGGTATGGTCTGGGTGTTTATGGGAAATGACGGAATTATGAATCAGTTATTAAAAATAATGGGATTTAATCCTGTAGGTTTTATGTCCAATGCATCCTACTTTAAACATATCTATGTATGGTCCGGTGTTTTGCAGTCAATGGGATTTAACACAATTATCTATATATCAGTACTTACCAGTGTATCACCGGAGCTTCATGAGGCGGCAACAGTAGATGGCGCAACAAAATTACAGCGTATTCTGTATATTGATCTGCCTCATCTTATACCCACCATGGTAATTCTGCTGATCCTGAATATGGGGCAGATTATGAATGTAGGTTTTGAAAAGGCATTTTTACTTCAAAATGATATTAACTTATCGGCTTCGGAAATTATCTCTACCTATGTATACAAAATCGGTATTCAGGGTGCCCAGTTCAGCTATTCCGCAGCCATTGGACTGTTTAATAATATTATTAACTTTATACTGATTATTGCTGTCAATAAAATATCAGCCAAACTGACCAAGGTTAGTTTGTGGTAAGGAGGGGGAAAAATCATGAGACAAGCGAAAGAAACAGTTATTACTCATAAAATGAGGCAGTGCTGGCAGAACCGGGTCTTTGATATTGTAGTATTTTTACTGGTGACAGTCTGTACTCTGGCTGTCTTGTATCCACTGTTTTTTGTGGTGATCGCCTCCATAAGCAATCCCCGTCTGGTACAATCCGGCCAGGTGATTTTATGGCCAAAGGGAATCTCTTTTGAAGGTTATAAATACATTTTTAAGGATAGCAGAATCTGGACAGGATACCGCAATACCATGTTTAATACAGTAGCAGGGACTTTATTTGCCATGGTACTTACCATTCCAGCAGGGTACGCTCTGTCCAGAAGTGATTTGCGGGGCCGCAATATTATTATGGGTATCTTTGTGTTTACCATGTATTTTGGAGGTGGATTGATCCCTACTTATCTGGTAGTGAGGGACATAGGGCTTATTGACTCCGTGTGGACACTGGTGATCCTTGGTTCCTTTTCTGCTTATAACCTTATTATCTGCAGGACATTTTTTCAAACCAGCATTCCCATGGAATTGCAAGAGGCGGCAGAAATAGATGGGTGTTCCATTGGTAAATTCTTTACTCTTGTTGTGCTGCCACTATCAAAGCCAATTCTGGCAATTATGGCTCTCTATTATGCTGTAGGCAAATGGAATGATTTTTTCAATGGATTGATTTATGTAAACAAAGCGTCCCTTTTTCCACTGCAATTGATCATGAGGGATATTCTGATCCAGGGGCAGGCAGTACAGGCTGCAGGAGTGACTGACCCTAAGCAGCTGGAAATGATGCAGCAGATTGCCATGACCATTAAATACGGAGCTATTATTGTGTCTTCGCTGCCTGTGCTGGTATTTTATCCATTTATACAGAAGTATTTTGTAAAAGGGGTTATGATTGGATCTCTGAAGGGGTGAAAATTCATGTTACAAATAAGGAGGAAGTTTTAGATGAAAGAAAAAGGTGTGTTTCTGCCCCTGGATGACCGTGGAGAACCGGTACATGCACATGGCGGACAGATTATAAAGGACCATGGCAAATATTACTGGATCGGGGAAGACCGCAGGGGAAGGAATAAGGTATCCTGCTATGTTTCTGATGATTTAGAAAACTGGACATTTAGAAATCATATATTAACCATTGATAATCCTGTTAATCGTTATTATGTTGTATCTGATCTGACTCTTGAAGTGCCGGGGCAGGAGGCTTCTATTGGCATAGGGTGTAATATTGAGCGGCCTAAAGTACTATATAATAAGAAGACAGGGAAATATGTGATGTGGATGCATTGGGAGCTTCCTGACAACTATAGTAAGGCACGGTGTGCAGTGGCAGTATGTGACACTATTGACGGGCATTATACATATCTTGGAAGCTTTAATCCTATAGGCCATATGTCACGGGATTGTACTTTGTTTCAGGATGAGGATGGGACTGGGTATTTCATATCTTCTGCAAGGGAGAATCTGGATATTCATATCTATCGTCTCACAGAGGATTACCTGGCAATTGACCGACTGGAATGTATCCTTTGGCCTGGCCAGCAGAGAGAGGCACCGGTTTTGTTTAAGAGAGATGGTATATATTATATGTTAACTTCCGGCTGTACCGGGTGGGCGCCAAACCAGTCCTCTTATGCATATGCAAAAAATATTGCAGGGCCATGGTCTGTGAGGAAGAACTTTGGAGATGAGACAACTTATGACTCCCAGCCTACTTGGGTAATTTGCTGTGAAGGGGAAGAAAAGGATAGCCAGTGGTGGTATTTAGGGGACCGCTGGGGTGGGAGCAATGGGTATTTCAATTCCAGCTATGTGATGCTGCCTATGGAGTTTGACGGAGAGGGGAATGTAGCCTTAACACAAATTTGATTTAATTTTTGCGAATAAATAAGGCAGCCAGTTATGTAAACTGACTGCCTTATAACTTTTACTGCCTTATGATTTTATTCCGCTTCCTTCTCAACCTTGATCTCCCAGTGAATCAGGAATGTAAGCGCTGCTCTTAGAGCAATGATTGCAGCTACTACAGCCACTTCTGATAACTCCCGTACAATAACAGTACGAAGAATCTCGCTTCCCAGCTTGAATTCCAGCCCCAGAGCCATGCCCTGCGCCAGATTAAGACGAATACCGGGATTGTGTTTCACGTAGTCTGCTATTCCCCGGATTCCTGCCACAGCAATTACCAGAACACCCATAAACTCAAAGAGAAGAATCAATATATCTACTACATTTCGAAGCACCATTTCCAGACTATAGATAATCAGTTCCATAAATTCCTTTCTGCCCTGTGATCAATGGGACTATTTGGACTTTACTTCCTTCCAGAAATCATTATAGATTGAATCTACATCATCACCAAGATATTTAAATACCTCAAAGTCTTTAAATGTGGATACATCAGGGAAAATGGCTTTGTTGTTCTGAATCTCAGGCTCCAGCATATCAAATGCTCCCTTATTGGGTGTTGCATAAGTGATATAGTCAAAGTTTTTCTTGGCAATATCAGGGCGTAAGAGGAAGTTGATCCATTTCTCCGCATTTTCCTTATTAGGAGCATTGGCAGGAATTACCCAGGAATCCAGCCAGAGACAGGTTCCTTCTTCAGGAATCACGTATTCCAGAGTATAATCCAGTCCCAGATCAGCTACTTCCTGCTGAATGTAGAGCATTTCTCCGGAATAAATCACTCCAAGTGCAGCTTCTCCACCAATCATCTTGTCACGTACCTGATCGATAACATAAGCCTGAACAAGAGGCTTCTGCTCAATTAATAAATCTCTTGCTTCAGCTAGCTCTTCCCTGCTGGTAGTATTCATAGAGTAACCCAACGGTTTCAGAGCGATCATAAAAGCGTCACGAACGCTGTCCTGCATCAGGATATTGTCATCAAACTTCTCATCCCATAAATCCAGCCAACTGGTAGGAACATCTTCAGGAGCCACCATGCTGGTGTTGTATAGAATTCCTACGGTTCCCCAGCAATAAGGAGCAGAGTATTTGTTTTCAGGATCAAAGCTTTTGGTCATTTCCATAAAAGGTTTATCAATTTCTTTGATGTTTGGAACATTGTCGAAATTAATCTCTGCAAGCATATTATTCTCAATCATCTTCTGAATCATGTAATCAGAAGGGCAAACTGCATCATATTTGACGCCGCCTGCTTCAATGACAGGATACATCTCTTCATTTGTCTCAAACATGTCATAAACGACTTTAATTCCTGTTTCTTCTTCAAACTGTTCAATGACAGATTCGTCAATATATTCTCCCCAGTTGTAAACATAAACCTCACCAGCGCCGCCTGTCTTGTCTGCGGATTTGCCGCAGCCATTAAGGAGTGCAGCTGATAACACTGCCACAGCAGCTGCAGCAGCCACTTTAAATAATCTTTTTTTCATATAAGTTTTCTCCTTTTTCATGATTGTTTAGACTTTTAAATTTGGGGTTCGACCCTTTGTATCAAAGGGTCGAACCCCTTAGTTAAATTTTTTTCTTAGGTGCAAAGTTGGTAATCAAAAGGAGTACCAGCACAGTAAAGAAAATAATAGTTGACAGTGCGTACATAGAGGGTTTGATCCCGCGGCGTACTTCACTGTAAATCAGGGTTGACAGTGTATTGATTCCGGCGCCTCTGGTAAAGTGAGTGATAATGAAATCATCCAGAGACATGGTGAATGACATTAAAAAGCCGGATAACACACCAGGTAAAATATCCGGGAATATTACCTTGAAAAAGGCATAAACCGGTGTTGCCCCCAGATCCAGGGCTGCTTCATAAGTACTTTTATCCGTTTGTTTTAATTTTGGCATAACGCTCAGAATCACATAGGGAATATTAAAAGTAATATGTGCAATTAAAATCGTTTTAAATCCCAGTGAAATTCCAAATGCGATAAAGGCAAGCATCAGGGAGATGCCGGTTACGATATCTGCATTCAGCATAGGGATATTAGTAATTCCCATGAAAATGGTTCGTGGAACCCGCTTCATGCCATTGATAGCAATGGCAGCAGCTGTGCCGATAATCACTGCAATTAAGGAAGATAAAAATGCAATGAGCAGTGTGTTATACAGCGCTGTCATAATAGTATCACTGGAAAACATCTGTGTGTACCATTTGAGGGTAAATCCGCCCCACTGTGTTCTTGACTTGGAATTGTTAAATGACAAAACAGTCATGGTAGCAATAGGGGCGTATAAAAATATGAGGATAATTACAAGATAAAAATCCTGAAAAAAACGTTTAATAAAATCTATCTTTTTGCTCATCAGAACGTTGATCCCTCCCCATTTTTATCATATTTGGCAATCAGTGCCATGCTGATTAAGATAAAGAACATAAGGACCAGGGAAAGTCCTGAGCCTAAGTTCCAGTTGCTTCCCTTTGTAAATTCCTGCTCAATTACATTACCAATTAAGAGTATTTTGCTTCCGCCCAGTAAGTTGGAGATAACAAATGTGGTAAGCGCAGGAACAAATACCATGGTAATGCCGCTGACTATGCCGGGAACGCTGAGAGGCAGCAGAATTCGGAGCAGCACCTGTGTAAAATTGGCGCCTAAGTCTTTGGCAGCATTGATTACATTGTCATCAATTTTCACCAGCACATTATAAATAGGAAGAACCATAAATGGCAGGAAGTTGTAAACCATACCAAGTACAATGGCCCCCGGTGTATTAATCAGATTCTGGGTGGGCAGATGTAAAGTGGTTAGAATTCCGTTGATGACACCATTTTTTTCAAGCAGTGTCTGCCAGGCGAGAGTGCGCAGCAGGAAATTCATCCACATGGGAAGAATAAAGATAAATACAATAAAGCTTCCCTGTCCAACTCCCTTGGCTCTTAAAACCATAGCCAGCGGATATGCCAGAATCAGGCAGATCAAAGTGCTGACAAAGGAAAGCCCAAGGGAAAGCCACAGCGCCTTGCTGTGTTCTGCTGTGGTAATGGCTATAATGTTGGCAAGAGTAAAGGCTCCTGACCGGTCCGTAAGTCCATAATATACAATCAGAGCCAATGGAATAATGGTAAAACCGATCATCCATAAAGTATAAGGTCCGGACAGTAATTTTTTATTCATTGACACCCACCGCCTCCTCATCTTCAGAAGCCGGCTTGTTCATGATCTGGATTTCAAATGGTTCCACATGGATTCCCACTTCCTGTCCAACTGCGAACATGTCGGTGCTGTGTACCAGCCATTCAAAGCCATCAGGAGTGGTCACTTCCATTTCATAATGAACACCTTTGAAAATGATATGAGTAACAACACCCTGCAAAGTTCCTTTTTCCGGTTCCACCAGATCGATATCCTCAGGACGGATAACTACGTCAACAGGTTTGTTAGTGCCGAATCCTTTATCAACACAGGCAAATTTAGCACCGAAGATTTCAACCAGCTCATCCCGCAGCATAATGCCGGGAACAATGTTGCTTTCGCCGATAAAGTCAGCTACAAATGCATTTTCCGGTTCATTATAGATGCTTTCCGGAGTTCCCATCTGCTGAATATAGCCCTGATTCATAACCACAATGGTATCTGACATGGTAAGCGCTTCTTCCTGATCATGAGTCACATAGATAAATGTGATTCCAAGCTCATTTTTCAAACGGATCAGTTCATACTGCATATCCTGGCGCAGTTTTAAGTCCAGAGCGCCTAAGGGTTCGTCTAGAAGCAATACCTTTGGCTCATTTACAATGGCTCTTGCTATGGCAATACGCTGCTGC
>DHOR01000039.1:0-22277 GCA_002409995.1 Hungatella sp. UBA5385 | reverse complement strand
CTTGCTATGGCAATACGCTGCTGCTGGCCGCCGCTTAAGGAATCTACAGAGCGGTTTTCGTATCCGTTTAGGTTAACCAGCTTTAAGGCGTATTTGATTTTATCATCGATATATGCTTTTGATTTATTCTTAATTTTCAATCCAAATGCAATGTTTTCCGCAATGTTCATGTGGCTAAATAAAGCATATTTCTGGAAAACAGTGTTTAATGCCCGCTTATTAGGCGGAAAATTTGTAATATTCTGTCCTCCGAATATCACTTCTCCTTTATCCGGAGTTTCAAAACCTCCAATAATACGAAGTGTAGTGGTTTTCCCACAGCCGCTGGGTCCTAGCAAGGTTACAAAAGCGTTCTCCTTTACGGAGAGGTTTAAATCGTCCAGTACCATAGTACCGTCATAACTTTTTGTGATGTTTCTTAAATCAATTAATGATTGACCCATGACCTTTATCCTCCTGTCAAAAGCTTGGCGGTGAGCTGACCCAGATAAGGACTGCTCCTGCCTTGCTGCTTAAATAATGATTTTTTTCTGAAACAAAATAAAAGGATTCCCCTTTTTTTGCTTTATAGGTTTTGCTTCCTATATGAATAGAAATGCTTCCCTGAAGGATGTATCCAAACTCTTCTCCCTCATGAGGATTATCCGGGTAGGTTTCCCCGCCTGGCTCCAGTGTGAGAAGAATAGGTTCCATCATGTTTTTTTGTGCATTTGGAATAATCCACTTGATTTCATTCTTCAGTTCTGCATCGTGTTTTTCAAAATAGTCACTTTTTCCAAATACAATCTGTTCTTCCGGAGTTTCGTTAAAAAACTCCCCTACAGACGTACCCAGACACTGCAGTATATCCATAAGAGTTGTTATGGAGGGGGAGGTTAAATCCCTTTCCAGTTGGGAGATAAAGCCTTTTGACAGCTCTGCCCGGTCAGCAAGCTCTTCTTGTGTCAGGCCCTTTAAGACCCGCAGCTCCTTTAATTTGGCACCGATATCCATATGCTCCTCCTTCTTATAACTGTAACTTTAAAGTTTAGTCATACTAACTGATCATAAATTAACTAAAAAGTTTAGTAATAATAAACACAGTGCAAATTACATTATACTGGATTTTATATGGAAGTCAATAGTTTTAAGCAGTTTTTTCTTAACAAATTATTAAATCTATGGTATGATGTTTTTAGTTTATGAAAGCGACATTCCAGGAGGTATGATAATGAAGGGAAAGTACATGGCTTACGTAGGATCTTATTCCTACAATGGACAGGCAAAAGGCATTACCGTTTACGATGTGGATGTGAAAAAAGGACGATTTACCAAGAGATGTGAGGTACAGGTAGATAACTCTTCCTATGTAATAGCTTCCAGCGACGGAAAGACACTGTATTCCATTGCTGACGAAGGTGTTGTATCATTCCGTATTCACGAAAATGGTTCCATTACAAGACTTAATTCTGCCAATATTAAGGGAATGAGAGGCTGCCATCTTTCCACAGATGAGGGAGACAGACATATTTTTGTGTCAGGCTACCATGATGGAAAAGCCACCATACTAAAGTTAAATAAGGACGGTTCTATTGGAGATATTGTAGATGGAATCTTCCACAAAGGACTAAAGAGTGTTGCAGAGCGTAATTTCCGCCCTCATATCAGCTGCACCAGAAGAACTCCTGATGACAAATTTGTTATGATTTCC
Organism: Hungatella sp. UBA5385; assembly: GCA_002409995.1. GTDB lineage: Bacteria > Bacillota > Clostridia > Lachnospirales > Lachnospiraceae > UBA5385. The sequence continues at coordinate 20,587 of DHOR01000039.1, read as the reverse complement.
GATCTGGGAATCGATCAGGTGAAGATTTACCGCTTTGATGATAAGGAAGAAAAGCTGATTCTTGCAGATAATTTAAGATGTGAGCTGGAATCTGCACCAAGATGCTTCATATTTAGCTCTGACGGCAAATTTTTCTACCTGATGTACGAGCTTAAGAATGTAATTGATGTATATTCTTATGAGACAGGAGAACGTCAGCCTAAGATTGAGAAGCTTCAGACTATCTCCACAACAGGACCTGAACCGCTGTCTCAGCTGACCGCTGCCTGCTCCATACGCTTTTCACCTGATGAGAAGCATTTATTCTGCGGCAATGCCGGAGATAACACAGTGACAATCTATAACAGAGACACCAAAACCGGGCTTCTGGAACATTTATGTTCTCTGCCTGTCAGCGGTGGCTATCCAAAGGATATCTGCGTATTTCCTGATGATAAGCACCTTGCTTCCTTTAATCATGAAGATGGCAGCATTACCTTCTTTACCATTGATTATGACAAAGGCCTTATTATAATGAATGGCAAGGAAATCCGTGTTAATGAGCCAAATTGCTGTGCTTTAGTAAAGGTAAGTGATTAATTTCACTGAGGGGTTCGACCCTTTTCAAAAAGGGTCGAACCCCTCAGTGAAAAATTAGTATGAGGAGAGATCGATATGGGAGGATCAACATTAGGGAACATCTGGAGGATATCCACCTGGGGAGAATCCCATGGCAAGGCGGTAGGCGTTGTGGTAGACGGCTGCCCGGCAGGACTGGAGCTGACAGAAAAGGACATTCAGGTTTATTTGAACAGAAGAAAACCAGGGCAGAGTAAGGTGACAACCCAGAGACAGGAACAGGACAGAGTGGAGATTTTATCCGGTGTATTTGAGGGGAAAACCACAGGTGCACCTATTTCTATGATTGTTAATAACAGAGATCAGCGTTCCAAGGACTATGGCAATATTATGGATATATATCGTCCTGGTCATGCTGATTATACCTTTGATGAGAAATATGGTTTTCGAGATTACAGAGGCGGCGGCAGATCTTCAGGCAGGGAGACCATTGCCAGAGTGGCGGCAGGAGCCATAGCAGCCAAATTCTTAAGAACATTAGGGATTACAGTGGATGCTTATACAAAATCCATTGGTCCATATGAGATAGAGGAAGAGAGTTTTAATCTGAAGGTAAGGGATGAAAATCCTCTCTTTATGCCTGACAGCAAGGCTGCGGCACTGGCTCAGGCTTATGTGGAACAGCTGATGACAGAGTGTGATTCTGCAGGCGGTGTTGTGGAATGTGTGATCAATGGAGTTCCGGCAGGTCTTGGCGATCCTGTATTTGATAAATACGACGCCTGTCTTGCAAAAGCCATTGTTTCCATTGGAGCTGTAAAAGGTGTTGAGATCGGAGACGGATTTGAGGCAGCAAAGACAACCGGTTCTGTAAATAATGATCCCTTCCGCATAACAGATGATGGAAAGGTGACTAAGGAAACCAACCATGCAGGCGGTATTTTAGGCGGTATGAGTGACGGTACTCAGGTTGTGGTTCGGGTTGCATTTAAGCCAACTGCTTCTATAGCAAAACCTCAGAGGAGTATTAACCGCCAGAACCAGGAAGTGGATCTGCAGATTAAGGGACGTCACGATCCTGTGATTGTACCCCGTGCAGTTGTGGTGGTAGAAGCTATGGCAGCCCTGGTTACAGCAGATCTTTTGCTGGTTAATATGACTTCCAGGCTTGACAGAATTCAGAAATTCTATGAGAATGATAAGTGATAGTTTATGTCAGATAGAAACGGTTAGGAGAAAGAGGAGATTTACAATATGAAAATAGCTATGGGAAATGATCATACAGCAATTGAAATGAAGGACATCATCAAAGCATTTGTAGAGGAAAAGGGATATGAAGTCATTGATTTCGGAACCAATACCTCTGAAAGCTGCGATTATCCTGAATATGGAGAAAAGGTTGCACGTGCAGTGGCAGATGGAGAGGCTGATTTAGGGATTGCCATTTGCGGAACAGGTGTGGGAATATCACTTGCCTGCAATAAAGTCCGGGGAATCCGTGCCTGCGTTTGCAGCGAACCTTATACAGCACGTCTTTCCAAAATGCATAATAACTCCAATGTGCTTTGCTTTGGTTCCCGCGTAATCGGTGATGAGATGGCAAAGATGATTACAGAGGAATGGCTGGATGCGGTGTATGAAGGCGGCAGACATCAGCGCAGAGTTGATATGGTTATGGATATTGAAAATAGAAACTAATAATTCAGGCAGGTGCTAATAAGCAGTCTGCCTTTTTTAAAAGGAGGACATTGTATTATGAAGAAAATTGGATTTATCGGTGTTGGAATTATGGGGAAATCAATGGTGCGTAATCTGATGAAAGCTGGATTTGAGGTAGCTATTTACACAAGGACTAAGTCAAAGGCTGAAGATGTGATCTCTGAAGGCGCTGTATGGTGTGAAGATGTAAAAACATGTGCCAGGGGAAGAGATGCTGTTATTACAATTGTAGGTTATCCCAAAGATGTGGAAGAGGTTTATTTCGGTGAAAAGGGAATTCTGGAACATGCAGACAAGGGAACCTGTGTGATTGATATGACAACTACCAGTCCCAGACTTTCTGTTAGAATCTATGAAGCAGCTAAAAAAGCTGGGCTTTATGCCATTGATGCTCCTGTTACAGGGGGAGATACAGGTGCAAGGGAGGGAACTCTTACGATTCTGGCAGGAGGTGATCAGGAGGCATTTGACAGATGTCTGCCTGTATTTGAAGCAATGGGGAAAAATATTACCTATGAGGGAAAAGCCGGCAATGGCCAGCATACCAAGATGTGCAATCAGATTGCCATTGCAGGTGCTATATCAGGTGTCTGTGAAGCTATGGTCTATGCAAAGGCAACAGGGCTTGATGTAAGTCTGATGGTGGATTCCATAGCAACAGGAGCTGCAGGAAGTGCCCAGCTGAAGAGTGTTGCACCCAGAATTCTCTCAGGTGACTTTGATCCGGGGTTCTTTATTAAACACTTTATTAAGGATATGAAGCTGGCAGGAGAAGAAGCAAAAGATGCCGGTGTGAATCTGGGAGTTCTGGATTATGTGCTGTCTATGTATGAAGATATGGACGCTCAGGGCATGGGGGATCTGGGGACTCAGGCTTTGGTTAAATATTATCAGTGGTAATAACAATGTAATATGGCTGAAAAACGAAGCGTTTCACTGCGGCATATGATTATTGGATATGCTATATTGATATTAATGGTGGACGCTTCGTTTTTGCTCCATATTATGTAATTAACATCTCATATCTTATTCTCCGATATTCTAATGTTATCTGACATTTTGGTATCACTTTACATATGTTTTATACTTTTCTTCGTTTTTTACCCAAAAGAAGCAAAATTTGTATCAGCAATACAAAAAATGGCCGTTTTTTTGGAACGGCGTTTCTAAAGGTTATGGAGCGAAATTAGTTATAATATAAGGTGACTTGTAAGTCGGACCCAGATTGGACATCCAATTGGGCAGGGCTACTCATCCATTGGTCAGAGATATAAGAGAGGTAATTATGGTTTCACTGGATACACAGTTTGCAAATCAGATTATTGAGAAGGTAAAGAAATATACCGATTATAATATCAATATTATGAATGAACGTGGAATTATTGTGGCAAGCCGGACCAGAGCGCGGATCGGAACTTTCCACGAGATTGCGCTGCGCATTATTCAGGGAGATCAGGATGAGATTATAGTAGAAGAGAATGAAACTTATGCAGGAACCAAAGAGGGAGTTAATACTGCATTTTATTATAAAAACAATAAGATTGGAGTAATCGGAATTACAGGAAAACCAGCAGAGGTAAGACCTATCGCAATGATGCTGCGAATGTCTATGGAGACCATATTGGAGTATGAGGTCTATAAAGAAGAACGCTTTCAGAGAAGGAATTTAAAGGACCAGCTGCTGAGCCGGGTGATGTACGGAGAAAATGTGACAAAAGATGAACTGGTGGAGTATGCTGAGAGATTGGACTTAGTGGAACATTTCGTAAGAATCCCCATTGTACTTCGTTTTAATCAGACTGCGGAGTTTGCTGAGAGGATTATTGCTGATATTCGAGAATATCACTTTTTATCCAGTCAGGATATATCCACCGTTACAAGAAGCAATGATGTTATTATATTTAAACATTTTGAGAAAGATCTGATGCATTTGATCAGAGATTATAAATTCCAGGTAGCTGAGAGTATCAGCGCTGTGCTGCGTTATTTAAAAAGCCGTGAAATTACATATACCATTTATGTTGGTTCTTTTCAGAATAAGTATGTGGATTACAGAACCGGTTTTCAGCACTGCAGATGGCTTAGGTCCAATTGCAAACTGGAACAGCGGAGCTATTATTTTTATGATTATCTGGAAGAATATTTCCATTCCTTTGTTCCATTTGAAGAGCTGAGAGGGATCTATAAGATATTCAAAGAGCAGTTGGAGGACAAAGAGATTGATAATTATATCACAACAATATCGGCGCTGTCAGCAGCTAATTACAATCTGACAGAGAGCAGCAGGCTCATTCATGTACATAAGAATACCATGATATACAGGCTGGATAAGCTGAGGAATATGTTTGGATTAAATCCTATTCTTGAACAGTCAGACCGGGAGTTTATGGTGAATTTGTGTGAGTATTTAGTTAAAACAAAAACAGATTAAGGAAAGAAGTGCTTGATGGAGAGTGCTTCTTTTTTGTTTGACCAAAAGCTCTAAAAAGGTATGAAAACAAAACTTTGTATTCCCAATACAAAAAAACGCCGAAACTTTGGTTTCATAAACGTACGAAATTTAAGGCAGGAATAGTATAATTCGGTTAGCAGTTAACTGATTCATTCAAAAGAAGAAAATGGAGGTAAGTTTATGAAGAAAAAAGCGTTATTGGCAGGTGTGTTATCAGCAATGGCAGTGATATCTTTAGCAGGCTGCGGAAGTAAACCGGCTTCTGCGCCAACCACTGCAGCAGATGGACAGACAACGACTCAGGCAGCATCTGAGACCCAAAGCCAGACAGCAGAAACTACGTCTGCAGCAGCAGGCAGAGACAGTGTTACAGTAGCCTGTGCAGCAGAACCGGACTGCTTTTTCCCATTCCACAGCACGCTGGGAACCAATATGGATGAAGTTCCGATTCTACACAATGTTTATGAAACCCCAATTAAGCTGGGACCAGATAACTCTCATGAACCTTTACTTGCAGAGAGCTGGGAGATTTCTGAAGATGGACGCAGCTATACACTTCATTTAAGAGATGATGTTTATTTTCATAATGGGGATAAGATGACTGCTGAAGACGTAGCATTTACTCTAAACAGTGCAGGTCATACTTCAGCAGGATCAGCACAGCTTGCCAACTATGACAATACAGAAGTGTTGGATGATAAGACTGTGGTAATACACTTAACAGATCCTTACGGTCCATTTTTAAATGCTCTCTGCGGCAGATTTGCTCTGATCGTTAATAAGTCCTTATATGAGGAAATCGGCGAGGATGCTTATAATGATGCACCTGTAGGCACAGGTCCTTATAAATTTATGTCCCGTATCTCCGGAGATCGTGTGACTCTGGAGGCTTATGATAAGTACTGGGCAGGAGAACCGGCCATTAAAAATGTAACATTTATGGTAATGTCTGATACGAATACACAGATGATCTCTCTGGAGAATGGAGATATTGATGTTTTAATCAATGCCAATATTGGCTCTCTGTCAAAACTTCAGACAGATAAGGTGAAGTGGGAGACAAAGGATGCTTCTTCCATTGATAATCTGGCAATTAACTGTTCAAAGGGAGTGGGAACTGACATCAACTTCAGGAGAGCTCTTCAGTGTGGTATTAACAAAGAAGAACTGAATATAGGGGTGTATGAAGGTTATGCAACATTGGGTGATATCCAGATCTGTCCTTCATTCTCAGGAAGACCTGATCCGGGAACCTATAAGGTTGTGGAGTATGATTTTGAGAAAGCCAAGGAGTATCTTGCAGCCTCCAATTATAACGGAGAAGAGTTTAAGCTGGTTACCGTTGCAGGAACAAAGGATGAAAGCGGAGCTCAGATTATTCAGGGACAACTGATTGAATTAGGTATTAACTGTACAGTAAGCGCAGTGGATGCAGCTTCATATAATGCTATGACAGAAAACGGAGATGGTGACTATGGGGCAAAGCTTCGTTTCAGCGGTGTTTCAGTATTGGATGCAGATGGACTTTATTATCAGTATAATAGTAATTTTGTGCTGCAGCCGGGCAAATATGATGCAGGAGTATGTTCTGATGAACTGGATGACCTGCTTCAGAAGGGCCGTGTGGAGGTAGACCCAGAGAAGAGAAAAGAGTTCTATGCTCAGGCATGTGATCTTATTACTGACAATGCTTATGGAGTTTGTCTCTACTACGAAGTGAACGCCTGCGCTTATAATTCCTCATTGAATGGTGTTACTCCAAGAGCTTTGACAGGATTATACTTCTTCAATGACTGGAGCTGGCAGTAATAGAAGCAGTTTGATAATAGAAGGAGCAAAATGAGTAGAAGGATTTTGCTCCTTCTTCTATAAGAGGGGTGTCACATGACAAAATATATAATGAAGAGAATATTAATGCTGATTCCGGTAGTCATCGGCATTACCATGTTTATCTATGTAATTATGAGCCTTGCACCAGGTGATCCTGCCACTCTGATTATGGGGCCTGATGCAAAGTATGAGGATATTCTGGCTAAGAGACAAGAGCTTGGGCTTAATGATCCTATTTTTATCCGCTATTTAAAGTATATGGCAGGGGTTATACGGGGGGACTTTGGTACTTCCTGGTATAACGGCTATAATGTTATGTCTGAATTTCTTTCCCGATTACCTAATACTCTTACTCTGGGTCTGATGTCTATGGCTATTACCATTGTAATCGGAATTCCCTTTGGAGTGATTGCTGCTGTAAGGCAGAACGGAGCCATTGATTATTGTACTCTTGTTTTGGCAATGCTGTTTTCTTCCATGCCTGCCTTTTGGTTTGGTCTTATGGCACAGATATATTTTTGTATAACCTTGGGCTGGCTGCCTGCAACAGGCGCAGACACTTTAAAACACTTTATTCTGCCTTCCATTACTTTGGCAAGCGGTTCTCTGGCAGGTCAGGTACGGCTTACCAGAACCAGCATGCTGGAAGTCAATAAGCTGGATTATGTCCGTACTGCAAGATCCAAAGGTGCTTCCGAAAGCAGAATTATTATGAAGCATGTACTGCGCAATGGTATGCTGCCGGTTGTTACCAGCATTGGAGGACATTTTGCAACCCTTATAGGAGGAGCAATTGTTACAGAGAGTGTTTTTGCAATTCCCGGTGTTGCCAGCCTGATGATTAATGCGGTAAAGATCAGAGATGTTCCGGTTGTTATGGGAATTATAGTGGTAATCTCTGTATTTGTAGGTGTAGTAAATCTGCTGGTGGATTTAACCTATGCATTTATAGACCCAAGAGTGAAGTTAGATGGCTAATGGGAAAGGATGGTGACTAAAGATGAAAAATAATAAGAAAAAGTTCTCAAATAAAAGTCAGCTGGGAATGATTACGTTTCGTTTCAGCAAGAACAAGCTGGCTATGTTTGGCCTGGCAGTGATTACATTACTGATTATTTTATGCATAACAGCTCCTTTGTATATTAATTACGAAGATGTATACAAACAGAGTATGGCAAATCGCTTTATTTCGCCTGGATCAGGCCATATCTTCGGAACTGATCAGTTTGGCAGGGATTTATTTGCAAGAATTATATATGGAGGCAGAATCTCTCTTCTGGCAGGGCTGGTAGTAGTTGCTTTTGCGCTGATTCTGGGTGTTACTCTTGGCGGGATTGCAGGATATTTCGGTGGAAGAGTTGATAATATAATTATGAGAATCTGCGATGTATTTATGGCAGTTCCCAGAATGCTTCTTTCTATGGCGGTAGTGGCTGCTCTTGGACAGGGAACCTTTAAGATGCTTCTTGCACTTTCCATAGCAGCTTTTCCCGGTTATGCCAGAACAGTGCGGGCATCCATTATGACTCTGAGGAATCAGGAGTATGTGGAAGCAGCCAAATGCTGCGGCACAAGCTCTGCCCGTATTATATTCAAGCATGTAGTGCCCAATGGGCTTGGACCTGTCATTGTTTCTGCAACTCTGGGGCTTGGAGGAACCATTCTTGCCATTGCATCTCTTGGATTTTTGGGAATCGGTGTGGCATCGCCCACTCCTGAGTGGGGAACCATTCTTTCAGAGAACCGTACCAATATCCGTTATTATCCTTATCTGGGACTGATTCCAGGTATGTTCATTGCTATCTCTGTCATGTGTCTGAACTTTGTAGGCGATGGATTACGAGATGCACTGGACCCAAGAATGAAGAATTAGAAGAGGAGGCAATTATGGGGGAACATTTACTTGAAATAGAAAATCTCCATGTACAATACAATACCGATGAAGCGGTGGTAAATGCCTTAAATGGACTTACCCTGACTCTGGACAAGGGAGAATCTCTGGGAGTTGTAGGAGAGACAGGAGCAGGCAAATCAACCATGGCTTTAAGCATATTAAAGCTGCTTCCTGCCAAAGTGGGAGAGATTACCAAAGGCAGCATCACTTATGATGGTACAGATATTATTGCAGCTGATAATCATACTATGAGGGGAATCAGGGGAGCCAGGATAGCCATGATCTTTCAGGACCCCATGACCAGCTTAGACCCTATTATGACTGTAGGAGATCAGATTTATGAAGTGTTGGAGCTTCACTTTCCTCAGATGAATCAGGCGGAGAAGAACCAGAGAGTTGATGAGATACTGGAGCTTGTAGGAATCCAAAAATCAAGGAGGAATGAGTATCCTCATAAGTTTTCCGGTGGAATGAAGCAGAGAATTGGCATTGCCATGGCTCTGGTGGCAGAGCCGGAGCTGTTGTTGGCTGATGAACCTACAACTGCCCTTGATGTAACAATTCAGGCTCAGATTCTTCATCTTATGAGAGAGCTTCAGAAGAAATACAATACAGCTATGATACTGATCACCCATGATCTGGGTGTAGTGGCAGAGTTTTGTGAAAATGTAGTTGTGGTATATGCAGGTGAGGTCATTGAGCAGGGCAGTGTAGAGGAGGTATTTACCAGAGAGAAAAACCATCCCTATACAGAAGGTTTATTTAACAGCATCCCTGATTTAACTACCGATGTGGACAGACTGATTCCCATTCCCGGATTTATGACAGACCCTACAAACCTTCCCAAGGGCTGTAAGTTTGCAAGCCGCTGCAGTTACTGCACGGATATATGCAGGACAGAAGCGCCGCCAATGTTTGCAGAAGGAACTCACAGCATCAAGTGCTTTCTTTTCCAACAGAAAGGAGGAGAATGAATATGCAGACTCCCCTGATAGAAACCGTTAATTTAAAAAAGTATTTCAATACTCCCAAAGGGCTTCTTCATGCAGTTGATGATGTGAATATTAAGATCAATGAAGGAGAGACTCTTGGAGTGGTAGGAGAGTCAGGCTGTGGAAAGTCCACTCTCGGAAGAACCATGATGCGTCTTATTGATGCAACAGAGGGTCAAATCCTTTATAAAGGTGAGAATATATTAAATTACAACAAAAAACAGATGAAGCAGATTCATACCAGCATGCAGATGATATTTCAGGACCCTTTTACTTCTTTAAATCCAAGATTATCCGTTGGAGATATTATTGCAGAGCCTATGAAAGTAGTCCGAAATGTAAAGGGAAAAGAGGCTATCAGGCAAAAGGTTCAGGAGCTGATGGACATGTGTGGTCTTCCTGATCGTTACTATAATATTTACCCTCATGAGCTGGATGGCGGGCGCCGCCAACGGGTTGGTCTTGCCAGAGCTCTGGCATTGGATCCAAGATTTATTGTTTGTGATGAGCCTGTATCTGCTCTGGATGTTTCCATTCAGGCTCAGATTATTAACCTTTTGATGGATTTGCAGGATAAAGAGGGACTGGCCTATATGTTTATTACCCATGACCTTTGTGTTGTACGGCATATCAGCAATTATATTGCTGTTATGTATCTGGGACAGGTGGTGGAGTATGCGGCACGTAATGAACTGTTTACTCATCAGTACCACCCCTATACAAAAGCTCTCTTATCGGCAATTCCAACTACTGATTTAAGCAGAAGAGGCAGAGAACGCCAGCTGCTTCAGGGAGAGGTAGGGAATCCTGTGAATCCTAAGCCTGGATGCAGATTTGCATCCAGATGTCAGTATGCTTCGGAAGCTTGTCAGGAGCCTCAGGAGCTGCGTGAAGTATCTGCCGGACATTTTGTACGGTGTCACTTGATAAAATAGATTAAAAGCAAGGAGATGAAGGTATGGCCTGGTGGCTTAATAATAATTTAAGAATGATTCAGAACAATATCCGGGATACAGATGCAGGAATGGATATTGATAAACATATTCAGTGGCTGAAAAGCATGGATGCCAATGTACTGCAGATCGGCTGTGGTGGAATCACGGCATTTCATCCTTCCCAATTGGACTGTCAGGTGCCTAGTCCCTATATGAAAGGAGATTTTTTCGGAGAGCTGCTGACAAAATGCCATGATAATAATATTCGGGTAATTGCCAGATTTGATTTTAGTAAAACTCATGAAAAGCTTTATGAGGCACATCCTGACTGGTATTTCCGTAAGGCAGATGGTTCTCCTGTCCGGTACCATGATACAGTGGCAACCTGCGTCAATGGGGAATATCAGACAGAACTTTCCCTGGAGATACTGAGAGAGGTACTCAGCAAGTATCCTGTTGATGGCATCTTTTTCAATATGTTTGGCTACATTAATTTTGATTACAGCGGCAACTATGTAGGCATCTGTCAGTGTGATAACTGCAGAAGGAAGTTTAGAGAGATGTATGGGGAAGAGCTGCCTGTAGTGGAGGACTTAGACGATCCTGTATTTCTTAAGTACATAGAGTTTAAAAAGCGGACAGTCGATGAGATGCTGGATAAAATTCATGATCTGACAAAAAGCTTTTCTTCTGATATTGCAGTCAGCACCTATGCTGCTCACGGAATTGATATTATCAGGAATGAATCCAATTCTGCCCTGGACCGTCCCCTGCCATTCTGGATTTACAACAGTTCTGACAATGTGGGAGTGGTAGAAGGAAGTTATGATCATAAGATATCATCCAATTGTGCCATTAATGCAGTAGACCTCCCCTACCGTTTCATGGGTGTATCCCCTTATCTGAACCAGATTCGTCTATATGGTAATATTGCCAATGGCTCCGGTCTGGACTGGTGCATTATCGGCAATTTTGAGGACTATCCGGATTATGAGAATATTGAAAGTACAAGAGAGATTTTTCAGTTCCATAAAAAATATGAGGAGTACTATGGAAGCTTTGATTCCGAAACAAAAATTATGCTTGTAAAAGACAGCGGAAGAAAAGAGGTAAGTCCGGAGTATAGAGGAATCTTTCGTATGCTGAAGGAAGAGCACCTTTTATTCACCATTGTGGATTCAGAGGCTCTTGAGAGTAAATCAGATGAATTTGATGACTATGATTTCATCATTCTTCCTGATATTCCCCAGGTTTCCCAGCCTATATATGAAACGTTGAAACGCACTGGTGCAGCAGTCATTGCCAGCGGGCTGTCTCTTGAGCAGGAGGAGGAACAGCTGGAAGAACTATTCTCACTAAAACTGAAGGACAAGATTACGGATGTAAGGGGAACTTATATTAGGACGGAACCAAAAGAGCTGTTTCCAGACTTTGAAAAGAAGGACTGGGTATTCCTGGATATGCCTTACAGCATCGCTGAACTTTTAATGGGTGCAAGGGGCGTGCTGCCTAAGGTGGAGAAAGCCAGATTTGGACCACCTGAACGATGCTTTGGCCATGAGAATACGGAAGATTGCATGGCTGTGATCAGTGAGAATGGTAATCTGTATTTACCTTGGAGTATCGGAGCATTGTATTACCAGTATGGATATAGTGAGTTTAAGAAGCTGCTGCTGAATCTGATGAAATCATTAAAGGAGCTTCCAAGGGAATTTGTGACTAATGCTCCTGAGATGGCAGAGATGTTCTTTGCAAAGTGCGGCCATTCCACTTATATGCTTCAGATTATTAACATGACTGGATTTAATGGAATGAGCTTTTTTGAGCCACTTGATTTGGATAAGCTTCATATAAAATTTACAAATATTGTACCGGTACAAGTAGAAGAAATGACAAAAGAGGGGTTAAAGCCTATTCCTTATGAGGAAGGTTTTGAGTGTTCCATGAATCAAGGAGCAGTTTATAAATCATTTTTAATCAGAGCGTAATGAAGATAAATCAGAGTTTAAGTTAAGAAATGGAGGAAGACGGAGTGAGCGATCAGAAAAACGTAGGATTTATAGGGCTGGGAATTATGGGAATGCCTATGAGCAAGAATCTTATAAAAGCAGGCTATTCCCTGACTGTATATGATTTAAATCAGGAAGCTGTAAAAGAACTGGAGTCATGCGGAGCCATAGCAGCAGAAAGTCCTGCGGAGGCGGCAAAGGGCAGTTCTGTTGTCATAACCATGCTTCCCAACTCTCCCCATGTAAAGACTGTTGTATTAGATGAGAGCGGAGTGCTGGAAGGAGCTGAACCGGGAACCATTCTTATTGATATGAGTTCCATTGCACCTCTGGCATCTCAGGAGATAAGCAGCATCTGTGAAGAACATGAGATTCCTATGATTGATGCACCTGTATCAGGCGGAGAGCCAAAAGCTGTTGATGGTACACTTTCTATTATGGCTGGAGGCAGGAAGGAGATTTTTGATCAGGTGAAGGAGGTCCTTTCTCATATGGGAAGTACTGTAGTTTACTGCGGAGAAATAGGTGCAGGCAACACAACCAAGCTTGCCAACCAGGTAGTAGTGGCATTAAATATAGCTGCCTGTGCAGAGGCATTTACTCTTGCCAAGGCTTCTGGTGTTGATCCTCAGATGGTCTATGAGGCAATCAGAGAGGGACTGGCAGGATCAACTGTTATGGATGCCAAGGTTCCAATGATGATTGCAGGCAATGAGAAGCCTGGCTTTAAAATTGATCTGCATGTGAAGGACCTTGCTAATGCCATTGAAACAGGCCATGAGGTAGGGGCACCCCTTCCTCTCACTGTACAGGTTATGGAGATGCTTGAAGTGCTTCGCAGCTATGGAATGGGTCAGGCAGATCATAGTGGACTGATTCGGTTTTATGAAAAGATTTCCGGCATTTCTATCGTTGATGAAGGGAAGAATATTCATGATGGAATCAAATGATATTACAGAATCAAATGCAATGAGAGAAGATGTGATAAAAATTGTATCCGACTCCATTGAGGCTGTACTTCCTGACAGAGCTGTTGAGCAGGCTCTGTCAGGGATTCGCCTGGAGGGAAATCTCTATGTGGCTGCATTTGGAAAAGCTGGGTGGCAGATGGCTTCAGCGGCAGGGAGGATTCTGAAAGGTAAGATGAAAAAAGGAGTGGTGGTTACCAAATACCATCATTCCAGAGGAGATCTGCCAGGATTTCAGATTATAGAGGCCGGTCATCCGGTTCCTGATGAAAACTCTGTCTATGGGGCAGAGAAAATCATGGAGCTCATGAATCGTGCAAAAGAAGGAGATACCGTAATACTTCTGATATCAGGCGGTGGTTCTTCTCTTCTGGAGAAGCCGGAGCAGGGCTTGAGCCTCAATGACATTCAAGAGGTTACACAAAAGCTGCTTCAGTGTGGTGCTGCTATTCAGGAGATCAATGTAGTCAGGAAGCGCCTGTCTGCTGTAAAGGGCGGGAAACTGGCGAAAATCGGTGAGAAGGCTAAGATATATCAGGTGGTTCTATCCGATATTATTGATGATAATCTTGAGATGATTGCCTCAGGTCCGGCCTGCGCCGATACTTCCAGCTATGATGATGTAATACGGATTAAGGAGAAATACAATTTAAGCTTCCATGAGAGAATTGAGAGGGCATTAAAAACAGAAACACCAAAGCATATCAGCCATGTAAAGTCAGTGATTACAGGAAGTGTGAGAGAACTATGCAGTTCTGCTGCAAAAAGTGCCGGAGCTTTGGGATATAAGCCCTATATCCTAACAACGGAGCTGGATTGTGAAGCGAGAGAGGCAGGAAGCTTTATGGCAGCGATTGCCCGCTGCATAGACTCTGATAAAATTAGCAGTTTTGTACGTCCCTGTGCAGTTATAGCAGGAGGAGAGACAGTAGTAAATCTTACAGGAAGCGGAAAAGGCGGAAGAAATCAGGAGCTGGTCTTAAGCGCTGCCAGAGGAATAGAAGGTCTTAAGAATACTGTTCTATTCTCTATAGGTTCCGATGGAACTGATGGTCCCACAGATGCAGCAGGCGCAGTTGCAGACGGCATGACCATGAAGGAACTGAGGAAACAGGGAATTAATTGTGACAAGGTTCTGAAAGAGAACGATTCTTATACAGCATTAAAGCAGATAGACAGTTTGATTATTACAGGAGCAACAGGAACTAATGTAAACGATGTTACAGTACTTCTCTGTCGTTAAACAGAGAACTGTATATAGGAGGATAAAATGGAGAACAGACAGTGGTGGCAGGGACCCATGCGGGTGATGCAGTACAATCTTCAAGTTCGTGATACAGGTGGTATGGATGCGGAGAAGATAGCCAGAGAAACAGAGGAGCTTGCCTGCAATGTTGTGGTAATGAATGTAGGCGGAATCTACGCATGGTATCCCAGTAAGGTGAAATACCACCATATCAATGAGTTCCTTCCAAAGGACAGAGATCTTTTAACAGATTTAATTGAAGCATTTCACAAAAGAAATATTAAATTTGTGGCAAGGTTTGACTTCAGTATTACAGATGATACTACCTATTTGGAGAAGCCCTGGTGGTTTGCCAGACATAAGGATAAATCCCCCTATTATCGCGGCGAAAAGAGAATGGGAGAATGGTCCCTGTATTTAAATACCTGTGCAAACAGCGGATACCGCAATGAAGAAGTGGCAGTTCCTGCTTTGCAGGAGGTTTTGAATAATTATGATATTGATGGAATTTTCTTAAATGCTCCTATGGCTTCTGCCTGTTTCTGTGAGCGCTGTCAGGAAAAGTACGAAGAAACCTATGGGAAGCCAATGCCTGATAATGAGCTTGAGTTTGAAGACAGTTGGCTTTCTAAATGTACAAAAGATAATATAGGAGTAATGTACAAAACAATCAAAGAAACCAGGCAGGAGGTTCCGCTGATACTCTATTATATACCATATGGAGGACAGTCAAAATCCTTTGGACGTATTGACAGAGACAGCATCTATGAGAGATATGAAACAGCTGATCTAATCTGTACTGAGTCTCAGGATGTACTTTCCAGAGGTGTGGGAAATATTCCGGAGACCATCCATCCAATCGTAGCCATGAAAGCTGGACAGAGAGATGACGAGGAGTTAAGGCCCTTTGGAATTATCCACTCCTGCCCTGGTATGGACTGGCGCCATGTTGGGCTTCCAATAGCTGAATATCTGCCCTGGATGTGTCAGGTGCCTGCTTCAGGCGGAGTTTTATGGCATTCTGTAACAGGATATCCTGATACTATTACTGATAAGAGGATATTAAAAGCAGCAGGTCAGGTGGATCATATGATCTTAAAGGCAGAGCCTGATATGGAGGGGGCAAAAAGCAGAGCAGAGGTACTGCTGTGCTGGGATGGATCAGAGGCTTCCAGAGGCTGGGCGGAAGTACTGGTTAAAAATCATGTCTCTTTTGATCTCATGCAGGATTACCGTATTAACAGGGATCGTATGAATAAATACAGGCTGGTAATTGTACCGGATGGACTGCTCAAAACAGACGGTATAGCAGAGGCTGTTAATTCCTATGCAGATAAGGGCGGAAAAGTACTTATTGAGAATACCTCTTATGATGAAACAGCTGCTAATCATAAGCTTTTGGGAATTTTACCTGAGATTCGAATTGGGGAATACCTGGCTGCCAGCTATCTGCAGTTTACAGAAGCAGGAAAATCATTGAAAAAGTTCATGGAAACAGATAAAATACCTTATAGAGGAGCAGTGACTTATTGCTTCCCGGATAAAGACAGCCAGGTGCTTGCAACTCTGGTTCCTCCTTTCGCGCCTTTAGAGGTGGTAGGAGCACCGCCTGAGAGAGCATCGATTCCTGTAACCAATACTAAAATTCCCCTTGTACTGAAACATAATCTGGGTAAAGGCCAGGTTGTTTATCTTCCTTTTGCCCTTAATCATCTTATCTGGGAATTTAAGCTGTCAGATCATTATCAGCTGGTTGGAAACTTGATTGATGATCTTATTGTAAGGAGAGAACTGGAGGTTAAAGCCCCCAGATCATTACAGGCCACTATGTATGAAACAGATCAGCACCTTCTGCTTCATTTTGTCAATGAGACAGGTCAGAGACCTCTTATGGATACTGTTCCCGTACATAATATTGAGATCACAGTAAAGCTTCCTGAAACCAGGAACGTAAAAACTGTTCGTTCAGTCATTGAGGAACAGGAGTTAGAATACAGGCAGGAAGGCGATAGAGTCATGATAAAGCTTCATCAGGTGGAAATCTGGGAAATGATAGCCATTGATTTCGCATAGAGAGGAGGCGTTTGCCATGAAAGAATCAATTCACAAATATTTTCAAATCGGAACCATTCAGTGGATGAGCCATCCACCAACAGATTATGATGTAGTGGATTCCGTGAAAACCATAGCCTGTGACGATTACTTTGATGCCATTGAAATCGGTCCTTTTAAAGACGGAGCCAAAAGAGATAAAGTAAAATCCATGCTGGAACAGGCTCATATGAAGGTTTGCTATGGAGCTCAGCCAAGGCTTTTGAGCACAGGACTAAATCCCAATGATACAGATGAGAAAGGCCGCAAGCTGGCAGAAGCCACTTTGCTTGAGGCTGTGGATGAAGCCGAATATCTTGGTGCAGGAGCAATTGCATTTCTTGCAGGCAAGTGGCAGGAGGAAACTAAGGAGCTGGCTTATCATCAGCTGATAAAAACCACAAAAACTGTGTGTGATTATGCAGCTTCCAAAAGGCTGGCAGTTAATCTGGAGGTTTTTGATTTTGATATGGATAAGGCGGCGCTTATTGGTCCTGCGCCTTTAGCTGCCAGATTCGCAGCAGATATGAGAACTTTATGCAATAATTTTGGCCTTTTAGTTGATTTATCTCATTTTCCAACCACCTATGAGACTTCCCAGTTTGTAATTCGTACCCTTCGCCCTTATATCACTCATTTTCACATTGGCAATGCAGTGGTGAAACAGGGCTGTGAAGCTTATGGAGATCAGCATCCCAGATTTGGTTTTCCTGAAAGTTCCAATGACACACCGGAGCTTCTGGATTTCTTCCGTGTATTAAAAGAAGAAGGGTTCTTTTGTGCAGAAAAGCCCTATACAATGTCCTTCGAAGTGAAACCATGGAAAGACGAAGATGGAGATGTTATACTAGCAGGTACCAAACGGGTAATAAACCGTGCTTGGGCATTGCTTGAGGACTGAGAAGCGGAGGTATTAATCATGAAAATAGTAATATTAGATGGCTACACCGAAAACCCTGGTGATTTAAGCTGGGATGGATTTGAACAGCTAGGAGAGTTAACTGTCTATGACAGGACACCTGCTGACCTGACTGCTGAACGCATCGGTGATGCAGATGCAGTGATTCTCAATAAAACACCTGTAGGGGAAGAAATAATCAGTGCCTGCCCTAATCTCGGTTATATTGGTGTTCTTGCTACAGGCTACAATGTTGTTGACATCGAGGCTGCCAAAAAGCGTGGAATCGTAGTATGCAATATTCCTTCTTATGGAACCAATGCAGTGGCTCAGATGACTATGGCTTTGCTTCTGGAGATCTGTCAGCATGTTGGCGCTCATTCCGATGCTGTGAAAAATGGGGAATGGTCAGCCAATGCTGACTGGTGCTTCTGGAATTATCCACTGATTGAGCTGGCTGATAAAACCATGGGAATTATAGGGTTTGGCAGAATTGGACAGACAGTAGGAAAACTTGCTGAAGCATTTGGAATGAAAGTCATCACCAATACAGCTGCTAAGGAAAAAGAAAAAGTCTCATCTGTAAAGTATGTAGAGCTGGATCAGCTATTGGCCGAATCAGATGTGATCTCTCTTCATTGCCCCTTATTCCCCGAGACAAAAGGGATTATTAATGAGGAGAATATACAGAAGATGAAGGATGGCGTTATCCTGCTTAATACCAGCCGTGGACCGTTGATTGATGAATCTGCCCTGGCAGCAGCATTAAAAAGCGGCAAGGTATATGCAGCAGGTCTTGACGTAGTATCAGAAGAGCCAATTCGTTCTGATAATCTATTGCTTGATTGTGACAACTGCATTATTACTCCACATATTGCATGGGCTCCAAAGGAAAGCAGACAGAGGTTAATGGATGTTGCAGTTGCCAATCTGGAAGCTTATATAAAAGGGGAACCGGTGAATGTGGTAAATCCATAAGTAAAGTATTATAAATTTATGAAAATGGAGTGCTGAAGCCATGGTAGCTTCAGCACTCCAATATTTACACTATTATTTATTTTTCACTCAATTTTTTCAATGCTGGGATAATAGCGGAACAGAACCTTAGCTATAATCTTATCTTTTTCTACAAACTTCGATTTCCAGCGTCTGGAATCAGCAGAATAGTTTCTGTTATCTCCCATCATAAAGTAACAGCCTTCTGGTACTTCGTAATGGGCCGGTTCCTCAGGAGTCATTGGCTCCCGGATATAGGGCTCTTCCAGAGGTGTTTCAGAGTTGTTAAGATAGACTTTACCCCCACGAATATCCACAATATCTCCTGGAAGTCCGATAATACGTTTTACATAGTATATCTTCCCTGTGGGATCATCAGGAAAATGAAAAATGATAATATCTCCACGTTCCGGCTCATCAAAATAATAAGATAAACGGGAGCCAATCACCCGGTCTCCTGTCATAATGGTAGTTTCCATAGAACCGCTTGGGACTTTGCTGTTTGCTATAATAAAGTTATTCAGCAGAAATGCAATAATGGCTGCAGTTACAATGATTTTAATCCAGCTGATAAACTCTTCTCTCCAGTTAATGGTTTCTTGCTTGTTTTCTCTGTTTTCTTCGTTATTCATCATAGTCCCCTGTTTCTTTTTCTTTAACATATCCTTAAGAGAGTGTATATGAGTTTTTTTAATTGTGCAAGGGGTTTTCTTAAATGGTAAGAAAATATTCACAAATGCTCCATGGAATGTCCATAAAAATATTGTAACCTTATTTTAGAAGAATTTACAAGAAATAACAGGGGGGACAGGAACATGGAGGGCGTAAAAGAGAAGGGAAATGAGAGTCATCACTTAACAAAGGTAAATAATTGGAACAGGGGATTTTTGCTGGCTTCTGCCATCTTATTCACAAGCTCATTGGTACTGCAGATTTTATCAAGAACTGTATCAGGCTTTGGGGAGTGGTACGCAGTCAGTATATATCCTTTTTTGGTGGGAGCCGGTGGAAGGCTGTCAGGAATAGTTTCGTTTTCTGTTGTGGAAATCTGTGCTTATCTGCTTATCTGTATTTCGTTGTGGTATATAATTCGTCATTTCAGAGAGGGAAGAAGGCTTCTGATCAGAGCCCTGTTTCTAGTTACAGGGGTTTTCTTCCTGTTTACTGTTAACTGCGGTATTAATTATTACAGAAAACCATTTTCCAGTTATACAAATCTTCAGATCAGGAAATCCTCTAAGGAGGAGCTGATGGCGTTGTGCATAAGCTTAACAGAGGTGGTTAACCAGATGTGTGAACAGGGAATAAAAGCGGATATCACCACTACTGAAGCCGGTCTGGAAGGTGTTGCTGCAATGAATAATCTGGGTGATCGATATCCCCAGCTTTCAGGATATTATCCAAGACCCAAACCTCTTTTGTGGTCCTATTTCTTTTCTGTGCAGCAGCTCTGTGGTCAGTATTCACCATTTACCATAGAAGCCAACTATAACAGGCTGATGCCGGGATACAATATTCCCCATACTGTCTGTCATGAGCTGTCTCATCTGAGAGGTTTTATGAGGGAGGATGAAGCTAATTTCATTGGATATCTTGCCTGCATAGGTTCTGAGAATGATGCATTCCGTTACAGCGGTTATTTAAGCGGCTGGGTTTATGCCACTAACGCTCTGGCTAAAACAGATTTAGAGGCTTATGGAGAGATTTGTGATCTGTTAGATCAGCGGGCATGGGATGATTTGCGGTATAATAATGAATACTGGGGGAAATATGATGGTAAGGCAGCTGAGGTTTCCAACCAGTTAAATGATACTTATTTAAAGATCAACAGCCAGGCAGATGGTGTGAAAAGCTATGGCAGAGCAGTAGATTTAATGCTTGCCTACGAGCGTCAAAAGAGTGGGGAGGCAGCTGATAATAATATCCAATAAATGGTAGAAACTGCGAAAATTGTCAGTAAACACAATAGAGTAATATATTGTAAAATGCCTCCATGAAT
>DHOR01000025.1:561-50038 GCA_002409995.1 Hungatella sp. UBA5385 | reverse complement strand
ACACTAAATTGACCACATTGGGGTTCGACCCTTTTCAAAAAGGGTCGAACCCCTCAGGTAAAAGTCTTACAATTCATATTATAGCCAGACATTTTAATCAAATCAAGCGGAATCATTTTGTTATTGAACCAACATTATTCAATCAGACCATGCTCCAGTAAGAAATCATGTGCTACCGCAGAAGGTTCTCTCTGCAGTTCATCTACCTGGTAGTTTAAATCAATAACAACTTCATCAGTTAAAATCTGACCCAGTTCTTCCAGCAGAGGTTCAACCTCCGGGAATTCTTCGGCAGCTTCCTCACGGATTAAAGGCATTGCATAGTAAGGCGGGAAGAATTGCTTATCATCTTCCAGCACATGGAGATCGAATTTCTTCAATAGACCATCAGTGGCAAATGCATCAACTACCTGAACCTCACCATTATCAACTGCCAGATATCTGGCAGATCCATCCAAACCTATGGTTTCCTTTAGATTTATGCGGTACAACTTCTGAAGACCGATAAATGCATCTTCACGGTTGAGAAATTCTAAAGTAGCACCAAGCTTTAAGGCAGATGCCTGTTTAGCCAGGTCGCTGATGGATTCCAGATTATACTGCTGAGCAATGTCCTGAGGAACTGCAAGAGTGTAAGTATTATTGAAATTCATCTGTTTTAAAACATCAATATTATATAAGTCCTTTAGCTCTGATTTTGCAGTATTGTACACCTCATCCATATTCGGATTTGGTGAATGTTTTAAAAGATCGGTATAGGCAGTTCCGCTGTAATCAATGTAAAGGTCGATTTCATCAGCTTTCAGAGCACTGAAACAAACCTGAGTACCGCCTAAATTAATATGTCTTTCTACACTGATATCTGTATTTTCCTCAATTAACTCAGAGACCATATTTGCAAGAACAAGCTGTTCTGTAAAATCCTTTCCTCCAACACGAATCACCCGGTCATTGGTATTGCCCTGGGGAATGGAGGCGTAGATAAACAGCGCAGCAATTACTAATGCTGTAGCGCCGAGGGTATATTTCTGCTGCTTTTTGGTGTTTTTAATCTGCTCAATGGATTTATCCTTATTGCTCTGTAAGCTGACAGGTGTTACCAGCTTCTCAATCAGTGAGAATAGAAAGTCAACACTAAGAGCCAGAATACAGGCAGGAATAGCGCCCGCAAGAATCTGCATGTTATTGACTGTACGGATTCCGGAGAATACCAGGTATCCAAGACCTCCGGCTCCGATAAATGCAGCCATAGTCATAAGACCAACTGCAGTAACCGCAGAAATTCTCACACCTGCCATAATAACAGGTAGTGCAAGCGGGATCTTAATGCGGAACAAAATCTGAAGCTTGGTCAGTCCGATTCCCTTAGCCGCTTCCACAGTCTGTGGATTAATGTTGTCAAGACCTGTGTAGGTGTTCTTAATAATAGGCAGCAGAGAGTAAAGGATAACTACCACAATGGCAGGCAGACTGCCGATTCCCAGAAGCGGAATGGCAAATCCCAGAAGTGCCATACTTGGAATAGCCTGAATCACACTTGCAATGCCCAATATGGGTTTATCCAGTTTCTTGATGTAGCTTATGAAAATGCCAAGTGGAACACCAATTAAAATTGCCAATCCCACAGCAATGGTTGTCAAACGAATATGTTCCAGAATCAGAGAAAATATCTGTTCCCTGTTTAGAACACAATAATTAAAAAACGCCACAATAAAACCTATCATTCTATTCCTCCTCCTCGATATACTGCTGACTTAAGGTTGTTACCAGACTGCTTTTGGTGATCAGCCCAAGGAGTTCACGATTATCGCCTACTACGGGAATATAAGAGACGTTATTGTCATTAACGATTTTAAGAACATCCAGAATGGTATCTTCGGGAGATACATGTATATAGTCACTTGTCATGACTTCAGACACTAACAGAGATTTATCTTGCTTTGCAGTAATTTGTTTTGCGGAAATAATGCCTTTCAGCTGTCTGGTATGTTTACTGATAACCATTAAGCTGTCAACCTTTGAAGTTCTCATTTTTTCTACACATCTGAAAAGTGAAATGCTGGCTGAGCAGGTCACCGGGTGATCCAACATAATATCCTCAGCCTTAATGTATTCAGGTGAAGTCCATACACGGTTTTTGCCTACAAATTCAGTGACAAAATCGTTGGCTGGTGATTTTAGTATGTTTTCAGGTGTGTCATATTGTACGATGTTTCCTTTGTCCATAATGCAGATTCTGTCAGCCAGCTTAATCGCCTCATCCATGTCGTGAGTAACAAAGACGATGGTTTTTCGCAAGGTTGACTGTAAATGAATCAGCTCATCTTGTAAGTTGGAACGGGTGATAGGGTCCAGAGCGGAAAATGGTTCATCCATAAGGATAATCTCCGGATCGGTTGCAAATGCACGGGCAACGCCAACTCTTTGCTGCTGTCCACCGCTAAGCTCCACTGGATAACGGTCCATGTATTCCTCTGGATCAAGTCCAACCATAACCAGTAAATCCTTAGTCTGCTGCACCAGCTTTTCGTGTTCATACTTTTCAATTTTAGGGATCAGCTCAATATTTTGACGAATGGTCATATGAGGGAACAGTCCTGTCTGCTGAATCACATATCCCATATTCCTTCGCAGTTGGATCATGTCCTTCTTGCTGATATCCTCATCATCAATGAAGATTTTCCCTGATGTGGGAACGATCAGCCTGTTGATCATTTTTAAAGATGTTGTTTTTCCACAGCCGCTGGCACCGATAATAGCTACCAGCTCACCCTTATTAATGGAAAAGGACAGATTGGAAAGTATGGTTGTATCTTTATACTTTTTAGTTATATTTTCAAATCTAATCAATAGCAATTTCTCCTTTCATTTCAACAAAACAACCCTATTATACTTCGAGGTTGTTACTTTTGTCAAATGACAAGCATAGAATTTCTACCTTTTGGAGCGTAAGATCTATGCTTGTAATTCCCTGAAAACACAAGGGTTTTAAAGGTTTTATTTGCTTTATAAAAAATATTTTTATAACCGGGAATCTACATAGGGTTTGTAAGAGGACCAGACTGTCATGGGAAGTCCCATTTTTAGACCATCATTTAAAACCTCATAATATCCATAGACCCATTCTTCCAGTCCCTGCCTCCGCCTATGGTAGAGGAATCCCCTCAATAATAAGCTGCAGGCCAGTTTCAAAGCTTGTAGAGATATCTGTGTCCAAACCAAAGGAGCTGTTGATTTCCAGAGAAGAGAATCCGTGGAGATAGCTTCTTAATGTTCTGATTACATGAATGGACTCGTGGTGAGACAGATGGAAGGGCAGTAGTATCTTTGATAGAATCTCCACAATATCATCAGCTTCCCTTTTCGTTTCGTCCTCATTCCAGGCTTTTACCCACTGAGTGCTCTCATAAAGACTGGGGTAAGTGGAAGCAAAGCCCCTGTAAGCCCGGGCAGCCGCATATAAGGCATCTCGGCCTGCAATTCCTGCCACAGAATTTATAATAGCTTCTTTCAGCATTTTAAGACCATACAGAGCCATTTGATTATAAACATCTTCCAGACCCTTAATATGATTGTAGAGAGAGGGCGTTTTAATTCCAAGCTCCAAGGCAATGTCTTTAAGTGCCAGATTCTTCAACCCATTTCTATCAGCAAGGGATATGGCTGTATTCAGAATCTGTTCCTTTGTAATAGCATTTCTTCTCATGTTGTCAGCCTCAGCTTTCTGCCGGCTCTGTCAATAACCATAAGGATTGATTCCTTGGGATTGATCAGGAGATCACCATGACCTGCAGCAAGAGCATTAATTTTCAGCTTAGACAGTTTTATTGCGCTGTCTACAGCTAGTTCCTTATTCCAGGTTGCAAGTGCGGGAAATGGAAAGAAAAATCTTTTATCTCCGGCAACAGCCAGTCCGCAGGCAGTCTGCATGGCATCACCTACTATGATAATTCCATTATTCTCATTATAAAAGGACATAGAACCGGGGGGATGTCCGGGAGTGGCAATTGCATGTAGAGATCCGATTATCATACCGTCTGTTATAAGAATATCAGGCTCTGTGTCTATTTTAGCAAACTGACCCTTAATCTGAAGACCGTCTATGGCGGCAGCAGAGGGATTTCCTTTCATCAGAAGATAATCGCGTTCTGAAAGATGGACCATTACACTGGGAATTCGCTTTTTCAAATCATCCAATCCGGAAATATGATCACTATGTGGATGAGTGAAAAGAATATTTTTAATGGGCTTGTTCAGTTTTTTACTCAGATGTATCAGATGTTTGCAAAAGAGTGAGGTGCCGATATCAATGACTGTGAGACTGTCCGGCTCCTCATAAACATAGCAGTTAATGGGGAAAATTCTGCCTAATATGGTTAGCTGATGTAGATTTTTATAGGTTGTGATTTTCATACGCGCTCCTTCTTTAACTAATTATATTAGTATTATAACTAATTGGATTAGTTTGTCAATAGAGATTTGTAGAAAGGGATTGACGTTTACTTCATTTAAAAAAACTAAAAATAACAAATAATTTTGATTCAAGAAACAGGGTAATAAATAGATATAGCAACATGCTATAATTACTTTAGAGATGAATTAGTAATTTTTATAGACAAATTGCATATATTGATATAATACTAGACGATTCAAGATAAAACCAAACTTTCCGACTGTCAAGATAAAACCAAACTTTCCGACTTGCATTTTTCTCTAATTTCATATATACTTTAGTTAAGGAATCTTAATTGATTCCACCTTTCACAATGTAGGACAACAAACATTGTATATTTACAAATATGCTTCGCAATGTGCAGCAAAGAAACATTGTACGAGACAAATACCTTTCACAATGTAGGACAACAAACATTGTAAAGCCCTATTAATTTTAATAGGGCTTTTTACATAGGAGAATGCATGCAAGAAAATGCGGTATATTTTGGGAAAAGTGATTTTTATAATTTAGTAAGAATTTTAGGTGGCAAGTGGGCTGACTCTAAAGAAAGACCGGTTGTTTGTTTAATGAAGTTATCAGAAAATGATGATATATGTTGGGCAATACCTGTTGGTAATTTTAACCATCGAACTCCTGATGCTAAAAAAAGAATCGAAAAATATATGAACTATAATGAAAGAGATATAAGATCGTGTTACTATCATATTGGAAAAATTGATGTTGTGACCTCAATATTCTTTATATCTGATGTAGTTCCGATTACAGATAAATATATAGAAAGAGAATATCTGGGCGTTTATACCAAGAAATTGTATGTAATTAAGAATAAAAGATTATTATCAGAATTACAAAGAAAAGTAAAGCGTGTTTTGGCATGGGAAAATAGCAATCCTAATCGTTTCAGACAACATATATCAGATATTAAAAATCATTTATTAGAAGAACTTCAAGCAGAACAAGAAGCGGCTGTTACTAATATCATAGAGACTGAAGATTAAATATTAAAAAGAGTCAACTAACCTTAGATGACTCTTTTTAGTGCAATTAATGACAATGAAGAAATCTCAATTAGCTACACTACCTAATCACCAGATTTCAAATAAAGATAATAACAAATCCCGCCAATTAATACAGAACCGCCAACAATATTCCCCAAAGTCACCGGAACCAGATTAGCAAATACAAAATTCTTCCAATTCAAAGCCGTAATCATCTCCTCCGTAATCCCATAGGATTCAGATGCAGCCTGAACATAATCACTGTTCATGGAAGCGAATATTCCCGATGGAATATAGTACATATTGGCAATGCAGTGTTCAAATCCAGATACTACAAATGCCATAATAGGGAAGAAGATGGCCAGTATTTTCCCGGTAATATCCTTTGCAGCAACAGCCATTAACACAGCGGAGCAGACTAAAATATTGCAGAGAATACCGGAAAAGAATGCATTTCCAAAGGAAAGATTAACCTTGCCCAAAGCTGCCTTAATCGTATAAGCACCAAGGGCCCCGTGAGAGAAATCAAGCTGGCCGGAAGCTGAAATCAAGAGACTGATCAGCAGCGCACCCAGAAAATTGCCTATGTAGATAATGCCTAGAGTGGTGAGGAAGGAAGAAAATGAGATCTTCTTTCCCATAAATGCCATAGACATCATGCAGCCGCTTGTAAATAGCTCGCCTCCAAGGAAGATAATCATCATGAGACCTACCGGGAATATAGCACCTGCCACAAGCTTTGCAAGACCTGCATTGGTGACTGCATGGCTTGCCAGACTGCTTGCCTGGGCACCTGCAGCAATAAAGATTCCTGCAAAAACAGCTGTAAGAAGAAGCTGTTTCCGATTATAAGTAGTTTTTAAAATAGATTTTTCGTTATATTTCTGAACAATTTCTTTTGGGGTATAGTGAAGTGAATCCATGGGGTCCGTCCTTATATGTTAGTATTTGCTAAGAATGAGCCTTTAGCCTTATAATGTATACCACAGGAATGAAAGAAGTGCAAGGAAATCAGTCCTTATTGGGAGAAATTGGCGATTAGCAATAAACGCAAGAAAACCCTCAGCAGGAAAATATCCATTGTCTGAGGGTTTTACTTTATTAGGAATTCTTCATAATAACGCTTTCTACAGCATCTGCAACATGTTCACATGCATCGCAGCATTTCTCAAGATAATCGTAGATCTCTCTCCATGCAATAACCTCAAGAGGATCTGTAACCTCTGTATGAAGCTTTCTCATGGATTTGATGTAGAGGCGGTCGCCTTCCTCTTCCAGAGCGTTAATCTCAATAATCAGCTTGTGAAGGGTTTTAGACTTTTTAAAGTCTGCAAATTCCTCCATGACTTCTTTAAGAGCCTGACAGCAGCGAATAATTACTTTTGTAAATTCAATTGCTTCAGGGCGGATAAACTGTACATTGTTGATATATACACGGATGAGGACATCCTCAATACGGTCTGTTACAGTATCAATACTCTGGCTTAAGAGGCTGATATCCTCACGCTCAATGGGAGTGATAAATGCTTTTAAGAGCACACCCATCATCTCATGCTTTTTCTCATCAGCGTCATGCTCAATTAAATGAAGCTTGTCTAAATCATCCTGCAGCTTGGCAGGATCAAAATTAATAAAGTTTTCCTCCAGCATCTCAGCTGCCTTACAGCTGCACTCTACACACTGGATAAAATTATCAAAATAGTAATTATCACTTTTCCTAGACATATCGGTATCTCCTTTTGTTTAATCCTGTTAAGGTTCTTAGAATATTATCATAAACAGCTTGGCCATTAGAAAACCAATGAGACCACAGCCGGGGAATGTTAAGAACCAGGTTAGAACCATATCCTTAACCACTTTAAAGTTAATAGCAGAGAGACGCTTTACTGCGCCTACACCCATAATAGCAGTAGTTTTTGTATGAGTAGTGCTGACCGGAATACCGAATAGAGAAGAGAGCAGCAAACAGAAGGCAGCCGCTAAATCTGCGGAAAAGCCCTGATATTTCTCCAGACGTACCATGTCCATACCAACGGATTTGATGATCTTCTTACCGCCGATGGAGGTTCCCACACCCATAACAACAGAACATAACAGCATCATCCAGACTGGTAGGGCAACTCCACCACCCATCTCAGTTCCATTTACAAGGAAAATGCCAAGAATCAGTACACCCATAAACTTCTGCCCGTCCTGAGCACCGTGCATAAATGCCATAGCAGCAGCGCTGCCAATCTGAGCATACTTGAAGAATCCATCAGTTTTACGGCGATCCTGATTGCGGAATAACCAGGATACAGCTTTACAGGTTCCATAACCGCTGAAAAAGCCTAAGAGTGTAGATAAACCAAGGCCGTAGATAACTTTAATCCATTCGGAACCATTAATACCGCTTAATCCTCCCTGAAGAGCAATGGCTGCTCCGGAAAGTCCGGCAATCAATGCGTGGCTTTCACTGGTGGGAATACCAAAGTACCATGCCATTACCGCCCATACCACAATGGCGAATAATGCGGCGCATAGTGCAACCAGTGCATCAGAGCTGCCGTGAAAGTTAACCATGTTGCTGATAGTCATGGCAACTGTGGAGTTAATCATGGTCATTACCAGAACTCCAAGAAAGTTAAAAATAGCTGCCATAATAATTGCTAAGTCCACATCCATAGAACGGGTGGATACACAGGTTGCAATTGCATTAGGAGCATCAGTCCAACCGTTTACAAAGATTACGCACAATGTGAGAAACACTGTGATCATTAGAGCAGGGCTGGTAGTCAGCTGCTGCCAGAAAAATGAGAATGATAGATCCATGTCTTTACCTTATCCTATTCCTGATTTTAGTTTACATGTTATATACATATTCTTTACATGTCGCACCTTTTAAGCATAGCATCCTTTTTTTTAATAGTAAAGTTCTTATTTGTTGAAAAACCGCTAAAAAAGGAAGTATTTGTGTGCATAAGTAAGAGGAAGGTAAAGCCAATGTAAAATCTATGTAAAGTCATGAAAAAGGCAGGATTTTATGGATAAAATTTTCATTTCCATAAGAAAATATCCATGATGTAATTATTTCATCTATTTTGTCAGTTTATACGTCCAGTGTCTTGACTAACTCCTTTATAAAAACTTTTAATGCAGGAGATAAAAAACGATTCTGATTATAAATCACCTGAACCCACATGGTTAAATGATAGTCTTTCACCTGAATAAGAGAAATTCTACCCTTCTCCAGCTCTTTCTTTAACGTAAACGATGGAAGCAGTCCAATCCCCAGCTGATTTAGCACCGCATCAATAATAAACTCTGTATGTCCAATCTCCATAGAGCAGCGGAGACTCTTACCCATAGCTGCCAGATCGTTTTCAAACACATGACGGTAATTGCATTCCCGCTCTGTCATAATAAAGGTTTCTTCCAAAAGGCGGTCAAGAGAAACTTCTCCCAATTGTGCCAGAGGGTGGTCAGAAGCACAAAAAAATGAGATTTCAGCAGGAAATTCCCTTGCAGTTTTCCAGTCCTGATGATGAACCTTATTGTCCAGCAGGAATATGAGATCCAGTTTTCCTTTTTCTAAAAGCTCTAAGGCTTCAAATGTAGTGGACACAAGAAGCTTTAAAGAAACCTTTGGATGACGGCTTAAAAAGTCATAGAACAGCTGTGAATAGCTGGAGGCACAGACTGTTTCCATAACACCAATGCTTAATTTCCCTTTGGGTTCCTCCTCAAACAGGAAATGTTCCAAAGCCATAGACTCGTATTTTACAATCTGATAAGCATACTGAAGGAATTCCTTGCCAGCAGAGGACAGGGAGATCAGCTTACCATTTCGCTCAAACAGCTGAGTCTGAAGCTCCTGTTCAAGCTGCTGAATCTGCATGGTGACAGTAGACTGCGCATATCCCAAATCCTGAGCAGCTCTTGTAAAATTTTCCAGTTCTGCAACCTTAATAAAGGTTTTTACATTCTTAATCTCCATGATGTTCTCCTTATCAGTTTTATTGATATGATTTATTATATATTTCAATTATACAAATATCAACCCTCATGCTATAGTAAAATAAAAAGGGAGAAGGTAAAGATGGAGGTATCAGACTGTAAATACAATAACTTTCTGGAAATATTAAAAGAAGAGTTAACAGTTGCTTTTGGCTGTACAGAACCTATAGCAATTGCCTATTGCGGGGCTGCAGCCAGAGCTGTACTTGGGGAAGTGCCGGAAAAGGTAGTCGTAGAGGCAAGCGGCAATATCATTAAGAATGTAAAAAGTGTAATTGTCCCTAATACAGGCGGATTAAAGGGGATACCGGCAGCAGCGGCAGCAGGAATTATAGCAGGAGATGAGTCACAGCTTCTGGAAGTGATTGCAAAGGTTTCAGAGGAACAGAAGACGGAGATTAAAAACTATCTGGGCAAAGCAGAGTTTGTGGTTAAATCTCTTGATGATGGTGAAAAACTGGATATGATTCTAACAGTGTCCAAGGGCAGTGATTATGCCAGGGTGAGAATTGCAAAAAGTCATACCAATATTGTGCTCATAGAGAAAAATGGGGAAGTTTTGAAGCGGGAAGAGGTAAAGGCAGGTCATAAAGCAGAGTATATAGCAGGGGTTGAAGCACAGAATAAACCAGACAGAAGCCAACTATCTATAGAAGCCATAGTGGAATTTGCAGATATAGTAAGACCCGAGGACGTAAGGGAGCTTCTGGATCGTCAAATCAGCTATAATTATGCAATTGCAGAAGAGGGAATTACTGAAAACTGGGGAGCCAATATCGGAAAGGTGATCCTGGGAATGAATGAAAATGATGTAAAGACAAGGGCTAAGGCTATGGCGGCGGCAGGCTCTGATGCCCGTATGAGTGGCTGTGAGCTTCCTGTTGTGATCAATTCAGGCAGCGGCAACCAGGGCATTACAGTATCTGTCCCGGTCATTGTATATGGAAAGGAATTAAATGTTTCCAGAGAAAAGCTATACAGGGCTTTGGTAATATCTAATCTCATTGCTATCCATATTAAATACGGCATAGGACCTCTGTCTGCATTCTGTGGTGTTGTCAGCGCAGGCTGTGCAGCAGGATGTGGAATTGCTTATCTTTGCGGGGGACATTTAAAAGAAATCAGCCATACCTTGGTCAATGGAATTGCCATAGTATCAGGAATTATCTGTGACGGAGCGAAGCCATCCTGCGCAGGCAAGATCGCTTCTTCCGTTGATGCGGGGATTCTGGGGTACCATATGTATCAGAATGGCCAGCAGTTTTATTGTGACGATGGCATTGTTGGCAAGGGCGTGGAAAAAACCATTGAGAACATCTACCGTCTTGGCGCACAGGGAATGTGCGATACAGATAAGGAGATTATTCGTATTATGACCCAGTGTGATTAAAACCAAAACCAGTGGGAGGCTCTGATATCCTGATCCATTTCATCGAATTGTTTGCTCAATTGTTTCCATTTATGTTTACCGGCAAAATACTGGATTAAGTTGGATATGCCAACTACCATCAGCATGGCACCTATTGCCATAATCAGTGCTGTGGCTGTTTCAAAGGGATTGATAACAGCAACTAAACCGAAGATAATGGTAAGAATTGCAACGATTAAGTTGAGCCACCAGTCATTATATCCCCATTGTTTAAGGGAAATGGATTTTTCAATCCCTGCAATTCCATAGATCATAAGAATGATACCCATGATAAATGGAAGAATGGAGGCTGTTATTCTGGGCTGTAAAATGAGAATTACACCTAACACAGCAGGAACCATGCTGGTAATGAGATGAAGCCCAAAAAGACCGAAATAACTGTTAAAGCGAATGGCTTCAACCAGCTTGAAAACTCCATAGATCAGAAGAACTGAACCAATAAAGATGCTGGCAGTTGTCAGGGTAAAATCAGGAAGTATTAAAAGCAAAAGTCCGCATATAATTGCACACAGGGACGTTATAAGATAGGAACGTTTAATTTGTTTCCACATAAAATTTCTCCTCCTTTCTGTAAGGAAATAGCAGTTGCCGGAATAAGGAAATGGCAGTTATCCGAATATAGAAGGGCTGCTGCAGTGTTGATATGCTGCAGCAGCCCTAAATGATTTATTCAATCAGGATACGGTGGCTATCTTCAACCTGCTTCTGATCTGTCTTAGGAAATTGCAGGTGCAGGATACCATCTTCAAATCTTGCTTTCATGTCTTCCTGCTTAATGTTATCACCAACATAGAAGCTTCTCTGACATGAACCGGTATAACGCTCCTGGCGTACGTAATTGCCGGTTTTTTCATCTTTCTCATTCTTTTCCATTGCTCTCTGGGCAGATATGGTTACGTATCCATCCCTGAGGCTTACATCAATTTCTTCTTTCTTAAATCCTGGAAGATCCATATCCAGTTCATAACCGGAATCAGTCTCTTTAATATCGGTCTTCATCCAGTTCTTTTCTCTTCTTCCGAAGAAAGGTTTTCTGAAAGCTTCTTCCATAAAGTCATCAAATAAGTTTTCACCAAAAATACTAGGCATCATCATAAGTCATTCCTCCTATACTTGAATTCCTTATATGTGTTGACACCTTAACGGCTGCACATATGGGATTTTTTAATGACCACTCTTATGTAAGTGGTACTCTTTTTCGTTACAATTATGTTATATCATTAACTATTAGCACTGTCAAGAGGTGAGTGCTAATTTTATATTTATTTAATCTTTATGTAGATATTGTGAACACAATTGAAGCGTTTCCAAGTTACTGTCAAGCCTTTGCTGAACATTTCTATGACAATACTTGTAGGATTTGCAATTCTATCATATAATAACACGGAGGAGTAGATAAGATGACATGATGGAAAAGACAAGAAAATGGTTTTATGCACTAAGAAGCGTAATTATGATTTCCCTTCTGGCTGTTTGTTTAACTGGCTGTGGGGAAGCAGCAAATACCAATACTGCTAATGAAGGCAGTTATGGAACTGTAACAAAAGGTACGGACTTAAAGGTTCATTTTATTAATGCAGGTCAGGGAGATTCTACTTTAATTGAATCAGCCGGATATTATATGCTTGTGGATGCAGGAGAGCGGGATCAGGGCGAAACAGTTATTAACTACTTAAAGAGTCAGGGAGTTACAAAGCTTGATTATGTAATAGGAACTCATCCACATTCTGATCACATCGGAGGTTTGGAAGCTGTCATTAAGGCATTTCCCGCAGATACTATAATCATGCCCAACAAAGAGCATACTACAAAGACCTATGAAAATCTTTTGGACACGATTATTGAAAAGGATTTAAAACTTACACTTCCCAAACCAGGAGATCAATATACAATAGGAAATGCTGCATTTACCATTATTGCCCCTAACAGGGATTATGAGAATAATTTAAATAACTGGTCTGTAGGAATCCGCTTAAGCTATGGAGACAGAAGCTTTATTCTATGCGGTGATGCAGAAAAGGAAGCAGAAGCTGATATTTGCGCCAATGGGCTTACGATCAGTGGTGATGTGCTGAAGGTTTCCCACCACGGAAGCAGCACCTCTTCTTCGGAACAATTTATGGATCAGGTAAATCCTCAGTATGCAGTGATTTCCTGCGGAAGGAATAATGATTACGGACATCCCCATAAGGAAGTGATGGAGCTGCTGAATGCAAGAGGAGTGAAGGTATACCGTACCGATCAGCTTGGAACCATAGTGGCAGTTACTGATGGAACCAGCCTTACATTTATGGATTCCAAAGGAGCTGTAAAGGAATACGGAGACACAATAAAAGCAGACGAAAGCCAGGAAGCGGCATTACAGGTTTATATTCTCAATACCAATACGAAGAAATTCCACAAACCTGACTGTCAGTCCGTTAAGACTATGAAGGAGACAAACAAAGAGGAGTATTCCGGTTCCAGAGAGGAACTGATACAATCAGGCTATACTCCCTGCCAGAGCTGCAAGCCTTAGGAGGTGAGGATATGCGCTATATTATAGATAGAATAGAAGGTACCGCTGCAGTGTGCCAGAAGGAAGATGGTACTATGGTGCACATAGATATTGCCGGACTGCCTGCAGATGCTGCAGAAGGAGATGTTCTCACTGATGATTCCGGAGGTCTTATGGTAGATAAGGAAGAAACAGATAAGCGGAGACAGAGAATTCGCGCGAAACTTGATAAACTGTTTAAATAAAGGATTATATATGGAAAATTACATTGTACTTGATTTGGAATGGAATCAGAGCCCTGAAGGGAAGGAAGCGGCTGTGGATCATTTTCCTTTTGAGATCATTGAGATTGGAGCAGTCCGTCTTAATAATCTTATGGAGGAAACAGGCAGCTTCCACCGTCTGAT
Source organism: Hungatella sp. UBA5385 (assembly GCA_002409995.1). Taxonomy (GTDB): domain Bacteria; phylum Bacillota; class Clostridia; order Lachnospirales; family Lachnospiraceae; genus UBA5385. The sequence continues at coordinate 36,255 of DHOR01000025.1, read as the reverse complement.
TAAGCCTAAGGTATATCCTGAGATTCATGAGATTATTGCACAGGTCACCCACATTGACGCAGAGAAGCTTGTTAATGAAGGGAAAGACTTTGAAGTGGTAATTGAGGAGTTTCTGGAATGGTGCGGCAGAGACCCTGTGTATTGCACTTGGGGCTCTATGGATTTAACAGAGCTTCAGAGAAATATGGCTTATTACTCGATTCCCATTCCCTTTGAAAAAACGCTTTTGTATTATGACATACAGAAGCTATACTGCCTTCTCTACGGAGACGGAAAAACAAAACCATCTCTTGATGTTGCAGTGGAGCAGCTTGATCTTCGGGAGGATATGCCATTCCACCAGGCTCTGGCTGATGCACACTACACAGGCAGGATTATGGCTCATATGGATTTTAATGCAGTGAGGAAATACTGGTCTACAGACTATTACCAGCTTCCTGAAACAAAAGAAGAAGAGGTCTACTTAGTATTTCCCACCTATTCCAAATACATCTCCAGAACCTTTGAATCAAAGGAGGAGGCAATCGCGGATAAAACAGTGGCTGACTTAATCTGCTATCACTGCAACCGAATGCTTCGGAAAAAGGTCCGCTGGTTTTCCGTAAATCAGAAGTTTTATTTTGCTCTTGGATATTGTCCTGTTCATGGATATATAAAAGGAAAGATTCGTATGAAGCGCAGTGATGACGGGCGAATCTACGCAGTTAAGACCTTGAAGCTGATATCTGATGAAGAAGCTCAGAAGATTTATGAGAAAAAAGAAGATGCTAAGTTAAAAAGAGTTGAAAAAATGAAAATTCGGAAAAAACATAAAAGATCGAATAATTCCAAAATTTAAAATTGGGGTTCGACCCTTTGATACAAAGGGTCGAACCCCAATTTTAAATTTCGCTTTCACGCATACGATATCCGACTCCGATTTCCGTATAGATATACTCAGGTTCAGCAGGATTAGTCTCGATCTTCCTGCGGATATGTGCCATATTCACACGGAGAATCTGGTTGTTGCTGTCTGCATAGGGTCCCCAGATCTGATTGATAATATAATCATAGGTCAGTACACGGCCGGAATTCTCTGCAAGAAGAGATACCAGCTTATACTCGATCTGTGTTAGATGGATCTCTTTCGTGCCCAGAGTAACAAGGCGTTTGTCAAAATCGATCTCAAGATTTCTGCATCGGTAAACAGGCTGTACCAGAGAGCCGTCGCTTGCACTTACTGTAAGCTTGCCATGGCGGAGGGCTGTACGAATTCTTGCCATCATTTCACTGATTCCAAATGGTTTTGTAATATAATCATCAGCACCAAAGTCAAGGGCAGCAACCTTTTCGTGCTCCTGGGTTCTGGCTGATATAACGATGATGGGAATTCTGGACCAGCAGCGCACATTTTTAATAATCTCAATTCCATCCAGATCAGGCAGTCCAAGGTCTAAAAGGATTAAGTCCGGACAGCTGGAATTGATAAGTGAGAGTCCGTCACGCCCGTTATGGGCTGTCATAACCTTATAATCATGGCTCTCCAGTGCGCTTTCAATAAAATTACAGATATTCTTTTCGTCTTCAATGATAACTATGGTTACTTTGCTCATATATATCCTCCCCTAATGGCAATGTGAATGTGAATTTGGCTCCTTTTACTTCGTTGGAGGCAGCAATAATGCCGCCGTGGGCTGAGATAATGGTCTTACAGATTGAAAGGCCGATTCCCATACCCTTGTGTGAATCACCGCTGCTGTTAGGCGAAGTGGTGTATCCATCAAATAAGGAGTCCAGACGTTCCTGCGGAATTCCATCTCCCTGGTCAATAACATGAAACCAGGCAAAGCCGCTGTCAACTGTAATGGTAAGCTGAATAGGGGCTGTGGAATTTGAATGATAAACTGCATTTTCAAGAAGATTGATAATGACCTGTTCCACCAATGTGGCATCCATAGGTACCATAATGAATTCATCAGGTACTGTTACATGGACAACTGCATCAGGAATCCGTTTATGGAAACGCTGTACAGCTTCAGCAGCCACTTCCTCCAGAGGTTCCGGGACTTTGGTCACCTGTGCTCCTGTATCTCGTATTCTCGTTACACTCAACAGGTTTTCCACCATATTAAGGAGCCAGTTGGCATCTTCTCGTATATTACTTATGAGCTGGCTTTTCTCTGTTTCAGAGATTGTATTCTCATTTTCCAACAAAGCACTGCTGGCACCTATAATTCCTGTTAAGGGAGTGCGCAGATCATGGGATACAGCCCGCAGCAAGTTGGCTCTCATCGTCTCTTTTTCAGCTTCCATCAGAAGCTTTTCCCGCTCATTAATAATTCTGTTTTGTTCTTTTAAATGGGTAGTTGTGGTGCTGGTAATGCCGGAGATCAGCAGCATAGCCGCAAATGTCACCGGATACCCTTCCAGCGTAAAATCCAAATGCATATAAGGATAAGTAAAAACGTAATTAATACAAATGACTCCTATGAGGGAGGCTATAATTCCAGGAATATATCCTGTGGCATAACGTGATATGAAAACAATTGCCAGCATGTAAACAATCCCCACATTGCCGGAATCTCCGCCAAGATTTAAAAGCAGGGTGGATGCAGCAGTGGCTCCTATCAAAAATAGAGAAGTAATGAGTATATTTTGTATTCGTTCACTTTTATGCAGTTTTTTTCTACTCTTCATTACTCTATGATTCACCTTCCTGTTATCAGAATGTTATCAGAATTTCCGGCCGCCTTTTTTATTGGCGCCTTTTTTCTTTTTGGCGATATAGGAGCTTTTCTTGCGCTCAACAAGAGCCTGGAATTCATCTGCTGACACACCGGATTCTTTCAGACGGCGCAAACGCTCTTCCCGGCGGATCAGATACTCCTCCTGCTCCTTTTCCTTTTTGTATATAAGAAAGACTATAAGTCCTCCAATAATCACAATGGCAGCAACTCCAATGAGAATCAGCCATGCAGTCATAGGAATTTTAAATGGTCTTAATGCTTTTTCTCTGTAATCCTCAGTTTCAGCTTCAGTTTCGGCATCCTCCGACCCTGGGGCTGAGAAAGTATCCGCTTCTCCGCTTCCTCCTTCTGTTTCTCCGGAGAGTATTTCCCCAGAGAGTGTTTCCCCGGCAAGAGTTTCCCCGGATAATCCGGCAGCAGGCACAGGAAGTTCTGTCTTAACAGCAGGCTTTGGCTGAAGCAGTTCTTCGTTAATTTCCAAAAATGTACAGCCAATAACTCTGTCATTATAGCGGTAATTGATCTTGGCAACAGCATGTTCAGGATCACCTGCGGAAATGTCGTAGCTCAGTTCAGGGTCAGCATCGGTAAATTTCGCATTTTTAGGAATAATAATCCGGCTGTCAGGATTGAGAACAAGCGCTTCCGGTTTATTAAGTGCCAGACCGTCAAAGTTTAAATCATCAGTGACGGAGCTGTAAGAAGTTTCATAATCAGCAGCTTTTAGAGAAACGAAATTCTCAAAGCCAAAATCCAGCATACGTTTGGTATCAGTCCAGTATTGAGGGGTTTTACCCTTTAAAATGACTGTAATCAGCTTCATATCATTTTTCTCTGCACAAGTTACCAGAGTGTTGCCTGCAATCCTGGTATAACCAGTTTTTCCGCCAATAACTCCAGGATAATAATAAGGTGTGCTTTTCTTCATCATCCTATGCCCGGGGTATATAGTCAGCCCCTCAGGATGTGTTGAATTCGGCGGAAGCTTGTAATAGGCTGTGGAATCAATTTCCTCAAAAACAGGATTGGAAAATGCTGCTTTTGAAATCAATGCCATGTCATACGCTGATGTATAATGCTCAGGATCGTTTAGACCGCTGGGATTGGAAAAATGGGTGTTAAGACAGCCCAGTTCCTTAGCCTTAGCATTCATCAGTTCTGCAAATGCCTCGTTGCTGCCTGCCACATGTTCTGCCAGGGCGTTGCCGGCTTCGTTGGCAGACTTTAAAAGCAGAGCATAGAGACAGTCTTTCACAGAAAGCTTGTCTCCTTCATTAATTTCTGCATTACTGCTGTCTGTTTCTACGTTAAACACAGCATTATGGGAAAATGTGACCACATCATCAAGGTCACATGTTTCAATGACCAAAAGTGCAGTCATAATTTTAGTAATGCTGGCGGGATAATATTGACTGTGAATATTCTGACCCCAGAGTACAGTTCCCGTATCCGCATCTATGACAATTCCGGCTTCTGCCTGAACTGAAACATTAGCAGGCCAGTCAGGAGCTGCCTCAGCATACAGAACATTGGGTACAGTCAAAAGCATCAGGCAGAGAAAAAATGCCCATACTCTTTTTATCAATTGCATCATATTGTAAATCTCTCCATTAATTTGGCATAGTTTCAATAAATATCCAACTTACAGTATATGTTATTTTTGGTTACAAGTAAAGGTTTATTCGCTATAGGTTACCATAAAAACAGGGCTTAGCACCCTGTGAGATTGATTACTCCAAGGAGCTGAGCCCTGTTTTTTGACTTAATTATAATTTCTATTGGATCCAATCACATAGTTTAATGGAACCGCTGGTAGTTTTAGCATTGATTTGCAGTGCGGCGGAGCTATTGTTACTGGTTATGGAGCTATTTCCATATTCGTTCCTGAAGGAACCGCTTACTGAACTGTAGTTGATACTATAATCTTCTACATCATGAAGCTCCACCTTGATACTGCCGCTGACTGATTTACTTTGTATTGAAGTTGTATCAGGAGAAGCAGTGAGTTTTATACTTCCGCTGGTAGTACCGGACTCAATCCTGTGAAATGGCTCATAGGCTTTGATTGAACCGCTGGTAGTTTTGGCCTTTAACTGATCACCACCTTGGTAAACCTTGATAGAACCGCTTATAGTACGTAAAACAGCTGTAGAACTGGACGCATTCAGTTTAACACTTCCGCTGGCTGTAGATAGATCATAAGGCAGCTGTGAGCCTGCAGGAACATAGACTAAAATTTTACCAGAGGAGAAGTTAATGTTCAAAAGCGTGATAGGTTCCTCTATGGTTAATCTGTTATCTAATATATTCATGACAGGTTCTGTGCTTTTGCCAAAGCCAGTGCGGTAGAATTCAACAAGTACTTCTTCTGAATCATGTTCAACAACTTCTACAGAAAAGGAGGTGAGATCAGCCTTCAAAGCTTCTACATTGTTAAAGTTCTCTGATAAAATTAATTTGCCTGAATGATAGGAAAAATCCATGTTATGCCCACCTCTCATGATAAACTGTAAACTTGTAAAACAAATCAGTAGAAATAAAATAATAAGTGTTATTAATTTGATATAAAGTAATTTTTTATTTGTCATAAGCTTGCCTCAATTGGAAAATAGTGTGGATAATTCCGGATAATATTCCTGCAATAGGCCAGATAATCCAGGTTATATGCCAGGAAAAGGTTATAAAGCTGATTGCCAGATATATAATCGTAACAATGCTCCAGTAGATGGATAAAACCAGCTTGGCTACCTGGCCCAGTGGGGTGCTGTCAAATTCCCGTTCCTTAAGCTCATAGGAATCAAAGTCCTTATAAGCTACCGGCGTAGACATGTTGGTATATATAATAATTGCGGTTGCAATAGCTGCAAGTACCAGAAGACATACCACAGACATAATCATAATATTATCAACATCAAAAATGGAACTTCCTACAACAACCGCACCGCCTAAGATATACATAGCAACGGCGATTGCTATATTACGTGCGTTACGTGTACGGTAATGCTGTGCTTCTTTCTTAAAGTTCTCATCAGGCATCACTTCTGCAATCAGCTCGTCAATATCACCCATGCTGGCAACTGTTAAGCTGTAAGCTTGAGATTCATTTTTACCTTCCCGAAGGTAGTCTTCATATCGTTCGTCCATATTGCTCATTAGCTCATCTCGAAGCTCCATGGCTTTTTTTGTACGTGGTATCTCTAAAAATAGAGAATTAATATAGCTTTCGATTTTAGCGTTCATCTTTACTCTCCCCTAATAATAAATGGTCTATAACTTTTTTAACAGTTTGCCAGTCAAGGCAATTTTCTTCATATAGCTTGCGCCCTGTCTCTGTAATCGAATAGTATCTGCGCCGTGCACCGGTTGCTTCATCCCCCCAGTATGACTTTATATAACCACCGTTTTCAAGGCGGCGGAAGGTGGTATAGAGGGTGGCTTCCTTCAGCTCCAGCAACCCATCGGTAGCCTGGTGTATATTCTTGTTCAGTTCATATCCATAGCTGTCATGAGTTAACAGCTGCGCCAGTATAATGGTGTCAGTGTAGCCCCGGATCATGTCTGACATATTAAGCATGTGTCTCTCCTCCTTGTAAATTAAAGATAACATGATATACCTCGCCTGTCAAGGTATATTTTTATCGGAGATACAAAAATATGCTTCTCTTTCCTTTCTTGCTAAAACCATATATAATAATATTATTATCTGAAAAGAGGATGTATATGGAAACCCTTACTGAACTATTTAATAACCCGGATATTTTAGCCGATTATGCCACACAAATTAATTTATCCGCCTCCTTAGAGATTATACGTTCTGATCGTATTTCCAGTAAGGATAGCAGCGAACAAGGCGGTTACTTTTGTGCTGTTTCGAAAAAATACTTTTCGTCAATAGGGAATGCGTATCCGCTTTTGTTTATTCATGATTTATATGATTCTCAGGAGTGGGATAAGAATAAACCTCCATTTAATAATTTTAATGAAAAAGAATGGAAAACTTATCTAAGCTCTATTTGGATTCCTGAGTATCTTGCAATCAATGAAACTGGGCAGGTATTGCATAAGACTGTATATGAAGCAGATTTTCGTGCAGACTGGCTGCAAATTGCCAATCCATTAGCTGAGCTTGCTTTCCAATCTCCCATACAAACTATTATTCGGTATGGTATGATTGAAGCATGGAATTTTTCTGATTATCTAATAGAGACTGAAACGGAATATATTGACTTCCAGTATTGGACAACAGCTTAAGACTTCATATTGACTATACAGAAGTACAAAAAAAGGATACTGTACCATGTTGGCAAGTATCCCATATCATTATTTATCAGTTTTTTTATGTTTAAAAAGTAAAGCAGCACAGATACCCAATATCACCAAAACACCTGTAAAAAAGGTGGTGCAGATACGAAATACAGTGTCACTGAAGAATCCCTCCGGCACAATATTGATCAGCATATCAGTTGCAGAATCCAGAATCCATAGATCATTATTGAAGAACATATGGTGGAACATGACAAAATATTTGTTAAAGTCTGTGGAAATAATTATCGCCAGTACAACAGCAGCGCCAAAGAAGATGCCGGTTCCAATTAATACAGATAAGGGGAATCTCCTTTTGAAATCAGCTTTCAGCAGAAGCAGAATAATAATACAGAGTGCCATGATTAACAGACAGCCTCTGCGCAGAGAGATCGCATCAAGAAACAGCCCCTGCACATCCTCCATATGAGCGATTTCCCGTTCATTGAAAAATTCCCGCTGAACACCTCCCATGGTGGTGTCTACATGAAGGTCCTCTCTATTTCCGCGGAGATAGGCCATCATTTCATCTGTTACCTGAAGTAAGTCCTCCATTGTCATCTGAACATCATCTGTTACATTGTATTTGGTATACTCTTTTTCGAAATACCCTGGTGTCCAGTAGACAACTGCTTCAATGGAAGTGAAGAGAAGAGTGATCATAAGGCAGAAGGAAAACAGGATACCTATAGCAGTTTGGATAAATTGTTTCATAAATGGTCTCCTTTCTTGGTTGCAGTAGGCAGATTCCAGCAGTAGCGGGTAGCCAGTACACGAATGAGAACAACAGAACAAGCTCCCAGCACCATTGCAATATCATTATTAATATGATCCAGCAAGCCTGCATAGAGAATGGCTCCCACAATAGAAGCGCTGGCATAAACATGCTTTCTTAAAATGTAGGGTGTTTCTTTTGCCATAATATCCCGAAGAATTCCTCCTCCAACACCTGTAATAACGCCCAGGAATATAATGAGAAAATGGTACTCTCCATAACCTGCCAGCACAGCTGTGTCAATTCCTACTACAGTAAAAGCCCCCAGCCCTACAGCATCAAAGATATTCATAAATCTTTCATACATTTCAATGGAGCGGCTGGCCAGAATCTGCTGGTTCCTTCTCACGATTATAAAGAGAATCATAACCGTAACAAAGGCAAGTAATACATAAATGGGATTTTTAAAGAGATTGGGCGGCACATTGCCGATAATAATATCCCGCATCATTCCCCCTCCTACAGCGGTTGTAACACCTAAGACAATAACTCCCAGAAGGTCCAGCTGCTTTTTAATGGCAACCATGGCTCCTGAAGAGGCAAATGCTATTGTTCCCACCGCTTCCACAAAGAAAAGCAGCGAAAAATCTATATTCATAAATCATACCTCCAAAAACATATTCGTTTTAATTAAAGATTTCTATGGAAGGAAATCAAAGAAAGTATACGTTTCTCTGCGAATTTTGTCAATAAAATCAGAGAGAAATCAGATAAAAACTTATGGTAGTGTGAAAAATGCCATGTTATAATAAATTAGTTGAAATTGTACAAACATAAAAAATTCCACTTGCAATTTAAGTTAAAATTATATATTATTATTGAAAGTGAAAAGGTTCAAAAGTGAACAATAACTGACTTTTGTAATATTTGGAAGGAGATGGGAAATAATATGATCCCAGATGTGCCGCAGTAAAAGGGGATGCTGGCGAGTCATGTGGGAAGAAAGAAACCCGATGATATCATTTTTAGAAAGAGGTGTTAACATGATAAACCAGAATGAATTTAAGACATATTTGGACGAATGGTCCAATATTTGTTTAAATGATGAGAAAATTGACCTGGATTTATATGAAAAGAATGACGTGAAGCGAGGACTGAGAGATAAGAGCGGCAAAGGTGTTGTAGCAGGTCTTACCAAGGTGTCCAAGATTCTGTCCAGCAAAATGGTTGATGGAGAGAAGGTTCCCTGCGAAGGCCAGCTATTTTACCGCGGTTATAATATCTATGATCTGGTAGGCGGTCTGGTGAAGGAAGGAAGATATGGTTTCGAGGAAATTGCTTATCTTCTTCTGTTCGGTGATCTGCCTGATAAGGAGCAGCTGCTGCGGTTTAAGCAGACCCTCAGCTACAGCAGGACTCTACCAACCAACTTTGTACGTGACGTTGTCATGAAGGCACCAAGTGAAGATATGATGACAAGCCTTGCAAGAAGTATTTTGACCCTGTCATCTTATGATGAGAATACAGATGATATCTCCATACCCAATGTACTGCGGCAGAGTCTGATGCTGATCAGCGTTATGCCAATGCTGGCAGTATATGGATTCCATGCTTACAATCACTACGAATGCGGTGGCAGTATGTACATTCACAGACCGGATGAGAATCTGTCAACAGCAGAGAATCTACTCCGTCTTCTCCGCCCTGATAAGAAGTATTCCCAGGTAGAAGCTCATGTACTGGACCTTGCTCTGGTTCTTCATATGGAACATGGCGGCGGTAATAACTCCACATTTACAACTCATGTTGTTACTTCTTCAGGCACTGACACATATTCTGTAGTGGCTGCAGCTCTTGCCTCCTTAAAGGGACCAAAACACGGCGGTGCCAACATTAAGGTAGTATCGATGATGGATGACCTTAGAAATGAAGTAAAGGACTGGACAGATGAGGCAGAGGTTGAGGCTTATTTAAGAAAGCTGTTACATAAAGAAGCATTTGATAAAAAGGGATTAATCTATGGTATGGGTCATGCTGTTTATTCCAAATCAGACCCCCGTGCTGAGATTTTCAAACGTTTTGTACAGCAGCTGTCAGAGGAAAAGGGCCGTATGGAAGACTTTAACCTCTATTCCATGGTAGAACGCCTTGCACCTCAGGTCATTGCAGATGAGAGAAGAATTTATAAAGGCGTAAGTGCAAACGTGGACTTCTACAGCGGCTTTGTTTACAGTATGCTGGATATTCCTAAGGAATTATTTACACCTATATTCGCTATTGCAAGAATTGTGGGCTGGAGTGCTCATAGAATCGAAGAGCTGATTAATATGGATAAGATTATTCGTCCTGCTTATAACAGTGTAATGGAAGAAGCGGATTATGTGCCGTTGGATGAGAGATAAGAGTGATTAGGTAGAAGCTGTTATAGAAAGTTATAAAAGTAATTTGTATAAGGGAAGGGTACTGCAAAATAATGATTCTGCAGCGCCTTTCTCATTTTTTAATTTGGGCATAAAATATATAAAAAATTATGTTCAGTATGCTGCCATCTATGTTATAATGGCTATATTAAGCATATTCTAAAACTGAAGGGGGATAATAATGAAAAAGTTTGATGCAAAAAGTTTAGTAGCGGGGATTATCATTGGAACGCTGGGGATTACCACGGCATTTGCTGCAACAGGCATTAAATCCGCGACTTTAAGCAATACAAAAGTTACGATTAACGGGGATTCTTTGCCCCTTAGCAAGTCCTTAATTATGGTTACAATGGATTCTGAGCAAAACGCCAGTTTGTATATGCCGGCAAATGAACTGCTTGAAAAGCTGGGATATACCGTTAATTATGATGGCGTAAATAATACGGTAGATTTAATTCCCGGCAATAACATTTCCCATGAAGTTATTAGCGACATCAATACCGATGGGAATGTGGTTATAAATTTAGTCAATAATTCCAACCAGACGAACATAGCCAAATCTGGCTCATTCCAAGCGGAAAATGGTCAAACATTAACCTTAAATATTACTTCTGATATCAAAGGCGGAACTGTAGATTTATTCTTATTTGACCCCAACGGTAAAGAACAGCGCATTACAATCGGTTCCACTGACGTAACAAAAGAGATAGCTTTGGAAAAAGGAACTTGGCAGTATAATTGTTCCGGTCTGTTCAAAGATGGTGGGAACATAAAGATTGTAGGTACAATCAAGTAAAAAAGCATATGCGATAGACAATAAGTAAAGCGGATACCCTATGAAAAGTATCCGCTTTATCCAGTCTGGGATCATTGTTGAAATAAGAGGAGGATTTTGCAGCAATGATTCATTTTATTCCCGTCCGAAAAACTCCATGCTCTTTTTGTAAAACTCCTCTTGCGTTGTAAGCATAGCAGGATGTCCCCCTGTATCAAACAGGTGCATCTTTCCATGCCCAATTTTTGCAAGCATACTGCCATAGGTCTTTTCAAAATAATCAGGATCAATATTACTCACAAATTCATCTTGTTTACTGCCTGTCATAAGAATGTCAGGTTTAAAAGCTTGTAAATCTTTGTGGAAAAACTTTCCGATTTCTTTTGCATGGCGGATAACTGCAGCTGTGTCATTATCAACCACTGATTCCCAATCATCTCCCTGCATAGCTTGATAAAATCGTATTGTGTTATCATCATGCTTGGAAAGCTCTCTGTCTTCTGCGGCATTTTCTATAAACGCCTTTAGTGGCGTTTCGCCCTCAAAGCTGTCTGCAATTACCTTAGATACAAGTTCAGGAGCTTCCAACGCAACATTAATGGCAACTAATGCACCACCGCTGCTTCCTATAATGTTCACATTCCTGAAGTCTTTTTCTTTCAGATATGCGATAACCTGGTTTGCTTCATCAAACCATAAATCAGCAGGAAATTCTTTTAGCCTGTCTGATTTTCCATGACCTAAGAAGTCAATTAGAATCACTTTGAACGTTGCTTTGTATCTCTCAGCAATTTCTAAAAACATATTGGAAGAAGCAGTATTTCCATGAAGCAAAAGCAATGGCGTTCCTTCACCGATTTCGTTATAATATACTTGTTTGTTATTAAAAGTAAAATAGCCCATATTTAAGCCCTCCTAAATTATTTTCTCTTTTTTAGCAAGGCTTTCTCAACCTTGCGATTAGATGATATTCATGTTTCCACCTCATTTCCAATTCTGTTTTAATTATAAAATTATTTTACTATAATTAGTTTGCATTTGCTAGTCTGAAAAATTAAGAATAAGGACTATAATTTGTAAAAACAGCACAGAACTTATTGTATATAATTAAGATAACGCAATTTGAAAGGAAGTAAAGAAATGAGCTGGAAAAATAAAAAATGGGGACGATTTGCAGTAATAGTAATAGTGTTAATTGGTTCATTCATAATAAGAAGAATTCCTTCGTTTTTGAGATCAGTTTGGTATGGTGACTTAACAGTAGAAACATCTAATGCTGAAGATTATGGAGAATTTACAAATTTTGATGGAAATAGCAGATTAAGTATTTTCCCTGAAAAAGCACCAGATTCTTCTGAAAAGGAGTATTATTATTTTTTTGAGGACACCTTATTTTCTCCAACTATTCAAATATACTTTGAATGTACCTATGATGATCAGTCTTATAAGATTGAACTGGAAAGGTTGTCAAAGATAAGCGAAACCTACAAAGGAACAACAAAAGAAATAAAATATGATAAAGAACATTTTGAAAAACCAGCCTACGTTACCATTATGGCTAATAATCACTGTTACGAATATGCTTTACTGCTTGATCATAATAGGATTGCTTATATTTACTTACAACATATAAAAGTACAGGATATAGTTTTTGACAAAAACTATTTACCTGAAATGTATGAGCAGGAAAAAGGGGCTGAACCTTATACTATTTATATCTTTTATAAGAAAAATGGAGATGGAATTCCAGTTTACAAATAGAGATTATATAAATTTAGGAGGCGGTTACATGAGAATCAATTTAAAAATTTTAATGGCTATTTTGTGTATGTGTATTTTCTTAACAGGGTGCAGCCAAAAGGAAAGCACTGATGCAGCTGAAACAAAACCAACACAGCAAAGTGAGGCAGGGACAGAAATAAAGCCAGTGGAACAAAGTGAATCAGAAATAGAAATAAATCCACTGGAACCCATTGAGACCGATTCAGAGATAAACAAGGTTTATCAGTATAATTTGGAAGAAATAGATTCTGATAATATACGTGAAAAAGTCCAATTAGTATATGACGAAAATGATCTGCTAAACCAAGTGGACCAATTAGCCAAGGAATCCGACATTGTTGTTTGCAGTCAGGTGAAGAAGGTGCTATATTATGCAAAACAGCCACTTGAACGTCGGACATTGGAAGAAGTAGAAGTTTTGAATGGCTTAAAAGGTGAATCATTAGAAAAAATATATATTATGAAAGAAACTGGAATGCTATCAAAAGAAGATATAATCAATTCCTTTAGTAAGGAATATGCTGATAAAATAAAAGAAGGTTATATCAAAGAAGGATATGCGGAAGATCGAAATGATTCCAATACTTACCATGATATTTATTCGGAATCTATTTTAAAAGGAGATTTACCATCAGAGGTTGGGCAGAAAAACGTCTATTTTTTAAACGATAGTGGATTTAAATATGAAGGTAACATTGTATACCAGAGAGTGGGGCAATATCAGGGACAAGCGGTAATTAATAGTGAAGGGGAGATCAAACAATTATCAGATTCAGATGAAAAAGGATTTTCATTTAAAAATATAGAGGAGCTGCAGAAAAAAATAGAAGGATAGATAATAGAATAATAGGATGGATAAAAAGAGACCAAATATTTCTGGTCTCTTTTGTCCATCCTAAAACGTTTCTTCAGGCCATCAAAAAAGAGAATTTTAGATGCAGTTAATAAATATGGCAGATAATAGAAGACCTTAAAAAGTTGCCTGGTTTGTAAAAGGGTACTATAATGATGCAAAATGCTGCAATGTACGTAAGGTAGATGAAGCATTAAATGAATTGGAGGAATGTTTTCAAGTTTATCGTAATTCATGGCAAGAAGAAGACTTAAAGACATATCAGTATGCATGCCAACATTTAAAGGATAAATTGGTTGATTACAATCTATATGTTACTGATTCACAGGATACACAGAATTATATCAGAAGGCTGACGGGATTCTGCAATTATCAGATGAATCTATTGTCACATCATTCCTCTATGACTCAGAGAGAATTATATAATCTGGCCTCTTATATCAACACTTCTATCAATATGCATCAGAATGAGGTAAAGGAGATGGCGCAGATTGATTTGGATTATTCAAGAAGTGCATATCAGAAAAATGTAGAAAGAGTACTGCAGTGGATTAGCTTTACAGTAGTGCTGTCAATTACATTTTTAGTGATATTTGGTTTGTGGACTATAAAAGCATTTTGGTTTGTACGTAATGCACTGGGGACAGTAAATAAGCATTTGTGGGAGCTGGCCTCCCGCAATTGGAGTATGCCTGATCTTATGATTAATGATTATTTGGAATTTGACAGATTGTCTAAAACTTTGAATATGATGAAAAATCAGATTAAGGATTATGTTATACAGACAGAGCGAGACAGTATGCTGGCAGTTCAACTGAAAGAGGAGAGATTGATTAATGAAACACAACGTTCGGAATTAATTACGGCTCAGATGTCCGCTCTGCGTGCTCAGGTGAATCCCCACTTTTTGTTCAATGCACTTAATTTGATAGGCTCTGCTGCTCTGGTGGATTCGCCGGAGACCGTTATGCAGATGGTAGAGGCTACGGGCAAGATTCTTAGATATTCACTTTATACCAATGAGTATATGGTATTGCTTGATGATGAGACAGAAATAGTACTACAGTATCTTTTCCTTCAGAAGCACAGGTTTGGGGATGCCCTTCAGATTGATTTGAAGAATAGTCTGGAAGGAGAAGAACTAATGATCCCACCAATGAGTATACAGCCTATTGTGGAGAACTGCTTTAAGCATGGCTTTGGACAGCAAAAGGAACTCTGCATCAGCATTTTAATATTCTCTGAGAAGGATTGTATAGTCATACAGGTGATTGATAATGGGGTTGGATTTTCTCCGGAATCTGTTAAGGAAAAGGGCGGCATCGGGCTTTCCAACATAGAAAAAAGACTGAATCTCCAGTACGGAGGAAAGAGGCAGTATCTGTTCATTACCAGCCATTCCGGATATACTAATATAACGCTGAAAATACCAATAAAGGAGCAGAACATACAATGAAGATTTTGATAGTTGAAGATGAACCTTTAGAGCTTCGGGCTTTGTCAAAGCTAATAGAGTTAAGCTATCCAGATAGATTTGAGAAGATATTATATGCTACTGACGGGCTGGAAGCTGTAAGAAAAGCAAAGAGAGAAAAACCGGATTTACTTTTGATGGACATCAATCTACCCCTAATGAATGGGATACAGGCAATGAAAAAAATCCGGGAAAATCAGGAAAGTACTAAATTTATTATGATCTCAGCATATTCCAGTTATGAATATTTACGGGAGGCCGTGAGAAATCAAGCCATTGATTATATTTTAAAACCTTATTCAGCGGATACGCTTCGGGAAGCGGTGGATAGAGTTCTTACAGAGCTTACTTCTCCGGATGAGTTATATGGCAGTTTGGGAGTGATTCAAAATGTGAAGCAGATGTTGGATAAGGAGTATGCCAAATCATGGTCATAGGACCTAATAGCAGGTGAAGTTAATCTTAATAAAAACTACCTGGGAAGAATATTCAGAGATAGTACTGGGATGACAATTATGAATTACTTAAAATCTGTGCGGTTGGCAAAAGCCAAGGAGTTGTTGCTTCGGGGCATGAATGTAAATGAAGTGGCATTGGAGATTGGGATAGATGATCCATCCTATTTTGGGCGGATATTTAAGCAGGAGACGGGAGTTTCTCCTGTCCAATACAAGCAGTTTTGCTATTCAAAAGAAATATAAGTATGTATTGTCCTAGATTGTGTTGTTATTATACCTTCAATTATGCTCTGAATTAAACTATATTTTAGTTAGAATTGTGAGAACTGGTTCTTATGATTAAAAAGAATGGAGGGAAGATGTGAGAAAAGTTCTATTAGCAACTGCTATGGGGTGTGCTGCAGCATTATTAATAGTCGGTTGCTTTTTCCGGAATACACATAGAACAAATGAAAAAGAGGACTCTTCGGCCACCTTAGTATTGAAATTTGCTTTACAAAATGGAGAAGATCATCCGCTTTGCCAAGGTATGCAAAAATTTGGAGAGCTTTTAAAAGAGAAAACAGATGGCAGGATAACACTGGAACTCCATTACAGTGCTTCTCTGGGCAGCCAGACCACTACTGTACAGGGAGTCCAGAGTGGAACTATTGATGGAGCTATGCTAAAAGCAGGCATTATATCTAATTATGGATGTTCACAGCTGAAAGTATTTACTTTTCCCTATCTCTTTGATTCAGTTGCCCATGCCAGGGCATTTGAGAAGAGCAGCGACGGAAAGGCTTTGTTAGATAGTTTGCAGAGTTCTGGAAGCAGGCTGGTATGCATTGGTGCTTATCAGGAAGGAGCCAGAAACTATTTTTTTACTGAAAAAAATGTGCAGTCGCCAGAGGATATGAAAGGGCTCTTGATCCGCTGTCAGGAAGGTGCGATTTACAGGGATATAGTAGAGGCTTTAGGGGCAAATGCGCAGTCAGTGGCGTTTTCTGAGCTATACAGTGCGTTACAGTCCGGAGTAGTGGATGGAGCCGAACAGCCAATATCCGGATTTGCTGCCAACAACTATTCACAAATCTGCAAATACTATATTCTTGATCAACATGAAATCAGCCCTAATCTGATATTGTTTTCGGAAGCAACCTGGAACCAGCTAAGTGAAGATGATAAAAAGGTTGTTCAGGAGGCTTTTGATCAGTCGGTTGATTTCTTTGAACAGATTTCAGATAAAAAGGACGAGGAATATCTTAAGGAAATGAAAAGGGCAGGCGTAATAATTTCAAAAGTAGACAGAGAACAATGGCAGGCAGCGTGTGATTCTATTTATGATACGTACAGAAAAGAATTTAGCAGTATCATAAATCAGATAAAGGATACAAAATATTAGCTTTAGAGGAGGTAAGGAAATGAATCAAAAAACCAATGTGCTGATGATTTCCGTAGATGAGCTGGGACGTAATCATATGGAAATTGGCGGAGACAAGGTTAGTATGATGCCGACACTACGCTATTTAGCGGAGCATGGGAAGCAGTTCGATAATTGTTACAGTGAATGTCCGGTGTGTATTCCGGCCAGAAGAAGCTTAATGACAGGACTTACGCCAAAAACTCACGGGGATAGGATTTATAACGATACACTGCCTATGCCGCAGGTGACCACACTGGCTCAGACATTTCGTGATCAGGGGTATCAGACTTACAGTGTTGGCAAGCTTCATGTATATCCTCAGAGAGATAGGATTGGTTTTGACGATGCTTATATTATAGAGGAAGGACGTTACGAATTCGGGGAGGTTGATGATTATCAAAGATGGCTGGGGGAGCAGGGCTTTGTAGGACAGGAGTTCATGCATGGAATGGGGAATAATATTTATTACACCAGACCATGGCACCTTCCGGACTACACTCATCCCACCAATTGGACGACCCAAAAAATGTGCGAAATAATTAAGCGGAAAGACCCTACAAGACCTGCTTTTTATTATGTTTCCTATCAGTTTCCCCATCCACCTCTTGTACCGCTTCAGTGTTATCTGGATCAGTTCCAGAATGAAAAATTACCGGAACCACTTTGTGGTGACTGGGCATCCAGTGATGGAATTATAAAAGAGATGGTTTCCAATTCGAAGGAATATACAGTTAAGGAGCAGGAGCAAGCAAGAAAGGCTTATTATGCTCAATGCTTACATATTGATCATCAGATACGGCTTTTAATCGGTACATTGAGAGAGAGCAATCTGATTGATAATACCTTGATTGTATTTTTAAGTGACCATGGAGATATGCTATTTGATCATAATATGGTAGCTAAGCGCAGCTTTTATGAAGCTTCCGCCAATATCCCTATGATTCTTTCAGGACCGGTTATCTCTGGACAAGCAGGGCAGATAGACCATCGGCTTTGCTGCCTGGCAGATGTGATGCCCACGATTCTGGATATTTGCGGACTGGACGTTCCAGAAACAGTAGAAGGTATTTCTATGGAATCTGACCATACAAGGGAATATTTGTATGGTGAAGTGGGGGAGGGGCGTAAAGCCACCAGGATGATTCGTGATGAAGATTATAAGCTGATTTATTACCCATGCGGCAATGTTATCCAGTTGTTTGACATGAGGAATGATCGTGATGAACTGCATGATTGCGCCAATCAGCCAGAATATGCAGCGATACAGGAACGCTTGGAAAAAGCCCTTATAACTCATCTTTATGGGAATGACCAGATGTGGTTGAAAGATGGGAAATTGATAGGAGAGCCATTTGCAGAGGGGAAGGCTAAGCTCGATTTTGGTTTATATAATCAGAGGGGTTACCATTGGCCAACACCTGAAGGCTATAGTAATTTGGGGAAAAATGTCTGATGTTTTTTGACGGCAACAGAGTATAGAAAGATTATAAAAGGAGAAAGGGAATTATGATGAATATTGAAGTGGTAAGTTTACTTTCAATTATCTTTGCACTGGCTATAATGATGTATCTGGCTTACAAAGGCTTAAGCCTTCTTTTGATAGGTCCAATTGTATCGATCATTGTTTTGCTGGCATCAGGTATGCCGATTATGGAAAATTTAACAGGGGCGTACTCTGCTTCTGTAAGTGGTTTTGTAAAAAATAATTTTCTGATGCTTCTAACTGCAAGTATTTTCGGTTCTATATTGGGAGAAGCGGGGGCTGCTCAAGATATAGCAGATGCACTGACTAGTAAAATAGGTCTATTTAAAAAAGGAGATAAACAGTTTATCGCATTAATGATTTTATCTGTTATTTTTGCAATCTTAGTGTACGGCGGTGTAAGTGGTTTTGTGGTGGTATTTACAATGGTACCGCTGTGCAAGTATGTGTTCAAGCAGTATGATATTCCGTGGCATCTTTATCTGGCAATTCATTCTTTTGGCGGAAATCTGTTCGCCCAGGTGATGCTGCCTGGTTCTCCGGCTATACAGAACCTAATGCCCATGGAATACCTTGGGACTACGCCAATGGCAGCACCATTGATGGGCTTGGGTGTTACGGTTTATTCCATTATTCTGGCTGTAATTTACATTCGCTTTGTATTGACTCGTTGTCAGAAAAAGAGTGAAACTTTCCTGATGACAGGAGCAGGAATTAACGAAACCATTGTAGCGGAAGATAAAATCAAGAATGGAAAAAATAAAGAAACCGGCAGTTTTTTAAAGGCTATTATCTCACCCATTGTTGTTTTGATTCTATTAAATATAGTTGGAATGAAACCTCCTGTGGCATTGACTGTGGGAAGTCTTCTGTGTATTGCCCTCTATTTTAAAAGGTTTGACAATGTTGTGAGCAGCCTTGGAAAAGGAGCAAAAAATGGAGCCAATACTCTGATTACCATTGCCAGTATCGTTGGCTTTGGCGGTATTGTTACAGCAGTTCCCGGATACTCATTATTGACTGAAAGTCTTTTAAGTATGCCTGGTTCCCCCTTAATCCAGTTCGTAATTGCGGTTAATGCGGTAGCTGCGGTAAGTGGCTCTTCGTCCGGCGGCGAAAGTATTGCTCTTGAAACATTCGGAAAAAAATTCCTGGATATGGGTTACCCACCTCAGGTTATTCACCGTGTGGCAGCTATTTCCTGTCAAGGACTCGATTCTCTTCCTCATGCAGGAGGTGTTATTAATCAGCTGGAAACTTCAAGATTAAGCTTTAAACAAGGTTATATTCACATTTTCATCATTTCAGCTCTGATTCCTTTTACAGCAGGATTTTTTGCAGTATTTCTTTATAGCATAGGGATTATCTGATAGATTATATATGAAAGATTTTTTGTTCAACAGCTCGAAACCGTTATGGTTTCGGGCTGTTAGTATTTAGAATATATAAACTGCATTAATGAAATTCCATATAAAGATTGTAGGAGAGTTTTTTACTTCTGTCATCAAAACGAAACTCTAGTTTAGGCTTAAGACCCGTTCTTACACCGCTTAAAACAACTGCAAAAGCATTTTCTTCCCCTTCCAAGGGGATAGTTTCATAAGCAAGAATTCGGTTTTTCTCTGTTAAGTATTCATTATCCGGTAATGTTAATGAAAGCTGCATCTTACAATAAGTAAATAAAAGGGTGCTATATTTTTCATAGCGGTACTCTGGATTGTTTGCAGATTCAGAGATTTCTTCAGGGAAGAAGCTGCTGTAAACGGTCTCATGTTTTTTAATATCTTTGTCTGTTTTTAAGTAATTTCTCAAGTTATTTGTCCGGGATTCAAATGGCGGTGCTACAATCATAATAAACATCATGGCAAGGCTTAAAATCATCGCAATAAGCTGTAAAAGTATATTAGAAATAAATTTTCTTATATAATGTTTGGATTTAAATCTATTAACCAGGCTGTATATTTCCAATGATCCAATAATGATTGGGGATAGCATTAGGATAAAGCCAAATAGATAGATTATATTGATTCCAAATGTATAGTGTAGAGCTGGAAATCTTGCAATTTCATCAATTGAAAGAAAGATGTAGACAGCTATAATCACAGATGTTATAGTAATAACAATTATATTCAGCACGATCAGTATTTTTTTAATCGTATCCTTTCTTATGCTTTCTTTACTTTTTACCAGTAAATCTTTTTCGGATAGTCTCTCTTCCAACTCTTTCTCAGAAGGGAGAGAAGGGGTTATATCCTTGGTAATAGCAGTTAAATATTCATTGCAAACGGAACAGGTACTAAGATGCTCTTTGACTAGAGCAGTGCTTTCTTCGCTGCATAAATTTTCTGCATATAGTGGGATTAAATCCCTGATCACATCACATTTCACCGTCATCTACCTCCATTTCTTGATACAAAGTCTGTAGCTTTTGTTTGGCTCTATAAAAATTTACCCGTACCCAGGTTTCGGATTTTCCAAAGTTCATACTGATTTCCCCATAGCTAAGTTCTAAAAGCAAGTGCTGTATTAGAATTTCCTGATATGGCTCCTTCAATTTACGAATAAGTTTTCCCAGACTTATTAAAGTGTCTTTCTTAATAATATTATCAATAAAATCCACTTGATTTATAAATAGACTATTTTCTTCTACATCTAACGATATGTTGTTTTTACACTTCTTAAGGTCATCAAAATATAGGTTTTTAGCAATCTGGCATAGCCAAACTTTTAACTGACATTCTCCTCTAAAATCATCTAAAGATTTATAAGCCCTGACAAAGGTTTCCTGAGTTAATTCTTCCGCAATATGGTAATTGCCAGATAGCCGGTATAAAAATTTAAAGACCTCATTTACATACTTCAGATAAAGTATCTCAAATTCTCTGTTTTCCATAAAATTCCCCTTATACCTATATGACTGTAAAATGTGAAGTTTGTTACACTGTTTGATAAAATAAAAATCTATGATTCATTTTATCACCAATATAAGTACCGTTATGTTTTTATTTTGATAAAAAAAGAAGCAAATGTCAAGTAAGCTGTAAGGAGTAAATTTTGTTTTATTTTTAAGTTTCAATCATATGATCTACAATATCACTATCAAATGATACCGAAAGAGTTGACAATATGAATAAGGAGTGGTAATATGAATTACATAAAAGATAAGAATGTGAGTAAAATTGAAGAGGCACTAGAAGTCTCAACCTATATTAGCAGGTTGGTTTATGCATTAGAGAATAATAATGCAAAGGTTACCTTTCAGAAGGAACGACAGGTTGATAAAAATAGACCTATCCAATACACAAATAAATACACAGAGGCACAACTATTTCCTCATGAAGACCCGGTAGCTGCAATTAAGCGTGAACTAAAGACTTTGAAGGTAGAAGAATATATTGAAACTGTAAAAGACATCAGGTTTCCGCAAAAATCAGAGATGCGAGTTTTTGGAAGGTGTTATGGAGACAAAGAAGTTTATATTAAAATTAGGGTTGAGCTGATTCAAGCGTCCGTGGGTGGTGTTAATAATACTATTTTTGTAATGTCATTTCATTTTACGTCTGTGAAATTCAAGAAAACAGATTTTCCGTATGGTAAAAAGTAGGAGGTATATTATGAAAATTTTAAAATCCCAAACCAAACTCTGTCTTAGCTGCATGGAAGAGCATGAAGTTCAAGAAGTTTTAATTTTAGAGGAAAATATATTCAATAATAAGACGGTTCATTACAATGCTATTTACGAATATTGCAGTAAAGCTGACGAATATACCCAATCTGAAGAAATGATAAGAAAGAATGATGTGGCATTTAAAGATGCATATAAAAAGCAGATGAATCTTTTAACATCAGATGAAATTATAGAAATAAGAAATATTTATGGTGTGAGCCAAAAAGATTTTGCTATTATACTCGGTTGGGGGCTGGCAACCATTACAAGATATGAAAACTATCAAGTGCAAGATACAGCTCACGATGATATTTTACGTAAAATAAAGGAAGACCCAAAGTGGTTTCTTCAGTTACTTGAGCGTTCAAGAGATAATTTATCTTTAAAGGCATATCAAAAGTATAGCAAGGGAGTAAATGCATTAATAAAGTCTAAAAAGAACGAATTCCTTAAAGAAGTTATAGAGATGCAATATATTGACATTAATGGAAATGAAGAGTTAACTGGCGGAACAATATTAAACCTGGATAAAGTTGTTGAGATAGTAAATGTTTTTTCTCTAAAAGTTCAAAATCTTTTTAAGGTTAAACTTATGAAGTATTTATGGTATTCAGATTTTTTAAATTATAAAAGAACAGGGAGATCAATAACAGGGTTGGCATATAAAGCTTTACCAATGGGAGCTGTTCCAGAGGCACATGAGATGATAATAGCACTAGAAGGCATACACTTTAATGAGGTTCTTATTAATGGAAATACAGCATACAAATTTGAATATGTTCCTGGGTTAGATACTAAGTATTTAAGTGAAGAAGAGTTAGAAGTTATTAGTGATGTAATAAGGCAATTTGGTGATATGAACACTAAGGATATGATAGATGTAATGCATAAAGAGGCAGCGTATAAGGAAACTGAAGCTAATGAGTATATTTTATATAAATATGCGAATCAATTGTCAATTAATTAGTTGAATACTTTATTCATATTTATATCGTTTAATAAATCGATTGAAACTATTTGTAAGCCTTTGTACGATACGAATTATATACTAATTAGGGGGAACTTAAATATGAGAAAAGCATTAAAATTATTTGCAAGTACGTTATTTCTTACAATTGGTATTACTTTTATTGCAGCCGCTGGAGAATGGAAACAAGATAGTGTTGGCTGGTGGTACCAAAACGATGATGGCAGTTACCCAAAAAACACTCTATTCAAAGACCCTGATAGTGGGTTAACTCATTATTTTGATTCTACTGGCTATATGTTATATAATTGCGACACCCCTGAAGGGTATAGAATTGATGTAGATGGTAATGTGATAACAGATGAAACAACTGGTGCTGTTTTTCTAGTGGTTGCTGCAACGGGCGGTAATGAAAGTCCTCTTGCCTTAACAGAGATTCATAATGAAAGTAATGAAGTAATTAAATTAGAACCCTATTGTGAGATAATAAGCAATGGAACGGTAAAGAGTATGCATATGGTTGATTCCGACACACTTGCCCCTGTTGATTATGGAATAATTGGTGCAAACGAAGCTTTTCGATTTCTTTTTTGGACAAACGATTATAACTATATTAGTATTAATGATGAAACTCAGGTGAAATTTTATTTCACCATTGGGGGTAACACTTACGGGAGACAAATAAACTTAAAAACAGTATATCGAGTTAACTTAAAATAAAGTGAAAAATAAGGTACTCATTGTTCACCGTTTTTGCAACAAAAAGAGACATCGAATATAGAAGTCTCTTTTGTTTGCCTAATGAAAACCAAACCCATAAAAAAGAGTGACCGCCCCGGCAAATCAACCCTTTGCCGGAGCAATCACCCCTTCTTCAAGATTCAACAGACATCTACCTGCCCGCCCCATCCTTCGTTCTCTTAATCACCTTAAGCCTTGTAAACTCTTCCCGATCCTTTTCCTCTAAAGCATTGGATATATTCTTAGTCAACACCTGGAATCGCGGGATTGTAATATTCTTCAGAGCATTGGCACGCTTCTGAGTCCTTTTAATACTGTTAGCCAGTCTATAAGCTGAGTTCTCCACCATAGACAGCTTCACAGTCAGTTCCTTCACCTTCTCAAAGTTAAACCGTGCCTCATCTAATGACTCTCTGGTATTATAATAAGCATAGGTAAGGTTCAAAGGCGCTTTTTCATGTTCCACCAGAGGGATTTCCGTGCCCATAATGCTTCTGGTCTTAATGCGCACTGTATCGTCCACAGGGACGGCAGCGGCTATGTCCTGAACATAGGTGATACCCAGTTCAATATTTGCCTTCTGAAGGGCTTTATAGGCAGCTGTAAAAGTAGCGTCAATCTCGGACTGGATTCCTCTGGCTTCATCAATAAGTCCCATCAGCTCTTTGATTAGGATGTTCCGTTTCTTATCCATCAGCTCATAACCCTGACTTGCCAGAGCAAGAGAGTTTTTCGCCAATATTAAGTTTCCCTTTGTAGGAAATGTATTGGGGTCCATAGGTATCCCTCCTTCCTGTTAGCCTTCCTCGTCCTCGAATTCTTCAGGTGACATTGGTTTATAATACTGATCTAATACCTTGGTATCAACACGATCCAGTTCTGCACGGGGCAGCAGCCCTAACAGCTCCCAGCCAACGGTTAAAGTCTTTACAATGTTTCTGTTTGTATGATTACCCTGACCTACAAACACACGCTCAAATTCCTTACCGAAGATCAGATACTTCTTATCAATAGGAGACAACTCGTCTTCACCGATAACAGAAGCCAGGGCTCTTGCATCTCCAACCTTAGCATAACAGGAGAACAGCTGGTTCGCCACATCCTGATGATCAGCTCTTGTAAATCCTTCACCAATGCCATCCTTCATCAGACGGCTTAAAGAAGGGAGTACATTAATTGGAGGATAAATGGACTGTCCATATAAGTTACGGTCCAATACAATCTGCCCTTCAGTAATGTAACCTGTTAAGTCAGGAATCGGGTGAGTGATATCATCATTTGGCATTGTGAGTATAGGTATCTGTGTCACAGAGCCATGGCGGCCCTTAACAATTCCCGCTCTCTCATAGATAGAAGCCAATTCACTGTATAAATATCCCGGATAACCTTTACGGGAAGGAATCTCGCCCTTAGAGGAGGAAACCTCACGGAGCGCCTCCGCAAATGCAGTCATATCAGTTAAAATAACCAGAATATGCATTCCCTTTTCAAAAGCCAGGTATTCGGCAAGGGTCAATGCAACCTTTGGTGTAATCAGTCTTTCCACAACAGGATCATTAGCAAGGTTGATAAACATTGCCACATGGTCGGAAACTCCGCTTTCCTCAAAGGTACGGCGGAAGAAGTCAGCCACATCATATTTAACACCCATAGCAGCAAATACAACAGCGAACTTCTCACTGGACTCTGCATCATCACCAAGAGATGCCTGCTGTACAATCTGTGCAGCCAGTTCATCGTGGGGAAGACCATTTCCGGAGAATATGGGCAGCTTCTGTCCACGAATCAGAGTCATAAGTCCGTCAATTGCTGAAATTCCTGTACGGATATAATCTCTTGGGTATTCACGGGTAACCGGGTTTAATGGTTTGCCGTTAATATCAATATGAACGTCTGAATGAATATCGCCAAGCCCGTCTATAGGCTGACCAACTCCATTAAAGGTACGTCCCAGCATTTCCTCAGAAACAGCCAGCTCCATAGGACGGCCTGTAAGCCTCGTATGAACATTTCTAAGAGCCAATCCATCTGTTCCTTCAAATACCTGAATAATTGCCTTGTCTTCATAAACTTCAATAATACGGCCCAGTTTCTTAGTTTTGCCTTCCACTGTCATTTCAACAATTTCATCAAAAGCAGCATCCTGGACACCTTCAAGTACTACCATGGGGCCGT
Source organism: Hungatella sp. UBA5385 (assembly GCA_002409995.1). GTDB lineage: Bacteria > Bacillota > Clostridia > Lachnospirales > Lachnospiraceae > UBA5385. The sequence continues at coordinate 10,312 of DHOR01000025.1, read as the reverse complement.
TAATAGCGCTTAAGCCTAAATATTCTATTGCCATTTTTTTGCCCCTCCTTTATGCATTGCGCTCAATGACTGAGTCATAGAACGCGTCAATCTGTTTTTTGTAATCCTGGAACATATCAAGTCTGTCATTGGGTACATCGTATTTGATGGAAATAATCTTGTCGAAAATAGGGTCCTCTTTCAGTACAGACATTGGCATTCCCATAGAAACCAGAGAACGGGATTTCTTATACAGATAGAGAATTAAATCCATCATCATAAACTGCTTATCCATTGGCACGCAGGTATCCTCCTGGTGGAAGGCGTTCTGCTGAAGGAAACCGATACGAATTACCTTGGCAATCTCCAGGATCAGCTTCTGATCATCTGGAAGCATATCTCCGCCAATCAGCTTAACAATCTCCATCAGGCTGCTTTCCTGGTTTAAGAGGTAGACAAGGCGGTTTCTGTAATCCACAAACCGTTTATCTACATTTTCCACATACCATGGAGCAAGATCTGATAAATACTCTGAATAGCTGCTTAACCAGTGAATAGCTGGGAAATGTCTCTCATTGGCAAGATTTCTATCCAGTCCCCAGAAACACCGCACGAAACGTTTGGTATTCTGAGTCACAGGCTCTGAGAAGTCACCGCCCTGTGGGGAAACTGCTCCGATAATGGTAACAGACCCTTCGGTTCCATTTAAGTTCTGCATCATTCCTGCACGCTCGTAGAATGCGGACAGTCTGGAAGCCAGATATGCAGGGAACCCTTCCTCAGCAGGCATTTCCTCCAGACGTCCTGACAGCTCACGAAGAGCCTCAGCCCAGCGGGAGGTGGAATCCGCCATAATAGCAACGTTGTATCCCATGTCTCTGTAATACTCAGCCAGAGTTAAGCCTGAATAAAGACTTGCCTCACGGGCAGCAACCGGCATGTTGGAGGTGTTGGCAATGAGAGTAGTTCGATCCATCAAAGGATTGCCGGAACGGGGGTCAATCAGTTCAGAGAATTCCTCAAGTACCTGAGTCATTTCATTACCACGCTCTCCACAGCCGATATAGATAATAATATCTGCATCAGACCATTTGGCAACCTGATGCTGAGTCATGGTTTTACCGGTTCCGAAACCTCCTGGAATACAGGCTGTACCGCCCTTTGCCAGAGGGAACAGGGTATCAATAATTCTCTGCCCAGTAATCAGCGGTACAGAGGTTGGATATCTTTTTAAAGTTGGCCTTGGAACACGGATAGGCCATTTCTGTGTCATAGACAGTTTCTTTTCACTGCCGTCAGGAAGCTGTAATGTGAGAAGCGGATCGGAAATGGTATAGGTTCCATCTTCCACAACATCCAGTACATACCCCTCCATATCAGGCGGAATCATAACCTTGTGTACAATCGCAGGAGTTTCAACCACCTCTGCAATAATAGCGCCTGGAAGGAGATGATCTCCCTTGTTCACTGTAATATGGGCATCCCATAACTTTTTAGTATCAAGAGAGTCCACATTGACACCGCGGTCAATATAGTGTCCCCCTGTTTTTGCGATTTCACTTAACGGACGTTCAATGCCGTCAAATATATTATTTAAGATTCCCGGAGCCAATGTAACAGACACTGGGAATCCGCTGGAAACTACTTTTGCACCTGGTTTTAAACCGCTGGTTTCCTCATAGACCTGAACAATAGTTCTTCCTGAGGTAAGTCCAATGACTTCACCTACCAGATTGTCTTCTCCAACGTAAACCATTTCATTCATTTTAAATCCAGGATCACCCTTTAAATAGATAATAGGGCCATTGATGCCGGAAATAATACCAGTATTAGTCATTGGTTGTACCTCCTGTCAGAACCTTGGGATCAAATCTGAAATCCCTTTTTGCTTCTTCCAGCTTTGCCTCAAAGGAGTTATCAATGAGAATATGCCGGAATGGAATCACTGACCTAGTACCACCCTGAAATGAATATTCACTGACTCTGATGTCAGCACTGTTAAGAAGAGCCAGCTGGTTGATCTTATCCTCATCTGCAGGATCAATATAGATTGTAATAAATTCCTTGCCTGCCAGTTCCTTGGCGCTGCGGATCTGCTTGGTCAGCAGCTGTGTATATTCAGGAGTCTCCATAAACTGCGCCAGCTTATCCTTCAACTCCACAAATAGCTTATCTTTCAGTTCTTCCTGTTTCTTGCCCTGTTCCCGCTTAATGCTGATCTGCTCCAGAGAAAGCTTTTTGTTGATTTCACGTTTAATGTGTTCGCTCTCTATGGCAATCTGCTGTTCAGCTCTGCGTTTTGCGCTTTCCTGATGTTCTTGAAAGGTTTTTTCCAGGGCAGCCGTATATTCGTCCAGCATCTTTGCACTTCGGGCTCTGGCATCTTCCATGGAATACTCCAGAAAGTGCTGTAATTTTTCCTCAGTTTTCAACACGACCACCTCTTTCCTATAGTTTTAGTCCGATGGCTTCATTTACATAGTCTGTGATAAAGTTGGGCTTGCGGCCGGTACCGTGTCGGTCAGGAATTTCCACAATTAAGGGAAGCTTCCGGTTTAATTTCACATCATCAATAATATCCGGGAATTCCTTTCCGAATTTCTCAGTGAGCAAAACAACCCCGATCTCTTTATCGGCCAGAACTTTATCCAGTTCCTGCTTTAATTCGGCCTTTTCATGTACGACAGCACCTTCTACCCCCACCAGCCTCATGCCGATTAAGGTATCGATGTTATCGCTGATCAAATACATTTTCATGTATTATAATTTACCTAAGATCATGAAAGAAATGATCAGACCGTACAGACAAACACCTTCGGCAAGACCTACGAAGATCAATGATTTACCAAGTACGGAGCTATCTTCACTGATAGCGCCAAGTGCAGCAGATGCAGCAGAAGAAACTGCGATACCGCCACCTAAACAGGACAGGCCTGTAGCAAGAGCAGCAGCCATATATCCCATTCCTGCAGCACCTGATGATACAGTTGAAGCAGTTTCAGAAGCGAATGCCTGACCATTAAACATCAGAACACTGGCTGTAATAATAGTGCCAAAAAACAGAAACATATTGATACCAAGAGCTCTTTTAAAACGCCCTTTTGATTTTTCTCCTGCAGCAAATGCTCCAAATGGTACTGCAATGCTGATTATTAATGCTATGGCTAATGTGATTTTCACTAAAGTTGACATAATAATTACCTCCTCATGGTTTATTAATTTTTCTTACCGTATGGTCTAAATGCACGGCCTGTTCCTCTGTAGAAACGGCTGAATAACTCATAATATTCCAGTCGGAGTACCTGGATACCAACGATCAGGCCCTCCAAACCACAGACAAATATATTGCCCAGAATCACAACGATCCAGTTGGCATTACCTGCCTCTACTCCTGCTAACATAAGCACAACTTCCATCATAGCAGCGTGTATGATGGCGAATGCGCCTACACGGACAAAGGACAGGGTGTTGGAAAAGTAACTGAGCAGCACTTCAATCAGCTCAAAAAGACCCTGAACTACAAACATTCCCTTGCCGCCCGGCAAAAGCTCTGCTTTCTTCTCCACCAGATTCGTAAGAGGTTCCTTACAAAAGATGATTAAAAGCGGAACCCCAAACATCACTGCAAGAAGTGCAGCAGCAGGAACCGTATTTCCTGTCATAAAGAGTACAATAGTAAGTACAAGGCTGCCGTAGAACACAAGTCCTGCAGCACCGTTTGTATCAAATAAGGTTTTTTCCGGGTCATGGGCAACAATGCTGTTAATAATATTTAAAATCATAGTCAGCAGAATAATTCCCATTCCAATAGAAATAGCTACAACAAATACCGTATTCAGCTTGCCGATAAATGGCAGATTGGTCATGTGCTCCATAGGACGAAGCCACAACGGCTCAATAATATCCTCAAATCCGAAGATACTGCCAAAGAGGAATCCGAATATAGTAGAAAAGAAACCACAGCAGGAGATAATCGCAGCCAGATTCATTTTCTTAAAACGGTACAGAAGGAAACCGCCGATCAGCAGGCACAGTCCCTGCCCAACATCACCAAACATAAATCCAAATAATATGGAATAGGTGATGGCAATTAAAATAGTAGGGTCGATCTCATTATAATCCGGAAGTCCATACATGCCGGTAAACATCTCAAATGGCTTAAAGAACTTAGGATTAATAAGCTTTGTAGGCGGCTTGCTCAATATGTTGTTATGGTCATCTTCTATAATACAGAAGGTTTTGTCATCAGCTGTGACCTCCTTCTGAAATGCCTTTGCATCCTTATCGCTCATCCAGCCACATAGTATATAGAAGGTATCCACTTCCTGTTTGGTACAGGCAGCCAGCTTGCGGACATTAAAGTTAGTGGAAAATGTCTCCAGCCTGTGATGGGCAGCCAGCAAATCTCCCTGTTTTGACTTGAGAATCTCAGTGATTTCATGATGAATATCATCGATTCCCTTCTGAAGCACAGAAATCTTCTCCTGAAGTGTATTGGTTGCTTCCAACGGAGTTCCTTCATATTCATCAGGAAGATAAAAACGTTCAAATCTCATTGAGGAATAAATAGCATCAATCTGATTGCTGATGATCTCAGGTACAAAGTAAACAACCCAGACATATTCCTCGTCCTCCATACATTTATAGAGAACAGTGTCAATGGTGTCATAGACATAAGCTTTGAATTTCTTATAATACTCATGACTGAGACGACCGAATCTGAACTTAATGTATTTAAAGTTAAGAATGGAGCTTAAGTCGTAATTCAGCTCTGTAAATGGAAGAACCCGGTCTAAAGAAACCTGGAGAGAATCCCGCTTTGCCTTTAAATCCTCTTCTTTTTTTGCAAGCTCATCTAACTGAAGCTCAAGCTCATCCACTACCTTTTTCGCTACCTGAACTTCCATGCTGCCCGGTGCCTGCTCCCTTGCTTCTTCTGGAAGCAGCTCCAATAAAGCTATGGAACGCTGATATGTATCCCTGTAGGGATTAGTTTCTACATATGGTATTAAGTCCTTCACCGTTTTCAACTCTGAAAGTGCATTTTCCAGATGGATCTCATATTTGGATAAATAGGTGTCAACCACCCGGTCAATGTCTTCCTTGGGTCCGGTGATGCTTAAAAACTTTAATTTTTCGATCACGAAATGCAGCCCCCTTTACTGTTTTACCACATAAGAGAGTATTTCTTCCGGATTGACCCGGTAACGGATGCTCTCTATGAGGGTAATGATCTTTTGAATTTCCTCTTCCTTAAAATATAAGTAGGAGTTTAGGATTGCTATGGAATATGGATTTTGACGGCTTGTGGCACTATAAATCTTATGAAGCATATCCTGTGCCATGTCTTCAAGATCCGGACGGTCTATGGATTCTAAACCTTCCTTTCTTCCATAATAAGTAGTCTGCAGTGCATGATAGAATTCCTCCAAGGTGGGAGCTTCCACCAGCTTCCTGATCTGTGCCACATTGAGATGGTGATGAATCGGAATCAACAGCGCATAAATGTCAGCTGACTGCAGATGATAGTATTTCTTAGAACGATAGATCCACTGGATATTAAGTAAATCCAGCTTGCTGCCGTAGCAGCTTGTAAGCAGTTTTTGTTCTGCTCCTGAAAATTCTTTTCCCTTTGCTTTCCAAATTGTTTTAAAATACAGCAGATCAAGCTGCATCTCATAGTCAAACAAAGTTGGCTGTCCCACATCGTCCAGACGTGAGAACTGTTCATAATAAACAGAGCCTTCTAAATTGGCGATTAATTCCTGAATGTTTGCAGAATCCATTAATTTCACCAGATCCAGACGGGAATGTGTTTCGAAAAAGCTTTGAAAGACGGCAAGATCAATGCCTGCCTTCTGATGTCCCAGTGTGCTGCGCAGACATTTTTTCAAAATATTGATTTCATAATGCATGAAATAAAGATTCAGAAATTTGCGCTGGGCTAAATTAGCAAACTTATACAGCTTGGCAAAATCCTTATATTGAGACAGGATCAGGCGCTGTTCAATGGCTCCTCTGTGAAGCTCAACACCTTCCATATTTGCAAAAATGTCTTCATAAGCCGGAAGCTTCCGCAAATACTCCACTGCTTCAATATCAGTTTCAAGAAATGCCATTTCGCTGAATTGTTTGTCTGTGATCAGATGGCTTGACATTGCCTTTACCTTGGTTGTAATCCCGCTGTATGCCAGTAGGCTTCCCATAAGATCACTCCTTTATCATTGATTGAAATAGTGCCTCCACATACTTTACATGATCTTCCTCATACTGCTGTTCCATGGCTTCGAGGACTTTTGTGGAATCACTGCGCTGCTTTTCCAGCTGATTGTTCATGGTAATTTCCATACTTGCCTGAAGCTCTTTAAGCCGCTTGTTTGTTTCCGCTTCCAGCTCTGCATCAAAATCAGCTGTACGCTTTTCCATCTCTAAGGAAAATGCTTTTTTTCTCTCGTTTGCATTATCCATAATGGCAGTAGCGGCTGCTTCTATCTCGGATATTTTCCGTATAACTGTATCCATTTGTGCCCTCCTTTTTATGTGAATTTAATATCAATGCTGTTGTATAATACTATAATAACGCATTCTAACATAACATCATACTACAAAATTTTAAAAATTCCAGTGTTTAAATTAAAAAAGTAACAAAATTATAATGTTTGCCAGAAATGGAAAAGAGAAGAAACCGGTTTGCTGCGCCGGTTCCCTTAAGTCAGTTTCTTATCTATTTCTTCATATAAGTCAATTGATATTTTGGCGAATTTAAGGTCAGTTCCGTATAATCCATGATCTGTCCGTTGGTCAGATGAGTTGTATTAGCAACTCTCAGTATTGGTGTATCCATAGATATGTGAAACGGGTCAGCAATGCGCTTGGAAGGATGAAGCGGTGTTACAACATGATGGCTATAGGCGATCTTCATATCTTTCACCTGTTCAAAATACTGATACTTGGACTGCTGAAGGATCTGGATGGAAATATCGGGATATAAACGGCTTGACATATAGGTGGTCTCAAACTGAAAAATCTCATCATTGGCATATCTTATCCGTTCTATAAAATAGATGGATTCCCCTGGTTCAATCCCAAGGATAGAAGCTATATTGGCTGGTGCTTTCTGAAGTGTAAAAGTGGGAACCTCTGTGTGTACGGCGATATTCTGCTCCTCCATAACTTCTGAAAAGCCCTGGACAGAGCTTGGGTTTGAAGTTACAGCAGGATCACGGACCAAGGTTCCATAACCTGCAATCCGCGTAAGAAGTCCTTTGGCAACCAGATTGTCAGTAGCCTTTCGTACAGTTACCCTTGAAACATGGTATGTATTGGAAAGCTCAAGCTCAGTGGGAATGAGATCGTCTTTTTTATAATATCCAAGATTGATTTTCTGAAGCAGATCATTTTCAATTTGCTTATACTGCGCAATTCTTTTTTGAGCCATAGATTCTCCTTTCATCTATCAGGCAGAATTGTTAACCACATCTATTCTAGCCCATAAAATATGATTTGGCAATACATTTCCAAAAAATGTAAACATAGCACAAATTAAATGTTAATATATATGGCATTAATGACAATACATATAGAGGATTAAACATGTTTACATTATGCACAAATATATTATCAATAAGCTTTAGATTGTATGCGAAATGCATAATGGCTGTTGGATTAATAAATGCATCATCTGGTGGTAGGACAATATATAATAGGAGCCATATCACATTCATTTCAGTGATATGGCTCCTATTATTAAACAATTTTATTACTTAGGTTCTATTAAAATATTCATTATGCTGCTGGGCTGATTGACTCTGACGTAGATTCCTCTTCGCCACTGCTCTCATCTTCCTGGGTTTCTTCTGTAATAGAAATATAATCACTGGAAACATATGCATCAATTCCTTCAAACTTAATCATGATCCAGGAAGAATCCACTGTTTCTACATATTCTACCACTGTGTCTGAAGCCAGTTTGCCAAGTACTGTACTGCTGGTAGAAGGTTCGCTTCTTACATTCAGCTTTGTAGTAGTTGTATAGATTTTAGGCGCTTCCGTGGTAGGCGCTATGGTAGGCGCTTCTGTAGGAACAAGTGCTTCTGTAGTCGCCTCTGTAGTTATCTCAGCTGTGGTGGTCTCTGCCTTTTTGTCTTTTCCAGGTACCAGTTTCACAATGATAAATACTACAAGAATAATTGCCACAAGAATAATAGCAGGCTTTAACAGATCGTATGGATCAAATCCTCTTTGTTTCGCCCGTCTCCGGCTTCGATTGGAAGAAGAGGAGGGTCTCTGAGGACTTCTGGTGCCGCTTCTCTGAGGCGGTCTCTGACCTCCTGATCTTGAGGCTGCTGGTCTTGACCCTGTGGGTCTGGATGTTGTTGGTCTGGAAGTCTGGCTTGTTGTTCTGACTGCCTGTCCCTGTCTTGGCTGCTGCTGTGGTCTGGGGGCAGCAGAACCCCGTTTATTATTATAAATATTTGCAAAGGCGTTTGCTTCCTGAACTAAAGTCTGGTAAGCTTCGTTAGCGTCATATGCGCTGTCATTGCCATCGTGTACAGCTTTATTACCAATCACTCGGATTCTGTGGTAGCGGTCTTTGGTTGCCTGTGAAATCCACCGGCCTTCATATAACTGATCAATGCTGTCCGCCAAGTCTCCTTCTACGATTAATGCTTTTTCACCAAGGCAGTTAACCATAAGCTCCAGAGTCTGGCGGGCTCTTATCATGGACAGGTTATATTGTCTCTGACTCATCAGCCTTTCTGTCTCTTTAACACCCTGCTGAATACGCCCCCAGGTGCTGTTGTCTGTAGTTCCCATACGTTTCCTCCTTTGCAAAAACAAATATTAATCTAATATACAGATATTATACTAGATTATTAGGAATTGTGCACCTATTATTTTATTGTTTTTTCCTTTGTAAGAGAAAAGTAAAAAATAAATTTAGTGTATTCCATAAATGATTTGTTTTCTAATAATTGACTTTCTATATTTATACCATTATATCAGACAATAGGAATAATTTCTATAAATATGCAAACTTGCGTAAATCGCTTATTATATGGTACAATCAGAAAGCTGATTTTAATATACCTGGAGGGATATAATATGAGATTACGCCATATACCCGGCTCAGAGGAAGAGATTGCTAACAGCCCTTATGTAATCCAGAATCCTGAGAATAAGAAAGGGCTGTGGAAGGAAGTATTTGGCAATGAGAACCCCATTGAGATTGAGGTGGGAATGGGAAAGGGTCGTTTTATCATGGAGCTTGCCCAGAAAAATCCAAATATAAATTACGTAGGAATAGAGCGCTACCCCAGCGTTTTACTTCGAGGACTTCAAAAAAGAGCCGAATTTGAGCTCTCTAATATTTATTTTATGTGTATTGATGCAAAGAATTTACCTGAGATTTTCGCACAGGGGGAAGTGGAGAAGATCTATTTAAACTTTTCCGATCCCTGGCCAAAAGACCGCCATGCCAAACGAAGATTGACTTCAGAGGAATTTATGGCAGTTTATAATCAGATTCTTGCTTCAGATGGAACTGTGGAGTTTAAGACTGATAATAAAGGGCTGTTTGATTATTCTCTTGAATCCATACCTGCAGCAGGGTGGGAGATTAAGGAACATACTTATGATCTTCACCATAGTGATATGGGAATTGGAAATGTTATGACTGAATACGAAGAAAAGTTTTCTTCTAAAGGGAATCCCATCTTTAAATTAATCGCTAAACGATAAAATTTTACACGAGGGGTTCGACCCTTTTTGA
>DHOR01000025.1:0-349 GCA_002409995.1 Hungatella sp. UBA5385 | reverse complement strand
CCCCTCGTGCAAATGTGCATATAATATACATAATAGAAATAATTTAAGGCGGACTTATATGGGAATGAGAGACCGGATGACATCCAAGCTTCTACAGGCAACAAGTGACAAAAGTGAGATGAATAAGAAGATGATCTCGTGGAAGAAATCCTTTGGAGAAGTGAATAAAGTAATAGGTAATTCATCGGCTCCAAAGAAGAAAAATTAACGATCTCGTAAGAATCTCATAAGAATGATAAATTTTTTGTAAAAAAAGGTTGACTTTTGTTTTACGGGGTTATATAATAACATTCGTGTCACCGACGAGGTATGAAAAACATAAGACAAGCGCCTTTAGCTCAGTTGGTAG
>DHOR01000016.1:137115-145042 GCA_002409995.1 Hungatella sp. UBA5385 | reverse complement strand
TTTACAAACGGGGTTCGACCCTTTGTATCAAAGGGTCGAACCCCATTTTTAAATTTATTCTAAATAGGTCCCTTTAGACTTAACAAGTCTGGGTCGATACCCAGCTTCTGTCAAAGCCTTCATAATTGTATTCTTATGATCTGTTCCAAATGCTTCTAAAGTGATCCGCAGTTCCACAGCAGCATTACGGTTAATGCTGATAAACTGGTTATGCTCCAGTTTAATAACGTTCCCCTGCTCTTTTGCTAAAACAGAAGATACCTTTGCAAGCTCTCCCGGTTTATCAGGTAGAAGAACAGATACTGTGAAGATACGATCTCTGAGAATCAGTCCGTGCTGAACAATAGATGCCATTGTGATCACATCCATATTGCCACCACTTAAGATAGAAACAATTTTCTTCTTTTCTACATTCATGTGTTTTAGAGCTGCAACAGTGAGAAGACCGGAATTTTCTATGATCATCTTGTGGTTTTCCACCATATCAAGAAATGCAACAATCAGCTCTGAATCTTCAATGGTAATAATATCATCCACATTCTCCTGGATATAGGGGAAAAGCTTGTCGCCGGGGCACTTAACTGCTGTGCCGTCAGCAATGGTATTGACATCTTTGAGAGAAACTACTTTTGCCTGGCGAAGGGATTCCTGCATACAGTTAGCTCCTGCAGGCTCAACGCCTATGATCTTAATCTTAGGATTCAGCATCTTGGCAAGTGTTGCCACACCTGTACAGAGTCCGCCACCGCCAATAGGTACCAGAATGTAGTCTACAGTAGGAAGCTCCTTTATAATCTCCATTGCAATGGTGCCCTGTCCGGTTGCAACATCCAGATCATTAAACGGATGGACAAAGGTCAGCCCCTGTTCCTCAGCCAGCTTATAAGCGTAATCGCATGCCTCATCAAAAACATCCCCCTCCAAAATAACAGTTGCACCATATCCTTTGGTTCTGTTTACCTTCATAAGAGGTGTTGTTGTAGGCATCACTATAGTAGCAGGGATTCCTGCCAGCTTGGCTGCATAGGCAACGCCCTGAGCGTGATTGCCCGCAGAGGCTGTAATCAGTCCCTTGGACTTTTCTTCCTCAGTGAGAGTGCTGATCTTATAATAAGCTCCTCTTACCTTATAAGCGCCTGTATACTGCATGTTCTCAGGTTTAAAATACACCTTGTTTCCTGTAAGGCCGGAGAAATACTCACTATATACCAGCTTGGTCTCCAGTGTTACCTTATTCACCTCTTCTGTAGCTTCTTCAAATTTTTCTAATGTCAACATACTTTATGCCCCTTCTTTCTCTTCCACATGGAACAATGCACTGACGAATTCCTGTGCATTAAATTTCTGCAGATCGTCTATTTTTTCTCCTACTCCTATATATTTTACCGGAATTCCAAGCTCTGACTGAATGGCTACTGCTATTCCGCCTTTTGCTGTTCCGTCAAGCTTGGTTAAAATAATTCCTGTTACATCTGCCACCTCCATAAACTGCTTCGCCTGGGCCAAAGCATTCTGACCAGTAGTTCCGTCCAGTACCACCAGAGTTTCTCTGTAGGCATCAGGATATTCCTTATCAATGATTCGGTTGATCTTACGAAGCTCCTCCATCAGGTTCTTCTTGTTGTGAAGGCGTCCTGCTGTATCACAGATCAAGATATCTGCATGGCGGGATTTGGCTGCTGCCACTGCATCATAGACCACTGCAGCCGGATCGGAGCCCTCCTGCTGAGCGATAATATCCACACCTGCCCGATGAGCCCATTCTGTAAGCTGTTCGATAGCTGCTGCACGGAAGGTATCTGCTGCTGCAAGGATGACCTTTTTCCCATCATCCTTTAGCTGACCTGCCAGCTTGCCGATAGAGGTTGTTTTGCCAACTCCATTAACACCGATAATCAGGAGAACTGACTGACGGTTCTCATAATCATAAGCATTTTCTCCAAGATCCATCTGTTCCATAATGCTTTCCATCAGAAGCTGCTTACATTCTGTGGGGTCTTTGATTCCCTGTTCTTTTACCTTTTTCCTCAAGTCCTCAATAATGGACATGGTGGTCTGGATTCCCAAATCCCCCATAATGAGGATTTCTTCCAGCTCTTCATAAAAGTCATCATCAATTGCTGAAAAACCACTGAATATGGAATCCATACCTGAGACGATGCTATCCCTTGTCTTTTGCAGTCCTGCTACAAGTTTTCCAAAAAAACCTTTCTTCTCACCCATGACGGCCTCCTATTTATCTAATTCTTCTTCAATCAGGTTGACTGATACAAGTGTTGAAACACCCTTTTCCTGCATGGTAATACCGTATAAACGGTCTGCAGATACCATTGTACCACGTCTGTGGGTGATGACAATGAACTGAGTGTATTTTGTCAGCTTATGTAAATATTTCGCAAAGCGGTCCACGTTAGAATCGTCTAAAGCAGCCTCAATCTCATCCAGAAGACAGAATGGGGACGGCTTTAAGTTCTGTATGGCAAATAATAGAGCAATGGCAGTTAATGCCTTCTCACCACCGGAAAGCTGCATCATATTCTGCAGTTTTTTACCAGGAGGCTGTGAGATAATGGAGATTCCTGCTTCCAGAATATCCTCATCCTCCACCAGCTCTAAAGTGCCTCGTCCACCGCCAAAGAGCTCCCTAAATACTTTATCGAATTCAATGCGGATTTCCCTGAATTTCTCTTCAAACTGCAGCCGCATCCCTGTATCCAGCTCTTCAATAATCTTAAGCAGTGTTTCCTCAGCCTTCAGCAGATCTTCATGCTGGGTTTTCATAAACTCATACCGCTCAGATATCTCTTTGTAATCTTCAATGGCATTGACATTGACATTGCCAAGCTTTCTGATGTCCTCCTTTAAAGAGGTGATATGACGTTTCATATCAGGCAGTGAAGTAAGCTCCTCATCTCGTAAGACTTCTGCTGTGGAATAGGTAAGCTCATACTCATTCCACATGTAATTTACCAGTCCATCCAGCCTTTCATCCAGTTTTTCCTTCTGACTCTGAAGTCGGAACAGTTCCTTATCAAGAAGGCTGACCCGCTCAGAAAGTTCTTCCCTTTTTCGGAAGAATTCCTTCTGCTCTTTGGATTTACTGTCTTTTTCTGCCGTCTTTTCAGCTATCTCAGAATCCAGCTCTGATGCCTGCTGTTCTGACTGGGCGATCTGTTCTTTCAGTGTATCAATCTCTTTTTTCTTCTCTTCAATGACCAGATTGGAACCATTGCTGCCTGTAGAAAGCCCGGACAACTCCTCTTCCAGATGATTGATCTCCTGTTCAATACGGCGGATGTTCTCCATCTGGAAATCATCCTTCTGTTTTAAACCTGAGGTCTCCAGCTGAATGGACGAAAGCTCCTTGCTGTGCTGTTCTCTGTCTGTTTTGGCTTTTTCCATAAGCCCGTTCCAGACTTCCAAATCCTTCTGAACAGAATCATTTGCTTTCTCAAGCTCTTCTGCTTCCTGTAAAAGTTCCTTCTGAGTGGCTGTAATCTCGCTGATCTGATCTCCCAGCTGCCCGTTTTCTCTGTCTAAATCACTATAGGATTCACGAATCTCCGCCTTCTTATCCTCGATCTGAGCCAGATTCATGCGGACTGTATTCTGTTGTATATATAACTTTTGTGTCTCTGCCTTAACTGCTTCCAGCTCTTCTTTACATTCAGAAAGCATACCTTCGTTTAAGGTTAGCTCTTCCTGAATTCGGTCTACATCTGTAAGCGCTTTGGTACATGCATTTTCCAGATCTTCAATTTCTCTTTTTCTTCCCAGGAGATTACTGCTGTTTTTAAAAGCACCACCGCTCATAGAGCCTCCGGCACTAAGCAGTTCGCCTTCCAGGGTAACAATTCGAAGAGAATACTGGAATTTCCTTGCAAGCGCAATGGCATTATCTATGTTGTCTACTACCACAACTCTGCCCAGCAGATAACGCATTAAACCTTCATACTGCGGGTCTGCCTCAACCAATGTGTTGGCAAGTCCTAAAACACCGGGTTCCTTTAAGGCTCTTTCATTATTAAAGGTGCTTTTATTGCCAATGCTGGTCAATGGAAGAAAAGTGGCTCTTCCATAACGGTTTTTCTTCAGATAATCGATCAACTGCTTGGCTGTCTGCTCGGAATCTGTAACAATGTTCTGAATGCTGCCGCCTAAAGCAGTTTCAATGGCAATCTCGTAGTCCTTGGGAACTCCAATGATATCTGCAACAACACCATGAATACCGTGGATTCTGTCGCGGACCTCCATGACTCTCTTAATGCTTCCGCCATAACCTTCATATCGTTCCGCAAGATTCCTTAAGGATTCAAGCTTGGTATAATTGGTGTGGTACTCCTGCTGTTTATCGTTTAAGTTCTTATTGAGGCGGCGGACCTGATGCTCCAAATCCTCGGCTTTAATTTCTGCTGTACTCTGAGACTGATTCTTCTCTTCAATATCAGCTTCAATCTCATCGCCCTTCTGCTGCAGGGCAAGGTACTGTTCTTCCTGTTCAGATTCATCGCTTTTAAACTTCAAAAGCTTCTGTAAAACCTCAGAACGCCGTACACCAACCTGCTCCAGCATAGTCTCATATCTCTGCTGTCTTGCTGTTAAGGAAGCCTTTGCATTTAAATTATCAATTATGCTGCCTTTTCCTGCTTCAATCTGCTGTTCCAGACTGCGGATGGAATGATCCTCCTCAGCCAGAGTCCGCTCTGCTTCTTCAAGCCTGTTAAATGCCTCCTGTACCTTGGCAGCGATTCCTTCACGCTCCCTGGTATAGGTTTCTGCCTGAGATTTCTTGCTCTCAATCTCATGATGAATGGTCTCCGCACGATGGGAAATGTGCTCTGCATTCATCTTCTCCGTATTGATCTGTTCATTGAGAACATTGATTCTGCCTTCCAGATTGCCCTTCAGCATACTGCACTGGTTGTAATCGTTTCTGGCTCTATTGATCTCACGGTCTATATCAGAAAGCCAGGTGTCCAAAACCTCATATTCTTCTCTTATGGTTTCAGCAGCCTGTTTGCCATCTTCCAAATCCCTGGAAACAATGGATTCCTTTCCTTCCACTTCTTTTAACTGAGTGCGGATTCCTTCTGTTTCCCTTAAGAACATATTAACATCATATGTTTTTAACTCTTCCTTCAAACGCAGATATTCCTTTGCTGCCTCAGATTGTCTCTCAAGAGGGCCAACCTGTTTCTCAAGCTCCGAAAGAATATCAGATAATCGAATCATGTTCTGTTTTTCATCTTCCAGTTTTTTCTGGGCAATGGCTTTTCTTCGCTTGAATTTCACAATACCGGCAGCTTCATCAAACAGCTCCCTCCGCTCCTCCGGCTTACCGCTTAGAATCTTGTCAATCTGCCCCTGTCCTATAATGGAATAACCCTCTTTACCAATACCTGTATCATAAAACAGCTCGTTAATGTCCTTCAGTCTGCAGGCGCTGCCATTGATCATATATTCGCTTTCCCCAGAGCGGTATACCCGTCGGGATACTGTTACCTGATCATAGTCTATGGCAAGCTGATGGTCTGAATTATCAAGGGTAATGGCAACATAAGCAAAGCCCTGAGGTTTTCTTGTCTCAGTGCCGGAGAATATAACATCCTGCATACTGGAGCTTCTCAGCTGCTTGACTTTCTGTTCACCAAGAACCCAGCGGACTGCATCGGCTACATTGCTTTTACCGCTTCCGTTAGGTCCTACAATTCCTGTAATACCGTTGTGAAATTCAAATACGATCTTATTTGCAAATGATTTAAATCCCTGTATTTCTATACTTTTTAAATACATACTTCACGCTGACAGAATTAAGCCAGTCCTTCCTTTTCCATATTCTTTAACTTCAATATCCCATGGTAAGCAGCTACCTGTTCAGCCGCTTTCTTCGTGCGTCCGGTTCCATGACCAATCTCTTCTTCACCCATCAGTGCCCGCACTTCAAAAATCTTATTATGGTCAGGCCCATCCTCCCGAAGCAGTTCATAGCTTAATAATTCTTCTGTCTTACTCTGCACAATCTCCTGCAAGATAGTCTTGCTATCATAAAAGAGCTGTTTGTGTTCAATGTCGTTCATAACAAAACGATGAATAAACTCTTTTGCATTAGCAAAACCACCGTCCAGATATATCGCTCCAATTAAAGCCTCCATTGCATCTGACACAATCGAAGCCCTTCCTCTGCCTCCTGTGGCATCCTCACCTTTACCAAGATATAGATATTCTCCCAAAGAAATATCTTCCGCACAGTAAGCCAATGTGGATTCACATACAATGCTGGCACGTATTTTCGTTAAATCACCTTCCGGTTTATCAGGGTATTTGTGATAGAGAAAATCACTGGAAACTACTTCAAGAACAGAATCTCCAAGGAATTCCAGTCTTTCATTGCTGTTCAGTTTACTTAGCCGGTGCTCATTGGCATATGAGCTATGGGTCATAGCCTGGGTCAGAAGGCGAAGATTGGTAAAATGGTATCCGATTCTGCCTTCCAGTTCCTTTAAATTTTTTTTCATAGGGACATTCCTTCCTTAATTATGAAAGAAGGTGTTGCGGACAGGCGAAGGCCGCCCTGCAACACCCACATCTATTAATTCAATGCATTTTTGATCTGCTCAACTGCATCGCTTACTGTTGCGATGTTTTCAGCTACTTCAGTAGGGATTTCGATATCGAACTCCTCTTCAATTCCCATAACGATCTGAAATACATCCAGGGAGTCTGCACCAAGGTCGTCTACGAATGTAGCGTTCATGCTGATCTCATCAGGTTCAATATTCAGCACCTCTGCAATAATTTTCTGTAACTTTTCAAATTCCATTGTTCTTCCTTCCTCTCTCCTATTCTTTTTTTTCCTGTTTTCCTAATTCCAGGCTTTCTTTAATCTTATCATTAATTGCCTGTTCTTTAAAGGTAACACATTGAAGAATTGAATTACTCACTTCATTTGCTTTGGAATTTCCATGGGTCTTCACAACAAGTCCCTTTAGCCCCAGAAGCGGTGCTCCACCGTACTGAGATGCATCAAAGGTTTTTAATGTTTCCTTTAATGCTGGTTTTACAAGCAGGGCTCCGATTTTACTCCTTAAGCTGCTCATCATACCGCCCTTTACCTTACTGATGAGAGTAGCCCCTACTCCTTCGTAAAGCTTCAGTATGACATTCCCCACAAATGCCTCGCAGACAATCACATCTGCTGCACCCTTAGGAATCTCTCTGGCCTCAATGCTGCCTGTAAAATTAATGTCTTCGCACTCTTTTAACAGAGGGAAGGTTTCTTTTACCAATGCATTCCCTTTTTCTTCTTCTGCACCAATGTTGACAATAGCAACTCTTGGATTCTTAATTCCCATCACATGTTCCATATAGATGGAACCCATACGTGCAAACTGCACCAGATGGGAAGGACGTGCATCTACATTGGCCCCGCAGTCGATCAGCAGGGAAACGCCTTTTTCTGTTGGAATGAGAGGAGCCAGCGGAGGCCGTTCCACACCTTTGATTCTGCCGACAATTACCTGTCCGCCTACCAGTATGGCACCAGAACTTCCAGCTGATACAAACGCATCTGCTTCCTGTTGTTTTACCAGATTCATTCCTACCACAATAGAAGAATCCTTCTTCTTTCGTATAGCATTAACAGGAGGTTCATCTGTTTCGATTATTTCTGTTGCGTTGACAATCTGTATCCGGCTTTGTTCATACGTATATTTTTTAAGCTCCTCTGATACAGCCTGTTCCTGACCTACCAGGAGAACCTGTATCTCTTTGTTCACATTCACTGCGGAAACAGCGCCTGCTACCATCTCTGCTGGAGCATAATCACCGCCCATGGCATCTACTGCTACTTTTATCATGATGACGATTCCCCTTTCAGTCTTGCCTCAGATAATCTATTACATAATATACTAAATATTATTCTATAAAT
>DHOR01000016.1:109840-136920 GCA_002409995.1 Hungatella sp. UBA5385 | reverse complement strand
CAATATAAAAATGGAAGATTTCGTAACCCTTTTTTCTAACTGCTTAAAATCCCTTATTTTTTATAGTCTGTTACATCATGACAGCATAAGAGACAAGCCTCACGCCCCTGCCAGGATATTAATGAAGCATCTGCCAGTGACCATACATTTAATATAGGGTTGAATACTTCTATAGTACAGTTGTTGTGCCCCTCTTTAATATTTCTTGCAGGACAGCTGCTGCAGGGAGAGGTCCTGTCAAAGAATGATTCATAACATGTCATACCAGTTTCTGCATCAGGAACCAGATTCCTGGTTTTTTTATTAATATAGTACATTTCATAAGTATTTCTGTCCACCACATAAATCCAGGAGTTCTGATTATCCAGAATCTGCTGAAGAGCCCTGGCAGTTTCTATAGCCTTATCCTGAGCCCGCTGTTTCATCAGGAAAATACTTAATATCTTAGAGATAAAGGTAAGAACAGATATCTGCTCCTTGGTCCAGAATCGTTTGATTCTGCAGTCATCAAAGCCTACATACCCTCTGAAAACACCATTGTCCTTAATTGCACACTGAAGAATGGATTTAATACCCTGAGCCTCCAAAATCAATCTCTGACCATCAGGAAGAGTCTGAATATCCATGCAGTAAAAGACTCCATCATGATCAAAGTTATCCAGATAAACGCCTTCTAAGTCTTCTTCATAAGATATCATCTGAAGATGATCCATCTCAGGTGAAGTATTCTCATCACACCACTCAAAGGTATTGCTGCAGTACTTATTATCATCTGTATTTTCAAAAATATAGACTCTGTTTACATCAAAACGTCTTCCTACCAGTTCTAAAATAGGCTGGATAGCAGATATGGGGTCTGACCCCTTATATAAAATATCGAATATGTATTCCACCAGATTGCTGCTTAAACCGCTGATCTTTAGATCATATTCTGAATCAATATGCTCATTGATTTCTGTTCTTTGATTGCCTGCCATACCGATGTAATATCCGGCATCAATAATCTGCTCATTGCACATCTGATATCTGCCTTTTCCCTGCTTTTTAGCATTGTAAAGGGCATAGTCAGCATTTCTATAGAGCTCCTGGAATGTAGTTCCATGGTCTGGTACCATGGCGATTCCGATACTGCAGGAAATCATACTGTCAATTCCGCCTTTCTGTGTAATGGATTGAACACATTCAATTACCTGCTGAGCTTTTCTCTCTGCAATGGAACCATCACTTATGCCATCCATAAAGATGATAAATTCATCACCGCCAATTCTGCCTGCCACATCATTACTGCGGAATAGCTTCTTCATCTCAGATGACATTTCCATTAGAAATGTGTCTCCAAATAGATGTCCCATAGTATCATTGACCATCTTAAAATCATCAAGGTCAATAATCAACAGAGCAGAAATAGAACCTTCTGTTCTTCTGTTTATCATCTCTTTAATAATGTTTTGAGCAGTTCCTTTATTATAAAGCTTTGTCAGTGTATCGGACTGAGCTCTTTCCAGAAGCTTCTGAGCTCTGATCTTCTCAGAGTCTATATCTATAATGACTCCCACTGCCTTATGAGGTTTCCTCTCATAGTCAAACTGTGGTGTTGCTCTTAATCTGCACCATATATATTCACCATTTAAGGTTTTTAAACGGATCTCAGTTTCAAGATACTCTGCCCCTTCCCACATTTTCCTTACCAAGTCATTGATCTGAGCAATATCATCCGGATAGATATGAGACTTTTTTAGCATTTCCAAAGTATAGTTATCTGGCAAACTTTCATAATTAATTTTATTTTTCCAGTTGGAGGAAACAGTGAAGCTATCTGTAGGAATATCCCATTCAAATACGATATCATTGGTCTGATCCATGATGATCTGGTATCGTTCCAGAGTTAATTGAAGGTCTTCCTGAGCAATCTTTCCTTTGGTAATATCCACCAATACGCAGCAGAATATATCCTGACCATCCTCCAGCGTCATTCGCCGACCCTTATCCAGAATCCAGCATACAGACCCATCCTTTTTTATGACACGATACTCCAGCTCTTTTAAATCACCTAAAAGCATCTGGCTCTCAACTTTTATCTTGGATCTGTCACGATCTTCCGGCAGAATCATTTCCCAAAAGCTATTCTGGAACAGAGAGGCTATTTCTTCCTCTGTGTACCCAAAAAGCTGCAGGAATGGTTCACTCATCTGAACGATAGTCAGAGGTTCGTCAAATCTGCAGCAAAATAAAGCTCCCGGTGCATTATTAATTAAAAATTCTAATTTTTCATCCTGTGTATTCTTATTAATCACGAAGCTAAATCTCCTTATATCCTGTTATTATAGAAAAAACAGGTCTGTTTCTAAAGTAATACAAAATTCTTTTATTCATTATAACAGACAGAAAATGGAAAAGCAATGGAGACTGTTCCATTCAACTAACCTCGGATTCTTCTTGCAATATCAAGCATTTGTGGAAGACAAGCATCAAAAAACATCTGATAGGATTTACAGTAGTACTGGTGATGATCATTGGACTCCTGTCTGGTTCTTCTGCAACCGCCTCTGCACAGCGCAGCGTATTGGCATGTTTCACAGGCTGCCTCTTTTGCAATGGAGTCCTGAATAAAGCTTGTTTCCTCACGGACCTTATCAATGGCTTCTACTGTATCTGTATTAAAATTTCCAAGTCTGTAACGATCAATAACATAGAAATCACAGGGATAGACAGAACCATCAGCCTCAACTACATACTGCATTCCGCAGGTTCCCCGCATATCGCAGGATTCAGGAACCTGTCCCAGCAACATTGCTATGTAGTTTTCAAAATGACGGATATAGGGCTGTTTCCCGACTTTTAGGTCCTCATACCACATATGAAATAAATCAATTAAAAACCTGCCATATGTTTCCGGAGTAAGGGAGTATTCTCTCAGTCCAGGTTCTTCATCCAAAGGGTCCAGACAGGCTATAAATTGAAGAAAGTCCAGATGATTTTTTTTATAAAATTCATAGTTCTTCTTAATGGAAGGTGCGGTCTTTCCGTTAACTACAGAGAGAATATTAAATTCCACTCCTGCTTTTTTTAACATTTCAACATGTTCCATTATTTTGAAAAATGTGCCCTCTCCCTTAATGTTCTTTCTATAATAATCGTGAAGCTTAGGACCTCCATCCAGAGAAACTCCTACAAGGAATTTATTCTTCACAAAAAATTCCGCCCACGACTGGTCCAGATGGTAGCCATTGGTCTGAAGTGCATTGTGAATGGTTACATGATTTATATTATACTTTTTTTGAAACTCTATGGATTTTTCAAAGAAGGGAAGTCCGCATAAGGTAGGTTCTCCGCCCTGATAGGCAATGGTGCAGCTGCCTTCAGCAAAAGCCAAAACCTTCTTTATGACAGCTTCCAATGTCTCCACACTCATAATTCCGTAGGATGGCTGCTCCCTTTTGGACATGGTATCATAATAAAAACAATAATCACAACGCATATTGCAGTTTCCAGATGCGGGTTTAATCAGTACACTAATTGGCGGCATATTTGCTCCTCCTTATGCTTCGGTTGGTGTTTCCCAGAACTAATCGGTATGTGCAGATACACAGTATACATTAACAGTTTTATTCATTCTGCTGTTAAAGAAAATCCGGTCCCCTCTATGGCTATAAACAGGGTGTGGATGTGCATCCTGACCTAGCCAGTCACTTTCATGTTTACACAGAGGAATCCAGGTCAGACTTCCTTTTTCCCAGTCAGGAATCACCTTGCAGATATACTCTGCATCTTTTTTGTGGGGATCAGGACCATGATCTGTACTGTTATCCCGAATCTTCTTTACATCCCAGGGGTATTTAAAATATCCATCACACACCAGATTACCCTGATGATCCATGGTAAAATGACCATAGGCATCGTAGTCTGCAGGAAGGGCTATTTCATAGTAGTCTTTGCTGTTTAAATCATACCTGCCCACCATAGCAGGACCATTGTCGTAGCCTCCATGATAGATGATTGCAGTGCCGTCATCGCTCCACATCTCATGGCAGACCCAATCCTCTGCTCTTCTTGTATATCCTTTTGAATCGCCTTTTGTGTCATTTCCTTCTGCTCTTACAGGAGTCAGAGTATCCTTTTCATGATCATAGAGCCAAATTCGCCTTATTCCGCAGGAAAAGCATGACCATTCATTGTTGTACATAATCATATTCGGATTTACAGGATTAAACTGAACATGGGTAATCCAGCATTTTGGCACTGTTTTCTCATATTCTAAATCTCCTGTTTCCGTATTATAAACACAGAGATAGCTGTTTAGATTCTCATTCTGTATGCGCTCATCAATATTATAGACAGGCCGCTTATCCAAACCGCTTCCTTCTGTTTCAGGGTCAAAATCAAGACAACGTCCATCAGTCATAGGCACACAGAGAAGTTTACCATCTGAGCTTACATGAGTAAATGCAGTCATTCTATTATCTGGAATATGATTTAACACTGTAACTTCACCTTCAGGTTTTACCTTGCAGATCTTATCGTCCTGAATAAAATAGATCATATCTCTCTCGCTGTCCAGACATACACTGGCCTTGCCAAGACCGCGGTTCTGTGTTCCGTCAAAGTAAACATAGCTTTTTAATGTCCCATTTTTATTGTCTGTGAGAGTCCTTTCTTCACCTGTGAACATGTCTCGCACAAGAACATTGGGGCTTCCATCTCTGTCACTGATTATATAAATCCGCCTGTCATCACTGCTTAGAGAGGAACAGGTGAAATAGAGAAGCTGGGTGTTGTAATTGCCCCTGTCTCCGCAGCCGCTGATGAGCATAGGGGTGTTTAACGTGGTTTTGTTCATTTTGATTGATTACTCCTTTGGCTTAATGTGATCATGAGAATATTATGGATAAATGTAATTGTTAATTAAAAAAGTTGAAAATTGATACTTTACTTATGAATTATATCATGTAAAATATCGATTTCCAACTTTATTTCAAAACAAAACCTTTATCCTTTTTGCTCAGCAGTTAAAAACATGATGAATTAAAATATATTTGGATTCTTTGCTTTACCGGAACGGTAAATATCCAGCACCAGTTTTAATGTTTTTTTCGCATCCTCAGGATCAATAGGCACTGCTTTCCCCTCTTCCAGACATTGATAAAAATCGCGAATCTGCACCTCATGATAATTGCCCCAGTAGGCTTCACCTTGAACGTCAGGTCCAACCACAGGATAGATTGTTTTGTCCTGTCTCCCTTTTATCTTAATCAGCACTTCATTCTGTGTCAGTAAAGCTGTTCCATTTTCACCGCTGATCTCAACCCTGATGGGACTGTTGCTTGTATAATAGTTGCAGGCATAGAAGGAATAAACAGCTCCATTTTCAAAAACAATAGCTGCATCCGCCACATCCTCCACCTCAATGTTCGTCAGAACTCTGCGGTCTATATTGGCATTTACTTTTACAGGTTCACACCCCATAAGATAACGAACCAGATCAAGGCTGTGGATTGCCTGATCAATGACAACACCGCCGCCTTCCTTATCCCATTTTCCTTTCCAGTCACATTCATAGTAAGAAGGTGGTCTCCACCAGTTTAAAGTGGAAAATGCTCCGGTCAATCTGCCAAATTCCCCTGCTTCTATCATAGCCTTTACTTCTCTGATCCCTTCAATATAACGGTTTTGAAAGATAACCCCAAGCTGTTTTCCATTCCTTTTGGCAGCTTCGATCATATCATCAGCATCTGATTCCAGTATTGCTATAGGCTTTTCAGTCAATACGTGAAATCCAGCATTTAAACAGGCTATGGAATGTTCCTTATGCAGATGATGAGGCGTCAGTATATGCACAACATCCAGATTTTGACTAAGTATATCTTCTATCTTATTGGAGTAGCCGCAATGATCAAATTCCTCTGAAAATGCTTTGGCGCGTTCCACTCTCTTATCCACTGCAAAACAAACTTCCAGTTCAGGCATGTTTTTAAATGCAGCAAGATAGACAGAAGAAATTCTACCACAGCCGATTACCCCAACTCTCCATTTCTTCATATAATTACCCCTTAATAAAAAATTCTTTAATAGCCAGAGCAGCTCCCCCTCTGGCACCTGTCAATGGATCAAAATCAACAAATTCAAACTCAATTTCTTCTTCACTTAAAGCAAAAATATGTTTTCTGGTTTCTTCCAGAAGCAGTCTTCTATTTCTCTTAAGTTTCATGATATAACCATCAATGATAACAAGAGGCGGACTGATCAGATTAATAATATTGGCAAGCGCCACCCCTAAATAAAGAATGGCTTCATTCATAACACTCATAACATATTCATCCAGACACTCCTCTGCCGTTAAAACCTCTTTCATGGTAAGGCTGTTAATATCAGGGCACAATTCCATCAGCATAGTAGCTTCCCCTGCTCTCATGCCTGTTTTACATTTTTTTAAAATTGCTCTCTCACTTGCAACCTCTTCCAGACAGCCATAATGACCACAGGTCTCACACTTTGGTCCGTGAATATCTACGACCATGTGGCCAGCCTCTCCTGCAGTAGAGTTTTCTCCGATTATCATACGGCTTTTTACAAACATTGGACAGGCAATTCCGTAGGAAATCAGATAGTATGCGAAGCTTTCTGGACGCAGGGTTCTGCTTAACATTTCTTCACCTATTGCACGGATTCTGGCATTATTTCCAATGAGAACAGGCAGATCCAGCCTCCTTGATAAATCACGAACAATGTTTTTGTTGTTCCAGCCTGTATTAAAGCTTTCTCTTAAGACACCTGCCTCCGGCTCAACAAATCCAGGAAGACCAAATCCCACACCTAAGATACATTCCCTGTCAACCTTGCTTTTATCTATCAGTGTCTGTATTCTCTGTGCAAGCAAATCCAGTTCTTTCTCATAATTGTCTTTTGCAGGCTCATAGCGGGCACTGCAGATTTCATTACCTCGCAAATCCAGCATACAGATTGCTGTGTTATATGGGTTTGTCTCAACTCCTATGGCATATCTGGAGTCAGGAACAAAGTTAATCTTAACAGGTCTCCGTCCCAATACTTTTTCTTCACCTTTTTCCTCAGAATCTGAAATATCAGTAGAAAATTCATAAACCAATCCCTGTTCAATCAATGCGGTTACATTGGTTGTAATGGTGGGCGGAGTCAAAGATAGCATCTCTGCGATTTTACTTCTGGAAATTGGTCCATATTTATAGATGATTTCTTTGATCAGCGTTTCATTTTGTTTTTTTACTCTTGGCAGATTATTTCCCTTAATAGCCACGTTGTTTCCTCCGTTAATTTTATTTGTAAATCAGGAAGTTGTATTATTCTTATTATAACGGAATTTACCAGGTATTTCCAGCAGGGAATGGAGTACATTGTTTTGCCTTTTTACAATGAAGATAAAAGTGTTTCTAAATACTGTACTGCACGGACATAACGTTCAAAACTGACTTCACCCTTTTCATATTCAATAACAACCCAGCCATTGTCTGGCATATGGGTCTTAAGAGTGGTCATCAGCTGCTTTAAATCAACATCTCCCTCTCCCAGATCCACAAATTTATCCTGCTTCTCTATATGATTATGGCAGTTTACCATATCTTTCTTCCGGAAATCCCTGATATGTACATATGTATATCTGGAAGGATGTTCCTCTATCATTTTAACAGGATTCCAGCCTGAGGATAAAGCCCAGCCTGTATCAAGCGCAAAGTTCATATCAGGCGCATACTTTATAAATGCCTCATAGAGGATACCGTTATGTTCAAATTCCCAGTCATGATTGTGATAGTGTATCTGAACTCCTGACTCTTTTGCAAAACTGGACATCTCATTCAGCATTTTAGCAATCGTTTTTACTTGAGCAGGATCAGACAGCCGGCGGTCTTCCTCTCTGTTTTCATGATTTTCCCCAGCAACTGGCGGCATCTGTTTGCCCCCTGTGAGAATAATATTTTTATTAGGCATAACCTGAAGAAACTCTGCTGCTTTTGCAATGGTATCTCTTACTTTATCCGGCTGATCCAGTAAATCTGTAAGCAATATCACTGCATGTAATCCTGACAACTCCATCTTGTGTGCTTCAAGTAGCCCCTTTAATTCCATGTTCTTATCAATGCCGAAAAATCTTGCTCCAATCTCAACCCCTTTACCTCCGGAAGCTGCCAGACCTGATAATACACCTTCTGTATCTATAGCAATCTGATCTGTAAATAAAACTGCATGACAACCTATTTTCATATCTTTCATTACCTCCTATTGAAAATCAATATTTATGCTGTTCCCTGTTTTGGAGGACTCCCAAAGGGCATCAATCAGCTTCTGAATATAGATTCCTCTGGAAAAATCCGTCACAACAGGAGCTCCTGTTTCAATGGCATCTATAAATTCTTTCATTGCAAAATAAAAATTAATTACAAAAGGCTGCTTTGGTACATTTTCATTGATCATATACAGCTCTTCCGGTACCTTCACTGTTTCCAGATCCCCTGTATAACCTCCATCAGGGTCTTTTTTCTGTATCTGCAGGGAAAACGGCTCTTTTCCATCAAAGAATGCACAACCACCGCTTCCATATACCTCTGTGGTATGTTTGCTTCCAATACGGCTGGCTGTATAAGAAAGCAGCACCCCCTTTTCAGTTTTGGCAGAGAATGAGGCCACATCATCATTATCAACAGCACCTGTACCACTGCCATTAATTTTCTTCCGCTCTTTGATACAGATGGTACTCATACACTGCACTTCCCTGATAGGACCTGCACAGTCCCGAATCAGCATGTCCCCAATATCCAGCATGTGACTTCCAAAGTCAGCCATCGCTCCGGGACCTGACAGTTCCTCCTGCATTCGCCATTCCAGTTTCACTTCCGGATTGGCAATCCGGTTGCCGCCCTGGGATTGTCTCACATAGAAAATCTCCCCAAGTTCTCCTTCATCAATCAGCTTTTTCATATACATATATGCCGGTATCCCACGATAGCAAAGACCAATCATGCAGACCTTTCCTGAACTTTCCGCATACCGGAGAACTGGTTCACACTCTTTTGCATTATTACCAAATGGTTTTTCACAGTATACGTGTTTGCCTGCCTTCAGCGCCTGTATTGTCAGTTCAATATGATAGGCATTAGGAGTGCAGATACTGACCGCATCCACTTCGCCAAGAAGTTCCTCGTAGCTTTCACAAGCTTTTGCATCCTTTAGATCAAATCGATGGATATATTCCTGTGACCGTTCCCTTAAAATATCATAAACTGCAGTGATCTTTACCTCTGGAATCCTCTTATACCCCTGAATATGCATCCCCGCAATTCCAATGGTATTTCCTGCCCCTACAATTCCCACTCGTACCATAACAAAACTCCTCCTTAGATATATTGTTTTATATAATCTGCTCCAAGAACCAGACCTTTCGTAACATCTTCCAATGAATTCTCATAAGATGGATCTTCATGCTCCATACTGATGGTTCCTTTATACCCTGCCTCTTTTAAACAGCCAATCAGCTTATCCCACTGAAGAACACCATGTCCCGGAATGCGATAACACCACCAGCTGAAATCTGTAAGGAATCCACATTCCTTTAATCTTTTTTCATCAATTTCCGTATCTTTGGCATGTACGTGAAATATCTTACTGCTAAATTCCTTTATGGGATCATATGGATCAATAAACTGCCAAACCAGATGAGATGGATCGTAGGCAAGCCCCACCTTGTCACTGTCCAGACGTTTGAATATCTCACGCCACATAACAGGTGAGATGGCAATATTCCCCATAAGAGGACAGTTTTCAAAAGCCAGCCTGACCCCCTTCTTTTCCGCATAGTCAACGATAGGATCAAATGTCATAAGAAACTGTTCCAGACTTCTTAATGGTGTTCTTCGAATAGAGTCCGCCTTGTCATAAATCCCTTCTTCCAAAGTTTTATCAATCCCTGTTGAAGTAACAATCTTTTCAATTCCAAGCTCTCCTGCAAAATCAATTCTTTTTTTTAATTCACTGATATGGCTTTCTGCTTCAGACTGATCTGTACTTAAAAAATTTCTGCAATAGGTAAGAGAGGAAATCCCCACTTTACCATCTGTTATTACCTTTTCAAAGGCTTCCCGTTCCATAGGAACAGTAGGTCCCACTTCCATATCTTGAAAGCCATGGATTTCAGCCCATACAGCAAGTTCATCCAATTGTTTTATCCCCTGCTTTACTAAATCATTTGTCATAAAACCAAGTTTCATAGCCCCTCCTTATATTAATTATTAAATTTAATTAATTATATATTATCTTTTAAATCATAAATTGTCAATTACTTTTGCACATATTTTACAAAAACCATTTAAAAAGAGATGCTGTAAAATCAACAGATTCTATCAGCACCTCTTATCTTTTATATCACCAGTTATTCTTACAAATATTTATCTATTGTCTTATAGCGCTCTGCCATTTCTTCAAGAATCACATTTTCTACAAAAGATGCTTTTCCATAAGTATCGAATTTAACAATTAAGGTACCTACTACCTCTTTTACTCCTCTCTCAATACACTGAACAATTGCATTTACATCCTCATCCGGAATTACTCCATACATAACGGTATCCATAATAGGGGTGAGAAATACTCTTGGATCAAATGCAGCTTTTTTCTGTTCCAACAGCTCATAGATTTCACCAATAGATGGGCTGTTTTGCATTTCAGGATAGTTAGCAAAAAACTCTTTCATATTTCTTGTTACTGCAAGACGAATATCAGTATCCACGTTTATTTTGTTGATACCTGCATGAATAGCGCCCTGAAGTTCTTCAATGGAAATGCCATAAGTGTTGCTGAGCTGCCCGCCAAGACCATTGATCTCATCAACAATATACTTTGGAACAGTGGATGAGCCATGGGATACTAAAGCACCAAATATTCCTAAATGATTCATACATTCCCGAATAGCTATGACTATTTCTTTGCGAAGTTTCACATTCTGTCCTTTGGAAGCCCCGTGCATGGTTCCATAGGAAATAGCCAGAGCGTCCACTCCTGTTTTCTGGAAAAACGTCACTGCATCAAGGGGATTTGTATAAGTGGATTTTTCTGAAAATACATGATCCTCCACACCAGCCAGCACCCCCAGCTCTCCCTCCACACTTACACCTCTGGCATGAGCATACTTTACCACTTCTCTGGTTAGTTCAATATTTTCCTCAAAAGGAAGGGACGACCCATCAATCATCACAGAGGTATAACCTCCGTCAATAGCTGCCACACAGGATTCAAAATCTCTGCCATGATCCAGGTGCAGCACAATCGGAATGTGTGAATTCTGTGCATACTTTTTCACCACATTTCCTATGTTCTTAGCTCCTGCTCTCTTATCCTCCAGTGTTGCATTCATAAAATCTGTTTTACCGCCCATAAATCCATTGGCAAGATCAGCTCCCTGTAAAATCGCCGGTGCACGAAACATCTCGTGTATCTCAATCACGGCTTTTGCCTGTGCAGCTGCATTGACATTAAATCCGCCTTGTCCAAATCCATATTTCATGCTTGCCTCCATAAGAGGTCTTAGGGGTATTAAACTCATATTTTCCTCCATTCTATAACTGTTATTCCATAAACCAACTGTATTTCCAGCATAACATAAAACAAATTAAGTTCATGAGATTTTTACTCAAACGTTTGTTGAGGAGATGAAACGTATAAAAATAAGCCGCTAAATCCCACGGCTTATTTTTATATTCTTATAATATCGGACTCTTTATAATCGGCTGAACCTGCCTTCCCTCTAAAGCCATTTCCAGTGCAGGTATAAGAAAATCCATATCTGCAGTCATAGACCTTGGCTTCTTCTCAGGATCATCCTGACCAAATGTTACAAAGTATATATTTTTCATATTCAGCAATTGACCAATATTTTTCATATTCATGCTCAATGCATCATTGGTAGACAGGGAAATTACAACAGGTCTTTCATTTCTTAAATGTGCTTTTGCAGCCATTAAAACAGAGGTATCGGTAATTCCAGCTGCAAGCTTAGCTAATGTATTGCCTGTGCATGGGCAGATTAAAAGGACATCAAGAAGAGCTTGGGGTCCAATTGGCTCTGTACCCTCTATGGTTGTTACAGGGATAACTCCAGTGATCTCCTCCGCTCTTTTAAGAAAATCTTCCCCTTTTCCAAAACGGCTGTCTATTGTGCTTCCGTTTTCCGAAAATATAGTTTGAACCTTTGCTTTTTCATCAACCAATCGTTGAATCTGCAAAAATGCTTTATCATAGGTACAAAAAGATCCGGTAATACCGAATCCGATTCGTTTTCCTTCCAATGTCATGCCATATCACTCCCTTAGTTTGCTATGTTGAAGAATAAAATCTGCCAGAATCTCAGCTGAAGCTCCTGGAGAATATCTGCCGGGCAGTCCTGGATATAATCCGGCATCTATATTAAGCTTTTGCGCTGCTTGATAATCCACACCTCCAGGAGCGGAAGCAAGGTCAAGAATACAGATTCCCTCCTTCATTTTGCTCAGCAGAGACTCATGAAAAAAAACAGAAGGAACCGTATTAAAAATCAGATCGTAGCTTCCAATTCCCTCTTCCAAGAGTTCACTGCTTACTCCAGTCAGCCCCCAGGATTCAGCCAGCGCTTTCTGATCCTGATTACGGACAGTAACTTCTATAGATTTAACCAGTGATTTTAATTTTAGTGCCAGGGTTTTCCCACAGCGGCCAAAACCTGATACCAGAACTTTGCTATTTTGGAGATTATAAGGATAACGGGTAATTGCTTCAGCAATGGCTCCTTCTGCAGTTGCAATACTGTTTAAAACTGCTACTGAGTCCTCTTTCATAAAATCAAAGCAGATGATCCCTTTTTCCTCTGCTGCTTTCTGAATATTTTCAGGAAAGGCCCCTGCAAACAGTCTCTGCCCTTTCTTTAAAGCAGAGATGAAATGGAGCACTGTTATGTCCTCCATATTAAATTTATGAAACAGAATGCCGTTCTTTTCTGCAAAGGGCATAGGACAGATAATGTTCTGAGCTAAGGCTGCTGTTTCTGTTGCATTTCTTTCTGTGAAAGAATCCTCCGGGATGAATCTGCTGCCAATTCCATAGGTGATCACTCTGTATCCTTTATTCTTCAGCAGTTCTGCCAGATACACCTGGCGCATATCCCCGCCAATTACTGCATAGTCATATGGATAGTCCATGTTGGGTTCTCCTTTCAATCTGAAGTATAGGTTGGGTTAACGAAAGCCTACGGTTTAATATATGAAAAAAAGAGGGAACTGTACCTATCCGGTATAAACAAAACAGGCAAAATGCTTCGCCGCATAAACAGGGCGTTACATTTTGCCTATCTCATCGATAAAGTGATTTATACAATTAAACCCACATGGACATATCCTATGCCATGATTTTTACCAGCCCATCGGGATCAGGAATATCTCCTGCAGCTGTACCATAATGTACATATTCTATCATACCTTCCCGGTCTATGAGGAATAAGGCTGGGAGCTGAAGCTCATTTCCTTCATAATCCCCATGTTTAAATCCGGCTGAAGTGGCTTTTACAACCTTGGCAGCTGTTTTTACATCTCCAAGTTTTACCATTGAATCCGCTGCCTCAATGCTGAATTTATGGTAAAGAGTCTGCTCCGGATCACAAATAATCGCAAAAGGCAGATCATTCTCATGTAATGCTGCTGCCAGCTTATCCGGATCGGACTGCAATACAATTAATAACTGCCCATCAAGCGCTCTGATCTTTTCATAATTAGCAGCAAACTGATGGATGTCATATTGACACAGTGTACATCCATAATACCTGAGAAATAGAATTGCAGTCTTTCCTTTTACCTTCTCTGCAGTTTCCAGAAGAAACTGTCCTTTTTCAAAAGGTGTAACAAATTCAAAATCCGGCATTTGCTCTCCAACTACCAGTTTTCCCATCTCTGCAATCCTCCTTAGGCGTTAAATACATAGCGGTCCATACGTTCAAATGCCTCTTGCACCCTTGAAAGCGGAAGTGCCAGATTCAAGCGGATATGGCAAGGTCCGTGGAACATTCTGCCATCCTGCCATGCCACTCCAACATCCCAGCCGGCCTTCTGCACTTCTTCAATTGTCTTATTATGTTTCCTGCACCATTCTGTACAGTCAATAAACAGCATATAGGTACCTTCAGGTTTACAGACAGTAACACCTTCAAAATGTTTATCTATATAATCACAGGCATAGTTAACATTATCTGTAATGACCTCCCGCAGTTCATCTACCCATTCATAACCTTCCGGCTTGTATGCACCAATAAGCGCATGCATGGAAAGTACATTCATGTCATTATAATGAGGCAGGGAAGACTCTTTTTGAACACGGTCACGAATCCATTTATTATAAATAATATGATAGCTTCCTACCAGACCGGCAAGGTTAAATGTCTTAGATGGTGCATAAACGGCTACTGTACGGTTTTTGGCATCCTCACTGATGGATTGTGTAGGAATATGTTTATTGTTTTCCAGGATAATATCAGACCAAATTTCGTCGGATATTACCATAACATCATGCTTCTTATAGAGTTCCATCGCTTTTTCAATTTCCCATTTCTCCCAGACACGTCCACATGGGTTGTGAGGAGAACAGAAAATAGTTGCATGGATTTTATGATCTATAATCTTCTTTTCCATGTCCTCGAAGTCCATACGCCACACATTATTTTCATCCATGATAAGTGGAGTGTGAATGATGTTATAACCATTATTTTCAACTGACATGGTAAATCCGATATAAGTCGGAGAATGGAGAAGTACATTATCCCCTTTGGAACAGAATACATTCAGCGCACTTATTACACCTCCAAGAACACCATTTTCATAGCCAATACACTCTTTTGTCAGACCGGTTACATTATTTCTGATCTCATGCCATTTGATAATTGAGTCATAATACTCTTCTTGGGGGCTGAAATATCCATAGGCAGGATGTTTCACCCTTTCGATAATTGCCTCCGGAATAGTTGGTACCGTTGGGAAATTCATATCAGCAACCCACATAGGTATAATGTCAAAGCCTTCCTTTGGCAGGTCCGGTGCAAAACCGGGTTTCTTACCCAGGCTGTCAACAGCAGTTGCATCCAGCCCTCTGCGATCCATTATTGATGTGAAATCATATTTCATAAGTTTTATCCTCCTTAAATTAAAATCCCAATAAGTTTAACCCTGCATAATAAGCAAAAGCTATGATTGTAAATAATACAATAAGCGGGGTTGTCTTTTTAATAAGTGCTCCCAGTGATATCCCATAATCTTCCGCACACATCAGCAGGCAGATGTGAATGGGTGAAACCTGCATGGCTACATAGGTCATGCTCATTAAAAGTACAAACAATGCTAATCCTGTATGCCCAGGACTAATAGACGCCATAGCCATGGGCATACATAATACAATAATAGCCTGAGTGCCTGCCACAACTGTCCCAAAGAAAAATATCAATGCAAATACCAGAAAGCCTGGTATTGGAAGTTGTGAAAAAAACTCCGGAAGTGCTGATATTACACCTGTTGCACCCAGCACTTCTTTAAAAATCATCACCAGCCATGTGCTGATCATCAGCTTCAGCTCAAACGCTGTGCGGAAAAAAGGAATTAATTCTTTAATTGTAAACCTATTAATAAAAATATTCAATACTATGCAGACAAGCACTGCAGCTTCAACAGGAATATTCAGTGTCAGAATCAGTATGATCGTTAATGCAATGGTCCACACACTCTTTAAAAGCAGCACCAGGTAATAACGCTTTGGCTTGTCAGATACCATTCCTGTATCCTTTGGTACCTTTCGCAAGTATACAACCCAACCTGCTGCCATTAACGCAGCAGCCATAGGAATCATTGCGAAAACGAAGGAAGCTGTAGTCACCCTGCCTTCCGTCATAGTGATTCCAATAAAAATGCTTGTGTAAGTAGGCAGGAACAATTCTGATATATGTCTGTAGTAAGAAGTAACACATGCTTTTTCCTCAGTCTTCAGATAATTTCCTGTGCTCTCTCTCACAATGGGACCGCATATTAAAACTGTGCTGGCGGCAGGCAGCATACCCAGAAGAAACGGAGCCATTGAAGCATTAATTCTGTTGTTATTAAATAATCCGTTGAGCGCTGCATGAGCGTTGCTTAAATTTTTCCGTTTCTCCATCATTCTCTGTAAATAGGTTATAGAGTAAAATACCAGCAGCACTTCTATCGTAGACCATTCCGTGGCACCTTTGATTACAGCCTTAGCCGTTACATCAAATGGTAATCCATAGAGTAATACTGTTCCTATTGTAGCAGCTAATACAGCTAGTGAAAGAGGCTTTTTCATCCACATTACTATAATGATAATCCCAAATACTATGAAAAGTCTAACTATATCCAAATGAAAAGTCTCCTTTCAGTAATTGCTTTATGCTTCTTCATAACTGATTTCTACACTGGTATGTTTGCTGCGTAAAAATGAGAATATAAATGAAGCTATAATAACTACAATATTAAGTACAAGCAGGACAGGCTCAAGCCTGGTTGCATTGAGAACAATGCTGAAGATTGCAGCCAGTGATCCAAGAGCGGTAAATAACCAAAGCACACTTTTACTTACTTTAAATTTGGATTTCTCCCACAGCTCCGGTACAATTTCAGGAAGCTTGTACACTCTTGCATTAATCATTAATGTAATAACTCCACTTGCTACCAGGCAAAGATTACCCAGTACATCAACACTAAGATCTGTTAAAATACAAATAACTCCAAGAACATATAAAATACTCAAAATTACAATCGGTGTATTCCACTTTGAAAGTCTGGCAAGCCATGCTGGAAGCCAGCCGTCATCACATGCCTGCATAACCGGTTTCGGTCCCCAGGCAAACTGTGAATTCAGAGTTGAAATAAGCGCAAACCCTGCACCGCATACAATAAAAAATACATAAAGAGGTCTTGACAGAATTTCATTGGCAACAACTGTCAGATTTTGATTGGCAACCTGCTCTACCGGCAATACACCTGCAGCAACAAATGCAACAAAACCATAAAGAACAGCGACTGCAAGGGTTGAAATAATCATAACCATAGGAATGTCTCTGGTTGGCTTTTTCGCTTCCGCTGAAAGGTTAATAACGCAGGATGCGCCGCCCACTGCAAATGTAAGAAGACCTCCTGCCTGAAGCAGTCCCATAACCCCTCCGGTCATCCAGCTTTCAGGTGCAAAATAGCCCGGTTTAATCTCACCGATGCCAAAAGCTGCAAATATGGCAAGCGCAATGACTAAAAGTGTAACAATGAGATTTTGAACCTTTGCAAATTTATCAATTCCCAAACAGTTTAAAAAGAAGAAAAGAGTCAATACAACAAATGCAATACTTTTTTCTGTTCCTATCCCACATAAAGCAATAAAATAGCTTGCAAATGAAAGTGCATACATGGAAAGGCTTAAATTACTGAATATGTATATGATACTGTATGCTCCGGCAAACTTTTCACCTGTAAGCATGGCTACCATGGTATACTGACCGCCTCTGAGCCTTACTGTACCGCTGATCAGCAGTAATGGAAGGTACTGGCAGACTGTAATGATACCTGCAATGAAAAACGCAATTGGAACTGAACGGCCTGTCATTGCAATAGTAGCCCCTATAAGGGTCATGATGCCTGCACCAATGATCTGTCCAACCGAAGCTCCCATTAAATCCCAAAAACCTAATACTTGCTTTAATTGTTTTGTAGAACCCTCTGATTTTTTCATGTTACTCATAAGATTTTCCCTCTCATTCTGATTTGATCGCCTATGCATTAGTTTTCCACTGCGCATAAAGCATCTTTTGGTAACTTCTCCCTCTTAGACCCTCCCCATTAGGGTCTATGGGAATCTTTGATAATAACTGCCAATGCTGCTTAATATTTTTTTATTTCTATCGCTCCCTTTCCGCTAAACTATATTTTAATGCTTAAGCACCTTAAGTAACAACAGTTTAGCACCTTAAGTATTAAAAGTCAACATATTTGTAAAGAAATTTGTAGAATTTTAAATTATTTTGTTTATACTGTACACATTGTACAATTTATCATTAAACTATTTTTCATCGAACCTCATATTAGTCTCCATACAGCAATAAACTATTTTTCAGTTTTCACCTTGTTTAGCAATTATTTTTTTGATATAGTTTAAGCAGATCATCACCTGCGGTCATAATTGAAAGACAAAGGAGAAATTATAGAATGCCACGAAAGATTATTCTGTCAGAAGCTGATAAACTGGTATTAACGGCTATGAAAGTTATCATGAAAGGATTAAGCGCTTATTTAGGAGATGGCTGTGAAATCGTTCTGCACAGTCTGGAAAACCCTCACTCCTCTGCCATCGAAGTGATCAACGGCCATCATTCCAACCGGAGCATAGGAGCACCTATTACTGACTTAGCCCTTGAGATGTTAGAAAACATTGAAAAAAGCGGTCAAAAAAAACCGCTCACATATTTTACCCAGGTAAGCTCAGGCGCAACAGTAAAATGCGTTACCATACCTATCCTGGGTGAAAATGAGCGGATTATCGGACTCATGTGTGTTAATTTTTATATGGACTTAAATATGCGTGACTTTCTTTCTGTTTTTATGCCCGATCCTTATGAAGATCCGGAGCATCCATTTCTAATTGAAACCTTTACCCAAAATGTTGATGACTTAATAATTGATTCCGTTAAAACCATACAATCTGAGATTATGCTTGATGAGAATATTTCTCTTGTGAATAAAAACAAGGAAATTATTACACGGTTAGAGGAAAAGGGCATTTTTAATATTAAGGATTCTGTTTTGAAAATTGCAGAGATTTTAGGTATCTCTAAGAATACTGTGTATTTGCATCTGCGGAATTTAAGGAAGGAATGAATTTTTACATATAAAAGAGGGATTTGTACCTATCCGGTATCAATCCCTCTTACTCATATAAATTACACCTATACAATTCTCCAGGGATTTTCAAGCCCCTTTTCTTCTGCATAACAGCTCTTTACAGAGCTGAAAACCATATTGCTGATTGCCTCATCTGTATAATAAGCAACATGTGGAGTTAATATTACATTGGGAAGCTCCTGTAACGCAGCAATCTGACTGTTATCCATGACCTTGCCCCTCAGGTCTTTTTTAAACACCCCCGCCTCATTCTCCAGAACATCCAGCCCTGCTCCCCCAATTTTACCGGACTTTACTCCTGTGATCAAATCCTGTATATTGATTAAACTTCCTCTTGCAGTGTTAATAATAATCACCTTATCCTTCATTTGTTCTATTGATTCCTTATGAATGATATGGTAATTATCTTTTGTTGCTGGCATATGAAGTGAGATCATATCACATTCAGCATATAACTGTTCCAGGCTCACATAGGAGGCATACTGTTTCACCTCTTCATCCTCATGTCTGCTATATGCCAGGATTCTGCAGCCAAAGCCTGCCAGCCGTTTGATCACAGCTTTACCCACTCTGCCTGTTCCCATAATTCCAACTGTCATTCTGGATAGATTTCTGCCCTGCAGTCCGGGAGTTGTGAAATTCTGCTGTTTCACACGTTCTATAATAAGCCCTGCTTTTCTTGCAGTCATCAGCATAAGCATCAAAGTGTAGTCTGCAACAGTGTTTGGAGGATAGCTGCCGTTACAGACCTTAATTCCCAGTCTTTTAGCTGCCTCCAGATCAATGTGATCATATCCTACCGTTCTGCTGGAAATCATCTCTACGCCTATGTCATGAAACTGCTTTAACAGTGCTTCATCAATCTTAGTAGTTACAATGCTGATATATTTTGAGCCTTCAGCCAGCTTTACTGAGTTTTCTCTGGGGCTGTACTGGGTATAGACAATCTCTGCGCCAAACTCTTTTGCAAACTTACTAAAATACTCTCCTTCATCGAGTTCTCTGTAATTGTAAACAAATATCTTCATAAATTATGCCTTTCTAATTCTCTCCTGTTCATTGATTGATACAATTTTATTAAATACATCTTTCCACTGTTATGTCTCATACCATTTCGCCTGAGCATCATACATTTCTTTATATCTCCCCTTGCGGGTCATCAACTCCTCATGAGTACCTATATCATCTAAGCAGCCATTATCCAGGACTAAAATTCGATCTGCAATTTTTGCGGAGCCCAGCCTGTGGGTAACAATAAGCGCTGTTTTATTCTTAGCAATCTCAGCAAATTGTCGATATAGCTTAGATTCCTCTACCGGATCAATAGCCGCAGTAGGCTCATCCAGAACAATCAAATCATGGGAGCGATAAAGTCCACGGCCAATTGCAACCCTTTGCCATTGCCCTCCTGACAAGTCTGTACCCCCATACTCTTTGGCTAACATGGTGTCAAGCCCTTCCGGAAATAAAACTTCATTATCTTCCAGATCAACAGACCTCATTATGTCTGAAAACGTTTGATCATCAGCGTTCTGCTTCACGTTACTGATGGAAATGTTATCTTTTAACATCATTTTATACTTTTGAAAATTTTGGAATACTGCTGAATTGTTTTTAAAAATACTGTTGCTGGTCACCTCTTTTGTGTTATATCCACCGACAAATATATCTCCATCTGTTGGCATATATAATCCCAGAACAAGCTTGGTAAATGTTGATTTACCAGAACCATTTCCCCCAACAACCGCAATTGTCTCTCCTTCTTCAATGTGAACATTCACATTATGTAAAGCATATTTTTCACTTCCAGGATACTTAAATGAAACCTGCCGAATATCTACCGCATTATGTTCCAGACTTACTTCCACTCCATCTTTTTCTGGTAAATTCAAAAAATGGATTGAATTTATTAACGCAGGCATGCTGACAGATATTTCACCTATATTATATCCCACATAATCCATGTAGTTAAATGATTGATCTAATGAAGTTAAAATGGCAACAAATGCAGCAGTTCCCATGACTCCCCGCCTTAATGACTGATACATGACTGCAAGAATTACGACATAAGCAGTTAAACTGCATAACCTTAGACCTAATTCTAAGATTGCACTCTTCCGCTCTGTTTTCCAAGACTCTTTTTTAAATAACAAGAGTGATGTTTCATATAAGTTTCTAAAGAAATAAACTGCTCCCAGTAATCGTGTCTCTTTTACATATTCCCGCTCTGTAATACAGCTTCTGTAATAGATCATCTTACGTCTGATGGGTGCAACCGTATCTTCAAAGGCAGTGTAGTAATGAGAACGCACATATTGACCCACAACAGTTGGTAACAATATTACAAAAACTCCTAAACACAGAACAGGAGAAATAAAATAAGAATAGATTGCAAAAAACGCAAAATAAGGTATGTAATAAGAACAAAGCATAACGATTAACTTTATAGCATCAGCCGATTGCTCTACACCTTGATATGCTTTATTAATACAATCTAATATCTCTGTAGTCTCATAACTGATAGGTGGAATCTTTGCAGCCTTTTCATTAACACTTTGACCAATTCTTCCGCCAATACGTATCCCCAAATCTTCTATCAATATATCTGAGACCGCTTGAACAATTAGTGCAATCACTGTAAACACTGCCCAGAACAATCCCAAACCCATTGCAAGCTGAATTCCGGTTCCATAGGGAAGTTCTTCCACTGCTTCAAAAAAACGCTGTTTTATTAATACAATTGAACTGGAAGCCAGACCAGAGAGTGCACAGATTGCAACTGACAATATCAAAAATTTCCTATCATTTTTCTGAAGCAATTGAACTAACTTATTAGCCGTTGGTAATACAGAAATTTTTCTTTCCATTAGTTGTACCACCCTCTCTGACTTTCATACATATTTGCATACAGTTTGTTCTTATGAAGCAGCTCCTCATGACTCCCTGTCTCCACGATACTTCCTGAATCAAGAACAAATATCTTGTCTGCCAGTTTAGTTGACCCCAGCCTATGGCTAATAAAAATCGTGGTTTTCCCTTGCCCTATCTGTCCAAATTCCTCATACATATCACTTTCACTTACAGGATCAAGTGCTGCGGTAGGTTCATCTAATATTAATATAGGTGCCGGATTAATAATGGCCCTTGCCATAGCCAGCTTCTGCCATTGTCCACCGGAAAAATCCACACCACCCTCTGATATTTTACCTAACGGAGTTTCAATACCTGCAGGCAGTGACATTACTTTTTCATAGAGACCTACTCTTTTTAAAGCTGTATTTACATATTGCTCTTTATCAGGCTGTTCCATCTGATGCACTGCGCCTACCAAAACATTGTCTTTAACAGATATACTATACTTAGCAAAATCCTGATAAACGCCGCTAAAGAATGATTTGATCTGGGCTTGTGAGTATGAACGTAATTCTTTGCCATTGATCAGTATTTCACCCTTATACTGATCATATAATCCGGTCATAAGTTTTGTAATTGTTGTTTTCCCAGCTCCATTAGTTCCTACAAATGCATAGTGACAATTATTTTCTATTTTAAAGCTGATGTTTTTTAATATATCCCTTGTTGTACCCGGATATTTAAATGATACATTTCTAAATTCCACATCTCTAAGATCAAATTCATTAATTTCAGGTAACGAATCTACATCCTTCACCTTGTCCATCGCCGCAAATACACTAAGATCTCTTAAGTATTCCCTGCACTGTGATAACTGCGATACCGCTTTTACAAGCTCTACTCCAACCATATTTACTAAATCATACATTCCCGTTGCTAATGCAACAAACATTCCTGAAGATATATCGCCTCTGGCTGTAGGAACTATTAACACAACAACAATCGCTGAAGACAAAACTGTCATTGCGGCACTACCCAGCCTTATACTTGCAGTCATCTGAATATTTGCACGCAATTTGATTTTTCTTGCTTCTTCATACAAATCAAACCATTGGTGATTCATTTTCTCAGTGTAATTAAATAGTGCCCTCTCATTTACTGCATCTCTGCCTGAGAGAACATCACCATAATATTGATATCTGCGTTCGTAATGTGCAACTTCTTTTTTTCTATTGTAATTATTTTCCCCGCTTTTTAATGACAAATATAGCAGCGGCACACATGAAATCCCTGTTAATATTCCTATCCACCATACATTCACAAAAACAATATAGAGAACGCCTACAATGCGGATAATATATAGCATTAAATTAAATGTTCTTTGCGCCATCAAGCGAACTTGATCATCTGGATCTTTACATACACGGTTTATTAAATTCCAGCTTTCCTCATCCTCAATCAAATAATATTGCAGCTTAGAACGTTTATCCGTTAAAGCTTTGCCCAGTTGAACATTGGCTAAGATCTTTAATTTGACAAAAAAAATCCTGCCTACCATAAAAGATATTCTTCTCCACCCAACACAAATTACAAGCAATACAAACCAAACAATTGAATCACTCAAAGTTCCTGCTGAGTTTAAATTTTCATTAACTGAATCAACAAAATTAGCAAGTACTATGACTTGTAATACAGCAGCTAATGCTGTTAATAATTTCTGTACGCCTATCGCTGTTGTTGATAAAGGACTACATGAAAATGGAATACATAATAAATCGTACCACTTATATACTTTATGCTTTAATCGAAATTCTTTCAAAGTGAATACCCTTTATGCTTTCTTGTATTTTTGTTGCTTATTTCACTTCTCTTCTGATGCT
Source organism: Hungatella sp. UBA5385 (assembly GCA_002409995.1). Classification (GTDB taxonomy): domain Bacteria; phylum Bacillota; class Clostridia; order Lachnospirales; family Lachnospiraceae; genus UBA5385. The sequence continues at coordinate 113,261 of DHOR01000016.1, read as the reverse complement.
ATTGGGCTAACTATTTTTCCTTCTCCTTGCTATATAAATCTATCGCTTTATTTAACCGGATTGTTTTGAAAACATTGCAGCATATTCGGAGGAGGAATAATTTTTTTCTGATACCAAAAGCCAGATATGACCTTGAAATCCTTTTCCTGATGGATGAACGGTGTAAACTTCTTTATCAAAATAGTCCATATCGGCCAGGTCACTTTGGTTAATGTGTTCCATCTCTGGCAGTTCGGATATGGGCTGACACGTTCCAGCCTTCATTCCTTCTTCAACTCTCAAGTAATGCATGTTAAGGCTGCCGCCCTTGATAAGCTGATAAGCCGGAACCTCAAGGGTTCTTGTTGTCAAAGGAGCAATCACAAGCTGGTCAAAGTAAACCATTCCACCGCCAGGATTTTCGGTAATATCTATAATGATATGCTCAAAATCCATTACATCGTCGTAGAATGAAAACAGAAGTTCTTTGTCAGTTTCAAAAAGGCCCATATCAAAGGCATTAATTTTTTAAGTATGCGATCTTCTTATCCTTAATAATTTCTGTTGTGACATTGTTAATTTCAGGCTCCTCGGAATATGGATCATCTTCAATAAGATTGTCATTATTTGCATTGTCATTTAGCAGTTCTACTGCTAAATTAATATATTGATAAAAATTCTGCATAGCAATATAGTTCTTTTGCGATATCTTATTGTCCAGTTTGTCAAGGTATGGTTGAAAAAATTCATCGTATTCTGGATATTTCAATACAAAATCCTTCAATCCTTTGACCTGGGACATATAACGAGATCCCCATGCTGTAATATGTCCGGTATATTGAATATCGTCGATAAAATCCTTAATCAATTGCCAAAAATCATCATCATTTTTACATGTAATCATTTGTTTCCGGTATTGTTCATATAGGTTTTTAATATCTACTCCATATTTGCGGAGCACAACGCCAAAATAGGGGTAGTTTGCTATTAGCTGTTGATAAAGCATATCATAATCTTCAAGATACTGCTCTGGTGTTATATTCATCCAGCACTTCTCCTGGTCAGATAATGACTTATTTTTTTCTTCTTCAATATAATTATACCTTCCTTCTTGTTTTTAAGTGTACGGGGTGTCCTGTTTGCACTGCAATTTATATGACTTTTTCAAAAAGGATATTGTAAGTTTTATTGTTCTTTCTTGAGTTCTTATTGAAACAAAAAACAAATAAAGTGTAAGTTGATTTTTATAATCAGATGTGGTATATTGAGTATACAAAGAGCAACCGCCCACAAGGTGGAACCTCAAGGTTAAAACTTACGTCCTCGTAAGGACGCCGCCTATCCTGATGTCGACAGGGTAGGCATTTTTTTATTTCTTCCTATTATGCCTATCTATGTAGGTCAGTAATGCGATCAAGAAGTTGCCGCCCAAAAATAATAGTGCAAAAACTTCATTAACATTCATTCGCATCACCTCCCCTCGTAAAATAATGGGGGAGGTTCCTACCCTGTACGCGGTGCTCATGAATGGATTGTATCATGGTCTTATAAAAACTTCAATCCCTGCCTTTTCCAAATATTTCTATATTAAAAACAAGACTAAAAACAAATACGGCACTCACCACAATAGTCGAATTGGGGGCATATACATTTTCAGACTCCTTCCAGCCTTATGGCAAGTTCTACCGCTTAAAAGAACAATAATTGTTATAATGCGACACGATGATAGTCTTTATAAACACTGAATTATAGTCAATAAACAGGAGTTAAGAAAAACCCATTTGTTAGAAAATTTAAATCTGGGGTTCGACCCTTTGATACAAAGGGTCGAACCCCAGATTTATAAATTAGCAGTTTAAATTTTATCTTTTTCATTGTCCCTCTATTCTAATATGAAAATATCCAATTCTTATCTAAGATACTAACAGTAGCATTAATTATTATCAATAGGCTGCTGCCATTACCTGTTCCTATATTCTTTTGACCAGATCCCAACTTGTTCTTATAATATAGAGAACTTAATAAATATATTATACGACAAAGCATAAAACGCTTCAATATTATTCAATATCATTAATTGAAATTTATCCGTTGAAAAGCCATAGCTTTGACAGTATAATGTACATACATTGAATTCTGAAAGGAGATTATATGATACGCTCAATACAACTTGCACTTGTAAAGGCATTTGTAATTACCGTTGGCAGTAATTTGATTTACTTTCTTTATGGTTTAATATTTGAAAATCCATATGATATATCTTTAGCAATTGAAATAATATTTTTCTTTGTTACATTCCTAGTCAGCTTAATTGAATATCTCTGGGAGAATCGAAAAAGATAACATATAGCGCCACTAACTTGTCAACAGGCGCTGCAGACTTACTTCGTCTTGAAGCCAGAAATAGTAAATACGTCCATCTTCTTTAAGGTAATATCTTTTTCATCAGAAAACAAAAAACAAGCTTTTGAACTGGTTGTAGCATGTAGATTGTAGGTGGATATATGTTGAATAAACTAAATTTTTTAATATTAAAACGCATAGTACCCTTACTTTACCTTATAATTCTGTCCTTCCTGTCCAGCTGCAAAATGATGGAATTGCCAATGAAAGAACATGTACATAAGGAAGATATCACCACCATAGGCCAGCTTGCCTATAATGTGAATCCCGAGCTTGGATACAGAATATACATTGAAGAATCTGGTAAGCTTGTTCCTTATCTTGTTCTAACAGACGATTACAACGGCAGCGGAATGACCTTATTGCTACGGGAGTATGTACTACCCGAATCACGTCGTTATCATGATATTTTTGAACGTCGCAATGCAGCCTATTATAATGGAAGCGAAATAGACCTTTGGCTGAGTTATGAGTTTATAAAGACAATTAAAGGTGTGTATATTCAATATACTACAATTAATATCAGTGCAGAGGAAGCGCTTGGCAGATGTGGAGAAGAGACTGAGAATATTATCAGAAAAGTGTTTTTCTTATCTTTTGGAGAACTCGGTGGAGGTGAAAGCTCCGTCATTCCTGCTAGTGGAGAACCCTTGGACTATTTTACAGATGAACCTACAAACAGAATTGCCTATTGTGAAAATGAATTAGATACCCCATGCGGCTGGTGGACTCGCTCGGCAGATACCTGGAACTTTAATGCGCCGGTTGGAGTAGGGGGAAAGGGACAAATGGGAGGCTCTGGTGCCCAATATAAACTCAGTGTTCGTCCAGCATTCTGTTTAAATTCAGAAACTGAAATTGTTTTGTATAAAAGTTCTAAGTTAGGTGAAGTTTTTATAATAAAAAAGCGGGATAATACTCCTCCCAGCCTTATGGCAAGTTCTACCGATTAAAAGTAATAATACAGGAGTTAAGGAAAAACCATTTGTTAGAAAATTTAAATTTGGGGTTCGACCCTTTGATACAAAGGGTCGAACCC
>DHOR01000016.1:68720-109699 GCA_002409995.1 Hungatella sp. UBA5385 | reverse complement strand
GGGTTCGACCCTTTGATACAAAGGGTCGAACCCCAGATTTAAAAAACCTAATTTATATATTTGCAGAAACCTGCATCTTAGCTGGTTTTGCATTTCTTACAATAGCAGGTGTACATTCAATAGCAACCCAAATTGCAAGAACGATATAAATCAAACACAAAATCGGAACAACTGCATTAGCACCAATTGCCAAAGTAAACGCACCATTCACGATAGTATAAGAAGTAAATGTATTGATCAATGCCCAAACACTCATGATAAACATGAATATAGCAGGAATTAGCGTTACCAGCCATGCTTTTTTATTTTTAGCTGTTCTCTGAAGCCATACAGTGATACCTACAAGTGCCAGCGCTGCAAGCAACTGATTGGAAGCACCGAAGGTCTTCCAGAACAAACTCCAGATCGGAATAGGATTACCTGCTGGATCTGTCAGATTAATAGACATCAGTATCAGAGGAATTCCACCGATCAGCAGTGTAGGAATAATGCGTGCTGCTCTGCCTTTCATTCCTGTAAGTTCCTGAACAATGTAACGTCCAAGTCTTGTACAAACATCAAGTGTATCATATACGAAGGTTGTAAATGCCATTAATCCGAAAGAGATTCCAAGTCCTTTATCGATTCCGATCAGCTCCACAAAAGAGCCAAGACCATTTGCATAGATAAAGTTCGGTGATGTAGCTAAAATAGGATCACCTTTTGGAAGCATCATAACTGTTGATAATGCGATCAATGCTACAACTGCTTCTGCAAGCATCATGCCGTAGCCAATTGGCTTAGTATCGGATTCTCTTGCGATCTGTTTGGAACTGGTTCCTGAACTTACCAGACTGTGGAAACCGGAGCACGCACCGCAGGCAACTGTAATAAATAACATAGGGAACATAGGTGTCCAGAAATCACTGTCGCCAAATGCATTGGTCCATGCAGGATACTGAGTCTCGAATCCGCCAAAGATGATTCCAATAAAGGATACAATCAATGTTGCATAAAGGAAATAACCTCCCAGATGACCACGTGGCTGCAGCAAAGCCCATACGGGAACGATACCGGCAATCAGGCAGTATACGATTACAATTACATTCCAGATCTTTTGTGCATCTGCAGGAGAACTAAGTCCTAAAGCCACATCAAGATTAAATGGGATATACTGTCCAATCCAAATGGATACTCCAACCAGCGGAAGGAAAATTATAGTTGCAACACTCAGTTTCATTTTCGTGAATTTCAGTAAAAATCCCATGATAATAGGTAAAATAAGATATAAAATGGAAGAAGTCGCAATTGCACCACCACCAACGTAATCTCCATTTCCTAAGTCAACAGTGTTTATAAAAGCAGCCGTTGTTATATCAGTAAAGGCTACAATAATCATAATAAGAGTAAAGAATATAAAAATATTAAAAAGAATCCATACACGCTTGGACACATAAGTTTTCATGGTATCAGCAATACCGGAAGCTTTATGTCGGATAGAAGCCACCAGAGCACCCATATCATGGACTCCGCCAATAAAAATAGTACCAATCAGAATCCAAAGCATAGTTGGGAACCAGCCAAAAGTCATACCAGCAATAACCGGACCCGTTACCGGACCTGCGGCTGCTATAGCAGAGAAATGCTGTCCTGCAAGGTATTTTGCATCTGTTGGAACAAAGTCCACTCCGTCTTCCATTTCAACTGCAGGAACCGTGTTTGAATCATCGAGTTCAAAAATCTTTTTAGAAATAAATTTACCATAAGTGAAGTATGCTAAAACAAGAACTAAGGTACCAATTCCAACTACAACAAGAATATTCATATGTAATCTCCTTTTTTTCAGCAATAGTCTCATATGCCATATAAGCATTGAGCTCTTATAACACTTATCCGATTTTCTCAATAAGAAATGGATATTAAACCTCTGTTTACCTCCCTTCCATTATTGGAATTTATTGCTAATATTTAGAAATTATAGTATCACTTTGATTATTTTTTGTCAATATAATTATAAAAATTATATAAAGAAAATAAATTATTTATTTCATTTTTGATAAATAACAATTAATAAATATAATAAACCCCTATTCCAGGGCACTATAATCAATTTTCCAATTCTTGAAGTAATATTCTTTATCATGATCATTTATTTCCCGCAAAACTTTGCATGGATTACCAACTGCCACCACATTGGAAGGAATATCCTTTGTGACAACACTTCCGGCTCCGATTACCACATGATCACCGATTGAAATTCCCGGAAGGATAATGGCACCGGCTCCAATCCAACAGTTTTTACCGATATGCACAGGCATATTATACTGTAATCCCTGCTGACGCAATTCCGGCTGAATCGGATGACCCGCTGTAGCAATCGTCACATTTGGTCCAAACATGGTACTATCACCTACATATATGTGAGTATCATCCACTACTGTCAAATTGAAGTTTGCATAAATTCCTTTCCCAAAATGGACATGCCCACCACCAAAATTAGCATGAAAGGGAGGTTCTATATAACACCCTTCTCCTATTTCAGCAAACATTTCTTTCATTAAGCACTGCCTCTTTTCGAACTCGGAAGGACGTGTCATATTAAACTCATACAGGCGGTCAAGCCGTTTGGTCTTCTCCGCCATAATTTCTTCATCACCTGGGAAATAAAGTTCACCAGTGTGTAATCTTTCCTTCATGCTCATAAATTTACCACCTCTATACTTTCTTATGAATTGCATTTTTAATCTATTCTGCACAGCCCCTGATTTAATTCCATCAGTACTCAGGAGGTTCTGTCTCCTGCCAAAAACCATCTGCATACCATCCATTATCTTCTTTCTTTAAATATAAATATTTTTCATTACTACCTTTAAGAAGGCTGCTATTTGATGATGCATCAGAAGAAATAATATTTATTTTGAAGCAAGCTCTATCCGCCGTGGTTTTAATTTCCACGCCACTAGTAGTAAGTTGCAGGGCATTCCACTCTTTTTGCATTTCATCCGAATATTCCATACTTCTGGATAATGCGCATATTCCAGCATATTCCCCGTAATCTACCATAGTGCAGTAAGAAAACATCAATGAATCTGCCGATTCTGAACCTTGTTCAACGAATTGTTCATAAAACAAATCGTCTTGTTTTAATAGTTCAGGCAGAGTACAATTTTTTTCACTAAACAGCACCCATTCCTTGCCGCTTCTAATATATGATATGCCTGTAATCCTTTCATTTTTTATGTTCAATGATCCATAGCTGCCGTCAGCAAATGAAACAGATTGTTTGCTACAGCGATATGACTTTACCGGTAATTTCTCTGGCGGAATATCTTTCGTTAAAACAAAATCTTGAAATATATTTAAATTAGTAAAATGGTTTGTTGTAGTTAATTCTTTGGATATACGGTCATATTCGTATAGGAGTTCAGATGATACCGGCCGTATCCATATTGTGTCAGCATTTTGACTTACTAATATCTCACAGAAAGAATCATTGTTAAAATCAACTCCTTCTAATGCCTGTAAATCAATGCTATCTTCTATTTCTCCAGCATTTAGATTATAAATGAACAGCCCAAAATAATCATGCAATATAAGAATATTGTCATCTGCAAAGTCTAAAATGGGCATATTGGTTGCAATCTTTGTATTTGCAGACCATTGGGCAGGTGTGACTTTTATACCAGTATTTGGTTGTGATACTTGTTCTTCTGTATGTTCTTCTACTTTATCATTATCCACATTTCTTGTTTTCTCATAATCTTCTACAGGAATTGTTATATAAGAGCCATCCTCATTGATAGCATAAATTACTTCATCATTTCCATTTTCGCCTTTTATTACAGTTCCTATTTGGGGTATTTCTTCGGAATTTAACGCCTTATTATCCCAAGGAAATTTTCCTCTAACTGTAATGGTTTGTCCGTTAATTCCTATATAAGTCCTGGTCTTTCTATTGAATTTTAATAAAGAGATGCATAAAACTACAATAACAATAGCTAGTGCTCCTATAATATATTTATATTTTTTAATCATGCTTAACCTCCCTGACAAAACCTATGCTTTTAGTTTTATAACCATGTACTATAAATATTCAGTTCCGTTATTCCACAGAGCCATATTGTTGTAAAAATAACTTTAATTCCTCTATATCCTCGTCACTTAACGAATCGCCGCCAGTGAAAGCTGCCATAAAAGTCCCAAGTGAATTACCATATGCAGAATTTATCATTTCCTTTGTCCACCTATGAATATGCTCCTCCTTTGAACGAACAGGATAATATAAGAAAAATTTTCCATCCTTATCTGCCATAAGTAATCCTTCATTTATCATCTTAGTGAGATAAGTTGACAATGTTTGTTTTTTCCACCCTTTTAACTGACTAAAATATCGGAAAATTTCTTTAAAATATACCTTCTTGCCTGCTTCCCATAAATATTCCATTATTTCATATTCTGATGGTGATAAACCATATTTTTTATCCATGTTATTATTCCTTTACTCCAAACCGATGTGAACATTTTTCATATGCTTCTGTTTTAATTAATTCACCAAGTATTACTTTACCACACATAGTGCATCTTTTTGAATCATAATATTTCAAATCACATCCGCCATTACTTATTTTATAATGGATTCTTCTATTCCCTTGAACATAATTATGCACACATGAAACTTTTAACTCCGAATCTGGAATACTAAATGTGTTACCATACTCATCAACAAAATAATCAGATGCTACACTTGCAATAATAAAACAAACTATGTAAAATAAATTTAATATCAACTGAAATTTAGAAAATTGAATTTCATTGTTATTTATAAAAATATAAAAATCTTTATTTAAAAACAATATGTACTATTTCTTTTAGTACATTGTAGTACTTAATCTTCTCGTTGTCAATTAAATCCGTTATTGATATCTGAACATACCAGACTTATTCTGAAATATGCCTTTTTGAAAATTTTACAAACCGCTTTTACAAAAATATACGGCCTTCCAGGTATCCCCAGAAAGCCGCATATTTACTAACTTATCGTTAATTTTATTTTTCGATTTTACAACAGCAATGTTTTAGTGCTTTTACGATTTTGTAGTTTTAGATTTTACTGAAAAACTCCCTTCATGTTTGCGCCCGTCTATTCTGATTTGGTAATCTCCTTTATCACTCAATTCTACATCAAATTGAGAAGTGTCAATATTTTCATAACTATATAATTCCGTTCCACTTGTGTCGATTATCGTAATATCTAGTTCCCCTGATAAAGTGGTAACATCTATTTGCAATATGCATTCATTGTTACAATCCTCTGAAAACACTAAACTTCTTTTTTTCAAGCCATCAAAATAGGAATATGATGCTTTCCAGAAGTCAGTACCAGAATTCTCATTTGCATTTTTCCAAATATAACTTCCTGAGCTTTGCCCTGCCTGCACTGTGAATCCAAGCATTAAAGAAACCATTAAAATACTAACTACTGAAGTACAAAAGAACATCAATTTTCTTTTCATAATACTGATCCTTTCTGTGCTTTTTTAGCTATTAACACATTCCTAACACCTGTGAATCCACCGTATTTTTATTGGTTGGTTAACCCCACCAGACCAAAAGCTCCCGGTCCTCCATGCGTCGTAATAACACAACCGGTCTGAATCCAGGTAATCTTTTCATATCCATAATCTCTCGCTGCCTGCTCAATCGTCCTGCGGATCTCCTCTGATAATCCGATTGCCCACAGCAGCCAGATATGGTCTTTTTGAAGATTATGTTTCTCTGTAAAATCTTTTACCAGTTTTATTCCTACCCGGTCCATTCTTCCTCTGTACTTTTTCTTCGCAATCAGATAACCGTCCTCGATTTCTATGGCAGGATGAATGCTAAGCAGCTTTCCACCCATTGCCACGGCATTGCTCACTCTGCCGCCTGCTCTTAAATATTCCAGTTCATCGGGTACGAAACACATCTTCGTACGTTTACAGAATACTTCAACTGCCTTTATCAGTTCTTCAAGCGTTATGTGCGGTTGTTCCTCCAATAGCTTAGCTGTCTCATATATAACTGCCGTCTGCCCGGCTGATACTTGCTGTGTATCAATGCTGGTCACGTAATCCCGATCTTCAGAAGCAATGCAGCCACTTTGGTAAGAGCAGGTAGTAACTGCTGAATATGCCAGATAGATAATATGTTTATCCGGCCATTCGTCATGAATCTTATCAAATATTACATTGAAGTCTTCCGGAGAACTTCCACTTGTCTTCGGTAGTTTCTTCGTCCTTGCATAGTAATTACATATCTCCTCAACCGGAAATGCTCCGTCATCCAGAGTCTCATCGCCCAAAGATACATGCATTGGTACAATATATATGTTGTAGCGTTCTGCAATTTCCTTGGGTAAATCTGAACCTGTCTCTGCTAATAATATATATTTGCTTAAATCATTCATTCTTACCACCTCCTCATTATGAATACTATATCATGAGGAGATTAAAACCACAAGGTTTTAAAACACTAAAATAATCTTCACAATTGCCTGAAAATCAACTTGAGTCCTATCACAGCACTGGTTTCAAACATGCACCGCAAGGCGTACTAAATAGAAAATAGCCTTAACCATTAATATATTGATCAAGACTGTTTTCTTAACATAATTAACAATTAATAAATACTGCATTTTAAATATATTCTGCACAACCCCTGATTTCATCCAGAGACTCTATATGCATTTTATCCATCAACTCCTGAAGCTCTTCAATAAGACGTTCCATAAAGTCAGGCCGCATCAAATTTGCTGACCCAATCTGCACTGCATGAGCTCCCGCCATGATATATTCCAGCACATCTCGGGCGCAGACAATTCCGCCGCCGCCAATAACCGGTATTTTTGCGGTCTTACAGCTGTTGTGCGCACACATTAATGCATAAGGCTTGATTCCAGGTCCTGAGTAGCCGCCGCCTCCACCGCTTCCGCACCGGAACTTTCTGGTTTCAATATCTACGGAATAGCCACCAATAGCATTAAAACTGACAAAGGCATCTCCGCCATTGTCCTGTACAGCGTCAACTATCTGCTGTACGGGGTATTCAGCTGTAGGAGCCTTAAACCATAAAATCTTTTTACCAGCCACAGCCTTCACTTTTCTCACCATCTCCTCCAGCTGCGCCCCATTCTTCCAATATGATGGAACCGCATAGTTCCCATATGGACAGTTTAAATTAATCTCCATACCAGCCAGCTCTTTCACTTCAGAAAGAATCGAAACAAACTCTGTCAGCTCCTCTAAATCATACGCTTTGATATCTATAAATACCGGAGTGGTTTCATAGGGCAGTCTGGGTAGAATCTCATGAATAAAGGTTTTATATGAGATGTTATTGGCTCCAAAAGAACTAATAAAGCCATAATCAGATTGATAAAACCGTCTGGCGGTGCTGGGTTGTCCATCTGTAAGGGCCATTGAATTCGGAACAATTGCCCCCAGACAATCCAAATTCATAACCTTTTCGTACTCAATTCCGTAACCAAATGTGCCTGCAGCAGACATAATGGGATTTTTCAATACAAGATCACCCTGAGTTGTCGGAAGTGTCACTTTTAAATTCATTCAAACCAGTCCTCCTGTCAATATAAGTAAAAAACTATAGGAATGTCTCAAAGCAACGACCATCAACCTCAAAATCAATAATACCAAGGGGCATAAACGGCCCTTTACAGCAGACGTTGATTCCAAAGCTGGTATCATCATTATGTAAATAGCAGCCTTTACAGCCGTCGATCCCACAAGCCTTTTTATTGCTTACAAAAATATAAGTATTCTTTTTTCTCTCTTCACTAAGGGCTTTTGCAAAGGCTTTTGCTGCAGCTGGGTTGAATGCGCCAATCACTGGACTCTCATCCTTCCCAATAAGTCCGGATATCTCCCCGATTTCTTCACAGTATTCCACCATTTCAGAATTCTGCCCTATATCCTCACGCTTGTGACCCACTATAATCAGCCTGTTATAAGCATTCCCACAGATAAAAGGATAAACAGCAAAACGAGCACCCTGTTCCGTAACTAGAATGGGGCTCTCTTTTCCGTCCACAGGCGTTGTTCCACGAGGCCCCCAGTACTCCACACAATCATTAAGCCCACTTTTATAAAGTTCCTGGTCTTCTCTTGCCAAAACCACAAGACCACCAGCTGTCTTTTTGTGGATAAAATATGGAGAGGGCCAGTTTACTTCCCGGTTTCCTGTCCTGATCATGAGATACTGGCCAGCTTCAAAATTCTCATCTGATGCGATCTCAAACTCTCTGTACGTTTTACCTCCAAAGAATTGTATATCCATACAACGCAGAATTCTGCTTCTTGTCACAAAATCCTTCAACTTATTACCTCCCATTTAGCTCTATCTCTTTTTTTATAATCTCCGCCAGCTTCAGATAATTACTCCACACAGGGTATTTAATCTCCCTTTGTGGAAGTTCAAGTGGGCGGTCATCCTCCGAATACCGATCCCATATGGGTCCCACATCTGCTCCTGATACATGTTTCAGGCCTTCGATAGCCATAAGATCCTGATACTCCACCACGGTCTCATTTAAAAGATCCATCAGCTTATGAAATCCTATAAAAAACGCATGACTATTCCAGCCCGGTATTTTCGGCTCCTCAAAGCACGGTGAATAATATTTTGACTGACGATAATAACGTTTTAAAGCAGGATAATGGATATCTTCCTGAGAATCTGCAAATATTTCATCATAAAAACAGGATATGATTTTCCCTTTTTCCGTTACAACCTGAAGCCATCCGGTAATCCCATAACCAAAGTCCTCAGCTGCCCCATAATACCTTTTTTCAGAAGGAGTCCCTACTTCCAAAGCCAGTTCCTTTGCCAGAGGAAGAAGCCCTCTCATGCTGTTGGAAGCTCCGGTAAGCAGATCAAATTCACCATCCAGAGACTGTCTGTCTAAAATCTGCTTTTCTACATGAATCATCCCATCTGTAAGTACCGTACCGGCATCTGCCTGACGCTGTACAGATGCCTGCCAGATTCCATAATCAGAGCGGCGTTTACTTACATTATCAAAATATCGGTTATAATAGCCCTCCATCGTCGTCTCGTTAAATTCAACAAATACGATTTTCTGATCATCATCTGTCACAACCGTCAGCTCTCCCAGATGGCCTTTTGACCATTCACTGCCACCAAACCGCCTCTCAGTGTGATAATAGCTTCCCTTCACAAGCCCTTTCGGTGGCTGAACCGTGTAATTCAACCACTTAACTTCCCTACGCTCATTCCATGGCTCTGTTTGATTTTCCCCCATATTCCATTACACCTTTCAGTATTAATTGATTTTAAAGCAATGTTCCAAATTCCCGGAAACCAATACCTTTCCGTCCTTCCTGATTAAAACATAACCGGCTTTACCTGCTTTCCGGCAGATTCTCATCGCCATCTCCTCACCACCTACAAAACACGCAGTGGATAATAAATCCGTATAAAGAGCACTTTCCGATACAATCGTTACACTGTCAAGATCATAATCCGCCGGATACCCGGAACGCGGATCAAGTAAATGATGATATATTTTTTCATTTATAGTGAAATAGCGGTCATAACCTCCTGATGTAGCTGTACCGCAGTCCTGCAGTGTGAGAAATCCCATACACTCCGGGTTTGCCTTCCATGGCGTCTGAATCCCGACTTTCCATGAAACCTTAGTCCCATCCGGTAAGGTTTTCGGACCAATCAAATAAAGATTTCCTCCAAAATTAACGCTGGCAGACTTAATGCCCTGGGCTTTTAGATATTCTGAAACACAGCCTGCGGCATAGCCCTTACCCGCACCTCCTGCATCAATCACCATTCCTTCCTTTTCAAAGGTAATGGTATTGTTAGTAATATCACAGGAGACGTATGCAGCTCCGGTTTTCGCCCTGGCATCCTCAATCTCATGCTTCGTCGGAGCCTTGGGTTCCAGTGCAGTAATATTCCACAGTCTTACCACCGGACCCACTGTGGGATCAAAGCAGCCTTCGCTCAAATCAGAAAACCTCAGCAATTCCGAAATAAACAGACACAGCTCCTTAGAAACCTTATATGGGACGCCTGTTTCGTGTCTTTCATTCAGCTTACCCAGTTCTGAACACGGATCGTAGAAGTCCAGCATTCTGCGTATATGAAAAGCTATATCTCTGGCACCCTCCAGTATTTTTACCGCATCCTCACAATCATCATAAATTGTAATGGAACAGACTGTATTATATAAAAAGAATGTACTGTTAACTGGCTCATTTCTCATATTCCCGCTCTCACTTTTCATTCTTTTTAAGAGCTCCGTCCTTGTGAAGCTCTTCCCATACTACATTGGCCAATTTCAGGTAGTTTCCCCACGCCCTGTCATAAAACTCCCCTTCAGAGAATCTTAAGCTTGATAAATCCAGCAGATTCTGGCATTCCAGCACATGCTCCCTCCACATATCAAAAAGCGCATTAAACCCACAGGGAAAATCTGACACATACTCCAGAGAGTAATATTTTGACTGTCTGTAATAAACCCTTAAATCTGGATTTTCGATTTCCTCCGGGTGGTCTGCAAAAATCTCATCATAAAAACAGGATATAATTTGCCCTTTTTCCGTTATCACCTGCAGTCTGCCTGTGATTCCCGGCTCAACAGACTGTGCATAGCCATAATAATACCGGCCCGACGGTTTGTTAAGCCTTTCACTGATTTTCTTAGCCAAAACAAGCATAGACTCCCTGATGCTGTTGGATGCGCCTGTGAGAAAATCAAACTCCCCATTCAGGCGGTTTTCCCTCATCATCTGTTCCTCCACATAGGTCATGCCATTTACCAGTACCACACGGGTAGATGCAGTTCTTTCACGGGATGCCTGAAGAAAAGCGTAATCCGAATAGCGCTTATTTGCATTCTGATATTTTCGTATGTAATATGTAGGTGCATTAAATTCATTAAACTCCACCATCTGCAGTTTTCCCTTCTCTGTAACTGCCTCCAGCACCCCATAAAAATCCTTGGAATCTCCCGGGTGAGGTGTAAACCAGCCTTCCTCCCGGTAATATTCCCCTTTGGTGAGCCCAAGCCTGGGCTGTATACTCCAGCTAAGGGAATTTAATATTGAAACTGTCTTCTCTCTCATGAATCTCTCCTTTTTCCGACGCACCTAGCCCTTAACTGCTCCCGCAGTCATTCCCTGTATCAGATGTTTTTGAGCAAAAAGCAAAAATAGAATAGATGGGATAATACCGATTGTGGAGGCAGCCATCATCTGCCCCCAGGAATTAGAGTTTTGAGATAAATAGTCTTGAAGGCCAACAGTCAGTGTTACCAGCTCCGGATTTTTTACAAAGGTGTTGGAAAAGGTATATTCATTCCATACATTTAAGAATGTAAAGATACCGGACGTGGCGATTCCCGGAAGTGAGACAGGAATTATGATTCGGACTAAGGTCTCAAATTTGCTGCTTCCATCTATGTATGCCGATTCCTCCATTTCATAGGGTACAGTATCAAAAAACCCCTTCATCATCCAAACAGAAAACGGCAGATTCAAGCAAGTATAGCTGAGTATTAGTGATATATGGGTATCAATTAAGTGCAGGTTCTTATAAATCAAAAACAGCGGGATCAACATCAGCATCATAGGAAACATCTGGAGAATCATAACACCGCTTCCATACATGGCAAAAATCTTGCCTTTACATCTGGAAAGTGCATATCCTGATAAACAGGCCAGAATCACACATAACAGTGCTACGATCAGGCTGATCTTTAAGCTGTTGACCATCGTCATAACAAAACGGCCTTCCAGCACCTTTTTAAAAGAATCCCATACCAGATGCCTGGGAAAAAGGGCAGTGTTTGAAAGCGCTTCTGATTCCCCCTTTAACGCCGTACCTATCATACTGATAAAAGGCAGACTGTAAAATATTGCAAAAACGGTCAGAGCCAAATAGATGGCCAAATCAATTATCTTTTTCTTCTGCTTCCTGAGAATCATGACTTTAGCCCTCCTTCCATGTCTCTGCTCTTTTGTTTTATCATGAAATAAACACCACCTACCAGCAGCATGCAGATAATAAGCATTGTGGCAATTGCTGCCGCATAGGAAAGCTTCTGGCGGTAAAATGCGGTATAATAAGAATATATGGGTAATGTAAATGTATGGCCGTTGGGGCCACCTCCAGTTAAAAGCCAGATATTCTCAAAATTATTAATGGTCCAGATAAAATTCAGCGTTACCGATATAAATGATACCGGCCATATAAGTGGCAATGTGATGTTTTTTAATTTTGCCATAAAACCAGCCCCATCCATGCCAGCCGCTTCATACAGCTCCTTTGGAACGCTCTGAAGACCAGCCAGCAGGGAAACCATTATAAACGGCATGGCCTTCCAGACTGATATGAGAATAACGGTCATCCTGATATATTTGTAATCTGCCAGAAACAGAATTGGTTTTTCAATGATATGCAGCTTCTTGAGAAAAGCATTAATAAAGCCAAACTGGTCATTCAGCAGCCAGGACCAGTTGGTCATGGCAACCACTGACGGTATCACCCACGGAAGCAGGAAAATGGTTCTGAATATGGCTCTTCCCTTCATCTCCCGGTTCAGTGCCAGTGCAAGCACCAGTCCGGCAATATATGATATAAAAACAACCAGCGTTGTATACACAAATGTGAATGCCAGACTCCCCAGAAACTCTTTGTCCTGATAAAGCCTGATATAGTTTTCCAGATAGATAAAATTGGTCTGGTCTGATCTCATGAGACTTTTATTTGTGAAACTCATATATATTCCCATATTGTTCTTTACAAACCACTCCAAAAATTCCTTCGTTTCCTCCGGATGCTTTGTCTGGGCAAATCCCATAATCCCGCCTGTGCGCATAACATAACGCGGTTCGTCTGCGCTGGGGCCATAGACGGGTCCCATCATTTTCGTTTTTCCCATCAGCTCTTTATCCGATGTGACATGAGATGCCGGCGCATTCCATACCATAGCCACTTTTCCAGACTGGTAAAGCTTTTCTAAGTCAGCCTGATTATAGGTAACCATTCCCTCAGGGAAATATCCATTTTCCATCATTGTCTTAAAAAAACCCATACTCTCCAGCGCCTTTGGATCATCAAAGGCTCCCTTATTTCCCTCTTCATTCACCCAGCTTGTGCCATTGGAAAAGAATACATTAATCATGGCATTGCTGCTGTTCTGGTCAAGAGTGCAGAATGAAAAAGGGATCACGTCGCCATTGTATTTATTTTTCACCGCCTCACACATCTCAAACAGCTTTTCCCATGAAACAGGCTTGTCAAGATCTGTAAATCCCAGCTCATCCTCTAAAATATCCGTTCTGTAATATATAGTTGTTGCATTGGTTACATAAGGAAATGCATAGTATTTTCCATTCTTCTTGCCTATATCCAGAGTTCCCGGAAGGAAATCCTTTAGTATTTCATCATCCTCCTGCTTCCATTTTTCTACAACACTGCTAAGATCCAGAACCTCACCGGCTTCTGCCCAGTTTGCAATTCTGTATGATATAGATGATGTAATATCAGGTGGTGATCCGGCTGCAATAGAGGTCTGGTACTGTTCCATAAACCCGCTCCAGCTCAGCATCTGCAGCCTGACTGTTGCACTGTGATCCTCCGAATTGTATTTGTCCAGTATTTTCTGGAGTGCCGGTCCATAGGTATCAGCCGGTCCATAGGGCAGTTCCCAGAATACCAGTTCTGGCTTTTCACTTTTCCCATTTTCTGCGGTTTGCTTTTGATCTGAAACACCCCCGCTGCTGCATGCCACCAATCCTAAGCTCAACAAACCAATCCCTGCCCCCATCATCCGCCTTGCTAACTTTCTCATGTTTTCCTCCTTCTCCTGAGATTGCCTGCATGTTTCATATTTATGTTATGTGACTATTTTACCTCAAATCGGACTTGCATGAAAACCATCTGATCTATTGAATACATCTCAAAAATACCCTTTCATTTTCTTTTATTCTTTTCTATTCTCGTCACTTCACCTTCAATTATGCCTTATTTCAACACTATATCTTAAAAATCAACAAACTCGGCATCCGCGCCTATCTATGCACTCAGCAAAAAACCGGCAGATATATATCTTAATCATCTGCCGGCATCTCTGTACCTCTCAATTTATTCCTATAGTCCCTGGCACTGCAGCCTGCATACTTTAAAAAACAGACAGAGAAAAATTTATAGCCGCTAAAGCCCACCTCTTCTGCGATCTCATATGTTTTTTTATCAGTACCCGCCAGCAATTCCTTCGCCATTTCAACACGATAGCGGTTCAGCCAATCCCCCATTCTGCAGCCTACATCTGAAAAAAACACTTTTCCCAGATAGTTGGGAGAGGCGAATACAATTTTGGAAAGAGACTGAAGCGTGATATTTTCTTTATAATGCTCCTGAATATACAGGAGTGTTTTTCTGGTAAGCTCTGAATACTGCAAAGCCGCCATATCATTTCCCCGAAACCGTCGTTCCCAAAAGTGAAGCATCCATTGCTTCAACTCTCCAGCCTCTTTAAAATTATCAAATACTGGTTCTTCCGTGATACCACCCTCCGGTGAAAGATGCATGGCAAAAAGCCATACCTGATAACAGAACTTTTTTATTTTGGTAAAATCCATACAGATTTCTTCATAATAATCAAATAAGCTGCAAAGGCTTAAAAAAGCCTCTTCATACCTCTTGGATCCCATTTCCCCGATTATACTGCTTTCTTTTAAACGGCATTTATTCAGCTCATCTGCAGTGAGTGCTGGCGGAATGGATTTTAAAATATGCTGCTGCGGATTCCAGGCAGATCTCATAAGCGCTCTTCTGGCATAATCATAGGACTTCCATAAATCAACAGGCGTATCTGCACAGCTGCCGATTCCCACGTACATTTGTTCCTTATCCGTCAGGTTGGCGGTCAGCTTTTCTGCCAAAGCGTCACATATTTTATCCAGAGCAGTCTCGTCCTTACCATTGACTAGAAAAAGAAGCAGATCTTCACCGGTCTCACACCAGAATGTACCAGAAAATGCCTGCATGATCTGATTTGTCTTCTGTACAAACTTCCAGAAATCCATGTTCAGCTCCTGACCTGATTTAAATTCATCTTCAAAAAAGGGCTTACGTACATCCGCCAGCAATATTTTATAAACCGGCCCATCCATAGGTATATTAAGAATATGGGCTTTGCTTTTTATGGCTCTGGAATCCTTCAGCTTTCCTTTTACGATTTCGTCTATAAAATTCAACTGGACAATGGGGATGTTTTCATCAAAAAAAGCCTCCTTCTTTAAATTTTCCTGCCATTTTTCCCTCTCCTCCAGAATCTCTTTTTTAACCTTCAGCACCGCCTCGATAATTTTATCTGCTCCTGCCGGCTTTAGAAGATACTCACTGGCTTTTATCTGAAGGGCCGCCTGCAAGTACTCTATATCACTGTATCCGCTTAGAATTATAACCCGCAGATCAGGAAATATTTCCTTCAGCCTCCGCGTTAATTCAATCCCATCCATTTCCCCCATCCGGATATCTGTCAGCAGAATATCCGGCCGTACCTGAGCAGCTATCCGCAAGGCTGCTTCTGCATTCTCCGCCTCTGCCTCCAGTTCTATCCCCCAGGCATCCCATGAGATATATTCTCTCAGTCCCTTTCGTATATTTGATTCATCATCCACAATCATCAGCTTCAACACGTAACTCCCCCTCCTCCTGCGGTTGTATTACTATAATTCTTGCTCCTCTGCCTTCCACATTCCCAAAATGTATTCCATACTCTTTTCCATACATAAGCTGAATACGGTCATTGATATTTTTTATACCAAAACCACGGTGATTCTCTTCTGTCCGGCTCAGCAGTCCTTTCATATCCGACACATCAATTCCCTGGCCGTTATCGGTAATGTTATAGATGATCCTATGGTCTGATGCATGAATGGCAACTTGTATTCTTCCATCATCTATATCACGTATTCCATGTATAATCGCATTTTCCACCAGCGGCTGCAGAACCAACTTTATTACGCGGCATGACAGCAGGGAAGCATCTACATCTAGATCAAAGTCAAAGGGCTTTTTACTTTGCTGGCGCAGCACCACGTAGTATCTTAAATGCTCTATTTCATTTTCAATAGTTGTAAAACCATCTTCTCCGGAAAGCGCCTGACGGAAAAAATTCGACAGTGAATCTATCATGTCGCTTGCTTCCGGTGCATTTTCTACCTTCGCAGTCCAATAGATCATATCAAGAGTGTTATAAAGGAAATGAGGATTGACCTGTGCCTGTAAGGCACGCAGCTCCAGTTCTTTTTTTCGAATATTGACAAGATACACTTCTTCAATCAGTGACTGGATCTTTTGAGCCATTTTGTTAAACTGTCTGGCAAGCAGGCTGATTTCATCATTACCATGAACTTCTACTCTGGTTGAAAACTGCTCCTTTTCAAGCAGCTCCATATGTGCGATCACATTTTCCAGCGGACGGCACATTCTTCTGGATATCCCCCTTGCTATAATTATACAAAAAACAAAGCAAAGCACTGCAAGCACTATCAGTTGAATCAAACTGTCTCTCAGTTGTTCCTGAACCGCCACTGGTATTGAAAGGCTGTATACAATCCAGCCATTTTCACCGATATAATGAGGCACAACATACAAATCCTCATGGTTTCTCTGTATTACAAACGCACCGTCCAAATGTTCCATAAGCTCAGCATAGGGAATCGGAGTCTCCAGCCTTTCCGGTCCGTTTTTTTGAATTGATGCATACTGCACCTCTCCGCTGTTATCAACGAGAAAATAGCTTGTGTAATCAGTCTCTTCATTCGTAAATAATTCCTGGAGCACATCTGTATTCAAATATATTTTAATCACGCCTATGGTCTTTGAGGTATTTCCAAAATCTCTCAGCAAGCGGCTTTGATAAATATATTTTTCCTTTTTTTGCGGCAGCGTAACCACTTCTTCATCTACATCCCACAGGGATTGTCCCCGAAGCTGTTCAGCCATGTCCCAGTCATCCTTTGTAATACTTTTCGGGAAAAAACCGTTAGATAATCCCAGTCCATTAACACCTTCAATCTGAATGGACTGTATATACCGGTTTGTATTTTTTAAATAGTTCAGACTGTTATAAACAGCACCCATTTCCAGAGATGTTTCATATGCTGTATCTCCCTGAAGCTGACTCTGCAGGAAATGATTGAATTTAGGATCCACCAGCGCAAATAAAGATGCCTGATCCACATCTTCAAAAACAGTTTCCATCACAGATCCGATTTTTTTCATTCCAAAAATAAGACTGCTTCTATAACTCTCTTCCAGCCTTTTTATGGACGTGGATATGTTAAATTCAGAAAATAGAACAAGAGGAATCAGCATAAAAAACAAGGATAATGCAAAGATCCGCTTTTGTAAAGTGTATTTTCCCATCTTAAACCCCATTGACTTACCCCCCTTATTGAACATCAAATGATTCTTATTATACTACCTAATTCTATTTATTAACAGAAAAATCATATCCAAAACCTTATTTTTTCTTAATTTCTCGTATACCCGAACCTTTTTCCCCAAACCTTCCCCATTGCTTTTTGTATAATTGTGTCTTATACTCGAATCTAATGATGAGAATTGCTATCTGAGGAGGTATTGCATGCATAAATTAACAAAGCTGATTCAAGATGATATGAAACCGGCATTAGGCGTTACAGAGCCTGGGGCTATCGCATTTGCAGTTGCAAAAGCACGATCCTATACAACCGGAGCGTTAAAAAGCGTTAATGTAGCTTTAAATAGCGGAATGTATAAAAATGCATTTACATGCGGAATTCCCAATAGTCAGGAAGTTGGCAATGTGTTTGCCGCAGCTCTTGGAGTGGTGGCAGGTGATTCCGAAAAAGGTCTGGAGTCACTGGCCGGGGTTACGCCTAAGGATAATGAATTGGCAGCCGACCTGATTGCTCAGGGAAAGATCAGGGTTCAGCTGGCTGAAATCACAAGCCGTATATTTATTGAAGCCACGGTTGAAACATCGTCAGATAAAGCGGTGGTTACGATTCGGGATTCACATACTAACATTATTAAGATTGTTGTAAATGATCATATTGTATTTGAGAAAGAGTCAGAAAATAAAGAAAATCATATGCCTGAGGAAACGGCTCATATCATACATAATTACACACTTAGGCAGATGTATGATTATGTGGATACGGTTGATGCTGAAGAGATCGCCTTTATCCATGAAGCATACGAAGTAAATAACCGCTTATTTGAGGAAGGTTTGAATAATCCTCGTACTACATTTGCACGTCATCTCCTTAAACTTAATGGCAGTAAGGTGATATCGGATCATGAACAGGCGACAGCTTCTTTGTTATGCAATGCAGCAATTGAAGCGCGTGTGATTGGATTGGATCAACCGGCTATGAGCATTACCGGTTCCGGTGCACATGGTATAATAGCGACAATGCCACTTTATGCAGCTTATAAAGTGAATGGTTACCCGATTGAAAAACTGTTGCGGGCTACAGCGCTCAGTTATCTTATCTGTATGTACATTAAGGAGTATTCCGGCAAACTGTCGGCGTTCTGCGGATGTGCGATTGCAGCCGGCACAGGCATGGCCTGCGGACTTGTGTATCTAAGGGACGGAAATGTACAAATGATGAAAGCAGCCATCAACAATATGGCCAGCAGCATAACCGGCATGATCTGTGACGGCGGTAACCAGGGGTGTACCATGAAAGGGATTATCGCAGTAGATGCGGCATACAAATCTGTAAATTTTGCAATGAATGGAATCTGTGTTGATGATGTTCATGGAATTAACGCTGAGACGGCGGAAGATACCATGAAGAATATGGGGCTGATTGCTTCCCCTGGCATGGTTGGAACAGAGAAAACAATTGTAGATATTTTTCAATCAAAACTTAAAACTTGAATCGAGTCAATGAATCAAAAACAGGAAGTGGGACAATGAAAAAAAGTATTGCAGTTATTGCGTATGATCCGTTTGCCGGAAAAGCCTATGCGGAACAAGTAAGGCAGGTGTTTGGTAAACGGGCACTGGTTCGTAATTATAGTATGATGGATGGTTCTTCTGCAAATATGGAGTTGTGTGACTTATATATGGCTTCCACAGATGCGCTGGATGCAATGGGGGATCAGGATTGGTTTATTCCGGCTGGAGCACAGCGGATGGAGATACAGGTTACATATACAAAAGAAGCCATTGGTATTTTACAGAAAATTCCTAAGGGAACAGAGGTCCTCTATGTAAATCTTACGGAAATGATGGCCAGAGAAGCTGTGACACAGTTAGATCAGCTTGGGGTTACTCATTTAAAATTCACTCTTTATGCTCCTGGAACAGTCTTGAATGAAATGCCTGATCTTGCAGTAACTCCGGATGAGGAACGTTTTGTACCAGAGGGTATATCTGAGGTTATTAACCTGGGACAGAGAACCTGCTCATCAGATACCATGATCGAAGCTGCAATCCGGCTTGGATTTGATGACTTACTGGAAGAGATTGAGTTTAAACAATATTGCGAATCCGTATGCGCAAATACCTATTATTTTGATCGGATGCTGGATCGATCAAACCGGCTGGAAAGTCAGTTTGATATCTTGATGGAAGTACTGGATCAAGGTGTAATTGCAGTGAATGAGCATGGCGAAATTTATGCGATGAATCAGATTGCTGAGGATATTACTAAAATTCCATCAATCCGAGGAATCGGCCAGCTGGGAGAGAATTTATTTACTTATATACCCTTTCACCGGTGTCTGGCCGAAAAAAAAGAAACTCCGCCACAGGTGGTACGTGTGGCGGGCAATCTGGTATCTATATACGTAAGGCCTGTTTTAAGGAAAGGTGTTTGTGTCGGCGGCTTTGCAATTCTTCAGCGATTCAATGAGATGGAACGTCGTCAAAATGAGCTGCGGGGTCAGCTGATGAAAAAGGGACAGGGCCATCGGGCGAAATATTGTTTTGACGATGTCATTGGAAAATCAGAGGCGATTATCAGCACGAAAAAAATACTAGAAAAAATGGCCTGGACAGAATCACCGGTTTTGCTGATCGGCGAAACCGGAACAGGGAAGGAGCTCTTTGCCCATTCTGTTCACAATGCCTCTAAAAGAAGAGACCAGCCTTTTGTTGCCATAAACTGTGGTGCTATGCCTGAAAATTTGCTGGAAAGTGAACTGTTTGGATATGAAGAAGGAGCATTTACCGGAGCTATAAAGGGCGGCCGTCCGGGCTTGTTTGAATTCGCACATCAAGGTACGCTTTTTTTAGATGAAGTGGAAGGGATGAGTCCTGCATTGCAGGTGAAGTTATTAAGAGTCCTGCAGGAGCGGGAAATAATGCGTGTTGGAGGAAATCAGATTATCCATGTTGATGTCCGGATTGTAGCTGCAACAAATGAAGAGCTGGAGAACAAGGTGGAAGAAGGAACCTTTCGAAGGGACCTTTACTACCGCCTCAATGCACTTCCGGTGCTAATTCCACCACTGCGAAGCAGAGGTGATGATGTGTTTTACTTATTAGATGAATTCCGAAAGCGTTTGGGAGGGGAATTCCAGCTTAGCAATGAAATAAAAAAGCTATTCTGTGAATATCATTGGCCAGGGAACATCCGTGAGCTTTCAAACGTAGTGGACTATATGAACTTTACCGGCCATCTGCTCATCACAAAAGAAGATTTGCCACCGGTATTTCATTTTGACCAATATCGTAACTTAAAAAAAGAAAACAAGGATGAAAATCCGCAGATAGAATCGCAAAATATCAATTTTTCTATTTCTGCAGGCGGTCCGTCAAGGGCGGAACGTACAATCTTAGAAATTCTTTATGAAGTAAGTCGGGAAGGTAAGTGTATCGGCAGAGATGGCCTGCAATTGGAAGCCGGAAAACGAAATGAGAAATTATCACAGCTGCAGATACGCAAGGTCCTGCGGGAACTGGAGTCAAACGGTTTTGTCAGTGTATCTCGTGGAAGAGGTGGCAGTAAAATAACAGTGAAGGGAATTGATTGGATTATATAGAGTAAATATATGAATTGGTTGAAAACCAATTAACAACCAGATAACAAGGTGCAAAATAATAATTTAAAACCATTTAATCATCTTCTCTTTGTATTGAGTAACAATATAAAAATTCATTTATAAAAAAACCTCACAAAATACTATGGAATATAGACATGAAATCGGTATAAAATAGATTTTATGTCTTTTTTCAGCCTTATTTTGAAAGTTGGCATCATAATTGCTCTATATAACAGTATAAAACTGAAAGGAGTTTAGGATGGTATATAATTTTGATGAGGTCATTGACCGAAGTAATAACCGTTCGTCAAAATATGATGAGAGGTTAAAGAAATTTGGAACGATGGATGTTATTCCTTTATGGGTGGCAGATATGGACTTTCGTACTGCTCAGCCGATTATTGATGCTTGTATGGAAAAAGCGAAAGAGGGAATATGGGGATACACCTCCAGGCCCGATTCTTATTATGATGCGATTATCGACTGGCAGCTACGTAGAAATGGCTGGAACATTGATAAGGATAAGGTGAGTTGGTGCTTAGGGGTGGTACCCGCTATGTCTGTTATTATGAAACTGTTCTCAGAAAAAGGTGATTCAGTCCTGATTCAGACTCCGGTATATTCTGAGTTTTATGATATTACTGAAGCAGCGGGACGCAATGTAGTAGAAAATCAGCTGGTGGAAGTTGATGGAGCATGGGAGATCAATTTTGAAGATTTTGAAAAGAAGGCTAAGGATCCCAAAGTGAAAATGTTCCTCTTATGCAGCCCTCATAATCCACTGGGCATTGTATGGACTGCCAGTCAATTGGAGCGTATGTTTGAAATCTGTAATGACAACGATGTGCTGTTAGTATCCGATGAAATCCATTCCGACTTAATCTTTCACGGAACGCGTCATATTCCGACGGCAACGCTTTCTCCAAAGGCTGCAAACAACGTAATCAGCTGCATTTCAGGTACAAAAACATTTAATCTGGCTGGTTTACAGGCATCAACCACCGTATTTCCAAATGTTGAAATGAAAGAGGCATTTGATCAATACTGGATGTCTATGGATGTTCACCGCAATAATGCTTTCAGCTCAGTAGCGATGGAAGCGGCATTTAATGAAGGAGAAGAGTGGTTAGAACAACTGTTGACTTATATTTCAGCAAACTTTGATTATGTGAAGGATTATTGCGACAAGCATATTCCTAAGATTAAGCCAAATGTTCCGGATGCAACATATCTTATGTGGCTGGACTGCAGAGAGCTTGGAATGACAAATGAGGAACTATGTGAGTTCTTTATTAAAGAGGCAAAGCTTGGCTTAAATGAAGGATATACTTTTGGAAGAAGTTTAACTGGTTTTATGCGGCTTAATACAGCATGTCCAAGAAGTGTTCTTCGGCAGGCAATGAAACAACTGGAAACAGCTGTTAACCGGCTGTAAAAAGAAGGAGGGTTTACAAATGAATAAGAAAAGTATTTGGAAAAGTTACAGGTTCCCGATCATGCTGGTATTGGGAATACTAATTGGTTCAGGCTTTGGAATTATTGCACCTGATAAAGCGATGGTCATTAAACCGTTAGGAGATATCTTTCTTAACCTGATGTTCACGATTGTTGTGCCAATGGTAATGGTATCCATATCCAGTGCTGTTGGAAGTATGGTTAATATGAAACGCTTAGGCAGTATATTAAGAAATTTAATCCTTGTTTTTATTGGCACAGGAGCTGTTGCAGCTGTTTTAGTTTTATTTGCTGTAAAGATTTTCCCACCGGCAGCTAACACTTCAATTGAGATGGGGGCTGCTGAAATAGGTCAGACCATGGACCTTGGTGAAATGCTCGTAAGTACTGTGACAGTATCCGATTTTTCAGAGCTAATGAGCCGCAATAATATGCTGCCGATTATCATTTTTTCAGTTATGTTTGGTTTTTGTGTCAGTGCTTGCGGAGGTGAAGAAAGTCCGGTAGGCAGGGGGCTTGCTAATCTTAATGATATAATCATGAAGATGGTGAATCTGATTATGAAGTTTGCTCCCATCGGATTGGGTGCATACTTTGCAAACCTGATAGGAGAATTTGGGCCCAGCTTACTTGGTGATTATGGCAGATCCATGATTTTGTATTATCCGCTTTGTACATTATATGTAATTGTCTTTTTCCCGTTGTATGCTTATATTGGAGGTGGTAAAGAGGGTATCAGACGAATGATAAAATATGTACCAACACCAGCCTTAACCGCTTTCGCTACACAGAGTTCAATTGCAACATTACCGGTTAACCTGGAAGCATGTGATAAAATGGGGGTACCAAAGGATATCAGAGAAATTGTACTTCCCATGGGAGCTACCATGCACATGGATGGTTCCGTGCTTTCATCAATTGTCAAAATTGCATTCCTATATGGTGTATTTAATATTCCCTTTACAGGAGCCGGTACCTTTGCATTATCGATTGTAGTTTCTGTCCTTGCTGCTTTTGTACTATCAGGTGCTCCGGGAGGCGGCTTAGTTGGTGAAATGCTAATCGTTGGAATTTTTGGATTTCCACCACAAGCATTTCCGTTGATTGCTACATTAGGATTCATATTTGATCCGGCTGCAACCTGTTTAAACGCTTCTGGTGATGCAGTTGCAGCAATGATGGTTGCAAGACTTGTTGAAGGGAAAGACTGGATAAAGGGGCAGTTTAAGAGCGGTACTTCTGAAGAAATAGCAGAACTAAAAAAAGCGGTAGAATAAATATGTTTAAAAAACGAACATATTGCCAATTATAAACCTCTTGCATATTTCAAAAAGAGCGTAACCGCTCCGCTAATGCAGAACGGTTACGCTCCAAACGTTATAAAACGCCGCTCTAATCATTCTTCCGAATTTCCGGATGACTCCAGATAGTGATATTTTTAGAACCTGCCGAAAGTGCTCCATCTACCGGTATTGCAGCTCCACTGATATAGCGCGCCATGTCACTTGCCAAAAACAATGCAAGATATGCACATTCATATGGATCTCCCAGTCTTCCGCTCGGACAGTCATTTAAGAAAAATGCCATGGCTTCATCTGGAATCCCTTCAAACATAGTTGTCATCGTATAACCCGGACAAATCGCATTAACTGTTATATTGTATTTTGCGTAATCAAGGGCTGCTGATTTCGTCATTCCTACTACACCAAATTTGGTGGCAGTATAGAGTGCCTGACCCCGCTGAGGCATTATGCCTGCAATAGAAGCAACATTAATTAAAAATCCGCCATTACTTCCTGACCTGAAGATTGCTTCTGCACCATACTTCATTCCTGCAAAAACACCTTTGCTATTCAGATCAAATATAAGGTCATAATCTTCCATTGCAGATTCATGTAATGGATTACCACCCATACCGATTCCCGCATTGCTGACTACCCCATCAAGTTTTCCATATTTTTCTACCGCCTTATCAATCAGTGCTTTAATTTCATCAGCTTGGCTGCAGTCTGTCTGTACGAAAATCGCATCTCCGCCCTTTGCACAAATGTCATCTACAACTGACTGCCCCTTCTCCTGACTGCGGGAAGCGCAAACAACTTTCATCCCATTTTCCGCATATACTCTTGCAATTGCTTCACCTATGCCGCGGCTGGCTCCGGTTACTATACATACCTTACCTTTTACACTATTAAAATCCATATTTCATACTCCTTTCTTTAAAATTTTCACTGTAAGCATCTATACTAATTATAGCAATTATATTCGATACAGGATAGCATTTTCTAATTGAAAAGTTAAATTTCCGCAAAAAAAGAAGGCCTCCCAGACTTTGGGAAACCTTGATTTTACATGCTTTTTAAGTTCTTTTGCTTTTTTAAAATTAGTTCTCAACAGCAATGATTTCTTTTTTATTATAAGAACCACATGCCTTGCAAACTCTGTGAGGCATCATAAGCTCGCCGCACTTACTGCACTTTACTAAGTTTGGAGCACTCATTTTCCAGTTTGCTCTACGTTTGTCTCTTCTAGCTTTAGAAGATTTGTTCTTTGGACAGATAGACATGGTTACACCTCCTTATACTGTTTAAAAATGTCCTGGATGACTGCCATTCTTGGGTCCAGAGACCTGGTATCGCAGTCACAAGTCTCATGATTGAGATTTGTTCCACATCTATTACATATTCCCTTACAGTTTTCACTACAGAGAATTTTCATAGGCAGATTCAGTATCAGTTCATCACAAACCAACTGGTCTACATCCAGATTATAACCACTTACATATGGCTGTTCACTTTGAATCTCTACACTGGGTTCATCCTTCTCACTTAAATCAACGGTCCGGATAATCTCAAATTCCAGAGGTACTTCTACCAGATCCAGGCATCGGTCACAGGGAATCTTAAGGGTAAGCTTAGCTTTGCCTTCTAATTCCAGCTTCCGTTTTCCCAGATTAATAATTCGAAGAATTACTGGTTCTTTGGATACCACTTCACAGTCCCCGTTAGGGCCGTGATAGATGTCCATCTCGATCTCTGGTGTGTAGGTCTTCTCTTTCCCTTCCAGGGTAAACAACTCTGATAAATTAATTAGCATACTAATATCTCCTAATACGCACCTATGCTATTATACATAGGTGCGTACCATTTGTCAATAAATATTTCCAAATTATATCAATTTAAACCAGTGCTAAAGTCTCTCTTGCAATTGCCAGTTCTTCATCAGTTGGCATAACCATAACCTTGACTTTTGAGTCTGGTGTAGAGATCATAACCTTCTTGCCTCTTGTGTTGTTTGGCTCATCATCAAGCTGGATTCCAAGATAGCCTAAATACTCACAAATTGCCTTACGGATAATGCCGTCATTCTCGCCAACACCTGCTGTAAATGCAATGGCATCAACACCATTCATAGCTGCTGCATAAGCGCCTACGTATTTGGCTACGCGGTACTCAAATGCTTCAATTGCTACTGCTGCCTTATGGTTTCCTGCATTCTGCTCCTTCTGAACATCACGGAAATCGCTGGATATACCACCAGACATTCCGAGAATACCGGATTTTTTATTTAAGATATCAAGCATCTCGTTAATATCTTTTCCTTCTTTGTTGCAGATATACTGTAAGATAGCAGGATCTAAATCGCCTGATCTTGTTCCCATGATCAGACCTTCTAATGGAGTAAAGCCCATGCTGCTGTCTACACACTTGCCGCCGATAGAAGCTGATATACTGGCACCATTGCCTAAGTGACAAACAATTACCTTAGCATTCTCAGGGTCTAATTCTGCATACTTAATTGCTTCTCCAGATACGAATCTGTGGCTTGTACCATGGAAGCCGTATCTTCTGATCTGGTACTTCTCATAGTATTCATAAGGAATAGCATACATATAAGCCTTCTCTGGCATGCTCTGTCCAAATGCAGTATCAAAAACAGCTACATTAGGAATGCCTGGCATAGCTTCCTCACATGCTTCAATACCAATTAAGTTGGCTGGATTGTGTAAAGGTCCTAAATCGAAGCAATCACGGATTACCTTCTTCACATCCTCATTGACTACAATAGAATCACTGTAGTACTGAGCACCATGAAGTACCCGGTGTCCAACAGCTGCAATCTCGCTGACATTCTGAATTACTCCATGATTGGAATCCAGAAGAGCATCCATTACCAGCTTAACAGCTACCTTGTGATCCGGCATTGGACTCGTTACTTCATACTTATCTTTGTCTGTTGGCTTATGGCTTAACAGGGAACCGTCAATACCGATTCTCTCACATATGCCTTTTGCTAATACGGACTCATTGTCCATATCGATTAACTGGTATTTTAAAGAGGAACTTCCACAATTGAGTACTAAAATCTTCATATTATACTGTATCTCCTTTTATTATCTTACAATTTCGCCGTACTGCTCTCTTCCGCAGCCAGCTGCGTTAGACTCATCAGTATCAATATGCATAGCAAGTGCGTAGCTGTCGCTTACACGAACCACTACCTCACCAAATACCAGGCTTCTGCCATCTGTATCAACCTTAACTGATACTACTTCTCCATTCTCTACACCCAGAGCTTTTGCATCTGCAGTAGTTGCATGGATATGACGTTTCGCTGCAATAACACCTTCTGAAATCTCGATCTCTCCGGCTGGTCCTACGATCTTACATGCACCGCTTCCGGCTATATCTCCTGATTCCTTTACAGGAGCTGCCACACCAACGGAACGTGCGTCTGTTAAAGAAAGTTCTACCTGGGTAGCTTTTCTTACCGGTCCTAAGATAGAAACACCTTTTAATTCTTTCTTGGAACCTACAATAGTTACTCTTTCTTCACATGCATACTGTCCTGGCTGTGATAAATCTTTCTTCTTGGTCAGCTCGTAACCTTTACCAAATAAAATCTCAAGGTGCTCCTGTGATAAATGTACGTGACGTGCTGAAGTTTCAACAATAAAATTCATACCTATATCTCTCCTGTTATTTTTGTAATAGTGAAATCAATCTGATACTACCTATATTCTATGGTTATTCCACAAATTTATCAAGCCTGTGAAGCAAAATAATTTGCATTTTTTAACAAACAATAGCATAATAGAGAAGAAAAATGCAGGAAAAGGACGTAAAATCATTATGAAAAATGAAAACACTTACATTGTTGGAGTCATTGCGGAGTACAATCCATTTCACAATGGCCACCAATATCACATACAAAAATCCAAAGAAATCACAAAATCCAAATATTGCATTGCCGTTATGAGTGGTGACTTTGTTCAAAGGGGCGCCCCTGCCATTTATGATAAATACACCAGAACGAAAATGGCTCTGGAATGTGGCGCTGATCTGGTTATTGAACTTCCTTCCATCTTTGCTTCCAGCAGTGCGGAGGATTTTGCCTCCTGTGGAATCGCGTTGCTGGACAAGCTGGGTGTGGTAGATTCTGTGTGTTTTGGCAGCGAAAGTGGTGATATTGAGGAATTAAAGGCAATTTCTTCTATTTTAGCCGCAGAACCACCTGTTTATACAGAATCTCTCAAAGAAGAGCTGAAAAAAGGGGCCGCTTATCCCAAAGCCCGTCAGACCGCCCTGGAACTTAGCTGCCCTGATCATATAGATGCTTCTCTTCTGTCTTCTCCCAACAATATTCTGGGAGTGGAATACTGCAAAGCTTTATTCAAAAGAAAAAGCTCCATGATTCCCTATACAATCAAACGATCTGGCAGCGGATATCATAATGCAGACTTAACAGAAGGAAGCTTCAGCTCTGCCACCGGAATTAGAAAAGCAATTATGGAAAATGGGAATGAAGTGGACTCTTTCGTTCCTGACGCTGTAAAAAGGCTGATGAAACATGGATATCCTGTTTATGCAGATGATTTTACACTTCTTTTAAATGCTGCGCTTCTCTGCCTTAAGGAAGAAGGAATTCCTCTCTCTACCTTTGCAGATGTATCAGAGGAGTTAGCTTCCAGACTAGAGAAACAGATGTTGTTGTTTCAGTCCTATGAAGACCGTATACAGCAGCTTAAAACCCGTCAGTATACCTATACACGAATCAGCCGTGCTCTACTTCATATATTACTTGGGATCACTGACAATGATATTGCTCTGGGCCGCAGCTGTGACTATGCACCCTATGCCCGGGTTCTGGGTTTTCGCAGATCATCAGCAGAGATACTCAGCGAAATAAAAATGAGAGGTGCCATTCCTCTCATAACAAAAACTGCTGACGCAGATAAAATACTGGAAGAAATCCCATGGTCCGTCTTCCGCAAGGATTTATACTGCTCCCATCTCTATCAGGCTGTTGTTCAGAATAAATATCACACTCTTTTGAAAAATGAATATACAAATTCAGTCGTCATCTTATGATGGCGACTGAATAAATTCCTTGATCTTATCCTTATATAACAAAAATCTGGATTTGGGAACAATAACCCCCTCATCCCACATGTTTAACAGCTCTGAATATGATACAAGCTTAGCATCTACCACCTCTTCCTTCTGCAGTTTAATATCTTCCATGGTAATATTCTGGCGGGTTATGTAGGTATCCACAAATCTCTCTTTTAAACAGATGGTATGCATCAGGTGAAGCTCTTCAGGCTTCGCCTTAATCCCAACCTCTTCCCACAGCTCTCTGACAGCGCCTTCCACGCTGGTTTCGCCTGTCTTCACAGAACCGCCGCTGCACTCCCACATCAGCCCCGAGGGCTTGTTTGGGTGGCGTCTGGTCACCAGAATTCTATTATCCTCAGCAACAGTCCATATGTCAGCCACAAGATGGTATTCTCCCCTCTTAAAGGGTTTGCCCCGAACATGTTTTTTACCGGTCAGCACTCTGTTCTCATTATAGACATCCCAAAGTTCCATTGATACTCCTCCTGGTATGTTACTAATTTTGATTTCAAGTTACTTTCCATTTTAACCACTGTACTCTCTTATGATTTAAAAAATTCATCAAATAGTTGATTCTGTTCAGATAAATGAATGCTAAATCCAATTCCCATAGTATCTTCTGTAAGCCGGATCAGCTCTCTTGCCATTTCCTCTCCAAAAGCGCCGCACAGCTCAATCACTCCAACACCATCCTCCTTACAGGATAATGTCCTCTGCTTAGCCTCTTCGAAGTTCCTCACAGTGAAAATATATGTTACAGACTGCTTTGTTGCAAATTCAGCATGGTGAATCTCCGGCTGATAGTGACTGCCCATTATAATAAATGCAAATTTCTTCATAACGTTAAGCCTGCTTTCTTTTTAACTTTTTTCTATCATATCACGAGTTAACTGTAAATACCATATTATTCCATGTAATTTCATATTATTATAGTCTATTATAATCTATTCTTAATCCTTTTTAATCTTTTCAGTCAAAAAGACTGCTACAAAATTTGCAGCAGTCTTTTTCAATCCTTATATAACAGACGAACCTTCGCCATCTAAAAGCAGATTAGCCAGAGTCTGTTCTGATCCCAGAAATCCCAAAATCTCCTGTATCTCAGCCAGGTTGTCCTTTTTATTTCCCTGCTTTACAGCCCGGATCAGAATGTTCTTCGGTGTATGTTCCATATCAATAAATTCCAGTATCTGAGTTCTGTACCCCTGATTTTCCAGAATCTCCGCACGAAGTGCATCTGTATACAATGCAGCCATACGTTCCTTAATAAGGCCATATTTAAACACAGGAGCCATCAGATCATTCTTCATAGTCTTATTAAGCTCATGCTGACAGCAGGGTACTGAGAGGATCACAGAAGCTCCCCAGGCTACTGCCTTGGCTAGTGCATAGTCTGTAGCAGTATCACAGGCATGAAGGGTCACTACCATGTCCACATGAGTAACGCCCTCATAAGAAGCAATATCACCATGATAAAATTTAAGCTTATCATATCCATACTGCTGGCTGAGACGGTTACAGTGGTCAATGACAGTCTGTTTCAAATCAAGACCGATAATGCGGATGGAATACCCCTTCAGTTCATGAAGATAGTAATACATGGCAAATGTAAGATAAGATTTGCCGCAGCCAAAATCAATGATGACATTTTCCTTCGTCTTGCTCAGCTTTGGAAGAATATCCTCTATAAACTC
Organism: Hungatella sp. UBA5385; assembly: GCA_002409995.1. Lineage (GTDB taxonomy): Bacteria > Bacillota > Clostridia > Lachnospirales > Lachnospiraceae > UBA5385. Next base: position 79,083 of record DHOR01000016.1, on the reverse strand, counting down.
CAGAAAGCGATTAATCTGTCTGAATTTATCATATCTTGATTTTACAATCTTTCCCTCAGCTGTCATAACGCCTAAATCCACTAAAAAGGGAACAGGATTTCCTTCTGCAAGAATATACTGTTTCTGTCGGTTATGAGAAACAATAGGAGGTTCGGCGGTTATTTTTGCTTGAAGCCGCTTTACTTTTATACTTGCACTTCCCTTTTTACTGATCAGTACACGCACCTGCCCTTTGGCTGATTCCAGTTCAAGCTGACGCAGACTGCCATCTAACAGCCTGACAATCTCCTCCGCACACTCTGATTTCTCCAGATTTTTATGAAATGCCTGAGCTCCCATAAATGTTTCCATTTGAAAAGCCAAGTGCCCCCGCAGCATAAGCGGACGCACTTTTAATTTAGATGGACCTTCCTGACCGACCGGATTGCTTCCCACAATCCGGATCAGTTTTTCATCAAGAAATTCCATCAATATAGAAAATAATTGTTCTTTATCACGTTGTTCCATTCTTTACTCCAACTAATTAGCAGTGTACAGGCAAGCAGCAAAGCTGCATTACTAATACTGCACACTAATTTTCAGCATCCACCCAGCTGCTTCTCAGGAGCTGGGGAAATGGTTCCAAATGAGCATAGTCATTAAAACGTTCCATAGTAAACCGTTGTTTATCTTTATTCCAGACAATCTGAGTAATGCTGCAATTTTCAAGAGTATTACCTAAAAGCCGGTATTGATAGGGTTCCATTCCAAGGAAATGGCTGATCATGCTGCGAATCACACCACCGTGTGTGACCACTGCCACATTATTAAAACCGCTTGCAGCAATTTCTTCAAATACAGGTAAAGCCCTGACAATTACATCTCCTGCACTCTCTCCTCCAGGATAGGGAATATCCTCCTTCATAAGGTCCTGCTGCTTTTTAAAATCAGCAAAACGGACAGCAATGTCTTCATCAGCCATACCTTCCATATCTCCAAAGGAGATTTCCCGAAGCTCAGGTCTTATGATGTGATCCGTATTCCAGTATAAATTGGCTGCCTCGGCAGTCTGCACAGCTCTTAGGAGATTGCTGGAATAAACAGCATCAATACAGGCAGGAACCAGACGTTCTCCCAATAGAGCCGCCTGATGGTATCCTTCTTCTGCAAGATCCACATTCACATTGCAAAGCTTGCTGCATTGTCTTCCATGGCGAATCAGATAGATATTCATGGGTTGTCTCATCCTCCGTAATGTTCTTCTGTCAAGTCAGACTTAATTCTTAAAGCTGTGAATTGGGGCAGGAATTCTTCCCCCTCTGGAAATAAAGGCTTCACAGGAATATTTATTCACGGGCATAACAGGAGCATATCCTAAAAGTCCGCCAAATTCTACTGTATCACCTACTGATTTGCCGATAACAGGGATAATACGAACTGCAGTTGTCTTCTGGTTGATCATACCGATTGCAGCTTCGTCTGCTATAATTCCTGCCAGAGTGGTTGCAGGTGTGTCTCCGGGAATTGCAATCATGTCAAGACCTACAGAGCAGACACAGGTCATTGCTTCCAGCTTCTCAAGAGTCAGTGCTCCAAGAGATACTGCATCAATCATTCCCTGATCTTCGCTGACAGGAATAAATGCGCCGCTTAAGCCGCCTACATAGGAGGAAGCCATAACTCCGCCCTTTTTTACCTGATCATTTAAAAGTGCCAGAGCAGCAGTTGTACCTGGTGCACCAACACGCTCCAAACCAATCTCTTCCAAAATCTCAGCAACACTGTCACCTACAGCAGGTGTAGGGGCAAGAGAAAGATCGATAATACCAAAAGGAATACCTAAACGGTTAGAAGCCTCCTGTGCAACCAGCTGACCGACACGGGTAATCTTAAAAGCCGTTTTCTTAATGGTCTCACAGAGAACCTCAAAGTCCTTGCCTCTTGCTGCTTCAATAGCAGTTTTTACAACACCAGGACCGCTGACTCCAACATTGATAATTGCATCAGCTTCTGTAACACCGTGGAAAGCGCCTGCCATAAATGGATTATCATCAGGTGCATTACAAAATACCACCAGTTTCGCACAGCCCAGAGAATCATTGTCTTTGGTTGCTTCAGCAGTTTTTACTACAATTTCACCCATAAGGGCCACCGCATCCATGTTAAGTCCTGTTTTGGTAGAACCTACATTAACAGAACTGCAGACACGATCTGTAGAAGCCAGCGCTTCTGGAATAGAGCAGATTAAATTTTTGTCAGCAGTTGTCATGCCCTTACATACAAGAGCTGAATATCCGCCGATAAAGTTAACTCCAACCTCTTTGGCTGCTCTGTCTAAAGTTTTTGCAATTGTAACAAAATCCTCAGGCTTTTTACAGGCTGCTGCTCCTACAAGAGCAATGGGGGTTACGGAAATACGTTTATTAACAATAGGAATACCAAAATCACGCTCAATCTCTTTGCCAACCTTTACAAGGTCCTTAGCTGTTGAGGTGATTTTGGTATAAATCTTTTCATTTAATGCATTTAAGTCACTGTCACTGCAGTCCAGAAGACTGATGCCCAGAGTAATGGTTCTGACATCCAGCTTCTCCTGTTCAATCATCTTATTGGTTTCATTTACTTCGAATATGTTTAACATAACAGGAACCATCCTTTTCTTGAGAATTGTTATCGGATCTGAATTAAATCCTAGATACGGTGCATTTTGGTGAAAATGTCTTCTCTCTGACATTTTACCTTAACGCCGATTTCGTCACCGATCTGCTCCAGCTCGTCTGCCAGATCTCCGAAAGGTTTTGTTGCATCATCGATGTCAACAATCATCATCATATTGAAGTAGTCCTGTACAATAGTCTGGGAAATATCCAGAATGTTTACCCTGTTGCCTGCCAGGTAGGTGCAGATCTTTGCAATGATCCCTACGGTGTCTTTTCCAACTACTGTAATAATTGCTTTGTTCATAATCATTCTCCTCTTGTATTATTATATAGTGATAATATCCGACATCTGATCCCGTTTTGCAACAGATATGGAAAAATCAGATGCTTTAAATGGATGATCTCCCTGTGCAATCTCCAGCTTAACTGTTTCATAAGCCAGTTCATCGTAATTATTCTCCTTGCTCAAATGTCCAAGAAGAACCTTCTTCAAGTTATCATGAAGGATGCAGCAGAGAAGTCTCCCTGCATTTTCATTGGAAAGGTGACCGTGATCACCTAATATTCTACGTTTCAAATAATATGGATAAGGGCCTGCCTGAAGCATATTAACATCATGATTGGATTCCAAAAGCAAAGCATCCAGCCCCTGCAGATGATCAATAATATATTGGTCGTAATGGCCAAGGTCTGTTGCCACTGCCACAGATTTATGGTTATGCTGAATTCTGTATGCTACAGGATTGGCTGCATCGTGGTCAATGGAAAATGGCTTCACCTCTAAATCTCCCAGTAAAAAGTCCACTTCCGGAAGAATGGGGCGATACAGGTCATCAGGAAACTCACCCAGACTCTTCTGCTTGCTGATCTCTTCCAAAGTTTCCTTTGTTCCATAGATGGGAACTCCATATCTTCTTGCCATAACACCCAGCCCCTTGGTATGGTCGGAATGTTCATGAGTGATGACAATTGCGTTTAATTCGCTGCCTTTGATTCCAATTTCATTTAAGCCCTGTTCGATTCTTTTTTTGCTGATTCCTGCATCCACCAGAATATGGGTATTATCAGAACCTATGTAAATGCAGTTTCCACTGCTTCCGCTTGCAATACTTACCAGTCTCATCTCACTGTCCCCTGCTTCCTAATATAGCCTCCAACTGGGCTCTTAATTCTTCTATGGTGCCGTTGTTGTCAATTACCCGGTCACAGGCACTTCTAAATTCCTCTTCAGAGGACTGACTAGCCATAATCTGCTCCGTACGCTCTCTTGTATAGCCCCGGTTCTCATACAGCCGTCTGATTCTGTTTTCCCTTGTAGTATAAACATACCACATTTCGTCATAGCTTTTGTTCCGTTCCCGGTCCATAATTGCAAATTCTACCACAATAAGCTCTGCTTGGGAAGTGATAATTTCTCTTTCTATATAATTCCACACCAAAGGGTGAATTATGGAATTCACAGTAAGGCGCACTTTTTCATCATTGAATATCAACTTACTAAGAGCTGACTTATCAATGATTCCTTCCTGATTCAGTATCTGATCTCCCAGGGCTGCAACCACTGACTGATAACCTTCCATAGAAGGCTCCATAAGCTGGTGGGCAATGGTATCTGCCACCAGCACATAGGCTCCATATTCTTCTTTTAAGATATTCAAAACACGGCTTTTCCCTGATCCCACTCCTCCGGTCAATCCGATTACTCTCATATACTCACCATTCCTGTCTATTTGACATCAGGTATCTTTTTATTGACATCAGATATCTTTATTTGGCATCAAACCAGGAGCTGCCTATATTAGCTTCCACTTCAAGAGCCACCTTTAAATCAGCAGCATGTTTCATCTCCTCTACAAGAAGAGTTTTCACCTGCTCCACCTCATCTTCATAAGCCTCAATTAAAAGCTCATCGTGAACCTGAAGGACAATTCTTGATTTTAACTTTTTATCTCTCAATGCCTGATCCACCCGGTTCATCGCAATCTTCATAATATCTGCTGCAGTTCCCTGAATCGGTGAGTTCATTGCAACTCTTTCACCAAATGAGCGCTGCATAAAATTCGATGATTTCAGTTCAGGAACAGGACGGCGGCGGCCAAACATGCTGACTGCATATCCATGCTCCTTGGCATCTGCTACCAGCTTGTCAAGGAATATTTTTACACCTGGATAGGTTTCAAAATATTTATTAATATACTCAGTTGCCTCCTGGAAGGTAATGCTCAGTCCCTCACTAAGGCCAAAGGAGCTGATTCCATATACAATACCAAAGTTAACAGCTTTAGCATTTCTTCTCTGAAGCGAAGTGACCTCAGCGAGAGGTGTATGGAATACCTCTGAAGCTGTAATTGCATGAATATCCTCTGCCTGATTATAGGCAGCAATCAATCGTTCATCTCCTGATAAATGAGCCAAAACCCTCAGTTCAATCTGAGAATAGTCTGCATCTATAAACAGACAACCTTCCTGTGGCACAAAGACCTTTCTGATCTCTCTTCCAAGTTCCATACGAACTGGAATGTTCTGCAGATTGGGCTCTGTACTGCTGATTCTTCCTGTTGCAGTAATGGTCTGGTTAAAGGTACCGTGTATTCTTTCATCAGGTCCGATATAAACTGCCAGTCCCTCTGCATAGGTAGAATTCAGTTTGGTCAGCTGACGGTAATCCAAAATCATCTGAACAACAGGATAATCAGGAGCCAGCTTCTCCAGCACATCAGCTGCAGTGGAAAATCCAGTCTTGGTTTTCTTGCCTCCAGGCATCTTCATATGATCAAATAGAACCTCTCCCAGCTGCTTGGGAGAATTAATGTTAAATGTTTCCCCTGTCTCTGCATAGATTTTCTTCTCTAATTCTGCGATCTGAACCTTCAGCCTGTCTCCATACTCCTTCAGCTTGTCTCTCTCCACCATAATTCCTGCATCTTCCATACGGTAAAGGCTATATACAAGAGGCATCTCAACCTCTGTAAACAGAGAGAGCATCTCTGTTTTCTCCAGTTCTTTTTTAAGAATGTCCTGACAGTGGTAAGCAACATATCCCATGTAGCACACAGCAGTCTCCGCTTTTTCATCCCCTTCTTCCAGAGCCTTTGCAATGGTTTTCTTCCCTAACAAATCCACTTTGGAGGGAACTGTCATAGACAGATAATCTCTTGCTAAATCATCATATTCATAGGCTGCTTTTAAAGGATTCAGCAAATAAGCTGCAATCCCAGCATCAATTACCGGAGCGGATGACTCCAGTTTCAGGAAAGGAAGCTGCTGTTTTAAATGAAGCACAGACACACAGCCAGCCTTTTCAATCAGCTCTTGTATTCTGCCAATCAAATAATCTGCTGTTAAAAATCCCTGAGGAATCAGGCAATAGCTGTGTTCTCCGTCTATACACAGGGCTGCTGCTGACAGTTCTTTATTCTCAATAACCAGTTCAAGACCTGCTTTTCCACCCTTTTGAAAGGACTGGAACAATGCTTCTGCTTCCCCAAAATCTGTAACCATGGAAAATTTGTTTTCTGCAGCAGGAGCTTCTATCTCTGTTTCTGTAAATCTTGGTAAGAGAGACTTAAATTCCAGACGTTTCATGTATTCATAAGCTTCCGGTGTATACAAATTCTCTACAAATGCGTCCTCATAAGCAAACTCAATTCCACAGTCTGTACATATGGCTGCCAGCTTCTTGCTCATCTCTGCCATATCGTAATGCTCTTCCAGTGCCTTCTTCGCTCTGGGCGGCTTAATCTCATCAATATGAGCATAGGCATTCTCTATGCTTCCATAAGCTGCAATCAGATTGGTCGCAGTCTTCTCTCCAATAGAGGGAACTCCGGGAATATTGTCGGAAGGGTCTCCCATAAGAGCCTTTACATCTATAAATTCTGTTGGAGTGACTCCATACTCAGCCTTTACATCTTCAGGATAATAATCCTTTACTTCAGTTCCTCCCCTGCTTGTCCTTGGGATTCTGATCTTAATGTGTTCATCTGCCAGCTGCAGCAAATCTCTGTCACCGGATACCAGCGATACCTCCAGCCCTTTTGCCTGACTTTGCTTAGCCACAGTTCCAAGGATATCATCTGCTTCATATCCTGGCAGGGTAAGAATGGGGACATTCATTGCAGCCAGTATCTCTTTTACCATATCCACCTGCATATGAAGCTCTTCAGGCATGGGTTTTCTGGTTCCTTTGTATCCGTCAAACATTGTATGGCGGAAGGTAGGCTCTTTTAAATCAAAAGCAACTGCCAGATGATTTGCCTTTTCCTCTTCCAGAATTTTAAACATAATATTTAAGAAGCCATATACTGCATTAGTAGGCATTCCTTCTGAGTTATTCAGCTCCGGAACACCATAAAAAGCCCTGTTAACAATGCTGTGACCATCTATCAATACTAATTTATCCATGTTCTCTCCTATATGAATCCCTGCTGAATCCAGATGCGGCATTGCAGCAGTACCGTAATAATAAGTGCCATGACTCCCAGGGTAGACACAGCATAACGGGCAATATTTAAAAGTTTCATGCCATGAAGCCATTGTCTGGATTGTTCCAACGCAGCTTCGAGAGCACCTTTGATATTATAATTACCGGTTTCGGAATCCAACTGCCTGATTCCTACTTCTATGGTAAAGTAAATCTCAAGTTCTTCCCAACAGCTGGGACAGTTTTCTATATGATCCAGAAATTCCTGCAGTATTTCATCTGTCAATTCATCTCTAATGTAAGGCATGACCAGACTTTCTGCCTCTTTACATGTCACAGTCGGACACCTCCTTCCCTAAATCTTTATCTATCATACAATATATTTTAACCTTTTTCAATTTAATAATCATAAAAACTGCTTGCAAAATGGAAAAACCTGTGATAAAATTATCAACGCTGCAACAAGCGCCGGCTTGTCGGAACGGCAGACGAGGTGGACTCAAAATCCATTGGTGGCAACACCGTGCGGGTTCAAGTCCCGCAGCCGGCATAAATAACGCTTCTATTGGAAAATTATTCCCTTAGAAGCGTTTTTTATTTACTATTTCTATCTTTATTTCCCTGGGCATTATTTCTTATCTTTAATCCCATGCAACAATTTCACAATTTCATACCAAAATACCGCTCCCGCCCCTATTGCCAGTGCACATAAAAACTGTCCTATGGAAAGAGGTGCTAATTTTACAAAGGTATTTAACGGTGTATACAGTATAACAGCCAGCATTAAAAACGTTCCAAGAAATACAAGCCACATCACTCTGTCTTTTATCAATTTCCCCATAGTCTGCCAGGCAAAATCTCTGTCTGAGCTGTTCACTACAACCAGAAACAGATTGGACAGTATAATGATTGTAAGCCCCATAGCACGTGCCTGTTCCGGCAAAACACCTCTTGTCAGCATCCTATAATACGCCCCAAAGGAAGCCACAAATATAACAATGCCCTGAACCAGACTTTTCACCAGAACAGGTCTGGTTACCATCTTCTCTTTGGAATCTCTTGGTTTTCTCTCCATTATATCCTTTTCAGCCGGCTGCCGCTCCAGCACAATGGAACAGGTGGGATCAATCATCAGTTCCATAAGAACCACATGGAGTGGGAGAAGCAGAAGGCAGTCAGGGCTGATTCCCAGAAATGGTGCCAGCAAAGAAGCAAATGCAATAGGGATGTGTATGGTAAACACATAACCCACTGCCTTACGTATATTATCATAGATCCGCCGTCCATCCTTTACCGTTTCAACGATGGTGGTAAAATTATCATCCATCAGGATTAAATCAGCAGCTTCTCTTGAAACCTCACTCCCCTTCTTCCCCATAGCAATTCCTATATCAGCATATTTAAGTGCAGGTGCATCATTGACTCCATCTCCTGTCATAGCAACAATTTCACCATTTTCCTGATAAGCCTTTACAATTCTCATTTTATGTTCAGGGATAACTCTGGAGAAAATACTGATATTCTTTACACCTTCCCTTAATTCCTCATCTGTCATCTTATCGATGGTCTCTCCTGTTAGAATCTGCTCACTGTGTTCCATTCCGATTCTTTCAGCAATGGCAGAAGCGGTAATTCCATAATCCCCTGTGATCATAACCACTTTGATCCCTGCTTTGTTACAGTGTTCTATATCCGTTTTTATACTGTCTCTTGGCGGGTCCCACAGTCCCATGAGTCCCAGAAACTCCAGACTGCATTCCTCGATTGACAAAGGGATATCCTCTTCCCTTTCGATGTTACCAACAGCGGCTCCAATTACACGAAGCCCTTTTTGAGACATTTTTAAGACAGCGACTGCGACCTGTTCCTTCTCTGTATCACTAAGATTACAAATCTTAATCATCTGTTCCGGAGAACCTTTTGCAGCAATTACGATCTGGTTGTTTCTCCGCCATACATGGCCCATCATTTTCTGTTCATTTGTAAATGGATACTCTGATATTAAATGACCATTAAACAGCTCTTCTCTTTTATATCCCTGGTCTTCGCAGTAAGACAGCATGGCTGTTTCCATAGGATCATAGGCATCTGTTTCACAGGCAAGACCTATGGTTTCAATCAGCTGCGATACCTCCCCGTCCACTGCCCACAAGGCTTCAACTGTCATCTGATTCTTTGTGATAGTGCCTGTTTTATCAACACACAGAACTGATACTGCGCCCAGAGTCTCAACAGACGGCAGCTTATGAACCAGAGATTTCTTTTTCGCCAGGCGCCAGGCACCCATAGAGAGAAATACAGTAAGAATCACCGGAAATTCCTCCGGAATCATAGCCATAGCAAGCGTGACTCCTGACAAAATGCTTTCGATCAGGCGATCTTTTATCTCATGATCCGGTATATTGAAAAATGTAAATACTCCAACCAGCACAAATAATACCGCTGCAATTCCTGCACACAATTTAACAAGCCCTGCTGTCTGTTTTTGCAGTGGACTAGGATCGTCCGTCGCTTGGGCTACATGAATTCCTATTTTCCCATACTCTGTGGCAGAACCTGTTTTATCTACTAAAATAGCTGCTGTTCCCTGAGTTACCAGAGTTCCTGCATAGCAATAGTCCTTACGCCAGTAATCTGAATGAGTTTTGCTTTCGTTATTCGTAGTTTTCCAGACTCCTGCCGATTCTCCAGTTAGGGAGGATTCATCAATACAGAGATCATTGCATTTCACAATCTGTCCATCAGCAGGTATTTTCACTCCTTCATATATCATCATTAAATCTCCGGGAACAAGGTCTGAGGCTGAAATTATCTGTTCCTCTCCATCTCGCACTACTGTAATATGTGGAGAAGACAAATCTTTTAATGCATGTAAGGTTTTATCTGTTTTCCACTGCTGCACAAGGTCAATGCTGATCATAGCAGTAACAAAGACCAGCATCACCGCTCCATCTCCAGGGTCTCCCAGAATAAAATAAATCACTGCTGCAGCAATTAATAACAAAAACATAGGTTCGCAAACAACCTGAAAGGTCTTCTTCACAAAGCTTTCTTTTTTATGGGAAACCAACTGATTTTTCCCATACAGCTTCTGCAATTCTTCCGCTTGGGAAGTTGTGAGACCTGCTGTCTCATAATTTTTTGATATCATAAAATACCTCCCGTAATAATACAAAAAAGCACACCTATGGAACATACTACTGTCCCACAGATGTGCTATAAGAAGCAATCTGCTGCCGCAATCATTGCAGCCCGGCTACATGGACCCTGTGGAGGATTCATCGCCTGCTCAGTTTGTACT
>DHOR01000016.1:22885-68530 GCA_002409995.1 Hungatella sp. UBA5385 | reverse complement strand
CAGTTTGTACTGTTGATCTCGCATCTGATTTCGATGTAATGCAGTGCAAAGAGATTTAAGAGCTAATTCTTTATCCGTATATATTTTGTTTTACAATATCCACCAGACCATTAAGTTCCAGTTCATTGCAGTCATTGATCAGACCTTTGGAAATAAATTTGCTGAGAATATCTTTAATTCCATCTCTATTTCCAGAATCCAGCTTATCAGATAATTCTTCTATAATAGCAACAGCCTCAGTATCCACTTCTTCTTTTCCCTTAACATAGTCCAGAAGAGTCTGTATCTCCTTGTTTGATGGTGCCTTTCGTTTTGCCTTTGAAACCACCTGTGTTTCGGCTTCTATTTCTATTTTGTGATTGTCTGTTATCGTTCCTGTGCTTAAATTAATATCTAAATCAGCTTCTGTTTCTTTTCCTGCTATAATATCATTGATATGATTGTAGACCTGAAGTACAAACTCTGTGTCTTCTGCTGAAAAACAATAGATTTCTCCTGATGAAAGCTCTATGTTTATGCTTTGCTCCTCAGATTGGATGGCATGCTTTAGCAGTACAGCAAGCAGAATCAGGGAATATATCAGGATTATTAAAATAGAGTGTATAAAGTTTAATCCGGTAAGAGCTGCTAAGGAAACAAGAATAAGAAGCATCACAGGAAGCGGCTGTTTTGGCGTAGGGCCTGCCCATAGTCTTGATATTTGGGATATCTGTATGGTGTGGCTGCTGCATTTAATCATATTTCCTTCTATTTTGAGTTTTGGGCTTTTTATTTTTAAAATGGTATAACCTTTCATAATAGGTTTCCTCCTTTTTATTGGTTGTTTTTTATCTTATGTTACTCCGGTTATAGTTCCAATTAGCAATGGATTTGTAATAAACACGTTTCCCTCAACCGGAAATCCCATAACTGTTACCAATACACTATAGCGCCGGCAACGGCACGGAAGGCATTCAAAATCTGAAGAATTAAATGAAAATGCATTTGCTTCACTGGTGATTATATCTCTTGAGAACATGATCTGGGGTGGAATGGAAACAGGAATCATTCTGCTGTCGTATTGTCTCAACATCTGAAAGCAAAGATAAAACCTTGCATTGATGCTGATAATATTACATGCAAAATTCAACTGAATTCTTGATTCTTTCAACCCCGAATCCTCAACAGCTATAGTTGCCACGTGGTATGTAGATCCGGGTGCTGTATTCTCAGGTATAAATATGCCTCCAAAGGAAGGTCCCTCCAGAGAAGTTCTGGTTTGTTTTTCGTCTTTTTTGATAATTTTTTCATATCTCGTTCCTTCTTCTGGCTTGTGTACTGCTTTTTTCCTAAACTTGTATTCTGGTTTTATCTCAGGTATATAGTCCGGCTTTCTATGATACTTATATTCTGGTATTGGTTCATACTTGAAGTCCGGTATTATTTCCGACTCCCATTCTAGTAATATTTCGGGGTTGAAGCTTAGGGGTATTTCTGGTTGATAATCGTGTGTTGTTTTGGATTTGTAATCTAAGTCTATATTAGGTTTGTATTCTGGTTGTGTTTCGATTTTGTATTCCAGGTTGATATCATGATCGCATTCTGGTGTTAGTTCACAATCAAATTCATGGTTGATTTCGGGTTTGCATTCCGGTATTAGTTCGCATTCACATTCCAGGTTTATTTCTGATTTACATTCTGGGACTAGTTCACATTCGCATTCCAAGTTTATCTCTGGTTCGCATTCCGATGTTAATTCGCATTCACATTCCTGATTTATTTCCGGTTCGCATTCTGGGACTAGTTCACATTCGCATTCCAAGTTTATTTCTGGTTCGTATTCTGATGCTAATTCGCTTTCACATTCCAAATTTATTTCTGGTTTACATTCTGGGACTAGATCACATTCGCACTCCAAGTTTGTTTCTGGTCCGCATTCTGGGACTAGTTCACATTCGCACTCCAAGTTTATTTCTGGTTCGCATTCTGATGCTAATTCACATTCACATTCTTGGTTTGTTTTTAGTTCGCATTCTGGTACTAGATCACATTCACATTCTTGTTTTGTTTCCGGTTCGCATTCTGATGCTAGTTCGCTTTCACATTCCAAATTTATTTCTGGTTTACATTCTGGGACTAGTTCGCATTCGCATTCCAAGTTTATTTTAGGTTCACATTCCGATGCTAATTCGCTTTCACATTCCAGATTTATTTTTGGTTTATTTTCTGATACTAGTTCACATTCGCACTCCAAGTTTATTTCGGGTTCGCACTCTGGTGCTAATTCGCTTTCACATTCCAGATTTATTTCCGGGTTATATTCTGGGACTAGTTCACATTCACACTCCAAGTTTATTTCGGGTTCGCATTCTGGTGCTAATTCGCTTTCACATTCCAGACTTATTTCCCGATCACACTCCGGTACTAATTCATTTTTACATTCCAGGTCTGTTTCACAATGGCATTCCGGCAATACTTCAGGCTTATAATTGGTATTTATCTCCGATTGGCATTCCGGTTGTACTTCAGACCTTGGACCAGAAGAATTTTTCATACGGTTGTACATTTGATTTTGCCTGTTATAATAACAATTTCTTCGGTATATGCAGAATATGCAAGGACCAAAAAACATATATTTTGTACAACCTCCTTCTGATATAGAATAAAACCCTACATAAAATCCTGTATTTATTACATTTTATCTGACTTTTTCAGTATTATGATTAAATCTTTCCTTTTTCATAGGTGGAACCACCAGTTAAAAACTAATGATTCCACCTGTATTCAATTTAGTGCTTTAAGATTGTGGATTAAATAATCTGTCATCAGCAGTTGCACTGTGCATCATCAACTACGATAGCAGCAAGAGATGCATTATTAATGGAAGTAACACCTACAGTTGCTATTCCGGCGATCGTTGCTACAACACTATAGCTACAGCAATCATCACAGGTAGTATCGCAATCACATACAAAGAAAGAGAATGTGTTGCTGTCTGTAATTGCTACAAGTCTTGAGAAAGTCCAGATGGAGCCTATCGGAATAGGAACCAGCTGATTCTTACACTGTTTGAAAATCTGGAAATTAATGGTTATAACGGCTGCAGTTGTAACGATATTGCTTGCAAACTCAAATTTAATACATGGATGGTTCATTCTCTTTGTATCTACATTAACAGTAGCTACAGTAAATGAAGTACCTGCAAGGGTTGCAAGAGGAATTGTTACAGAACCTGGAATACCACATTTCAAACATGTTCTATTGGGTTTTAAGGCTTTTGGTTTCTGCTCAAAACGGCAGGAACACTTGCACTCATATTCATGGCCTTTATTACAATCGCAGTTGTACTCTTCTTCACAGCAGTCGCAGCGCTCATAATCACTCATTGTTGGAACCTCCTGATATACTATCTTCTATATAATTTAATAAAGAAACTTTTTTCTTTATAGTCCATTATATTCCTGATTTATAAATTGGTTCACACATTGTCCTTTTTACTTTCCTTTCTTTAATTATTCTGATGATTTTTAATCCTGTCTTGATGATTTCTTTATTTTCCTTTCATATCGCCTACAAAACATGCAGATATTATTCTCATCTGTAAAAACAATTGTAACAATATGACAAAAACACCTTGACATAACGTGAAAATCATATTATAAATGAATAGTAATAATTTTTGCTGTTAAAATGATAATAGAATAAGGGTGAGTAATTGAGGATAACATTAAACACATGTTTTTTTGTTACCTTTTTTTATTTACAGTATCTGATCTTCTGGCTGCCAAGGGGAAGTGGCTATTCCAGGAAGAGTACTCTGCTGCAGAAGTCTGATCCGCAGACTATCTATATTATTTTAACGATTCATTGCTTCACAAACTATAAACAGGAGGTATTTTTATGCCAAACACAAAAGAAAATTTAAAGAATTTATTGAGAGATCTCCATGATGTTATGGGCGTTTCAGGAAATGAACAGGAAGTGATCAAATATCTTTATCATGCAATAAAACCTTATGCTGATGAGATTACAGTAAGCACCACAGGCAATATGGTTGCAGTGAAAAAAGGGAACAAGCCAGGACCTGCTCTTTTAATCGGTGCACATATGGATGAGATCGGATTTGTGGTTAAAAACATTCTTCCAAGTGGATTTCTTCTGATTGATAAAGTAGGCGGTGTTCCTGATAACATTATGCTGGGCAGAAAGGTAGTGGTATCTTCCAAAAGATTTCCGGGTATCATAGGTACTAAGCCAGGACATTTACAGACACCGGAAGAAGCCAGAATGGTACAATCTGTTGGTAAATGTTATGTGGATTTGGGTTTAAGCTCCAAGGAGGAAGTGGAAGCTCTGGGCATTAAAATCGGTGATCCTATTATTTTTAAGAGCGATTTTATGGAGATGTCAAATCCAGACTTGGTTGCTACAAGAGCCATTGATGATAGAATGAACTGTGCTGTTATTGTTGATCTGTTCGAGAATCTTAAATCCGAAGATTTTGCAGGAACCGTATACGGTGTATTCACAGTAAGAGAAGAAGCTGGTTTATTTGGAGCTAGAAATGCAGCTTATGGTCTTGATATTGATTATGCCATCGCTCTTGATACCATTCCTGCAGGTGATACCCCGGACATTAATACAGCAGCTGAACTGCCTATTTATCTTGGTAAGGGCCCAGGACTTCCTGTAGCAGATGGAGTAGGTGCTACCTTCTTCCAGTTTATTCATCCAGGAGTGCGCAGAATCATTGAAGAAAAGGCAGCTGCTTCCAACATTAACCTTCAGCTGTGTACAATTCTTGGACATGCTTATACTACAGATGCATCCGCATTTTCCTATATTGCAGGCGGTGTTCCTACTGCTACACTGACAGTGCCAAGAAGATACTCTCACTCTCCTGTAGAGCTTGTGAACTTAAATGATGCTGTGGATCTGGTAAATCTGTTACATGCCATTATAGTGGATAATGAAAATGCTGATTTATCCTTTGTAAAATTAGATTAGTCTGTTTTTTATCTTAACAGGGAGGACAATTATATTGAAAACATTTTTCGCTTCAATTCAATGGATGTTATTTATACTTATGGGAAGTATTGTAGTACCAATTGCTGTTGCAACTTCCTTTGGACTTGATAATGTAGAAATCATGAATTTTGTTGCAAGAGCCTTATTTGTACTGGGCATTGCAGGTATTTTGCAGGTGACTATCGGACATAGGCTTCCGATTCAGGAAGGTCCTGCAGGCGTTTGGTGGGGAGTTTTCACACTTTATTCCACAATTGGAATTGAGTTATATGGCTCACAAAAAGAAACCTTAAGAGCACTTAGCTTTTGCTTCCTTGTAAGTGGCGTTCTTTTTATCGTACTTGCTCTTTTAGGGTTGATTGACAAAATCGCCAAGTTATTTACACCAACTGTTATGGGAGCTTATCTGGTTCTTATGGTGGTTCAGTTAAGCGGAACCTTCTTAAAAGGTATGGCAGGCGTTAACGGATCAAGTCCTATTAATCCATTGATGTTCCTTCTGTCCATTATCACAATTATACTTGCCTATGTATTTGCCAAAATAAAAGCTTTGGGCGCCTATTCTACTCTGTGCTCCATTCTTGTAGGCTGGGCATTATTCGCAATCTTTGGACAGGCACAGCCGATTCAGCACACTGATCAGTTCTTTAAGCTGCCTGAGATTTTCGTATTTGGTATGCCTAAGTTTGACAGCAGTATGGTTTTAAGCGGAATCTTCTTAACCTTCCTCCTTACTACCAACCTACTGGCTTCTATCAGCGCTGTACAAATTGTATTCAAAAACTTTAATCAGCCTTATGATGAGAAATCCATGAAGAAAGCCAGCATTGCCTCAGGTATTATCCACATTCTTGCAGGCACATTCAGCGCAATCGGTTCTGTACCGATTTCTGGATCAGCTGCTTTTATATCACAGACAAAGAACACAGATAAAAAGCCATTTATTATCGGTAACTTTTTGATTATTTTAATCAGCCTTTCTCCATTTTTCACTGCAGTATTTGCTGCTCTGCCTGTTGCAGTTGGTTATGCCGCTCTGGTTCCTACATTTGGAATCGGAACTATTGGTATCGCTATCAACCAGCTTGACACTGCAAAGGATAAGGCTGCAAGAAACCTGGTAGTAGGTGCCAGCTGGTTTGTGGGTATGGGCTTAATGTTCTTCCCAAGCACTGCATATGCAGGACTGAATCCTCTGCTTCGTACTATTGTCAGCAATGGTCTGATTATTGGAGCAATTGTTGCAGTTGTACTGGATCAGATGTTGACTAGAAGAAAAGCTGCTGCATAATTGAATGATTAAAGCATTTTAACAAAGAAGTGTAAGTTATGAAACCGGAGTGTGATTCCTTAGAGAGTCACACTCCGGTTCTTTCTCTTCCTATTTTAAATGCTTATCAAAGAACTGAATCATAAGTTCTTTCATTTCAGGCTGGAAAAACTCTCTGCTTCCATGACCTGCATTCTTAATGATGTAGTAATCTGCTTTGCTTTCCAGACCTGCTTCCTTTATCTTTTCATAAAATATATCACTGCTGAAACTGCAGGGAACAATGGGATCGTTGTCTCCGTGAAGTATTAAAACAGGGCACATAGAATCTGTTACCATATGGACTGGACTGGCTGCTTTTGCTCTTTCCTTAATGGTTTTTATGTCTCCACCCAGCAAAGCTCCACCGTGTGTTTCTTCAATGGTGTGCCAACGAAAGCCGGGATCGACTTTCATTCGTTCCTCTTCTGCCTCCATGAGGGAAAGCAGGTCTACAGGTCCGAACATATCACAGCATGCCTGAACTCTGGAAGAATATTCAGACCACTCTTCCCCTTCGTACACATCTGTGTTCATGGCTGCTAGAGCTGCCAGATAACCCCCTGCAGACCGTCCCATAATTCCAATACGCTCCGGATCGATTTCATATTGTTCAGCATGAGCCCTGAGAAAACGGATGGCAGTCTTTACATCTTCAATCTGATCAGGAAAGTGTCCCTCTGAACTGCTTCTATAATAAATAGAGGCTACCACATAGCCGGAATCTGCAAATTCCTTCATTTCGCCTAGCATAAGATTCTTATCTGTTCCTCTCCAGCCGCCGCCTGGAATCCATACAAGCGCAGGTTTTGGTGAGTGATCTTCTCCCGGATCATCTTTTCCTGCTGCAAGCTTCATTTCACTGTTGCCATTTTGCAGCATAATGGACATTTTCAGTTCCTGTTTTTCACCTTTCATATTCTCCTGCACAGAGTATACGATATTATCTATAACTGTCAGGCTTTTTCGGGCATTTCCCGGATTAATCACTTGTTTCATTTACTTTCCTCCATTAAGTTTCAATTATTATGCCGGCTTTCCTTCCCTTAACCATAGACAGGGAAGAATAAATTAACTCCAAAAATCAGAGTAACAATACAGATAAGCAATAACGGTAATGTGAATTTCATAAGCTTAAATGGATTATGGTTACCAATACCAAATGCCATCATAGTTGCAGAGGAACCTGTTGGAAGTGCAAATGCAAACCATGAGGATACAGCTACTACCAGCACTACAGTTTTAACATTCATTCCGCCTGCAATTGCAGTTGCTGCTGCAATGGGGCTCATCAGTGCCATTGTTCCCATATTGGACATGAAATTGGTCATCACTGTTGTAACAAGGCAGAATACTGTAATGACAAACAAACCGCTTGGGTTATTGCCTAATATCTTTAGTACAGTCTGTCCAATAAGATCGCCAACTCCTGAGTTGCCCAGTATTGTTGACATTACAGACATTCCCGCAATCATAAAGACCATATCACCAGTAAGAATACCAACAGTTTCCTTTGTTGACAATACCTTTGTATAAACTAAAACAAGAACTCCTACTGCTGGAATAATATTGGTCAGCTTGCCCAGTTGATTAGAAAACATAAAAGCTCCTATAACAGCCAGGAAAACACCGAAGATAATAATCTCGTCACGTTTTGGCAAAGATTCATTCTCTTTTACCTCCTTAACCTGAGAGCGGTCAATCTTATGGGAAGGAATTAGCTTATAAGTAAACAGACAATATAATGTTACAGCGATTGATGGGATAATTCCTGCTTTAAAGTAATCTGCAAGTCCCAATAAATCCCCGGCTCCTACCATACCCTGATAAAAAGAGTTAATTGTTCCCGGCATGGTAGCTCCCATTCCGATTGGGAGTCTGGAAGTCCAGACTGTATTGACACAGGCAATGGTAAAAAGCATGCGTGAGGGAGATATCTCGCTTTCGTCATCCAGAGACTGAATAAACAAAAGCATCATGGAAAGGCAGGCAATCTGTCCCATCAGCTGTGCAAGAATAATTGTAAACAAGTACATAACAAGAATCAACACAATTCCATTTTTCCCCTGAAATGCAAGGAGTTTATGGCGAAGGTTTTTAATCAAACTTGTTTTTCCCAGTGCACCGGCAACCACCATCATAGTAGCAACCATAATGGTAGTGCTGTTGGACAGACCGGAAAAGGCCGTATTAATATCACATACTCCAGTTACAACAAAAATCACACAACAGGTCATAGCGGTGACTCCATAAGGCATAACATGGGTCATCAGCATTACCATCATAAATAGCAAGGTACATAAAACGATTATCATTTGAGTGGTGAGCATGAAAGTTCCTCCTATATATTCTTGAGCAACAAAACAGCAAAATGCCAATCACCTTCATGAAGTCTGCGCGCGATAATGGATAAATTGTATTTTTCCTTTGCTCTTGTCTGTGATTATATATTAATAGTGCACAATTGACAATCCAGAAAAAACTATATATGATATAAGCAAAAACTATAGTTCCAGGAGGTTGTTATGAATGTCCGGGGTTGTGAATATATTGTTGCAATTGCAGAGGAAGGGAATATTTCTCAGGCCGCCCGGGCGCTGTCTATCTCCCAGCCAACATTGTCTGCTTATTTAAGTCAAACAGAAGCCCAACTGGGATACCAACTTTTTACCTATGCCCGAAGAACCATGACTCCTACAAAAGTAGGAGAAATCTATATCAAATACTGTCGCAAGATTATTGAGACAAGAAACAGAACCTATCATATGATCTCTGCTTTTTATAATTCTGGTCAGGAAAGCTTTACCGTAGGAGTTACGCCTCACCGGGGTGCCCGGCTGTTTGCCAGGGTTTATCCCAAGTTTATGAAACGCTATCCAGAGATCATGGTTCACGTAAAAGAAGGGTATATTAAAAACCTGAGAGGACAACTGGTGGAAGGAAAAATTGATCTTATCATCGGGAGTCTGGGACAGGCTGATATGAAAGATTTTCATATTATTTCTGATACAAAAGAAGCTCTTCGATTGTGTGTTCCCAAATTTCATCCTATGGCTAAAATGGCTTCTGATGGTAATACTATTGCTGAAATCCATGAATTTCAGGACATCCCATTTGTCATGTGGGGCAAAGAGACCATTGTTGCTCAAATTCTTGAAGAGTTTTTTAGAGAAAATAATGTAAAGCCTACAGGAATCTATGAAAGCAACAATGCTTCCTTAATCGACAGTATGCTTTCCTCAGGGATCGGTGCCGGATTTCTTCCTGGCAGTTATTGTAAGCCTGTCAGTTCTCGGGTTTATTTTGATATGTGGCCGCCTCTGTCTCTTTATAATGGGGTGACATGTAGAAAAGGTGAAGCTCTTACAGAGGCACAGCGATACTTTGCTTATCTAATTATAATGTCAGAGCAGGATGCTTCTTACACAAAACATTACAATGAAGAAGCAAAAGCACTTATAGATGAATTTGGGGAGGATGCTTATGAATCTTAAACAACTGGAGTATATTATTGCCATCGCAGAGGAGCAAAGCATTAAAAATGCTGCTGACCGTCTCTACATCTCTCAGCCCGCTCTCTCCCAGCAACTGGCAAAACTAAAAAAAGAAGGGCTTCCGCCTTTATTTTACCGAAAAAGCAACAAGCTGCTTTTAACGGATGCAGGAAAAATCTATATAAACGGAGCCAGACAGATTCTCAGTATCTGGCAGGAATGGGAAGAAGAAATGGAGGGATTTTATGAAAAGAAGTAAATGGATTACAGTATTAATTCTATGCACAGTCATATTAACAGGCTGTGGCTCAAAGGAGAAGCCTGTGGAAACAGGTACAGAACACACTCAGGAAACCGGAATTGAGGAAAGCACATCGGCAGTTGGAACTTCAAAGGAGACAACTGAGGCTTTGGAAGAATCGACCGGCGTTTTAGAAGAATCAACTAAGGCAAGTGAAGCCACTGCTGAAGAATCCGAAAACGATAATTCTATGAATGGATATGAGGAAGTTATTCCTGTAGACCAGCTGGATACTAAGAATTATAATCTGGCTTGGGAGAATGATTACAGCGATTTTTATGAGACGGGATTTAAATTAAGCATTTATATTAATGCTGAAAAGAACGAGGATGGTTCTTTTATTATGGATGACGGACAAAACTGGCTGGCTTGTGCTGAAATAGATGGAAAGAATTATTATATCTTTCCTGACGAATTTGTTCAAATAGGTTCCATTGAATGTAATGTATATATGGATGACCAGGATAATCCCTATATACTGCTCAGCTCTCCCAGAACCGCTTCCTATTCTCTGACTGAATTTATTTATACAGAAGGCAGATTGATGAAAAAAACCATTCTTGAGAGAGGTAATTATAATTATCTTGGTAAGAGTTATATAAAATAGTACAACAAGGACGAAGCCTGTTATTTAGACTTCGTCTGTTTATTTTCAGCTTATTTTCTGCTTTCTATTAGTACTTATATACCTCTTCCACAATCTTACCTGTCTGTTTATCTCTGCGAAATTGTTTAAAGAAGTCCCATACAAGGGGACCTGTCATAACAGGAACCCAGTGAGGGCTGTTTTCCACTGCTATATATCGGAAAGCATGAATTCCATCTCTGTTCCATATATCTGCTATGTAATGCTTATATCCATAATAGGTTTCAATTCTTTCTTTATCTCCATAAAAACCAAGAATATGATGAAGTTCATCCTCAGGAGTATGTAAATAGCTGATGCACTGTTCCTGGTTTCTTGGTTCACAGTTAAGAGTGTCCAGCCGCATATTCAGCCTGCTGATCATCCACTGCTGAATATCAACCCCAGGGTCCGGTACAGTCATATCACTGAATCTCCTTCTCCCGCCTATTATTCTGGTGGGATCTCTGCTATCATCTCTCCGAGGATTTATATAAGGTTCTGCACCCGCTTCAATTCCCCAGTCCTTTCTTGGTTTCCAGTCATTGACAGGTACAAAACTGGAGGCTTCACAGCAGCCAACAATCTGCATAAATGGAACGAATGTTTTCTTAAGTCTTGCCGTTTCCTCTTCCGTATATGGAATATTAAAATTATCATAAGTACGGTATATATCATTTCCACACGGTGCTGCTGCAGTTATTTTTTCAGGAATCCGAAAATAAGTAGAAGTTGCCTGATATCCTCCCTGAGAATAACCGGTGATATAAACCCGTTCCTCATCCAAAGGATAATTTTCAGCAATCAGACCCAATACCCTGTCTGTATTCTCCCAGTTGGTATTTTGCAGATAAGCAACCATAAATCCTTCTTTCCCAGCAATTTGAGGCAGTCCAAAACAGAATTCATCGGTTTCAATTGCATTGCTGCCTCCATGATTGGCTATAACAAGAGGATATTTTTTATTCTTTCCCTTCTCTTCATACATTGCAAGAGGAGTTAGTATTTCCCATCGTGTATAATAGTCCTCATCTTCGTGCATTTCTTTTTTTAGCCCCAGACTTTTGAAATATTCTATTGTATTTTCTCCCATAGGGTCTTCTTCGTATAAAAATCTGGTTTGAAGAATTTCAGCCAGTGCTTCCCCATATTCACTTGCAATGAAGCTGTCAATATCTGCATTGCCATTATGTGCCACCCGCAGATAGCCAAGAAAAGCCTGGAATTTCTCCCCTGTTTCCGGATTTGTATCTAATGACCAATATTCCAATCCTTTCAACTTAGTTGTCTCCTCTTCTCTACTGAATTGTATTGCTAATCTGTTTTCTGAATATAACCACAATCAGCATTGCCATAAAAATAGGTATCATCATAAATCTCCACATCGGACCATAACCCAGCCTTCCTGCTACAGCGCCTGCCATAGTAGGTCCCACAAGATTGCCCAGATCCTGACCAATATAATTCGTAGTGCTGCCTGCACCTCTTTTTTCCTTTGGCACACACTTCATGCATAACGCCTGGACAGTAGGCTGACAGGCACCATATCCAAAGGCAGAAATAAAGCCTGCCAGCAAAAACATCTCGATTCTTGCAGAATAACTAATCAGCAGAAATGCCAGTGCAAAGCAGCCCATTGCAGGAAGAAGGACTTTTACAAATCCGTGCTTATCAGCTATTTTCCCTACAAACGGACGGGAAAACAGCATGGTAATTGCATAGACTGTGAAAAAATAGCCAATGTGCTCTCCTGCCCCCTGTTCCTCTGCAAATATAACCAGAAATGAATTAATATTATAATTTGCCATAGCCAGGAAAAATGCAAGAACAGCAGGGATCAAAGCTTCTGCTGCAATCAAACCCTTTAAAGATATTTTATATTTTTTAACTCTTTGGAACTTTGTTTTAATCTGTATTGCTGCAAATGCTGCTGCAAGCATAATCATTGCTCCCACTAAAAAAGTGGCATGGTATCCAATTGTTCTGGACAAAGTAAGGCCCAAAGTAGGTCCTATGGACTGACAGATTGCCTGCGCAAGGGAAAAATAGGCAATTCCCTGAACCATTTTTGCCGGAGGCAGTGAGTCTGTAGCCAGTGCCAGACAACAGGTAGCTGTAAATGCCTGCCCTGCCCCCTGAAGCAATCTGCTAGCCAGCAGCATAGAAGTATTAGTGGATAAGCTATATCCTAAAAATGCAGCCGCCATAACTAAAAGTGCACAGGTCAGCACATATTTCTTATTAAAGGTATCAATGGCAGGTGCTGCAAATACTTTAAAAATCAGTGCAGTATAGGCAAATGAGCTGGAAATAAACCCAATCATTGCCGGTGCAGCGCCTAAAGATCCTGCATATTTGGAAACCAGAGTGTTCATCATCTGCTGACCCAGAAACATCAGCATATTGGCTATAAATACACTGATAAACACCTTGTTCCATACCTTTGTCTGTGTCCCATATTCTGCCGTATTATCATTCATTTTATCTGTCCTCCTGCTTACAAGTTGTTAATTTCACGCACTCTGCAGCAGGATACATAGTGGTCAGGAAGAACTTCTTCCAGTTTCTGGGGGCTGTTACAGCGGTCACATACATAAGGACACCTTGTTGCAAAACGACAGCCCGGTTTTGGATTAATGGGAGAGGTGATCTCTCCTTTTAAAATGATCCGTTCCTTTTTATGATGAATATCTGTGGAAGGAATTGCTGATAAAAGTGCTTTTGAATAAGGATGAAGCTGATTTTTAAACAATTCCTTAGAGGGACTGGTTTCCACAAGCTGTCCCAAATACATGACGCAGATATCATCAGAAATATGACGTACTACAGAGAGATCATGGGTAACAAACATATAGGTAAGCCCATACTGATCCTGTAAATCCATAAGCAGATTTAAAATCTGAGCCTGTATGGATACATCCAGTGCTGATACTGGTTCATCACATACTACAAACTTAGGCATCAATGCCAGGGCTCTTCCGATTCCCACTCTTTGTCTCCTGCCTCCATCCAGTTCATGAGGATATGAATCTCTTAACCGCTCTTCAATTCCTACCAGGTTCATGATTCTGTCTGTCTCATCCTCCAGCTCTCCCTTGGTTTTAAAACGTTTAGAAAGAATTAATGGTTCCTGAATGGTTCCTTTAATGGTCATTCGGGGATTTAAAGAGGAAAATGGGTCCTGAAATATAATCTGCATTTTCTCCCGCAGATTTTTTAAATCCCTTCCGCCTGCATTGGTTACATCTTTCCCCTCAAATAGGATATTCCCTCCTGTACTTTCCAGAAGATGGATCATCGTTCTGCCCAAAGTTGATTTTCCGCAGCCCGATTCTCCTACTACTCCCATGGTTCTGCCTTCTTCAATTTTAAAAGAAACATCATCAACAGCATGAACCATGCCTTTTGGAGAATCAAAATACTTCTTTAAATTTCTAGCTTCTATTAATGCAGCCATTATGATACCTCCAAATCATTGTTTTTACAGCAGCGTGAATAATGTCCCTTTTCGATCTCTTTCATTTTTACCGGTTGCATATTGCATTCCTTCGTCGCGTAAGGACAACGGGGCTGGAAAGAGCATCCTTTCGGCAGATTGGTAGGATCAGGCGGAAGTCCATAGATGGGACTGAGCCTGTCTACATCCTTTCCCAGATCAGGCAGGGAACCAAAGAGTCCCTGCGTATAGGGATGGGACGGTCTGTCAAAAATGGATTCCACAGCCCCATATTCGATAACCTGACCTGCATATATTACAGCTACCTCATCACTTACTTCTGCAACAACACCAAGATCATGGGTAATCATAATCATAGCTGTATTAAATTCTGCTTTTAAGCGGTTAATCATTTCTAGTACCTGTGCCTGAATCGTTACATCAAGCGCTGTAGTAGGCTCATCTGCAAGAAGAAGCTCAGGGCTGCAGGCAAGTGCCATGGCAATCACCACTCTCTGCTTCATACCGCCAGAAAACTGATGTGGATATTCATTTGCTCTGTCCTCTGAAATACCTACTGTTTTCAACATTTCACAGGCTCTGTCAAAAGCCTCTGCCTTAGTCACTCTGTTGTGCTGACGAATTACCTCTGCAATTTGATCGCCCACCCGTTTTACCGGATTTAAAGCAGTCATAGGATCCTGAAATATCATAGATACCTTTTGTCCGCGGAGTTTCTGCATCTCTGCCTCACTAATGCACAAAACATCTTCTTCATCCAAATAGATTTTCCCGCCCTTTATTTTTGCAGGAGGGTCAGGGAGAATCCTCATAATCGATTTGGCTATGGAAGTCTTTCCTGCGCCTGTTTCTCCTACAAGGGCAAGAGTACGTCCCTTTTCCAGTTGAAAGGAAACGCCATTAACTGCATGAATCACCTGACCTTCTGAGGTATATTCAACAACCAGATCCTCTACCTTAAGAAAAGGAGTCTGATTAGTATTATTCTGTTCCATATTCTGTCCTCCTTATTTTTTCAGCTTTGGATCCAGCGCATCACGAACTGCATCACCAATTAAGTTAAAGGAAAGCACTGTAATCATAATAAAGATACCGGGGCAGACCATAAGGTAGGGATACTGACGAATATAATTTCTGGCATCGGACAGCATGGCTCCCCATTCCGGAAGAGGTGGCTGTACTCCCAAACCAATATAGCTTAAGGTTGCTGCTACAATTAGCCCATTTGCCATAGCTAAGGTGCACTGTACAAGGAAAGGTGTCAGTGCATTAGGCACCACATGTTTAAATATAATTCTTGGATTGCTGCAATTAATGGAAGTTGCAGCTTCCACATAATCCAGCTGTCTTACAGACAGAATATTAGCCCGGATTACTCTGGAAAAATTAGGGATACCTCCGATCCCTACAGCAAAAACAGTTTTAAAAAATCCAGTTCCCAATGCTGCAGAAATACAGACTGCCAGTAGTACCTGAGGAATTGCATTGAACACGTCCATAAATCTCATAATAAGATTATCTGCCTTCCCTCCAAAATATCCTGCAATGGAACCAAATATCATCCCTCCTGCAGCGGAAATACTTACAGATACAATACCCACAGAAAGGGAGAATCTTCCTCCATACATAATGCGGCTTAACATATCCCGTCCCAGATGATCTGTTCCAAAAATATGTTCGGCTGAAGGCGGCGAAAATGCCTGCTTAATATCCATTGCATCGTAGGGATACCGGCTGATCCATGGTGCCAGCAATGCAAGAACAGCAAGAATGATAAGTATGGCAGCACCTGCAACAGCCTCTTTTCGCTTCAACATTTTTCTTATGAAAACACGGAATCCGCTATTACTTTTTCTCTTTTTTATCTTCTCATCCATTGTCTTTTTTTCTCCTGCGTTTACCCTCATACTGAGCTTTAATTCTGGGATCAATGTAAGCATAAATTAAATCCACCAACAGCATAATAATGCTGAATGATATAGCACAAAAGATAACTGATCCCTGTACCGCTCCATAATCACGATAGTTAATTGCCTGTACCATATAGGTTCCTACACCTGGTATAGAAAACACATTTTCAATTACAATGGCACCGCCTAACATCATGCTGAATCTGGAACCTGCATATGTAACAATAGGAATCAGGGAGTTGGGGAGAATATGTCCCATTAACACCTTTCTTCCTGATAATCCCTTGGCTTTTGCAGTTGTAACATAATCCGCTCTGATACATTCCAAAACACTGGAACGTGTCTGTCTTGCGATTCCTGCCAGACCTGCAAATGAGTTGGATATTGCAGGAAGTATGTAATACTTGATTCCTCCGATACCATAAGAAGGAAGCCAGCCAAGCTTAAGAGAAAACAACAGCACCAGCATCTGTGCCAGCCAGAATGCCGGAATTGATACTCCAAACATAGCTATCAGCATTGATACACGGTCTGATAATGAATCCTGATGAGTTGCTGCAGTCACTCCCAGGGGAATTCCAAATGCTACTGCAATCAGCATGCTGCATAATGCAAGCATAACTGTACGTGGAAAACGTTCCAGCAGATCTGCTGTCACCTGTGTTCCATACTGATAAGAGGTTCCCAGATCAAACCGGAAAACCACACCTGAAACATAGTTCAGCAGACGTTCAAGATAAGATTTATTCAGTCCCAGAAGTTCACGCGCCTGGGCAATCTCATCAGGAGATGCATTGCTTCCCAGCATAATGGCAACCGGATCTCCAGGCACAAAAAACATAATCGTAAAGATCAGTACTGTAACACCAAGTATGACAGGAATCATCCAGAACAACCTTTTTACAATATATTTTCCCATATATAACCCTCACTTATTGTTTACAGTACATGGCACCTTTCGGTGCCATGTATGTATCACATTCTTTACTTATTTAAAATCAGTATAATCACAGGCAGCACCGATCAGCTGACCCCATGGATGGCGGACAATACCGATGGTATCTTTGGAAGCTGCATAGCTGTAGGTAACATTAATACCTGCTCCATAAGCCTGCTCATAAACATAATCATGAAGTGCCTCAACAGTCTCCGGACTATGTGTATTCACATTGGTAGCTGCTTCCAGCAGTTCCTGAAGCTTATCATCCTTTGTAAATATCTTAGTAGCAAGTCCCTCGCTATTTAGGGAAAACATGGTGTCATATACTGCAGTTACATATCCTTCTGACCCATGATAAGCCAATAAAACATCAAAGGTTGTAGGATCAAATACATAGGAAGACAGAAGTGCATTATCATAGATCAGCAATTCACAGTCCAGTCCAATTGCAATCATATAACTCTGAATAATAACTGCGGCGTCCTTATGCTCTGTATCAGACATTAAACGAATCTTTAATGCCTTACCTGTAGCAGGATCAATTCCTCCCGGATAGCCTGCTTCTTCCAGCTTCTGTTTTGCAGTCTCTTCATTGTAATTATAATAATCTTCCTGATCCCATTCCTTGTTGTAATCACCACAGAGATTGGTTGCCAGATCGTGAATCACTTCTCCATGTCCTTTATAAACGCCATCTACAATTGCCTGAGAATCAAACGCATATAAAACTGCCTGACGCAGTGCCTGATTATCTGCAAATACATTGCCCTCACTGCAGTTAAAGTGTATTGTATTGACAGTTCCGCCTGCCTTTTCAGATACATGATAACCGGATACTTCAGTGCCGTCCTCATTCATAAAGTAGCTGAGCTCACTCTGTGCAAGGACTGTAGCCATATCATTCTCTCCTGTCTGCAGGGAAACAGTTACCTGAGAAGGTTCTTTTACCACATTGTATACAATTTTGTCTGCCTGCTGATTAGCCGTGTAACATTTTGCACTTTCATCAGTCTGCCAGTAATCATCATTCTTCTCCAATACGTAATAAGAACCGGAAACGCATTCCTTTACCTGATAAGCTGCGCTGCTAATGGGTGTCGTGGACATTGTGCTCTTATTGGCTTCATAAGTCTCTTTATCTACAATACAAACCTGAGCAAATACGTATTCTATTGCACCAATGGCAGTGGTTTTCAGTTTTAACCGGAATGTAGTATCGTCAATTGCCTCTGCAGAATCTACATATTTCCCCATTCTTGGCAGATTTCCGGATTCTTTACATGTTTCAACGCACCATGCCACATCTTCTGCTGTAATGTGATTTCCAATGGCGTCTTTTATGTAATCATATATCTCTATTTCATAAGTTACTTCATCAATCTGAGTGATATTCTTAGCAACACCCCAGTCCATCTCCTGCCATGACTGACCGAATTCACTGAATACTGCTATATAATCATAAACACTATACCGAAGATAATTACGTCCGCTGGTTGGAAGAGCAAAGGGATCCATATCACCCATATCTACAGTAAATGCAATATTAACTACCTTTTCCCCCTGAGATGCTTCTTCCCCTGCATTGTTTGAGCTGTCTGCTGCTGCAGCTGTTGTATTTGCCTCAGAGCCTCCAACTGTTGCCGAACCTCCTGAGGAACAGCCGGCTAACCCCATCACCAGGCCTGCTGCCAGAATTAAAGCCAATCCTTTTTTCATAATAGTACTCCTTTTCTTCTTCGTTTTTGTTATTCTCTTTATTACCCCAATATATGTTTCTTTGTCTTCTCCCCCTTCCTTAAACATATCTAAAACATTCCTTTTTATTCCATTTGTTTTTATATTAGAGACGTTTTAGAGATGTTTGAATCATAGCATATGCTTTTATCATTGTCAATATTGTCTTTTAAATTTTATTTTTTTCTTTAATCCTTATGTATTATTGCTTTCTATAGTATTTGAATAACGTTTAAGCGAGTCAAAATTAATAACATGTATTTTAATGGTATCTATTTTAAGGCTTATTCATTGACTTTATGAAAGATATGTTTTAGAATAATATCAGAACAATACAGAGAGGGGATTATAAGTTTGGATAAGAATTCACCAAAGTACATCGCTGTCTATCATAAACTAAAGTCAGATATTCTGGCTTCTCAATATGCTTCCGGCTCGTTTCTTCCACCTGAGGGAGATTTAATTGATAGTTTTAAAGTGAGCAGAACTACCATACGGCGTGCTATTAATATGTTGAGAGAAGAAGGACTTGTAGATGTGCATCAAGGACGGGGCACCATGGTCCTTCCGCCTGAAACCTTTGATGCCACATATAACTTTTTAAGTATTAAAAGCAGTTCTTCTGTAACCAGCCGTTTCACTATGGAGGGAGAATGTGCAACAAGTACCCAAGGGGCTATTATTGACATTGTTCCTGCCGATCCCAAAGTGGCAAAAGCCCTGGATGTATTTCCGGGAACTGAGGTCTACAGACTTCAACGGATGAAACTGGTTAATGATATGGTTTTCTGTTATGTTACAAGCTATATTCTCACCACCCTTACCCCGGGTCTTGAAAAATATAATGGTGAGATCTATTTTCTATACAAATTTCTGGCCGAACATTACAACATAACCTATGAAAATGGTCAGGATATTATTTCAGCTGATGCTGCAGGATTTATTGAATCCCGGCTGCTGAATATCAAACCTGGAGACCCCCTTCTTGTTTTCAAAAGAATTACCTATAGCGACAATAAGCCGTTTGAATATTCAGAAAGTATTAACAGGGCGGATTTAATTGAAATTATTATTGACAGCCAGGCATCATCTCCCTATTCTTACTATTAAAAAAAATCCCCCAATATGATAATTTTGTTAGTCATATTGAGGGACTTCCTTTTTTGTTTAGTATTTTACTTTATTATATTTTATCTTCTGTTTCCTGATTTTGTTCCGTAAGCTCTTCTGACGTTTCTTCCTTAATATGTTCTGCCAGTTGTTCTGTCGCCTTATCCACTGTTTTTTCCGCCGTCCTATCTCCTGCCGCCTTAGCTTCTTCCGTTTTCTTCACCCGCTTCATAATATAAAAACCAACTGCATTAACAAGCAATGATACTGCAATTCCTATAATTGTATCCAGAATTCGATTGGCAGAGTATATAATAGGATTCATATCTGCATCTCTTGCAACAGTAATAATTAAATATATAACGCAGGATAGCGATGCTGTT
This sequence comes from Hungatella sp. UBA5385, assembly GCA_002409995.1. Lineage (GTDB taxonomy): Bacteria > Bacillota > Clostridia > Lachnospirales > Lachnospiraceae > UBA5385. Next base: position 48,260 of record DHOR01000016.1, on the reverse strand, counting down.
GCTGTTCTTCTAAAATACACAGTAATGTAGATAACCGGAATAATCCCAAGTGCCACCAGAATATAGTGGGCAAATAACCAGTCTATTGGCAAAAACAGGCTTTCAACCGATATAAACACAGCACCGGTAATACCTCCGATAAAGGTTCCTATTACACGATTCCAACCAGCTTCCTTACTGTCTGAAACAGAAGTTTGCATACATAATACTGCTGCAACCGCTGCATTTACTACAATTCCGTTGCCGCCTCTTAACATATCTACACAAAAGCAGATAAATACTGCAATTGCTGTCTTTATCATACGACTTCCAATTTTAGGCATACTTGTTTGTAAAATTCTAATTACCCCTTCCTTAATTACATGTCAAATATTTGTTTGATATATTTTAATATTATAGCATTTATTACTTGACTGTCAACTAAGGATATTATCAGAATTTCTACAAGAAACCATTTATTATTTATCAATTATTACAATTCTATCACATATCTAACCTCCCCATCCCCACTACGTACAACCTTTATCTCCCCATCAGCATCTCTACTAATCACAACCCGATTCCCCTCTGTCCCATCATAAGAAACAAAGTCATCTTCATATAAAGTAAAGCTGGAAACTCCCTCTCCAAAGGATTTCACCGAAATCTGAAAAACAGTATCCTCTTTCACTGCCATCACCGGTTTGGCTAATGGAATCAAGGCCCCATCTTTCACATAAACCGGAATCTCATCATAATCAGCATTCACTTCAATGGACTTTCCGCCTTCCAGCACCTGGCCGGTAAAGAAATCATGCCATTTCCCCTTCGGCAGCCATACCACCCTCTTCTTTCCATCCTCCACAGTCAAAGGACAGACCATCATACTTTCTCCAAACATGTACTGAGTATCAAGATAAGCTGCCTGCTCATCCTCAGGATAGTCCATAACAACAGCCCGCACAGGCGGAATCCCTTTCCTGTGATAATCCATAAAGCTGCTATAGAGATAAGGCAAAAGACTCATCCGCAGCTCCAGATACATTTTACAGGTATTGAAATAATACTCCCAGTCCTCCATTCTCTCACCCTGAAGGTTTTTCTCCACATCAACCTGATACCAGGGAGGGTTAGGGATTCTCCAGCAGTTTAAAAGAGCCTGAGGGGAAAACACAACGCTTTCCACCCTCCGCAGCAAATCCTGCCCATTTTCACAGCTTCGTACCTCCGGTGACCACAGCATACCTGAAAATCCTGCTGTAGACATACCTCTGATAAAATCCTTGTGATTATATAAATCAGAGTAAAGTACAAAAGGAAGAGGTGCAGCAAGAGCACCGGAAGCCCGTACCTGGCTTAATGTTCTTCTGTTCTTCTTTTTATAGATCCCATGAAGCGTATTCTGATAGAGCATGCCAATCCCATTATGCATCTGTTCCCCATCTAAACCAGAAGGAAATTCTGTAGAATCAGGAAATGACCAGTTGGAAGGGTTGTAATCCGAATTATCACACTCATCCAGTTTAAATCCGCTGATTCCCTGATCTACCAGATACTTTTCATGATAGTCTGCAAATATTTTACTTCCTTCCGGTGAACCAAAGTCTGGAATCAGTCCATTCCACACTTCATAATCACCGCTATATGGAATCAGTTCCTGATAAATAGGTGAAGCCGGATATACAAAAGCATGTTCCCACAGATTTACGTTATAAGCCATTTCTTTCAGCTGATCAAGCATAGACTTTGGCTCTGGAAACATGGAAGACCACTGAAAGGTACAGGAATAGCTGTGAGAATGCCACCCTGGCTCCAGACCCAGCACATCAACGGGAATCCCATCTTCTCTCATCTGCCCAGCCAGCTCCAGCACCTTGTTCTGATCGCTGCCGCCATAGGTGCGATACCAGACACCAAGCCCCCACATAGGAGGCAGACAGCCGCCGCCTGAAAACAGATTATATCTCTGGACTGCTTCCTTTAATTCCCCTGCGAAGAAATACAATGTTACACCTTTTACATGAGGGATTTCTATAATAATTTTCCGTTCTTCTTTCGCCTTCTTTAAAGCATAAAGGGCTGATTCTGAAAATTCCTCATGTTTCTGATTCACCTCCGTCTTCTCATTAGAAGCACCCTTTTCAGCATTGGTTCCCATATAGAAATCTGCATAGCGGAAGGTGTCTGCAAACAATCCATAACCTGCAGAAGACACATAGAAAGGAGCAGGCGCATGGCTTTCACCTGTATCTGCAGGCGGATCGGAATTCACCCTGATCCGCCTCTTTCTCCCTGACTGATTCAGACTTTTTAATTGAAGACCAAAACCGTAGATATCCTCGTTGGTATTCATAGGCAGGGTAACGGTAATTCCTCTTGCTGTCTTCTTCCATTTCAGCCCTTCTGCTGCTTTTGGACAGTTTTCTCTTACAGGAAGCTCTTCCAATGCATCTGATAACATAGAGAAGTTATTATAATGGACAGGAGTTAAATCCTCCGGCTCTCCAAGCACAAGCTTCCATATTCCATTTGCAATTAATTCCATATTAAAGTCCATATTATTCCTCGCTTTCTGCACTCACTTCAAACCAGTCAAAATCTGCATATTTTCCAGAACCGGTTAAATCCTGACAGCATATCCCCACCATTGCACCTGTAAACCAGCCTTCTTTACATGCCTCATCAGATAAAAAACTGCAGTCAATGGCAGAACCTATGGGCTGCATATTGTCTTCCTTTTCTCCATAATAGAACTGAAGTCTGTGGCGATCCAGCTCTCCTTTTAGTACTACCGGACCATCAAACTCCAGAGGCAGGAATCCAACAGGATATTCATAAACCTTGTTTTCTGCCTTTAAGATACTGATGCACCTTCCCATATCTTCATCATGGGTAATATGTAAATACAAATAATTATCTGTATCATACATAAATATCAATCCTGCCATCTGTTTAAACACCTCAGGTTGAAACTCTACGCTGACTGCCGTATGCATCCGGAATTCTGTCAGACGCTTTGCAATCAGACTCTGGGAAAATTTGCTGGCAAGACCACTTCTTCCATATATTCTTAGATATCCCTTCCGCTCCGTCAGGGATAGATAATGATCATCCATAGGAATTCTAAGGGATTGATAATCCAGGCTCAGAGAAGGACTGTCAAACTCATCTCTCTCCCCTTCCTTTTCAAAGATATATTCTTCCAGCCCGCTGTTATCAACTGTATTTTCCGGAACTATTCCTCCTGAATCAAGGACCAGCCAGTCATCCTCTGTCCATCTCATTTTTTGAATGGCAGTCTCTCTTCCCAGCATATATCTTCGTGATCCGGGAAATTTATCTGCATCTTCCGGATTCCTGCTTTCTAAAGCTCTGCCGCACAGATGAACTGCATACCAGTCTCCATTCTGGGTTTCCACCAGATCGCAATGACCGCTTTTCTGAAGAAGCAAATCAGGGTCATGTCTGCTGGTCAGTATAGAATAAGCCTCATTGTCACTATTGCGTTTCATATGAGGGCTTTGGAACATTTTATAAGGTCCCCATACAGATTTTGATCTTTGAATAGTCTGTCCATGACCTTCTCCTGTTCCTGTATCTGCAGAAAACAGATAATACCAGCCATTTCTCTTAAATATATGGGGCCCTTCCAGGAATATCTTATGAGCCTGATAGATATCCTTTACAGGACCAACTACCGATTTCTTGTCCTGATCATACTCCTGTAAGACCAGCCTTCCTGCATATTTCTTGGGAACACGATGGTCAGTTACCATACTTACCAGATATTTTTTGCCATCATCGTCATGAAATAGGGAGGGATCAAATCCAAAGTTGTTAAGAGCTATAGGCTCTGACCATGGTCCTTCTATCTTATCTGCTGTTACCAGATAATTATTGGTATCATACATATTGCAGTAAAATGAATTCACCACTGTATATACCAGATAGAAAATACCATCACAGTAAGTTAAACAGGGTGCCCAGATTCCCTGACTGGCCCCAACTCCTCTTAAATCCAGCTGGGAAACTCTGTTTAAAGGATAGGAAATCAGTTCCCAGTTGACTAAATCTCTGGAATGATGAAGCCTGACTCCCGGCCACCATTCAAATGTTGATGTTGCAATGTAATAATCCTCTCCAACTCTTATGATAGAAGGATCAGGATGAAAACCTTTTAATATAGGATTCCTTATTTTCATATTTACCAGCCTTTCTTATCCTGCAATGTAACAGAATAGAGTTCTTATAATTTTTATACTGAATATAAGGGAAATCTTCAATGCTTTATACAGTTATCTACTGACCTTTTCTGCTTTTTTATATTTTTTGCTCCTGGCCTTTCTCCAATCTTTCGTGAATTGTCCATGAATTGTAAGATAATTTATAAAACATTTCTTAAGACCTATGTTATAATAGGAACAAACTACCAATGATAAAAGGAGGTCTTCTATGAAACGAATTCTGCTTATTACTGCACTTTCTCTGTCCTGTGCTTCCCTTCTCTGGGGATGTGGAAAGAAAAGCACCTCTAAGACAGATTTAGCAAGCACTCATACAACAGTTTCAAAGGAAAGCATGGCATCAACAACAGCCGGAACAGAAGCTTCTGACAAAAGCTCTGCTTCTGATGAATCAACCAAAGAAACAGCTTCAGAAACAACCAAAGCGGGGGAAGTGGTGATTCCTGATGTGGCAGCATCTATCAAGACCCATAAGGAAGGCAAGGTTACCATTGAATACCCTGTTGTGTCCAATCTGTCTAAACCAGATGTTCAGGAAAAGATCAACAAACTGTTAGAGAATCACGCTCTTGAATTTATATCTGCTTATGAGGTAAACACTACAAAAGACAGCTTAAATGTAAAGTGTAAGGTGATTTCTATAGACCGCCGCCGTATTACAACAGTTTATACAGGCACCTTTCATCCTGAAAATGCTGCCTATCCAACCAATATCTTCTACACTAATACCATAGATACTGTTAATGGCAAGGATATGGGACTGACTGATTATGCTGATCCCTATACACTGGCAGGTTATATTCTCTCAGATGACTGTGAGTTTGACACCAGAGATCAGGAACTAAAAAAAGAGCTGATGACAATCAGAAGTCAGACATCCATTGATGATTACACCAATATGTTTAAACAGGCTGATTTCCCATATAAGACCGATGGAAGCGAAGAATCCATTGCATTTCCACAGGTTTTCAGTTATGAGGATCAAGGTACTGTCTTCGTTGCTATTCCTGTTCCCCATGCATTAGGTGACTATGCACTTGTAAAATATACTCCTGAAGGAAAATAGGGAAAACAGTTGCTATTTGTCTTTATATTTGATAGAATAATACGGAAAATAAAGAAAGATAAGGAGGGCTTAAGAATGCGGATCACTATAAAACGTCATTTTGCCCTCCTTTTTACAGGCTTTTTCATCTTAATAATCCACTGCTGTCCAACAGAGTGGAATTATTTTTGCAAAAATGAACATGTAAAGAAGAACATGAAAGGATAAGGTATTAATATGTACTCATCAAATGACAATGTAACTGTTTTTGATCATCCATTAATTCAGCACAAAATCTCCATTCTGAGGGACAAGAATACAGGAACTAATGAATTTCGTTCCTTAACCGATGAAATCGCTATGTTAATGGGCTATGAAGCTTTAAGAGATCTTCCTCTTAAGGAAGTGGAGGTGGAAACTCCTCTGGAAACCTGTATGACACCAGTGCTTGCAGGCAAAAAGCTGGCTGTTGTTCCAATTCTCCGTGCTGGGCTGGGCATGGTAAACGGAATCCTTGCTCTTGTTCCCTCTGCTAAGGTAGGTCATATCGGGCTTTACAGAGATGAGAATACCCATGAGCCTCACGAGTACTACTGTAAACTTCCTCATCCCATTGAGTTAAGAACTATTGTGGTGACTGACCCTATGCTGGCAACCGGCGGCTCTGCAGTAGCTGCAGTTGATTTCATTAAGCAGCATGGCGGGAAGAATATTAAGTTTATGGCAATTATTGCAGCACCGGAAGGACTTAAGAGACTTCACGAGGCACATCCTGACATTCAGATCTATATTGGTCATGTGGATCGTCAGCTGAATGAAGATGCTTATATCTGCCCAGGTCTTGGTGATGCCGGAGATCGTATATTTGGTACGAAATAATTCATTGACTAAACTATAAGAAACCTTGACAGGAAACTGTAGAGCTAAAAAAGAGAACTACTTGAAATTCAGTAGTCCTCTTTTTTCTCTTTAGCTGACAAAATTATGGAATTAATTCTTTTCCATAGTATTCTTATCATATACCACTTAACACTTCTATCAACACTTCCGTAAACTTTCCTGGCATGAAAGGGATGTGTCCGGCATTTTCAATTAATATAAATTGTTTTTTAGGTGCAGAAATGTTGTCGAAATAATCCCTCGCCATACCATAAGGCGTTATCCAGTCACAATCACCGGCAATTATTACAACAGGAACTTTATATTGGGTGTAATTATACACTGACAATACATTTTCTGAATAAAGCGCATCATAAAGCTTATCTTGGATCTCGATAAATTTATTAAAACTAAATATTGGTGAAAGAAACCATCTCAAATCGTTGAATGTTATAAATGGCGAAAATAACCGAACAGAAAATCCGGTATTCTCCCCACTGGGCAGATATCTTCCGGTAAGCTGCCGCAGCTTCAGTATTTCCCGCATATTTAATTTCTTATTTGAACTTACAAGCTGAAATTGTTCTTCGATTTTCTTGGCATCATCGTTTTTGCCCGCTGCATTTGCCAAACGAAGGGCTTCCTCTACAGCGTATTTCTCGCTTTTCCAACTATTGTTAAATTGACCGATACCAACATAAGCTGATACTTTTCCAGGATGTTTACACGCATAAATCCCACCGAGAAACGTCCCCCATGAATGTCCCATAATAATAACATTTTCTTTATTATACTTGGCGCAAACATAATCCACCAATTGGTCTAAATCAGATAAAAGCAAATCCAGGTCAGGCTTTTCAGCCTCTTTATTTCGGTAATAAGTATTTCCACAGCCGCGCTGGTCCCAGTGAACAAAGGTGTAGCCTCGTTCTAAATCTGCTTGCCAGCAATACGAATAATATGCCATATTGTTGCCAGGACCGCCGTGTAGTACAATAATAATGGGGTTTGAAATATCCTGCCCGCGAATCTGAATGTACTGCTCTATGCCGCCAATGGTTATATAATCCGTTATTTCAACGCCTGCTTCCGAGCGGATTTTAAATTTTTGTGTATTGATAAATCTTCGTATTCCCACAATTGAGAACATTAATAAAATCAATCCCAGTAATAAAATTAAAATCATTTTTAGAAGCTCCTTTACCTTTTATCAGCCAATCCCTTTATAAACAATACTCATTATAAAAACCAGAACAGCCAGAAATACATAGATATACTTAGCTGCAAACTTAAAAAATCGACCTATAGGCTTCTCCCGCCCAGCATTCAGTTCTTTGGATATCTTATCAAACCCAAGTACCCAGTAGATAATAACTGCACAGAGAACTGCACCAAATGGCACCACATAAATTGTAATAATATCCATCCATTTGCTCATGTATGGTTCATATTCTATGAACAGACCAACCAGGAACACAACTCCGCCAACTAGCAGAATTGCAGTCTTTCTGGAAAGCTTCAACTGGCTCTGCAGAGCTTCTGCACAGACCTCAAACATATTCACCATAGAAGTGACACCTGCAAATAGTACAGATAAAAAGAACATAGCTGCAACCAGACCTCCAGCAGGAATCTGAGCAAACACTTTGGGAAGTGTTATAAATAAGAGAGGCGGACCGCTGCTTGGGTCCATCCCAAAAGCAAAGACTGCCGGAATAACAGCAAAGCCTGCTAAAAGGGCTGCCATTGTATCAAGAAGAGCTGTTGTCATAGCCGCCTTTGGAATATTCTCTTTACTATCCAGATAACTGCCATAGATAATCATACCTGAACCTGTAACAGAAAGGGAGAAAAACGCCTGCCCCATTGCCATGACCCAGGTTTCCGGCTTCGATAAATATTCCCATTGAGGAATCAGAAGATATCGATAACCTTCAGAAGCCCCTGGTAAAAAGAATACCCGGATAGCTATCAGAAGGAAGAGAATGAAAAATGCGGGCATCATAATACTGTTTACTTTTTCAATTCCTTTTGAAACACCGCCTGACAGCACTACCATTGTTAGAATAACAACCAGAAGATGCCAAGGCACACTGCCAAAATGACCTGTCAGCTGGCTGAAATACTCTGTTGATTCTGTTGCCAGCATGGCTCCTGTCAAGGAACCGAATAAATATTTTAAAACCCATCCAACTATAATTGCATAACCAATAGCAATACCACAAGAACCAATAAGAGGAATGGAGCCTAAAAATGCTCCCCCTTTCTTTCCCCTTGTTTTTAATGCGTATTCATAAGAACCAATAGGTCCTGTTCTTGTAAGACGTCCAAAAGCAAACTCACCTGACAGTCCCACCATTCCAAACAAAAAAATAAAACCAAAATAAACAAGCAAAAATGCAGCGCCTCCGTACTGGCCTACACGGTAGGGAAACATCCAGATATTTCCCATTCCAACTGCAGAACCTACAGAAGCCAGAATAAATCCGATTCTTGAGCCAAACTGTCCGTTCTGACCCATTGACTGCTTTTTCTGTGACATTGTACTGTACCTTATCCTTATTCTTCTATATATATTTTATTTATTATTCTCTGTAATAATTTTCTTAAATATTACACTCTCTTTTCAACAATTTCGCCATCTCTTTTATAGATACAGCCTCCATCTACACAGCCTCTAACGCTGCATAATGGATAGATATTGGTTTTAGGTCCAATAACAGTTCCCGGGTTTAAAACAGAGCCGCAGCCCACTTCTACAAAATCTCCCAGAATAGCGCCTAATTTCTTTAAACCAGTTTCAATATCTCCATCCTTTGCATGGATCTTAACAAGGCTCTTATCAGATTTTACATTGGAGGTAAGAGCAGAAGCGCCCATATGAGACTTGTATCCTAATATGGAATCTCCGATATAGTTATAATGAGGAACCTGAACACCATCGAATAAAATTACATTCTTAAGCTCTGTAGAGTTACCTACAACTGCTCTTTCACCAACCAGCACATTGCCACGGAAAAATGCACTCTGACGAATCTGGGCATCTTTACAGATGATCACATTGTCAGCCATACATACTGTTGGCGGAATCTTCACTGATTTGTGAATCCAGATGGCTTTACCCATGTGGTTGTACTCCTCCTCCGGAAGCAGCTCTCCCAGTGAAGTGATAAACTCACCAATTCTGGGAATCACTTCCCACGGGTAAGTATGTCTTTCAAATAACAGTTTTGCTATTGTATGATTTAAATCAAATAAATCATGATTAGTCATATCTTCTTTTCTCATATAATTCTCCTGCTCTATTTTTTATAGTTGGCTGCCGCTGCATCAAAAGCAGTTCGCAGACCATATTGATTATTCAGTCTCAAAACATTATTGGTCCGTCCAGCAACAAAGTTCTCCAGCTTTACCATATACTCCTCAGAAGTGATACTGCCTTCTGCCACATAGGTCAGCCCTTTCTCCCAGCTTGCTGTCAGCTCCGGGTTAAGAAGCTGGCGTATGGAGGCGTCCACTACATCAAAAATCATCTCACCTAACAAGGTAGGAGTGATAACCTGAGTTTTTTTGTTCAGAGACAGATACTTAATATTCACCAGTTTTTTCAAAATCTCTGCCCTTGTTGCACTGGTGCCAATTCCGCTTCCCTTAATCTGCGCGCGAAGCTCTTCGTCTTCAATCAGCTGTCCTGCATTTTCCATGGCAAGTATGATAGAACCTGAGGTGTAGCGTTTTGGGGGTGAGGTTTCTCCCTCTTTTATAATCAGTTTACTAAGAGGAATCACAACTCCCTTTTTCAGACTGCCAAGCATTTTAATAAATTCCGGATTATCCATATTATTCTGAGGGGAATCTCCAGTTTCCTCCTGCCCTTCTGTCTCTGCATTCTTTTCATCTTTTTGTTCCTGCTTCTTTTTTGCTGAAGAAACATCTGCAATCTTTAGATACCCTTCTTCCAGCATTACGCGGAAGTTGGCAAAAAAATGTTCCTTATCTGCAACAATTTCCAGAGCATACTTCTGGTAGATGGCAGCAGGATAAAATATGCTTAAAAATCGTCTGGCAATGACCTCATATACCTTCTGTGCAAGAGGCGCAAGACTTCTCAGCGCTCCCATTCCCTGTCCTGTAGGAATAATGGCATAATGGTCCGTGATCTGCTTATCATTGACATAACGGGTTTTGGAGATATTCTTATAAGAGCCCATCTCCAAAGCCTGAGAAGCAGCTGCTGCCAAAGGTTCGAAGTTCCTCAAACCGCCAATGTTTTTATGGATTTCCTTAGCAACTGCTGTGGAAAGGACTCTGGCATCGGTTCTTGGGTATGTAACCATCTTCTTCTCATACAGCTCCTGAACTACCTTAAGGGTTTCATCAGGGCTGATTTTAAACATCTTGGAGCAGTCATTCTGAAGCTCCGCAAGATTGTATAAAAGAGGGGGATTCTTCGTTTCTTTTTTTCTTTCAATGGAGGCCACGGTACCTTCCATAGGTTCCATGGCTGAAAGCGCCTCAATCAGTGCCTCTGCATGTTTTCTCTCTTTGAATCCATTCTCCTTATAAAGATAGGGAGACTCAAAATATCTGGACCCTTGTGCACTTCTCCATTCCGCATCAAATTCCATATTAAGAGGAGCATAAGTGCCGATAACTCTGTAAAATGGTGTTTTTACAAAGTCCCTGAACTCCCGTTCCCTTCGCACTACCATGCCCATTACACAGGTCATAACACGCCCAACAGAAATCACCGTGTTTTTCCCTGTTCTTAAATAATTAGAAATATGCTGCCCGTATTTTAAAGTAAGGAGGCGGGAGAAATTGATTCCCATAAGATAATCTTCCTTTGCCCTTAAATAAGCGGAGGCTGAAAGATTATCATACTCTGATGAATCCTTGGCTTCTCTGATCCCTCGCAGTATCTCTTCCTCTGTCTGTGAGTCAATCCAGACTCTCTTTTGCTTCTTGCCCTGGACCCCTGCCATCTGGGCTACCAGACGGTAGATATACTCTCCTTCCCGTCCTGAGTCAGTGCAGATGTAAATAGTATCCACATCGTTACGGTTTAGAAGACCGCTGACAATCTGATACTGCTTTTCCGCACTGGGAATTATCTCATATTTAAACTCTTTGGGAAGAAAGGGAAGGGCGGAAAGACTCCAGCGCTTATACTTAGGATCATAGGCTTCCGGATAGCTCATGGTAACCAGATGACCTACACACCACGTAATAATCACTTCATCAGATTCAATATAGCCATTGCTTCGTCTGGCGTTGATTTTCAATGCGTTGGCAAACTCCTGAGCAACGCTTGGTTTTTCTGCTATGTATAAAGATTTCGACATTTTACTCCTCATTCCATTGTAATAACCGATTCAGTATACCATAAAACAGTCAAAATAGCAAAACCTCCATTTGCACGCTTTTCCATTATAGCATTGTAAAAATGGAATATCAATGTTACAATGATAAGCAATTTCATTACGATTTTATTACATTAACGCAAAGGAGTCTCAAGGAAATGTCTATTACAAAAGTAAAAGAATATTTAAAAGAATTTGGAAAAGACAGCGATGTAAGGGAGTTTCCCGTATCCAGTGCCACTGTGGAGCTGGCTGCCCAGGCAGTAGGTGTAGAGCCTGCTAGAATTGCGAAAACATTGTCCTTCCACGGAGATGATACCACCGGCTGTATTCTTATTGTCACAGCAGGCGATACAAAGATCGATAATGCTAAATTCAAAAAACAGTTTGGCTTTAAGGCTAAAATGCTGGGTGCAGAAGAAGTGTCCATGCTGACAGGCCACCAGATCGGCGGTGTCTGCCCATTTGCCAATCCAGACCATGTAACCACTTATCTGGATGTTTCCATGGAGCGTTTTACAACTGTTTTTCCCGCTGCAGGCAGTTCCAATTCTGCAATTGAACTGACTTGTGAAGAATTGTTTCAGCTATCCAGTGCTAAGGCATGGATTGATGTGTGCAAATTGAAAGATATTTAAAGCTTGGGTTCAAACCTTTTCTATCAGGTTTGAACCCAAGCTTTATTTTCAGAACTTTATGATCAGACAGCCCTTTAAAAAAATCTGACATCAGCTTTTCTTCTAGGTGCCGTTCTTTCATACTTAACAGCAGGATATCCCATCAGCATACAACAGCCAATAGGCTTATCTGCAATTCCCAGCCACTCCATAAGAACAGGGCTTGTGGATATGGTTCTCTGGAGATAACCGCTGTACAACACCCCTGCGCCTTCTGCAACTGCCATATTCTCCATATTAGCTGAAGCCAGACCTGCATCTAAGGGGTTATGGCTTGCCACAATCACAAGAGAGGTGGTGTTAAAAAAGAAGGTATCATTCTGAGGATCTTTTTTCCACATTTCATAAAAAAGAGTAAAAGGTCTGACATATTCAGGTTTTGTCTCCTGAAGCACTTCCAGAATACTCGGCATCTGCTGCCAGAACAGTTCCTTAAACTCAGCCAGGCGTTCCTGAACAACTACAAAGGTACATGCCTGAAGATTTCTTGCAGTAGCTGTATAGCGCCCTGCATCTACAATCCGCTCCACAGACTCTTTCTTAACAGGCTCCTGTTTAAAATTACGTACACTTCTGCGGAATTTTACTGCATGAAGAAAATGCTCCGGATCAATGGTAAAGCTGTCCTTATGATACTCTTCCACTTCCTCCATATCATAAGAAGGTATGGAAACAGCTGCTGATGGACAGATCGCCACACAATGACCACATTCAATGCACTGTCTGGTATAAACAGCTTTCCCCTCCTCCAGCTTTAAAGCATTGCCCGGACAGTCCTTTACACAAAGTCCGCAGCCAATACAAAGTTCCCTGTTAATTAAAATTGTCTCTTCCATGTGTTGTCACTCCTTTTATTCTATAAACATTTATGATTTATTTGATACCCTTTTCCTTTGATACTCAGATAAAATAACTGCAGCAAACATAAATACACAACCTGCAATCAGCTTCGCCGTAACAGGTTCATTTAGAAAGATCACTGCGAATACCAAACCAAACACCGATTCAAAGGATAATAGAATCGATGAGGTATTGGGCGTCAAATATTTCTGTCCCACATTCTGCAGCAAAAATCCAATCATGGTACTGAAAATACCAAGATAAAGCAATCCATACAGTATGGAATTGTTTATCACTGTTATATCAAATCCGCCTTCCAGTACAGGTGCAGAAGCCCAGCTTAACAGCGCAGCCACACACATCTGTACCACAGTGAGAATAACAGGATCATGATCCACTGTAAAACGATCAATAAAAACAATATGAACAGCAAAAAATATGCCGCAGATTAAAGTGAGAAAATCTCCTATATTAACTGAAAAATCCCCTTCCAGTGACAGCAGCGCCAGACCTATCACTGCAATAAAAGCAGCAGCTATGTTATTCCTTGAAGGTTTCTTTTTATTGAAAAACCAATGGAGAAACGGAACCAGAATCACATAGAGCGTTGTAATAAATGCATTCTTGCTGGCGGTTGTATATTTTAACCCATAGGTCTGGAATAGATAGCTGATAAATAAAAACACTCCCAGCAGCCCTCCGCATAATAAATCGGACATGGTGATTTTCATGGACTGTCTCCAGAATACAAGAACCAAAGCTATGGAAGCTATGGTAAAACGAAGAGCCAGCAAATAGGTGGGAGCTATGATATCCACTGTATTCTTCATAACTACAAAAGCGCTTCCCCATATGATGGTAGTAACAATCAGCCCTATTGCAGCCAGTATTTTGATTCCGTTGCCTTCATGCTTACTCATATGTATATGATATCTCCCTCTTTTAATAGAATATCAGGGATGCTGGGAAATCCCCTGCACCCCTGGATTATAATTCCATAATAATTTTATCCTATTAAGCCAAATTTGTAAATAGTAGTGGTCCCATACTCCTCCCCTTCCTTCAGCAAAGGAGAAGGAAACTCTGGTTTATTCACTGAGTCAGGATAATACTGGGTTTCAAAACAATAAGCATGGCGTCTGCCATAAACAGCTCCATTTTTACCTGCAGGTCCCTCCCCAAGGAAGTTACCTGTATAGAACTGAATTCCCGGAAGATCAGTATAAACCTCCATACGGATTCCTGTTTTCTCAGATTCTGCTGCCGCACAGAGCGCAACCTCTCCTGATGTGGAATTGAGAATCCAGTTATGATCATACCCCTGTCCAAGTACAAGCGCCTCATAGTCCTGGTTAATATCCTGTTCAATGGTCTTCATTTCAGTAAAGTCCATAGGTGTTCCCTTAACAGGTACAATCTCCCCTGTAGGAATTGAAACAGCATCAGCCATTGTAAAGGTATCAGCATCAATCCACACCCGCTGATTCATGGCATAGCCGCTGTCATGACCATCTAAGTTAAAATAACTGTGGTTAGTAAAATTAGCGATGGTATCTGCATCAGATACCATATGATAGGATATCTGAAGGCTGTTGTCCGGTGTCAGAGTATAGCTGACTGTAATGCTGGCATTCCCTGGATATCCCTGGTCTCCATCCGGACTTGTAAGAGAAAAGTGAATAGACGTTCCAAGGCTGCCTTCTTCAACCTCACTCTCCCACAAACGGCTGTGATACAGATCAGGTGCGCTGTGAAGGTTGTTAGGACCATCATTGGCAAACAGCTTGTATTCTTTGCCATTGAGAGTAAAACGGGCACCGCCGATCCGGTTGGCATTGCGCCCGATGGGTGCGCCAAGATGAGGCGGGTTTTCCAAATAGTTTTCAACACTGTCATAGCCTAAAACCACATCTTTCATCTCACCATTGCGATCAGGTACGTTCATGGAAACCCATACCGCTCCTAAATCAGAAAAAGATGCTGAAACTCCGTTTGCATTAATCAGTGTGTATAAATACACCTTGCTGTCATCAGGCATTGTGCCCCAAAGCTCTTTCTTATACGCCATACTGATGCCTCCTTCTCTCTTTCTCAGGGAATCCGGCCCTCCCTTACGGAAAGCCGGACTCTTGTCATATACTTATCATTTATTTACCTGTTATTTATCTAACTGTTATTTACTTACCTACTATTAATTTACTATTATTTAGCTGTAATATAGTTCTGAGCCGTTAAAAGCTCTGCGCAGAGAACAGCACCGCCTGCTGCACCTCTCACTGTATTGTGGGACAGACCAACAAATTTATAATCATATACATGATCTTCACGGATACGTCCTACAGAAACTCCCATACCATTTTCAAAGTCCACATCAAGTGTAACCTGAGGACGGTTATCCTCCTCTAAATACTGGATAAACTGTGCAGGTGCACTTGGAAGCTTAAGTTCCTGAGGAAGGCCCTTAAAGTTTACAATACGGTCTATCAATTCTGCTTTGGTTGGTTTCTTACGGAATTTCACAAATACTGCAGCTGTGTGACCATTAAGAACAGGTACACGGATACACTGACAGGTGATCACCGGACCCTCTGCCTTAACAATCTCTCCATTCTCAATCTTACCCCAGATACGGAGAGGTTCCTGTTCGCTCTTTTCTTCCTCACCGCCGATGTAAGGGATAATATTCTCAACCATCTCCGGCCAGTCCTTAAAATTCTTGCCTGCACCGGAAATCGCCTGATATGTAGTAGCAACCACTTCATATGGCTCAAATTCCTTCCATGCAGTTAAAACAGGAGCATAGCTCTGAATGGAGCAGTTAGGTTTCACAGCAATAAATCCCTTCTCTGTCCCAAGGCGTTTTTTCTGATCCTTAATCACTTCAAAATGCTCAGGATTCACCTCAGGAATAACCATAGGAACATCAGGAGTCCAGCGATGTGCACTGTTATTAGATACTACAGGAGTCTCTGTTTTTGCATATGCCTCTTCAATGGCTTTGATCTCCTCCTTAGTCATATCAACGGCACTGAACACAAAATCAACGGTTGACGCAACCTTCTCCACTTCATTTACATTCATAACCACCAGCTTCTTCACTGCTTCAGGCATTGGAGTTGTCATCTTCCAGCGGTCACCCACCGCTTCTTCATATGACTTTCCTGCTGAACGCGGGCTGGCTGCCACTGTAACCACCTCATACCATGGATGGTTTTCCAGAAGAGAGATAAATCTCTGTCCTACCATTCCTGTTGCTCCTAATATACCAACTTTTAATTTATTCACCATAACTTTCTCCTCATCTCAATTCATATTGTAATTCTTTAGCGTGCTAAATTATTACTTATCCTATAATAAACTTTGAGAAAAAGCAAGGTTTATTCGCGATAAAAATACATTTGTACGCTCCACAAAGACATTCCTATGTTTTGTATGCTCTCACAAAGAATTACACACGGGCTTTACTTCCTTTTCCATCCCGTTTACCAATTTTTAAACGATTTAAATGGACATCTTTTCCTTTATAGTCGATGATAGGGTCATCTCCCAGCAGATACAATGCCTCCAGTTCCTCTCCCTGAGCCAGCTTAATACCCCGGACGCCTCTGGAATTCTTCTTTAACTCAGATATTTCGTCTCTCATAAATCGTAAGAAAACACCATTGCTGGTCTGAAGCACTACATCTGTTTCTCCCATTACCTTCTGAACTGAGAGAACCTCATCGCCTTCCTGAAGCTTGGTAGCTGCAACAGTTCTGTTGTTAGTTTCAAACTCTTCTCCAGGAACTTGTTTTACAAGAGCTTGCTTGGTTGCAAAGAGGAACAGCCGCCCCTTCATTGATTCTGCATTGCATAAATAGATAATAGTTTCTTTGGAGCCTTCGTATTTGCTTAAATTATCAATCGGACTGCCCTTATCCCTCAGCTTGCCAAGAGGTATATCCATAATCTTCACCTGATGAAGAATACCTGTATTGGTGAAAATACAGATCTTATCTGTGTTCAGACAGGTGATTACATAGGGATTCTCGCTTTCTAAAGTCTCCCAGTTTCTGTCATAAACACTTTTTTCCACCACTTTACAGTATCCGAACCGGTCCATAACAAAAGCTACCTCTGAAATAGGAATTGCAGTTTCATCGTAAACTGCCTCTTTGCCATCCTCAATAAGAGTCCGTCTCTCAGTTGCAAACTCCTTTTTGATCTCTTCCAAATCTTTTTTGATCACATTTGACATGGCAGTTTTGCTTCCAAGAATCTTCTCGTACTGGGCAATCTTAGCAAGTGAATCCTTATATTCCTTTTCCAGCTGAAGAATCTCCAGACCAATTAACTTATAGAGGCGCATTTCCAGAATTGCAGTTGCCTGTTTCTCCGTAAAATTAAGAGTTTTTGCATCTGCTTCAAATGCCTTGATCCGAAATGTAATTTTACTGGTATCTCCTGTCATCAAACAGTTTTTTGCATCCTTTAAGTTTTTGGAGCCTCTTAAAACAGCAATAATTAAGTCTATGATATCGCATGCCTTAATAAGACCTTCTCTGATCTCTTTTCTCTCCAGTTCCTTTTCAAGAAGTGACTGATACTTTCTGGTAGCATTCTTATACTGAAATTCCAGATAGTTCCGAAGAATTCCCTTTAAACTGAGAGTCTCCGGTCTTCCATCTGCAATTGCCAGCATGTTAACACCAAAGGTATCCTCAAGCTTTGTCTTCTTATAGAGGATATTACGAATTTTCTCCACATCTGCATCTTTTTTCAGCTCCAGTACAATACGGATTCCATCTTTATTGGACTGGTTGGAGATATCCACTACATCGGTCAGCTTCTTCGTCTCAACAAGATCAGCCACATCTATCAGAAATTTATTGATTCCTGCACCAATCATGGTATAAGGAATCTCTGAAATAATCAGCTTATCCTTATCTGATTTCCGTTTGCCCAGCTCTACCTCAATCTTGCCCCGAAGTTTGATCTTACCCTGACCTGTTTCATATATCTGAGGAAGATCGCTTTTATTGGCAATGATTCCGCCTGTAGGGAAATCAGGCCCCGGCATATATTCCATCAGCTCTTTGGTTGTAATATCCTGGTTATCAATATATGCACGAACTGCATCAATTACTTCTCCCAGATTATGAGGAGGAATGCTGGTACTCATACCTACTGCAATTCCCTCTGCACCGTTGATTAAAAGGTTTGGTACACGAACCGGCAGTACCTCCGGTTCCTTCTCGGTCTCATCATAGTTGGGTACAAAGTCAACAGTCTTATCTAAATCCTTCAGATAGACCTCTTCTGTGAATTTCTCAAGTCTTGCTTCTGTATAACGCATGGCAGCCGCACCGTCTCCTTCTATGGAGCCGAAGTTACCATGACCATTTACAAGGGGCATCCCCTTTTTAAATACCTGGGACATTACCACCAAGGTATCGTAAATAGAACTGTCACCATGAGGGTGATATTTACCCATGGTATCACCCACAATACGGGCAGATTTTCTGTGAGGCTTGTCCGAATTTAAACGAAGCTCACTCATATCATATAATACACGCCGCTGTACCGGCTTTAATCCGTCTCTTGCATCCGGGATTGCTCTGGCAGTGATTACGCTCATGGAATAGTTCATGTAGCTCTTCTGCATTTCCTCGGAATATTCTGTTCTAATTATCTTCTCAGCCATGTTCCTCTCCTTGCTTATGCATCAATCTCTGCTTCATCGGCATGTTCGTAGATAAACTGCCTTCTGGGCGGCACTTCACTGCCCATTAGCATCTCAGTAATCTCTGAAGCCATTCTTACATCTTCAATTTCCACCTGTTTTAACACACGGCGTTCAGGGTCCAGAGTTGTTTCCCATAGCTGCTCTGCATCCATTTCACCAAGACCTTTGTAACGCTGAAGTGTAAATTCTCCTTTATGGGTCTTTCTGTATCGTTCCAGATCCTTCTCATCGTAGAGATACTGTCCCTCTCCACGCTTAGGTATTACCTTGAACAGAGGCGGCATTGCAATGTAAACATGACCATTAAAAATAAGCTCTGGCATAAAACGGTAGAGGAAGGTCAATAGAAGTGTATCAATATGACTGCCATCTACATCGGCATCAGTCATAAGGATGATTTTATTGTAGCGCAGCTTGGTAATATCAAAGTCATTGCCATATCCTTCGGAAAATCCACATCCAAAGGTATTGATCATGGTTTTGATCTCAGCATTAGCAAGCACCTTATCTATAGAAGCTTTTTCCACATTTAATATCTTACCGCGAATAGGAAGAATCGCCTGATATTTACGGTTTCTGGCTGTTTTAGCAGAACCTCCCGCAGAATCTCCCTCTACGATGAAGATTTCACATTTTTCAGCATCCCTGCTCTCACAGTTAGCCAGCTTCCCATTGCTGTCAAAGGAGAATCTGGATTTAGTAAGCATATTGGTTTTAGCTTTTTCTTCTGCTTTCCTAATCTTGGCTGACTTTTCTGCACAGCCAATGATAGATTTTAACTCTTCTAAATTGCGGTCAAAATAATGCTGAAGCTGATCACCTGTTACAGTAAAAACTGCCTTGGTCGCATCAGCGCTTGCCATTTTTGTCTTAGTCTGGCCTTCAAATATAGGATCTGGATGTTTGATTGCAATCACAGCTGTCATACCATTTCTCGTATCAGCACCTGTAAAGTTAGCATCCTTTTCCTTCAATATCCCCAGTTCCCTTGCATAGGTATTGATCATCTGGGTAAATCTTGTCTTAAATCCAGCAATATGGGTTCCGCCCTCCTGAGTGAAAATATTATTACAGAAGCCCAGAATGTTCTCTTCAAATGTATCCACAAACTGAAGCGCAACTTCCACTTCCACCCGTTCAATGGTGCCTTTAAAATAAATAGGCTGGTGAACCGCTGTTTTTCCTGAATTCAGCTGGCGGACATAGGACACAATTCCTTCAGGCTCATGATAAACCTTCTTCTCCTCTTCGCCTTCCCGCTTATTCTCATAATTAATCTCCAGGTTGGGATTTAGATAAGCGGTTTCATGAAGGCGGCTCTTCAGCCACTCAGCCTTAAATCTTGTCTTCTCAAATATCTCCGGATCAGGTAAAAAATTAATCTCTGTTCCTGTCTGCTTGGTTCGCCCTAACGTAGGAAGCAGGCCATCCACCAGCTCTACCACTGGGATGCCCCGCTCATAAGCGTCATGATGAATCATACCGTTTTTATATACTTTTACATCCATATGTTCTGAAAGAGCATTAACAACAGAGGAACCTACTCCGTGAAGACCACCGCTGGTCTTATATGCCTCATTATCAAATTTTCCTCCTGCATGAAGTGTAGATAAAACAATTCGTTCTGCTGACATTCCCTTCTGGTGCATCTCAACGGGAATTCCTCT
This sequence comes from Hungatella sp. UBA5385, assembly GCA_002409995.1. Lineage (GTDB taxonomy): Bacteria > Bacillota > Clostridia > Lachnospirales > Lachnospiraceae > UBA5385. The sequence goes on along the minus strand of DHOR01000016.1, from coordinate 27,841 downwards.
TCCTGCATCCTTAATGGTGCAGGAACCGTCCTTTTCCAATGTCACCCAGATCTGATCGCAGAAGCCTGCCAGATGCTCGTCCACTGCATTGTCCACAATCTCATAAATCAGATGATTAAGACCCTTCGTTCCAACACTTCCTATATACATACCCGGACGTTTCCGAACTGCTTCCAAACCTTCCAGTACTGTAATACTATCCGCATTATACTGTGCTTTTGCCATGATACTCCTCCACATCTTGTATAGTCACCTTCTATTATACAATGAGTTTCGCTTTGTTTGCAAGTTTTTAACAAGTTTTTCTATGGACTTTTTTCGAAAACGCTTGAAATTATTATAGTTTGCATGGTATAATATTATAGAATTATTCACCTGGGAATATTATGCAGATATAGTTCATCGGTAGAATATCAGCTTCCCAAGCTGAGGAGGCGGGTTCGATTCCCGTTATCTGCTTACATTTTTGTAGGATATACATATCAGAATCCAATTATGGTTTTCTGATATGTATTTTTTGTGTTGAATTAACTAAAAAAGATACAGCCAATTTCAATAATCAGACTGTATCTTTTCTATTAATTTACCACACGAAATCCCCATTCATCTACTAGAGGAATTATTGTTACATCACAATCCTCGATCTCGACGTAACTGCTGAATTCAAGCTGCCAAAACAGCTTGTTAATAGCCTTAGATGTACCTTGCAGTTCCATTTCCACCCGACCATCATCCATATTCCTAACCCAGCCTGTAATCCCCAGAATCTTAGCTAGGTAATTGGATCTGTAACGAAAGCCGACCCCTTGAACTCTTCCGCTCATGATTGCATGTTTTCGAACTATTTCTGTTTTGATCATACTGCATCACCCTTTACATCATTTCGATCTGCTTAGACGCCATTCCTCTATTCTTAGATTCTCCATAAATTTTATAATAGCTATGACTATGATTCTACAATTAATAGCACTTACTCCAACCACAGCTTTTACAGATGTTACAGCCACCTTCAAATACAAGAGGTTCCCCACATTCCGGGCAAAGTCCCTTATCTCTTGCAATGGTGGTTACTGCTACTGGTTTTGGTATTTTCTTAGCTTTTTTCTTACCGTTCTGGCTTGCAATCTCCTCCTGAACTTCATGATACATATCAAGAAGCGCATTTCCAACAGCCATAGGGCAGCAGGAGCCTTTGCTTGTGTCCTGTTTGGTAGCTCTTCTTACTGTATAGGAAGGGCAGGAACCGGTTGAATTCAGCTGATCAATGATTGCATAAATATCAATACCGCCACGTGCACTGAGGGAAATCATTCTTGATAATCCGATCATAAAGTTATTACATCCGCCTGATGAACCCTTACTTAAATATGTCTCTAAAAGCGCACCTGTATGAGGATCAAATAAAGCAATACAGTGCAGACTGCCGCATCCGGTTACAAGCTTCCGTTTCTTGCCAACCACATCATCAGTCACCAGAATAATCTCTCCACGTTCCAGACCATCTCCCGCAGTTGCAGGCTTAGGTTCCTGGGTTGTAAGAATACCGGTTCTCTTACAGCCATCACGGAAAATAGTTATTCCCTTTAAACCCTTCTCATAGGCATAGAGATAGAGGCATTCTGTTTCCTCTACTGTAAAATGGTTTGGCACGTTAACTGTAGAGCTAATGGAAGCATCTATATGATTCTGCCATATAGACTGCATATCAATTCTCTGATGATATTCCAGGGTCATTGCCGTTACAAAATAATCCGGAAGATCAGCATCATCCACGATCTTATGATCCTTCATATACTGGTCTACAATCTTGGTATACACTTTATAATAAACATCACTTCCATGAAGTGATTCTGTTTTTCGTTCATAATAATTGGCATAGATAGGTTCAAGTCCGCCGGAAATACCAAGCATGGTGGAAAGAGTTCCTGTAGGTGCAATTGTTAAGAGCTGTGAGTTACGAATTCCATGTTTCTTCACCAGTCCGGCTGTTGCACTGGAGGTATTTGCCTTAAAATAAGGTGTCTCAATAATATCATCAATGCTGCACTTTGGGTAAGCTCCCAGTTCCTTGGCAAGTGCAGCAGAAGCAGCAATTGCATTGTCTGCCATTGCAAATCCGATACGATCACAAAGAGCCAAAGATTCTTCACTTCCATAAGTAATCCCCAGCTTAATCATCATATCAGCCAATCCCATAATTCCAAGACCAATCTGACGCCAGTCAGCTACGCTTTTTCTCTGCTCTTCCAATGGATGAAGAGGGAGTCCTTCTTCTAACACTTCATTTAATGCCTTAACACTGGTTTTTACACATTTCTTAAAACCTTCAAAATCAAATGATGCATTGGTTGTAAATGGGTCCTGAACAAATTCTGCTAAATTAATGCTGCCAAGAAGACAGCTTCCGCCTGCTGGTAGGGGTTCTTCAGCACAGGGATTCACACCTGCATAGGTAAATTCCTCTGTATTGCTTAGCAGGTTCCAATTCTCCACCCGATCCCAGAATAAAGCTCCCGGCTCTGCATAATCCCAGTTCACCTCTGCAATCCGGCGAAACATCTCTTTTGCATCAACCATAGTTTCAATGGTCTCCCCAGTTGCCTCTCTTGTATAATGAAGGCGGAAAGGCTCATTATTCTTCACTGCATCCATAAACTCTCCGCTGATTCTCACGGATATATTAGCCTTTGTTACTTTATCCAGATCAGTTTTTAATTCGATAAATCGTTCCACATCCGGATGGGAACAGTCAATGGAGATCATCAGCGCACCACGACGTCCATTCTGACCAATCAGCTCAGTTACCATGGAATACAATTCCATAAATGATACAGCACCGCTGGTCTCTTTTGCAGCATTATTGATTCTGGCTCCTCTTGGACTCAGCTTAGAAATATCGACACCGCATCCACCGCCATAGCTATAGGTACGTGCCAGCTTCTTGGCACATTCAAAAATACTCTCGATCTCATCCTCTGGTGGCTCAATGACGTAACAGTTGGACAGACTTACTTTTCTCCCAATATTCTCCAGTCCTCTGTTGGATAATATTCTTCCTCCAAACAGAAACTTCTTCTCTGTAATCAGCCTGGCAACTTCCTTGTTACCACCACTGATACGATCCAGCCATGCATCAAAGGACTCTCCATCATTGCAATACTTGTTCTTCCAGATATCAAGTCCCAGTTGATTGTCTTTACCTAACCAATCCTCTGCATTCATATCCATCCTCCTCTACGTTGCACATGTTCTTTAGTAAACACTTCTTCTGATAGCACTTATTAATTATATCTGTTTCAAACTGTTTTGGCAACAGATACACACGCCTTATTTTGAATTCATAATTTTGATTTTTAAGGGTTGATTTTTTGTTTTTTAACTGCTATACTTACTAAAGTCTGGCGAAAATACCAGTATATACATACATGCTTCCGTAGCGCAGTTGGTAGCGCACATCACTCGTAATGATGGGGCCGCCGGTTCAAGTCCGGCCGGAAGCTTAGTTTATTATCAGCATTAAACTGCACTGATATCCCCTTCTATCTTTATATATAATCTCCTTTTTCTTTATACATAATTCATCATATCACAACTTTTTTCCCTATTCAACAAGCTGCTGCCATTGTTACAAAAATATAAAAAATCGATCAAATTACTTGTTTATTTAACCAAAATTACTGAAACAACTTCATTAAGTCATAAGATATTTTACAAAAGCAAAGACCTTCCGCGATGTATGATTTCACCATGGAAGGTCCTGACTTTTTATTATTTACCCATCTTTTTATGATATTAACTTAATTCAATATCTTTTCATAAAGCAGACTATCTGTCCACTCCCCATCACTAAATATATACTTTTCATAACATCCAACATATCTGAAATGATTCTTTTTTAATACAGTCTGTGACTACCCTGTTTTTGCTCTTCCACTTCACTGTCATTTGTATTCATTAACCGTACTTCCACAATATATTTTCCTTTATCTTAGTGAACTATTCATAATTGAATCAGTATCCAGACTGACGGTTTCCTCTATAAACATCACCATAAGCAGATTAGCACCGTCTAAACGAACATAAGCCTTTAATGCTCCTGGAATTCCCAGCTGAGTCGTTGATGCATAATCGTAACGTACCCAGGAACCGCTTGTCAGCTGCTTCTGAGCTCTGGCAGTATAGGGACCTATAGAGCCTTCCATAGCCAGATCAAGTATCAAATCCATGTACTGTGCTAAATCAGCGCCGTAGCTGGATATATCCATTCCCATATTCTCACAGAAAATTCCAATAGCCTTGTTCTCTGTATTGGAAACAAACATATAATATTCATCTTCCTGCTGGTATAGTGTAAATCCTGCCGGTTGAGTAAAAGTAAGTGATCCTATCTTATATTCATTAACAGCCTGGGCATCCTGTGCACCCTGAGTCTGAACTACGCCATTAACAATCCAGGCACCACTTCCGTCTACAGTATAACCATCTGGTGTTAAAGTATTGAGCAGGCAATATCCTTCCGGGGTAAAATAGTAACATCTCCCGTCGATCCATTTCCAGCCGTCTTTTGCATATGTAGTATCCTCGTTGGCGTACCACCAGCCAACATTGTCCTGCTTCCACTCACCAGCAAATGCATTAAAACAGGTGAGGAGAGAAAATACTACTGTTACTAAGAATAAATACTTTTTCTTCATCAAAGTACCCCCTTTTAATTTTGCCCTAATTATACCATGATTTTCCAGCAATAAATAGTCCTTTAAAACACTGTAATAAAAAAACTCTCAGAACTTAATCTGAAAGCTTTTCTACTATGACCTATCCGGGAATCGAACCCGGGATTCCGCCGTGAGAGGGCGGTGTCTTAACCGCTTGACCAATAGGCCCTATATTCAAATACTATCCATAGAATCGAGGCGACAAGATTCGAACTTGCGGCCTCTGCGTCCCGAACGCAGC
>DHOR01000016.1:18267-22628 GCA_002409995.1 Hungatella sp. UBA5385 | reverse complement strand
TCTACCAAACTGAGCCACGCCTCGATACCTCTGGTAGTATAATATATAATTACCGGATTGTCAACAGATTTTTGGAACTATTTCCCTACTGCTCCACTGCTGAAAATCCCAGATCATCCAGAATCTCCACTGCTTCAGCGCAATTTTTCTCTTCCTCAATGGTAACTGTTTTTGTTGCCAAATCAACAGAATGACCGATTTCAGCCTGATCAAGTCCCTTATTAATTCTAGATACACAGCCATCACACATCATTTCTTCACAAAGATAAGTTTTCATATTTTCAATCTCCTTATATATTTATTTCATTACTTTTTGAATGGTAAGGCAAAGTTCATCCACTGCCTCTAAATTACCTGCTTCAATTTCAGTCACAACACAGGTTTTAATATGATTTGATAATAACACCTTGTTAAAGCTGTTAAGAGCCGCCTGGACAGCAGATACCTGAGTTAAAATATCAACACAGTACCTGTCGTCCTCCACCATGGACTTCAGCCCACGGATCTGACCTTCAATACGGTTTAAACGGTTTAACAAATCCTTCTCCTCTACAGGCTGACGGTGTTTATGCTTTACACAGCCGCATTCCTCTCCCATTTTACACCTCCTAAAGCTTCATGGTTTTCAGTCTTAAAGCATTGCTCACTACACACACTGAGCTGAGTGACATGGCAAATCCGGCAAACATTGGATCTAACAGAGGTCCTCCAAACAAGTATAACACACCAGCTGCAACAGGAATACCTAAAGTATTATAGAAAAATGCCCAGAACAGATTCTGTTTGATATTACGAATGGTCAGGCGGCTTAATTTCACTGCTTTATATACATCTCTTAAGTCAGACTTCATCAATACAATATCACCTGATTCCAGAGCAATGTCGCTGCCTGAACCAATGGCTGTTCCCACATCTGCCTGAACAAGAGCAGGTGCATCGTTAATTCCATCGCCAACCATCATAACAGTCTTTCCTTCTGCCTGCAATTTTGCCACTACATTTGCCTTATCATCAGGCAGCACTTCTGCAATCACAGTATCAATATGAGCCTGTTTACCAATATAATCTGCTGTCTTCTGGTTGTCACCAGTGAGCATATAAACAGTAACACCAAGGCTCTTTAACTGATCTACAGCTTCAATACTGGTCTGTTTGATTGTATCTGCTACACAGATAATCCCTTTTAGTACCCCTGCAGAAATAAGATACATAGGGGTTTTCCCCTGATTTGCCATCTCATGAGCCTGATTTCTCACTGCTTCATCTATGGAAATATTCATCTGTTTCACCAGACGGCTGTTACCTACTGCTGTCTCCACTCCATTTACAGTTGCTATAATCCCCGCACCTGTAATGCTTTCAAACTGTTCCGGCATTGTAAGAGCAAGCCCCTGCTCTCTGGCTCTTACAACGATTGCCTGACCAAGAGGGTGCTCTGACATCTGTTCACAGCCTGCCGCCAGCTGAAGCAGGGAATCTTCTGTTTCATCTTTATCAATTACTACAATATCAGTTACTTTTGGTTTGCCTTCTGTAATAGTACCTGTTTTATCAAATACCACAGTATCCACTTTATGAGCAGTTTCCAGAGCTTCACCGCTTTTAATCAGAACACCATGGCTGGCTCCCAGACCTGTTCCCACCATAATTGCTGTTGGTGTGGCAAGACCCAGTGCACAGGGACAGGCAATCACCAGAACAGATACAAATATGGTCAGTACAAAGGATAACTCTTTTCCTCCAAATACCAGCCATAAAAGAGCTGCAACAATAGCAATAGCCATAACTGCCGGTACAAAATAACCAGCAACCTGATCCGCAAGCTTTGATATAGGAGCCTTATTCCCCTGTGCGTCTTCAATCATTTTTATAATCTTAGACAATGTGGTATCGCCGCCAATGTGGGTAACTTCCATTTCCATAGCGCCATTATAATTCATACTTCCGCCAATCAGTGTATCACCTGACTGCTTTTCCACAGGTATACTTTCTCCTGTCAGCATGGATTCATCCACACTGCTGGTTCCGCTTACAACAGTACCATCCAGGGGTATCCTGCTGCCTGGTTTAATCAGCAGATGCTGGCCTGTTCTTACAAGAGCTGTCTCTATCTCCCGTTCGGAACCATTTTCATAGAGAATAGCAGTGTCAGGCGCCAGCTCCATCAGCTTTCTGATTGCTTCTGAGGTCTTGCCCTTGCTGCGGCTCTCCATATATTTGCCAAGCATTACCAGTGTTACAACCACTGCTGCAGACTCATAATAAAGGTGATGGGCATTCATAGGCGAGGAAGGTATAGTAACCGTCATACAAAGACTGTATATAAATGCACTTCCCGTTCCAATGGCAACCAGTGAATCCATATTGGGATTCCCCTTAAAAAGAGCCCTGATACCAACCAGATAAAACTTTCTGCCTGCAATAAGAACAGGTATGGTAAGAATTAACTGGGCAATAGCATAGTTTAAGGGATGAGCATCCATATGAAGAAATCCCGGCAGAGGCAGCTCAAAAGGCAGCATATGCCCCATTGATATATACAGCAGCGGAACTGCAAAGCAGATAGCCACAATTAAACGGTTTCTCATCACATGAAACTGTTCTTCCTGCTTCTCCCATGCCTCTTCTTCCTGTGCCTTTAAATCCTTGTCCTCCTGAACAGGAGTTGCTTCAAATCCTGCACGGCTGACTTTATTTATAATCATATCCGGGGTAACCTGACTCTCATCGTAAACAATGGTCAGCTTGTTGGTAGTCAGATTAACATTGCTTGTTTCCACCCCCGGAAGCTTTCTTGTAACACGTTCAACTGCACTGCTGCAGGCAGCACAGGTCATGCCGTCAACATTATAAACTTCACTTTTCATTCTGTTTTCCCTTTCCTTTCCTTATAGCAATATACCCTATCGGGGTATCTGTCATCATTATAATACTCCAGGGGGGTATCTGTCAATGGGTTTTTTAGAAAAATTTACAAATGGGGTTCGACCCTTTGTATTAAAGGGTCGAACCCCATTTGAAAAAGTTCGAACAATATATAATTTTCCTACAAATCAAACAATGACAGCTGATTGGACTCCGGCAGTTGTCCCATAAGCCCTAAATCTCCCATAAGGTCACAGACAGTCTTGCTGACTTTACTTCTGTTACGGAAATCCTCTCTGGAAAGGAAAGGTCCGTCTTTTGCTGCATCTACAACACCATCAGCAGCCTTTTCACCCATTCCTTCTATACTGCTTAAGGCAGGCATCAGTTTTCCGTCTATAATCTGGAAGTTTCTGGCATCAGCCTTATAGAGATCAATTGGCATAAAGTCATAACCTCTTGCATACATCTCCTGAACAATTCTCATATCACGAAGAGTATCCTGTTCCTTTTTAGACAGAGTATCCATACGTTTTTTATAATCTGCAAGATAGTATTCCAGCTTATCCGGACCCTGACACATCAGCTCATAGCTGAAGCCGCTGGCACGGATACTGAAGAAAGCAGCGTAATAAGCCAGAGGATAAAATACCTTACAGTAAGCGATTCGCCATGCCATCATAACATAGGCAGCAGCATGTGCCTTAGGGAACATGTATTTGATCTTCTTACAGGACCAGATGTACCAGTCAGGCACACCGTGATCAATCATCGCCTCTTCCCAGTCATCCTTCAGCCCCTTACCCTTACGTACACTCTCCATGATATTAAAGGAAAGACCTTCTTCCATTCCCATGGATATTAAATAAGTCATAATATCGTCACGAGTACAGATAGCTGTCTGAATTGTTGCTGTTCCATCCTGGATAAGAGTTTGAGCATTGCCAAGCCATACGTCAGTACCATGAGCGAGCCCTGCAATACGCACAAGGTCAGAAAAATACTTGGGTTGGGTATCAATAAGCATCTGCATAGCAAAATCAGTACCAAACTCTGGAACTCCCAAAGCACCCAGCTTACAGCCTCCAATATCATCAGGTGTAATCCCCAGAGCAGAGGTGTTCTGGAACAGAGACATAACCTCTTTGCTGTCCAGAGGAATATCCTTAACAGGATCAAAGCCGATTAAATCCTGAAGCATACGGATCATGGTAGGATCATCGTGTCCCAGTATATCAAGCTTTAACAGGTTATGATCAATGGAGTGATAGTCAAAATGAGTGGTAACTGTCATAGTGGTCATATCGTTAGCAGGTCTCTGAACCGGAGTAAAGGAATAGATCTCCTCTCCATGAGGAAGTACAATAATACCGCCGGGATGCTGTCCTGTGGTACGTCTTACCCCTACACACCCCTGGACAATTCTATTGATCTCGCAGTTTCTCTTATGAACTCCGTGCTCTTCGTAATAATTTTTTACATAACCAAATGCTGTT
>DHOR01000016.1:17754-18063 GCA_002409995.1 Hungatella sp. UBA5385 | reverse complement strand
TACATAACCAAATGCTGTTTTATCCGCCAATGTACCAATGGTTCCTGCACGATAAGTCTGTCCTTTTCCGAATATAACTTCTGTATAGTCATGAGCCTTACTCTGATATTCACCGGAGAAGTTTAAGTCAATATCAGGCTCTTTATCACCTTTAAAGCCAAGGAAGGTCTCAAAGGGAATATCAAAGCCATCTTTTGTCAGTGGATGACCGCAGACAGGACATACTTTGTCCGGCATATCGCAGCCTGCCATACCGCTGAACTTTTTTACTTCTTCAGAATCAAAGTCATTATAATGACATTGTTCACA
>DHOR01000016.1:0-17600 GCA_002409995.1 Hungatella sp. UBA5385 | reverse complement strand
TGTGAACAATGTCATTATAATGACATTGTTCACAATAGTAATGGGGGCTTAGAGAGTTAACCTCTGTAATACCCGCCATATAGGCGACAAAGGAGGAACCTACCGATCCTCTGGAGCCTACTAAATATCCGTCCTCTATGGATTTCCATACCAGCTTCTGTGCAATAATATACATAACTGCGAAACCATTGGATATGATGGAATTTAGCTCCCTTTCCAGACGTTCCGTAACAATTGTGGGCAGATCGTCACCATAGATGGCATGTGCTTTATCATAACAGATCTGTCTTAAGTCCTCATCAGAGTTCTCGATAACAGGCGCACATTTGTCAGGACGTACAGGTGAAATCTTCTCACACATATCAGCGATTTTTCTGGTATTTTTAATCACTACCTCTTCTGCTTTATTGGGACCTAAATACTCAAATTCCTTCAGCATCTCTTCTGTTGTTCTTAAATACAGGGGAGCCTGATCATCACTGTCTTTAAAGCCCTGGCCTGCCATAATAATCCTTCGGTATACCTCATCTTCAGGATCAAGGAAATGAACGTCACAGGTGGCACAGACAGGCTTGCCAAACTGTTCTCCCAATTCTACAATTCGCTTATTAATATCAATTAAATCCTGCTCTGTTTTAACACTGCTCTTCTCATTACGAAGCATAAAGCTGTTATTTCCAAGAGGTTGGATCTCTAAATAATCATAATAATGTACAATTCTGGTTATATCAGCATTGGAGCTGTTTCTAAGAATTGCCTGGTACAGCTCTCCTGCCTCACAGGCGGAGCCTACAATCAGTCCCTCTCTGTTTTGGTTGAGAAGACTCTTGGGAATTCTGGGCCTTCTGGCATAGTAATCAATGTGAGAAGCTGAAACAAGGCGATATAAATTCACCCTTCCCACATCATTGGAGGCCAGAATAATTACATGGTTAGTCGGCAGCTTCTTAATCATCTCCGGAGTCATAGCGTTCATTCCGTTTAGCTGTTCCAGAGTTTCTACCTCTCTGTCACGCAGCATTTTCACAAATGCAGCAAAAATCTCTGCAGTACAGCCGGCATCATCCACTGCCCTGTGATGATTCTGCAGGGAAATGTTAAGGGCTTTTGCAACTGTATCCAGCTTAAAACGATTTAAATTAGGAAGCAGAAGTCTTGCCATAGTTACAGTATCAAGAACTGTAGGATCAAATGGTATCCCCTGCTGCTGTGCATTATAGGAAATGAATCCCACATCAAAGGAAGCATTATGAGCTACCAGCACAGAATCTCCGCAGAACTCCAGAAACTGGGGCAGAATCACGTCAATCTTTGGATAAGGAAGAACCATGGAATCATTGATTCCTGTCAGGTTCTCAATTTCAAACGGAATAGGGTCCACGGGGTTTACAAAGCTGCTGAACTTATCTGTGATCACTCCGTTTACAACCTTCACTGCTCCGATTTCAATAATCTTGTTTTTCATGGAGCTAAAGCCTGTGGTTTCTAAATCAAATACAACAAAGGAATCAGAAAAGCTCTGTCCTCTGGGGTTTTCCACCAACTGTTTTAAATCATCTACCAGATACCCCTCCACCCCATAGATTACTTTAAAATCATCTCCCTTATCCAGGGCATGATTGGCATCAGGGAAGGACTGAACACAGCCATGATCAGTAATGGCAATTGCAGGCATGCCCCATTTCTTGGCACGCTTAACTATATCTTTTACCTCAGAAACTCCATCCATATCACTCATCTTCGTATGACAGTGAAGCTCCACGCGCTTTTCAAGGCTGTTGTCCACACGTTTTCCTGTAAAATCTTCCCCTTTTTTAATTCCAATAATAGAACCAAGAGTCAACTCTCCATCAAAACGGTCAATGGTAGTCACTCCTTTGGTTTTGATAAAGCTTCCTTTAACAACTGCAGCTTTTAAATCATCAACCTGATCCTCTCTTGCAAATATCTTAATGGTGATGGTATCTGTGAAATCCGATACATCAAAGATCATAAGAGTTTTACCGCTCTTTAGCTCTCTGCTGTCTACATTAAGAATCTGTCCACGGATTGCAACTTCTCCGATTTCCCCTTCTATCTTATCAATTTCAATAGTCTCTCCATCAAAATCACGGCCATAGAGGACATCCGGATTATCGGACCGTTTTCCTCCAAAACCGCCTCTTTTAAAATCTTTATATTCCTTTTTAACAAATTCCTTCTTAACAAATTCTTTCTTTTTCGCTTTTTTTCCACCCATTCTAAGAGTTGGAGCAGGTGCAGCACCTCCTGTATCAAAGGGTGCTTCTGATCCTTGACCTGCCGCAGGCTCTAAAGAGGTACCCTCAGCCGCAGAAGAAGCTCCATAAGCTCCGTCTGTACCGGTACCGCTGACTTCTTCTTCTGATCTGCTAAAGGCAAGGGCTGTTCTGCTGACAATCTCCTCCACCTCCCGCTGCATCTGAAGCTCTTTCTGTTTTGCAAGCTCATTTTCCTTAGGGGGAACATATGTATAGCGGACCTCAAGAGAAAGACCGCAGCGCTCCATAAATATTTTTTCCAGCACTCGTTTCAGCTCATCTGCCTTTTCATGAAAAACAATGGTATCCTCCACTGTCATCATCATAAGATCATCTGACGGGAAATCAAACTCAGCCTTTCGGAACATATTGTATTCTATAATGCTGTAATTTTTAAGCTCCATTAAAATACTGTCTTTATATGCCTTTAACAGCTTCTTCGGCGTATACTGATCAGAGAGACGGAACTTTTCAATAATCTTAACTGTCAGCTGCTTGGAAGGAAAAAGCTGATCCTTAATGCCCTTTTCCAAAGCATAAATTACTTTCTTGTGGATTAACCTTGGACTTAATATATAAATACGAATAGAGCTTCTATCTCTGGTGGAAGCCACTTTCTCGACTTTCACCAGATTTAAAAGCTCTCGCAGTTCGTCCGTTATATGTAATCCAGGAAAAACTTCTAAAAAACCTTTTGTCATTGTATCACCTGTTACATTTTCATAAGCTCTGCCTTTAAGGCGTTAAGCAGTTCCTCTTCCGGTACCTTCCGGATCACTTCTCCTTTTTTAATAAGAAGCCCTTCTCCTATTCCTCCGGCTATTCCAATATCAGCTTCCCTGGCTTCACCTGGGCCATTGACAACGCAGCCCATAACAGCTACCTTAATATCCAAATGGTCAAAGGATGATACCATAGTTTCCACCTGATTTGCCAGAGAAATAAGATCTATTCTTGTTCTGCCGCAGGTTGGGCAGGAAACCACCTCTATGCCCCCCTTACGAAGGCCAAGGGTTTTTAATATCTGCTTTGCTGCCTTTACCTCCTCTACAGGATCGCCGGTTAATGATACGCGAATGGTATCACCGATTCCCTGGTAGAGAATAATCCCAAGTCCTGCTGAAGACTTAATAGTTCCTGAAAACAGGGTACCTGCTTCCGTAATTCCTACATGAAGCGGATAAGCTGTTTTTTTAGCTATTAATTCATGGGCTTTTATACACATCAAAACATCAGAGGATTTGATGCTAATAACCAGATTATCATAGCCCATATTCTCTATCATCTTCACCTTATGAAGTGCGCTTTCCACAAGTCCTTCTGCAGTTACACCGCCGTGTTTGGCAAGGAGGTCCTTTTCCAGAGAACCGCTGTTAACACCAACCCGAATGGGCACCTGATATTCCTTTGCTTTGTCAACAACAGCTCTCACTCTGTCTTCACTTCCGATATTACCCGGATTAATTCTGATTTTATCTGCACCATATTCAATGGCAGCAATTGCCAGCCGATAGTCAAAATGAATATCTGCTACCAGGGGAATATGGATTCTGCTTTTAATCTGTTTCAGGGCTTTGGCAGCTTCCATATCAGGAACAGCCACCCGGATAATCTCACAGCCGGATTCCTCCAGTTTTATAATCTGGCTGACTGTTGCCTCCACATCATCTGTTTTCGTGTTGCACATGGACTGAATCAGCACAGGATTACCGCCTCCGATAGCCCTGTCACCGATTCTGATGACCTTTGTATGATCTCTATACATTATAACCTCCATTATCAGAACTGTATTGATTATCCATACAGATTGTTACAGAAAACGGCTGATATCATTGAAAATTACAAAGAGCATCAATGCCATCAGTGCCATCAAACTGATTAAATTAACCATACCTTCCTTTTCAGGAGGCATGCGTTTGCCTCTGATAGCCTCTATAATTAGAAATAAAAGCCTTCCGCCATCAAGAGCAGGAATTGGCAATAGGTTCATAACTCCCAGGTTTGCACTAAGCAGTATACACATACTTAGAACATTCATCACAGCCGCCGCTATTCCTACTGTAAGCCCTGCCTTTACAGAGTCATCAATCATAACCACAATTCCAACAGGACCGCTTAAATCATTGACACTTGCTTTACCGCTTAAAAGCATGCCAAGACTTATTACAGTAACTTTTACATCATATTCCATCTCCAAATAGCCATACTTTATCAGCTGCAAAGGCGATTTAACAGGTATGTTTTCTCTTCCCAGGCTAATACCGATTAAATACCTGTTTTCTTCCTCCGAATACTCAGGTGTTACATTGACAACATGATGTTCCTCTTGACCTGTAGCCGTATTGGTTCTTACATATTCAACCTGATTCATCAGCTCATCTGGGTTTGTTAAATTATAAAGAACATAATCCCTGAGTAAGGTGACATTCTCATCGTTAACACGGATCAGCCTATCTCCTGGCTGGAGTCCTGCCTCATAAGCAGGGGAACCTTCTGCAACTTCATTGATTACAGTAATATCATATCCGCTCATTCCCACCAAAATAAGAGCAAGCACAAATGCAAGTATAAAATTAAATACAGGACCTGCAAAAATAACCGACATTCTTGCCAATATGGATTTATTATTAAATGCCCTGTCATCGGGATTTTCCTCATCTTCTCCTAACATCATACAGGAACCGCCTATAGGCAGCGCCTTAATAGAATAAGTGGTTTCCCCCTTTTTAAAATGAAGAAGCCTTGGTCCCATACCAATAGAAAATTCTACCACAGAAATACCATTTAACTTCGCAAATATAAAATGACCAAATTCATGGATCATTACAATCAGTCCAAATACTAATATTGCTACAATAATACTAATCAATCTACCACCTGCTTTCTATATAACTATAAACTTCAGCCTCTGTTTCAAGAATCTCTTCTACCGTTGGATTCTTCCTAACAGTATGCCCTTTCATAGCCCCCTCTATTATATCAGTAATAGCAAGATATGGAATTTCCCTGTTTAAAAATTTGGCTACTGCACGTTCATTGGCAGCATTATAAACAGTGGGCATAGAGCCGCCTGTTCTTCCCGCCTCATAAGCCAGCCTAAGCCCCGGAAAATTAATCATATCGGGTTTTTCAAATGTAATCTGGTTCATAGCCCAGAAGTCCAGCCGTTCCCCAGGCAGATAACGGCGCTCCGGATAATAAATGGCATATTGAATGGGCAGCTTCATATCCGGTGTACC
The DNA here is from genome assembly GCA_002409995.1 of Hungatella sp. UBA5385. GTDB lineage: Bacteria > Bacillota > Clostridia > Lachnospirales > Lachnospiraceae > UBA5385. Next base: position 12,082 of record DHOR01000016.1, on the reverse strand, counting down.
AAGCTGTGCAACCACTGCTCCATCTATAAACTCTACCATGGAATGAATAATGCTCTTAGGCTGAACTACCACCTGAACCTGATCCATCTCCACACCAAACAGCCATCTGGCTTCCATAACCTCCAGGCCCTTATTCACCATAGTGGAGGAATCAATAGTAATCTTCCTTCCCATAGACCAGTTGGGATGCTTTAATGCATCTTCTACTTCTACATTAGAAAGCTCCTCTCTTGTCTTACCACGAAAGGGACCGCCTGATGCAGTTAGAAGCAGCTTATGAATCTGTTTTCCATTTTCTCCGTTTAAACACTGGAATATAGCACTGTGCTCACTGTCTACAGGAAGAATCTTCACTCCCAGCTCTTCAGCAAGAGGCATAATAATATGACCTGCAGTCACAAGTGTCTCTTTATTGGCCAGTGCAATGTCTTTGCCCGCTTTCATAGCAGCTATAGTCGGCTGAATACCGATCATTCCAACAATTGCAGTGACTACAATCTCTGCTTCAGGCTCTGTTGCAGCCTCCAGCAGTCCATCAATTCCGGTAACTACCTTAACATTCAAATCCTTCACTGCCAGAGCCAGTTCCTTTGCCTTCTCCTGATCCCATACACAAACCAGCTTTGGAGCAAATTCCCTGATCTGCTGTTCCAGCAAAACAATATTGGAACCTGCAGCAAGAGCTGTTACCTTAATATCTTTTTGAGTTCTCACTATGTCTAAAGTCTGGGTTCCTATGGAGCCTGTGGATCCCAGAATCGCTATTTTCTTCATTGTATCTTTTGCTCCTTTGTCGTCAGCTTTTCATCAGCTTAAAAATGTTACCGCAAAATAAATCGCCGGTGCTGTAAAAAGCATGCTGTCAAACCGGTCTAAAATTCCTCCATGACCGGGTATTAAATGACCATAATCTTTTACAGAATGATTCCTCTTAATAGCTGAAGCAGCCAAATCACCAATCTGGGATATGACTGCTGCAATAGCGCAGGCAAAAGTACATGCCACCAGAGGATTGGTCACATCTGTCATATAACCTCCAAATATCACTGCATAAATAAAACCAAGAAGAGCAGCTCCTGCGGCACCGCCAATTGCTCCCTCTATGGATTTCTTAGGGCTTAAAACAGGTGCCAGCTTATGTTTCCCTAAAAGTGTGCCTACACAATAAGCACAGGTATCACAACCCCAGGAACTTAAAAAGATCAGCCATACAAGATATCTTCCATCAGCCATCATACGAACCTGGTAGAGATAAGAAAGCATTACAGCTACATAGAAGAAGCCAAAAAACGCGCTCATAATCTCATTGGTTTTAAACTTTGGAAAAGTAAATACATAAATTGTCATCAGTATCATTAAAAAAGCAATGGACATCAGCATGGTATACTGTTCATCTTTAAACCAGAGAAGGCCATAATAAACAAGAACCATCACATACCCTGCATATCCAAGAATATTCTTCTGTACATTCATCACCCGGTAAAACTCAAACACTCCGATTATAGATATAGCAACCGTTGCAGCAAAAAGGAGCAGACCTCCTCTGCTGACAGTAACCAGTGATATTAAAACAAGGATAATACCGCTGATGAGTCTGGTTGTAAACATGGCGATTCCTCCTTATGGGTTGTTGATTACTTCACTCCTCCAAATCTTCGTTCCCTACTATTGTACGCTACAATAGCTTTTTTCAATTCTTCTTTATTGAAATCAGGCCAAAGGCAGTCGGTAACATAAAGCTCTGTATAGGCAAGCTGCCACAACAGATAGTTGGAAAGACGCAATTCCCCGCTTGTGCGGATTAGAAGATCCGGATCCGGAATTGCTGCTGTATCAAGATAAGAGGTAAACATAGCTTCTGTCATCTCATCAGAAGTGATCTTACCTTCTTCTGTATCCTTCATAATCTTCTGTACAGAGCGTACAATCTCATCTCTGCCCCCATAATTCACTGCAATCACAAAGGTAAGCCCTGTGTTATCCTTAGTCTGATCCTCCAGCTTATTAATTCCGTCAATAATATCCTGATCAAACCGGCTCCGTTCTCCAATCATACGAACCCGCACGTTGTTAGCTTTTGCAACCTTTAATAGTCTTACCATATAATAACGGAACAACTGCATTAACGCTCCCACTTCATCCATGGAGCGCTTCCAGTTCTCTGTGGAAAATCCGTAGACTGTTAAATACTTAATCCCCATACGGGCAGCATCCTCTACGGTTCTCTCTACTACAACACAGCCTTCCTTATGGCCTAAGCTTCTTGGAAGTCCGCGTTTTTTCGCCCATCTTCCATTGCCATCTAAAATAATCGCCACATGATCGGGAATTATCATATTCTCAGTAATCGTAATTTCTTTTTCCATAATTTCTCCTAAATACACATAACAAACAGGACAGGCATAATGCCTGCCCCTGTTTAATTTTATACAGTAAGAAGATCCTTAGACTTTGCCTCAACAGCTTTGTCAACCTGTTCAACCATCTTATCCGTTAATTTCTGTACTCCATCTTCGTAATCCTTTAAATCATCCTCAGATATCTCATCTGCCTTAAACTGCTTTTTAAAGAAATCATTGGCATCACGACGGATATTACGAATAGCAACCTTGGCTGCTTCTCCTTTTTTCTTAACATCTTTAACTAATTCTTTTCTTCGCTCCTCTGTCAGCTCTGGAAAAACAAGACGAATCGAATTACCATCATTGGTAGGATTAATGCCTAAGTCAGAGGTGAGAATCGCTCTCTCAATATCTTTTAACAGGCTCTTCTCCCATGGCTGAATCAGAATCATACGTGCTTCAGGTATAGAAACATTGCCTACCTGCTGAATAGGAGTAAGTGTTCCGTAATAATTCACTCTGATCCTGTCAAGAACACGGGGATTAGCACGACCAGCACGGATTGTATTGTAATCACGCTCCAGTGATTCCAGTGTTTTATTCATCTTCTCTTCGTATACCTGTAAACTCTCCTGCATATCTTACATCCTCCTGATTTTACGCGGTCACTATTGTACCGTTTATTTTTCCCTGCATTGCATTGGCAATGCTGTCTTTCTCATTTAAACTAAAAACTGCCAATGGCATTTTGTTCTCCATACACATAATGGAAGCGGTAAGGTCAATGACTCCCAGTTGCTTATCAATCACTTCCTGAATGGTAATCTCATCATACTTCTTAGCTTCCGGATTCAGTTTGGGATCACTGTCATATACACCATCAATAGACTTAGCCAGCAGTATGCAGTCCGCTTCCATCTCAATGGCACGAAGTGCAATTCCTGTATCCGTGGAGAAATACGGGTGTCCTATACCACCTGCAAAGAACACTACCATACCACGCTTAAAATACTTGTTGGCTCTGTCCTTGGAAAATATCTTCGTCATGGAACCACATTCAAAAGGTGTTAATATCTGAGTGTTCATCCCTGCATTACGGAATATCTCAGATACATAGATACAGTTCATAACAGTAGCCAGCATACCGATCTGATCTGCCTTGGTTCTGTCAATGGCATTACTTGTCCTGCCCCGCCAGAAGTTTCCTCCACCGATTATGATTCCTACTTCCACACCTGCATCTACAGATATCTTAACCTGCCGTGCCACTTCCTTAACAGTCTCTTCATCATATCCCGTCTTATTTGGACCGGCAAGTGCTTCACCACTTAATTTTAATAATACACGTCTTGGATTCATCTTATCAATTCTCCTGTGCTTTTGTATTGTCACGAATGATTATAGCATATTTTTGACCCATTGGAAAGAGGAAGTTTTCCCTCTCATTTCCTGAAACATAGATTTAAAACATGGATTCAGCCAAAAAGAGAGCTGCCCAAAAGATATTATCTTTCGGACAGCTCTCATTATTTACATGGGCTGATTATTCCATTGTAGCATACTGGAAGTACCAGTAGCCATATGGTGAATGCCATGATCCCTTTAAGTCAGGATCCTGAAGCCAGAAATCGTTGTAGTAAGCAATTGGTGCAATCGCTGCATCTTCAAGAATCATGTTCTCTGCTTCGTGAAGAAGCTGATAGTGCTCTGCTACGTCTGCTGTAGAGTTAGCCTTGTCTAAAAGCGCATCTACCTCTGGGTTATTATATTTACCATCGTTGTTACCGCTGGTAGAAATCATTAAGTTCAGCATGTTGGAAGGATCATCATAGTCATATACCCAGCCATTACGTGCGATCTGGTAGTCACCTGCACGACGGGTTGGTGTAAATGTAGACCACTCAACAATCTTAATATCCATGTTGATGCCAAGTGTCTCTTTCCAGCAGCTCTGTAAGTACTCAGCCAGAACTTTGTGATAACCTGCATCGTTGGACATATATTCAATAGTTGGGAATCCTTCGCCATCCGGATATCCGGCTTTAGCAAGTAATTCCTTAGCCTTAGCTACATCAGCTTCGTGATTAGCTGTGTCAAAGAAGTCACCGCCATTGTTCTTACGTGTTACTTCATCATACTTAGAACCTGGCTCTGCATCGGAAAGACCTGGGCCAACAAAGTTAGTAGCTGGGGAATAAGTTCCCTGCATTACTGTATTAGCAACATAATCACGATCAACTGCAAGGCTTAAAGCCATACGAACGTCAGCATTATCAAATGGTGCCTTTTGTGTCATAAAGCTTACATAGTAAGTACCCATAATAGGCTCTACATGGAAATCTTCGCTTCCTCTTAAGCTTGGAACTTCTTCTGTAGGAACATCCTTAATCATGGAAACTTCACCTGTCTGGTATGCACTGTAAGAAGCATTGGAATCTTCCATAAGAACAAACTTCAGTGTGTTTAATGTAACCTTATCTGCCTGCCAGTAATTCTCATTCTTAGCAAATGTAACATGAGAACCTGGTACCCACTCGATCATCTTTAAAGGACCGTTGCTGATATATGTCTCTGGTGTCAGAGTCCACTGCTCACCATTAGCATCAATAGTAGCCTGCTGTAAAGGAACCATGGAAGCATGTGTTGAAAGCTTGTCAAAGTATACGCATGGTACAGATAATTCTACTACGAAAGTCTTGTCATCTGGTGCAGTAACACCAAGTGCATCAATATTGCCTGCAGCTGCCTCCTCATAACCCTTTACGTAGCCAAGCATATCAGCTGCATATGGAGCTGCTGTCTCAGGATCTGCAAGTCTCTTCCATGAATATACAAAATCATTAGCTGTAAGTGGTGTGCCATCACTCCACTTCAAACCATCACGAAGATGGAATGTATATGTAAGTCCGTCATCAGATACTTCAAATGATTCAGCCTGACCTGGAACGATCTTACTCTCAGAATCTACAGTTAAAAGAGTCTCAAAAGCATGAACGATAATGTTTGCTCCGTCAACTGCACTGTTTAATGCGGGGTCAATTGTCTCTGGATCAGGTCCTACCTGTACAGCCAGATCTAGTCCTGCGCCCCCTCCTTCTGCCGGTGCTGTTGTTTCTTCTGTACCAGCTGCTTCAGAACCAGCTGCTGCAGTTGTCTCTGCTCCAGCAGTTGTTGTTGGTTCAGTTTTAGCGCCGCCACCACAGGCAGTAAGAATCATACCTGAAGTCATAACAGCAGCTAAAACAAGTGCCATCTTTTTCATATTAATTCCTCCTCTTAGAATTTTATAGAATCAGCACAGTAATACTTTACTATACTACTGTGCTGATTTGTTCTATAGCATACCATATTTCACCAAAAATAGCAATGGTATATTATTAAATTAATTCACCTTATCTAAATGATGACATGCAGCAAAATGGCCTGTGGACACTTCTCTCCACTCCGGTTCTTCTGCAGCACAAAGCTCATCAGCATAAGCGCATCGTGTACGGAATCTGCAGCCAGATGGCGGATTTACCGGGCTTGGTACATCACCTTCCAGCACAATTCTCTTAGAGGCACGGCTTATTTTAGGATCTGCAACAGGAATTGCAGAGATCAGGCTCTTGGTATAGGGGTGAACGCTGTGGAAGGTCAGCTCATAGCTGTCAGCCAGTTCCACAAGTTTTCCTAAATACATAACTCCAATTCTGTTGGAAATATGCTTTACAATGGATAAATCATGGGCTATAAACAGATAAGTTAAGCCCAGCTCTTCCTGAAGCTGCTCAAACATGTTGACAACCTGTGCCTGAATAGATACGTCAAGAGCAGAAACTGGCTCATCACATACAATAAACTCAGGATCAACTGCAAGAGCACGTGCAATACCTACACGCTGACGCTGTCCGCCTGAGAATTCATGAGGATAGCGGTTGGCATGCTCTGAATTCAGCCCAACAGTGGAGAGAACGGAGATAATCCGGTCCTGTCTGTCACTTCTGCTGGAAGCCAGTTTATGAATATCAATGGCTTCTCCTACAATATCTCCTACAGTCATACGAGGGTCCAGACTTGCGTAAGGGTCCTGGAATACAATCTGCATTTTACGACGATAAGGAAGCATATTCACTTTGGTGATATCCTCACCATCGTAGAATATTTTACCGTCTGTTGGTTCATATAAGCGCAGTAAGGTACGGCCTGTGGTTGTTTTACCGCAGCCAGACTCTCCTACAAGTCCGAGAGTCTCACCCTTTTTAATACCGAAAGATACATTATCAACTGCCTTAACTACCTTTTTCTCAAATAACTTACTTCCGGCAACAGGGAAATACTGCTTTAAATTCTGGACTTCTACAAGATTTTTATGTTCCATCATGCATCTCCCTTCTGTGCCTGTTCTTGTTCGAACTCCTTTTTCTGAAGAAGCCAGCAGGCACTGTAATGTATATCGGTCACATCTGTATATGGCGGCATTTCACGCAGACAGATCTTCATACAGGAAGTACATCTGGGTGCAAATGGGCAGCCTGCAGGAGGATTTAGCATATCTACCGGGCTTCCTTCAATAGGAACCAGCTTGCTGTGCTCTTTTTCTGTCAGCTTGGGAATGCTGCGGATGAGTCCCTTAGTATATTCATGGGAAGGATTATAGAAAATATCATCCGTTGATCCGTATTCCACCACTTTTCCTGCATACATAACAGCTATTCTGTCACACATATTAGCTACAACACCCAGGTCATGGGTGATCATAATAATTGCCATTCCTAGCTTTTCCTTCAGTTCCATCATAAGCTCTAAAATCTGAGCCTGTATGGTTACATCAAGAGCCGTCGTAGGCTCATCTGCAATCAAAAGCTTTGGTTCACATGCAAGAGCAATGGCAATCATAACACGCTGACGCATACCTCCTGATAATTCATGAGGATACTGCTTCAAACGTTTCTCAGGCTCATTGATACCTACAAGATTCAGAAGCTCTTTTGCTCTCTCATTGGCCTGTTTACTATTCTTATCCGTATGTAACATAATTACTTCACGGATCTGATTTCCAATGGTATAAACCGGATTTAAACTGGTCATTGGGTCCTGGAAGATGATGGAGATTTCGTTACCACGAATCTTTCTCATTTCTTTTTCAGTCATTTTCTCAATCTCATGACCGTTAAATTCCAGATTACCACCAATTAAACGACCTGGATATGCAGTGAGGCCCATAAGGCTGTAAGCTGTTACAGACTTACCAGAACCTGATTCACCAACAATACCAAGTACTTCTCCCTCTCTCAAATGAAGGGAAACATCATTAAGCGCCTTAACCTCTCCGGCAGGAGTAAAGAAAGAAAGGCGTTCATTTTTTATATTAACTAAATATTCACTCATCGTCTCTCTCCTCCTTAAGATTTTAGTTTCGGATCAAATGCATCACGAAGGCCATCGCCTAATAGGTTAAATGACAAAATAATAATTGAAATAGCAAGTGCAGGTGCAAATAAACGGTGAGGATAGCTCTGCATACCATTCAGTGCAGCACTGGCAAGGCTTCCAAGAGAAGGCATAGGTGCCGCAACACCAAGGCCGAGGAAACTTAAGAAGCTCTCTGTAAATATAGAAGATGGAATCTGAAGTGTTGTGGTTACAATCAGAGTACCGATACAGTTAGTCAGCAGATGCTTCTTAATAATATGGGCACTGGAAGCGCCAAGAGCTCTTGCTGCTGTTACATACTCCTGTTCCTTTAAGATCAGAATCTGGCTGCGGACAATACGAGCCATTCCTACCCAGTAAAGCAGTGCGAACACCACGAAAATACTGATTAAGTTAACACCAATCACCTGAATCCATTGGAATCCCGGCCTTTGGGCCAAAGCCTTAAGAGGCTGGTCAAATGCAACGGACAGCAGGACAATAATCAGAATATCCGGCACCGTATAGATCATATCCACAATACGCATCATAATCATATCGACCCAGCCGCCGAAGAAACCTGCAACGGAGCCATATATCGACCCAATCAGCAAAATAATACAGGAAGCTACAAGACCTACAGTCAGGGAAACACGGCTTCCCATCATAACACGGACTGCATAATCACGACCCAGATTATCAGTACCTAAAATATGAGGAAATACGCTCTCTCCTGTTTCTTTTAATTCTAATTCTTTGGCGGAATACTGCATGGGAGCAAGGTTCTCGCTTCCTCTGATCTGCTGTTCATATCTGTATGGATAAAACTGCGGCACTAAAAAGGATAAAATAAAGACAATAAGAATGACTACAAGACTGATCATGGCAATCTTATTCTTCTTCAGTCTTCTTATTCCATCCTTCCAGAAACCTACGCTGGTACGCATAACTGTCAGACTCTGTTTTTCCTCATCACTTGCAAGGAGAAAGTCGTCTGTATTAAGCTGTAATGATAATTTATTCTTTGACATCTTCTCTCTCCTCTCTTATTTAAGATTAATACGTGGATCAATAAATTTGTAAGCCACGTCAACAATCACATTCATAGCAACCATTAAAGCTGCAAGGAAAATAGTTGTTCCCATAATCAACGGATAATCACGGCCGGTAATGGAACCGATAAATTCGGAACCCAACCCTGGAATGGTAAAAATCTTCTCAACAATAAAACTTCCTGTTACTGTATAGGCAAGAAGCGGCCCTAAATATGTAACAACCGGAAGAATCGCATTACGAAGAGCATGCTTAAAAATACTTACTGTCTGGGACAAACCTTTGGCACGTGCTGTTCTCATATAATCCTGTCCCATAACATCCAGCATAGAGGAACGCATCAGACGGGAAATATAAGAAGCAGGATAAAGCGACAGCGCCATAACCGGCATAATATAGTTCTTCCACGATCCCAGACCATAGGTGGGCAAAAGTCCCAGCTTCAGACTGAGCACATACATGAGAATGGTACAGACCACAAAGCTTGGTACTGCAATTCCGCATGTACTGAATACAATAATAATATTATCCACCAATGTTCCCCTCTTAAATGCGGCAATACTGCCTAAAGGAACACCAATTAAAACTGCGGCTAAAATAGCCATTCCGCCAACCCTTGCAGATACAGGGAATTTGGTTGCAATAATCATATTAACAGTACGGCCACGCTGTTTTACACTTAATCCCAGATCGCCGTGAAGCAGATCCTTCATGTAGGTAACATACTGTTCACTTAAAGGCTTATCCAAACCATATTTTTCATTTAAAGCGGCTTGCGCCTGGGGACTTATAGCCTTCTCTGACATAAACGGACCACCTGGTACCATATTCATGACAAAGAATGTAACCGTTGCAACGGCAAAAATGGTTATAAGAGCCATAATAATTCGTTTAACTATATACTTAGCCATTGTCTCAACTCCTTTGTTTTTTAGGTAGCTTCCTTCCCTGAAAGCAAAAAAAGCAGTATCACTTTCCTGGAAAATTAGAAGCGGAATGTTCCATGTCCGCTCGTCTGGAAACATATGTCAACGGCAAACGGACACTGGATCTATGGAAAAATCCCATGGATGCCCATGGGATTCCCCCCTGAATCCTCTTTTGAAATATTACTGCATCTGTCTTGCAACTTCTTCTGCGAAGTTTTCTTCTTTTTTCTCAAGACCTTCGCCGGTTTCAAAACGAACGAACCTCTTCACTTCTACCTTACCGCCAACTTCCTTGGAGACCTGCTCTAAATACTTAGCAACTGTTAAATCACCATCTTTTACATATGCCTGATCAAGGAGACAGAATTCCTTTAACTCCTTGTTTAAACGGCCAATGATCATCTTCTCAATAATTGCATCAGGCTTGTCCGGATTTTCATTCTTAGCCTGAACCTTTAAAATCTCTGTTTCATGATCGATGAATTCCTGAGGAATCTCATCTCTCTTTACATACTTTGGTGTTAAAGCTGCAATCTGCATTGCAAGGTTTCTTAAAGCTTCTTTTACTGTATCGTTAACAACTTCAGCTTCAGCCTCTACTAAAACGCCGATTCTTCCGCCGCCGTGGATATAGTCAATCACAACACCGTCAGTAGCAATCTTCTCAAATCTTCTGATATTCATGTTCTCGCCAATAACTGAGATCATGCTGGATAACTTCTCTGCAACGGTTAAGGAAGTATCCTTAGCCCATGCTTCTGCCATAAATCCTTCCATGTCTGTGCTTGAAGAAGCAATTGCCTGCTCTGCTACATCTGCAACATACTCCTGGAACTGAGCATTCTTAGCTACGAAGTCTGTCTCACTGTTAACTTCAACAAGTACTGCAGATTTGCTGTCAGCGCTTACAAGACCTGCAACCATACCTTCTGCTGCAATTCTTCCTGCCTTCTTAGTGCTGGCTGCCAGTCCTTTTTCTCTTAAGAACTCTACTGCCTTGTCCATATCACCATCAGTCTCTGAAAGAGCCTTCTTACAATCCATCATACCTGCACCGGTTAATTCTCTTAATTCTTTTACCATACCAGCTGTAACTGCTGCCATTTTATTTCCCTCCATCTATTCTTTCGAAGTTTCGATATTTTCATTAAACAAATCGTCTGAAACAAAAAACAGAAAATGCTTCAACCCGCTTACTACAGCAGGCCGAAGCATTCTAATGTCTGAATTAATTAAGCCTCTACAGTCTCTTCTGTTTCCTGAGCTGCTTCTGCTTCTTCAGCTACTGCCTCGCCCTGGTTAGCTTCGATAACTGCGTCTGCCATCTTAGAAACGATTAACTTAACGGCTCTGATCGCATCATCATTACCCGGGATTACATAATCAAGCTCTTCCGGATCACAGTTTGTATCAGCGATACCGATTAACGGAATTCCTAAAGTATGAGCTTCCTGAATACAGATTCTCTCCTTCTTAGGATCTACAACGAAGATTGCATCTGGAATCTTCTTCATATCTTTAATTCCGCCAAGGTTCTTCTCTAACTTCTCCCACTCTTTCTTAAGAGCGATTACTTCCTTCTTAGGAAGTACATCGAAGGTTCCATCTTCAGACATAGTCTCAATCTGCTTTAATCTTCCGATTCTGGACTGGATTGTCTTAAAGTTTGTCAGCATACCGCCTAACCATCTCTCGTTAACGTAGTACATGCCGCAACGCTCTGCTTCTGTCTTAATAGCATCCTGTGCCTGCTTCTTAGTACCTACAAAAAGGATCTTGCCGCCTTCTGCTGCAATATCAGATACTGCATTGTAAGCCTCATCTACCTTTCCTACTGACTTCTGTAAGTCAATGATGTAGATGCCGTTTCTCTCTGTGTAGATGTATGGAGCCATCTTAGGGTTCCATCTTCTTGTCTGGTGACCAAAATGTACACCAGCTTCTAACAGCTGCTTCATAGAAATAACGCTCATGTTATTACCTCCATTTGGTTTTTTACTTCCGTTTGCTTCTTATGCTTCCAAGGAGACCTGATACAGGCACCTTCCTTCAGAATCCGCAAACGTGATTTATAATAAGCTTTGCTAGTATAGCATAATTTTAATTACTATGCAAGAGCTAATTTTGTTATTTTACCCAATGCCAAAATACGGCAGAAACAGGAGCTGCAACTGCGCTCCTGTTTCTATTATGTGATTTAAATTTTATGCCTCTTTTGATTCTCTGTGGCTCTGGGCGCTCTTGCCACCTGCCTTAATTGTCTTTAACTCATCAAATACCACATCATTAAGAACCTTGATGTAAGTACCCTTCATACCTGAAGATCTGGATTCAATAACACCAGCACTTTCAAATTTTCTAAGT
>DHOR01000028.1:155642-155824 GCA_002409995.1 Hungatella sp. UBA5385 | reverse complement strand
GCCAGTGCTATATCCTGATAATCCCTGATAACATCGGGGAAATACCGAAGTGTGAGAGACAGGGCATAAGCTGCCTTATAATTACAGCCTACTCTGTTTAAGGAAGCGGCAAATTCACTGGGATTGGTCGTAAGTAAAAAAATCATACCAAGAGGCACCACTGATGCATATTTTGCAACCTT
>DHOR01000028.1:150703-155458 GCA_002409995.1 Hungatella sp. UBA5385 | reverse complement strand
ACCTGATACAGCAGCTGCTCCTGTGTCACAACATATCTGCCTGCAATGGTGAAAATCTCATGTTTTGTCCCATAAATCTCCACTCCATACTGCGGACTGAAGATAAAGGTAAGTATGAAATTCGTAGTCAGAAAGAGAATTACATATATCGCCATCAGCTTAATCTGTTTAAACTGAATTCCTGACATGGCAAAAAACACAACAGACAACGCCATAACAAACAATATAAATCGGATGTCATAGGAAAACATAACAGCAAAGGTCATTCCTATGAAACAGACTATTTTCGTAAGTCCAGATAAATTATAGATAAAATTATCCCTGTCTATATAGTCAAACAGCTTGGCTTTCATGCTTTTCTCTGCCCCCTTTCATAGTCAATGAAATTCTGTACAAAGCTATGGGGTTCCTCCACCTCACATTTAACAGCCAGTTCATAGAGAGATGTGATCTTTAAATTGGCTTTCTCCGTGATTTCCACATCGGTTAAAATATCTGCTGCAGTTGCATCTCCAATCTTCTGACCTCCTGCCAAAACAATGGCATGAGGAGTATATTCCAGCATCAAATGCATATCATGGGTAATCATAAGAATGGTTACCCCCTGACTGTTAAGACTCCTTAAAAATTCCATGATCTCTGTATAATGGTGGTAGTCCTGACCTGCTGTAGGCTCGTCCAATATTAGGATTTTAGGATCAAGCGCCAGAATGGAAGCGATGGTTACACGTTTCTTCTGTCCAAAGCTCAGCGCTGAAATAGGCCATTTCTTAAAAGGAGCAAGACCGCAGATTTTAAGGGCACGGTCCACCCGTTTTTCAATCTCATCTTCCGCCATTCCCCTGATGTGAAGCCCAAGAGCCACCTCATCATAGATCATAGGCTTACAGATCATCTGATTGGGGTTCTGCATGACAAATCCAATCAGATGTGAACGCTCCTTAATTGTCTTTCCCTTTAAATCCTCTCCTTCAAAGAGAATTCTGCCCTCATCCTCAGTAACAAAGCCGCAGATCACCTTAGCCAGTGTGCTTTTGCCTGCACCGTTTGTACCTACAATGCTGACCATTTCCCCTTCTTTGATATTAAAATTAATATTCTGGAGAATCTTCCGTTTTTTAGTATACTGAAAGCTTAAATTCTCCGCTGCAAGAATATCCGGTCTGTCATTACCATGATGCTCCGGCACTCTGCTTTTGGCCCAGGTGTTCACCGCCTCCTTAACAAGGTCAATGCGAAGGGTCTCCATACGTCCAGGCCGCATCTCCGAAGTTACCTTCACTCCTGCATATCTTAAAGCAGTTGCATACAGAGGCTCCCTGATGCCAAAATCCGGTAAAATATTAGCTGCAATCAAGTCATCAGGAGTCATATCTGCCTGAATTCTGCCGTCACCAACTACAATAATCCGGTCTACATCTCTGTATAAAACGTCCTCCAGCCTGTGTTCAATAATGATCACAGTCTTATTCATCTTTCTCCAGACCTGATCAATTAAATCAATGGCAGTCTTACCTGTAGCAGGGTCTAAATTGGCAAGAGGTTCATCAAATAGCAGAATATCCACATCATCAACCATAACCCCTGCAAATGAAACTCTCTGCTTCTGACCACCTGACAGCTCAAAAGGTGAAGATTTCAGAAGCTGGCCCATATCCACCATATCAGCCACTTTCTGAACAGTTGATTTCATAATGCCCTGATCTACACAATCATTCTCCAGTGCAAAGGCAATATCTTCCCCTACTGTCAGCCCGATAAACTGACCATCTGTATCCTGAAGCACAGTTCCAACCATCTTGGACAGCTCAAAAATATTCATATCACGGGTTTCTTTTCCCTTAACCTTTAAGCTTCCTTCAATCTCTCCTTTGTATGCAAAAGGAATCAGTCCATTTAAACAGTTACCCAGTGTGCTTTTCCCGCTGCCGCTGGGACCTACAATCAGCACCTTCTCCCCTTCGTTAATCGTCAGATTAATATCATAAAGAGTGGGTTCCGCCTGACTGAAGTAGTGGAACTGAAAAGAATCAAACTGAATAATCGGTTTTTTCATCGTATCCATGTATTCCTCCTTACCTATGCCTTAAGCAGGCAGTCAACCTGATATTTGTCAGGAATAAAGTAATATTTGATACGGGCAATGGGGCTCCCGCCTGAACTATATAACAGCTGTTCTATATGAAGGAGTATCATTCCCTCTGAAACTTCTAAATAGGGAATCACCTGTTCATCAGCTTCCATAACCTGAATGGTCATAGCTGCACTGACTGCCCGTTTATAAATTCCATGTTCCATAAAATCAAGAAGCTTATCTTCCTCTGTCTCAACAGGCTCTATCCCTGCCTGCTCCAGCTGTTTCATGGGAATCTGCAAAAATGACTGGCCTATGGGGCCATCTTCTCCCCGGTAAACATTATTGCTTGCAATTACTTCCTCACCTTCCGAAAGCTCCAGCTTGCGTTTGGCAATATTGGTAGGAAGTCCCAGATTATAATCCATAATTACATTACTCACAGGCTCCTTGCTGCATTCTCTGAGGAAATTACAGATATTATGTCTCTCCTTCTTCCCGCTGTCATAGGATACAAAGGTTCCCTTACCCTGTCTTTTATATATATAACCATCCTGACAGAGAATTGCCAAAGCCTGACGCAAGGTGTTTCTGCTGACTTTATAATCGGCTGCCATCACCGTCTCACTTGGCAGCAGGCTGTCTTTTTCATATACACCGTCTATAATATCCTGATACAAGCGGTTATAAATCCAGATATAAGATGGAAGCTTATTATCCGCTAATGGTTTCTTTTCTTCTTCCGGCTTCGTAAGAGTTCCCCAAAAACCAGCCTTCTCAAAACCCATCTGAACAAATATATTATGTTCTTCCCCTCTGTCACTGAAACAGCAGGGTTTTCTTCCTTCTTCCAAAATCTCTCTGCACAGCTTTTCTATAAGAATTGCAGACAAATGCTGCCCTCTCTCTTCTTCACAAACTGCAACTCCGCCTATCATTACATAATAAGGACTTTTTGCAGCACTGTTAACATGAGCAATGATTTTGCCTTCTCTAACCAGAAACAAATGGGTTCCGTCCCCATTCCTAAGCCTGTCCCCGATCATCTCTTTCGAAGTGTACATGGCTCTGATCTCCGGTATTTCCATCAGAAAACTATGAATTCTATGTTCATCACCCGGCTGTCCCTTTATTAATTCAACACCTTCCGGAAGTGTATAATTCTTCTCTTTCCACCCGGACAAATCCTGTTCTAAAGCATAAAGCCCCTTGCTGCTGGCTGTATAATCCGGAAGAAGCTTAAAAATCCTGTTAACAACTGCCTCTTTCCCCATAACAACATCAGGCTTCCAGCTTTCAAACAGCTTCTGAAGGAATCCTTCATCTATGTCCTCAGCCCTGCCTGCCACAATAAGATTGCCATAGAACTTTAGATAAACTCCATACACCTGATCATCCCGAATGTCCCCATAAACAGTCTGAAACTCATGGTCAAAACCAAAATTAGCAATATCTGCCAGAAGGAATGTGTGGTAAACAGCCTCTTGCTTCAAATAGTCCAGAAGAATCCTTTCTTCCTTTTCAGTACACTGAATAACCATGAAAACCTCCCATCTATAATTTTATAATCCGTTCTCAGCAACTTGTTCAACAAGTTAATTCTAGTACAGAGCTAAGCTGTTTGTCAACCGCTTTCCTGTACCGCAGATAAATAGAAAAGGCACAATGAAACACCCCTGTTTCACAGCACCTTTCCATCTTAAGTTATATTATCAATCTTCATAAATGATTCTGGGAGCTTTTCTCATGGTAATCTCCCACTTGTTGCCTGTCCCAATATTATACGCCTTGGCAAAGCTTCCCTGATTAATAGCAACAGCCATACAATCCAGACTGTTCACATATACCAGCGGCTCACCAACATAAACATCTGCAAAGCTTTTGGCATAAACCAAAATGTTCTTATAGAGAGTTCTGGTTTCATTGGCAATGCTTATCTCAACTCTGTCCCCATGCTTTACTCCCAGCTTCATAAACAATTCTCTGGAAATATTGGTCCACAGGCTTCCGAATCTCACATCCAACACATCAATGGTTCCGCTTACATGATCTTTTTCAAATGCTGCTTCCACAACAGGGAGCTCAATAACACTTTCAGGTTCCACCTCTGGTCCAACGCCTTCAAATGTAATAGCGCCTGCTGCCAGCCTTGCTCCTGTATAAGCGTAGATATCACGTCCATGGAAGGTGTAACTCTCTGCTGATCCTGGAAGGCGGTTTACTTCTTCATCGATTACCCTGGCCTCTGTAATTCCACACATGCGTTTCACATGGGTCAAAGTGCCATTATCCGGGGTTACAATATACTGCCCGGTCGCGGTTTTAGCCACAATGCTTCTTCTGGTAGAGCCCACTCCCGGGTCCACCACACTGACAAATACAGAGCCCTCCGGCCAGTATGTAACCGTCTGAATCAACCGATAAGAAGCTTCCCAGATATCATACTGAGGAATATCATGAGTTAAATCGGTGATATGAAGATCAGGCGCCACACCATAGGCAACTCCATACATTGCGCAGACAGCTCCGTCTGCTGTTCCAAAATCCGTTTGAATAATCAGTGGTTTTTTCATATTCATCTTTCCTTTTATCGCTAAGGGAGTTGTTTAGAAACCCTTGCATTTCCAGTATATGTTTCTTTTGTGTACTTGTCAAAGGATTTACTTAAGGGGTTCGACCCT
>DHOR01000028.1:0-150512 GCA_002409995.1 Hungatella sp. UBA5385 | reverse complement strand
TCGACCCTTTTCAAAAAGGGTCGACCCCCTCAGGTAAAAAAACTCTACAATACCAAAGAAGGTGCAGCATACACTCTGGCTGCCAGTTCAGAATCCAACATATAAAGTCCCTTAGGATCGCGGCCGAACAAATCAAATCTCTTCACCAGATTATCAGCATTCCTCTCCTCTTCTCCCTGTTCCTTCACAAACCAGTCCAGAAACTGCATAGTCCTAAAATCCTTTACTTCATATGCGGCATGATAAATATTATTAATCAGTGCAGTTACATACTCTTCATGTGCAAGACCGGCCTTTAAAGGATCTTCAAAATTCTTCAGCTCCTGATCAGGCTTGCCAATTGCCTCCAGTACAACAGTTCCGCCATTATTCTGTAAGTACTGGATATAGAGCATGGCATGATCCCTCTCCTCCTGAGCCTGAATCATATACCAGTTTCCAAATCCATTAAGCTCTGCTTCATTATAAAAATTGGCAAAATGAAGATAGAGATAAGCAGAATAAAACTCATAATTAATTTGATCGTTTAATAACTTTGCAACATTTTCATCTAACATAATAATGCCTCCTATTATTTTTTTATAACCACATTATACCACATCATACCTCAGGAGAAAAGAGCGATATGGCAGTTTTTGGAGACAGCCTTATGTTGTATCTTTTATTATTCATTTTACGCATTCTTCGAAAAATGCCTTATACCGCCTTATAACCCCTTATAATATAAAATGAATATAAAAAGAGGACAGTTTCTCAACTGTCCCCCCTCTTAATCCTCTATGTCATTACTATTTAATTATAATTGAATCAATATTAATAACTTTTCTATAATATATCAAGCCTCTATTTCACCAACAATGACTTCCCAGTCATCTCAACCGGCTGTTCCATGCCCATTAACTCAATTAAAGTCGGTATAATATCTGCAAGAGTGCCACCCTCTCTCAGTTTATAAGAAGGATCTGCATTTACAAGGATAAATGGAACCGGATTGGTGGTATGAGCCGTAAATGGTACACCTGTCTCATAATCCATCAGCTGCTCTGCATTGCCATGGTCAGCACAAATAAACAGAGCACCATCCACTTCCTTAATGGCATCTACAGCTCTGCCAACACATTCATCAACTGTTTCAATGGCTTTAATAGCAGCAGACTCAATACCTGTATGACCTACCATATCAGGATTTGCAAAGTTAACAACAATCACATCATACTTATGGGATTTAATAGCCTCCACCAGCTTATCACAAACAGCAGGAGCGCTCATCTCCGGCTGAAGATCATAAGTAGCAACCTTAGGTGAAGGAACCAGAATTCTGTCCTCTCCCTTATTCGGCTCTTCTATACCGCCATTGAAGAAAAATGTAACATGAGCATACTTCTCTGTTTCCGCAATTCTTGCCTGAGTCATATTGTGATCAGCAAGGAACTGACCGAAGGTATTAGTAATAGACTCTTTCTTAAATGCAACCAGCTTATTGCCAATGGTATCATCATAATCTGTAAAACATACATAGGTCAAAGGAATGCGTTTCTCTCTGGCAAATCCCTTAAAATCGTCATCACAAAATGCTCTGGTAATCTCTCTGGCACGGTCAGGACGGAAGTTAAAGAAGATAACAGAATCGTTATCCTGAACAGTTGCAACCGGCTTTCCGCCATCTAACACGACAAATGGCTCAACAAACTCATCATTGATATCCTTATCATAAGAAGACTGAATTCCTGCAGGAGCGCTCTCTGCCACAGCAGCTTCTCCCTTTGTCAAAGCATTATAAGCTCTTTCCACACGATCCCAGCGGTTGTCACGATCCATAGCATAATAACGGCCCATAACCGAAGCCACCTTACCTACACCGATCTCCTTCATCTTAGCCTCCAGCGCTTCCACAAATCCCTTACCTGATGCAGGTGGTGTATCACGCCCGTCTAAGAAGCAATGAACGTAAACCTTCTCAAGGCCATTCTTCTTAGCTAACTCTAAGAGGCCATAAATATGAGTCATATGGCTGTGAACTCCGCCATCAGAAACAAGTCCCCACATATGAAGAGCGGAGTTGTTCTTCTTGCAGTTCTCTATTGCCTGTAAAAATGCAGGCACCTGGAAGAAATCGCCGTCATTAATAGACTTGGTAATTCTTGTCAGCTCCTGATACACAATACGTCCTGCACCCATGTTTAAATGGCCTACCTCAGAGTTACCCATCTGTCCGTCGGGAAGGCCTACTGCAAGACCGCTGGCATTGCCTTTTACAAATGGGCACTGGCTCATCAGCTGATCCATCACTGGTGTTTTGCCTTCACAAACTGCATTATGGTCGCAATTATCATTTAATCCGTAACCATCAAGTATCATTAATACAACTGGTTTTTTGCTCATAATATAATCTCCTCTAGTCTTTTAGTTCTCTATAAATAATTGTAATTTTAGTCTCACAACTTTATATTCTACATGATTTGTATGGTTCTTGCAACTTAAGAATGATAAATTTTTATCAATTCTGTTATTCAATCATCATAGGATAACAATGATGAAGCAGCACTCTATTTTTATCATCTCCCAATATGCTGTAAAATGCTTCTGCAATTCTATCCACAATGCCTTTGGCATCCTCTTCGGAAAGGTCCAGAATCATAATAAGATACTGATCCCTGCTATATCTGGTAAACATATCCCCGGAACGCAGTGAATTCTGAATCAATCCCTTTAAAGTTTCCATCCACTGATCTTTTTCCTGAAGGTCTGGAAAATCCCCCTCGCCATCAGCCAAAGTCAGCAAAATGATATAAGCACGTCCTCTGGTTCTTCTGAGTCTGTGCTCTACAAACTGATAAATAATCTTAAAGGTATCATAATCCTGGCAATAAGCACCTGTTGCCAGCTCCTGCCCTGATAAATCCTCTCTTATCTTTTCCATGTCATTTGCAATTATTTTATCCAAATGCCGGAATTTAGCACTCTTCATTTGTTCCTCCATTGACAATCTTATTTTTTATACTTCCCCTTTATTATTCTCTTTTTAACCCAAAAAGTCAATAGTAAAACCCATTCCAGCCAGCTGCAGAGCCAGTGATGAAATGGGTTTTATAAATATTTTTAATTATTTGTAATTAACAATCTTGCCAAAGTCTGGTTTTAAAGAAGCACCGCCAACAAGGCCGCCGTCAATATCAGGCTGTGCAAACAGCTCCGGCGCACTTGCTGCAGATACAGAACCGCCGTACTGAATACGGATTGCATCAGCAGTTGCCTGATCATAAATCTCAGCGATACATGCACGGATTGCGCCGCATACTTCCTGAGCCTGCTCAGTAGTAGCAACCTTACCAGTTCCAATGGCCCAGATAGGCTCATAAGCAATGACAGTAGTTGCTGCCTGTGCTGCGGATACATTTAAAAATGCAATCTTAATCTGCTGGCGAATCCAGTCAATGGTAATTCCCTGCTCTCTCTGAGTCAGAGACTCACCACAGCAGATAATAGGAGTAATGCCGTATTCAAGAGCCTTTAATACTTTCTTGTTTACAGACTCATCAGTCTCTGCAAAATATTCTCTTCTCTCGGAATGGCCGATTACTACGTATTTAACACCTGCATCCTTTAACATAGCAGGAGAAATCTCGCCAGTATAAGCACCATTATCCTCAAAATACATGTTCTCTGCACCAATGTTAATATTGCTTCCCTTAGCTGCTTCCATAGCAGGAATAATATCAATAGCAGGAACACAGAATACTACATCTACTTCATCATTGGCTACCAGCGGCTTTAATGTATTCACTAATTCTACAGCCTCAGTAGGAGTCATGTTCATCTTCCAGTTACCGGCAATAATTTTCTTTCTGGACATATTGGTTTCCCCTCATCTCTATTATAATCTTATGTTTTATTTGTTATCAGCTGCTGCTACACCTGGCAGTTCCTTACCCTCAAGGAATTCAAGAGAAGCGCCGCCGCCTGTGGAAATATGTGTCATCTTGTCAGCAAAACCAAGTCTCTTAACAGCATTTACAGAATCTCCGCCGCCGATAACAGTTGTTGCATCCTGAAGCTCAGCTACTGCACGGCAAACCTCTAAGGTACCCTCTGCAAAGTTGGAGAATTCAAATACTCCCATAGGTCCGTTCCATACAACAGTCTTAGCGCCCTTTAAAGCATCCTTATAAAGCTCGATTGACTTAGGTCCGATATCAAATCCTGACCAGCCTGCATCGATAACTTCCACAACTTTTCTCTCTGTATCATTGGAGAATTCCTTGCCTTCAATATGGTCAACAGGAAGTAATAATTTAACACCTTTCTCCTCTGCTTTCTTAACCATCTCAAGTGCATAGTCAAGCTTATCCTCTTCACATAAGGAATTACCGATCTCCTGACCCTGAGCTTTTGCAAATGTATAAGCCATTCCGCCGCCGATAATCAGAGTATCTACCTTGTCAAGAAGGTTGTTGATTACATTGATCTTATCAGAAACCTTAGCTCCGCCTAAAATAGCCACAAAAGGACGAACTGGATTCTCAACTGCCTGACCTAAGAACTTAATCTCTTTTTCCATTAAATATCCAACTACATTGGTGGTTGTATATTTTGTAACACCTACATTAGAGCAGTGAGCTCTGTGAGCTGTACCAAATGCATCGTTTACGAAAATGCCATCGCTAAGAGCTGCTAATTCCTTCGCATAACCTTCTGCCTTCTCATCTTTGCCGTACTTTGTCTCTTCCACTCTGTAACGGGTATTCTGAAGGAGTAAAACTTCGCCATCCTTTAATGAAGCGGCAACTTCCTGAGTCTCTGGTCCTGTAACCTTAGGATCATTAACAAACTTCACTTCAACTCCAAGTCTCTCGCTTAAAGCAGGAGCAACAGGAGCAAGGCTCAGTTCAGGTACAGGCTCACCCTTTGGTTTGCCTAAATGGGAGCAGAGAATCACCTTTGCACCCTGATCCAATAATTTCTTAATAGTTGGAATAGCACCATCAATACGGTTGTAGTTCTGGATCACTCCATCCTTTAACGGTACGTTAAAATCACATCTTACTAATACTTTCTTCCCTTGTAATCCGTTTAAATCATCAACTGTTTTCTTGTTTAACATGAGCATGTGCCCCTTTCTGATATTTAATTTTGGGATTGCGAATAAATATCATTGGAAATGAAGCAGAAATTCCCTATGATATTTAATAAAGGGCCCGGCCCATAGCGACCGGACCCTTCCTGGATCTCTTAATTAGTTTAATTCAGCAAAGTACTTAATGGTACGTACCATCTGGCTTGTGTAAGAGTTCTCGTTGTCATACCAGGAAACAACCTGTACCTGATATAAATCATCGGCAATCTTAGCAACCAATGTCTGAGTTGCATCAAAGAGAGAACCATATTTCATACCGATTACGTCGGAAGAAACAATGGGATCCTCATTGTAGCCATAAGACTCAGAAGCTGCTGCCTTCATAGCTGCATTGATACTCTCTACTGTTACGTCAGTACCCTTAACAACTGCTGTTAAGATAGTTGTGGAACCTGTTGTAACCGGAACACGCTGAGCGGAACCGATTAACTTGCCGTTTAACTCTGGAATAACAAGACCGATAGCCTTAGCTGCGCCTGTGGAGTTAGGAACAATGTTAGCTGCGCCAGCTCTTGCTCTTCTTAAATCACCTTTTCTGTGTGGTCCGTCAAGGATCATCTGATCGCCTGTGTAAGCATGAATTGTGCTCATGATACCGGACTGGATTGTAGCAAGGTCATTTAATGCTTTAGCCATAGGAGCTAAGCAGTTTGTTGTACAGGAAGCTGCAGAGATAATTGCGTCTTCTGCCTTTAATTCGTTCTCGTTTACACCAAATACGATAGTTGGAAGATCGTTTCCTGCTGGAGCAGAGATAACTACCTTCTTAGCGCCTGCATTGATGTGTGCCTGAGATTTCTCCTTAGAGCAGTAGAAACCTGTACACTCTAATACTACGTCAACGCCTACTTCTGACCAAGGAAGATTAGCTGCATCCTTCTCAGCATAGATTTTGATGGTCTGACCATCAACTGTAATGGAATCATCACCTGCTTCAACAGTGTGAAGTCCTTCGCCCATATGTCCTGCGTATCCGCCCTGAGCTGTATCATATTTTAACAGATGAGCTAACATCTTTGGATCTGTTAAATCGTTAATAGCTACCACATCATAACCTTCTGCACCAAACATCTGTCTGAAAGCAAGACGGCCAATACGGCCAAAACCGTTTATCGCTACTTTTACTGCCATAATTCATTCCTCCTAAGAAAAAATTAATATGATTGTTAAATAATAATCAACTACCCTTTATTCTACCTAATATTCCAGTAAATAGCAAGTCCTTTTTTTATTTTTAGCTTCTCTTAACATTTTTTAGATTTCATCCTTTACATAACCTGCCAGATTGTAAGCATGATCTGAGATACGCTCCAAATTGCTGATAAGGTCTAAAAATATCACGCCTGAGGAAGGTTCACATTTCCCATGAGAAAGTCTTTCAATGTGTTTCTCTCTCATATCCTCCTCCAGAAAATCTACCTGGTCCTCAAACTGACTGACCTTGCGCACCTCATCCATATCCCCGGTTCGTCTGGCTTCAACCGCATGGAAAAAGGACTGGTAAGCTGCTTTACTGATTTGAGCAAGGTCCTCTGCCCCTGTATCAGAAAATTCAATCTGATGATCTGTCATATACTGTGCCTGTTCAACCAGATTTTCTGCATGATCCCCTACACGTTCAATGTCATTGATGCTGTAAAACAAATTATTAACTACCTGCTTCTGCTCTTCTGTCAGGGATAGATTATTAATTTTTACAAGATACTCTGTCAGCATCTTCTCCATATTATTAATGGTCTTCTCTGTTTTATACACCAAATCCATTTTGTCCCTGTTTTTTGTAAGAACAGCTTCCACTGCCCGCTTTACATTTTCCACAGTGATCTGTCCCATATGTACTACTTCCATAGATGCTGCAGATACTGCAAATGCAGGTGATTCGAATATTCTCTCGTCAAGGTGCTTCATGGTCTCTGTTTCTTCATCTGCCAAATCCTCTTCTTTTTTGTCCTTACCTACAATCACACCGGACAGCTTCACAAGCTGATTAGCAAATGGAAAAAGAATCATTGTATTAGTAAGATTAAAAATCGTATGGAAAATGGAAATCTGCACTGATGTAATACTATGAGCAGCCAGCGCCGGATATACCATAAACAGGACAATGGCAACTGCTCCAAACATCACAGCTCCCAAAACATTAAAGGACAGATGAATCACTGCAGCCCGTTTGGCTGTTCTGGAACCTCCAATACTGGAGATCAGCGCAGTGACACAGGAACCGATGTTTTGTCCCAGTGTAATAAAAATAGCTGCATTGGTTGTAACGACTCCATTCATAGCCAAAGTCTGAAGAATCCCCACTGATGCTGAGGAGCTTTGAAGCAGTGCAGTTACCACAGCGCCAATTATCATCCCCAGCAGCGGATTATGCCCCAGAATGCGGAATGCATTAGCAAATACAGGAAGTTCTGTATACGGTGCAATAGCTCCCGACATAAAATCAAGTCCAATAAATAAAAGCCCAAGACCAACTAATATCTCGCCAATGGTTTTCACTCTCTGTTTTTTTCCAAACAGTATCAGCATTGCTCCTAAACCAATCAAAAGCGGAGCAAAAAAAGAAGGCTGAAATACTTCAAATGCATCTCCAAGCTGGTTCATGGATACAATCCACGCTGTAATGGTTGTGCCGATATTAGCACCCATAATCACTCCCACTGCCTGAGACAGATTTAAAACTCCTGCACTTACAAACCCTACCACCATCACTGTAGTAGCACCGCTGCTCTGAATAATTGCAGTAATTAAAGCACCCAGCAGCACTGCCATAAACCTGTTGTTTGTTACCATTCCAAGAAACTGGCTCATTTTGCTTCCGGCTGTCTTCTGCATGCCGTCAGCCATAATGTTCATGCCGTATAAAAACATTCCAAGTCCGCCAATAAAACCAAACAGGCTGGATATATCACTTACAGACATAAGTTCCTCCTTGTCTTTTTTCCTTTGTTTGTATAAAGTCCACTGGTTATGATATCATAGAGTCAAATGTTTTTACAACGCTTTTTAAAAAATATATTAATTTTTCGCTAACTCTCTGTTAAGGGATCAAAAATAAGTACAAATTAACAAAACAGTTCACATTGCATTTCCCCCATGAATTGATTATAATTGGCTTGATCATCACTTAAATAAGGAAAGGAGATTTTTTATGCTTCCCGATTATCATTTTCACACAGAATTTTCAGGTGATTCAGACACTGCTGTAAGAGATCAGCTTAATGCAGCCATTGCACTTGGTATGGACTCTCTCTGTGTAACGGATCACCATGATTATGATGTGGAGTCTATCATAGATTTCATCCTGGATATAGACCCTTATATGCAGACAATGGCTCAGATTAGAGAGGAATACAAAGACCGCATTGACCTTCGGATTGGAATTGAGCTGGGACTTCAGGTACATTTACAGGATTATTTCAAAGAACTTTTAGACCGTTATCCTTTTGATTTCGTTATCGGCTCCACTCATTTTATTAATAGAACAGACCCAGCCTACCCTTCCTATTTTATAGGCAAAAAGGAAGAAGATGTATATCTTCACTACTTTGAAACCACACTTGATAATGTAAAGGCTTTGGATGATTATGATGTTATCGGTCATCTTGACTACATCGTCCGCTACGGACCCAATAAAAACAAATACTACAGCTACCGTGCATACAGCAGTATTATTGATGAAATTCTAAAAACTGTCATTGAAAAAGGCAAAGGCATTGAGTGCAATACTGCCGGCCTGCGCAAAGGCATCGGACAGCCTAACCCCAGCTTTGATACTTTGAAACGTTACCGTGAGCTTGGAGGCGAAATTATCACCATTGGCTCTGATGCCCATATTCCTCAGGACATAGGTTCTGATTTTGAAACAGTGCGCCAGATACTGATGGACTGTGGTTTTACTTATTATACCGAGTATAAGAATAGAATACCGGAGTTCAAGAAACTTTTTTAAAATTGGGGTTCGACCCCTTGTATTAAAGGGTCGAACCCCAATTTTAAAAAAGCAAACAATTCAAACAGTATACAAAATGGAGAAAACTTATGAATGTATTTGATATTATAGGACCAGTTATGATCGGTCCCTCCAGTTCACATACAGCAGGTGCTGCACGTATCGGGAAAACAGCAGCTATGCTGCTGACTGCTCCTGTGGCTAAAGCGGATATACTCTTTCATGGTTCCTTTGCCAAGACTTATAAAGGTCATGGTACTGATAAAGCCATTGTAGGCGGTATTCTGAAAATGGACCCATGGGACCCGGGAATCCGTACCAGCCTGGAAACAGCAGAGGAAAAGGGAATCATTGTTAGCTTTCATACAGGAACTCTGGATAATGCCCATCCAAATACTGCATTAGTCACTCTTACAGACTGCAATGGAAACACCATCTCTGTACAGGGTTCCTCTGTTGGCGGCGGTAATATTGTTATTACACAGATCAATGGAATGGAAGTTTATTTTACTGGGCAAAACACAACACTGATTGTCATGCATCAGGATGTGCCCGGCACCATTGCACAGGTCACAGGGCTCGTGGCAGCAGGTAATGCAAACATCAACAATTTCCGTTTAAACCGTCAGGAAAAAGGCGGAGTTGCAATTATGACCATTGAGATGGATTCTGATTTTGATGAAACTCTTACCGCTAAAATTCAGGAGCTTCCCTATGTTCATAATACCATTCTATTAAAATTATCTTAATGATACAGATACACATTCAACAACTATGGGAGAAAACTCATGATCAAACTACACTACAATTCCATTGAAGAGCTGGTAAATACTGCCGTTTCCACAGGCCGCACCATCTCTGATCTTGTTCTTGAACAGCAGGCAGAAGAAATGGAAACCACCAGAGAAGCAGTCTACGCGAATATGGAACACAGCTTTGAGGTAATGAAAGAATCTGTGATTAACGGCATGGACAAAAATCTTCGCTCAGCCAGCGGACTCTCCGGAGGCGCTGCTGCCAGGATGAAACAGGCTGTAGATGATGGGCGGAGCCATTATGGAAGACTATTTGGAACTGCCATCAGCATGGCTCTTGCTGTGACTGAATACAACTCATGTATGGGACAGATTGTTGCTGCACCAACAGCAGGTTCCTGCGGAATTATCCCTGCTGCCCTGATCTCAGTGATGGAGGAATATGATATTCCCAAAGAAACTATTATTATGTCCCTTTTTACAGCTTCAGCAGTAGGGATGGTAATTGCCAAATGTGCCAGCATCTCCGGTGCAGAGGGCGGGTGTCAGGCTGAGGTAGGATCAGCTTCCGCTATGGCAGCAGCAGCTTTGACAGAAGTATTTGAAGGAACTCCCCAAATGGTTTCCGACAGCTGTGCCATTGCCCTCAAAAATGTTCTTGGCCTGGTCTGCGATCCTGTTGCAGGTCTTGTAGAAGTCCCTTGCATCAAGCGGAATGCCATGGGTGTCACTAATGCATTCACAGCTTCTGAGCTTGCCTGTGCAGGCATTACAAGCACCATTCCTGCAGATGAGGTGATTCTGGCTATGAAACGTATTGGAGAGCAGATGTCTTCCTCTCTAAAAGAAACTGCAGAAGGCGGTCTTGCTGCAACTCCTACCGGATGCCGCCTGTGCCATAAGATATTTGAAGAAAATGAATAAAATGACAGAGAAAAGCTGCTGGCAGTGATAGTTAAAAATTCACTGCCAGCAGCTCTATTCTGCGATTCTTAATTCTACAATTCTATATTTCTATGATTATAAATTCTTTAATTCCCCTTTATAAATCTCAATAACCTTCTTCATCGCTTCCTGCCCTGGAGCGCCGATTGTCATACGCTTCTCCACACAAGTCTTTAAGCTGATTGCTTCGTATATATCCTCTTCAAATACAGGGCTGATTGCCTTATATTCCTCTAAGCTCATATCATCAAGAGCAATTCCCTTATCAATGCAGAAAAGCACCAGCTGCCCCACAATTCCATGAGCATCACGGAAGGCCACCCCGTGGTTCACCAGATAATCAGCAGCATCTGTTGCATTGGTAAAACCATTTTTCGCACTTGCCTCCATTACGTCCTTACGGAAGGTCATGGTGGAAATCATATCTGTAAATAGTGCCAGACAGCCCTTTGTGGTATCAATCGCATCAAAGGTCAGCTCTTTATCCTCCTGCATATCCTTGTTATAGGCAAGAGGAATTCCCTTCATTGTAGTGAGAAGCGAAACAAGGGCGCCATAGACACGGCCTGTTTTTCCTCTGATCAGCTCTGCAATATCAGGGTTCTTCTTCTGAGGCATAATACTGCTTCCTGTGCTGTACGCATCATCAATCTCCACAAACCGGTACTCATTGGTATTCCAGATAATGATTTCCTCACAGAAACGGCTTAAATGCATGCTGATGGTGGATAAAGCGCTGAGCAGCTCAATAAGATAATCCCTGTCAGCAACAGAATCCATACTGTTCAGTGTTGGGCCGTCAAAGCCAAGAAGCTCTGCTGTGTACTCACGGTCCAGAGGATAGGTAGTTCCTGCAAGAGCACCTGATCCCAGAGGGCAATAATTCATACGTTTTCTAATATCCTGAAGGCGCTGTCTGTCTCTGTAGAACATTTCAAAATAAGCGCCAAGGTGATGAGCCAGTGTAATAGGCTGTGCCTTCTGCAAATGTGTAAAGCCTGGCATATAGGTATCAATATGCTCTTCCATCAGCTTTAACAGCTCTTTTAAAAGGGATAAAACAAGTTCATCCAGTTCATCAATCTCATCTCTTGTATACAACTTCATATCAAGAGCCACCTGGTCATTACGGCTGCGTCCAGTATGAAGGCGTTTGCCAGCCTCGCCGATACGCTCTGTTAAAACAGCTTCTACAAAGGAATGAATATCCTCATGCTCTGCAGTAATGGTCAGGGAGCCGTTCTCTAAGTCTGTTCGGATTCCTTCCAGACCATTTACAATTAAATCCCGGTCCTCTTCTGTAAGAATTCCCTGCTTTGCCAGCATTTTTACGTGGGCGATACTGCCTTCAATATCCTGGTGATAGAATTTTTGGTCAAATGATATGGATGCATTAAAATTATGCACCAGCTGATTGGTCTCTTTTGTGAAGCGTCCGCCCCATAGTTTCATAGCTTATCTCTCCTCTGTATTGTTTATTCTATTAATATTGTCTCATCTTTCTCTTCTTTTTGTCAGAAGCATGACTAAGAAATCCTGACAAAGCCAAAAGCAGAACACTGGCTGTTGTAATCACTGCGCCTGTCTTCAAGCCTTGTGGCATATATTCCAGGGACACCTCATGGCTCCCTTCTGAGAGACGTACACTTAAAAATGTATCAAACATCTTATATGGTTTCTCAATCTCCCCATCTACACGAATGGTCCAGCCTTCATCATATGGAATACTGAGAAACAGAAGTCCTGCTTTATCAACCTCTATGGTTCCTTTCAGTTCTGTATCCGTCCAGGTTTCCATCTTCATACTGTTCTGATTCAACACGTTGTAAACACTTTCCAGGCCCTCTGGCACAAAGCGGTAAGCCATTGCCACCAGGTCCTGTTCATTGTCTTCATTTCGCAGAGTTACTTCCTCGCCTGCTTCTATCCAGCCAAGCTCCAGCAAAAATCCACGATTGACATTGCTGAAGGTCTTACTGCGCTCTCCCATGGATGCATTTACTTTCTCCACCCTGTTGTTGCTGACATAAACATAGTAATCCCCTGCTATTTCAGTCGTAAAACTAAAGCTGGTTCCCAGTACCTCACTGTGCATTTCTTCTAACACGTGACGCGCTCCCAGAACCTCTGTCATATCATTCTGCACATCTGCCGGATTTGCAAAATCATCCCGCCAGGTACCTTCAAAATCATAAGGAAATACAAATCCAAGAGGAAGGGTGTAGGAATTCTCATAAAGGTACATATTATCTATATCATCTATCTTGCTTATGAGTCCTGTATCCTCCGGCTCACTGGAATAAATTCCGTACCGTACAGAAAATAGAGAATCTATCAGCGGTGTACTTCCTGTAATACTGTAAGCATTGGTGGAACTCTCGCAGCCTACCTTTTTGAAAAACTTGGATAAATCTGCATTGGCTGTAGAAGAAAACAATGAAACTGTAGGAAAATTCAGCCATGCACCGTCATTTTTGGTTTTCCTGGTGATTTTCTCAATTCGGAAAAAATGGTCATTAGGCATTATACTCTGTGCCAAAGCTTCAGATGCCTCATTATCACTTAGATAATTGGTACGGCTCACTGTTGTCACACTGGTTATGGTCATATTCACTGCCGCTTCTATGGATACAAGTCCAAGCACAAGCAGCACAAGAATATTTCTATTAAATCCACGTTTGTAGAGATAGACAAGCCCTGCATAACCTGCTAAAAACAGGATGGAAACATAATAAACTGAAAAGTGATAAGCATCATCGGTAATTAATTTTTCAGCCATCAATATAAAACCAACAGCTATAAAGAAAGCCATAACAATATGCTTCCACTGGGTCTCCCTTAAATGGCTGTAAGCCTGGTAACATACCAAAAGCATAATAAAAATATAGATAAAGGACTGTCTGCATGGCAAACTATTAGGATAGTGAAATCCATGCCAGATAAAGTTCAGTACATTAATAGAAAAACTGGCAAAGAAAAACAGTAACAGTCCGCAATATACAATCTTCTCTCTCACCCTGATCTGTTTGCTGATGAGATACAGAAGGAAAAACATCAGCACTGCTACTCCGCAATATACATTAGGCCAGTGATCCAGCCCCAGCTCAGCCTCCACTGCCGGCAAATGTCTGGCAATCATATCGAAAATAGAAAAATAAGAGCTTACCGTCTTGGGGAAAGTGAAATTTCCTGAAGCCGTTGACTGTAAAGCATATATCTCTGGAAGCAGCACAACTGCTGCAAACCCGCCTGCCAGAAGGGAATATATTGTAAAATGCAGCACATTCCAGCCGTATTCCTTCAGTGGCTTTCTTTCTTCCATAATGAGAAGAGCCACAAAATATAACACCATAAAGATACATATCATAATCGATATGTAGTAATTAGAGAGAATAGATAACCCCAGTGCAACACTGTACAGCAGGCATTTTTTCTCCTTTACCAGACGCTCCAGCCCCAGCACAATCAAAGGGAACAGCAGAATACAGTCCAGCCACATAATATTCCAGCTATAAGCAGCTATATAACCTGAAAGCGCATAAAAAATTCCGAAGAATGCGATACCAAAATCTCTTGTTTTACAATGTCTGCGCAAATAATAAGCAAAGGTAAGACCGCTTAGACCGATTTTCAGTACAATAGAATAGGTCATAAACTCTATGACATTTGCCTTTGGACACAGAATCAGCAGCCAGTTTAATGGACTTGCCAGATAATAGGCATAAAGGGCTGAAAAGTTAACACCCATTCCCACATCCCAGCTGTACAGCAGACTTTTTCCATGAGTCAGTTTATACTGAAACTCAGAGAAAAATGGTGCATACTGATGGTACATATCTGTCCGCAAAAAGCTTTCTTCCCCAAATGGGAAAATCCCTCTCTGGGCAAATATAATGATCATAATCACCACTGGAACAACAAAAGCAGCAACCAGTGCATCAGATGGTCTGATAAGATTAACACTGTTTTTCTTCTTGGGGTGTTTTCGTGCTCTGTAATGTTCAGCGTGTACATCTCTGAAAGGAAACTCTTCTAAATCTTTTGATTCTTCTATATCATCTATAGCATATATACCATCTATATCTTCTATACCATCTATATCTTCCATGACATCTTGATCTTCTATGTTATCTATATCTTCTATGCCATCGATATCCTCTATACCATCTATGTCTTCTATGCCATCTACATCTTTTATTTCATCTATATCTTCCATGTTATCTATATCTTGATCTTCCATATCAGACAAGGATTTCGCTCTATCCGTCTCCATGCTATAGTCAATATAGCTGTTATATTCAGACAGCTTCTCTGCCTCACCCGCTCTTCCAAAATCAGACAGCTTCTCTACCTCACCCGCTCTGCCATAACCAGACTGCTTCTCTGCTGACTTCGCAGTCCCTTCCGCTCCACCAAAATCAGACGGCTTCTCAAAAGCTTCCGCCTTGCCGTTACCAGAAATAGTTTCTTTATTTATTTTACCCAAATCTTCTTTAGTCTCTCTATCTGTCAAAATACCCTCTTCTGTCTCTCTTTCCCTGTCTGCCAATGTTTTAAGCATATCTTCCAGTTCTTGTGAAATTTTTTCTATATCGTTATCCCGTTCCATTTCAGTTACCCCATTCTTAAGGAATATTCTCAGTTCTTTTTAAAAACAAAGAGTTTGCTGAATACGTAGTTGGCAATTACAACTAATACAGACACCAAAATTTTACTGATATTTTCACCCATATGAAGCCAGGAAACCATTACTATAATAAATACCATTTCCATTACACCGGATAAAACCCTGCAGCTGACAAAGGAAACAAACTCCTTAAACATCTGCTCTGGCCCCATGTTATGACTTTGAAATACTATCAGTTTGTTTGTAATATAAGCAAAGAGAACAGAACCTGCCCATGCAGCAGCATTGGCAATCCGGTAATCATAGTGACTTCTCACCATTGTAAAATAGATAATCCAGTTCACAAAGGTTGTGAGAACTCCGAATATCAGATAGGTTATAACCTCACGGTTTACTACCTTGTCCCATAACTTCTTTATCATAGTACTTTTCTCCTATTGACTCCGCATTTCTTCTATTGTATTATAGCACCGGAAAAATGTAAAGAACTTCCATGTAACTACTCCTTCACCAGAAATGCCTCAGCTCCGTCTGAATAATGAATTTCATAATCATCGGTTATAAAAATTCCATATACACCATCTGTAGAGTTTAACAGCTCCAGCCCATCTGTAAGCCCCAGGGCAAAGCAGGTAGTGGAAAGCCCATCTCCGTCCACTGACAGATCAGAGATAATTGTAACAGAAACAAGCCCATTTTCATAAGGATAACCATCCTTAGGGCTTAATATATGATGATAATTAACTCCGTCCTTTACAAAATGGCGCTCATAAACACCTGAAGACACCACAGATTTCCCATCAACAGACAACTGGGCAATGGTTTCATTTCTGTCTGCATAAGGCTTCTGAAGACCAATGCGAAATGGGGTTCCGTCCGGCTTAGTACCTACACAAAGTACATTGCCGCCAAGATTGATCACTGCGCTATTAACACCATTTTCCAGAAGATAATCCTTCATTCGGTCTGCAATATATCCCTTGGCAATGGCACCCAGATCAATGGAAGTGTCTGGAGATAAAAAGGTAACCTGATCTCCTGTGACTTTTATGTTTTTGTAGTTCACTTTTTTGACAGCTTCTTCAATCTGATTCTCCGGCGGTATCACAGGAGTTTCAGCAGTAAAATCCCAGAGAGAGCTTAAAGGTTCTATGGTAATATCAAAAGCTCCGCCGGAACGCTCACTGTAATGCAGACCAGCCTGGAGAAGATCAGCAGTATCCTTTGATAGCGTCATCGTCTGATCCCCTTTTGCCCTGTGATTCAGCTTGTATATTTCGCTATCTTCTATGGTTCTGCTGAAGACATTCTCATAGGACTTACAAAGCTCCAGAACTCCGTTTAAAACTTCTATATCGTCCTTATCATAAAGGGTTACTGTAACAAAGGTATTGAGCATAAAGCTTGATTTTGTTACTGGTTCTATCTTTCTTGTGAAAATAGACTGGGTTTCTTCTTTTGTTTCAGGCTCTGTCTTCTTTGTGAAGACGGACTGTGCTATTACTATTGCCAGAAACAATATGAATACAATTAGACTTCTCTGTGTAATTTTGGATTTTCTGTCATTTTTCATACTTATTAACTTAATCCCTCTTCCTATTATAAACTACTTCCGCATCTCTTGCATGTTCCACAAACAGCTGTCTGACCCCTTCCAGCTCTCCCATGCCCTTTACACAGCAAATCACTTCGTATCCTGCTGCCTCCAGCCTGCATTTCCAGGAATCCTCATCTGCTCCTGCCATATCATTATTCGCATGGTCGCCTGCCACAATCATAAGGGGCTGTAAAATCACACGCCTGGAAGCTGTCTGCTTGATTTCATATTCCATATCCTTATAATCTGGCTTTGCCTCTACTGTTCCTACGTGATAATTCTCATATCCTTTTCTTCGGAATACTTCCGCCAGATTCCTATAGACAACATTGGCACTGTGTTCAGAGCCATGTCCCATTAATAGAATCTCCGTCCCAGGAACATTATATTCCTTTGTATCCTCTGCCAGAATCTCAACCAGACACTCATAATCCAGCTCACCGGTGAGCAAAGGTGCTCCATAGGAAATATTTAGAAAGTCTGATTCAAAAGGTTTGATATCCTCCATCATGCCGTCATACTCATCTCCACTCATTACATGAGTGGGCTGCACCAGCACCTTTTCATATCCTTCCTGTACCAGCTTCTCCATAGCTTCTGTTACATTGTCAATTTCGATTCCGTCTCTTTTATCTAATATTCCAAGAATAATGCGGCTGGTATATGCCCGCCTTAATTCATAATCCTTAAATTCTTCGCTAATTGCTTCTTCTATAGCATCAATTGTCTTCTTCCGGGTGTCATGGTAGCTTGTTCCAAAGCTTACCACCAGTATCGCCTTCTTCATCTATATTCAACCTTACCTTCTATACTTTTTCCTGAATACCATATCACAGATGAAAATAGCTGTCAAATAGCTTTTCACGCACCAAAGGCACAAAACCGGAGGGGTTCTGTGCCTTTGGATTCACATTGCATTGCATACTTGAAGTCAAAATCTATTTTACAGCGAAAACGGCTTTCATACAAAGGTATATTTCTATATATCAGTATATAAATATCGATATATATTTACTGATTATTTAAAAATCTCCTTCTTTACCTTTTCCAGCTCTTTTAAAAACAGATGATCCCAGGTGCTGAAATCATATCCTTTTCTGTACACCAGAACATCTTTATAAGTTTTTATTTCATCTGTACATGACTTCTGAACCAGACCATTTTCTGTCAGAACTGTTTCCGGCAGAGGAGAACCGCACATATAAGTATCAGGATTTTCACGCAAAAGTCTAAACTGGCTTTCCCGCTCAAATACATAGATACTTCTGGAATTTTTCTCCCCTTCCTCCGTCCTGACCGGGTCTCTTCTACCTGTTATGGATTCTCCGTAAGTGATTTCTATATAAGGATGAAGGGAATCAAGGGTAAGGGTTTCGCAGGCTGCCAGCGGATGATTGGCAGACAAAACCACCCTGTTTTTAAACTCTGACAGAGTCATGGAATCCAGTCCTGCACTTACAATCATCTGGGTATAGTGTTTTTCAGCAGAAGTCAGATACCTGATAATTCCAAGGTTATACTCTCCCCTCTCCACTCCGTGTAAGGTGTGGGAGGTGTTATTTTCCCGAAGCCACAGGCTTACCATCTCCTGCCTGTCCATCTGTTTTACAAATCTGGTAAATCCATAGCTGATATAGCCTGCCCTTGGAACGGACAGAGACAGCTCCATTCCTGTTCCATTATTGGACTGATATAGATTTTCCATTTCCTCTATCTGGGCAAGAACATTTCTTGCATATTCCAAAAAGATTCTGCCTCTTTCTGTAGGCAGCACACCTTTGGGAGTTCTGTCAAATATAGGAGCTCCAAGGCTTTCTTCTAATGTTTTAATCGCTTTGCTTAAATTGGGCTGATCCATATAGAGGCTGGCTGCAGCCTGAGTAATGGACCCCCATTTCTCCACCTCCACGGCATACTCCAATAATACCGTATTCAAATAGGTTCCTCCTTTTTTTGTACTTCATAAAGGTATTTGGACAGTGCTGCCAGAGATACTGCCATATTCTCATTCTGAACCAGCACATGATCCGGTACATTTAAATGAACAGGGGCAAAATTCCACACAGCCCGTACCCCTCCGGCTACCAGCTGATCACATACCTCCTGTGCAGCCTTTGCCGGAACTGTAATAATGCCAATATGAATATTCATTCTTTGACATAAATTCTCCAGCTTAGCCATAGGAAGCACCATTTTGCCGCCGATTTTCGTATCCACCTTTCTTCCGTCACTATCAAAAGCCATAACAATCTCCACCCCGTATTGTTCAAAGCCTTTATAAGAAAGAAGGGCACGCCCCAAATATCCCGCTCCCACTAATACAGCCTGATTTACATTGTGATACCCCAGAAATTCTTCCAGATCATCAATTAAATCCTTGACTGCATAGCCGGTTTTCGGTTTCCCTGCTGTTTTTGCCACAGAAGCAATATCCTTTCTCACCTGAACCTCATTAAGCTTTAGGTCCAAGGCAATCATAGGAGCAGAGATGGTCTCTGTCCCCTCAGCAAACTTTCCCTCCAGATAATGATGATATACGGGAAGACGCTCCAGAGTTTTCCTGGATATTCCCCCTACCATATGTTTCTTCTCTTCCATCTTACCTTCACCCCTTCCTGAATCAGAACATTAAACTTCTCCATGAAGATTTGCAATAAACATGGCATCTCCAAAACTGAAAAAACGGTATCTTTCCTTAATTGCCTCCTCATAGGCATTGAGCACATGCTCTCTCCCTGCCAGAGCTGAAACCAGCATAACCAGAGTGGATTCCGGAAGATGAAAATTAGTAATCAGACAGTCCAGAATCTTAAATTTATACCCAGGGTATATAAATATCTCTGTCCAGCCGCTTCCTGCTTTTAAAATCCCCTCTTCTGTTGAAGCTGATTCCACAGTTCTGCAGCTGGTAGTTCCCACGCAGATCACCCGTCCTCCATTTGCTTTGGTATCATTGACCTTTTTCGCTTCCTCTTCCTCCACAACGTAGAATTCGGAATGCATATGGTGCTCTTCAATCTCATCCACCTTAACCGGGCGGAAGGTTCCAAGCCCTACATGAAGTGTTACATGAGCAATAGAAACGCCCATATCCTCAATCTCCTTTAACAGCTCCTTCGTAAAATGAAGCCCTGCCGTAGGTGCAGCCGCTGATCCCTCATGTTTAGCATACACAGTCTGGTAACGGTTCTTATCCTGAAGCTGGTGAGTGATATAAGGGGGAAGGGGCATCTGCCCAAGCTGATCTAAAATCTCCTCAAATATACCTTCATAGGAAAACTGAATCAGCCTGTTTCCTTCCTCTACAACATCAACTACAGTTCCTTTTAAAAGTCCGTCTCCAAAGCTGATGACAGTTCCCACCTTTGCCTTTTTCCCAGGCTTCACAAGAGTCTCCCAGATATCATTATCCTTTCGCTTTAGAAGAAGAACCTCAATCTTTGCCTCAGTTCCTTCCTTCACACCAAAGAGTCTGGCAGGAATTACCTTTGTATCGTTGATTACAAGACAGTCCCCTTTCTTTAAATAAGAAAGAATGTCTCTGAAATGTCTGTGCTCTATTTCACCTGTATGCTTGTCCAGAACCAAAAGCCTGGAAGCCGAACGGTCCTCCAAAGGGTCCTGAGCAATTAATTCCTCAGGCAGATCAAAATTAAAATCCTTTACATTCATTGTGTTAGTCTCCTTTTATATAGAAATGCTTCTCTGCATTACATTACGCAGAGAAGCATCTGATATTATGTATATTTCAGTTGTTTGTTGTCTCTGTCTGCATTTTTTGATTCTCCTGCTTCTCATGGGGTTTCTGCATCCTGTGATGATTCAACCTCTGAACCAGACTCTCCTTCAGCTGTTGGTTCTGATGGTTCTGCTTCTTCTGTAGGCCCGATAATTACAGTTCCCTGAGTCTCACCATCTTCTTCCTGATTTTCTACAACTTCCATATCCAGCATCATATAATACATAGAAAGCAAGTTGGTATCCGATTCCAAAGCTGTACGAAGGGATTCATTAACTTCCTTTGCCATAGCCTGAACCTCAGGAGATTCGTTGACTTTATCAATCAGTTCTCTCTCAGCACTGCTTAAATCAGCCTCCAGATAAACGGTACCATCTGCAGCAGTCCTCACATACCCTACCATAAGACTTGGCGCCAGTGTTTCAGCCTGTCGGAATTTGATGTTGTATCTGGCATAAACCACATACTGCCCGTCTGCAAGCCCGGGAACTGTATAACAGACCAAATCCTCAAACCTCTGGTAAAACTTTACATCCTCTTCCATCTCCGCCCTCTGATTCTGCAATTGCTCCGAATCATAAGTATTCCCATATACCTCTGCCAAACCATTGATATCACAGGTTCTTCTTGATCTTAAATATAGATTTAATAGGCTGTGAATCTCAGGAACAGCTTCCTCTTCCAGAACCCACACCGGCTCTTCTTCTATTGTTTCCTCAGAAATGCCAGACTGGCTCTCCTCTGAAGCAGCCACCTGCTGGGAACTGTCCTTCTCAGGCTTGTCTGCTACTACGATCACAAGCACAAGTACCAAAGCAATCACCGGAAATACCAGAAACTTTAATAGCCCTTTCATTCCTTCTTCTGTAAGATGATGTTTTAATTTTTCCACTAAGTCCTTCATGTAGGCAATCCTCCTGGAGATATAATCTCCGTCTTATTCTAGCAAACAACCGTTGAAAAATCAATAAATAGTCTTGCAAAATTATCCAAACTATAGTAGTATAAAAAAGATGCATCTGTAGCTCAGTGGATAGAGCAGTGGCCTCCGGAGCTGCGTGCGTAGGTTCGATTCCTATCAGGTGCATTCTTTTTTTGCCTATTTTAGTACGAGAAAACGCTTATTTCATAAGGGGTTTTTATATAGCAAATAAAAAAGAGTGTGAGCCTTAATAATTCAATAGGCTTTACACTCTTTGTATGTTATATGTACAATTATGCTATTTCGTTTAATCTTTCCTTGACTAACCGCATTTCATTTTCAAGGCGGTTAAGGCGTATTAGAAGCATTTCTCTTTCGTTCTCAACCTTTAGGGCATCGTCAAGTTTACGTGATAAGTTAAGATGACCTTCCGCAATGATTTGTATATTACGATTGGTTTCGTTTTCAAGTGTTAACTCAACTTTTTTTGTAGTTAATTCAATTTTGTTAACTTTCAGTTCCATGTTGTTAACCTTCAGTTCCATGTTGTTAACTTTCACTTCAATGTTGTTAACTTTCTGTTCCATGTTGTTAACTTTCTGATCCATGTTATCAACTTTCTGATCCATGTTATCAACTTTCAGTTCCATGTTATCAACTTTCAGTTCCATGTTATCAAATTTCTGATCCATGTTGTTAACTTTCACTTCAATGTTGGTTATTCGCTCATTTATTGGTGTCAGTTTTTTGTCTAATAAATCAGACATACTTAATAATAGTTCATTGTCGGTCATTACCATACCCCCTTTGTATAAATATGTGTTAGTAATTATAACATGTTGGAAGGGTAAAGTCTATTCAATTATCAACGTGTCTCAGGGTTGTTGTTACCCAGTAATAATACACAAAGGAAGCTATTTAATTCGAAAGCATTATGTAAACCAATACAACAATCATTTCAAACTAAATATTACTTCTCTTACCTTCTCCCCTTCTCTTATCCAAATAACAGCATTATCCTGAGTTACTTCCATTTCCACATCAGAAATCACTGATTTTCCTGTACATACCTCCATTACATGAAGGAATACTGCCCGCTCCCCATACCTTCGTTCCACAATCTGAGATACCTGTTTAACAGAGGGGTTATCAGGTGCATTTCCTATGTATATGGTACCATCAGGCATATAGCTGTACAGCTTTACATTCACCTCCTCCACCCTGAACCGGCTGCATACAATCAAAGGTTCTTCTAAACCACTTCCTTCTATATATATTACATCATTTACATATTTAAGTGGTTTTTTCTGGCTAAGAGCACCACACAGCTCCTTCACCTCCCGATCGCACCCTACAAACTCCCCATTAATATGGAGTCCCCAGTCAATGGACTGATTGGATACCCCTTCTACAATAAAACACTCTGCAAAATAGCGGTCTGTCCATGCAATCTTCCTTGTCATGGAAACCCCTTCATATATCTGTTGATCCCAATCAGGAATTGTAAAAATAGGAGGCATTTTATATTCCTGCTTCCAGTCCACTGAAGCTTCTGCATATATAATTCCATCTATTTCTTCATAACGGGTAAGCTTAGCTGCAGCAGGCGGCTGATTACTCTCACCAATTGTCACTGTATTGTGAGTCCCACTGTTTTTATAATATCCATAATGAAGCTCTGCCCCATAACCGGTAGTGCCATGATCTGCAGCTATTTTTCTTCCATAAGCCAGATAAGAGATTGCCAGCCTGTCATAATGATCGTGTTCTCCGCCAAATTCGTCCTGCTTAAACAACAGATATCTCTCAT
The DNA here is from genome assembly GCA_002409995.1 of Hungatella sp. UBA5385. Classification (GTDB taxonomy): domain Bacteria; phylum Bacillota; class Clostridia; order Lachnospirales; family Lachnospiraceae; genus UBA5385. The sequence continues at coordinate 127,031 of DHOR01000028.1, read as the reverse complement.
GATCCCCTCGAATAACAGTTAAGCCTGAATTCCCCGCCTCAGGATGAATAGACCTTAATTTCAAGGGTAAAGTCTCAGGCAGATTCTCTGCTCCCCAGAAAAACACCTCAATTCCGCCTCTCTCCTTTTCCTCATAGATACGATTTAGAATCTGTAAAAGCTGAGAATCCCCTGTCTCCCTGTAGGCAAATTCGTACAACACTGCCTTATCCTTTAAAGTACCATGCCCTCTATAAGTATCATTAAGCAATGGAAAATCAAAATCAGGCTGTGCATACGAAGCTGCCGCCTTCAACATCTTACTATATAGAGGATGATTGATATGACTGTGTTTTGTATGAACAGCAAATCTTTCATACTGGAAAAATCCCTCCAGAGCATAGAAATGATACCCAAAGGTTCCCTCAAACCACAATCCGCTGTCCTTCACTCCATGCTCCAGCTGATATAAAAGACCACACTCTTCATAAACAGCAAACTGCAGCATATCCTCTCTCCCCAGAATCAGTCCGATCATCCCGATTGCTGCACTGATAATCAGCTCATGATTATGCTGCTGTTTCAGCCTTTTAGGCATTAAAAACTCCGCTGCCGGCAGGAATAAATCTTCTTTAATATGCTGTTTTTCATTAACCTTCATAGCCGGTTCCAGAAGATCATAAGCCATGGCCATATTTCTGATAAAATTGGCATCATCCAGAGTCTGTGCGCCCAATTTCCCCGGACCGTTGTAGGGAATATTACCATGTACCTCATATCCCCTGTAATAATCTGCATATGCAGACAGAATAGCGATTCCCTTATCTGCATAATCCCTTTTCTGCGTCAGTAGATATAATAAGCCGAGGCGGTAAGCCCCGGCATAATTATTCTCATTTACAATTCTCCACCATGCACTGTCATAAGGTTCCCCATGAAACACCTTGTTACAATGGGGGCAGCTGTGACTGTATCTGTTATAGCGGTTAAATGATAATGGCACTGAGCAGTCAGGGCAGAAATAATACATATACCAGTTGGCAATTCCTGTTTTGGGAACAAGTACCGGTTCATTAAGTATATCACTGGTCAGTTTTTCTAATTCATCAAGAACCTCCGGTGTAACTGCCGCCCGTTTCCTTAATTTTTCTATTTCCTGCTGCGTAAATTGAAACATCTTCCACTCCTTACTTGCCTGACTCAGCAACTGCACAGTTTAAAAGTGCTTTGATATATCCTGTGGAATAAGCATTTGCAGAATCCTTTCCTCCACAGGAGGCAACAAATTCCGGCACATGATCCACATTCATGGGACCCTCATATCCACAGGCAACAAACTGTTTCATAACCTGATACATATCCATATATCCGTCTTCCATCAATGTTTCTTCAAATTTGGGAACACAACTTGATACATTTCGGAAATGGACAGACAACACTTTGTCATGCTCTACAAAATATTTAATATCCTCAAGGATATTTCCAAACTGCGCTCCTCCTTCCAGCCAGCACCCTACACAAAGCTTCATCCCAAGATAAGGGCTTTCCTTTGCCATGGCAAATGCCTTTTTGTAATCCTCTGCTGAAATAATCAGATTATTGATTCCTTTTAAACACTGAACCGGCGGATCATTGGGATGAAGAGCAATCTTCATTCCGATCTCCTCACATACAGGCAGAGCTCTGTCCAGGAAGTACTGAAAATTCTCCCACATCTCTTCTTTCGTAAATAATCTGCCATGGCTGTAAGGCTCTTTTGCTAGCTGATCCACATCTACGATTCTGGCAACCGCATCTCTGGTGTGCTCTCCTACTGCATATTTACTTGTCAGCACTCCATTGGGTTCCCACGTCATATAGGTAATGGGAATTCCTGCTTTTGCCAGGATTCTGGAAAAGTTATTGAAACGCTCAATTCCTTCATCCCTGTCCGGCAGTCCCAGATGGATTGCCGGATTCTTATAGATGGTTCTGTTTCCTGCATCTGTAGGAATCAACTGGTATTTTCTTAAACGCTCCACAAAGCTCATGACCGAATCATAATCTGTGTGTTGATCTCGAAACAACACATAGACATACTGAATTCCCATTTGCTTTAAAAACAGCAATTGATCATCTGTATAATCAGAAAATACCTGCTGCTGAATACGGATTTTAGGTTCTGTTATCATTTGTTTCTCCTTACTGGGCAATGTAGATGGCCTCTGGTGTCCATTGCTCCAATGTACTTTCATAAATTCCTGCATCCTTTACCTGAGGCTGTGCAAATGACTCATAATAAACAACGCTTAATGGTGTCAGCATTACATAATCCTGAACCAGAGCTTTTGATGCTTTCTGAAGGTTTGCCTTCTTCTCTTCCAGAGTTTTTGCGGAACGTGCTGCAAATAATGGTTCTTCAAATTCTGCAGGTCTTAACATAATTCCGTGGTTCTTGATTCCTTCTGAAGAATACAGACGAATATAGTTGGCTGTGTAATCCATCTGGCTGGCGCCTCTGTTAGCAATAAATCCGTCAATATCATCTTCCTTCTGAATTGCAGCCAGTGCAGAGCTGTCCATAATCTCCACATCAGCCTTAATATTTAATAAAGCAAGACATGCCTGAAATGCAGTGGCTGTATCGTTATTGGCTGAGGTTGCATAGATCTTAGTTGTAAATCCGTCCGGATATCCTGCCTCTGCCAGCATCTGTTTTCCTAACTCTACATTAAACTCATAAAACTCTGCTTCCGGATTATAAGCCCAGGAATCCTTTGTGCAGAATAAAGGTGTTGCTTCTCCCAGACCACCTGATAAGGTTAACGCTACATTTTCCCAGTCAATGGCATGCATAATTGCCTGACGAACCTTTAAATCTCCCATTGGATGATCTGTGTTCTTGCTGTTCCAGATAATATGTTTAATATCTGCTACGTTGGCGCTTCTCTGTCCAATGTTTTCAAAGCCTGCTGCTTTAATTGTCTGGATAATCTGGTTATTCTCGAATTTCATGGCAATATCAATTTCTTTGTTCATTAAGGCAGAGACACGTGTATTTACATCAGAAATAATATCGATTTCCAGTGCATCCACATATGGCTGTCCTTCCAGTCTGTAGTCCTCATTCTTCACATAAGATACCTTATTATCTGCAATATAGGATTCCAGCTTAAAAGGACCTGTTCCTACTGCATTGATGCTGCACCACTCTTTTCCGTTTTTCTCATAAGCTTCCTTAGAGCAGATAAAGATTCTCCCTATTACATCATCCCAGTTGTTCGCCCACTGCTCATACTGAATCTCAACAGTGAGATTGTCTAAAGCAGTCACTGTTTTCGGGCTTCCGATCTCAGATGCTTTGCCATTTTCTATGTACTGTTCAATATTCCACACAACTGCATCTGCATCGCATACTGTGCCATCATGGAAATTCACACCATCTCTTAATTTGATGACAAACTTCAGATTGTCTGCATCTGTTTCAAAGCTTTCTGCAAGCCATGGAGAAATAGAACCATCTCCATTGACTCTTCCCAGCTGCTCCATGACAGGCTGTGCTGTAAAATAGTCACCTGTGGAAGTAGAAGAAGGCATATAGAACGTTTTGGGAGATGTTGCAGTAGCTATAATAATCTTCCCTCCTCCTGCTTTTTCAGAAACAGCTGCCTCTGTCTCTGCTTTTGACTCTGCTCCTGTTTCTTTCTGCTCACCGCTTTCCGCTGCTGATGTTGCTGTTGTTGCAGGTGCCTCAGAGGTTTTTCCTCCGCCCCCGCATGCTGTTAATGTTCCTGCTGCCATTACAACAGCCAGTACAAATGCCAGCGCTTTTCCTGCTTTTCTCATATTTAATTTTCCTCCTTATCTATAGAAAGGCGTAATTGCCTTACTTGTAAAATACTCAATGTCATTGTTCCGGTATATTGTCATATAGAAAACATGCGGTCATATGACCGTTTCCAACATCTTTTAACAAAGGTACTTCTTTTTTGCATCTCTCTGTGACTCTGTCACATCTGTCATGGAAAGGACAGCCTGAAGGACGATTGGTCAAACTTGGAACCTCTCCCCGGATAGGAACTCTCTCCCTTTTTGACTCCACTGCAGGATCAGCTACAGGAACTGCTGCAAGAAGAGCTTTTGTATAAGGATGGAGGGTGTTGTTGTATAACTCATCACACTCTGCAATTTCCACAACTCTTCCCAGATACATGACCAGTATTCTGTCACTGATATGTTTCACCACTGCCAGATCATGGGCTATAAACAGATAGGTAAGCCCCAGCTTCGCCTGCAGATCCTCCAAAAGATTAATCACCTGTGCCTGAATGGACACATCAAGGGCTGAAATAGGTTCATCGCATATAATCATATCCGGATTGGAAGACAATGCCCTTGCAATACCGATTCTCTGCCGCTGCCCTCCTGAGAACTCATGAGGCACTCTGTTTTTCAGTGCAGGATCAAGACCTACAATCCGAAACAATTCTTCTACTCTGGAATCATACTCCGCCTTGTTCTTAACAAGCTTGTGAAGCTTTAAAGACTCTCCAACAATGGATTCGGCCGTCTGTCTTGGGTCCAGTGAGGAAAATGGATCTTGAAATATCATGGACATCTTAGGACGGTAAGGCTGCAGCTGTTTATCGGTAAAACCGGCAATATCTGTGCCGTTAAAAAGGATTTCTCCCTCCTCCGGCTTATAGACTCTCATAATACAGCGTGCCAGCGTAGTTTTACCGCAGCCGCTTTCTCCTACAATGCCAAGGGTCTCTCCTTTTCTTGCATGAAAGGTGATTTCCTCGATTGCCTTTACCTCTCCCACCTTCTTTTTCATGATTCCCTTGTATACCGGGAAATACTTCCGCACATTTTTCACATCAAGGCAGTATTCACTTCCAATGGTTTTCTGTGGTGCTTCCTTGATTGTTTTAGAAGCGATTTCAGCCGCTTTCTCGGCCTTTTCCTCCTCAGTCAGAAGACACGCGGCATAATGATTGGGCGATACTTCCCTCAATTCCGGTCTTTTACATTCCTTACATCGATCCATACGGTATTCACATCTGTCATAAAAGGGACAGTAATCAGGTCTTGTGGCGGGATTAGGCGGAAGCCCGTCAATAGGAATAAGGATTCTGTCCTTAGGATCATCAAGCCTTGGGATAGCTCTTAACAATGCCCTTGTATAAGGATGCTCCGGTGAAGCGAACAATTCACCAGCTTCTGCATTCTCCATCACTCTGCCTGAATACATCACATAGATCCGCTCTGCAAATCTGGCTACAATTCCCAGATTATGAGTGACAATAATCACTGCTGTATTGGTTTTCTTGGCAATATCCCTGATCATCTCCAATAGCTGTGCCTGTGTCGTCACATCAAGGGCAGTGGTTGCTTCATCAGCCACCAGAACCTCCGGCTCTGAGGACATAGCCATAGCAATCATAATACGCTGTCTCATTCCCCCTGAAAACTGCTGTGGATAGTAGTTATACCTTTGCTCTGCATCCGGAATGTTGACCATTTTAAGCATCTGAATGGTTCTCTCTTTTGCCTCCTCTTTGGAAAGTTTAAGATGAAGCATAATATTTTCCCGAATCTGATATCCTATGGTCAGTACAGGATTAAGAGAGGTCATCGGCTCCTGAAAGATCATGCTGACCTTTCCGCCTCGCATTTTCCTCATCTCTTCGCTTTGAGGACCGTATTCCAGCATATTTTTAGAGTTACCCTCCAGATAGACCTCTCCCCCTGTGATTTTACCTGGAGAGGCAATCAGCTGCAGCATGCTCATCATGGTTACGGATTTACCGCTTCCTGACTCCCCAACAATACCGATAATCTCACCTGGGTTTAAATACATGGATACTCCGTCCACTGCGCAGACCATTTTCCCGTCAGTCTTAAAGCAGGTCTCAATATCTTTTATCTCTAATAAATGTTTTCCGCTCATGTTATCTCCTCCTATATCTCTCCCCGCAGCCTTGGGTCCAGTGCATCTCTCACTCCATCACCCAGCATATTTAAGCTGATTACCAGAACAGCTACACAGATGCCGGGAGTCAGTGCAAATACCGGATTCTGCAGCAGGAAAAGCCTGCCTTCACTGACCATGCTTCCCCAGGAAGCCGTAGGAGCGCTGATTCCCAGACCTAAGAAGCTAAGCCCTGCCTCTGAGAGAATAGTGGCTCCAACCTGTTGGGTCATCATAACGATAATGGGTGAAATACTGTTAGGAAGAATATGTTTAAACATCAGCTGGAAGTTTCTATTGCCCTGAAGCTTTCCTGCCATTATGTAGTCTGCCTGTTTGATGGACAGAACCTGCCCTCTCATCATTCTCACATAACCTGCCATAGAGGAGATTCCCAGAATGATGGCAAGATTGCGGATACCGCTTCCGAATACTGCTGTAAGAGCCATAGCCAGAACCACCTGGGGAATTGCTCTGATTGCCTCTGTCATTCGGTTGATAATATCATCTACAATCCCTCCAAAATATCCGGCAATCATTCCAAAAAAGGTGCCTATAATACAGGCAATGCAGACAGCCAGTACACCGATAATCAGGCTGACTCTGGTTCCATAGATAATTCTGCTTAACACATCACGGCCATAGGCATCAGTTCCAAGCCAGTGGGCTTTTGTAGGCTGAGAAAGATAAGCTGCAAAATCTGCATAATTGGGATCATAGGGTGCTAAAAGAGGAGCAAGGATTGCCACAAGTATAAAAACTACAACTACCACAAAGGCTCCTATTACAATTTTTCTGCTAAATAATGTTCGGACAAATTTCTTCAGTTTATTGTTTCTTTCCATTTTTTCCTCCACTTACTCAAAACGGATTCTCGGGTCAACTACTGCATAGAGAATATCTGTAATTAAGTTGATGACACAGGCAACCAGCGCTGTTACAAGTACACATGCCTGTACTACGGGAATATCTCTTGAGGTAATTGCCTTTACAAACAGGGAACCCATGCCGGGAATAGAGAATACGGATTCTACAAACATGGAGCCTCCCAGCATTGTGCCAAGTCTCATGCCGAGAATCGTAATAACAGGAATCAGACCATTTTTCAGTGCGTGTATAAATATAACCTTCTTCTCTGTCAGCCCTTTGGACCTTGCTGTTCTTACATAATCCTGCCTGATTACCTCCAGCATACTGGATCTGGTCTGCCTTGTTATACTTGCAACACCGCCAAGAGAGAGACAGAACAGGGGCATAATCAGCTGTCTGATGCTAGTTGAAAAATCATCCCAGGGCCACGTAAATCCATAAGAAGGCAGCCAGCCCAGCTTCATGGCAAATACATACATCACCAGAAGACCGATCCAGAACTGGGGAAGGCAGGCGGTGATATTAGCCAGAAATGTCACTACTGTATCTGTCCTCTTCCCTCTGTATACAGCACTGATCACCCCGAAGAAAATCCCAAGAGGAATGCTGATTAAAAATGCTGAAAACGATAAAAACAATGTGATGGGAATTCTTTCACTTAATACTTCAATGGTTCCTTTGTGAAACTGTGTGGACTGTCCAAAGTCACCCTGCAGTGCATTGCCCAGCCAGGTAACGTAGCGGACAATCACCGGTTTGTCCAGCCCAAGCTCCAGATAAACTCTCTGATATTCTTCTGGGGAAACCTCTTCTCCCAGCATTGCATAAACCGGATCACCAGGTATCATGGACACCAGCATAAAGATAAAAACAGAGATCATAAGAAGTATAGCTACCATCTGACCTGTTCTTTTTAACACATAAGACCCCATATTGTTCTTCTCCTTTTTGTATGTTATAATGAGTCAAATTATTTTTCTCCATACACAAACAAACTTCATATTTGCATTGTGCACAATTCTTATTGATAAACATACCATACAAAGTAATACTGCACAAATATTTAAAATTGATGATTATCATCACATTATCTTATGGACCAACATTGTTAAATCTTATAAAAGGGAAAATTGACTTATGAATACAAAACACCTGTTATATTTTCTGGAAATTGCCAAACAAAAGAATATGAACAAAGCTGCTGAAACCCTCTTTGTCTCCCAGTCCTCTCTCAGCCAGTACTTAAGCCGGCTGGAACAGGAGATGGGAACTCTGCTGTTTCTGCGTCAGAAAGGCAATCTGACTTTGACTCCTGCAGGGCTTATTTATCATGATTATGCACAGCAGATATTAAAGCTGGAGGAGGAAATGACAAGCAAAATCAGCGGCACCACTCCATCCACTCACATACGGGTAGGTGTGAATTCCATATGGAGCAACATGCTGGTAACCTCCATCACTGCACAGTTCCATTTGAAATATCCTGATACTACCATCGAGATGTTTGATGAGAATCATAAGATTTTAAAGAAATTAATTACAGATGGGGCTATAGATATTGCAGTGATTTCCACAGATTCTCTGGACAACCTGCCTGGTTACCGTAAGATTCTGCGGATGGAGGAAATCTTTTTTGCAGTTTCCAATCAAAATCCATTTATGAAGGCTCATAAAGACATACCTGCCAGACTAACCTTTCCTCAGCTGATTCAACACTTTGGAAAAGAGCAGTTTATTCTGACCAAATCCAATTCCAGCTTTCGTCCGCTGATGAACAATACCTTTGCAGCCAATGATTTTAAACCCAATGTTATCTGCGAAGTCAGCAACATGACCACTGTCCGGAATATGGTAACCCATAATATCGGAGTTGCCTTTATTCCTGAATCCATTATTGACCCCGCACTTGATATCACCTGGTTTTCTATTGAGCCAAAGCTTACCAGATTCAATGGTCTGATCTGTTCTGGTACTTTGGGATTTACAGAGGAGGAACAGCATTTTATCAATTTGGTTGAACATCATCCTCTATTTAAATCGTGATTTTTTTAACACACCATAATCATAAGAAGTGTCAGGTAATTTTTGATTATTTCAAATATTATCATTGAATTTCTGAAAATTATATAGTATTATTAGTCTCAACAATTTCCGGGAATTAAAATATTTGAAAAAGGGGTGTTGAAATTAATGTTAAAATACCAAAGAAATTATAAGATTGCACCTGATTTTAAACATCAGGAGTGGGTGATCTCAAAGGCAGAAGCTGCGCTTACAGAGCCGATTCCCCACATTACAGACATGGTATCAGAGCGGAGTGCCGGCGGTATCCATGATTATTACTCCAACGGTGATTACTGGTGGCCCAACCCTGATACACCGGACGGCCTTCCCTACATACACAGAGATGGAGAAACCAATCCGGGTAATTTTAACGGGCACAGGATGATGCTGCGTAAAATGCGGACAAATGTAGTGTATCTCTCCTATGCCTACAAGCTGACTAAGGAGGAAAAGTATGCTGATTTTGCCACAAGAATGCTGAAGGAATTTTTCCTTGATGAGGATACAAAAATGAATCCTCACCTGTCATATGCCCAGGCACTGCCAGGCATTTGCGAAGGTCGGGGAATCGGTATTATTGATACACTTCATCTTGTAGATGTGCCATTTGCCATTGAAGTTCTTACCACCTCCAATGCTATGACTGAGGACATTTATAAAGGTCTTAAGAAATGGTTTGCCCGGTATTTAGGCTGGATGCTGACCGATGAAAACGGCATTGCAGAAATGAATACTACCAACAATCATAGTGTGTGCTTTTTTGTGCAGGCTGCTGCTTTTGCGCTATTTACAGATAATGAGAGAATTGCAGATTTTTGCAGAGAGCACTACAAACATGTATTGATGAAACAGATGGCAGAGGACGGCTCTTTCCCAAGAGAATTAGGGCGTACAAAGCCTTATAATTACTCTATTTTTGTTGTGGATAATATGGTTTCTCTGTGCCAGCTGCTGTCTAAGCCTGAGGATAATTTGTGGGAGTATACCACTAAGGATGGCAGAGGAATTAAAAAGGCTATTGAATTTATCACTCCCTATATTCTGGATAAATCCTCCTGGCCCTATCCAAAAGATGTGATGCATTATGATGCATTTCCAGCCCGTAATTCTTTTATGGTTTTTGCAGGCTGTGTGCTGGGAATGAAGCCGTTGCTGGACTTCTATGAGTCTCTTCCTCTGGAATCAGAGGATGAGGAGGCGCGGAGGAATGTGGCGGTAAGGCTGCCGGTTCTTTGGATGTAAGTTACTAAACAGGAGCCTTATCTAATTGGAGATAAGGCTCCTGTTGTTATACTATCTTATAACCGACCTCCTTCTATTGTCGGTGCCCAATATAGCTCCATTCCAAACCCTGGTTCCAATGGGATTTTCATAATTCCTTTGTCAAACTTATAGCCATCACATCTTACCCCTTCTGTAATTCCTAATACCCCCTCTATAATTGGAATATTTTCAGGATAAGCCGCTGCTAAATGGGAACAGTAATGGGTTTTCAACATCTGCCCCCATGCATGGGGAGAAGCCAGATAACCATGTTCCTTTAGCTCCTTAAGCAGTTTTCTCCATGCTGTAAATCCATATTCACATACATCAGGCATCCAGATATCCAGCAAATGATTCTCTGCAAGATCAAACAATAATGGAATATCCGTCATTGATTCCCCATCTGCAAGCAATGTGATTGGAGAATGAATCTTCATAAATTCTCTAAGCCTTTTATTGTCGCTAATTTTTTCTCTAAAAGGTTCTTCAAACCAGTATACAGGAATTCCTTCTATCCCCTTAAGAAATGTAAAGCAGTCTTCCAGAGTATAGCCATCATTTGCATCAACCATCAGCCTCACATCGGGCAAAGCTCCATGTATAGCCCTCACCACTTCTATATCCCGCCTCATACCTGCATCATGTTCCATCCACTGATGGCCTCTTCCTATTTTAACTTTCATATCACGATACCCTAATACATAATCGTGTCTGCAATCTTCTAAAATCTGCTCTATTCCAGAATATTTATCTTCAGAAATAATATCATTCATATAAATAGCGCCATCATAAACCCTGACATATTGAACAGCATTGGGATTTATTAAATGGCTTACCGGAATCCCCAGAATCTTTCCAGCCAGATCATGAAGTGCAATATCAAACGCAACCAATGCATCATCGAGTATGCCTGTTTCAGGATCAAAAACATCCAGCAATTTCTTTCCTAATAAATTCTTTTCTTCCTTTTTCGCCTCTACGTATTCTCTGCAAAGACTAGCCCAACCCGTACTCCCCTGGTTTGTACTGATTTTTACAACTTCCACAATCCCTCCATAACCATGGTATCCACGGATAGCATTCTTACCATGCAGTCTGGGATATATTGCTCTTGGAAAAAAATATTCTATTTCTGTAATCACCTGTTCTTCTAAGGTCCTTCTGTGCCCCTCATACTGATTCATGAAGTGAATCCTCCGTCTTCTTATTCAATCTCCGCTTTTGCTTCTTCTGCTATTTTCTTCAACTGATTCGCGATGGTTTCTGAATCCTGACGTTCAACAGTTACATTCGCCATGACAAATTTACCATCTCCACCATCTGCATTAAATAATGCCTCCCATTTAACGGCAGAAGGAAACCATTGTGTTGTTGCAATAATGTCTTTTCCCGTAATATAAATATCCCAGTATTCCTTATGGGCATCCTTAAACTCATCATTGTCCCATACAACAGAATATGGTGGAAGATGACCGGGAATATTATTGCTGAAGTATGTAGTAAGAGCTTCTTCACTTAACCAGTAACGGAGAAAATCTTTTGCCAAATCAATATTATCACCATCTATGATCCCAATTGCATGTGTAGAAGCACCTGAACCCGCACCTTCTTCTGCAGTAGCATTGGAGGGAATAGGAGCCACTCCTACATGCCCCTCCTGGAGCCACTCCAATCCTTTTTCTTCTATAATCGTATTTAAAAATGAGATCGAGGTTACCATAGTAGCTCCCTGCCCAGATAAAAATCCTAATCTCTGCCCTTCATTCTGGAATGATACAGAACCCGGATAGCAGGTATCATCAAACATTTTTCGTAAGAAATCCAGAGTCTCTATACATTTTTCTCCAATTGTCAGATTTCCCTCCTTATCCCACCAGTAATCAGCATTGCTCCCTCTTATATCGCTATAAGGCCAGCCTTCAGCAATTCCTAAAACCAATCCATACTGATCTTTTTTCCCATCTCCATCTGTATCTTTTGTCAATGCAAGTGCTGTTTCATACCACTGGTCCCAGGTTTCGGGGACTTCCAGATCATTTTCCATAAAAACGTCCTTATCATACCAAAATGTAGTTGGAAATGTCACCAATGGCACTCCCCATGTTTTTCCTTCAATCTGATATTGTTCCAGCTGGCGCTGTGACAACCACCAGTCTTTCCCATATTCCTCCACAATATCATCTACAGGCGTCGTTATTCCCATCTGCCCCCATGTAGTCACATCTCCTGGACTCCATACAAAAATAATATCCGGAAGAGTTCCGCCCACTGCTGCAGACTGTATCTTTTGGTTAATATCACCAGTCAGAGTGGTTACTTCAATCTGAACATCTGGATGTTCTTTTTCATACATGGAAATAACCATATCTCTTGCGATTGGATGAGGATCACGTACTACCACATCCCACAGTGTCAAAATCTTCTTCTCTGATGTTTCCACTTTAGACACCTGATTGGATTCCTGGTTAGAGTCCTTATCCGAAACAGCACTCTCTTTACTGCATCCTGTAAATAAAATCATACTTCCAAGTATTGCTGCTATAATAAAAAACCTTCTCTTATTCATATATACTTCTCCCTTCTGGCGCACTTACCCCTTGACTGCTCCCATGGAAAGCCCGCCTACAATATACTTTTGAAAGTAAAAAAACACAAAGAAAACCGGTACCATTGCGATCACTGCTGAAGCCATAACTTCCCCCCATACCACTCCAATATTCTGGTTGAAATAAATGTAGAGCCCAACCATCAATGGCTTTAGTCTTTCCCGATCAAGTAAAATCGATGGTAGCAAATAGTCATTCCATGAAGCCAGAAACATATTAAAGCCAACAACTACCAGTGCAGGAATTGACAGTGGCAGAATAATCTGAAGTATTACCTGTAGCCGGTTACAGCCATCTAATCTGGCAGATTCCTCCAGACTTTCAGGTATTCCCTTAATAAATGCCTTTGTAAACCATATTCCAAGGGGAAGATTCATAGCTATTTGGAATAAAACCACTCCGCCTAATGTGTTGTTCAATCTTAATCTTACTGCCATGGAAAACATAGGAATCATTAATGCAATTCCAGGTATCAAATAGCACAGTAAAATCAGATGAGACATCAGCTTCCTTCCCTTAAATGAAACACGAACCAGCCCATATGCAGCAAACAAACTGATAAAAATGGTGATCAAAGTTGTGGTTATAGCAAGAATAACACTATTCATGAAAAAAGTAGGAAGTCCATATTGATTGGTTGAACTGCCGATCTTTCCGCTTAAAACAGTCTTATAGTGATCCAGCGAAACCGTTTTCACATCAGGAAAGAAACGGGGCGGATATGTTAATATCTCATCAACTGGACGTATGGAGGTCAGACCGATCCAATAAATAGGAAAAATGATAATCATAACTACAAGCCATGCACCCACAATTCGTAATATCCGTTTGCCTTTTCTTTTTATTTGCATATTATTCATACAGCATCCTCACCAAATAATTTTATTAATATAAAATAAACAATCAGTACTAATATTACAAGCACCACTCCTATTGCAGCTCCCATCCCAGAGCGGAATGCCTGAAATCCCATCTGATAATACCAAAGTGGCAATGTAGTAGTTGCATCACCAGGACCTCCTTTTGTCAGAAGAAAAATAGAATCAAACATTTTAAAGGCTGCCGCAATGCGAACGATTACCAATGTAATAATTGCAGATTTCATAAGTGGCATCTTGATAAAGAAAAATTTCTGGATACCGCTGGCTCCATCCATATTGGCACTTTCAATCAACTCCAAAGGTACCTGTTTCAGTGCATTAGAAAGAACCAAAATGGAAAACGGGAGAAAATGCCAGGTAGATACTACTATTACAGAAAACATTGCAGTATTTAACTGTCCCAGCCAGTTCTGAGCTTCTGCAATATGCAGCACATCGCTCATTATGTAGTTAAACACACCATAGGAATAATCATACATTAAAGTAAAGGCAAACGCTGAAGACATAAATGAAGTGACCCAGGGAAGTAATAATAAGGCAAACAAAAACCTCTTTAACAGAAATTCCATATCCATTAGCAATGCAACCAACATGCTGATGACAATCGAACATACAGTAACAGAAGATGTAAAAATAACCGACCGTTTTAAAGAGTCCCAGAAATCCCTGTTCTTAAACATCTGAATATAGTTACCCAATCCAACAAATTCCAATCTGTCTGGCCTTAACAAATTCTGATTTGTCAAACTGGTTGTTAACAGATCCAGCAATGGTTTTATAAAAAGTATAGCTAAGATAACCATTGCAGGAAATAAAATCCCCCAGCCAAATATAGCCTCTCTTCTTTTAGACTTCATTGCCTCAACCCCCTTAATATTCTGAATATTAACGTTAATATTGACTTTATTATAGCCTCACATACACGTAATGTCAATTACTTTCTTATAATTTTAAAGAATTTTTTAATAAAAAAATTCCTGTTATAGGATAAAAACCAAAAACTGGTTTCTCTCCCATAACAGGAATTTTCACATATTATTTTACAAATCATAAAACAACATTTACAGGTAACGTCTTTTTAGATACAGGTCGATCAAATTCTTCGATTCGTTTCAGCAAAAAATCCACAATATACTCTGTTTCTTTATCCAGATCAGCAGCAACTGTCGGAATGGAAAACGGAAGTGTTAATGAACTTTTCACATTATCATAGCCTATAATAGGGACTTCTTTCTGAAGGCAAGCAGCAGCCTCCCATGCATAAAGATCACTGAAGGCAAATATTCCATCAAAGGGCTCCCTCTGTTTTTTCAACGCATCAACAACCCGATCCCGCTCCACTCTAATCTGCAGTTCATCTAAGACAGGAAGATTCGCTTCTCTCAAAGCAGCCTGATATCCAGCCTGTCTCTCATGAGAAGTAGAAATTTCCTTAGGGCCAAGCAAACACAAAATTCTTTTACATCCCAGCGAAATTAAATGCTCTGTAGCCACTTGTCCACCTCGATAATTATCCCAAACCACACTATCTTCCAGCCCATCTTCCATACTTCTACCTACTAAAACGCAGGGAACCTTATGCTGCTTCATCAAATCCAACGCCTCTCGGCCCTTCTGACATGGACATAATACCACACCGTCCACCTTCCGTCCGATAGCACTGCGTACTACGGCAATCTCCTGTTGAAGATCCTCATCTGTATCCATAATCATTACTTGATAACCACATTTTCTCAAAGCATCCTCTATTTTTTTTGTTTTAATAGCAAAAAGGGGATTCCCTATATCTCCAAATATCAATGCGATTAGCTTACTATGTCCCAGTCTAAGTGATTCTGCTGTCACATTAGGTACATACCCCTGCCTTTCTGCAATCTCTATTATTAGCTGTTTGGTCTCTGGCTTAACCAGGGGAGAATCTCTCAATGCCAAAGAAACTGTATTCGCTGTCAAATTCGCTTCTTTTGCAATTGTTTTAATTGTTGCTCTTTTTGAATATGCCATATGCGCCCTTCAATCTTTCTTATGTGTTATGCCAACATTATACCAAATTTATCCATTATATTGTTAGTTTTTTCTTTTATTTATTTAAATATTATTTCTAAATATCTTTAAAAAACCATTGTCATTTTCCCTTCCAACATGTATAATTAAAAAACAGATAATTAACTTGTTTTTCAAATCAACTGTTCCACCTCAGGAATACAATTCCCTTCATTAAAAAATTAAGTTTGTACTACCATACTCTGCTTTTATATTCAGTATGGTTTACATAAATCATATCTTAAGGAGGTATACACATCTATGGTATACAACACATTTCTAGAAACTGTAAAGACTTCCCTTCAGTCCCGTCTTGGGGAAGAATATTCAGTTATCACACACCCCATCCCCAAGAATAACGGTCTCACACTGGATGGGCTCTGCATTGGGACTTCCACTCAGGAAGCAATCCCCACCATCTACCTAAACAGCTATTACACTGCCTATGAAAATGGAATGTCTATGAATGACATTCTAACAGACATTGTAAATCTCTATGAGACCAGCTGTTTTCCGCCTGAAATTGAGAGAAAGGCGCTGCAGTCTGTGGAATTTGCAGAGAGCAGAATTATCTATCGGCTGATCAATGAACCAGCTAACAGAGCCATTCTTGCTGAGGTTCCCCATATGTCCTTACCAGGCCTGGACCTTGTCCTTGTATTCTATCTGATTCTGGGTGAAGATGATAATGGTCAGTACTCTGCAATGATCAAAAACAGTCAGCTTACCCTGTGGAATCTGAAGGCAGAAGACCTTCTTGCCTCTGCCAGAATCAATACTCCCTGGCTGTTTCCTGCCAGAATCCGGACAATGACAGAAGTGCTTAAGGAAATGACAGCGGAAGCTATGGGAACTGAGTATAATGAGCAGGATCTTGATCATGTTCTTCAGGATACCGGTTGGGAATCTCCTTTTTATGTTCTCACCAATCGGTCAGGGCTTTACGGAGCCAGCTGTATTTGCTATGAGGGTATATTAAAAGACTTCGCAGCCTCACTTGGACAGGATTTATTAATCCTGCCTTCCAGCATTCACGAAGTCCTTATTATCCCCAACAGCGAAGGGCTTTCCTACAGAGATATCAGCAATATGATCTGCAGAATCAATGAGGAAGAGGTTCCTGTAGAGGATCACCTGTCCAATCATCTGTATTATTACTCTATGGCTGAAGACCGTCTCTCCATTGCCTTTAATTCCTCTGCCCCAATCGGAACAGAGAATCCATAATAAATATAGCCATAGCAATGGCTCCTGCAATCTGTAGGGTTTCCACAAGATAATGACTGGAAAGTTCCGGATTACTTCCAATCATATAAGATACACTTCTGTAAATGGAAGTACCGGGAACAGAAGGAAGAATTCCCGCCACAAGAAATACAGTAACCGGTGCCTTACAGATTCTTGCAGAAATATGGCTGGATAATGCAACCACCATGCTGGAAACAAAGGAAGCCGCTATGACAGAACCGGAAAACTCCCTCACCAGCAGAAAGACCAGCCAGCCGGCAGCACCGATTCCACCTGCCAGCAGCACATATTTTTTAGGAAGCTCCAGAATCAGGGCGAAACTGATGACTGCAAGAAATGCCCCCACTGTCTGTAATAACATCATAAACCACCTCCCACTATCCACTGAAACAATCCCATACCTGCGCCCACACCTGCAGCTACTGCAAGGGCAACCACCACTGCCTCCATAATTCTGGCAGTGCCTGAGGCATAGTCCCCATTGAGAGTATCCCTGATTGCAGTGGTAAAAATCACTCCAGGCACAAGAGGCATAATGGCTCCGATTATAATAATATCAGTCTTTATCCCAGGGAATATCCACTGCCCCATCACAAGAGTTGATACAGCAATTAAAAACGCACATAATCCATTGACACAGAAGTCATTTAAACGGATTCTCCGGGATAGCTCCATAGCTGCTGCCAGTATTGCCCCAGTCACTGCTGCTGCCAGACAGTCCTTCACCACGCCGCCCAGAAGAAGGGTAAAGAACACAGCCACACCAACAACTCCGATGTTCTTTACTCCCGGGCGGTACTGGACTGTATTTTTAATTTCCTTTAATCTGCTGTAAGCCTCTTCTACAGTGATACTGTCACTGCATAACTTTCTGGATACATCATTGACCAGATAGACCCTGTTTAAGTTGGCAGACCAGCCGTTAACCCTGCGGGCTACTGTAATGGCCTCAATAGAAGGATCATTTAAAGAAGCAAAGATACCGGTAGAGAAAACAATAGCCTCTGCCGTCTCCTTCCCTGCTTTCCTCATAATTCGGTTGATGGTATCCTCCACCCGGTAAATTTCAGCACCGCTTACCAGCATTATCTCTCCTGCCAGCACAGCCGTTTCTACAAGCAGCTTATCATTCATTTATACAATCTCCATCATTAAAATAATAAACTTCCAATCTGGAATACCAGAGCAGCTCCTGCCCATGCCACAGCCAGCTGAAACAGCACCATTAAAACTGTAAAACGCAGAGAACCTGTCTCACGTTTAATAGTTGCAATGGCTGCAATACATGGTGAATATAACAGGCAGAAAATCATCAGCGCATAAGCATTAAGTCCACCAAATCCAACGGTACCCAAAGTCCCCAGAAGCTCTGACATCCCCCCTGCAGAATTAATGTTATTAATTCCAAATAAAACAGAGAAGCTGGACACAACCACTTCCTTAGCAGAAAGCCCGGATATAAGGGCAACTGCAATTCTCCAGTCTCCCAAACCTGCCGGCTTTAACACAGGCACCAGAACACGGCCGATCATGGCTGCAAAGCTGTCTGTTACATCACTGACAAATCCACTTGTTCCTGTATTTAATACAAACCATAACACAATGGAGGCAAGGAAAATAGTAGTTCCTGCCTTGCTTAAGTAATCCTTTACTTTATCCCATACATAGATAGCAACCGTTCTTCCATTGGGAGTCTTGTACTCCGGAAGCTCGATGAGGAGAGTATCCTCTTCCTCTCCCTTTGCCATTCGATGGCTGATATAGGCAACAACAATTGCCACAACAAGTCCGATTAAATAGAGAGAATAAGCCACAATCAGAGAATGGTTCGGGAAAAACATTCCTGAAAACAGGACATATATTGGCAGCTTGGCTGAACAGGACATAAAAGGAGTAATTAGAATGGTCCTTCTTCTATCCTTCACACTAGGAAGTGATCTGGTAGCCATAACTGCAGGCACTGTACAGCCAAATCCCAGAAGCATAGGCAGAAATGCCTTGCCGGACAGACCCACCTTGCCCATAACCTCATTCATAACATAGGCAACTCTTGCCATATAACCGCTGTCTTCCAAAAATGCAAGTGCAAGAAACAATATAAATATATTAGGCAGAAAGGTAAGTATTCCACCTACACCTGCTACAATACCATCCACTACCAGAGAAGTAATCCAGTCAGCAGCGTGGATACCCTGAAGAATTTCCAGCATATATCCTGAAAACACATCAAGGGCAACTTCAAAATACCCTTTTAAGAAATCTCCCACTGTAAAAGTAAGGAAGAATACAAGTGCCATAATCCCCAAAAATATAGGAATCCCCCAGACAGGGTGAGTGAAAAACTCATCAATTTTATCTGTAAAGGCTGATTTTTCCTCTTTATTGATCAGACACTCGTCGATAATCTCTTCTATATAGTCATACTTCTGATTAATAATCTCTTTTTCATAATTATGATCAATAATATTGCTGACATCAATGGGGTGGTCATTCCATACCTCTTCATCATATTCCATGAACTTAATGGCATGCCATCTTAAATTACCAATATCACCGTAATGTGCTTTCAGCACAGTTATAACCTTAGATATCTTATTCTCAAGCTTAGGAGTGTAATGAACCACAACTCCATGAGGACCTTCTTCATAATGATGGACAACTGCGTGCATCAGCACATCAAGTCCTGTCCGTTTTCTGGCTGACACAGGGACAACCGGTATGGAGCCCAGCATTTCAGGAAGACGGTGAAGGTCAATCTCCATTCCCCTTTCCTCCACAATATCCATCATATTAAGAGCAAGAATCACAGGCTTTTTCAGCTCCAGAAGCTGAAGAGTCAGATATAGATTACGTTCCAGAGAAGAGGCATCTACTACATTGATGATCACATCAATCTCCTCATCCTCCAGACATTTTCTAGTCACCTTTTCCTCTATGGTATAAGAAGTTAGACTATAAATTCCTGGAGTATCCACAACGCGGATAGGACGTCCTTTGTAGCTGGTCTCGCCTTCCACCCGTTCTACCGTAACTCCGGGCCAGTTTGCAACCTTTAGCTTTGCACCTGTAAATGCATTAAACAGTGTTGTTTTTCCACAGTTAGGGTTTCCCACAAATGCAACATTAATTTTTCTATTATTATCATTCATGTTTGACGGCCTCCCTTATCTCTATTCCTTCGGATATCTTTCTTCCAAGAGCCAAACGCGTTCCCCGTACCTTAATAATCACAGTTCCGCTGCCCTTTTTATTCAACAATGTTATATGAGTCATCTCATTGACTCCCAAAGCCTCTAAGCGTCTTGCAATTACATCTTTCACCATGACGCTGTAAACAATATATGTTTTTCCAATCTCGCCTTCGTATAATTTCATAATATTCTCCTCTGGTACATTTATAGCACCCATAGAGATTCTACTCTTATTGAGAATCAGTGTCAATAACATTTTATGAAACCAAGAGAGATATGTTTCTTTTTCTGTAAAAACCTTGAAAAAGTAGTTGGAAAAGAGAAGATCACATGGTATAATATGATAGATTTTGGCGGACACTTTACAGGCTGCATGGCGTAGGCTTACATTTTATAAGCATCTGCGCTTTTTTTATGGATATCTCCGCCGCAGTGGTCAGGAGCCAAATAACAAAAGATTATGGAGGTAAATATGAAAACAGAGGAAAAAAATCACGACTCGGAGTATTCCCTGTCAGCAGTCCCCAGCCATATGAAATTACAAGGCTTATTTTCAGTTATGGTTGTACTTGTAGGATTTACATTTTTTACCCCCAGCATGACCGCAGGAGGAACCCTTGGAGTTGGCATGAATGGAATGAACTTCCTTCTGTCTATGCTGCTGGGCAATGCATTCTTAGGTATTTATTGCGGAATTCTGGGATATATCGGTCAGGAGACAGGAATGACCCTGGATTTACTGGCAAGACGTTCTTTCGGAAGCATAGGGTCCTATCTTCCATCTGCTTTAGTCAGCATCACACAGATCGGCTGGTTTGGTGTAGGAGTGGCTATGTTTGCAATTCCCGTAGCTAAACTGACAGGAATTAATGTGTGGATTTTAATTATTGCTACAGGCGCAGTCATGACCAGCACAGCATTTATAGGAATAAAGGCGCTGGCAGTCCTTGGAACCATTGCCGTTCCGTTAATCGCCATACTTGGAATTTATTCTGTCAATTGGGGAATTAATGAAGTAGGCGGACTTGCTAATGTATTCTCCGATAATCCCCAGACTCCCATAACATTAACAACCGGAATTGCCATTGTTGTAGGCTCCTTTATCTCAGGCGGCACCGCAACTCCTAACTTTACCAGATTTGCAAAAACACCTTCCAATGCAGTGACTGCAACTGTAGTGGCATTTTTCGCCGGCAACTCTGTAATGATGATATTTGGTGCTGTTGGAGGTGCAGTGACAGGTGTACCTGATATCTTTGATATCCTGATTCTTCAGGGACTTGCACTGCCTGCTGTTATCACCCTTGGTCTAAACATCTGGACAACCAACAATAACGCTCTCTACACTGCAGGACTTGGCGGGTCCAATATTGCAAAGATTCCAATGAAGCCTCTCGTACTGGTGGAAGGAATTATAGGAACTCTTCTGGCACAGTGGCTTTATAATAACTTTGTAGGATTCTTAAATCTGCTCAGCGGAATGATCCCTCCTGTGGGAGTTGTTATCATCGCCCATTATTTTCTTCACAGAGAAGATTATGAATTCGGAAAAGAAGAAACATCAGCATTCAACCTTGGAACCGTTATTTCTGTAATTACAGGCTCACTGGTTGGAATGTTTCTCCCATGGGGTATCAAACCCATTAATTCCCTGATTGTTGCGCTGATTATCTTCATCATCAGTGATCGTTTATCATCAAAGAAAGGTTAAGGTAGAAACCATGATCATTAAAAATGTATACATTGAAAATTCAGACCAATTAACCAATATCCGAGTGGAAGGCGGCAAATTCACCTCCATTTCCCCTGATCTTATGCCTAATCCAGGAGAAGAGATTATAGAAGGCAATAACTCCCTCGTACTCCCTCCATTTATCGAAAGCCATGTTCATCTTGACACCTGCCTCACTGCCGGTGATCCTGTATGGAATATGTCAGGCACTCTGTTTGAAGGAATTGAATGCTGGTCAAAGCGTAAGGACAAGCTTACCAAACAAGATGTGAAGGACCGTGCCAGAAAAGCAGTGGGAATGCAGGTTTCCAACGGAATCCAGCATGTTCGTACTCATGTAGATGTAACAGACCCTACTCTGATCGCCATGGAAGCAATGCTTGAATTAAAAGATGAGCTGAAAGATTATGTAAACATTCAGATTGTTGCATTTCCCCAGGAAGGAATCCAGAGCTATCCAAACGGATTGGAACTTCTTGAAAATGCTGTGAAAATGGGTGCAGATTGTGTAGGCGCCATCCCCCACTTTGAATTCACTAGAGAGTATGCAGTTGAAAGCGTAAACTACTGCATGAAACTTGCCGAGAAATACGACCGCCTGGTAGATGTTCACTGTGATGAAATCGACGATGAACAGTCCAGAGGGTTGGAAGTAGTTGCCTGCAGAGCTTTGGAAAGCGGCATGAAGGATCGTGTCACAGCCAGCCATACAACAGCTATGCACAGCTATAACAACGCCTATTGCTCCAAATTATTCCGCCTGCTTCGTATGAGCGACATTAATTTTGTAAGCAATCCTCTGGTTAATACCCACCTTCAGGGCAGATTTGATACCTATCCACGCCGCCGCGGTGTGACCCGTGTTAAGGAACTGCTTGCCAACGGCAACAATGTCTCCTTTGGTCATGATGATATCTTCGATCCCTGGTATCCTCTTGGTGACGGCAATATGATGGACGTGCTTCATATGGGCCTCCACGTATGCCAGATGATGGGATATGAGGAAATCCTGAACAGCTATAAAATTATTACACATAACGCTGCCAGAACCCTGCACCTTGGTGATTCCTACGGAATTGAAGAAGGTAAGGATGCCAACTTTATCATGTTAAATGGAAGCAATTTTTATGACGTCTTAAACAAAAGAGCAGAAGTGCTTTACAGCTTTAATAAAGGCAGGTTAATTGCTAAAACAGCTCCTGCTCATAAAGAAATATTCTTTTAATATGATTTGATATTGGTTAATGAAAATGGGTTCTGTTTTAATACTGATGTTCCTTGAAAGGAATATAGTAGAAAAAACAGAACCCTTTTTTTGATATATATTACTCTTTATTCAGCCCACATCTCAATCATCATCTATTTCCTGCAGCATCTTCTTCACTTCTACCATACGATCACGCAATCTTGCTGCCTCCTCAAAGTTAAGCTCAGCCGCTGCCTGATGCATCTTCTTAGTCAGTTCCTTAGCCAGTTTCTCAAGTTCTTTCCTATCCATGGATTCAGGATCCTTCTCAAAGTCTTCCTTACTCCCCATGGCTGCCTTGGAAATTGCAATAAGATCACGAACTGCCTTCTTAATGGTAGTAGGCGTAATTCCATGCTCCTCATTATACTTCTGCTGAATGGCTCTTCTTCTGGTAGTCTCATCAATAGCCTTCTTCATAGAATCGGTCATCTTATCTGCATACATGATTACATGACCATCCGAGTTACGTGCAGCACGGCCCACAGTCTGGATCAGAGATGTCTCAGAACGGAGGAACCCTTCCTTATCCGCATCCAAAATAGCAACCAAAGTGATCTCCGGAATATCAAGTCCCTCACGAAGAAGGTTAATTCCCACCAGCACATCAAATACACCAAGCCGCATATCACGGATTATCTCTGACCGTTCCAGAGTATCAATATCAGAATGAAGATACTTTACACGTATTCCCACTTCTCTCATATAATCCGTCAAATCCTCTGCCATCCGCTTGGTTAAGGTTGTAATAAGAACCTTATTATTCTTGGCGACTTCCTTATTAACCTCAGAAACAAGATCATCAATCTGCCCTTCCACAGGTCTCACATCAATCTCAGGATCAAGAAGTCCTGTAGGACGGATGATCTGCTCCACACGCAGCAATTCATGTTCAGCCTCATACACAGATGGCGTTGCTGATACAAACATCATCTGGTTGATCTTGGATTCAAACTCAGTAAAGTTAAGGGGTCTGTTGTCCAATGCAGATGGCAGACGGAACCCAAAATTCACAAGAGTGCTCTTCCTGGACCTGTCACCTGCATACATGCCCCTAACCTGAGGCAGTGTAATATGAGACTCATCCACAATAAATAAAAAATCATCAGGAAAATAATCAATAAGAGTATAAGGTGGCTCTCCAGGTTTTCCTCCTGTTAAGTGACGGGAATAGTTCTCAATTCCGGAACAAAAACCAGTCTCCCTCATCATCTCCACATCAAAGTTGGTTCTCTCTGCAATCCTCTGAGCCTCTAATAGCTTGTCCTCACTTTTAAAATAAGCCACCTGCTCCTTTAATTCCGCTAAAATATTCTCAGCAGCTGCTTCCATCTTCTCCCTTGAGACTACATAGTGAGAAGCAGGGAAAATAGAGACATGTCCAAGCTCTGCCTTAATTTCTCCAGTGAGAGTATCAATTTCTGTAATTCTCTCCACCTCATCCCCAAAGAATTCCACACGGAAAGCTTCACTTCCTGAATAAGCAGGGAAAATCTCCACAACATCACCTCTCACACGGAAGGTACCACGTCTGAAGTCCATATCATTACGGTCATACTGGATGTCAATCAGTTTATGAATCACTTCATCCCTGTCCTTAATCATGCCGGGACGTAGGGAAATAACCATCTCCTGATAGTCAATAGGGCTTCCCAAGCCATAGATACAGGATACAGATGCAACTATGATCACATCCTTCCGCTCTGACAGTGCAGCCGTTGCAGAATGGCGCAGCTTATCAATCTCATCATTAATAGCAGAATCCTTCTCAATGTAGGTATCAGTAGAAGGCACATATGCCTCAGGCTGATAATAATCATAATAAGATACAAAATACTCCACTGCATTCTCAGGAAAGAACTCCTTGAATTCGGAGTAAAGCTGGGCAGCCAGTGTCTTATTATGAGCAATGATCAAAGTCGGTCTCTGAAGCTTCTGTATAACATTCGCCATGGTAAATGTCTTACCGGATCCTGTAACACCTAAAAGGGTCTGAAACTGATTGCCCTCTTCAAACCCTTTGACCAATGCTTCTATAGCCTGAGGCTGATCGCCTGTAGGCTCATATTCTGAATGTAATTTAAATTCCATAGGTTAATTTCACCTCTCTTTACTGTCTTTTCAGTATATCACAGTACATAGCGTATTGCAAACAAATGTTCTGGTCCCATTTCTTTCCATTTCTGGTTCTTGCATTTCCATTTCACATGGTATATGATTGTTCTCATAACTATTTTTACCTCAGGAGGATCACTCTATGTATAGCTTTAATAATGACTATAGCGAAGGCGCACATCCAAAGATTCTGGAAGCAGTCCTTCAAAGTAATTTAACCCAGAATGATGGATATGGTCTGGATCATCACTGCGAACATGCCAGTCAGTTAATTAAAAAAGAAATAGGCCGGGAAGATGTTGATATCCATTATATAGTAGGAGGAACCCAGGCAAACTTAATAACAATCGGAACCGCTCTCAGACCCTGGCAGGCTGTTATTGCCACAGACAAAGGACATATTAATGTTCATGAAACTGGGGCCATTGAAGCAACCGGTCATAAGGTTCTTGCCATGCCCTCTGCAGACGGCAAATTAACTCCTACACTGATTTTACAGGCATTGGACCACCATACAGATGAGCATATGGTACAGCCTAAGATGGTTTATATCTCTAATTCCACAGAAATAGGAACACAATATACAAAAGCTGAGCTTGAGGCAATCCATCACATCTGCCGCCAGAAAGGTCTTTATCTGTTTTTAGATGGTGCACGCCTTGGTGCTGCACTTACCAGCTCTGTCAATGATGTAACCATGGAAGATATTGCCCGTATTGCTGATGTATTTTATATTGGAGGCACAAAGGGAGGGGCACTGTTTGGAGAGGCTCTAATTATCTGCCATCCTGATTTAAAAACTGATTTCCGATATATGATCAAACAGAGAGGGGCTATGCTGGCAAAAGGCTGGCTTCTTGGCATCCAGTTTGAAGAGTTGTTTCAGAACAATTTATTCTATGATATGGCCCTTCACTCTAATGAAATGGCAGATATTTTAAGAGATGGAATTAAAGAATGCGGATATTCCTTTTATTCCGAGTCCATGACCAATCAGTTGTTCCCAATATTTCCTGATAAAATCGTGGAACAGCTCTCTAAAGATTTTCTCTTCTCGATTCAGGAAAATATTGACGAAAGTCATACGGCAATCCGTCTTGTAACCTCCTGGGCTACCAGAGAAGAGGCATGCCGGCAATTTGTTCACACCTTAAAAGCCTTGTAAAAATTTGGAGTTGTGTTTTATGACAAAATTTATCAAAATAATCAAATGGGTGCTCCTCCTCTATATCATATACATGATAGCAGGAGCACTGCTTCCATTTGTACATATGAAAAAAGCAGGAGAAGATTTTCAACAGTCCTTTGATCCTCAGTCATTTTACAGTGAATCTGTTGGGTCTGACAGGGCGCGTGTGGTGGAAACCAGCATGGATGCACTGGAAAGCCGGATTACCATGATTCATCAGGCCAGAGAACGAATTGTGCTCTCCACCTTTGATATCAGAGAGGGGCAGAGCAGTCTGGATATCTTCTCTTCTCTTATAGAAGCTGCCAATCGGGATGTTAAGGTGCAGATTCTGGTAGATGGCCTCTACGGTTTTATTCATATGAGCGGAAATCCTGTTTTTTATGCAGCCGGAACCCACCCAAACATTGAGATACGCTACTATAACACCCCTCATCTCTTAAAGCCCTGGACCTTCAACGGGAGGCTCCATGATAAATATCTTATGGTTGACGATAAACTGCTTTTACTGGGAGGGCGCAATACCTTTGACTATTTCCTTGGAGAGTATAACTTAAAAAGTCTCAGCTATGACAGAGATGTTCTGATATACAATACAGCCTCTGGCAATGAGGAAATGTATGAAAACAGCGTAATATCCCAGGCAGATGAGTATTTCGAAGATTTATGGGATTCCAAATACTGCAAAACAGTTTTTCACAAACCTTCTTCTTTCATGAATAAGAAAATAACCAAAGCACTGTTACAGTTGGAAGAACATTACACGGCACTGGCAAGCTCCAATCCACAATTAACTGCCTCTGACAGAGATTATGAACAGGAAACCACAGCCATTAATAAAGCCACCTTGATCTATAACCCTACTCATATTTACAGTAAGGAACCATGGGTGTGGTATCAGATTCAGTATTTAATGGAACATGCTTCGGAACGGACCTATATTCATACTCCCTATGCAGTTCTGAGCAAAGACATGTATGATGGACTGGCAGCAGTAGTGGCAAAGGTTCCGGATACTACCATGCTCCTTAATTCCACCTCTGTAGGTGATAATTTTATGGCATCATCCGATTATACTTTAAACAGACCGAAAATCCTCAATACAGGAGTAAAGCTCTATGAGTATTTTGGTGACCGTTCCTCTCATGGTAAGTCTATCCTCATTGATCATCGTTTAGCCCTGGTGGGTTCTTATAACCTGGATATGAGAAGCACTTATTTAGATACAGAAACAATGCTTGTTATTGATGGAGAGGAATTCAACAGCCAGCTGGAGAATTGTATTGATGATCTGGCTTCTGACTCTCTTTTAGTATCACCTGATGGAACTTATGAAAATAATCCTGCAGTTTGTGTTATTCCTGTATCTGACAGCAAAAAATTAATCTTTGCTTTCACATCACTGCTGTTTCAGCTGTTTCGTTACCTAATATAAGTTATTACATTATTATAGGCTTATGTAAAACTCAGTTCTTATTACTTTTGTTGCATGATATGCTTTTTATCCCTTCCAATCCATAACTAAAACCTCATGTAACGGCAGGAAGAACATGCATATGAATAGCATACAAAGATGATTTAACAATACAAAAAGACAATAGAAACAGAAGAGAGACTTCATCACCTCTTCCGCATCTATTGTCTTTTTTATACGATTCTATATTATTTCAAAGTTTCCAAAGCTTTCTGTAATTGATTGTCTTCCTCATGTTCAATACGCACCTTGGTTTTCAGCTCTTCATCAAGCTCTATCTCAACCTCAGGCTCCAGCCCTTTTCCATGAAGGTCAAAACCGATAGGTGTGTAATAATGAGCAACCGTCATCTTAATGGCAGTTCCCTTATCAAGAGGGAACAGAGTCTGAACAATCCCCTTACCAAATGTTTTGGTTCCTACTAAGGTTGCTTTATCATAAGCCTGAAGAGCACCTGCAAATACTTCTGAAGCGCTGGCTGACTCTCCATTTACCAGAACAGTAATAGGAATATCTACTTCATGACCATCAGAAGCATAATACTGCTCACCTTCGCCGTTTTTATCCGCCATATAAACAATTAAAGTCTTATTTTTTTCTTTTCTCGCCAGATCGGGGTTTTCTACCGCCAGATCATCAGGAAGAATGTAATCCAACATAGAAACAACGGCATCCAGCACACCGCCGGGGTTATTTCTCATATCAATTACAAGCTTTTTCATGCCCTGTTTCTCTAAATCATCTATAGCATCATTAAATTGTCCGGCAGTTACACCGTCAAACTGACTGACAGCAATATAACCAATCTCATCATCCAGCATTTCATGCTCTACTGTCTGAACTATAATCTGCCTGCGGTTCATAGTAAGATCAAGATAATCACTGGTTTCCTGTCTTAAGACTGTTATGGTAACAGGAGTGCCTTCTTCTCCCTTAATAAAGTCTTTTACCACAAGGTCTAAATCCATACCTGTAACCTCTGTATCACTTACTTTGTACAGAATATCTCCAGGAAGCATTCCCGCCTCTTCTCCAGGCGTTCCTTCAAAAACCTTAACTACAGTGATAATTCCTGTATTACGGTTCTGGCTTACCATAACACCGATACCACAGTATTCTCCTTTTGTATCCTCCTGAAGCCTCTTATACTCATCAGCAGTGTAATAAGTGCTGTAAGGGTCATCAAGACCGGCCATCATACCCTTGTAAATCCAATCCTCTACCCTGTCTGTATCCTCATCAAATAAATAATATTTATCTATTACCTGCTGCAGCATCTGTACCTTATTGGTGATGCGCTTAATATTAAGCCCTTCTTCCTGGTTCTCTGCCAGTATAGATTCTGCCGCCTGACCTTTGTCACCTATAGCGGTTCTTCCAATGAGAAAAATGCCCATGGACATTCCTACGATAACCAAACCTGCAAATGCTGTCAACAGAGCGCCTACCAGGGCACCTTTCCAAAATTTATTCTTACTTTCCACTGTCATTCTCCTATCTAGCTGGCTATGGGCTTACATATTGCAACGGATTAACGTATTTGCCATTCAGCCTGACTCCAAAGTGAAGATGCGGTCCTGTTGAATAACCAGTTGATCCCACTTTTGCAATTACCTGCCCCTGTGTTACTTCCTGTCCTGCAGATACCAATAATTCCGAACAGTGCATATATACGGTAGAAACACCGCCTCCATGATTAATCATGATATAATTGCCGGCAGAATAACTGTATGTAGATATGGTTACAGTTCCCCCAGCTGCTGCGACAATGCTGGTTCCTGTAGATGCGCCCACATCAACTCCCTGATGGTTGGAGGAGGCTCCTTCAGTGGGAGACTCTCTGTCGCCAAAATTGGATGTAATCCTTCTGCTGGACGGACAAGGCCATATAAATTTAATATTCCCAATACTTATTGTATTATACTTTTTCCCCGCCTCTTCCGCTGCCTTTCTGGCTTCCTCTTCCTTCCGCTTGATCTCAGCTTCAATTGCCTTGATCTTTTCCTCCTGAGCCGCAATATCGCGATCCAGTTCTGATAAATTCCCCTGTTTCGCTGCGATTTGGTTCTGTAAACTGTTTAATTCTGCTGTTTTTTCTTTTACAAGACGCTCTGCATCCTGTTTCTTTTCATTTGCAGAAGCTAAAAGTGCTGAGAGCTGCTCCTGTTCCTTCAGCAGCTGTTCCTCTCTTGCCTCCACTTCCAGCTTAGACGCTTCATAGCGATCCAACATTCTTCTATCATATGATGCAATCTGGCTGATATATTCCGTTCTGTAAAAAAGCTGGGTGATATTGGCTGACTGAAATAACAAGTCAAGATAATTCATCTCTCCCTTTTCATACATATATTGAATTCTCAGCTTCATGCTATTGTATTGATGCTTTTCGTTTTCCTTTGCTTCCTTTAAGTCTGCCTGGGCAATCTCAATTTCAGCTTTTTTAGCTTCACTTTGAGAATTCAGGGCGGATATCTGTTTATTTAAGGAATCAAGATTGGAATCCAGCGCCTTAACGAAGGCAGCAGTATCCGATTTTAAGCCTTCTAAGTCAGAGAGAATATGTTCAATCTCTTTTTTCTGCTCCTCCAGAGAAGACGTTTTATTCTTTGCATCATCAATATCAGTTTTTGTACCATAAGAAGGAACTATGCAGGATAGGATAAAAAGACAGGCCAAACAAACAGTTAATTGCCTTTTCCTAAATCGCATCATAGACTCTCCTTATACTTTCAGATGTTTTCTGATGGTAAAAAAGCTTACAAAAAATCCAATTCCAAGTCCAAGTGCCAATGCTGTTCCTGCCATATAAGGAAATATGGTCTCAACAGGCAGAAACTGAAACAAACCTGACAGTATACTGAACTTTGTTAATACATATACTACTGCATTGCGGTAAAGGTAATAGATCGCAATCAAAGGAATAATGGCTCCTATAAGACCTAATAGAATTCCTTCCACCACAAATGGAGCACGTATCATATAATTGGTGGCTCCAATCAGCTTCATAATCTGATTTTCCTGTTTTCTGAATGCAGCTGCAACAGATATGGTATTACTGATCAGGAATATAGCAACTGCCAGAAGTACTCCGATAATCATAATAGATAGAGCACCTATTACCTTATTAATACTGGTCATACCTTCCGCTGCTGTGCTGGAATAATTAATTCTTCTGATTCCTTCAATATCATTTAACCAGGTTACAAATTCATCCTGATAGATTAAATCATTTAAAAATATCTCAAAAGAGGCTGAATTGGCAAGGGGATTATCTTCCCGAAAACCTTCTGCAAGATCCTGCTTGTCCTCTCCAAAGTAATCGATCTTCATCTCTTCCCAGGCTTCTTCTGCTGATTTGAATTTTATGTCTTTCACTTCACTTCTGTTCCTGATCTGTTCGCCAATCACATTCATTCTCTCTGCAGTGGTTCCTTCTTCAAAGAATACTGTGATTCCAACTGTACTCTCTGTATTCTTCACCACATACTGTACGTTGACTACTATGGAGAAGAAAAGACAAAACAAAAAAATACACGCAGAAATGGTAGCAATGGAAGCAAGCGAAAACAAGATATTTCTGCATATATTATGAATGCCCTGTTTCAGGCAATACCAAAATGTACTAATCCTCATGTGTATATCCGCCTTTTTTCTCGTCACTGATGATGGTTCCGCGATCCAGCGTAATGACACGCTTCCTCATCCGGTCTACAATCTCATGGCTGTGAGTTACTACTATTACAGTTGTTCCCCGCTTGTTGACCTCATCTAACAGCTTCATGATCTCCATGGAGTTATGTGCATCTAAGTTGCCGGTTGGCTCATCGGCAAGAAGTATCTCCGGTCTGTTGATTAAGGCTCTGGCGATTGCTACACGCTGCTGTTCACCGCCTGATAGCTGCTGTGGGAAAGATTTATATTTTGAAGAAAGCCCTACCATTGTAAGCATGGCAGGAACTGACTCTCTTATGCTCCTTGCAGAGGCTCCGATTACCCGCTGTGCAAATGCTACGTTTTCATATACATTCCTGTCTTTTAACAGTCGGAAGTCCTGGAATATCATTCCAAGTCTTCTGCGGTATTTCGGAACATAACGTCTTGGCATTTTGCCAAGGTTCATATCGTTGACTAAGATTTTACCGGAGGTTGCTTCTACTTCTTTTAACAGTAACTTCAGCAGGGTGGACTTGCCGGAACCGCTGCGGCCGATGATGAATACGAATTCACCGTCGTTGATTGTTATGTTAATGTCTCGTAGGGCTTTGTTGCCGGTTTCGTATGTTTTGTTTACATTCCAGAGTTCTATCATTTTTATCCTCGAAAAAATTTGTGTTTTTGGGGGTGGGTTTATGGGGATGGTAGGGGGGAATAAGTGGGCTACGTTTTATAATTCGTTATGTAGAGGGGGATGGGGATGCGGGCTCCTTGACATCACCTCCATTGCGCTGCGCTGCATGTCGGTGAGGGGGGAGGAGCTTCCAAAACGCTAGTTAAGATAGTTATTGGCCTTAGGCATCCGCAGTGAAACTATCATAAGCTTTGCTTATGATAGTTTGGGCTTCGCCCTATGAAAAGAGTCAGTAAGAAATTTACTTATGTGCTAGCACAACGTAAATTTCTTACTGCCTCTTTTCAAACACTGCTCTCTTTTTAGTAGTCCTGGTTCTCCATATATTTCATGTATTTAGCCACCATCAAAGCAATCTTAAACGTAATCGCATCTTCAAACACCCTCAAATCTAACCCAGTGCTCTTCTGCAGCTTATCCAGTCTATACACAAGCGTATTCCTATGAATATACAACTGTCTCGATGTCTCAGAAACATTCAAACTATTCTCGAAAAACTTATTAATAGTTGTCAATGTCTCATCATCAAAATCATCTGGAGACTTATTCTCAAATATCTCCTTGATAAACATACGACACAACGGCAATGGCAACTGATAAATCAATCGTCCAATACCAAGCTTGTTATATGCTACTACATTCTTATTGCTATAGAAGATCTTGCCAACATCCATAGCCATCTTTGCTTCTTTGTAAGATCTGGAAACTTCTTTGATCTCGCTTACGATGGTACCAAAAGATACCTGAACCTGAGTCATTGCCTCGGTGTTCAGCATGTCGAGGATTGTGTTGGCTGTTTTCTCTAAATCCTCGTAAGTTTCCCCTTCTTTTACTTCTTTTACCAGAATAATATTTTTCTCATCTACCGCTGTAACAAAATCTTTTGTCTTGGCTGCAAATAAATTGCGTACAGTCTCTAATGCATTGACATCCTTCTCGTGCTGAGTCTCAATGGTGAATACCACACGCTTTACATTGGTTTCAATGTGAAGCTTCTTGGCTCTGTTGTAGATGTCAACCAGAAGAAGGTTGTCCAGAAGCAGGTTCTTAATAAAGTTGTCCTTATCAAAACGCTCCTTGTAAGCAACTAACAGACTCTGGATCTGGAATGCTGCTAGCTTGCCAACCATATAAACATCATCACTTCCGCCTTTTGCAAGCAGAATATATTCCAATTGGTGTTCATCAAAGACTTTGAAAAACTGATATCCCTGGATTACCTGGCTGTCTGCCGGGGAGTCCACAAATGCCAGTATGGAAGTCTCGTAATCTTCTGCATCAGGAAATGTTGTAGCCAATACCTTTCCTTCTGTATCACAAATGCACAGGTCAATTCTGGTAATTCCTTTAAGTCCTTCAATTGTTGTCTGAAGTATTTGATTCGAAATCATGGCACACTCTCCTTATAGTAAATTTACCCTTATACTATATTAATGCAAAAACGAAAAAAAAGCAAGCAGGTATCACACCTGCTTGCTTAAATTTTCATTAATTTTAGTTTAAAATAACCAATTCTGTATCTTTATCGAATACATGGATCTTAGTTAAGTCAAGAGCTAACTTAATTGTGTCGCCAACTCTTGCTGTTGTACGAGGATTAACTCTTGCTGTAAAGCTTACATCCTCTACGTCAAAGTATAAGTAAACTTCAGCACCTAATAACTCATATACTCTGATTGTTGCTTCCATAACGCTGCTTGGTGAGCCCTCAAGGAATCTTTCTTCATCATGTAAATCTTCTGGACGGATACCTAAGGTAACAACCTTGCCAACATATCCTGCAGATTCTAACTTTTTAGCTTTGTCTGCTGGAAGAGCAATTGTATTGCCGCCAAATGCTAAAGTAACATCGCCGCCGTTCTTTGCAACAGTAGCTTCAATTAAGTTCATCTGAGGAGCTCCGATAAATCCAGCTACGAACTTGTTGTCTGGCTTATCATATAAATTCTGTGGGGAATCTACCTGCATGATAATACCATCCTTCATAACTACGATTCTGGTTCCCAGTGTCATAGCCTCTGTCTGGTCATGTGTTACATAGATGATTGTAGCCTGAAGTCTCTGATGTAATTTGGAGATCTCGATACGCATCTGGCCTCTCAGCTTAGCATCCAGGTTTGATAAAGGCTCATCCATAAGGAATACTTTAGGGTTACGAACAATAGCACGTCCCATGGCAACTCGCTGTCTCTGTCCACCGGATAATGCTTTTGGTTTACGATCTAACAAATGCTCCAGATCAAGGATTCTGGCTGCTTCATGAACCAGCTTATCAATCTCATCCTTTGGTGTTTTTCTTAATTTCAGACCAAATGCCATGTTATCATATACTGTCATATGTGGGTACAGAGCGTAGTTCTGGAATACCATTGCAATATCTCTGTCCTTTGGCTCTACGTCGTTCATTAATTTTCCGTCAATGTAAAGTTCTCCTGAAGTAATATCCTCCAGTCCTGCGATCATACGAAGTGTTGTAGACTTACCGCAACCTGATGGTCCTACGAAAATAACGAATTCCTTATCTGCGATATCAAGGTTGAAATCCTTAACTGCCTCAAAACCGTTTGGATATTTCTTTGTGATGTTCTTGAGTGATAAACTAGCCATCCTTAATCCTCCTAATGAAATGAAAATATTTTTGGGAAGCGGTAACCCCCACAGTTACCGCCTCTTCGTTTCTGACATTATCATACATGAGGAGTTCTTGTTTTGCCATATTGCAATTAACCAAAATCTTTTTTAAGGATTTGGCTAATTTGTATAATCAAATAAAAAGGTGGCGTAAACGTCAAAATAAGTTTTAAATGTAACCGGTATTTCTGTTTATATTCTCTAAGTCATGTCCCCAGGTGCCAATAATTGATTACAAACGCCAAAGCGACATGGAAATATTCCACGTCGCCTTGGTTACTTTTCAATTCATTCTAGTGTTTTCTCACTAAAATGTTTAACCATTTCCTGTCAGAATGACCAGATCGTACATCATCCGTCTCCCATAGCTTTATAATATCGAAGCGTCCATTGTCCCTAAGCACCTCAGAAATGGAATCTTCTGTATAATCACAGAAGTATCGTTCCCCACGAAATCCTTCATAATCTCCTTTTCTGAAAGACATATAGAGAATTCCCTTGTCATCCAATGCTCTTGCAATCTTAGTAAGTACATCAGATAACTCCTTCTTCGGTATATGCAGCAGAGAAGCGCATGCCCAGATTCCATCAAATACATTATCAAAATTCATCTCTTCAAATGTCATCTGAAGCACATCTAACCCTGTATGAATTTCAGCCAGCTTACACATCTCCTCGGAAGCGTCCATTGCTGTCACATCAAATCCCAGCTCATAAAATGTCAGACTGTCACGTCCTGATCCGCAGCCCAGATCCAGAATTGTATCTCCTTCCTCCAGCTCAGCCAGAAACCATTTCATAATCTCTGACATATCCTGTTCCGCTGTCTCTTCAAATACTTTCGCCGCATACTTATTATAATAGTCTATCGAGTCCAAAATAATCCTCCTGTTATCCCTTTCCACTTTTGATTTATTTTTTACTGTTTTTATTTGCTATTTCTATGCTGTTATCTGTTATTTTGATCTTACCTGCTTTTAGAAGATTTCCTACAGCCCGCTTAAATGCATTCTTGCTCATGGAAAATTCTTTTTTAATCAGTTCAGGATCAGCCTTGTCTGTAAAAGGAAGACATCCGTCAAACTGCTTCTCTATGATCTCCATTACCAGAGAAGCATCTGTGTCCATCTGGATATAAGCCTTCTGTCTGGGGCTTAAGTCCAGCTTACCGTCTTCTCTCACCTTTGTGACACGGGCAGTTACACTGTCGCCCTCCTGATAATTACCATAGACTTCCTTTTTAGGAATCAGTCCATAGTACTTATTATCAACTGCTACAAATGCTCCCAGATTCTCATTAATCTCATATACAGTTCCAGTCACCTGATCATCCTTATTATAAGGAGACTCACTGCTTAAATGAGAATAGACCTTCATAGTAGCTGCCAGACGTTTGCTTTTGTCCACATAAAGGGCAGCCAAAACCTCTTCACCCTGGCGCACCTTATGGGTCTGCTCTTTAAATGGAAGCAATAAATCCTTTTCCAATCCCATATCCAGAAATGCACCGATTTTCCCAACTTCCTTCACAGTCAGAATACCAGTCTCTCCAACCTGCAATTTGGGCGTATTGGTGGTTGCTATGAGACGGTCTTCAGAATCCTTATAAATGAAAACAGTCAATGTGTCTCCTGTCTTAGTTCCTTCCGGCACCTGCTTCTTCGGCAGGAGTACAGAGGTCTCACTGCTCTCACTCTCTCCTAAATAAACACCAAATTCCTTGTCTCTTTGAACTACCAGATTCTGTGTTTTTCCTAATTCTATCATCTTATTTCCTCTCTGTTATTTCACACAGCCATATGACTGCATGAACAGCTCCCTCTCTATCACACAGGGATACTGTATACCCTTCCTCTGTACGGCTGATGCGGGGATAAACCACATCTGCCAGAACAGCCGCTTTCTTATACTCCACCCTGATCTCTCCCACCTTAATGCCATCAGGAAGCACTTCTCTGGCAATCTCTACATACTGGGCGTTATTCACATGGTGATTGGTATCAATATGATGCTTTCCTATTATAATAGGTTCTGCCTCTTCATATTCTTCCGGTATAGCAATCTTACGTGATGCATACTCCATATTGAGAGGCTGCTGTGTTGCCCCATAGCCACGGATATCCTCAGGTTTAATCTTTACAGGACGTCCCTTTTCCGTGTCAAAGAAAAACCATACAGAATTGGCACGAACCAGATAATTCCCCTGCTTATCGCAGATAGTAAAATTACGGTAACCATAAAAACCTTTAAAATCATAGGGCCAGGTGCTGATTACTATCTCTTCTCCAAGGGCAGGATATCTGTCTATCACAATCTGCCAGGAGGACAGCCACCATGCCCGATGCTGTTCTTTTAAATAGGAAATTCCAAGGCCGATATCCTCAGACTGGAATGTAGAACAATCCTGCAGGTAATTCATTATACCTGTCACTGACAGCCTTCCATTCTCATCTGTCTCACTGTATCTTACCCTGCTTTCAAATGCGTACATTTTTCACCTCTAAATACCCTTACAAAATTAGTAACATTATAAATCATTTTCACAGTCTTGTCCAGTAAACCGTTAAAATCCAGCCGAAAGAATTTCACCGAATATTTCACCGGTTCATTTCTCTGGTGAATATCCAGTAAATATCCATAAGCCGGCTGCCCGGAGTCCCCAAACATTAAACTGTGGAATTCCGGGACCTGCCGGCCCATAACTTCTTATAAGCTTAACTTTCTGAACACATTGTAAATATCCAGCTTTCCATACCCCCATATATTATTAGGATAGGTATACACTGGCTGTTGCCTGTTTGCCCCGCGTATGATCAGCTTGTTAATATCATTTCCAGTAATAGAGGTATAATTCCCTTTTACAACTGCCCATTCCAGAAGCATAGCCATAGTGCCTGCTGCATGGGCTGCAGCTGCCCCTGTTCCTGTAAGGCTGCCATAGCGGTCATTGGGATAAGCACAGGTGAGTTCAAAGCCGGGAGCAGCTATATCAGGCTTTACCTGATTGTTCACTGTATATCCTCTTCCTGATTCAATGACAATGCTGTCACTGGCAGGGTCATAGGCAGTCACTGTCAATGGATTTGGCACATTTCCAGGTGCTGTAATCGTGGTATCAGGAGATGGCTCAAGAAAATAAGTCTCACTTGACAACAGATTCCCTGCAGGCAGCCAGGCGTTAAACGTAAATCCTTCTTCTTCTATATTAGTAATCTGAATACGCCAGACTCCTTCCTGGGCATTTTCAAATCTCAGCAGAATCAGCTGATCCCCTGTCTCTTCCTCAAAACTGATGTTATTGACCCAGATTCTGCTGATTTCAAAAATAAAGTTAAAATCGAGACAGCTTTGAATCTGAGGGTAGATAAAATTAGTGGACTCTCCTGTAGGAGAAGTGATTTCAATGGCTAGCCGGGCAGGAATCTTTGCCCATATCTCCATGGCAAACAGGCGGTCCTGCTCACTGACCCTCATCTCAAAAAACCTGGTAAATGGTGCCGTTTCCACAAGGCTATAATAATGCCTTCTGCTATTTCCTTCATT
Organism: Hungatella sp. UBA5385; assembly: GCA_002409995.1. Classification (GTDB taxonomy): domain Bacteria; phylum Bacillota; class Clostridia; order Lachnospirales; family Lachnospiraceae; genus UBA5385. Next base: position 88,655 of record DHOR01000028.1, on the reverse strand, counting down.
TCCCGCTGCAACCGAAATATCGATTCCAGGAATTAGTACAAGACTGTCTATGTATTCGCTGAGAGTTCCATAACCATTATGGCTGCCCTGACTGGTTCCAAGAGCAAGGCAGATGGCAATGGGGCGTCTTAAGCTGATGGACATTTCCACCAAATATCTGATGGCAAGCATAATATCCGTCTCCTGATAACATTCTGCATCTTCAGGCACAAAGGATACCTGGCGAATGTTCTGCTTTGCCTCCTTCAGTTTTACAACCACCAGCTCAGATTCAGGTGCAACACCCCGGAATAATTCTGCATCATTTCTGCTCCCTGCCATAATGCTTGCAATTGCTGTACCGTGTCCATTGTCGTCAACGCTGGGAACAATAGACAGAGGATTGCTGTTTTTGATTGCAAGATTAATTAAATCCCGGCTGTATTCTGTCCCATATTTGAAGCCGGAAGGCACAGGTCCAGTCTGTATTGTCTGATCCCATATGCTGAGAATCCGTGAGATCCCATCCCGATAGAGAAATGCAGGGTGCTGATAGTCAATACCTGTATCCACAACCCCTACCAAAATCCCATTTCCATAAAGTGCAAGATAGGGATTGTTCTGTACGCTGATAATACCCGAAGCCTCCAGACTGGTCTGGGACATCAGAGTATAGATCGCAGGGAATCTGTGATACCTGTAATTGCCCAGCTCACAGGGCTCTGTATTCTCACTCAGTACATGCATAATAGCATGAGTATCATTGAGGGGGGTGATGTTATCACCTGTATCATATTTTTTCACCAGCGTATTATCAATAATTAAGTCAAAATATCTTTCATCAATAATCTTTTCCAAAGCAGGTCCTTAGGCATTTTTAATAATATATTAGCAGTATCATTAGTTCATACCTGTTTTCAGGTAAAATTGTGGTCAAGTCTTTAGAAAAACTGTAACAAGCTATCTTACTTGCCAATCATTACAGAACAAAAAACAGGAGTGCAATTTTTGCAATCTCCCGTTTTTCCTATAAATATCAGCCTACATTCTCCCCAGACTTCTTCAGTTCAATGGAGATGCTTTTTTCCTCAACTTCCGTATTTAACAAACGAATCACCACAGAACAAGTCTCATCATCTCCCGAATAAGCTTCCGGTCGGGTTTTAATCCAGAAAGCAGCGTATCCCCCTGAAGTTGATATGACATCAGGCCCGATTACCTCTATATTTCCCTGTGTCTCAACCTGTACAATGCCTGGATAATATACCAAAGTAGTCCCAGCTTCATCCACCATACGGCACACAATTCTCACAGAATCCACATAATCACCAAACAGCTGGTTTCCATCTGCCTTAACCTCCATATCTGTCAGACAGGAATCTCTGAGGAATCTTTTTTCAATCACCGGTTTCCCCTTATAATACCCAGTAATTTTCCCATCCTTCCAGAGATCTTGCCATACCCCAATCTCCTGTTCAATCTCAATAGGCGGATGCTCTAAGCCCATATATCGGTTATCCGGATAATAACGGATGGGGGATTTCCCATACATTTCTACTTCTATGTAATCGCAATTTGTAAGAACCATAAATGGAGACACCAGACAGTTTCCCTTATTATCCCCTCTGGAAAATTCAGTGGTTGGTTCCATGATAATCTCATCTTCAGGATTTTTCTGACTGCGGAGCACATACGCTGCATATTTAGGTATACGGAACATGTCCATCACTCCATGATAACAGATTTTATCACCTGATCCATAATCTCCATGAGTATTATAGTCAAAAGCACACCAGCCAATAATTCCTAACAAATCCGTTGACAGATTGGACTGGCTGAATACTCTGGCATATGCTCTGGCATGAACGGTTCTCTTATATGCACTGTCCCAGCTCTTTGTTGGAAAAGCTGTGCCGGAAAATTCTGTAATAAGGAATGGAACCGGCTCAGAAAGCCCGGTAGCTTCTCTCTGCCCCCTAAACAGCTTTGTTCCATCAGGATTACAGTCTGAATAAGTAAAATCATTGAGTGAATATACATCTTCTATAAGATTACTGTTTGATATGTAGCGCACACCGGTAGTCGGTCTGGAAGGGTCCAGTTTTTTAGCAAGTGCATTTGCTTTTGTATATAACACATCATCATCCAGAGATTCGTTAATATGGATGCTCCAGATAAAAATACTGGGATGGTTAAATTGGGTTAGAATCATGGATTCTACATCCTGCATCATAACTCTCTTAAATTCATCTCCCCCAATATATCCCCAGCCAGGTATTTCCGAAAAAACTAAAAGACCAAGCTCATCACATTTATCCAGAAAATACTCAGACTGCATATAATGGGATGTTCGCACTGTATTAACATTGAGAAATTCCTTTAAAATTTCTGCATCTTTTTCCTGAGCCCGTTTACCCATAGCATACCCTGTATAAGGGAATGACTGATGCCGGTTAAGGCCCATAATCTTCACTTTATTTCCATTGATAAATACGCCCTCAGGTGTACAACTCACCTCGCGAAATCCTGTCTTTACACAATGAATATCAGAGATTTCGCCTTCACTCTTCAAACAAACTGATATGGTATAAAGATATGGATTATTTAAATTCCACAATATAGGTGACCGGATGGCTTCCGAATCCAGAATATAACTGTTTTTACCCTGCTCAATCCGAATCAAACGTTCATAAGAATGTATCTTCTCTCCATCTGCATTCTGTATACATACTTCCACAGCTCCTTCATAAGCGTTGCCGGAATTATCCACATAAATCTCTGGATAAACCATCACCTCATCATCTTTTAAATCATAGCGTACCAGAGCCTGTGTTATAAAGCTCTTATTGCATTCATACAGCCATACATCCCTGTAGATTCCACCATATGTCATATAATCAATGGCATAACCAAAGGGCGGAATATCATTTCTTTCATTGCTGTCTACTTTAAGTACAATGCGGTTCTCACCCTGCCTGCAAAATTCAGTAATATCAAACATGCTTCGGGAATACCCACCTTTATGCTCCCCTGCATTTTCCCCATTAACAAACAACTCAAAACAAGTCATGACTCCGTCAAATATCAGTATCCTTCTTTTATCCTCCCCACACGTTGTTAAAAACAGACTTTTAACGTAGGTACTGATCATCGTTGTTTCCTCATGACTGAAATAACTTAAAGGCAGTTCCTTTACAGTATGAGGGAGATTCACGGTTTTAAACTTTTCATCTATATCATTTTCAATATAGGTTTTATCAAAATGATCATAAAACTTCCAATTGAGATTCCATAAAGTTGGGTTATTCATTCTTTCCTCCTCTTATTCTTTAACGGCTCCTGCCGCAATTCCTTCTATAATATATTTTTGAAAAAACAGGTATAAAAGCACTGTAGGTAAAGCCACTACTATAATTCCTGCAGCCAGAAGGGGCCAGGAATTTTGTTGTGCACCTGCATAGTGCATCAAAAAAGTTGTCAATGTTTTATTTTGATTCTTAGGCATATACAGATATGGAATATACATATCATTTACGATGGACACTGTTTTAATAATAATCAGTGTTGCCGTAGCAGGAGTCAGAAGCGGAAATATAATCTGCCAAAACGTCCTGAAATATCCACAGCCATCAAGCATGGCACTCTCGTCCAGAGAGACCGGTATTCCTCCTATAAACTGCCGATAAATATAAAGCTGCATTAAATTAGCTGCTATGTATATGATAATGGGTGCTCCTATGGTATTGTACAGACCCAGTCCTCTAATCACCCGAAAACGGGCAATTTCCACGATATTGGTAGGGACCATCATAGCCAGATAAAACAGCATATAAATAAGATTTTTAAAGCGGAATTGAAACCGCTCCAGGCAATATGCGGTGAGAGAACCAAACAGCACATTAATGGTAATACTCACTGCTACGATTTTTAATGTGTTGATAGCTGCCCGCAATAAATACCTTTCCTTAAATACTTTTCTGTAATTGTCAAATGTGATCTGATCATATGATACCCAAAGTGGTGACGTGGTATCTAAGCTTCCCGGTATTTTAAAAGAGCTTACTACAGTTACCAGAAGAGGCAGGGTGATCATAAGAATCAGCAATAATGAAACAACATATTTCCCAGCAAGAATCCATTTTCTAGTCATTGCTGCTCTCCTTTCTCCTTACCTGACCTGTGATATATTTCTGGACAAGCTGTACACACACGATCATAAAAATCATAATCACTGCCATAGATGATGCCATACCAAAATTATTAAACTTAAATGCTGTATCAATGGTGTATATCGTAAATGTATTGGAAGCCCCGTTAGGACCTCCCGCTGTCATAATATAGGGAATATCAAACATCTGCAGGCTTCCGTTAATCACATCAAACAACATAAAATCAATGACTGTACGTATAGAAGGAATTTGAATATACCGTAGGCGCTGCCATACATTAGCTCCATCTACGATAGCTGCTTCCATCATATCTTTTTGTACAGAAGCTAGTCCTGCCATAAACAGCACAACATGAAATCCCATATACCTCCAGATCGAAACCATTGATAATACATAATTTACAATTTTCGGATCAGAAAGCCAGCTTTGAATAAAGTGCTCCAATCCCATTTTCGTCAATATATAGTTAAAACCACCTTCAATTGGAGAAAAGAAGTAGGAAAATGAATAGGAAATTCCAACGCCATTCATAATAAATGGAAGAAATATAATTGCCTTTACAAGCCCCGATCCCTTGAATTTGCTGCTAAGAAGTATTGCCAGCAGAAGTTCAACAGGCATCATCAAACCATGGATGAATAGATAGGTCAGGTTGTTTTTAAAAGCCTGCCAAAAATCTGGGGATTTGAAGAAAAGCTGCAGATAGTTGTTAATTCCTATAAAAGTACGATCTGATGCAACACCATCCCATTCCAGGAAGCTCATGTAAATAAGCTCCCAGAATGGATATACTACAAAAACACATAACAATATAACCGGAATAATAAGAGACAGACTTAAAAAACAAAATCTTTTTTTATTGAATCTGTTCACTGGTCTACCCCCTTATTGTAAATTAAGCTTTTTTCTTGCATCTGTCCAGGACTGATTCAACTCCTCCATACGACGGTTAAAATCAAATCCTTCTGTCAGCATTTCTGCCCCCAGCTCTTTACAATCAAATTTAGTTTCAGAAACCATATTGATAAAATCGCTCTTGCCAGCACCATAGGTTACATATACTACATCAGGCTGAAGTTCTGGTGCTGTCATAAGCACTTCATCCAGTTCCTTATGAAATGGCATCATAGTACTGTCGCTGCTGATGTGGTTTATGTAATCAGGATACCACGCCTCGCTGAAATAAAACTCAAGAAATGCTTTTGCAACTTCCGGATTCTCCGAATGTTCAGTAACACTTAAGAAACAATCACCCTGTGTAACCAGATTGAACTCACTACTGTCATCATCTCTGAAAGGAAGATAGAAAGTCTCTATACCGGAAGGATCATAGCCATCTGCCTTATAGTCAGATAGAAACATAGGGCTGCTTAAAGTCATAGTCCCTTTTCTCTTAGCAAATAATTCTTTACTCTGATCACTGGTAATTCCCAGAGGGTCTTTTCCAAAGACTCCTTTCCCGAAGAGATCATAAACCTTACCGTAAACAGTATGAATTGCAGTTCCCTCTGCAAAAGGTTTATCCTCTTCTGTCATACTATCCCAATAATACCCGTTGCCGCTTTCTGCTGCCGGACCATATTCCATAAATGGGTAGGTTGTCCATGATTCTTTTGCTCCCATGCTGATTGCACTATAATCCGGGTCCTTTGCTCCAAAATATGCCTGCAGTTTTTCACTGACTTCTACAAATTCTCCCCATGTGTCTGGCACCTCTACTCCTGCTTCTTCAAACATATCCACCCAGTAAAACACATAGTCATTGGTTTTTCGATCAGGGACCCCCAAAACCCTTCCATTCACCATATATTCTGCTGCAATCTGATTATTCTTGTTAGCCTCAGTATCTGTTAAATCTGTCAGATACTCCTCATACTGGTACATACTATCCGACTTATGAAACATCAGATCAGGAAGTTCTGATGCAGAAGACCGGATTTTCATAGAATTAAAATATTCTGGTTCTGCACTAAATTCTTCAATATCAATTTCAACATTGGGATAAAGTTCCTGGAATCTCCCCTCTAAATCCAGCTCATCAAAGGTTCTGGCTGCTGTCACATCCCAGGTTGCCAGAGTCAGTGTACAAGAAATGTTTTTATCTGAACCTTCTCCCGCTGCAGCAGTTGTTTTCTCCTTACTGCCTGTACTTTCTCCGCAGCCGACTAATGCTAAACCTGCTGCTAATACCATTGATGCTAATACCCATTTGTTTTTTCTCATAATTTCCTCCTGTTCAAACTGTTTTCTGTTAATTGGAGTTTAACAATTCATATCAGTATTAACAATGAATAATAGTATGATTTACTGTACAATGGTTTGATGCTCTTTTCTGTAAGCAGAGGGACTCATTCCTGTTTCTGCCTGAAACACTCTGATAAAATACTCCACACTGTTATAACCAACGGCTTCACTGATCTTTCTCAGCTTCCAATGGGAATTCTTAAGCATGTGTTTCGCATGATGAATGCGCTGGCTTTTTAGATAATCAGAAAAAGATATTCCCACTCTCTTAGTAAAGAGAATACTGAAGTATTTCTCACTATAGCCGGCTTCTGACGCCACTTCATACAGTGTCAGATCCGATCTGTAATAATTATCATTCATATAATCAAGGGCCGTTTGTATCTCATCGGGAAATTCAAACTGATAATGGGCTTGTAAGTAACGTTTTATATCATTTAAAAAGTTTACAGTCCAAATGCACACTTCTCTGATGGCACTCAGTTCTGAAACCTCTAAAAAAAGATCAGATGTATAGATATAATCTGCATCCTCAAGCTGATGTATCAGAGAAGCTGCAATATGGTACGCCAGGTAGATTGCCTGCTTTTTTGCCTCCTTTAACTCTGCTTTCTGCATTTCCGACAGTATCCTGGATTTCTCTCCATTGTATCGAACAATATCATTTAATTTTAATGCCTGAATAATCTCACTGAATTCCTCTTCCCTGGCACAAGCATCAGGCAGTGAAAACTTAAGATGATCCTCAGACGAAAACAGATTCTGGGATTTCATTACATATTTCATGGTAAGATTCATGGTTGCTTCATAAAACCGTTGTTCAAATTCTTCCGCTCCATGCCCCTTCTCACTGACTGCAGCTATGATATCTGCGTTTATGTAATTTTTCCATGCATGAAGAAGCCTGGTACAGACCCGTAACAGGGAAGAAAGATCATTGTTCTCAGACTCTGCCTCATAGATCATAAGCAGATTTGTGTCATTTATAGAGGCGATTGTCCCATGTCTGGCAATCTGTAACATCTGCCCGGCTAAGTTAATCAGCGAGGGCATAATACTCATCTTCTGATAACCCTGAATAGAAAAATACACAACATAATAACAATCCGGCAGTCCGGCATCACTGGGATCAATCTGCCCCCGAAGCAGCTTGGTAAGAAGCCCTTGACGGTCCTTTTCATGAGGTTGAGTGTCTTCTGCTAAGCGGCCTTTGCGGCTCAGCAGATTCTTCATGTTTTGCAGATGTTTTTTGAGCATTTCCTCATGAATCTCTCTTTTAAGGCAATAATCATAAATCCCCATTTTAAAGGCCTGGCGTACATAAGGAAAATCGTTGTAGGCACTTAAAACCAGTATCTCCGGCACAGTTTCCATTTCCTTCACATATTGGATCAAGGTTAGACCATCTACTACAGGCATCTGAATATCTGTAATCAATATATCAATCCTATATTGGTTCATATATTCCATAGCCTCTTTTCCATTTCCGGCACTCCCCACCAGATTTAAATCCAGATCGGCCCAGTCCAGCATAGAACTGAGCATCATTCTTACAATGGTTTCATCATCTACTATTAAGACATTATACATGGCTATCATCCTCTGCTTTTATCACAGGCATCGTCAGCCTGACTCTTGTGTATTGTTCCTGTTCCGACTCTATCTCCACTCCATATTGGGAGCCAAAATTCAGCTTAAGCCGCCTGTCTGTATTGCTGACCCCTACAGTTCTCCGCCCTGCAGATTCCGGCTTTTCTTTTCGTATTTTAGAAATAGTCTCTTGATTCATGCCTTTCCCATTATCTATAATTTCAAATACTAATGTGTTGTCCTGAACATATCCTTTGATCCTGATAATTCCTTGTCGTTCATCCATTTGGTCAAATCCATGAATCATACTATTTTCCACAATGGGCTGAAGAATAAGCTTGGGTACTTTGCAGTTTAATGCCTCCTGACTGATGTCTGTTTCAACGTTAAAGCTCTCCATATATCTAAACTGCATAATATAAATATAACTGTCCAAAATGGATTTTTCATCGCTTACGCTGTGAAATCCACCATCCCGGTTCAATATAGCATCAAGTATATTCTCCAAGGCAGTTACCATATCCCGCATCCCATCAAAATGTGCTGATATTGCCATGAATTTCAGTGTGTTCAAAGTATTCATAAGAAAATGAGGATTCATCTGGGACTGAAGCGCCAGCAGTTCTTCCTGATATTTTTCTTTTTGTGCAACTTCCTTTTCAACAATTAACTGGCTGATCTTATCTACCATACTGTTAAAAACTGAGATCATCTGTGCAATATCTTTCTGCCCGCACATTTCCACCTGCACCTCTAAATTGTGGTTTTCAACCTCCTTCATCCCTTCTGTCAATTGATGGAGAGGTATAAGAAGCCTGTCCATATACCATTTAAAATAGACTATAAACAACAGAATTACACTAAAAACCACCAGCAGACTGACCAGGGAAACCAGCCTGAACTGCCCAAATACGTTCCACTCATCTACAGCACTTAGGATATATCTGTCAGAATCAGCCATCTCTTGGATAATATAGCAGATTCCTTTATAAGAAATCTTCATTTCTCCTGCATGGTTCTTATGTATTTTTTCCAAAATATACTCCGGTACTGCTGTCTCTTCCAGATCTTTAGTCAGAGATATGCCATTGGCATCTATGATGTACATTTGACCTGTACTTCCGTCTTTATTGTATTTTTTAATCATTTCCGGAATTTTAGAAAGCTTGTAAAGAGCAATACATTCTACTTCCGGCATATTCCTGGGAAAGATGGCTGCCACCACCATAACTTCATTAGCAGTCTGGCTGCGGTAGAAGTAATCTTTATCGTCCATAGCAACATACACCTGCCCCGGCTGCTGCAAAGCTGACTGATACCACTCTTTCCGTCTCAGTTCTTCCATGGAATAGCGGATTTGGCATCGGGGAATAATAGAAATTCCATCTTTTCGGTAAACCTGAATATCCAAAAGTTTATATTCCGGAGCTGCCAGTAACTGATACATGGTATCCAATTGTATCAGCGCTGTTTCTTTCTTTAGTTCGTCAGTTCCCGCCGCCTGCATGATAGTGCTGCCATTATTCATATTCACTACATGGGATAATGAGATAGCAGCATGACGGCTCTCATCCTTGTCCAGTTCTATAATCGCATTCTGAGCCACCTTCACAGAATTTATTGCCGCATTATATATGTATTTGCTTGCTATCCCATAAGAAATCCCCAATATGATCATAATAGGAAATACGATCTTCCATATATAACTTATCACAACGTCCTTTACCAGATTACTTTTAAATACCTTCTTCATTCATCTCTGTCCCCCTGTCATTTTCAATTAGCACAAAAATATATCCCCTTGAATTAGTGTTATTGTAACATTAATCCAAGAAGATTTCTTTATTTAATCATTCCAATATCTGGTTTTTATAATTTAGAAAAGCGATATAGCTAATAATCAGCTATACCGCTTTTAGTTTTAATTATCTCTTAATAAGCAACACCGATAAATCATTAACGTTGGTTCCCGTCGCACCTGTTATAATAAGTCCATCACATGCCTGCAATGCATGATAGGAGTCATTATTCTCCAGTACATCGTAAATATTAATACCTTTCTTCAACAGTTCAGCTTTTGTATTGGTATCAACATAACCGCCTGCTGCATCAGTAGGTCCATCTGTGCCATCTGAACCGATGGAAAAAATTGCAATATCCTTTAATCCCTCCAGATTATCGGCTGCAGATAAAGCCAGTTCCTGATTCCTTCCTCCTTTACCGGTGCCCTTTAGACGCACTATAGTTTCTCCACCCATGATAAATGCAAGTGATTTCTCAGTATCATTATAATATTGTCCAATAGATGCGATAAAGCTTCCTGCCTCTCTTGCTTCACAGCTAAGACTGGCTGTAAGAATAATAGGTTCATAGCCAAGCTCTCTGCATGTAAGTTCCGCTGCAGCACAAAGCTGAGTTACACTTCCAGTTATTTTGGTTGTGACATTATGAAGTTCATGTGGTGGCTGAATCTTCAATAATGCATCTATTTCTTCTGTTGTTTTAATACCGTACTTTTTAACGATTTCACTTGCCTGTTCCCCTGTTGAGCTGTCAGGATAAGCAGGTCCTGAGGCAATCATATCAAGGGGATCGCCGATAATATCAGATAAAACAATCGATAATACCTGCGCAGGTTCACAAATCTTTGCAAACTTCCCTCCTTTTACTCCGGATAAACGTTTGCGGATTGTATTCATTTCAACAATATCAGCTCCGCTTGCTAATAATTGTTTTGTCAAGTCTTCCAGTTCAGCTGCCGGAATCAGCGGCATTTCAAACAGTGCAGAACCGCCGCCTGAAATCAATAATAAAACCTTATCTGAAGATGTCAGACCTGTAACAAGCTGTATTGCTTCTTTTGTAGCAGCAAAAGAATTATCATCAGGAATCGGATGCCCTGCTTCATAAATCCGAATATTGGGCAAATCGCCTTTGGAGTGATCATACTTAGTAATTACAATCCCCTCCTGTATGCTGTCACCCAGTATATCAGAAGCTGCTTTTGCCATAGACCATGCCGCTTTACCGATTGCTACAAGGAAAAGTCTCCCTCCCGAAAAGTCTTCCCCGTCCAATGCTTTTTTCACCGCTGTATTTGGCATTGCTGCTGTTATGGCAGCATCAATAATCTTTTGTGCATCTGATCGTAAACCCAAGGAAACCTCCCTCCTTATCTAACGAAGAAATATAGCAGATAAACATTAACCAAAGAAGCAAGACCGATTACTAAGGTTCCAAGGGTCTGCGTCTTATATCCATCTTCAACTGACATTTCTCCAAAATTAGTAACAACCCAGAAATAACTGTCATTTGCATGGGAAACCGTCATTGCACCTGCTCCAATTGCAATAACAGTAAGTGCCATAAGAGGTGAGGTGGCAAGACCAAGTGTCTGAAGCATTGGCGCCAAAATGCCGGCTGTTGTTGTAATGGCAACTGTTGATGATCCCTGAGCTGTCTTTAAAATTGCTGCCAATAAAAACGGGAACAGCAAACCAAGAGCAGATAATGTACTTGAATAAGACTTAATATAATCTACCATAGTGGAAGAGGCGATAACATTACCCAGTACTCCTCCTGCTGCAGTGATAAATAATATAGGTCCTGTAACCTTTAATGTTTCATTGGTAATTTCATAAAATTCGTCCATTTTTTTCTGATTTGCTAATAAAATGATTCCGAAAACGACGCCAACTGCAATAGCAATAATCGGTGTTCCAAGGAACGCTATAATTGGGATAGATTTACCTGCCATTGAAAATGCAGAAGCAAGACCCATTAATAAAATAGGAATAACAATGGGTGCGAATGACATAAAAGCATTGGGAAGCTTTCCAAAACTGGCTACAAGCTGCTCATAAGTCTGAACAGTTGGGTCCTGCAGATCATCTGCTTCATCTCCTGCTTTTACTTTTTTACCAATTGTCATAGCAAAAATATAGCCTGCAATCAAAGGAAGAATAGAACAAACAGCACCCATCCCCATTACCAGCAGTAAATTCGTATCCATTCCCATTCCCTCATATAAGGTGTTAGCTGCCGCAATAGGACCGGGAGTAGGCGGAATAAAGCAATGGGATATGTAAAGTCCCATAGACAATGCAACTGAGCATGCTACAGAGGATTTTCTTGTTCGTTTTACCAGTGCTTTACGAATCGGGTTTAAGATAACAAACCCGCTGTCGCAAAATACAGGTATGGAAACAATCCAGCCCATAATGAGCATAGCCAGTTCCGGGTTCTTCTTACCCACAACATTTACTACACAGTCTGCCATCTTAAGTGCTGCACCGGTTTTCTCAAGCAATGTACCAATCAGTGCTCCAAGTATAATAACGATACCAATACTCTTAAATGTGTTACTAAACCCACCGCCTATGACATTAGGCAGCTCTACCAACGGAATTCCAGCTACAATACCAAAGAGTAAAGATATTGTCATAATAGATATGAACGGGTGAATTTTCCATTTTGATATTGCAACAATCATTAGGATAACCGCAATAACAAATGCAATAATAAGTGGTATACCTGACATAAAATAACCCCCTCCTTAAACTTTGTTAATAGTTACTAATTCCAGTTACGTTTTTACTCTTTTATTGTATAATACACACAATGTTTTTGCAATGTTTCTGGTAACAAATTATGTGCATTATAATTGTTCCATATGACATTAATATCGTTTTAATGACTCTCATATATTTCTCTGTAAAAATAAATAGCAATATAGAAAAGAGAGGAGTGTCTGATTGATCTGGGATCATAACCGGTTCTTTCCATAATGCTTCGAAGTCTGTATTGTAATGTGTTTTTATGTATAAATAACCGGTCTGCCGCCTTATTAAGAGCCCCCTCCATATCATAGTACACTTCCAGCAAAACCATGGATTTGCGTATTTCCCCTTCGCTAAAGCCTTTAAAAATCCGATGTATAAACTCGATTTTTATATGTTCACTGATTTGATCCGAAAATACTTCCATATTCAGGTCATCATAAAAGCGGATATCGTGCTTATGGGTTCTCATACATGCCTCATTTGCTTTCTGAGCACGGCTGAAAGCCGCCTGAATATAAGTAAAGTTTTCCTCTCTGCTGTCAATGCCGATTGCAACTTTAATTGGAAATTGTTCCTCTACCCTTTTTTTCAATTCCTTTGCTATTTTTTCTGCGCTTTCATCAGTTTGAACTGCAACTGCGCATACAAGGGTAGAGCCGGTTTTATAATAAATATTCAAAGGGTCCATTCCGGTAATCAGCTTCTTTACATAATTTTCTACCTCTTCGATAATCTGCATTGTAACAATATCCTGATTACTTCCGGGCCGGTAAAAACCGCAGACTAAAATACGCCTTGGCACTGTAATGTCAAAACCAAGGAGTTTTCCCTGATTGATAAAGTCGGGAGTAATATTTTTTGTTTCTCCGCTGAACCATTCTGCAAGATAACGGTTGCATATATTTGATATCATTTGTTTTTGCTCAATGGAATAGGCATTTTCAAGAAGAAGTTCTGTCATACGTTTTATAATAAGAGCGCTCTGAACAATTTCATCATACTCGCCTGTGATCCCTATGACTCCAACAATGTACCTCTGCAGTCTTAAGGGATAATTAATGCCCTTCAAAGCACCTTTGTATTCCCCATCATAATGTACGATAATCTCGTCAACCTGACTTTTAATAATACGATAAGCCCCTCCATGAAAACTTCCGATCCGGGCCGGATTTGAACTGGCTACTATAATTCCTTTTTGATCCATTATATTTATCTTCAGCGGAATCACAGCATTGACCTCATTCACAATCCTGTTGGCAATTTGTGTTGATAGCAGCATATTCTGAACTCACCTCCGGTTCCTGTATTTGCAGTTTATTTATAGAATACAGGATTCTTCATTGACTATCAATATTTAATTGTTGAATAAGCTGTCACAAAGCATTTCAATATATGAGGAGAATTGAGTGAATAGTATGACATTAAGAGAAAGGTGCAGAAATCAGTAAATTTTTCTGCACCTTTCTCTATTAGGTAAGCTCTTCAAATATTTTATAAAGCTTTTGATTAAGCTCCTGTACCTTTTTAATATCCATCTTATCCACTTCTCTGTCATAGGTCATAACTCCATTGACCTCTTCTTCGATATCACTGGTCTGCGTATAGATGGCACTACTTAATCCCTTATGAAGATTTGGGAAAATCTCCTCTTCCCACAATCTTTTATAATTAACGGTCAGCTCCTCTACAGAGTGATAATGCTGATAGCCAAACTCTTTGGCACACGCCATATGGCCCTTTACCGGATAGGCATAACCGCCATATTCTGTCAGGGCAACCACCCTGTCACTTTGAGGTTTTACCTTCAGTTTGCGGATATAGTTGTGAATGCTGTACATATCTCCGCCTCCCTGATCATACCAGCCGCATGCTTCATTAATCAGTCTTGTATCGTCCAGCTTCCTGATTGCCTCAGTTGCTCTTCCTGCATCAAACTGCCCCCAGCCTTCATTAAAAGGGCCCCAAACTGCAATGCTGGGATAGTTGTAAAGGGTTGAAACCATATCATCAAGATCTCTATAATACTGTTTTTTCCCTTCCTCATCCTCTCTTCGAAAGATTTTATAGTGATCATCCTTTATATTTCTGCCAAACCAAGGAAGACCATTAGGCAAATATGTAACGAAAACCATATTATAATCTCCGCCTCCATTGGGCATATCCTGCCACACAATCATTCCCAGCTTATCACAGTGATAGTAAAAACGTTCAGGTTCTATTTTAATATGTTTTCTGATGGTGTTGTAACCCATTTCCTTCAGTTTAATAATATCGTATTTGAGAGCTTCATCACTGGGAGCTGTCATAAGACTTTCCGGCCAGTAACCCTGATCCAGAACTCCATTAAAGAAGTAGGGTTTATTATTTAAAAAGAATCTTAGTGTACCGTTCTTATCCCTGCCTGTTGACAACTTCCGCATTCCAAAATAAGAGGTAACCTCATCCTGTCCAAGCCTGATTTTTATATTGTAAAGAAATGGATTGTCCGGAGACCAGGATTTAAAATCCTCCAGTTTGACCACAATATCACGGTCTGTCTCTCCCTCAGCTTCTTTCAGAGTATTTCCTTCTTCATATACAGTTAGATATACCTTCTGATTCTTTTCATTTGATTTAATTAAAAATCTAACACAGCTTTCATCATACACTGGGGTGATCTTAATATCCTGAATATAAACATTCTCCACACTTTCCAGCCATACAGTTTTCCAAATCCCGCTTTGAGGGGTATAAAACAAAGAGCTATATTTCCCTTTTTTCAGAAGCTTCTGTTTGCCCCTTGCATGAGGCAGATGCTCTGTCTTATCAATGACGGATAGCTTCAGCTGATTTTTCTCCTGAAGAACTTCTGTAATGTCAAAGTTAAAAGGCAGGTACCCCCCTTTATGCTCTCCAAGGAATTTCCCATTTAAATATACCTTACACTCTTGATCTACTGCACCAAAATGCAGTATCACCCGGTCTTTTACAAATCCTTCCGAAAGGGAAAACTCCTTGTTATAATGAAGATACTGTTCCGGTTTTACAATCTGGTTTACACCGGACAGGAATGTTTCCGGAGAAAAAGGAACAAGTATTTTCCCATCATAAGTATTGGTCTCTGGGGAATCATTGATACAGTAGTCCCATTCACCATTTAAATTATAATAACTGTCTCTTACAAGTCCCGGACGGGGATACTCCGGCAGAACCTTGTCTTTATCAATCTCTTTCCCCCATCTAGTAACTAGTTGTTCCATGATTATCCCACCTGCTTTTTCCTGATTTTTATATTTTGAAATACTTCGGACTGAACCCCTATGGATATCAAAACCAGCCCTCCCATAATAATTGACTGCCAGTGCTGTTCTCTGCAGCCGTTGTTTCAGCTGCCTCTTTTGTTCCGCCTGCGCAGGCAGTTAAAGACATAACCATAACTGCAGCCACAATGAATGTAAATAGTTTCTTCATTTTGTTTCCTCCCTTTTTCTATTTGTTATATATTTTATATTATATTAATTCGGCTTTTTTTACAATACTTGTTTTAGTTTTTATATATTCTTCGTTACTTTATCACAAATTTTAATACATTTAATTGTATGAGTTGCTTTTTTATTACATATTTTATAAAATTAATACATAGTATTTTTCATCAGCAAAAGATGAAAACTGAAAGAAAGGAGCCCATAATGTCTTATCGTGAAAAACGTACTGTGAGAATTATTGGAGAAAGGAACATTCGACTTCACCTAAGCAATCCATCTCACCGTGATTCTATCGTGAAAATCGGCAAAGCCCTGTCCTCCCCTATACGTCTGGAGATTCTTAGTATATTAAGAAACAACGTAAGATCTCTTCAAGAGATCGCCTCCATGCTGGACATCCCTCTGTCCTCTGCTGCTCTCCATATAAAAACTCTGGAACAGGCTCAAATGGTAGTCACTGAGAGCCAGCCCGGGATTCGGGGTTCTATGCGGGTATGTACCTGTAGCCTTCAGTCCTTTTATCTGGAAACCTTTGATTCTGCCATTGACTCCGTAAACAGAACCATCACCATGGATATGCCAATTGGTAACTACTATAACTGCGATATCACTCCCACCTGCGGACTGGCAGATGAAAGCGGACCCATTGATACTTACGATGCTATCCGCTCTTTCTATTCTCCCGCCCGGACCAAGGCTCAGCTTATATGGTTCCATAAGGGATTCATTGAGTACAGATTCCCCAACTTAAACAATCAGCAGCTTGACTTAAGCGAATTGTCCTTTTGCCTGGAAATCTGCTCTGAAGCCCCTGGTTATCTGGAAAACTGGCCTTCAGACATCACTCTTTATATTAACAACAAAGAGATCGGAACCTACTGCTCACCTGGAGATTACGGAGCCAGAAGAGGGAAGCTGACACCGCCCTCCTGGCCAAACGGAAGCACACAGTACGGGATTTTAAAAACTGTTTCTGTCAGAGAAAATGGAAGTTATCTGGATGGGAAGCTGATTAATCCAGATGTAAAGCTTTGGGATATTGCTATTGATGACCAGCCATTTATAGCATTTCGAATTGCTGTCAAGGATGATGCAAAGCATGTGGGAGGAATAAATTTATTCGGCGAAAAATATGGGGATCACCCTCAGGGGATCATTATGAATCTGACATATCAGTAAATAGAAAATAGCTTTTAAATGCGAAGAATTTTCCGCCTTTAAAAGCTATTTTTATTTAAATATTCAGCTCCTTCAATACCCGCCTTACTATCTCTTCAATGATCCCCTCTCTATTCTGTCCCATCTCCCTGTTCTGCCCAGAAGCAAAAATCCCTTCCCCATCTCCCATACCAGGAGGAATTCCGCCTGCAGTAATTCCCATATTCTTACGAATCTCCAGAAGTCTGTCCACCTGATCACTGGACAAATGATTCTGCTGTCCGATAATATTGCCTGTATACATTAAAATCGTGGCATAATATTCAACAGACTCCAGCCTGTAGTAAGCCTGATAGATATTCCGCCCCCATGTAAGCGCTCCATGATTTGCCAGAAGAACAGCATTGTAATGATTTACAAAGGGGGCAATGGAATCAGGCACCTCCTCAGTTCCTGGGGTGGCATATTTTGCTACAGGAACCGTTCCAAGGCTAAGTATTGCCTCTGTCAGAATGGCTGCATCAAGCGGTCTTCCTGCAATGGCAAAGCAAGTAGCCATGGGAGGATGCGCATGAGTGACAGCCTGCACATCAGGATTTTCCTTATACACCCGAAGGTGCATTTTAATCTCAGATGACGGCTTCATCTTTCCTTCTAAAACCTCCCCATTCATATTCATCTTCACCAGCATATCCTCTGTCATAAAGCCTTTTGATACACCGGTAGGTGTTGCCCATATGGTTTCCGGTCCTGTTTTTACACTGATATTTCCATCATTGGAAGCTACAAACCCCCGGTCATACATACGCTTTCCCACGTCTAAAACAGCTTGTTTAGCTTCCTCATCTGTCAGATAACTATTTTCTTCTTTTATCATCATAATTCTTCTCCCCCACTTTCTATTAGCTTATTTCTTATATTCATGAACCAAAGAAACCTCCTTACCAAAGTCAATGTTATGTGTTATGTTATTGGTTTTGTTGATTTGAAATGTTGTTTTATTAACTTTTTTTGACTTTCAAGGAATAAAAACCATGTTTTTTCAATTAACTGTCCAGTTTTTGCGTTTTCTGTTACATTCTTGTATCGAAATCAAAATCTTTATGTTATAATAAAAGAAAATTCCTTGTTAAAAATGAAAAAAAGGAGACAAATCATGCTTGCCATTACACGAAAATCCGAAATCCGGGACCTTATACTGGAGAAAAAGAGTGTCACTGTTACAGAACTAGCAAAATTATTTTCTGTAACTGAAGAAACCATCCGCAGAGATCTAAAGCAAATGGAGGGAGAAGGCTTTTTAATCCGAACCTATGGCGGAGCTTTTATTCAGGATGGTGTAGAGAACAATGTAGATCTTTCACTTCGTGAAACCACCTTTATAAAAAGTAAACAAGCCATTGCCAACCGATGCCGTCAGATTATCCACAATGGAGACTCCATTTTTTTGGATTCCTCCACAACTGCCCTTGCCATAGCAAAAGCAGTCAGCGATATGCGTCTGACCGTTGTTACCAATTCCCTTCTGGTAGTCAACGAACTGTGCGAAATTCCCAACATCCATCTTGTCTGCATTGGAGGCAATTACACTCCAAGAGATAAAGCGTTTCATGGTCTCAGCACCAGCGCCAGCCTGACTACCTATTACCTGGACAAGACTTTCATGTCCTGCCGCAGCCTTTCCATGGAACACGGAATTACAGATTCTCTGGAATCAGTTGCAGCAGTCCGTCAATCTCTGATTGAACGAAGCAAAGAGGTTTATGTTGTAGCCGACTTTTCCAAGTTTGACAAAACCTCTTTTATCCATATTACAGACTTTGAGCATATTACAGGTATTATCACAGACCGCAAGCTTAGCATTCAGTGGCTGGATTTCCTTGCAAAGCACAATGTGGAAATCTATGAAGCCCGCTCTGATCAGCCGGAAAACAAAAGCTGGAATCCATAATGGATTCCGGCTTTTATACATCAACGGAACACCCTTTCTTTCAAAGGATAAAACCGATTGGGAATCTTCTGCTTAGCCAGATCCCGAAACATCTCTATCTTCTTGTCATTTCCCATCCCCCGCTTCGGAAGAATCACTGCCTCCCTCCGGTTTAACTGGATAACAAATACATTTTTCATCTCCTCCAGCCGGGTCACGTCAGTCCATGGGTTGCTTCCTGATTCATCAGTTGAACGATTGCAGAAAGTAAGCCCTTCCTCATCTGCAATAATCTGGCGTTCTGCTTTAAATCCCTCTTTATAGGCATCCTTGTATTTCGATACATTGACTTCCATAGTCACAAAAGCTGCAGGCACTGCCACCGCCACCATCAGGGCACATACATGAACAACCCGGCTAAGTGTCAGCACATGAGTAAGATCGCAGATAATAAGTACAGTGAATACTACCCAGCTGATAAACAGCAGTCCACGCCTGATCCGGGAATTTCCAAATGTTCTGCACATCAGCATATGATGATAATCATCAATTGACATTTTAAATTTAAACACCATTCTCATAGACAATCAGCCTTTCCTATTCTCCAAAACCGGATTCAATCAGTTCAACCAGATAATCCACAGCCTCCTGTTCATCTTCGCCGCTGGCGCTTACTACAGCCTCATCTCCCTGACACAGCCCTAAGGACAGAAGAAATATAATACTTTTTGCATTTACCTCATCATCTTCCTCTCCCACTCTGCAGATGGAAATATTAGATTTAAATTTTGATGCTGCCTGCACAAAATCTGAAGCAGGACGGGCATGAAGCCCTGTTTTATTTTTAATAACCGTTGTTCTTTTAACCATGTTCAGTCTCCTTTTATCTATAAAATATCTGCAAGCGCTTCAGTTAAATAATTAACAATCTCTTCCTCTGTAGATAGATTACAGACAGTTTCTGCAATTAGCTCAGCACGCTGCATTGTCATTTTCGTAATCATTTTCTTCGTCTGGGCAACAGACGCCTGTCCCATGCTCAACTTCCTCATGCCAAGCCCCATAAGTACAGCAGCACCAAGTTCATCTCCCCCAAGTTCTCCGCATACGCAGATGGGTTTTCCTGCATCATTAAAAGTCTTTACAATGTGACCGATGAGGCGAAACATAGCAGGATGATATTTCTGGTAATACTTGCTGACTGACGGATTCATCCGGTCTACAGCCAGAGTGTACTGGCAGAGATCATTGGTTCCGATACTTGCAAAATCCACTTCTTTTACAGCCATGTCAGCAATCAAGGCAATGGAGGGAATCTCTATCATAATTCCAATTTTAATCTCTCCATAGGAAAACTGCTCCTCAGTAAGTTCACTTTGTGCCTCTTTCACCAATGCTTTGGCTTTCCTGATATCCTCCATACTCCCCACCATGGGAAACATTACCCATAGATTTCCAGCCACTGCCGCCCGAAGCGCTGCCCGAAGCTGAGTTTTTAAAATATCAGGATAGGTAAAGCAAAGCCGCAGCGCCCGATTGCCCAGAAATGGATTCTCTTCCTTAGGAAGCTCCATATAATCCAGATTCTTATCTCCCCCTATATCCAAGGTTCGGAGAGTCACAGGTCTGTTTCCAAAAGCCTTTAACACTCTGGTGTAAATTTCTGTCTGTTCCTCTTCGGAAGGCAGGCGGTCTCTTCCCATATACAAAAACTCCGATCGGAACAGACCCACTCCGTCTGTATAAGCTGCTGCCTCCAATTCCTCCTCAGAAGCAGAACCAATATTCAACTCAACATCAATGGGGACACCATCTAAGGTTACAGGCATAACCTTCAGATACTTTTTTGTTTCCAATGTTTTTATACGGTACTTTTCAGCCTTTTCCCTATATTCCTCTATCTTTTCAGAGTCCATATCTGCCGCAAGAATCCCATCAATGGCATCAACACAAATCCACTCTCCGTCTTCCAAAAGCTCCATAACATTTGCAACTCCCAGAAGAGCAGGAATCTCATAGCTTCTGGCAATAATAGCAGTATGAGAGGTTGCCCCTCCTGTCTCTGTAACAATTGCCTTTACCATGTTTCTGTTTAAAGAAGCTGTGTCAGAGGGGAACAAATCCTTTGCAGCCACTATGACAGGCTTTGTCAACGCTCCCAGATTCCTCTCTTCCACGCCATCGCAGTTACGCAATAGCCGGTTTCTCACATCCTTCATATCTGCAATCCGCTCCCGGATCATATCATCTTTCACCCGGCTCAGCATTTTTATAAACTTTGTAAAGGAACGGTCAATGGCCCATTTTACATTGTGCAGTTCAGCCCGGATAAATCCTGTCACCATTTCCTCAAGTGCCGGATCATTTAAAATCTCCATATGAGCCCCAATAATAGCGCCCTGATCTGATCCCTCCCGGGAAAATGCCTCCCTCATGGAAGCCAGCTCCGCTTCCGCTCCCGCCACTGCCTTTCTGTAGTTCCTTACTTCCTCTTCCGCCTGATCAGGAGAAATCTGGTTCTGCTCCACATCAGCCTCATAAGGAACATATTTATAAACATTTCCTGCTGCAATACCTTTTGATACAGGATCTCCCCCATATATCCTCATTTCCTTCATTCCCCTCTGTAAGAATAAAAACGCCGCACTGCCATTTAAACAGTGCAGCGTTTTCATTCGCTATTTTTAAGCTTGTTCTGCAACAGCTGCTCCACTTGGATTTAAAGCCTGCTGCTCTAATACTGCATAGATTTTTTCCTTATTCTTGCGAACCAGTACATAACTCACTGCATATACCACAACCAGAAGTCCTATTAAAATAGGGTTCTGACTGGCAAATATCAGGAACGTCAGATAACCAATAGGCTGGCCGATAATAATAAGAGAAGTAACCATCATAGCGCCGCCTGTTCCCAGGGTACCTCCTGCAACCTGTACAACTTCTGTAAATGTGCTGCCACATGCAGAACAGATATACAGGAATATAACACATACAATGATGGAACCAATTAATGATTTAATAACATTACCGTTACTCATAGCTACCATAGGCTGAATAACATAAGGAATTGCAACCAGATCAACCATAGGTAAAGTAGTATTGCCAGGAAGCACGAAAGCCAGCAGCAGAATAATAGGCATTGTCAGAAGACCTGTTACAAGTGTTGCTGTCTCGCCGTATCCGGTAGCATCATTAACTGCCAGATACCACTCGCCCTTAAAGCCCTTTGTCTTCTTCTTGGAAGCTTCTGTAATGGCTGTAAATGCTCCGGAGAAAATAGCAGAAATCTTAGGGAATACGGACATAACTGCTGAAGTTGCAATACCACAGCTTAAGATCTCTCCCCATGCCTTCAGTTCGCCGATTCTTGTTATATTTCCTACAAAACCAATAATAATACCAAGCATTAATCCCAGCGTCATAGGCTCGCCAATGAATCCCAGCTTTTTACGCATTCCTTCAGGATCCATCTGAATTTTATAAAGCCCCATCTTGTTTAACAGCCAGTTTAACGGAATGGCAAGCACTGCCACCGTGGCAGTATGTAACGAGGCTATGGTACAGCCGGGGTAGCCATAATATGTGGACCACCTTTTTGCAATCACCTCTGTAATAAGCAGTGTAATTAACAGCTGCATTGTCATCAGGCAGATAGCAAGAAACATGTTGCCTGTCAGCACATAGAGCATAGAGCCCCAGCAGAAGTAAGAGTAGTTATTCCAAAGGTCACCAGCCTGGAAAACGGTTGTGTATTTGGAAAGGAACAAAAATACCTGAAGTAAAATTGCAATTACAACAAAGACCATACCAGCCTGTGTGGAATAAGCCACTACAGAAGTGTTGGGCCAGCCCGCATCATATACAGGAAGGTTTACACCACTGGCTTCTACCATTCGTGTAATAATCGGTTCAATAATCGGGCTGTATGCTCCAATTACCAGGTTAAATCCCTGAAGACCAACACCTGCTGACAGGGCAGAAATAAAAGCCTTTTTGGGTTTTACTTTAAAAGCAATGTTAATGACAAACATAATCATCGGAACAAACACAACTGCACTGAACGTATCAAAAAACGCCTTTACTGCTCCAAAAAACATTTCCATTAATAAATCCCCCTTTTCTCATTGTGGATTATTTGCCTGCTGCCTTAAAAATCTCAAGCGCCTGCTCTAAGAATTCCTCATCTCCCAGCCCCGTAATAAGCCCGATTGCAGGAAGTGCAGGAGTTCCAGCCAAATCCTCTTCATTAATAGGACTTGCATATGCTACCAGATCATACTTCTCTCTTGCTATATAAGTAGCCAATTCACTTGGATTCGCCTCCATGGCAGTAACCTCGTACCCCTCTTCCTCAAACATGTCAGTCAGCTTATTGGCTAACATGGAGGAGGTAACAATACCGGAGCCGCACACTGTCAACAGTTTAATTGCCTTTCTCTTTCCCATAATAAAAAACCATCCTTTCTCTATGAAACATATTTTATATTTTCCTATTGTAAATCCTGGTTAAAACAGAAGCGGATTTACAATAGAATAAATTTCATCAACACTGTCTGCTTCCTTAATCTGCTTCAATGCATCTGCATTCTGAATCAGCTTCATGATTTTCCGCAGCAAGGTAATCTGATCCTTGGGATCTGTAATTGCAAGCATAAACAGTAACTGAGGGTGGAGTGTAATCTCCGGAGATCCCATCTGTTTAAATTCCACAGGATTCTTCAACACACAAATTCCCATAGCCGGCTCATTCACATGCTCTGCAAATGTGTGAGGTATTGCAATATCAAAAGCTTCCGCCGGCAGCGCCGTAGGGTACTGAGCTTCTCTTGCTATAATAGCATCAGGGTAGCTGGGTTTTGCTGCTCCCTCCTGCACAAACATCTCTGCCATCATCCGAAGAGCTTCCTCAGAGTTCTCAACATCAGCATCGAGCTTAATCAATTCCTTTCTCAGCAACGTCTTCACCTCCTTATCCAGTTTTGTTGTTTTGTAGCTTTCATTAAAAAACTATTAAATTTCTCTAAAAATTATGTTCACATTGTATCATATTCTTTTCTCTTTCACAATAGTTTTTCTTATTTTTTGTCTGATTTTATTTGTTTTTATTTACTTTGCCCTATTTTTATGCTTGTATTGCCTTTTTTATTGATTATTTCCGGCATTTTACCCAATTTATTATTCTGTTCTTTTTTGATCTCCATATAATTCAGGCATTTTTTCTTTGTTTTCCTATTTTTATCCTTGATTGTAGGGTTTTCATATGCTAATATGAAGATAAATCAACAACAATCATGTTTTATCAAAGGAGGTTGAATCAATCTATGAGCAAAACAATTGTAATCGGATGTGACAATGCTGCAGTGCCTATGAAGAATGCATTGAAGCAATTCATGGTGGAAAAAGGTTATACAGTTGAGGATATGGGCTGCAATAGTCCGGAGGACCCTGTTTATTATCCTTACATAGCAAAAAAAGCCTGTCAGCGAATTATTGACAGCAATTATACAAAAGAAGGAGTTCTCATCTGCGGAACAGGGCTTGGCATGGCAATGACAGCCAATAAGTTTCCTGGCATACGGGCAGGAGTCTGTCACGACAGCTTTTCAGGAGAACGTCTTAAGCTGAGCAATAATGGCAATGTAATCTGCTTTGGAGAAAGGGTTATCGGAATTGAGCTTGCCAAGAAGATTCTGGCAGAATGGCTGGATCTGGAATTTAAAGACGGGTCTTCTACACCAAAGGTCTCCGCAATTAAGGAAGTGGAATCTGAAACTATGAAAGAATCCTGACTAAACTATACTGGAAAACGGAGGTTTTCTGATGAAACGATTAGATAAGCTTTATATTGGCACCAATACAAAGATGTATAAAACCATTGCAGATACATGCAGTTTTCTTAAAAGCCTTAATTATTTGACCGAAGATATTCCATCTGACCAGATGGAGCTTTTTGTCATCCCTTCCTACACTGCCCTGCCCGCTGCAAAAGACACTGTTGAAGACAGCAGAATTCTCATTGGAGCCCAGAATATGAGCTGGGAGGATGAGGGACAGTATACCGGAGAGATTTCCCCGGTTATGCTAAACGAAATCGGAATTGATCTGATCATGGCAGGTCATTCAGAACGCCGCCATATTATGGGCGAAACCGATCAGGAGGAAGAGCTAAAAATAGCAAAAGCTTTAAACAGCGGTTTTACCGCTCTTCTCTGTATTGGCGAAACAATGGAGGAAAAGCTTTATGGAATTAGTGATGAAATCCTTCGTATCCAATTAAAAATCGGACTTCATTCTATTAAAAAAAACCAGGCACAGAACATCTGGATTGCCTATGAACCTGTATGGGCCATTGGAGCAAGGGGAATTCCGGCAGATGAGAATTATGCCAACGAAAAGCACAGAGTGATTAAGGATACTTTAATTGAGCTGTTTGGCGAAGAAACAGGTACTGATATTCCTGTTCTCTATGGAGGAAGCGTTAATCCGGAAAACGCCAAAAAGCTGATTCAGATGTCTGATATTGACGGACTGTTTATTGGCAGAAGCGCTTGGGAGGCTGATAAGCTGAACGCAATCATACGCTCAGTTCTCCCCTTACATCATCAGAAGAAAGGAAGAAAAAACTGACTATGACAAACTCCAAGTTGTTTTCCCTTATGGAAAATATCAAAAATCAGGATTATGCTCTTGCCACCTATTATATCCAGCTGGATAAGAGCATTGACGTTGTAAAAAAAGCGCAATCAATGGCAGTGGGGCAGACCATCGGAACCTGGGTTCCTGTTCCCGGAATCACTGATGAAATGCGGGATAAACACATGGGACGGGTTATCAACATTCTGGATGCGCCTCCCTATGAGTTATCCACTCAGATTCCTGACGGACTGCGCACCTATTTTATCCAGATTGCATATCCCACCATAAACTTCGGCCCTCAGTTTCCTATGATGTTTACCACACTTCTTGGCAATGACGCCTCTACCAGCGCTCAGGTAAAGCTGGTGGATTTGCAGTTACCAGAATCTTATGTCAACCATTTTAAAGGACCCAAGTTCGGTATTCAGGGATTAAGAGAGCTGACAGGAGTCAAAGACCGCCCCCTCCTCCTCAATATGATCAAACCATGCACAGGTCTCACTCCTGAGGCAGGAGCCAGAATCTTTTATGAAACAGCTTTGGGAGGAGTGGATTTTATTAAAGATGATGAGCTTCTGGGTAATCCTGATTACTGCAAAGCTGCAGACCGTGTAAAAGCCTATAATCAGGCAGCTAAAGCTGCTTACGAGAAAACAGGCAAAGAAACCATCTACATCTGCAATATTACAGATTCCTCTGACAGAATACTGGATACTCTTAAGGAAGTGGAAGAAGCAGGCGCCAAAGCTGTTATGATGTGTTTTTCTACTGTAGGTTACAGCACTTTTCAGGCCATTTCTGAGCAGATCACCATTCCGGTTATGGGGCATTGCGCAGCCTCTGGAATGTATAATGAAGGGACACATAGCGGGATGGGTTCCCATCTGTCCGTCGGAAAATTCCCCCGCATGGCAGGTGCAGACCTTGTTATGATGAATACCCCCTATGGCGGTTATCCATTGACTAATCAGCAATATATTAAAACTGCACTGAACTTAACTCTTCCCTGCTATCATTTACGCCCCACTATGCCAATCTGCGGCGGAGGCGTTCATCCAGGGATGGTAAAACAATTTATGGATGATTTAGGAACTGATATTATTCTGGCTGCAGGCGGAGCTGTTCAGGGACACCCCATGGGTGCTGCTGCAGGAGTGAAAGCTATGTATCAAGCTGTGACGGCTGCCATAGAGGGCATTCCTTCAGAAGAGGCGGCAAAAGAGCAGCCTGAATTGAGGGCTGCTCTGGAGGTATTTGCGCATTAGTGATGAATAAAAAAACAAGCCACCAGAAAATTTGGGGGATATCTGGTGGCTTATTATTCAGTAGTTAAATTGATATTTATACAAGATATAAATTAAGAGGTACCGTACCCTATTATAGAATATCTTGTAAATAATCTAGCAATTCATTTATCTTTTTTATTTCTTCAGACTCTTTTTCTTCATCAAGTTCTTGAAGCTGCGCCTCACCTGTTCCCGAAAGAGCTTCAAGCATCTTGACTATTTCATTTTGGGCTACGGGACCTGACCCCAAGGACAGGCACACCATTAGGGTTATAAATAATTTATATATCTTTTCTTTCATCTATATTCCTCCAATTCAATCTCTGCTTTGCTTCACTGTTGTAATAGTATACGGTTTTACTCTCTGCTTATTTGTATACAAAAAAGAAGCCATTATTTGGTTCTGAAAATGACTTAAAAACCACCAGCACACTTACAATAAATGATTCTTATGATGGTATATATTTATGCTGTGTTCATGATTTGAAAAGGAATAGATTCAATTGTTCAGACGTACCTTTTGATTAATTAATGTCCATCCATCAGGCAATAATATAAATAAGGTTAAAAAGAAAAAAAGAAAAACTATAACAAGAAAAAGAAGCAGACTAATTCCATTGGGGATAGCTGCAGTCATGAGTATTGAACTTATATTCTTCGTGATAGTTTCATTATAAGAATTATTTTGGTTCAAAAACGAAGCCTTAATATAGGTAGTATTATCACTGTCTTCATTGACAACGATACTTTCTGAAATTGCCCACGTCTCAATTACAGTTGTCTTATCTAATAATTCATAAGGATTATAAGTAATATAAAAGAACACATTCATGGTTAAGCACATAGCAAAAAGAAGCATGATGAAATAGACTCTAATATGAGATAGATGATTCTTATTATTATTTATTTCCATTACAATTCCCTTCTTAGCTACCGCTACGACCAATGTGGTCAACTTAAACTATATTGCTTTTAATTCCATATTTTGAGATGTCGGAAAGTTCCGATATACTTAATTATACCAGAGTAAAAAGCAAAAATGAAGCACTGTATATTTATTTCACTAAAATACAGTGCTTCATAATATAAACGACTTTGTCTTGATGGGTGGTTCCTAAAGAACCACCCACTATAAAGTTAATTATAAACCATCCCACACGATTTTACGATAATTATCCCTATCCGTATCTCCTTCAGTTGATATACACAGAATCCTGGAATCCTCGCAAAGACCAATGGTTTCCTTTAAGTCTGACAGCTCCTTGTTCATCAAAGCTTCTGCCACAAATCCCAACGTAGCAGCTCCGCTTTCTCCTGAAACAATCCTCTGATCATCTCCTAATGGATTACCAAGTATCCGCATACCTTTTGCTGCCACACAATCAGGCATTGATATAAAGTGATCTGCATAGTTTTTCAAAATATCCCAGCCTATGGAACAGGGTTCTCCACATGCAAGACCTGCCATTATAGTATCCATATCTCCTTCAACCTTATGAAGCTGACCATCATTTGCATACGCAGTTTTATATATACAATCCGCCTTTTGGGGTTCTACAATGGTTATGATGGGGCAGTTCTCTGCTCCATATAAATCTGCGAAAAATCCAGTAATTGCTCCTGCCATGGCACCGACTCCAGCCTGTAAAAAGATATGGGTAGGTTTTTCCTCTCCCAGCTGATCTACTATTTCATATGCCATGGTGGTGTATCCCTCCATTATTCTAGTAGGTATATCTTCATAACCTTCCCAGGCTGTATCCTGTACAAGAACCCAGCCATTTTTTTCAGCACTCTGGCTGGCAAAACGGACCGTATCATCATAATTGACCTGGGTTATTGAAGCATCTGATCCAAGTGCTTTGATGTTATTCAGCCTCTCCACAGAGCTTCCTTTTGGCATATATACAACACTTTTTTGGCCTAAACGGTTAGCTGTCCACGCAATACCTCTTCCATGATTTCCGTCGGTGGCTGTAACAAAGGTGATCTCTCCCAGTTTTTCTTTCACTGACCTGCTGATGATCTTTTCATAAGAAAGTTCACTAATATCTGTATTGAGGCAATCTGCAATATAAGTTCCTAAGCAATAACTTCCTCCCAGCACCTTAAACGCATTTAATCCGAATCGATAACTTTCGTCTTTTACATGTATACTGGCTACCCCAAGCCTCTCAGCAAGACTAGCAAGATTTACCAATGGCGTTTCCTTGTATTCCGGAAAACTCCGATGAAAATTATATACTTTTTTCGCATTTGCTAATCCAAACTGTTTTACCGTCACAGGGGTCTTTTCCCTCTTCCTGTCAAAGTGAACCGAATTAATATTCTTATCCATTGTACCCTCCCTTACTCATTATCTACAGGCAGACGAGTACGAATCAGCTCCGCAAAGTACTCTGCACCAGTTACCAAAATGTCCTCGTTATAATCGTAAAGAGAATTATGAAGGGGAATCTCTTTCTTTGGATCTTCACTCTTAGCTCCTCCAAGGAATACAAAACATCCTGGAATCTCATTAAGGAAAGCGCCAAAATCCTCTGAGCCCATAAGAGGTTCACAATTACTAACTACATTTTCTTCCCCTACTACCTTTTTAGCTGCTTCAACTGCAGTATTTACACATTTCTCCCAATTGTATGTGGGAGCAAATTCATGTGTATATTCAAAAATACAATCAGCTCCATGCATATGACAGATTCCTTCAGAGATACTTCTCATTCTATCCTCAATCAACTTTTGAATTACAGGATCACAGCTTCTTGTGTCACCTTTGATAACGACAGTTGTTGGAATCGCATTACGAACACCATCTGTAAACATCTCAGTACAGGAAATAACTGCCGGCAATAGTGGGTTCATATTACGTGAAACAATGGTTTGTAACCCCAGAATGATCTCTGATGCAATAACAAGGGGATCGATTCCTAAATGAGGAGTAGAAGCATGAGAACCTTTTGCTTTAATTGTAATAACAAAATTATCTTCACTGGCCATTATGCCGCCTGCTCTGGTATGAATCGTACCTTTTTCCACTTGTACCATGTTATGTAAACCGTAAATTTCATTCATAGGAAAACGCTGCAGCAGCCCATCCTCTAACATTGCATTAGCACCTTTCCCAGGTTCTTCAGCAGGCTGAAATATAAATCGAACAGTACCATTGAAATCTCTTCTCTCCGACAGCAGCTTAGCTGCTCCAAGTAAAGTTGTGGTATGTCCATCGTGACCGCAGGCATGCATTCTCTGGGGATTTTTAGACTTATAGGAAAAATCGTTCTGCTCTTCCATCTGAATCGCGTCCATATCGGCACGTAATCCAATTACTTCCTTACCATCTCCCACTGTTAATGATCCCACCACTCCAGTGATACCCACGTTTTCATGTACTTCCAGCCCCATCTCTCTTAATTTTTCAGCAACAAATGCAGCCGTCACTTTTTCTTCGAAAGCACTTTCTGCATTCGTATGAAGATATTTTCTCCATTCTTTCAGCTGTTCCTCAAATGTTTTATCACACATATCTAATCCCTCCATATTTTTGTTATTATTTTTAACTCTATTATTTCTGTTTTTCACCTGGATTGCTTAAATCCATATCCATAACATCAACTTCCCATTGCCAGACAGGTTCTGCATTTTTATCCTTTTTCTTCTGGGCAAAATAATCTTTGATTGCATATACAACATATTTGTTCAGCCCTAAAATTCCAATAACATTAAAGAATACCAGAAAAGCTGCCATGAAATCGATCAAGGACCAAAGTGTATCTACCGGTGTAACTGCTGCCACTACAAGCAGAATTCCAAGAAGAATTCGATAGATCCATACAATCTTTGTATTTCCCTTAAATATAAATAATATATTAGTTTCACCATAATACACATCTGCTAATAATGTAGTAAATCCAAATAATGCCATAGCCGCAAAAACAACCCATTTACCCGCTGATCCTAATGCATTTCCAAAAGCCACCTGTGTCAGAACAATTCCTGTTTCACCAGACTCCAATGCACCTGTAAACATGATACACATTGCTGTACAGCTGCAGATAATGATTGTAGTAAAAAATGTTCCCAGCATTGCGGCAAATCCCTGAGTAACCGGGTGTTTCACATTGGCAGTTGCATGCATTCCGGCTGCTGCTCCATTACCGGCATCATTAGAAAACAAACCTCTGGCTACACCATAACGAAAAGCTTCTTTCATTGTATATCCCACAACACCGCCGCCAACAGCTTTCATTGAAAATGCAGATCGAAAAATCAAGGAAAAGATAGCAGGGAATCTACTGATATTCATAACAACAATGATCAGTGATATGACAATGTATCCAAGAGCCATAAACGGAACCACATAAGATGACACATCGGATAATCTTTTTATTCCTCCCACAATAACTAATGCTGTTAAAATTAAAACAATTAAACCAGCTGCAATTGGAGGAAAATCTACAACACCAGTCAGCGCAGCAGAAATGGAATTACTCTGGATCATTGCAATAAAGACGCCAACTGCAACAATCATACACAGTGAAAATAATGTTGCCAGCACTGAGTAATATTCCAGCCACCAGCCAGCCCCAAAAAAACCCATTCAAAGTATTAATAATCTGCATTTAACTTTTACCTCCTTCACCTGCCTTAGTAGTTTCAAAACGTTTACCGTTAACGATGGCTAGATTATAGGATGGTGAAAAGGGTATGTCAAAAATCGAAATTAGGCTCTCAAGATTGTCTTGTATTCTCAAATTGACGGATGTTTTTAAGATATGTGTGAATATCTTGCCTAATATCTATTGTCATTTTGATAATGAATTCTCATATTGATAACTCAAAATAAAAAACAAATGCATTCTGTTTCAAAGACAGCAATGCATTTGTTCATATTACACAAGATTTAACTAATAAATTCTACATTCCTTTAACCAATATGATGCTTAAAAGCAAGAATACTATGACATAAAACCGTATTTCTTCATTTTTCGATACAAAGTAGCTATACTAATATCTAACTTTTGGGCAATCAGACCTTTGGCTTCCATGGAGTCACCAAATTGCTCCAGAGCTTGTTGAATCATGTACTTTTCCATGTTCTTTATACTCCACTCTTCTATTTCAACTTCATTCTTAGCAATCTGTTTTATTTTCGCAGGCAGCAAATCCGAGTCAATAATGCCATTAACCCCCATTAAGTTAATTACATACTCTATGGTGTTTTCTAATTCCCACACATTCCCCGGCCATGAATAACGCATTAATGACTTCCAAAAGTCACTTTCTATGGAATGTACAAACTTGCCCAATACTCTTTCATATTTTTGAACATATTTTTGAGATAACAAAATAATGTCATTACTCCGCTCACGTAAAGGTGGCAAATCAATTGGCAATACATTTAACTTATAATAAAGCTTTTCAAGAAATCTCCCCTCTTGTAATAGCACATATAAATCTTTACTGGTGGAGGCTATAATCCGCGTACCAACCTTGTAGCTTTTGGTTCCCCCATTTCTAATTACTCTATATGTTTCCAAGGTTGCCAGCAATTGTGTCTGCAGGCTTAAATCCATATCACCTATTTCTTCAATAAATACTGTTCCTTTATTTGCAGTCTCTATTTTTCCAATTTTTCCTTTACTGCCAATCTTATCAGGAGGAGCAATTCCAAATAATTCCTGGGACAGCTGCTCTGTTGATAATGCGGTACATTGCAATGCAAAGAAAGGTTGTCCCTTTCGTTGACTTTCTTCATGGAGCGCAAGTGCCAAGTCATATGTTTCAGTGCCGCCTTCCCCTGTAATTAATACTGGTGATGGTGAATTGGCGAACTTCAGCAGGCTGTTTCGAACATCTGCCATCTGCATAGTTTTTCCTAGTATGCGATTAACACCTGATGCAGAAATCTCCCCAATTTGTGTATTATCAATATCCACTGCAGTACGTTCAGCTTCCTGGAACAAAAAGAATCTGGAGTAAAAATCAAGCTTTAATTCAAAACTTTTTCCAATCAAATTATAAGCTTTACCATTGAGATTTAATAAATACTGCTTACTATCAAGAACAGAAATACCAGTTTCCCTCAAATCAGCAACAGTAATATTCTCATTTTCTTTCATACGTAATACTCTTTTTGCCACCGGATTGATTCTTACAATATCATTGTTCAAACCAAATACAATTACTCCAGTATTGATTTGGTCAATAATCGTTTCTAACAAGTTAAGCATGGATTCACTTTTTAATGTTTCAGCTGTCTCAAGTGCTTTGGCTGCAATTAAGTCAGCAAATTGCTGAATAAACTGTCTATATGCACTCTGATTACGAAGTGCTCTCTTGCGGCTCACCTGATCAAAGCACACAAAAGCAATTGCCCCGATGGCTTTTCCCTTCACCATTATAGGCGTGCACATATGAAACAGTTCAATACAGTTTTCCCGGCTGGCGCAATCAGCACACACAAAATCTTCACCAGGTTCTGTTACAATCTGAGTCTGACCGCTTTCTATGGCTTTTTTTAATATATGCCCTTCATCAGCTACATTTGTGTCTATTTCTTTCGATCTGCTCTTTCTAGATATGGAAATCCGATTTAGATCAGCGTCTACAATTGCTACATCCATTTTTACAATCTGTGCTAATATGTCGGTGTATACGATTACAATATCTTGAATATTTTTCAAATTTAATGTCATAACATTTTCCCCTCTGTCACGCCACTATTTGAATAATAAATAATTACAGGATTCATGTAAATATCTCCTTTCGCATTCTGATTACATAATACATGAATGGCATACTAAAATCAATAAATCCGATTTGATTCTCACCAACACATTTGTTATACTCATATTATAAAGTAATCGCTTTGTGCAGATTATACCTATATTGGAAAATAGTAAATGTTATACACGGCACTCGCTGAGTAAATGTGGTTATGTAACCGGATTATTAATATAAAAACTTTAAGAAAGGAGAAAAAAATGAAATACGTAGTTATTGGAACCGGAGAAGTGGGCTCTATTATTGCAAAAGATTTGGCAATCTCCGAAGGGACAACCCAGGTTTGTGTAGGAGACATCAACTTCGCAGCAGCCGAAAAACTGGCGGCTGAGATTGGACCGCTGGCTAAGGCAGTAAAAGTGGATATCTATGATGAAGAAGGGTTGTGTAATACGATTGATGGTTTTGATGTGGTTGTTAATGCAGTAGGGCCTTTTTACAAAACAGCACGGTACATTTTAGAAGCCTGTTTGAAAAAGAAATTGAATTATGTAGATATTGCCGATGATTCCTCCGCTATTATTCAGCTTCTCGAGTATGAAGACCGGTGTAAAGAAGCTGGAATTACTGCGCTGATTTCTCAGGGAGTCAGCCCCGGTACTACTAATATGCTGGGACTTTTGGGCTCTCAGAAACTGGATGAGGTGGATGAGATTCATACTTCCTGGGTGGAAAGCGCCTTGGGTGATATTGGATTGGCATGCATCTGGCACGGCCTGGAAATGAGCACCGGAATCATCCCACAGTTTTTGAACGGAAAAATGACAGATGTAACAGCAGCTACAGGCAGCGCTAATATTAAGTTCCGAAAGCCACTAGGGGAATATCCTGTCCATTATGTAGGCCATGGCGAACCTGTGACCATGCCCCGCTATATTAAGGCAAACACCATTACCAATCGGGGCAATGTGTGGCCCATCGATCATGATATCACCAACTATAAAGTATATGAAAAACTGGGACTCGCCAGTAACGATATCCTTAGAGTAGGGGATGTGGAAGTCGTACGCCGGGATATTACGGCAGCATTGATCATTGAAAAGCTGGGAACAGTAGAAGCACCAACCAAAGATGTGGAAGATCCCTTATTCCAGGTTCATGTATCGGTCAGCGGTAAGAAGGATAACAAAGATGTTACATATGTTTACACCTGTTTTACCGATATGAACCCCGCCACAGCCCTTTCCGCGTCCTATGGTGCACAGGTCATCGCCAGAGGGAAACTGACACAAAAGGGTCTGTTCCCCCCTGAGGGAGTCTTGGATACCAAAGATTTCTTTTTGCATCTTGAAAAGAAGGGATTCGAGATTTATGAGGAGGTTATTGTGGATGGAGTTCCGCAGCCTGAAATGTTGTTAGAATTATAAGTTATGTTCCGCCCCATTTATATAGATATTGAAAGAGTCAGGATCACCCATTATCACGGGCGGTCCTGACTTCGCATTGTATTACAATAAAAAAGCCATCTCTTTTAGCCAAAAAAGGAACCATCACTGGCTCCCTATGCTAATCGTCTATAAATTCAACTACTTCAGATATACTACAACCAATAATTTTACATAACTTTTCAGCAGTTAACATTGTAATATTACCATTATGTTTTAAATTATGAATGATCTTTCTATCAATACCTTGCTGAATCAATTGGTATGTAGTGATTCCCTTTTTCTGCATAGTCTCCCACAGCGGTTTGTAACTTATCATTTTCCCACCTCGTATACCATATACTATACTTTCCAAAATGGTACTTGAATATACTGATTATATTCAGTAAACGCCCTGAAAAGGGCGTTAATTATATTTGTCTATAAAAAAGTTCTAAACTCTTTGCTATTACAAAGAATTTAGAACTTTTTCAGCCTGGGCTACAAGGATTCGAACCTTGAAATGACGGAGTCAGAGTCCGTTGCCTTACCATTTGGCGATAGCCCAACAACGTTCTTAAGTTTAATATAGATTCCAACTTTTGTCAAGCGGATTTCATGTATTTTTTTATATAATTGATCTCTAAGGAAACGTTCTATTCTACCTGATCAACTTCCCGAATTCTCCTAATCAAATCCTGATACTGACTCCCAAACTCCGCATAAAGAGGCATTACTGCTTCCCGGAAACGAGCCGTTTCCTCTTCCGTCAGTTCTGTTGTTACAACTCCCGCCCTTTCAGCTTTCTTTCTGGACAGTTCTTCCTGATTTTTCCACAGTTCTCTCTCATATTTAGCCGATTCTGTAGCACAGGATCTTATAATGATCCGGTCAGATTCCGATAATTTGTTCCAGGTGACTGAAGAAGCCAGCTGCAGTTCAGGAATACGGTTATGATAGTCTAATAGCATATATCTGGCTACTTTATGATGATCTGTGAAAGTGAATGAGGACCAGTTGTTTTCTGCACCGTCGATCTCTCCTGTTTCCAGCGCCGAGAACACATCAGAATAAGCCATAGTAACAGGAACTCCTCCTAATGATGATACAAGAGACTTCATCAAATCAGACTCTGCTACTCTGATTTTCTTGCCTTTTAGATCCTCCAGGCAGCTTACCTTTTCTGTTGTATAAAAATGTCTGGCTCCTGCGTCATACCAGGATAGGGCATTGAGGCCATAGTCTTCCAGGCTTTTCATAAACTCATTACCGATTTCTCCATCAAGAGCCTTCCACATATGATCAGAATCATTATAAAGATAGGGAAGCTGTAAAACATTCATTTTAGGATCAAACTGCCCCATAGTCATAATGGAGGCCCTGGCAAAATCAATCCCACCAAATTGCAGCTGTTCAATGACCGCCACTTCATCAGCAAGTACCCCGCCTGAATGAACTTTTATCTTGATTCTTCCATCTGTCCGTTCATACACCAGATCAGCAAATTTGTAGGCAGCCAATGTAGTAGGATAACCTTCCGGCTGATTCTCTGCATAGGTAAAAACATACTCAGGTACACGCTCTTCCATTGCTTTTTCCTGATTATATTTGCAGCCTGATAATCCGAATAACCCTAATGCCAATAGTCCTGCAGTCAATATGAGCACTTTCCTTCCAATCATACAGCCAGCCCCCTGTCTTTTTTGAAATCGCCAATACGCCTCCCTGACAGGGAAGCGTATTAAGCCATTTCTTATGATTTATCTCATAATTTTCTTATAATTTTATTATGGATTAATGATACCCTGGATTTCCTGAGAATCTACATTCTCATTATCAACCAGAACTACACCTGTATCGATTGTCTTCTCAGAAACGGTCTCGCCATTAGCCATATCGATAGCTGCCTTAACTCCATCATACCCCATGAAGTACTGACGCTGTACAACAGATGCAACATCATACTCTCCGCTGCGGATCATAGTCTCGATCTCTGCAGAGAAGTCAAAACCTACCATAGAAACGTCTGTTCTCTTAGACTCTGTAATACCTGTAACGAAACCAACTGTGGAACCATTGTTTGGTCCGAATACAGCCTTTAAGTTTGGATATGTTGTCAGGAAGTCCTGGCAGAATCCAACAGCCTTGCTGATATCACCGTCGTTAACTTTGATGTCGTCATTTAATACTGTCCAGGTTGCTGGAGCATTAGCAGACCAATACTCATTAAAGCCTTTTACACGGTCGTTGATTGTCTGAGAACCTGTGGAACCTACCTGAATAGCAACCTGTGCCTCTTCATCTTCACCAAGACCAGATGCTTTCATACGATCAAGAAGTTCCTCAGCTGCTACCTTACCAGCCTCTACGTTGTTGGTAAGAAGTGCTGCGCTATAGTTATCGCTCTTAATTACTGTATCTACCAGTACAACCGGGATACCTGAATTATAAGCCTCAGTAATTGGCGCGTCAAGGGATACACTGTCAAGTGGTGCAATTACAATACCATCTGCCTGTGCAGATACTGCGTTCTGAAGAAGTGTAAGCTGACCTTCGATATCAGACTCCAGAGCTGTTCCTATAACTACTACCTTAGCTCCTAAATCCTTACCAGCCTGCTCTGCACCTGCCTGAAGAACACTCCAGTACTGGTTTCCTAAAACCTTAACAATTACATAGATTGTTTTTTCGCTGTTGTCTGCATTTGCTGTATCACCAGCATCTGTTGCCGTTGTGTCTTCGCTTGCTTTTTCCTCTGCTGCCTTGGTTGTTGTCTCAGCTGCTGTTGTTGCTGGTGCTGCTGAACTTCCGGAGCTTCCGCATCCAGTTAATGCTGCTGCTGCTAAAACTGCTGCCATAAGTAATGCTGTTACTTTTCTCATGATTCTCTTTCCTCCATTTTTATGCTATTTTTTCATACCGAAAAAACGCTTTATATTGTTAAGATTTCCTCCCTTATTTGCAGTCTGTGAAGCAACCGCAATCAACAGGATAAATCCAACAATTACCTGCTGCCAGAATGAATTGACACCAT
This sequence comes from Hungatella sp. UBA5385, assembly GCA_002409995.1. Taxonomy (GTDB): domain Bacteria; phylum Bacillota; class Clostridia; order Lachnospirales; family Lachnospiraceae; genus UBA5385. Next base: position 50,456 of record DHOR01000028.1, on the reverse strand, counting down.
TCAGATTCAGACCATTACGGATAACACCCATCATAAGGGCACCAATAATGGTATTGAGAATAGTACCTTCTCCACCCAGAATTGAAATACCGCCTAATACAGAAGCTGCAATGGCCTCCATCTCATAACCGTTACCTGCTGTAGGCTGTGCACTGGAAAGTCTGGAAGCTACCAGAATTCCACAGATTGCTGCAGATAAACCTGAGATACAATAAGCAAACATACGTGTTTTTACTGCGTTAATACCGGATAATTTTGCTGCCTCCAAGTTAGAACCACAGGCATATATCTGACGTCCGATTCTGCTCTTTGCCAGAACAATACCAAGTATAATTGCATAAACCAGAGTGATAATAACGCTGTAAGGAAGTCCGTTTCCACCGATACGTCCGCCGCCCAGAATATAAAACTGTTTCTGAACTGCTTCTGAAGGAATGTTTGTTGTGTATAAAGGTGCACCGTTTACCAAAACGTTTGCCATACCTCTGTATACCCACTGAGTTGCCAGGGTTGCTACGAAAGGAACAACGCCCAGAATCTCAATAAAGAAACCATTCATAACACCTGTTGCCACGCCCATACAAAGGCAGAGGATAACACATAACCACAATGGAAGACCCTGAATTAAAAGGCTTACCATGATAATTCCAGACAGTGCCATAGAAGCACCTGCTGATAAATCGTTTCCTCCGCAGACAAGACAGAAGGTCAGTCCGCAGCCAATGATTGTATATGTAACAATCTGCTGTAAAAGGTTTTGTAAGTTTGCAGGAGCCAGGAACTTGCCAGGCTGTAATACTGAAAACAGAATAAATAATGCAATAAGAATACCGAATGAATAAATTGCTCGTCTGGTTGCAGCGCTTAAGTTGCTAAAACCATTTTTTTCCTTGGTAGCGACTGCTGCTATATTTTTTGTTGCCATCTTTTTCATCTTCCTTTCCATCAGTTCCGTGCAGATAATTTGGGAGCCGGTTTTCCTTCAAGTTTGTTGTAACCTGCCGCCAGATACAGAATATCTTCCTGAGTTGCTTTTTTCGCATCAAGCTCGCCATTGATCTCACCCTGGTGAATTACCAGAATACGGTCACTCATACCTAAGATCTCCGGTAACTCGGAAGAAATCATAATAATGGCAACTCCCTGATCACTGAGTTTATTAAACAGTTCATAAATCTCGAATTTGGCACCAACGTCAATACCTCTGGTTGGCTCATCTACAATCAGAACCTTAACATCATTACAAAGCCATTTTGCAAGTACTACCTTCTGCTGATTACCACCGGATAAGTTTCCGCACAGCTGATGAATACTAGGTGTCTTTGTTCGAAGAAGCTTTACATACTTCTCGGCGTTTTCTGCGCCTTCTTTATCATTAATAAAACCATATTTGGTAAGCTCAGGAAGATGAGCCATATTGGTGTTGTACTGAACGTCAAGGCCAAGGGCCAGACCATCACCTTTACGGTCTTCTGTTGCATAACCAATTCCATGCTTAATGGCCTGAATCACAGAACGGATCTTAACCGGTTTGCCTTCCAGCTCCAGTTCCATGCTGTCAGCCGGATCAGCTCCGAATATACAGCGCATCAGCTCTGTACGTCCCGCTCCTACCAGACCGGAAATGCCAAGAATTTCTCCTTTTCTTACATAGAAATGATCTGCATTAACCTTAGTGCCTCTGCGGACATTTCTTGCTTCCAGAGCGATTTCATCTCTGATCTTTCTGGTATACTTAGGATATTTGTCCTCAAGGGAACGTCCTACAATCATGTTTACCAGTTCGTCCATGGTAATTTCATTTAAATTTCTGGTTCCTATATACTGCCCGTCACGAATAACGGTAACTCTCTCACAAATCCGATTCAGCTCTGCCATACGGTGGGAAATGTAAACCATTCCAACACCTTTCTTCTGCAGACGTTTGATAATGCCAAACAGCTGTTCAATCTCACGTTCTGTTAATGTAGCTGTCGGTTCATCTAATACCAGAATCTTGGAATTAAAACTGATTGCCTTGGCAATCTCCACCATCTGCTGCTGTGCAACGCTTAATGTGCCAACCTGAGTATAAGTGGACAACTCAATTCCTAAATCATCAAGAATCTTCTTCGCTTCCTCATGCATTTTCTTATCATCAATGAATAAGCCTTTTTTATGAGCTCTACCTATAAAAATATTATCTGCAACACTTAAGTGTCCACACATATTCAGCTCCTGCATAATAATGCATACGCCGAGTTCATGGGCTTTACTGACAGAATCTATCTCTACCTTGTTTCCTTCAATGAAGATTTCACCTTCATCTGCGCGGTATACTCCTGATAGAATTTTCATTAGTGTAGACTTACCGGCACCATTTTCACCGACCAGTCCAAGAACTTCTCCTTTATTTACATTCATGGATACTTTATCCAGAGCTTTTACACCCGGGAAACTTTTACTGATTCCTTCCATGCGAAATAATTCTTCTGCCATCGTTTGCCTCCCCTTTCTTCAGTCTCTTTATTTAATCAACCTAATTATATCTGATTGATGGCACAAAAAATATCGGACAAAATTGTGATTCATAGGACAATTTTAATATGTATTGACAAAAAAATACCATTATCACATGGATAATGGTAAATTCAGGATAGTTTCCACTCTGTTTAATTATTAATTATTACAATTCATTAAGAAATTTCATTCGATACTCCGACGGACTTACTCCGGTCATTCTTCTGAATACTCTGGCAAAATAATTAGAATCCGGATATCCCACCCTGACTCCAACCTCTTTTACGCTAACTGTAGGCTGCCGAAGAAGCTTTTTAGCTTCCTCAATTCTGTATTCCGTCAGATAGGAGGTAAAATTCTGTCCAAACTGCTGTTTAAACATCTTACAGAAATACGCCTCTGAATAGTTCACCGCCCTTGCCGCATCCTGCATGGAGATATCCTCCATATAGTTTTCACAGATATATTCCTCCACCATGGAAACAAGCACATTCAAACGGTTGGGTGACACTTCCTCTATAAGTTCTCCTTCCCCATCATATACAGGGTTGTTTCCCTCCATGAGATCCATATCCTGGTCCTCTGCCTCGCCACCATTTTCATCTGCTTGAATTCTTTCATACTTTTGAGACAGACGAATGGCTTCCTCCACAACACTAACAAGCTCTTTTTCTGAATAAGGCTTCAGTAAATATTCCATAGCCCGCACAGCAATTGCCTTCTTGGCATACTCAAATTTATCATAGGCAGTAAGAAAAATAATACAAAAGCCGCTTTTTTCTTTGCGCATGATCTCAGCAGCCTGGACTCCATTCATTCCCGGCATTTCTATGTCCAAAATTACAATATGGATATCTGTACTGCGAAAAATCTCCAATGCCCTTTTCCCATTTTCAGCTTCCAGGACTTCACATTGACTGCCAAACCTTTTGACCAGCGTTTTCTTCAGTACCATCCTTTCAATCAGTTCATCTTCTGCAATTAATATCCGTAACATAATCCCCCTCCTATTCCTTTCTGTCACCAAATATCATAGTCACAGTAGTACCTTCCTTCTCCTTGCTGTCCACCATGACGCCTCCTTGTTCATAGTAAGCAGCGATTCTGCGGTATATATTGCCAAGTCCGATTCCTAGCCCCGAGTCTCTGTTATTGATTGCATTGCGAATATGCTCCAGTTTTTCTTCGCTCATTCCAACGCCATCATCCTTGACAGTGATTTTAAGTACACCCTCTTTCTGTTCAACGGTAATTTCAATATTTCCTCCATTTAGTTTAGGGGAAATGCCATGAAGCACAGCATTTTCTACCAAAGGCTGTAAAAGAAATACAGGAACCTCCACCTCTTCTGCATTAATCTGACAGTCGATCTTCCACTGAATCCGGTCCCCAAACCGTTTCTCCTGAATATACATATAGTCCTCTACAATCTTAAGCTCCTGATTCAAAGGTGTAAAGGGTTCTGTTGTTCTTAAACTATAGCGCAGCAGATTGCTCATAGCCACCAGCATCTCCTCTGTCACCGGCGCCTCCTCAATCTGTGACATTCTGGTGATCATATTCAATGTATTAAACAGGAAGTGAGGATTTAGCTGGCTTTTTAAAAGCTGCAGCTGGGAAAATGAAAACCGCTGCTCCAGATTTGCCTTTTCCAGCTCCTTCTGGTGCAGTTTTTCTTCAATCACACGTTTTTCCTGCAGCGTATAAACATAGCTTTCCATTCCATGCTTCATATTATTAAACGCATCAACCAGCTTACCAATCTCATCATCTCCATTGTAAACTACATCAGGTACGGAGAAATCATTTTTCTCAATTCCAGTCGTCGCATGTATCAGCTTATATACAACCTTTACCAAACTTCCCATCATAGCCCGAAGCAGCATAAATATAATTCCCAGGGAAATAACACTGATTACAATTAAAATATAGGGCATCTGTCTCAACAGAACCACCCGTTCTTCGTAGTAATCATTTCCTTTGTTTAAAACTTCTTTTGTTAATCTACTGGTATAGGTTTTTAAATAATCCTGCATACGGTAAGTACGATATAGTTCTTCAATAAACCTCTGACCATTATCCTTGAGAGAAAGGGCTTTTTCCTTCTGTCTCTGATACTCATCATATGCGTTAAGAATATTCCAGGTTATGGCATACCGTTCTTCTCCAATCTGCTCATACTCATAGGGCAGAGCAGCCAGATTTACCTCAGTCTCTTCACTAGCCGCCTCATACTTCTCCTCATTCTCCGTTGACCAGTCACGAACCAGGTCTGTAAAAGCTTCTACTTCACGGCTAAAAGACTCCTGAAATTTATAAGTGGATAAATTATCATCCATCAGGAGTCTTACATCATCTATAAACATAGAACTTACATTAATATTAAGTGCAATTGCCACTGCCATAAACAGTGTGACACTGACCATAACAATATATAGTTTTCTCTTTAAGGAGAGCCCGTACCAGTGTGATAACAGGTGATCCTTCATAATGGTACCCCCATAGATTTGTGCGCAATTTTGTAATTTTCTTTATCCATTATATCATACTTGACAGAATAAAGAATGACAAGATATTGTCAACGAAAATCATATTGGCTGTTTATCACCGAGTAGGCAAATTGATCTTCACTCTGAAAATTCCCCTGCCTGCTGGCAGGGGATATAGAGGTATAAAACTATCCATTAAAATTTAACAACTCTCTCTTTTCATTAAATAATGACTCATAATGATATTCTTCTGCTATTTTAGTTAAAATCATAGCTGTATTTGGATAATCAATTCTTAATAATGCAGCATTGTTACGATATTTTAAGCATATTTCATGCTCTTTTTTCCCCCCTGTCATGATATGCATTCCCCTTTGATTTCTTTTTGCTACGATAAACTCTTCTGCAACCGTTGTTGAGTTTTTCTCTTCAAAATAGTTTCTCACAATTTCATGTGGGAATATACCGTCGGTGCCAGCAGGAGCGTAGCTTAATAATCTACCTAAACATATTTCCATAGCTTTGCGATACCCAACCAATTCCGCATATTCTTCCGCACTTTGTATCCAATCTTCAAAATACGCTCTTGATATTTTATCTTTATTACAACCAGGAACTTTTTTAAAACTCTCAAGAATCAACCAAGCAAATTCCCATTCTTCAGACCCATTTTCATTAATATGATTATCCACATTATCTGGTTTATATATTTTAGAAGCCAGAATAACAAATTGCTCTGGATTACAATCCAAAAAATTAAGCATGCATTTTGGTTCACCACCATACTTAAAATAATTCAAGAAAAGCAATTCAATTTGCATGACTTTCTCTTCATCAATATTGATATCACTATAAATTTTTTCAAATAAGTTTATAATATTATGATAGTTTATATCCTGTATTGATAGTCCAGATGCCTCTCTCTCATGCTGTAATTCTGCACATAGTTCTAATGTCTGTATAATTATCGAAATATTAGAATAATCAGAAAATGCAATTAAATGAATTACCGAAAATGGACGTTTATATTTTAACAATTGACTCAGGTAGTAATCTTCATGATCTTTTTCTTCTGCCTGAAGACGAAAGGCTCTCACATTCTTCCAGTAATAATCAACCACCTTATTATCAAAATCTTCTATTTTATCCCATAATGTTTTCCTCATTGGAGTGTTGCACAATATTTGTCCTTTTTCTTCTATACTTAAATATTTGTTTTCCTCAATAAAAATTAGTAATTGGTCAAAACCATTATGATTAAATAACCTCCACAAAAGTGACGTATATAAGCCATGATTGACTGATTTTAGTTTTCTTAAAACTACTATATCATATTGATGACTCATTATTTTATCTTCAATAATTATAGCCAAATCAACAACATCTTGAACTTCAGCACAAAAATCCCAAAATACATCTATTCCAAATTCATCAATCATTTCATCAACAGCCGCTTCTCTTAATCTAAGGATTTTCTTCTGTTCTTTTTCATAATTAAAACTCGAAACATCATCATATGGTTCTGGATTTAATATATTTGGCTGAAAATAAAACAAGTATTTATATTTTTGTATTGTATTTGGTAATATTATTTCTATTATTTGTTCTAATAGCGAAACAATTTCTTCTGATACACTCCATTCAGCATCTGGAAATTTTCGAAATGCATTTATGCGCTCCCTAATCTTATCACATAATATCAACCTTTCTTCTTCAGTAAAATATTTAATTACTAGTGTTGATTTTTCTTTCAGTTTTTCAATATCTTTTTGAAAGTATTCGATGTTTTTTATAACTATTTCCCATTGATGAATCTTTGGTGAAAGTTTTGTAACACACAAACTAACTATAAAATGCAGAGAATCCTGAATTTCTTTATTTGTCACTTCAGTTATAGACGCATAATCTATATCATGCCAGCTTGGTTTTGAGATAGTACCACATATCTGCCTACCTTTTAGTAAAAGATGATCCAGTAATTTCCAACCAGTAATAGGAAATTTCTCGCATATACGTTGAATTATTTTCATCCTGCTTAAATAATTCAAGCAGCTTTGAGGATGCCATATACAAAATATTTCATATAATGAATTCAGAGGTGAATTGACCATTTTATATTCAATTTGCTTCTCTGCTATATTTGCAATCAACATTATTGAAGTTACTGCTGTCTCTTCAAACCAAACAAGATTTTCTAATGTCCACAGAATATGTACATAGTAATTTTTTTCACCCAGAACATCTCTTGATGGCTGAAATAGTCGCCAAAACTCTGATTCATTACACTTAATTTCATTGCTCAGTTTTTCAACAACTGCAGTAGGAGATGCTTCTGCTAGAAATCTTAACGAAGTAACAATTGTAAACCATTGTTTCCATGACTTAACAGTATCTAAAATATCCTTAATTATTGAATATGTATAATTTTTAGTTGATACAATGCCAAAAACATTGTCTTCACCATCTCTTTCTGATAGCATTACTAAACTTATTATTATTCCTTGACGCAAAGAGTTAGAATAGATCGACTTTTCACCTAATACTGAAGCCATGAGCCATTGTTCTTGTGGTAAGTCATAGGCTGGGTCCACTTCCATAAACACCTTAATTACTATTTCTCTTAGATTCTCAATATCTTCTGATGTTAACTGGTCAAAAATAAAATCCCATAGTTCTTGGGTAGACACCACTAGATAATTATTTAGCAACGTAAATAAGGGAGCATCTTCCATTGATAACCATGGCGATAATGTCTCAATATATTTCTGATATGGCATTCCACTTATCTTTTCTATAATAGACACATCTCCTGAAAGCTTGGAATTCCAACCTCCAACTATTGCCATAGGTATTAGATCTCTTAGATTCTCAGATGCAGCCCATTTCGGTTGCCTTCTTGTAGGTATATTAGAAATTCTTCTATAAAATGTCAGAAAACAACGCTTGGTTTCTTTTTCAATTTTATCATAATCATTGTTTCTAATATCTATTATTTCAAGACATTTATGAAAATCATCTTTTGTTTGTTTTGGTAAATCTATTACTTTTATATTTTTTAATATTTTAGATATTGGGGAAAACTTACTAACCGGTAAAATTGCAAACACATTATTGGGGCATCTTATATCTTCAGTAAAATTAAAAAATGGTATTAGTATTGTATTATTATCGACTTGTCCTATTATACGGGTCCACACTTCTGGTAAACAAACTATTAGACTACGGCTGAGAATCCTCCTCATCTGTTTTTCTTTTAATGTACGGATAACTGCAATAATAAATAGAATTGATTCCAATGATGATTCTGCCTTAACAACACGATATCCCTGCTTATCATTTACCCATTCAATAACTTCATTTTTCCTTGAATCTCGTCCTTGTAAAAAAAACTGCTCATTCAGATTAGGCGTAGTTGTGAAGCAATTCTCTTCCCAAAATCTATCAAGTGAAATTGTTCCATAAGAATCCTTTCCCATTACCTCACACATCCAAACACTAACTGATGGGCATTCACTTAACCATAAGCTCATCTTTGATGCATCTATTATTCTTATATCTTTCCATTTATACTTATCTTTGCTTTTATTAATTGTCTCCTCTATTGACGTTTGATGATTCCATATTTTAATTGTTGCAAAGATAAAGACAGTATCTTTAACATCAACACCCAAGGGCTCTACAGATCTTTTTTCGATATCATTGTTGAATTTATTTAATATGTTCACATCAGTACCGAATTCCCATACTGATTTTCCTTCTGGAAAATATCCAGTATTTTCTCCTGAAGTTAAAACACCATCATAACCGGCATATTGTATTGCTTTATCAATAGGAAAATTGAAATCTTTTACCTTATCTGAGTTTGCCAATATAAGTTTTATAACTAATTGAGGTAAAATCTCCTGTGCCTCCCTGGGTTCTTTTATAGCCCAGTCTTCTAGATCTGCAGCGGAAATATAATTAACCATAATACACCTCCTGTATGCTATTTTGAAGCAGTACATCATAATATTTTCAATTATACAATATTAACAATATCTTTACTACAGCAATACGCATAAGAGCTGCTAAATAGCAGGCTCCGAATAATTTCCGGAGCCTGCTGCTTAATGATTACCTCTGCATTTATCTAAAAAATATCTATGTACCCTAAAATCTTCAGTTAGTTCTGAGTGGAATGACAAAGCAATCACACCGATTTTCATCTATATTTACTTACCCCTTTCAGCCATCAGAAGTTCTATCTCATCCTCATTAATTCCAACCATTGCCTCACCTAAATCCTCTGATAATTCCGCCAGAATATTCCAGTCATTATAGTTAGCAACTGCTTTTACAATTGCTGCAGCTCTTTTCTTAGGATTACCAGATTTAAATATTCCCGAACCCACAAACACTCCTTCTGCACCCAGCTGCATCATAAGAGCCGCATCCGCTGGTGTTGCTACTCCTCCTGCTGCAAAATTAACAACAGGAAGTTTTCCATTCTTCTTCACATATTCTACCAGATCATAGGGAACCGCAAGTTCTTTGGCTTTGTTATACAACTCATCTTCGTCAAGGGAAACAATCCGGCGGATTTCTGATTGTATCATACGCATATGACGCACAGCCTGAATAATATCTCCAGTTCCAGGCTCCCCCTTTGTCCGAATCATTGATGCCCCTTCGTTGATTCTCCGAAGGGCCTCCCCCAAGTCCTTGGCACCACAGACAAATGGAACCTTAAAATTCCTTTTGTTTATATGGTAGACATCATCAGCCGGAGAGAGAACTTCGCTCTCATCAATATAATCAATTTCTATTGCCTCTAAAATCTGTGCTTCCACAAAATGACCAATCCTGCATTTTGCCATTACAGGTATGGATACAGCATTTTGGATTCCCCTGATCATCTGCGGATCACTCATTCTAGATACGCCGCCTGCCACCCGGATATCTGCAGGTATTCTCTCCAGTGCCATTACAGCACATGCACCAGCAGCTTCTGCTATCTTCGCCTGTTCCGGTGTTGTTACATCCATAATAACACCGCCTTTTAGCGTTTGAGCCAATTGTTTGTTTAACCCATACCGATTGTCTTCCATTGTTGTTCCTCCTCGTAAAGTTTGTTTGTGACTACTATATACCACAACTGGACTCTTTTAAATATCCAGTTTATGTAAAAATGGTAATGCCAGTTTTTTCATTACTCAGTAACATCCTTTATTAAAAGATGCCAAAAATCCCCAATCAACTTCCATCGACTGAGGATTTCTCCATTTTACTACCCAATTTCTCATCCACCCATACTCATATAATAATAAGGCAGCAGCAAATACCGAAACGGCTTCAACCCAGGCACCCACTGCCCAAAATCAAAGAACACAGGGCAGATCACAAAGCTTGCCAGAATAAACACAGGTATTAATCCGCACAAAAGCACCGGATCTCTTACAATCACCTTTAATACATATGAAAAAACCAGAATCATAATCATATATAGAAACAGATAAATCAACTCTTTCATCAATCCACCATGATTCCCCGTTGCAATCAAAGTAACCCAGGCAGAAATCCCTGCCAGAAACACAGGTGCTGCCAAAACTGCCAGCTTACAGGGAAATCCAGTCCCGAAGGGAAGAGCAATAAACAATCCTTTCTGCTCATCTTTCCGTAGGGTTACCGCTGAAAAAATCCCAATAACAAACAGATAAATTGCCAGCATTCCCCTCACAGGAAAAGCAATTCTTGCAACACTTTCTTCAATTGGCCTCGTAGACAGAGTTTCATACCGAAAGGAAAAAGTGGTTCCATTGCGGGTCTGATTTCTATAATTATTCTGCAGCTCCTGATATAACCTGTCCTTATCCTCTCCTTCAAACAATTCACTCTCTTCAATAAATTGTTTCAGTATATCCTGCCCATAGACCTCTATGACGGAAGCAAATACCACTTCCTTAGAAAGGCTGTGCATAATACTGGAAGGAGCGTTGTAAGCTATAATACTCCGTTTAAACTTCCGGTCATCAAGCTTCTGTTTAAAATTATCAGCAAATACAAATCCACATTCCGCATGTCTGGTTATGACATCTTCCTTAAGCTTCTCTTCTGACTCACTGACATAAAACTCAAACATTCCATCCTGTATTAGCAGACTGTCTATAATTTCAGGTACCATTTCCTTATCTTCACTGAATACACCAATGAGAATTTTCCCTGAATCCTGTTTTTCCACCTGCTGGAAGGAAAGAAGAGCCAGAGGCATCAGAATCAGTAAAATAACAAAAAACACATGCTTCAACTGTCTTTTACAGGACAGCAAAAACCATACCATCATTCTCATAAGCGCCTCCTGCTAAACACTGCTGCTGCATAGCAGATCAGCCCCCACACCAGTGACTGTATAACAAAGGTCATAGAAACCTTAATTCCCACAAAGGATTTCATCACTTCCATCAAAGGCGTTGTGGGAATCCAGCTTTTAATCTGTCCAATAGCTTCGGGCAGAAATACAGAAGGAACCAGACCACCTGATAAGAACAGCATCCCTACAGTCAGCCAGAACAGACTCATTACACCTGCAATGGGGCTGCCAGTTACAGCATAAACAGCCACTATCATAGAAGCTGTCACCAGACATACCAGAAGTAGTATTGCAATAAATATCCCATGAAATTCAAGGATTCCTCCATATACCAGACCTGTAATGCCAAGACAGGATACAAGCAGCAGCAAAAATGCCACTGATAGGATTTTAGCACCAACCTGCAGCCCTCTGTTTATCCCTATACTCCCAAGCTTTTGCACAAGTACGGGCTTGTCCCGCTCACATAATCCTGCTAAAGGAATTCCACAGAATAGCAGAAACAATATAGCAGCAGAAATTCCATAGAACTCCATAACTGTTACATCACCTGTTGCAGATACTTTTTGATTGATAAAATAATCACTTCTTGGCAGCGCATAGGTAAAATAAATCTGGTTTAAATCATCCTCAACCTTTTTAATATCCTCAGGCATTTGATACGCGATAACCAACTCATCTGCCGCATAGATACTTGCCTGTGCCACACTTAAGGTTCTTGCCCCCGAATCCGCAAGTTCCTTGAATATCATAGCCTCCATACCGGGATTATCCGGCAGAACTATGGTAATAGGAGTATTGACGCCGGATATAATATCATCCACAAATCCTGCCGGGACAAGGAGCAGCCCATGGTAACTTCCTTCCTCCATAAGCTCTCTGCCTGTTTCCTCATCTGTGTATTCGAAGTCGCAAACACTTTTTACACTTTCCAGAGAAGAAAGCATGCCCACTACAAATCTGGCAACTGTGTCCTCTTCCGGCAGAACAACGCCAATGGTAATTCTGTTTATTACTGTATCACCATACAACACCTTACTGGCAGAAAAAGCAATTGTGCCCAGTATTCCTACCAGCACAATTGCTCCTGCAATAAATCGGGGCAGCACCTTGACTGCTTTTTTAAGTTCCAGTTGTAAATAAATAAGATAAGCCCCCATAATAACCTCTTAATACTGTATTTTTGAAATTAGTTCCATGCCTTTCATGTAGAACTCCACGACAACGGCAGTCCACTCTTCCTCTGTAGCAGCAAAAATATCCATCTGGGTTCCTTCCGGTACAGTTACTTCACCCTCCATAGGTTTGATGCCATAGGTTCCTGAAAGTTCAATGAATTCATCATCATAAGCTACACGGATGGAATCAGCAGAAGCTTGCATGCTGTTTCCTTTCTCCAGCTCAGTTACTACACCGTCCATGGTGAAGCTTAAGATACCGCTGCCTGTATTAACACTTAAGTCCATATTAAACTGCCCGTTATCCACCTGATAAGAGCCTGCATAATTAGCTGTTGCCTCCTCACCATCATAGGTTACTATAACATCTATATTGGAAAGAAGAGTATTGCCATCAAAACTCTCTGTTTTGTCTACATCAAAAACCACTTCTGTAATGTCATCATATAATTTCAGCTGGGCATTTACATTCTGAGTCAGATAATCGCCACCCATAAAGTCAGCTGTCAGTTCAAGGTTAGCTTTCTCATCCTCTGATGTCAGCATAGTCTCAGCTTTAAAAGAGGCCATTCTTCCTTTAGCATCAACAGTAACAGTCATGTTAACATCGTCCTGAAGCAGTTCTTCTAATATTACAAGAAGCTCATCAATACTTGTTTCCGCCTCATTCCATAACTCAGCCTGCATATCTTCCGGATCATCACTGTAGGAACTATATCCATAAGGATTCATGATTTCAGATAAACGAAGAACCTGAGCAAAATACTCCATCATATCTTTTTTCAGAGTTTCATCCTCTAAGAAGAAATCAGAAGTAGTTTTAAAGAATTCAACAAATGCAGGACCTGAAATAACAGTCTCATAAGAACGGCATCCGGCTTCTTCACCATCTACAATAGCTGTAGTTTTCTGACCTTTTTCAACAGTCATGGCTGTTTTTAAATTCTCAATTGCCTCACTGCCGGTTTTATAACGGTCCCACAGAGCAGTCAGGTCAAAAAGAGTATTTTTTCCATCACTGTCATAGCTCTGTACCTGTTCCATATATTCTCCGAATGCATCAAAGTCAATTCCTGACTCAAGAAAAACTTCTCCTAAAAATGGAGAATTCTCAATCTGTCCCTGAAGGTCATCTGCATAGTTTATAGTGAAAACACTTTCTGACAGTTCAGGAATAGCCATCATAAATTCTTTATCATCTAAATACCCATCTAAATGCAGCAGATCCATATCCTGGAACTGAATACCAATGGTTGCAATGCTCTTATTGGCTTCTTGATCAGTCTTTCCCTGAATATCAAAACCGGTTCCTGTAAATGCCGCCAGCTCCGACATGCTGCTGTCAGCTAATTTGAGAGATAAGTTAACCTCATTGTTTTCTTTTATCGCACGTTCATAAATTTCTGAAAATCCGATAATATTTTCTAAATGATTCACGGTTTCTTCTTCATATACACTTTTAAATGCCTGAATCACAACTTCTTTTGGGTCCTCTTTTTTTATCAGCATCATAGATGCAGCCACACCAACTACAGCTATAAGACCAATGATTCCTGCAATGATTCCGACTTTCTTGCCATTGCCAGACTTCTTCATCTGGTATCCTTCCACCATTTGTTCGGTCACATTGGGATATGTAGTTGTTTCTCCGGCTGTATCTGTTACAACCTCCATGCTGGATTCTTCCTGTACAGTCTCAACTGGCTCCTGTGAATCCTCTGTAACTTCCTCTGCAGAATCTGCTTCTTCTGCAGTCTCCGCTTCCGCTGTCACTACTTCCTCTACAGTCTCCGCTTCTTCTGTCACTACTTCCTCTACAGTCTCCGCTTCCTCTGTCTCTTCTGCCTTTGCAAGGTCTGCCTTCTCAGTTGCTTCTTCTGCTGATTCAATTTCCTCTGCTATCCCCTTTGTCGCAGAAGCTGTATCTTCATCAGCCATGCTTTCGCCGCAGGCTGTGCAGAACTTAACTTCATCAAGCATCTCCTTGCCACATTTTTTACATACTTTCATTCAGACTATCCTCCATGTATTTGTATTATGTATACTTTTACGTCCAGCTTGCTATCAGCTCTTCTGCTGACAAACCAGTCTCTATCTGCTTTAGCCGGCCCTGCTTCAGTGCAAACATTCTGTCACACAGAGATAATTCCTCCATCTCATGAGAAGTTAGAATTACAATCCCTCCCTGCTTACAGTATTGTTCTAAATATGCTCTTATATCTGCCTTACAGGCAAGATCCAGAGCAGCTCCAGGTTCATCCAGAATAAGAACAGGTGCATGATTTGACAGGGCGCAGGCGATACTGAGCCTTTTTTTCATCCCTCCGGACAGCTTCCCCGCAGGCATACGAAGAACAGACTTAAGCCCCAGCATAACATATGGTTCTTCCTCTTCAGCCTTATGAGACCGGGAATACCCTTTATACCAAAGTCTTAAATTATCCTTAACAGTAAGCTCCTCCATAATCGGATTCTCCTGAGGAACATAGGCAATCTTCGAGGAATAGAACTTCTTATTCCCTGTTACATCTGTATTATCATAAACAATCTGTCCCTGATCTGCCTTTAAAACTCCTGCAAGAACAGACAAAAGGGTGGTCTTTCCTGACCCGTTTCCTCCTACAATTCCAATGCAGTTTCCGGATTGCGCCTGAAATGACACTCCCTTTAGAACATGTTTTGATTTATAGCTTTTATGAACTTCCGAAACATCTAACACAATTTCGCACCATATGACCTTTCGTTTCTTAAGTATACATAGTTTATTATGGCAAATTATCCGTCTACTTGCAAGTAAATATTAATTCTTTCATTTTTTTTGTTGCACTTTTCGTATCTTCTGATATAATAAATTGAACGTGTATTTGTTGTGGGGACACTTGTGTTTGTGTCATGTACAAATATTCGACAAAAAGGAGGACTTTGAATATGAAATTGAGAAAAGTTTTAGCATTAACTATGGCGGCATCTATGAGTCTTGGCCTTCTGGCTGGCTGCAGCAGCTCCGGATCTTCTTCCGGCGGTAATTCATCTACAGGCGGAGATAAAGTAATTAAAATCGGTGTCTTCGAGCCAACGACAGGAGAAAACGGCGGCGGCGGTTATCAGGAGATGTTGGGAATGCGTTATGCTAACCAGCAGCACCCTACTGTAACCATCGGCGGTGAAGAATATACGGTTAAATTAGTAGAGGTTGATAACAAATCTGATAAAACAGAGGCAGTAAACGCTGCACAGAAGCTGGTAAGCGAGAAGGTATCTGTTGTTCTTGGAAGCTACGGTTCAGGCGTTTCCATAGCTGCAGGGCAGATTTTTGCAGACGCTAAGATTCCTGCAATTGGTGCTTCCTGTACTAATCCACAGGTAACTCAAGGGAATGACTACTATTTCCGTGTATGTTTCCTCGATCCATTCCAGGGAACTGTTATGGCAAATTACGCCATTGATAATAATATGAAAACTGCAGCTGTTATTACACAGCTGGGAGATGACTACTCTTCCGGTCTTGGCTCATTTTTCAAAAATGCATTCCAGAATCATGGCGGAACTCTTGTAAGTGAAGAGCAGTTCCAGACCAACCAGACAGACTTTAAAGCAATTCTGACCAACATTAAGGCTCAGAATCCGGATATTATTTTTGCTCCTTCTTCTATTACTACTGCGCCTCTGATCATCAAGCAGGCAAGAGAGCTTGGCATTACCTCAGTGATCGCAGCCGGTGATACCTGGGAAAACTCAACTATCATCGAGAATGCAGGAGCTTCTGCAGAAGGCGTTGTTATTTCCACCTTCTTTGATGAGGCAGAACCTGCCAATGATGAAGCTGCAGCTTTTATTACCGGATTTAAGACCTATTTAAAGGATAATAAACAGGAAGAGATTATTCCTGCAGTTTCCGCTCTTGGTTATGACTCCTATCTGTGCGCAATCGCTGCCATAGAGAAGGCAGGATCAACAGACGGAACAGCTATTATGGAAGCATTAAACGGCGTTTCCATTGACGGCGTAACAGGAAGCATTTCCTTCGATGAAAATGGTGATGCCAAGAAGGATATGGCATTTATTAAGACCATTGAAAACAGCGCATTTAAATTCTTAACAACTACAACAGTTAAATAATAATCATACATTTGTGCGAATATCTGCCAGACGAGTGGAGAATTACAATTCCTCCACTCGTTCCATTTAAAAAAGGGGGATTTCTATATGAGTTTCACCACTTTCTTACAGCAGTGCTTAACCGGCATATCCCTTGGGGGCGCTTATGCGCTGATTGCCATTGGATACACTCTGGTTTACGGCATTCTCCGCCTGATTAATTTTGCCCACGGCGACATTTTTATGATGGCAGGCTATTTTATGATTTTTGCAATGGCAAGTTTACCATGGTACATTGCAATTGTCGTTGTTTTAATCGTAACCGTTCTTCTGGGCATTTCCATTGAACATGTGGCATACCGCCCGCTTCGCAATGCACCCAGAATGTCTGTTATGATCTCTGCAATCGGGGTTTCCTACCTTCTGCAGAATCTTGCCACCTATTTATTTACAGCACTCCCTAAGGGATATCCTGAAATCCCTTTTCTTAAGAAGATCTTTCAGATCGGCGGCTTATCCGCCTCCTTTGTAACATTTTTAACACCAGTCATCACTCTGATCGTTGTCTATGCCCTGATCACTTTGATACATAAGACAAAAATCGGAATGGCAATGAGAGCTGTTTCCAAGGATTATGACACAGCTGCTCTTATGGGAATTAAAATCAACCGTGTCATCACATTTACCTTTGCAGTAGGCTCACTGCTGGCTGCCATCGGTTCTATATTGTACTTTACAGACCGTATGACTGTGTTCCCATTTTCCGGTTCTCTTCCGGGTCTGAAATGTTTTGTGGCTGCAGTTTTTGGTGGTATCGGCAGCATTCCCGGCGCAGTGATTGGCGGCTTTATTCTGGGTCTTGGCGAAACCGCATTGGTTGCCATGGGATATTCCACCTTCAGTGATGCGTTCACATTTGTCCTGTTAATTGTGATTCTCCTGATTAAACCAACCGGTTTATTTGGTGAGAAAACCACTGATAAAGTATGATGGGAGGTACGGTGTGAAAAATACAAAAAATAATCGAACAATAAAATATAAGCTCTATTCCCTTGGTGCACTGCTGGTAACCTTGCTGATTCTTGGTTTTCTTCAGGTAAACAGCAGTCAGTACAGCTACCAGATATCCATTCTGGAGCGAAGCGCCATCTATGCAGTAGTGGCAGTATCCATGAACTTATTAACAGGCTTTACAGGGCTGTTTTCACTGGGTCAGGCAGGATTTATGGCAATTGGCGCCTATATAGTGGCAATACTGACTATTCCAGTAGAGCAGAGAGCAAGCGTTTACTATGTAAATGGCATTTCCCCTGCAATCGCTAACTTACAGTGCCCCTTCTGGCTGGCTCTGATTATTGCAGGACTTGTAGCTGCAGGAATTGCAGCATTAATGGGAATCCCGGTTCTTCGTTTAAAAAGCGATTATCTTGCCATTGCAACCCTTGGTTTTTCAGAAATCATCCGTGCTGTGATTGCAGCACCCCAGCTTGACAGAATTACTAATGGGTCTTATGGCTTAAAGAGCATTCCAGGCTTTCCTAATCTTTTTGTTGCCTTTGGATTATGTGCACTTTGTATTCTTTTGATGGTATTGTTAATTAATTCCTCTTATGGACGTGTGTTTAAGGCAATCCGTGAGGATGAAATTGCTGCCCAGGCAATGGGGCTGAATCTGTTCCGCTATAAGCAGATGGCATTTATAATCTCCTCCTTCTTCACAGGAATTGGCGGAGGACTTCTTGCTATGTTTATGCGTTCCATTGATTCAAAAACATTTTCCATCAATTTAACTTATGACATTTTATTAATTGTAGTTTTAGGCGGTATCGGAAGTATTACAGGCAGTGTGTTGGGTGCTTTTCTTGTTACAGCCGGTAGAGAATGGCTACGTTTCTTCGACAATCCGCTGTATATAGGCGGCATTCAGATTCCTCTGTTCCGTTCAGGTTTCCGTATGGTTGTTTTCTCTATCCTTCTGATGGTAGTTGTACTCTTTTACAGCAGAGGTATTATGGGAAATAACGAATTCTCCTGGGCAGGTCTCGGACGGCTGGTCAAAGGGATTCCTGACCGTTTTACGAAAAAGAAACAGAAGGGAGACAATACCCTATGACAGAACATACGAACAACAAACCAAACATCCTTCATCTGGAGAATGTAACCATGCAGTTTGGAGGTGTTGTAGCTGTAAATGGTCTTTCCTTAGATGTAAATGAAGGGGAGATTGTTGCATTAATCGGTCCTAACGGTGCAGGTAAAACAACAGCCTTTAACTGCGTTACAGGTATATATGAACCAACCTACGGTCAGGTTCAATTTCAGGAGGAAACCATTTTCTCCAATATGCCAAAAGGTAAGATGAGAAAAATGTACGCAGGCAGTGTTCATCCAAGAACCGTGCCCATTGTAAAAAATACTCCTGATGCAATTACCCAAAAAGGAATTGCCCGTACCTTTCAGAACATCCGTCTTTTCGGGCAGCTTTCCGTTTTTGATAATGTTCTCATCGCAAAACACATGAGAGCTAAACAGAATGTGTTCTCTGCCACTCTTCGCTTAAACCACAAAGAGGAGGAGCGGATGAGAAGTGAGACTATGGCACTTTTAGAGGAACAGAATCTGGCCCATCTAAAAGATGAAATCGCCTCTTCTCTTCCCTATGGTCTTCAGAGAAGGTTGGAAATTGCCCGTGCCCTTGCAACAGAGCCTAAGCTTTTGCTCCTTGATGAGCCTGCTGCAGGCATGAATCCTCAGGAGACACAGGACCTGACCGATTTTATTAAACAGATTCGGGAATCCTATCATCTAACTGTATTTATGATTGAACATCATATGGACCTGGTGATGCAGATTTCAGACAGAATCTATGTACTGGATTTTGGCAAACTGATTGCCCATGGTACACCGGAGGAAATCCAGAACAATGAAAAGGTTATAGAAGCGTATTTGGGGGTGAGTGACGATGCTGAAGATTAATGATTTAAGGGTTAATTATGGCGGAATTGAAGCAGTGAAGGGAATCACCTTTGAAGTTCCTGAAAAGAACATTGTTACTTTAATCGGTGCCAATGGCGCAGGAAAAAGTACCACTCTCCGCTCCATTGCAGGTCTGGTGAAACCATCTTCCGGCAGCATTACCTTTGAAGGTCAGGAGCTTGTTGGAATGGATACGCCTGACATTATCTCCAAAGGTATCGCCCTTGTTCCTGAAGGACGCCATGTATTTCCTGATATGACAGTTCTGGAAAATATTAAAATCGGGGCTTATTTGAGAAAGGATTCTCTGGAAGATGATATTAACTGGGTATACAGTCTCTTTCCAAGGTTAAGGGAAAGAAGCTGGCAGTTATCCGGCACTATGTCAGGCGGAGAACAGCAGATGCTGGCAGTGGCAAGAGCACTGATGAGCCACCCGAAGCTGATTATGATGGATGAACCTTCCCTTGGTCTGGCACCTTTGATTGTTAAAGATATCTTTTCCATTATAAAGGAAATCAATAAGCAGGGAGTGACTGTACTTCTGATTGAACAGAATGCCAATATGGCGTTACACACTGCTGATATGGGATATGTGCTGGAAACAGGCACCATTACATTGTCCGGCACCGGTAAGGAGCTGCTGGCTGATGAGTCTGTAAAGGCGGCTTATCTTGGTAAGAAGAATAAATAAAATATTTAATACGAAAGTCGGCATGGCACATCAGGCATGCCGACTTTTGCTTTTACTTAGTTATTTTGAGTTTAGGGGAGCAATATTCTTTTTATAAACATCTCTCCACAGCAATAGGCACACAGCTAAACTGGCAGCTCCCATTATGGGATAAGCAAGCCATAACTGATTTATATTCCCCCTTAAAGACAATACATAAGAAGCAGGCAGCAGTACAATTATCTGTCGGGTCAAAGAGCAAATCAAACTAGACGTCCCCCTGCCAAGGGACTGAAAACTTGTTTGACTGATTAAACAAAATCCTTCAAAAATGAAATATAAGCTTATAATACGAAGGGCTGGAATGCCTATGGAACGCATTTCAACAGAAGCATTAAAAAGACTTAGAAGTTGATTTGAGAAAAATTGAAAAGCAGCTGTACCTGCAGCCATAATAATTGCCATATAGAGAATACCATAGCGCAGAGTATCTATAATGCGTTCCTTTTTCCTGGCTCCTAAATTATAGGACATAATAAGCAGTATTCCGCTTGAAAGCCCATAAACAGGCATGAATATAAAATTTTGCAATTTGCAATAAACTCCAAAAACCGCTGTGGCTGCAGCAGAAAACGTCAGCAGTATTCCATTTAACAGAAAATTTGTTACAGACCCTATGGACTGCATAACTATGTCGGGCAGTCCTATTTTGTATATTTCTTTCATCACAGCTATATCAAAATGGAATTTAGCAAATGACAGTTTGAGCTCCTTGTTGTAGTGCTGGTGAAGTAAGAAAGCACTTGCAAATGCTGTGAATTGTCCAATAACCGTGGCAATAGCGGCTCCCCGAGCACCAAGAACGGGAAATCCAAATAAACCAAATATTAATATGGGATCAAGAATAATATTCACAATGGCACCTATAAGCTGTGATACCATAGATAATAGAGCACGGCCATTGGACTGCAACAGTTTTTCAAATAATTGCTGACCAAACAGGGATATTGAAAACACCAAACAAACGGACATATAATCAATGCCATATGCTATAATTTCTGTATCTCCTGTCTGTATTTCAAAAAATTGTCTTGTAAAGAACAGTCCAATAAAAAGGAATACGGAATAAGAAAATAAAGCCAGAAGTACGCCGTGTTGGGCTATGATTCGAGCTTTTGTAAGATTCCTTTCACCTAATGTTCGTGACAAAAAAGCATTTATTCCAACACATGTGCCAGTGCTAATGGCAATCATTAAGGTTTGAATAGGAAACGTAAGAGATACGGCGCTTAATGCCTTTTCACTAAATCTGGCTATAAAAATTGAGTCTACGATATTGTAGAGAGCTTGAATAAGCATTGAAAACATAACGGGCAGCGAGAGGGAGAATAAAAGTTTGTTCACAGGGACCATTTCCATTTTGTTAGTACCGGGAGTTTGCATAATCGTCTTTCCTTTCTAAAAAAGTACAAAAAAAGAGTGGGTATTGCCACCACTCTCCCGGATACTAAGGCGTATAAACCAAAGTAACATTTTTAATATATTCGATTATAATACCAGTTCTTAGATAGCATGAAATATTTACTATCTAAAATCTATTATACTTGTGTTTGTGAATATGTCAAATATGAGATATCATTAAAGATATCCAATTTCAGCCAAATATGATAAAATGGAATATCTAAGTTCATTTAATACACATGCAAAGGAGTTTATACATGTCAGATTATAATATTTCTACAATCTATAAAAGTGATATAAGGAGTAACAAGCAGTTAGATGAACT
Organism: Hungatella sp. UBA5385; assembly: GCA_002409995.1. Taxonomy (GTDB): domain Bacteria; phylum Bacillota; class Clostridia; order Lachnospirales; family Lachnospiraceae; genus UBA5385. The sequence continues at coordinate 28,411 of DHOR01000028.1, read as the reverse complement.
TCTAAAAGCAGAGGGAATCCGAAGGGATGCAAACCTGGAGTATACCTGTGGCATATTTGATGAATCCATGAATCTGATTGCTTCAGGAAGTTATTTTGGCAACACCTTACGCTGTCTGGCAGTAAGTAGTTCCCATCAGGGCGAAGGTCTTATGAATAAGGTAATTACCCATTTAATTCAAATGCAATATGAAAAAGGAAATACCCATTTATTCTTATATACAAAATTTAATTCTTCTAAATTTTTCGAAGATCTTGGTTTTTATGAAATTACCTGTGTTGATAAAGAACTGGTATTTATGGAAAACCGCAGAACAGGATTTTCTGATTATTTAAAAGCACTTATTCCCTCTAAAAGAAAGGGTTCCAAAGTTGCCGCACTTGTAATGAATGCCAATCCTTTTTCACTGGGGCACTTATATCTGGTTGAAAAAGCCGCCAGAGAAAATGATATTCTGCATTTATTTATACTAAGTGAAGATGCAAGTCTTGTGCCATTTTCAGTGAGAAAGAAGCTGGTGGTGGAAGGAACTTCTCACTTAACAAATATTGTTTATCATGATAGCGGACCTTATATCATCAGCAACGCTACTTTTCCAAGCTATTTTCAAAAGGACGATGAATCAGTTATAACCGGACATGCAATGCTGGATATTACTATATTCGGAAAGATCGCAGAGGCTCTCGGTATAAATTATCGGTATGTGGGGGAGGAACCCAATAGCCAGGTGACAAATATCTACAATGAAATTATGAAAAGTAAGCTGCCTGAATTCGGCATCACCTGCATAGAAGTCCCCCGTAAGAAGTACGGCAGCAATGTAATAAGCGCCTCAACCATTCGACAGGCAATTAAAGATGGGGATTTTGAATTATTAAAAGATCTCGTTCCCGATACTACACTGAACTACTTCTTAAGTGATGAGGCAATTCCAGTCATTGAAAAGATTCGGAAAACAGAAAATGTGATACATTATTAAAATATCAGGAGGCTATTATGTTAATTGGTCAGGAAGTCACTTTAAATGACATGCTTCTCTGCCGTGAACGGAGAGCACAATATCAGCAACAGCTTTTATCACAATATCACTGCCCTGTCATCTCCTTTTGTCTCAATATTCCAGGTCCGGTAAAGACTAATGGTGAGCTTCGAAAAGTATTTGATCTTGGCAAAGAGAAGATTTTGGAACTTATTGCTGAACTCGGTTTATCAACCAATGATTCTATAGAAATACATGAAAAAACAGGCGATGAATTCATTGTCAGCGTTAGTGCAGAGGCTGTTGTTATAAAAAATCATACTACGGAAATTGAGGAAAATCATAAGTTTGGTCGTCTGTTTGATATTGATGTGCTAGACCAGAATGGAGTAAAACTCTCCCGCACCAGTTACCGAAAGTGTTTCGTCTGTGATTGTCAGGCACAGGAATGTGCACGGTCCAGAAAACATACATTGGAGGAGTTGTTAGCAGGAGTTGAGGGGTTGCTGAATTAATTGGGAAGGAAAAAAGCGATGCCCCTCAGGTTCTGCTCATGGTTTCGGGTGGGACATCGCTTTTTTCCCGTCGAATTTATTGGCGGGTTAAGTTTAAGAGAAAAGATCTAAAAAGAGAAAACTCTTTAATCAGAATACATTCTTATTTTGTCTATATCCACGCCATACATTTTCAAAGAAATCATCTTCTGTTGGTATTGGTCGGATTTTTCGCCAATTAAACTTTACTCCAGATTCTCCATAAACAGCTTCTTGTACCATATCTCCCCGGCTGCCATCATCCAGACAGAAGGAAAATTCCTCTGTAAGACGCTCATCTGGTTTTTGACCGGTTGAATCTGTGTATAGAGCACTTCCTCGGCTCTTTCCGCCTTCCTGGATGTAATCTTTCATCGCTGATAGATAAACATACTGGCTGAGAAGAATATCTTTTAAACGGAAAACCTTCCATAATTCTCCCGCTGTTTCCGCCTGAACCAGATGCTCAAAGGATTGTATCTCGTTTTCAATCTCCTGGATAGCGATAGCGATTTGATCGATGTTTCGGATGGCTGCACCAAAATGACTCATTCGAAGGGCTGCCTGATCCCATAATTTCTGCACTGGAATACGACTATTTTCAGATGTTTCATCATTCTTTTCCACTATTACCCTTTTATCCACTTCAACTATCCTATCTATTCCGTCACTCCCTAATACCTCTCCCGCTAATTTCTCAGCTTTTCCAAGCGCCTCCTCTGCCAATCCCACAAAATCATCTCCAACTTCCGGCTGTCCCTGTCTTCGCACTGCGATGTACTTCGCTGCTCTTGCCGAACCTGCCTGCCCTGCATTTAAGGCACTGCCTCCAGGACGATAAACTCCATGACTTGCACTGACCTCACCTACAGCGAAAAAGCCCTCTACATTGGTCTGCCACCAGGAATCAATAGCTAGACCGCCATTATTATGCTGTGCACATAATGCAATCTCCAAAGGCTCTTTTTCAAGATCCACTCCCTTTTCTTTATAAAAGTCAACTGCTGGACCATTCATATGTTTCAAACGTTCAATTGGGGTTCCAAAGCAGGCTTCTGCACGGGCTAAGTATTCATAGGCTTCCTGATCCAGTTTTTCAAATGCTATAGAATCTACAGGGTTTTTCCTGTAGTCCAGATAGATTCTGCGGCCTTTGCTGCGTTCCATATATACTAAAATATCTATGATGGAACTGCCCCCCTGTACCTTGCGGACATCAAAGGGCCACTGATATCCCTTTAGGAATACCTTGCTCATCATTTCATAGGGATCGGTGAAGAAATCTGAAAGGAAATCTCTTTCATCTCCGCCTTGTTCATCTGTGGAATAAAAACGGGGGAGGACCTGCATATAGGTGCCTGATACATTCCATCTTGGACGGACTGATGCCATTCCATATTGCCATTCTGTCAGGTTTTTCCCCTGTACTCCTGCTTCAAAGGCGATTCCACTGGCTCCGTAATGACCGTGTGGATAGACACTGTCTGCATACATTCCGGCTGGACCACCGGTTGCATAGATGATGTTTTCACAGGCGAAAAGGATAAAACGGTCTTCCTCTTCTGCTGCATGATCCAGGTCAAGGCATAGTAAACCATAAGCTTTTTCTCCATCTGAGAGAATGCTGATCACTTGTGTTTTATCAAAAATTGGAATTCCTTTTTCCAGGACTGACCGTTCCAGACATTCTGTCATATATTTGGATGTGTAAGGGCCTACGCTGGTGGCACGGCTTCTTGGGTCGTGATCGGTTTTGTAGCCAATGTATTCTCCCCACCGGTTGTGTGGGAAGGGGACGCCTAAATGAACCAGCTTGAAGAAACACTGAGGAGATAGGGCTGCTTCACAAAGAGCCAGATCACCGTCTACACACTGTCCTGAAAATAAGGTCTGAGTCATTTCCATTATGCTATCCTGATCTTCTCCTGCTAAGGTTAGCTTGTAATAGGTCTGTTTATCAGAGCCTGTGTTTCGGGAAGTGCCCGCATTGATATGATCAGTTACTATGGCGATCTCCTGCTGGCCCATGGACCATAGCTCATCTGCTGCATTAAATCCTGCTGCACCGGTTCCTACTATCACTGTATTTAGTTTGTAAAAACGTACCTTTTCCTGAAATCTCTCCATTACCATTGTATGTATTAATCCCCTTTCATCCTGAATACGCCCCGGCAATAACCAGCGGGGCGTATTATTTATGATATTAAAATGTAAAATCCTCCAACTATATTCACGATACAGTTTCCTTCCACCCTAAACGGTCTTTATCAAAATATGTATATTGTACTGAAGTTTTGGAAGCATTCAACCGGTAGGTGACTATTTCCTGCAGCTTACGCTTGACCGCTTCACCAAATGAACCGGTGTTATTATTTTTGTTGGATATAGAACGTCTCCTTCTAACTGCCTGAATAAAGCTTGAGCTGCAACATGAGACACTATCTGTGCCTGAGAATGGACAGTAGTCAAACCTGGGATACTGTATCCGGCTTCCTTCATATTGTCAAAGCCCACTACACTAATGTCAGCAGGAACAGACAACCCTGCCTCTACAATTGCATACATGGCTCCCATTGCAAGGTGATCATTAAAAGCAATTAAAGCAGTGGGGTAATCTGTGCCGCTATTCAGCATGTTTTTAACAGCTTCATAACCGCTTTCATAATCCCAGTCTCCCTGAAGAATATACTCCGGCTTTAATTCCAGCCCAGCCTCATGAAGGGCAACAATACAGCCATTCAGTCGATCCTTGGTTGTACAATAGGCTTCTACTCCTTTGATTACTCCTATATTCCGATGCCCATATTCAATCAAATGCTTACAGGCAGCATAAGTACCGTTAAATCCATCTGATATAACTGACACCATTCTTTCATAGGTACTGTTTACTAAAACTGATGGTATCTTCCGCTCTATTGCCATATCCAGTATATCTTCTGCAATATTACTTACAAAAATAATACCATCACATTCACTGCTTCTTAAAAATTGCTGAAAATCCTCTTTTGTATTCAAAGTTGAATAAATGGTGCTGAAGCCTTTCTTCTGACAGTCAGCCTCTATGGTATAGAAAATTTCAGAATAAAAAGGCTGGGTGATTCGATCATTATTATGTGTTCCTTTGGGCAACAAAAAGGCAATTTGTTTATTGTCAACCTTTGATTCCAAAAGACTTTTGGCATTCTCTTTCGCTGCCACACGACTCCCTTTTCCTGCCTGTTTTTCCACAAGTCCCTGTTCCACAAGCATCTGCAGAGCCCTTCTCACCGTAGATCTGTCTACATCATAAAGAATACCTATCTCATGTTCCGAAGGAAGATATGCACCTTCTGCGTATTCATTATTTGAAATTTTTTCTTTTAATTCATAAAAAACTTGTTCATATCGGAACATTTTTGTCCGTTGATGTCCCATTCTACACTCCCTGATCTCATATGTAATAGTTAGTTAATAATACCATTTATTCCCAGAAATTACAATAATAACAGTCATTACGTATACTGCCGGATGCTGAGTATTACAAACACTTTTCATACATTGTCAGAATCAGATCATCATCTAACAATCTGGGATTACAGGTAATATGTCCTGTTGTCCTTTTCACAATATCCAGAATAGTTACAGCATCCGCCTGTTTCACGCCTGAGAAATCAGCGAGATGCTCAGGTGCATGAATCTGGCTGCGCAGTTCTTCTACACGTTTAATAGCATTCATTCCATTTTCAAGAGAACTTACAGAGGAATCTAAAACTCCCATTACCTCTGCAATAACAGCATATTTCTCATATGCATCAGCCATGTTTAACTCCATTGAGGCAGGAAGAAAGATGGAGCAGGCATCTCCATGAGGGATATGAAACATAGCCCCCAGCGGCTGTGCCATAATATGAGCAATTCCAATTCCCGCAGATATTGCACATCCTCCAAAATAACTTGCCAAAAGCATATTGCCCCGTGCTAATATATTTTCAGGCTCATTGACTGCGGTTAAAAGATTTTCATTAACAAGCTGAATTGCTTTTAAGCTGTACATCTGAGATAATACAGTTGCATTTAAAGAAACATAAGATTCTATCCCATGGCTTAATGCGTCCATTCCTGTAGCTGCTGTAAGGCCGGAAGGCAGTTGCACGGTAAGAGAAGGGTCCAGAATCACAATATCCGCTATCATGCTGGAATGATACAAGCTTTTTTTAAGACCATTCTGATTGTTGGTGACAACGCTGGTTTTCGTAGCTTCCGCCCCTGTTCCTGCAGTTGTAGGTACAGCAATAAAAAGTGATGAGTTTTTTGTTACTTTACGTCCCTCCATCTGATACTCTTCAACATTGCCTCCGTTTGCAACCAGCATATTGGCTGCTTTGGCTGTATCAATAACACTGCCTCCTCCAATTGCAATCATACAATCACATTTTTCTTTCAGATACAGATCCCTTGCACCATTAATAACCTCTAAGTCCGGTTCCCCCTTGATCTGGTCATATAAAACCACATCAATTTTGATGTCCTGCAATTTCTTAGTAATGCTTCTTACAGCTTCAGCCTCACAATCATACACTGCAAGAAATGCTTTTTTACAGCAGTGCCACTGCAAAATACCGGTGATCTCATAGATCTTCTCATTCCCGTATATCAGTCTTCTGTTATTGACAAATTCAAACATTTTATTTTCCCTTCTCAGTCACAATCCCAGAACATGGTAGCCCCCTGGTGAGCAGACGTAGTATTCTTTCTATAATGTCCTAACCAGCCTTTTGCAGCCTTTTTCACAGGCTTCCAGTCTTCAAAACGTCTATTTATTTCCTCTTGTGACAGTTCTGCATTCAAAGTTCTGGCTTCTATATCAATATGTATAATATCCCCATCCTGTATAATTGCCAGCATCCCTCCATCATAAGCCTCAGGACTTACATGACCGATTGCAAGACCTCCTGTTGCTCCTGAAAACCTTCCGTCAGAAACAAGTGCCAGCTTTGTCCCAAGTCCTTTACCAAGAACTGCAGCCATAAAGGTTTCCATATGTGGCATACCCGGAGACCCCTTGGGTCCCTCATACCTGATTACTACCACATCTCCTTCTGCTATTTCATCATGGAGAACCGCCTGCCATGCCTCATCCTGTGAATCATAGACTCTGGCAGGACCCGTAAACTTCCAGGCTTTGGGATCAACAGCGCTGAATTTAACGATTGCACTGTCAGTACCGATATTGCCATGAAGAACTGCCAGTCCTCCCTGATGATATATAGGATTATCTACAGATCGAATCACAGCCTGATTCTTACTTGGTCCTCCACGCCTTGCTTTCTCTTCCACTGTACCAAACATACCGCTCACACTTCCATCAATTTTCCCTGCCTTGTGAAGCTCATATACCACTGCCTCAAGTCCTCCTGCCAGATCAAAGTCAGCCATTGTATAAGTCTTATGGTTTGGATAAATGGCGCTGATCACAGGAACCTCCCTGCTGATCTCATCAAAATTCTGAGGAAGAATTTCAATTTCCGCCTGTCTTGCTATAGATGGCAGATGTAAAACACTGTTTGTAGAACCGCCGGTTGCCATCATATACCGGATTACATTTTCAAAACTTTCTTTTTTCACAAAATCCAGAGGCCGTTCTTCTTCCTTCACCGCTTTAACGATTCGTGCCGCTGCCTCCTTTGCCATCTCATGCCACTGTGGTGATCTGCTTTTCACACTGGCATTTCCTCCCGGTGTAAACCCAAGAAGCTCAGCCATGGCACACATGGTATTGGCAGTCCCCATAAAAGGACAGGCTCCAGGTGTAGGGCAGGCATTTTTCACAACCTCCTTATAATCCTCTCTGCACATCTGCCCACCTATGTAGGCTGCATATGCCTGTTTTGTGTGGGTGAGAGTCAGCATTTGCCCCTTATAATTTCCCGGGTCCATATAACCTCCTGTCAGCATAACAGTGGGGATATTTACACGCAAAGCTCCCATCATCATGCCTGGAACCACTTTATCACAGGTTGCCAGCAGCACCATTCCCTCCAGCATATTAAGTTCTGCCACAGTCTCAACCTCTGCAGCCACAAGATCTCTAGAAGGAAGTGTATACCGGTCCCCTGGAGTATTGGAGCATATACCGTCACAGATTCCACTGATAGGCAGTTCAAGTGCTAATCCTCCTTGTTTGTATATCTCTTCCTTTATTTCTTCAATTACATCTTTAAAAGGAAAATGCCCCGGATTCATCTCATTCCAGGAATTCACCAGTCCGATCACCGGTCTTTTCCCATCTTCCTCATTTATTCCCATTGCATATAATAATGCATTGCGGTGATCCAAAGATTCTTCATTCCACTGTCTGATCATATTACTTTCCCTCCTCGTTTTAAATCCCCAGATACGCCTTTCGTATATCAGCATTATTCAGCAATTCCTTACTGTCACCTGACATGCGAATCTGTCCAGTCTCCAATACATAACCTCTTGTTGCAAGTTCCAGCGCCTTCACCAGATTCTGCTCTATTAACAGCATTGATACACCTTTTTCCTTTAACTGATGAAGGATTTCAAATACCTCATTTACCACAATAGGCGCCAGGCCAAGAGAAGGCTCATCAAGAATCAGAAGCTTGGGTTCCATCATCATAGCCCTTCCTATTGCCAGCATCTGCTGCTGCCCTCCGCTTAAGGTTCCAGCAAGATGATTAAGGCGTCCCTTCAGAACCGGAAATGCATCCAATGTCTCAGCAAGAAGCCGTGCCCGCTCAGGCTTTGTTCTCTTGTTATAAGTTCCCATCAGCAGATTGTCCTTTACAGACAGAGTTCCTAAAATTCCCCTGCCCTGGGGAATATGAGCAATCCCCATTTCTGCCTGCTCATAAGCCGGTATTTTGGTCAATTCCTTATCATACCACTTTACAGAACCTGATGTGATGGGAATGGCCCCCGATATCACTCGTAAAAGTGTGGTTTTTCCTGCTCCATTGGAGCCCACCAGGGCTACGATCTCTCCCTCATTCATTTCCAGGGAAACGTCAAATAATACTTTAAGATCGTCATAGCCCGTACTGACATTTTCAACCCTTAACATACGCATTGACATAGTCCTCCCCTAAATAGGCTTTAATAACCTCTTCCTCCTGCATGACTACATTGGGGTCTCCCTGGCTTAACAGACTTCCTTCATTAAGTACTACAACTCTTGTACACAATTTGCTGACTGCAGCCATTACGTGCTCAATAAATACAATGGTAATCCCCTGGCTGTTCAACTTTCTGACAAAATCTATGCTGCTGTCCATTTCAGTAGGGTTTAAACCTGCAAGGCACTCATCAAGCATCATAATCTTAGGATTAATTGCCAGAGTTCTTGCCATATCCAGCCATTTTCTCTTTTCAATAGGAAGTTTGTGACACACTGTATTGGCGATATTGCTAAATCCGATCATCTCTATGATCTGATCTGCCTGTGCAGCTGCCTGTTTCATGGTTTTATTATAGAGAAGTGCGATGGTATATACACTTTCCCACACAGTCATATCCAGAAATGGCCTTGGAGTCTGAAAGGTTCTGCCAAGCCCCATTTTTGCCCGGGCTTCTATGGGTTGTTTCTTTAAACTTATTTCACCTTCAAATAGAATCTCGCCCTTATCCTGAACATAAACTCCTGTAATCAGATTCACACAGGTTGATTTTCCTGAACCATTGGGACCGATCAGCCCTAATATCTCTCCTTCGTATACATCAAAGGTCAGATTATTAATGGCATGAACTCCTCCAAAGGATTTATCTAATTCTTTAATCTGAAGCACTTTTGAAGCTTCAGCCATTGGCTCCACCTGCTTTCTTTTTTTGAAATAATGAGATGATTCCATTGGGTCTGAGCAGCACCACCAGCACCATTGCCAGACCGTAAATTGCAAATCCGGCTCCTCCTCCTCCAAAATCACTGAGGTAATAGTTGGAGATTTCCAGCATGGGAACACAGATAAATGCCCCAAGCACAGGTCCCCATATGGTTCCCATTCCTCCTAAAATTGCTGTTACTGCAATACGCACTGCCAGATCATGGGAAGCTGATGAGTTGGGATCAATATACCCGATTTTAAATGAGTAAAATGCGCCGGTAACAGCCAGAAGCATTGCGCTGATTACAAAAGCTCTTAATTTCATATGGTAGGTTCGTATGCCAAGAGATTGGGCTGCGTCCTCATCTTCCCGGATTGCTTTTAAATACCAGCCAAGTCTACTTTTGCTTAACATCGCAGCAATCAATACAACAAGCATCATCCAGATTAACGATATGTAGAAAAACGGTATTTCCGAATCAAATCTCAACCTCCAAAGATCATTACCGGAACTCATCTTCAGTGTTAATCCCTGAGCCCCCCCTGTAAGATTCGGCGTATTAAATAAAATCTGTCTGACAATGGAAGTACAGGAAATTGTGGCTATGGAAAAGAATACACCCCTTAGTTTCAGAGTGGGTAAACCAATTACAATTGCAAGTACCCCTGCTAATATAATCCCAAGAATAATACTGATCCAGGGTGACAATCCAAAATTCTTATCCATCAGCAGTGCAGAATAGGCGCCTATACAGAAAAATGCAGGTGATGCCCATGATGTTTGTTTTGCAAAACCGCCAAGAATATTCCAAGCGCTTCCCATTGCAGCAAAGAAAAAGACCTCAATAAATACTCTTTGTATATAACTTTTTTTAATAAATAAGGGAACAAGTGCACAGGCTGCTATAAAAGCAATAACTGGAAAATACCGTTTTACATATCCTGACAGATTCAAGCTCTTATTCATGCTTTTCTGGCACCTCCTCCAAACAACCCATAGGGCTTAAACATCAACACCATCAGCAGTGTTAAATCAATTGCAACCTTTGCCATCTCCAGATTCACATAGCCACTGACAAAAGACTCAACCAATCCGATCAATAATCCTCCAACCATTGCTCCTTTTATATTTCCCAAAGCACCAAGCACACATACAGTCATGGCAATGGAGGAAAATGGCGCCCCCGCCAGAGGATAGATAAAGAAGATAGGAGTTAGAAGCAGTCCTGAGATACCCGCAAACACAGTGCCTAAACCAAATGCAATAATATAAACCTTCTTAACATTAACACCAAGCCCTGTTGCAATGGTATTATTTTCCGCTGTTGAACGCATAGCCCTTCCCATATCAGTTTTTGTTAAAAAGAAATTCATAATAACAACCAGCGTAAGTGCTGCTGCAAATGCTATTAACCTGGGTATAGATATATAATTCTCACCCAACTGAATTGTGGCAAATTTCAACTCATTGGATACGGGTAAGCTGATATAAGAAGGACCGAATATCAGCTGGGCTCCATTCTGAAGCAAATAAGACAAACCAAGAGTAAGAAGAATATAGTTACTGTCTCCCTTGCCTATAACCCGTGTGATGGTTGTCTTAAATATAACCATGCCAAACATAAACATTAAAACGGCTACAGGAAGAATAAGAATGTAAGGGGCTGTCCCGGGCTGAAGAAAGGAATATAGCATTACAGTTGCATACATTCCCACCATTAAGAAATCACCCTGGGCAAAGTTAATAATCTTCATAACTCCATGAATCATTGTCAACCCTACTGCAATTAACGAATATACCCCGCCGATCATAAGTCCGTTTATGATAACCTGTTCAATCACCTAAACATGCCTCCTTTTTGTAACAGCCGGATTATGACTGCTTTTCATCTACCTTCGTCATAATCCGGCTGCTTTGTCCCTTGACTTACCGCTTAGTTCCCCAGAGGCTTTAGCGTCAACGGATCTATAACTGCTTTTTCAGCATATTCTCCCGGGAATACTGTACGCAGCCGCCCCTCCTGCCACTGTCCCATAAGAGGAAGATTTCCTATACTTCCTACGTTTCTGCCGGCTTCATTAAACTCACTTTCCGGATGAATCAGAGCAAACCACTCATTGTTTTCACCGGTCATTTTTAATACTTCATCTCTTACTGTAACAGGATCAAGACTCTTTCCATTTTCAATGGCATCTTTGATCATCATAGTGTTAATAAATGCAGGACCTACCTGCTCTCCCATAAACTCATTGCCATGTGTCTCTTCATAGCGGACACGGATATCATCATAGAAGGTTTTGTTTGCCTGTACAAAAGAGGAATCCCATAACCATGCATTAATACAGCAGATTCCTGTAGTATCCTCCCCCATATCATTGAAAAGAGTTGGCCAACCCAGACCGCCGCCGCTTCCTATAATAACAGGCTTATAATTCATAGTATTCATGGTGCTTACTAACAGCTTTGTATCAGGAACATAGGTAGCTGCCAGAAGAACATCCACTTTTGCATTTTTCAGCTTGGTAATAATAGGACCTGCATCTGACAAACCGCTGGAAGGATATGTTTCCTCAATTCCAACCTTTAAACCGTTTTCTTCGCAAAGAGTCTTATGCCCCTTTGCAACATCCTGCCCCCAGGAAGAGTTCTCATATACAATACCGATCTGCAGTTCAGCAGGATCTTTCCCCATTTTTACAGCCAAATCCTTTAAAAATGCAATCATTACCTCACTTTGTTGTGAACCGATTACTGTAGGTTGAAAGATAAATTCACAGCCTTGCTCTGTAATTCCTGCATTTGCTGCTGTGGAACTGATGGCCGGAACTTTATACTTTTGAAGAATTGGCAGCATTGGCAATAATGCTGATGATGTGGGATTGCCCACAACCCCCACAATATCAGGATTCGCATCCAGTGCCCGTTCGAGGGCAAGAGCAGACTGATTGGGATCACTTGTGTTATCAATTAAAACAAGTTCCACCTTCTTGCCTCCAAAAGCCTCTATTCCACCATTCTCATTGATATATTCAGCCGCAAGCTTCGCTCCCTCCACAGTTTGCCTTCCTGATTCTGCGTTAGCTCCTGTGATACAGCCTGCTACTCCGATTTTAATAGTATCCTTTTCTGTTGAATTTGTAGTTTTTGCTGAATCTGCAGTTGTGGTTGACTCCGTTGTGCCCCCGCCTGTTGGAGTCGGAGCTGCTTCTTTTCCACCGCCGGCACCAGAACATGCTGATAATGCCAGACCTATTACCATTGATAAAATTACACCTCTAAATTTTTTCAAAATATACCTCTCCTTTTCAAACATTTTATGGCTGCATAAACAACTTCTTTTAACTTTAGTAATTATGTATATATCTCTCCTTTCATCTAAAATAAATTACAACATGTATCCTTTTATTTAAACAACACGTGTGTTTACTTGTTGGCTTTATGCTATCATATTGTATATTTAAAGTCAATATACTATTATATTTTTGTAAATTATGTATATATTTGTAGTTTTTGTTTTGTCATTTTCGATACTACAAATACAACATGTTTGTTTTTTTAAGATACTAAGTAATCACACCGTCTGACTATATGGTTAAAATTAACAGACATATGATTACGGTAATTTTTTTTTTAATTGGGAAAAAAGCACCTTTCCATCCATTAATATAAAAAACCCGCTGCAATAAGCAACGGGAATATTACTAATAAAATTAAAAAAGCTCTTAAACAAGAGATTCCTCAAGTTTAAAAGCTTTCTATTCGCTGGGCTACAAGGATTCGAACCTTGAAATGACGGAGTCAGAGTCCGTTGCCTTACCATTTGGCGATAGCCCATTAACGCAACGTTGATATTATACTATAGACTCCACTCTTCGTCAAGTACATTTCTTAATTTTTTTCACTCTGTCTGATATAATCCTTTTATCCCTCCTGAGATACAGAAGCAGGCTGCTCTGCAGTCTTTGATTCCATGGTGGGAGGAGGTGTCTCACTCTCCAGCGGCTTCTCTGTTATCACTGGAGGCGGGGTTTCCTGCTCTTCCTGGGTTGTTGGAGGTTCTGTCTCTTCAGGTTCTGTAGTTACATCATCTGCCTGACCATCACCGATAATGGGAGTTTCAAAGGTTCCTCTGGCAGTTGTCTGCTTTCCATTCTTCGGGCTAACACCACCTAATACAAAAGTATACTTCTTACCGCCATCAAGCCCTGAAACTAATATCTCACAAAATGAAGAATCCATATCTCCAACCATTGCAGAGTAAGTATTGCCCTCTTCATCCTTCACTGAAACAGTAGGATTCTTCCACTTCACCTTAGTTTTAAAGTTTACGATCACTACGCCGTTTTCATAATCCACATAATCAATCTTAACCTTCTCTGGCGCCACATCTTCCTGTACCTGAGTAGTAGGTGCTTCAGTGGTCATAACAGGAGGTGTTGTCTGAGGAGGCTGAGTTGTCTGAGGTTCTGTAACAGGAGCTGTAGTCTCAGGCTCTGTCTCTGTTGTCTCAGGCGCTGTAGTTGTAGTCTCCTGAGCAGTGGATGCCTGTGTCTTAGGCACAGTAGCTGCTTCAGCACTTGTTGCTGATGTCTCCTCTGTTACTTTAGTGAGACCTCCTACTGCATAGGAACGCTCTGTAATCTCTCTGGCAATCTCTTCCATCGTAAGGGCAGACAATTCATCCATATCTGTCATAGACAGTGAATCGTTCTGTTCGATTAATTCCTTTAAAAAATATGCCTTTCCATAGGATATCTGGTACTGGTCAGCCAGCTCCTTCACTGCATCCTCCTGAATCACCTGCTGATCATATACTACAGCTTCCACCTGATTCTCCATAAGGGTGCTCTGAATATCATTGACCACATTGGTGCGCAAGGCTGTAGCCTTGCTGATACTGTCATTGGTAACAGTGACTAAAATTGCATTATCCAGATCGTCCAGAAATCCATGAGTCACCATAGAACCAATCACTGCATTGACTGCAACATTGAGATCAGTTCCTTTCAAATCCATATCATCCATAATAACTTTAGCATCATCATTAAGGGGAATTGCAGCTAATACACGGTTCTTCCGGTTCACTGACAATTCCACACTTGGATTAACATCAATTCCTATGACAGAATCCACCTTACCATTCTGATAGGTATAGATTCCGCCTGCTCCTATTACCAGACAGAGACAGGCTGCCGCTGCTGCTGTAAATGCACGGACACGTCGGAGGAATACTACATTGGAGCTCTTACCAGTCTGCTCCTGCTGTGCCTCCTCTGCACTCATCTGTCTGGTGCTTAAATCAATAGAATCCAGCACGTTGGGAGTCAGGTCCGCAATGGCTGACTTTAAATGTGCTTCTATCTGTTTTCTGCTTAGTTGTCTGCGTTCCAGTGCAGCCATACGACATCTGCTCCTTTCATCCGGAAGTTTCTTTTGATCTCCCTTATTTTTGATCCTTTATTCCTTTAAGTAATTCTCTAATTTCTTCATAGCACGGTTGTATTTAGATAAAGCTGTAGCCAGTGGTATCTGTAAGCTGGCTGCAATCTCTCTGTGCTTCAATCCTGCTGTAACATGAAGAAGAACGATCTGACGCTCCTCCTCCTTCAATATCTGAAGAGCGGACATCAAAACCATCCGATCTGCAGCCTGCTCTATCTGAGGACAGACTTCACCCGACTCTTCACCTGTTAAATCGTCAATTGTAATATCAGAATCATGCTTCTGCTCCCGGAATTTCATATAACACAAATTACGGGCAATGGTAAACATCCATGCCAATGGCTTACCCTGGGACTTATAACCTGCTGCTGAAGTCCATATCTTCAGATAAGCCTCCTGCATAATCTCTTCTGCATCGGGGGGATTTTTTACAATAGAAAGTATGAAACTGTACATAGACCGATCTGTATTCTGATATAGTTGACTGAATGCTTCCTGATCACCTTCAGCCACTTTTAATAGAAGCTTCTCATCGCTTAATCGGCCGTAATCCTGAGGCCCATCAAGGTTCATCATTCCCATAAATAACATGGAGCCGATTTCCTTTCTACTAAGTTAATGCAGGATACTGTCTTCTTATTGCATAATCTGGAAATATTTTTATTTCCTTATTGTTCCACAACAAAACTGCTCTCAACAGTTATGACAAGACAGCACCTTTCATCCTTCTCAGTTATCCATTTGGTAATTTCTGCTCTTAACGCTTCTCTCTTCTCTTCATCATAATCTCTGGGAACTACCAGATCAAATATTAGATTGACCTGTTTTTCCCCTTCCACTACCCGAAAATCATGAAAAGACACCTTAGAATCAACTTTTTCTATAATGGCCTTCACCATACTGCGGAATTCTTTTACCTTGCTGTCCTTTGTTTCAATAGGGTCCATATGGATCACAAGAAAAATCCCAAAATGCCTCTGGGCTTCCTTTTCAATTTTATCAATAATCTCATGGGAAACTTCCACATTCACATCATTAGGCACTTCAGCATGAATAGAAGCCATACTTCTTGATGGACCGTAGTTATGTACGATCAGATCATGGCTTCCAACGATTCCATCATAACCTTCCACAAAGTCAGATATCTCCCGGTACAGCTTGGGATCTATCGGTTCTCCAATGAGAGGCGCCAATGTATCCTTGGCTATACTGATACCTGCCCACATGACAAGGACAGACACAATCACTCCCACGATTCCATCTATATTATACCCCATTATACCATAAACAAGAATAGAAAATATAGTGGCAGACGTTGTTACCACATCTCCCAGAGAATCTGCAGAAGTGGCTCTCATGACAGAGGAGTTAATTCTCTTATCCAGTTTTCTGTTAAATATTGCCATCCACAGCTTCACACCTACGGATAAAAACAGAATCACCACAGATACTTCATTAAATATCATTTCCTCAGGGTGTAAAACCTTGCCCAGAGATGTTTTAAACAGGGAAAATCCTACCTGAATAACAATAAATGCCACAATAAAAGCTGATATATATTCTATCCTGCCATGACCAAATGGATGTTCCTCATCAGCCGGCTTACCTGCTATCTTCACTCCTATAAAAGCGATAATTGAAGAAGCCGCATCGGATAAATTGTTAAATGCATCCGCCATAACCGAAATACTGTTAACCAGAAGTCCAATCAGCAGCTTAGTCAGAAACAGCAGAACATTACAGAAGATTCCCACGGAACTGGCCATTAAACCATATCTGGTTCTGACCTGTGCATCTTCTGTATTTTCATAGTCTTTCACAAACATTTTCACCAGAAAGTCAGTCATCATACACCACCCTCTCCAGAAATAACCCTTCAGCCGGTGCTGTATATCCAGCTGCCTGCCGGTCTTCTTTTAACAGAATCTCCTTCATTTCCTCTGGTTTTCTCTCTCCAAGTCCCACTTCAATCAAGGTTCCCATAAGAATTCTCACCATATGATGCAAAAATCCATCACCTGTATAAGAAACTGTCAGCTTCGTTCCTTTTTGGCAAAAAGAAATATCTGTCAGAGTCCTGACCGTGGACTTCTTCATTTTCTTATTTGCACAAAAGCTTTTAAAATCATGGCTGCCCATAAGAGAAACAGCAGCCTCTTCCATCCGTTCAATATCCAGTTCTTTTCCAAGCCCATAGATATATTTCCTTTGAAATACATCCTTTTTAGGTCCCATCTCTATATGATAGACATAGGTTTTCTCCACAGCATTAAGCCTGCTGTGAAACCGGTCCTTCACAATATCCAGAGATAACACCTCAATATCCTCCGGAAGATACTGATTGAGATACTGCATCAGCTCCTTCTCCGAAAGTTCTGTCTCCATATGAAAATTAGCAGTCTGACCATGGGCATGAACACCTGCATCGGTTCTCCCTGATCCATGTACTACCACAGGCGATCCTGATAAACGCTCTAGTACCTGCTCCAGCTTCCCCTGTACGGTTTTCTCTGTATTGCCCTGCTTCTGCCACCCATCATATCTGCTTCCATCATATTGAAGAATTATTTTATAATTTCTTACCAACCCTTTTCGCTCCTGACTGTTTTTTCCACCACAAACAAAAGATAAATAACACAGTTCCAAATACCACTCCACTGCAGTCCAGCCACACATCGCTGATCTGACCCGATCTGCCTTCTACAAACAGCTGAATTGTCTCATCTGTAAATGGCACTAAAAATCCTGCAATTCCATGAACCAGCCACTGCCTGTCAACAGGCAGCTTATAAGTTCTCAATGTTTGAAATAACAGGATTCCATACAATGTATATTCTGAAAAATGAGCCGCTTTCCTGATAAAATGTTCTGTAATTCCCAAACCGCCCAGACCTGCAGACTGCAGTACTGTAACCACCATCCGAAGCACAGCTCCGCTCTCTACAGATGATAAATCCGAAGGTTTCATAGAGTTTGAAAACACAAACAAAACATATACAATCAGGATAATACTCCATATTTTCTTCTTCATAATTATTAAGACCTCTTTAATATGCCGCTTTCCTCAATGAGTCTGGCAGCCATCACCAGCTTATCCTCATCCTGAACAAGTGCAAGTCTGGCATATCCTTCTCCTGATGGACCAAAAGCACTACCCGGAGTTACTAAAACTCCCGACTTCTCCACCAGTTCCAGAGCAAATTCCATAGAATCTTCAAATCCCTCCGGAATCTTAGCCCATACAAACATAGTAGCTGCAGGCTTGTCCATCTTCCAGCCAACAGCGCTCATATTTTCACAGAGAGCATCCCGCCTTTTCTCATATGCCTTACAGGTAGTTTTGACACATTCCTGATCTCCTGTAATAGCAGCAATGGCAGCTTTTTGAATCGGAAGAAACATTCCATAATCCATATTGGACTTAAGATTCTTCAACTGACTTACTATCTGGCTGTTTCCAATACAGAATCCGATTCTTGCCCCTGCCAGCCCATATGTTTTAGACAGAGAATTAAATTCCACTCCAATCTCTTTTGCTCCTGGAAAACGCAGAAAGCTTCCGCATGTTTTCCCATCAAAAACCAGCTCACTGTATGCATTGTCATGAAGCACTATTATCTGATACTTTTTGGCAAATGCAATCAGCTCCTCATAGAAGCTGTCAGGAGCCATGACAGTGGTTGGATTATTGGGATAGGAAACTATCATGAATTTGGCTTTCTTAGCAACCTCTTCAGGAATATCCCGAAAATCAATCATATATCCATTTTCTTTTTTCTGAGTCATATAATATAAATCAGCACCGGCTAACATAGGTCCATCTGCAAATACAGGATAGCAGGGGTCCGGAACCAGCACGATATCATGATCATCTACAATAGACAGGGCAATATGAGCAAGTCCCTCCTGAGAGCCCAGTAAAGAGCAGACTTCTGTATCAGGATCAATCTCCACTCCATATCTTCTGTCATACCATTCTGAAACTGCAGAGAGAAGCTCCTTCCTGTCACTGATGGCATAAATATAGTTTTCAGGCTCAGCTGCTGCCTGGCACAAGGCATCTCTGATATGCTTCGCAGGAGGAATATTAGGTGCACCGATACTTAGATCAATGACTGTCTCTCCCCGCTCTTCCTTCTGCCTCTTAATCTCAAGTAATTTTGAAAAAATTCCTTCTCCAAAATGATCCATTCTCTTAGCAAACTGCATGTCCTCAATTACCTCGTTATCTAAAGTTTTCATAATGTATGTTATTATAGTACAAAGGTACCCATATTACAAGGATTCCCCATGAAAAAACTCCCCAAATACCCGGCTAAACCGTGTATTCGGGGACTACTATTACAAATATTTTACTTTATTACGGTCCAACTGTAACCGGCACTCCCAGATTACAATATGACCACAGCACATCCATAACACTATTATCTACAGCAACGCATCCATGAGTTGGTTTTTGATCTTCCCTGCAGCCATGAATCATAATGGCACCGCCAAGAGCAGTATCCCACGGTGGCTGTTTCTTTTCCTTGTGTGCAGTAATAATGGCATCACGTTCTGCCTCGCTGATAATACCATCTGCATATCCCCGTTCTGCATCCTTCACTGTAGGATATGACAATCCAAGGGACAGATAAGCAATGCTCTTATCATTCCTTGTGCATATATAAAACTCTCCGCTTGGAGTTCTTAAATCACCTTCAACGCTTTTTGTTCCTGCTGAGGACTCAGCCCCCATAGTCACCGGATAAGTACCGATCTCCACTCCATGCTGCTTCAGAGTCAGGATGCTGCTGTTCTTACTTACGTAAATGGTAACACCATTGGTTGAAGGTCTGCTGACAGGAGCCTTCATATTAATACCAGGTCCTGTAGTGCTGGAAGCATACCCGGTTGTTCCGGAAGAGCAGATAACTCCCATTGCCAATACGATTACAGCCAGACATCTGGCAGCCCTCTTATTCCATTGAGTTTTAAACATCAATTCCAAATCACTCCCTTTAACCTTTTATGGTATTATACCATTATTTACGTATTTTATCATTTACAATATTCTTACGGTTAAAATACTATTTCATAAGCTCCAAATAAGCCAGAACAGCTTTTAAGCAGCCCTCCACACCTACCAGTCCGCTTTCCACACACAGATGGTAATTCTGTGCCTTTCCCCACTCATTGCCTGTATAATACTGATAATAGTCTTTCCTCTTACGATCTATATCACGAATCTGAGTCTCCATCATCTCAGGTGCAATCCCTGTATCAAGAGCATTCATACGGTTAAGGCGGTCTTTCATTTTAGCATAAATAAAGAGATTGACACTATCCTCCAAAACCATATCTGCACAACGGCCCACAATCACACATGGACCTTGTTCTGCCAGTTTCCGAATCACTCTGGACTGTGCCAGAAATATCTGATCTGACATAGGAACTTCGTATATAGATGAAAACGGTGTATACAAATGTCTGTCCATAGGGTCTTGCATTGCCGGAATGCGCTCATCATAATGAAGAAAATCCTCTTCTGAAAGATCGCTTTCTTCCGCAGCCATAGCAATCAGTTCTTTATCATAAAATGGAATTCCAAGACTCTTTGCCAGCTTCACTCCAAGTTCACGGCCTCCACTGCCGAATTCACGGCTGATTGTAATCACTCGTTCCACAATATCTCCTCCTTTAGTAGATTAGCTGTCACTTACTCTTAACCAAATCCCCCAGGTGCTCGAAAATCATTATGCCCAAGTGCAGCCATATTAATGGGTTTCAAAAAAATATTTCAATAATATTTCTTATTCCTATAACTGCATTTTAACATATAATTAAATTTGTGTATAGATAAAAGAAGCCTTATATGTCATCAATGGTCACGAAATCAAGCTGGCTTTCAGCCTCTTCTTTTGAAGAAAAGATGGTGATTCCATCATATGGTTTCATATTCATCTGCCATACAGCAGCATTTTCCAAAAATTCCGCAGCATTTGACGCTATTAAAAAACATTCCCTGTCAGGAGCAATATAGCAGATAGGTGCGTCACCTTCCATATCCCACACATTTGCCACACTTCCTATAAAACCGCCTCTGCTGTCTGTTGCTATAATATCAACACAGGGTATGGTATAGAAATCAATCTGAGGAATATTATCATCAAAGATACACTGTATATCATACTCATCTGCAAGTCTTTGATACTCATCATTCTTATCTTTGATGCTCATGGAGCTTAAAACTGCTCCGGCTGGAATAGCCTCAGCATCAGCATCACTTCCTATTATACCTATGGAGGCTGCGGAGGTGTTGTTTTTAGTTATATCAAAATATATTTTACGCATAATATCTCCTTTATTAATTCATTTTTCACTTCATATATTAATAAAGCACCTCTTAGAATCATATCATACAAAATTTGATCATATCTTTATTTTCTCTTAATAAACTCCAAAATTTAATATTATAAGTCAGTTTTATTATTAATTAGATTATAATAATATCCATTATTCTGAAGCAGCTCTTCAGGGCTGCCAAATTCAATTATTTCGCCT
This sequence comes from Hungatella sp. UBA5385, assembly GCA_002409995.1. Taxonomy (GTDB): domain Bacteria; phylum Bacillota; class Clostridia; order Lachnospirales; family Lachnospiraceae; genus UBA5385. The sequence goes on along the minus strand of DHOR01000028.1, from coordinate 7,090 downwards.
TTCTTAAATACAAGTATATAATCTGCATTTTTTATAGTTTTCAAACGATGAGCTGCTATTATTATAGTATGATTATATCTAAACCGCTCTATGGTTTCTTGAATTATAGATTCTGACTTATTATCCAATGCAGAGGTCACTTCATCCATTAATAAAATTAGGGAATCCTTCAATAAGGCTCTTGCAATAGCTATTCGTTGACATTCTCCACCTGATAAACCAAATCCATCTTCTCCTATAATTGTATCATATCCATTTACCAGCTTAGCTGCAAATTCATCTACCCCAGCCTTAATAACTACTTCTTTAACTTCTTCACTGGTTGCCTCTTGGTTACCTAAAAGAATATTATCTAATATACTTAGATTCAAAATCTTAGGTGTCTGTTCTATATAAGCAAATATACTGCGTAGTTTTTCCAACTTATAATCCCGGGCGGCTGTATTAAACACTTTTAATTGACCTGTCCAAGGGATTAGTTGAAGAATTAGTTTTAAAAAGGTGCTTTTTCCAGCACCGCTATCACCTACAACAGCTATTAATTTATTTTTAGGAATCTGTAATTTATCAATAGTTAAAGTTAATTTATCATCATACATGACTTTTATATTTTCAAAATCTAAGGCTATCTCATTATTATTAACAACTTCTTCTACACCATATTCACTATCTTCATCTGCTTCGTTACTCAATTCATATATTCGCTTTTCTCCTGCTATTGCCTTTGATATATTGATTAAAGCCGGTCCCATTAATTGATAGTCAAATATAAATTGTATTGACATCTGTATAAGAAAAAATACTTTTCCGATTTCCAATATCCCAGTTGAATATAAATAAACACCTAAGGTCATAGGCAGTACATTGTTTAAGTTTAAAAATAGTTGTATTAGCAGATTTTGTTTAAGAGCTATGAAACGTTCAGTCTTTTTTGCATCACTAACCTTTTTAGTTGCTTCTGTAACCCATTGTATTGGCTTTTCATAAATATTACCACTTTTTAGAACTGCAGCCCCCTCATAAAGTGCATTGTATTGATGATTTAGATTCTCTAATGCCTTTTGCCTTTTATTAACTGCCTCCTCCTGCTTATCTTTAAAATATAAAGTAATAAAAATATTACCTGCAAAAGTGCTTAAACAGATAATCCCTATCCAAATATTAGTATAAAAGATAACAGCAATTGCAATAAGGCTTGTTCCAAGTCCGTAAATAAAAGGTCGTAATTCATCACCAAAAATACTAATAGACATATCAATATCCTGATTTAAAAGAGTTAACATCTTAGCTGGAGAATCTTTTACTATGTCATGTTTTTTATTTAAGATCTTTTTAAAAGTATTTATTTTAAGATTTTCACGAAACAATGATATGGATGCTCCATATAATAACCAGAATAATGCTCCTGTTATTGTTATAACTCCAGCTCCGAACATAATAGTTTTTAAACCATAAAAAACGAAACATTTGTCACTGTTAATTAATCCCGCTCCAATGTTTTCCAGAGCAATACCATTACAAATCTGATATATTCCAGAACCTATAATATCAATGAGAAAACCTGCGCCCCATTTTATTTGATGCGGCTTTATAAATTGGAAAAGCCATTTTAATTGTTTCATATTTTTACTTTTCAATATATCACCTACCTACAATCTCTCCTTTGAACAAATGATAAAATGCCCCTTTTAAATTACATAATTCTTCATAAGTACCATTTTCGACAATTCTACCATTTTCAAAATAATAAATACGATCTGTATTTCTTATGGTGGATAAACGATGAGCTACTGTAATCAGAGTTTTATCATGTAACCAATCCTCAATAGAGTCAAGAATTTGTTTTTCCATATTTACATCTAAAGCAGATGTAAACTCATCTAACAATACTAATTGAGATTTTTTTAAATATGCCCTGGCAATACAGAGTCTTTGCCTCTGTCCACCTGAAAAGTTAATACCTCCATTTTCAACTATGGTATCAAACCCCTCTGGCAAACTCAGTATAAAATCATAAATTCCTGCCACTTTTGAAGCTTCTATTATATCTTTTTCTGTATATTTTTCAGAAAAGAGTGTTATATTATCTCTAATACTAATAGGGAATAAATAATTCCCTTGTAAAACAAGAGTTATCTGATCTCTAACAAATCTCTGATTTCCTGGTATGCTGCTGATGCCATTAATCGTGATCTGTCCATCATAATCATAATACAAAGAAGAAATCAGCTTAATTAAAGTACTTTTTCCACAACCGCTTCTTCCCACTAATGCGATATGTTCTCCTTTTTTTACTTCCATATTTATGTTATCCAAAGCCTTGTTATTGTTATAACAAAATGATACATTCTTAAAAATCATACAATGATCGGTCATTTGTCCCAAAATGGCTGATCTATTTTCCTCTTCCGGTACGTTGATTAGCTCTAAAAGCCTATTATAGCTGGTTTTATATCCTTGGTAATTATAAATAAAGTCTTGAGTACCACCTAATAGATTGGCTATTCTGCTGCTCATTGCTAACATTATTGTAAATTCCCCAGTTGTTAATTCTCCTTTGCTCACTAACAATACTCCTACTATCATCATTATAATAGTGGGTAATAATAAAGAAATAGCATTAATAAAAGAGAATAAAGCACGCCTCTGGTAGATATTGTATTCAATTCTTTTTACACTTCTACTTTTATCCTGGAAAATCCGAAGAAATTTATTTGATAAATTAAATGACTTTACAACCACTAGATTATTAATGATATCCATCAGAAAACTGTTTAGATTTGATGTTTCTTCTTTCTGAGAAGCTAGCAGCTTTTCTTCAAACTTACCAGATATAATACTTAAAATAATTATTATAGGAATCGTCAATATAAATGCAATTAAAAACTTCCAATTAATTAATAAACAAATGACTCCGGCTATAACCCCTTTAAAAAGCAGCATTAGAAAATTACTTAGATCTAATTCTATAAATCTTTGAACCCTGTCAATATCAGACATTGCTTTGGTTAATATCTCACCAAACTGCATTTTTTCTAAGTTTTTAAAAGGTATATTGATTATTTTATTTCCAATCTCTAATCTGATTTTATTTATATCTTCCTCAACAATTATATTTTTAAAATATGGTAGGAAAACATCTATTAAATACACCAAGATAGAAATAGAAGATATTATTATAATTCCTAAATAAACTCGTTCTTTATAAATTGACAAATTATAAAACATATCAACCATATTACCTAAGATCAGAAACTTAGTTAAATCTAATGTGCTATAAAATATAATGGCTAATAATAAAAAAAGATATTTCATCTTATATAATTTAAAATGCTTCATTTGACACCCTTTCATAATCATAACTTAATAATCCCATTTACCTCCCTCTAAGAATATAGAGTATAATGAATACATTTTTATAAAATGTCCTTAAATTACTGCTTATGGTCCGTAACTCTTATCTTAAATAAGGGTTGTTCATATAGTAATACCGTTGTAGGGCATAAAAGTTACATGATAAAAGTAATTGCATAATTTGATAAATTAATATAAAGTATACTAGATGAATTTATTTCAGGAGGTAAGCATGTACCAAATCGCAATTTGTGACGACCAACAAACCGCAATCAAGGCTTTGGAAAATTATATAAATAATTATTCAATTTTAAACAATAAGGCATTTCATTCCAAACAATATAACCAAGCAATAGATTTATTATATGATGTTGAAGAAGGTGTGTGTTTTGACATTATATTTGTTGATATTGAAATGTCTGAATTAAATGGGCTTGAGACAATTAAAAGAATAAAACAATTACATTCAAAAAGCTTGATTATAATTGTATCTTCCTATACTCAATATGCAATTGAAGCAATAGAACTGGAGGTATTTAGATATTTAGTTAAAAGTGATCTGGACAGTTCATTTGATTTAGCAATGAGAACTGCTTTAAAAAGAATTGATCTTATTAATAGTAAAAACTACTATATTATATCACCAAGAAAACATATTAAAATAGCATGCAATGAAATCATATATTGTTACAAAGAGTCTAAATCCTCTGTAATAGTAACTTTTAAAGACCAAATTAAAGAACGTAAAGCATTACATACACTATTAGAAGATTTAAACAGTATTTCTAATAATTATATAATGATCGAAAGAGGTTATATTGTTAACCTACATTATGTAACTAAAATAGATAAAAATAATGTCATTTTAGAAAATAATACCATATTACCGATTGGTTATACATATCTTGACAAGGTTAAGAAGCACGTAATAACATTTTGGAGTTCTAAATTATGATTTTGAAAATTGGTTTTGAAATACTAGCTACCTTAATTGAAACTTTATGTACTTTTTGGTTGATAAATTTAAAATATGAATTAAATATCAAAACTGCTATGTACGGACTTTTTTTATCAATACCTATAAGTATCTGCATAGTTGTTATAAACCTTATAACTCCCTTCACAAATTTTACAATACTAATTTTTGTTTTATATGTGATGATCGTGTCGTTTTTGTATATAAATAGAGATATATTAGAAAACTTTTTTTTGCTCATTATTTCTATAATTCTAATAACTACTAATGATTTTACTATTGCAGCATTATTAGGAACCCTTTTGAAAAATAACAATTATTTATCAGATGTTATATCCGTATCATCAGATTTCAGAATATACTACATATTTATCGATAAATCCTGTTTGATAATTACTACAATTCTATTTAAATTTTTACTGAATAAATATATTAAAAGGAAATATGCATTATTAATTTCAATTGGCGTATTTACAATTATTTTAAGCTGGATAACATTCAAACACTCTAATTTAATAGTATTATTAGGTTGGGTATTATATATTTCTTTCTTTTTAATGAACATAATTATATTAATTTATTATAATCGCTGGAAAAAAGCCGAAGAATTAGAGGCTCTTTTAAAAGTCCAAAATAATATATATAAGACTGAATATAATACGTTTAAACAATACAATGAACAAATAGCAAAATTAAGTCATGATCTGCAATATTTTTCACTACATATATTATATCTGTTAGAAAAAAAGGAATATGAAGAATCTATTGCTTATATTAAAAACAAGAAAAAATTATTAGTATCTTCAAACAATATAACATACTCTGGTAACGAGTATATTGATTACATAATTAACCATAAGAAAAATGAAGCTGAAAATAATAATATAAAGGTAACTGTAGATGTTGATGTTATTGGAGCCTGTCATACTCTTAAGCAGGAGGACCTCAGTGTTATCTTAGGAAACCTCTTGGATAATGCAATTGAAGCATCTTTAAATTGTGAAATAAATAATAGAAGGCTTATAATAAAAATAAACAAAATTCATAATATTTTAATCATAACAATCAAAAACAATTATGAAAAAGCTCCAAATCTAATTAAAAATCATCTAATTACTAATAAGCTTAATAAACAAATACATGGATTGGGATTAAAAAGTGTAAAAGAACGTATAGATAAATATGATGGGGTATTTCAATATTCATTTGAAGATAATATATTTACTACAGAACTAATGATCTTTATTTAATGATCTTTAAGCGGTATTGATAGTGGAAAAGCATTGGCAAAATGGCACTTGTAACGGCGTGCTTGCTCTCTAATTATTATGCAAGAGGAGAGGACAAAACCTTTGTAGTGCCGTATAATAAATATATAAATAATACTGGAGATGATGAAAATGGATTGGATAGAAAAAATGAATGAGGCAATTATTTACATTGAACAACATATTACAGATACCTTGAACACCGAGGATATTGCTAAAATAGTAGGCTGCTCCACTTATCATTTTCAGAGAATGTTTGCTTATATGACAGGAGTTCCCTTATCGGAATATATCCGGCGCAGGAGAATGTCTTTGGCAGTGGTTGATTTGAAAAGCGATGATATGAAAATCATAGATGTGGCATTAAAATACGGCTATCAATCACCCACTGCATTTAATCGTGCATTTCAAAGCGTACATGGAATAGCACCTTCACTTGTTAAATTAGATGGTGTGTCGGTAAAATCGTATTCACCTCTTAGTTTTCAAATGGTGATAAAAGGAGTGGAAAGTCTGGAATTTAGGATTGAGGCAAAAGAAGCTTTTCGCGTCGTGGGTATTTCCATTCCACTTTATGGTGATTTTGAAGGTATGGCTGAGCCGGTTGAACAAGTTTGGAAAATTGCCGGGAATAATGGTACAATCCAGAAGTTAAAGAGATTAATAGGAAAAGAGCAATCGGGATTACTTGAAGTGATGATACCAGATGAAAATGCTGAAAGTTGGCGATATTTGATATCGGTTGCAACTGATGCACCTATAGAGGAATCTTTGGAGGAATATATAGTTGATGCTTATACTTGGGCCATTTTTTCATATGAGGGAAAAACAATTGAAGAGACACAAGATTTGGGAAAGCGTGTGATTTCAGAGTGGCTGCCAACAAGCGGATACGAATATGACAATGGTCCTGATATTTCAGTCCATGCTAAAGAGGGCACAGCGGGAGCCATTCTTGAGTATTGGCTGCCAATCAAAAAACCGAGTAAAAGTGAGGCTAAAATACTATGATAGATTTTAAAAAAGATAGAAATATAGAGCCGGTCGATGAAAATTTAAGCATTATTTTAGGAAATAGCTTTTCTGCGTATAAGGTACTGTTAGAAAAATTATCAGATTTTGAAGCTGGTCTGGAGTGGCGTTTTTATAAAGATGGTGGTTGGCTTGCAAAGGTCACTCGAAAGAAAAAAACAATATTTTGGGGAGAACCGGAGGATGGTTGTTTCGCGATAGCTTTTCATTTCAACGAAAGAAACAAACAGGGTGTTTTGGAACTTGACATAGCCGATGAATTAAAACTAATTTTTTCAAATGCACCGATCAATGGTGGTAAGCTAACCACGCTTAAAATCGACATTTATAGCGAAAGCGATTTACCCGATGTCTATCAATTGATAGACTATAAAAAGAGCGCCAAGTAATAGAAATGCGGACTCTCAAAGTCTGAGAATCCGCATAAACACTAGCTTTTTTAAGAGCGCGAGACGGGGTT
>DHOR01000030.1 GCA_002409995.1 Hungatella sp. UBA5385 | reverse complement strand
TGCGGGTTAAACAATCGCAAACCGGTGAAGTTATGGGGTCTTAGCTCAGCTGGAAGAGCATCTGCCTTACAAGCAGAGGGTCATAGGTTCGAGCCCTATAGGCCCCATAATATTTTTAAATATTGCATATGGCGGAATAGCTCAGTTGGCTAGAGCACACGGTTCATACCCGTGGTGTCGAGAGTTCAAATCTCCCTTCCGCTACTTAAGAAAACCCTTGATGATTCAAGGGTTTTTGCAATTTAAACTTCAATGGATTACAATAATAAATGTTTTCTTTTATTGTTGAAATATTCAACAAAATATAATACAATTAAGAAATCAGTGATAAAATATTAACACAGGGGGTAACATTATGTTTAAAGCAGTGGATGAAAAGTTTATTAAAATGTGTACAAAGGATGGAAGTTTATTAAAGAAGATACGATCCATAGGCGGAGGCGGAGCTGCTCTGGCTGCCATAGGCGGTATGTTTATTTTTATTAATCTTATTGCAATCTTTGCAATGGTGGCAACCCAGAATCATACAGGAGAGAAGTTTCTCGATGCAGGCATGCTCATGAGGTTACTTTCGCCCATCATAATCTGGTTGATTCTGATTTTCCTGGGAATGAGCATGACCAATAAAAGAGCCAATAAATACATAAGCTATTTTCTGAAAAAGTCCAATTATACAGAGGCACAGCTTCAGGAATTTGACAAAGAGGTTTTAGAGCCTTCTTCTTCCTATTATGTAATTAACAGCAAGAAGCTGGTAAGAAATTCAGTTTTGTTCAGTATTGTAGTAACCAGAAACTGGTTGAAAGCAGTGGGTATTCCACCGATTCGGTTAGAGGATATTGCTGCCATGTTTTTTGAGGAACGCATTACTTACAAGAACCAGAGATGGGACGACAGCTTGTTCATCCTTCTGTCTTCAGGGGAACTGACCCGCTATACCTATGTTCACGCACAGTCAACAGCGGCAATTGAGCAGGTGGTTAACCGTAATCCATATACCATTAATGCAAGACACATTCAAGTAGGAGACCAGACCTATGACTGTGTAAATCAGCCGGAGGAAGTGGCAGAGTTATATCGTAATATGATTTCCTCTAAACAGCAGGGCGCTGCACAATAAACAGAACCATATACTTAGGGAGTTGAGAAACGAGTATCTTTTGATGCTCGTTTTTCTATTTAATGATTCAACTTTTTCGAAAAGCCTATTTTCTGTAAAATTATATTCATTTTACAGGTTTTATGGTATACTTAATAATAGCAAATGGTGGAGGGATACCATGTACTATTTTATCGTTAACCCCAACTCACGGTATGGACGGGGCAGAAGGGTTTGGAAAAAGCTTAAAAAAATGTTAGAAGCCTCGAATGTAGACTATGAAGTACATCTTACAGAAAAGCCGGGAGACGCCAGGGATTTTGCAAGAGAGTTAACAGAGGGCTGTAAAGAACCGCGTATCATCGTGGCAGTTGGCGGCGATGGAACTGTAAACGAGATTCTGGATGGCCTTTCTTTTTGTGGAACTATTACGCTTGGGTATATTCCCGCAGGTTCCGGCAATGATCTTGCAAGAAGCTTAAAACTTCCCAGAAGCCCTTACAGATGCTTAAAGAAGATTCTTTCTCCTAAGTATCATAAGCTGGTGGATTATGGTGTTATTTCTTATGGAGAAGACGAGATTTGCTGTCGCAGGTTTATGGTCAGTGCAGGAATCGGATTTGATGCTGCAGTCTGTCATAACCTTCTGCATTATAAAAGTAAAAGAAAGAAAAGGCTGATACCACTAGGTAAATTCCTGTATATTATTATGGGGATTAAGCAGCTAATACTGGCAAAGCCATCTAAGGGCTATCTGTTGTTAGATGATGTGCAGAAAGTGGAGTTTAATCATGTTTATTTTGTCTCTGCACATATCCATCCCTATGAAGGCGGTGGATTTAAATTTGCACCAGGTGCAGCCTATGATGATGGAAAGCTTACAATCTGCGTTATGAGCAATTCCAGGAAGAGAAGGCTTGTTCCTGTGCTTTTAAATTCTCTTATAGGAAGGTATTCTCACAACAAAGGAATCAGACTTTATACCTGTCAGGAGGCTGTCATTCATTTGGACAGATCTATGGCAGTTCATGCAGATGGGGAAAGCTGTCTCTGTCAGAATACTATACAGGTCAGGTGCATAGGGAGAAAGCTTCGTATGATCGTATAGAAATTAAGATATAATCAGATAACTGGATAAAACACCAGATATCTGATCAGAAAGGAAAATGTATGAGAATTGGACTAGGTTATGATGTTCATAAATTAACAGAAGGAAGAGACTTAATCATAGGAGGTGTAACCATTCCTTATGAGAAGGGACTTTTAGGACACTCAGATGCAGATGTACTGGTACATGCAGTGATGGATGCTCTTCTGGGTGCGGCCGCTTTAGGAGATATTGGAGATAATTTTCCGGATACAGACCCACAATATAAAGATGTATCCAGCATTAAGCTTTTAAAAAGAGTTGGAGAGCTTTTACAGGATAAGGGATATGTAATCGAAAATATAGATGCAACCATTGTTGCACAGAAGCCTAAGCTGGCGCCTTACAGACCGGCTATGGCAGAGAATATAGCTATGGCTTTAGGAATTTCAACAGATCAGGTAAGCGTCAAGGCAACAACAGAAGAAGGCCTTGGTTTTACGGGAAATGGAGAAGGAATCTCATCTAAGGCAATTACCTTATTGACTACAGTGAATGATTACTGTTATGATGATACAATCATGACTGGTAACTGCAATAGCTGCGGAGGCTGCTGTAAGAAATAAGAAGTCGTGGAGATTTGCTTGATTTGAAAGGAGAGATTATGAAAGTTTTTAATACATTAACAAGGCAAAAAGAAGAATTTGTGCCTTTAGAACCAGGAAAAGTGAAGATGTATGTGTGCGGACCAACCGTATACAATTTTATTCATATTGGCAATGCAAGACCTATGATTGTATTTGATACAGTGAGACGTTATTTTGAATATAGAGGATATGATGTTAATTTTGTATCAAACTTCACTGACATTGATGATAAGATCATTAAAAAAGCAATGGAAGAGGGCGTAGACTCCGCTATTATTTCCAGCCGTTATATTGAAGAGTGCAAAAAGGATATGGAGGCAATGAATATTCTGCCTGCAACTAAGAATCCCAAGGCAACTGAGGAGATTGACGGAATGCTCCATATGATCAGTGATTTAATTGCCAATGGTCATGCCTATGAAGCAGAGGATGGCACTGTTTATTTTAAAACCAAATCCTTTGACGGGTATGGCAAGCTGTCCCATAAGAATCTTGATGACCTTCAGTCAGGATTCCGTGAGATCAAGGTGACAGGAGATGATGGTAAGGAAGATCCGTCAGACTTTGTATTGTGGAAGCCTAAGAAAGAGGGAGAACCTTACTGGGAGTCCCCATGGAGCGAAGGACGTCCTGGCTGGCATATTGAGTGTTCTGTGATGTCCAAGAAGTATTTAGGCGATCAGATTGATATTCATGCAGGCGGAGAGGATTTAATCTTCCCTCATCATGAGAATGAGATTGCACAGAGTGAGTCCGCCAATGGCAAGGAGTTCGCTAAATACTGGATGCACAATGCATTTTTAAATATTGATAACCGTAAGATGAGTAAATCCCTGGGCAACTTCTTCACAGTGAGGGAGATCAGCGAAAAGTATGATTTGCAGGTGCTGCGTTTCTTTATGCTCAGCGCTCATTACAGAAGCCCGCTGAACTTCAGTGAAGAGCTTATGGAATCATCGAAGAACGGACTTGAGAGAATTCTTACAGCTGTTGATAAGCTGAGGGATTTAGAGGCTGGCGCAGCAGGAGATGTATTTAAGGCTGATGAGAATAAAGCAGCAATTGATGAGCTGATTGAGAAATATGAAGCTGCTATGGATGATGATTTTAATACAGCAGATGGTATTTCAGCAATCTTTGAGATTGTAAAGCTTAGCAACTCTACAGCAACAGCAGACAGCAGCAGGGCTTATGTGGTATACTTAAAGCAGACCATTGAAAAGCTTTGCGATGTTTTAGGCATTATAACAGAGAAAAAGGCGGAGATTTTAGACCATGAAATCGAAGCTATGATAGAAGCAAGACAGCAGGCAAGAAAAGATAAGGACTTTGCTCTGGCTGATGAGATCCGTGGTAAGCTTCTGGAACAGGGAATCGTTCTGGAAGATACAAGAGAAGGTGTAAAATGGAAACGGGCATAGAGACTCAGTCAGGTTTTGCTTCCTTTTTCAAAGACTCCTTACAGCTGCAGGAGGTGGATGTAAAAAGCTATTCCCCTCTTGCACTGGCTTATATCGGTGATGCAGTCTATGAACTAATTGTCCGGACCAAAGTGATGAATCATGGAAGCACCCAGGTCAACAACATGCATAAGAAGAGCTCACGCCTTGTTAATGCAGGAACTCAGGCGGAGATTGTAAGAGTTCTTCTTGAGGAGTTGACTGAGGAAGAGACTGCTGTATATAAGCGAGGGCGTAATGCCAAATCTGTAAGCTCAGCAAAACATGCCACAATGATTGACTACAGAACTGCCACAGGCTTTGAAGCCCTTTGCGGGTATTTATATCTGACGGGCAGTCTGGAACGGCTTATTACCCTGATCAGCCATGGGTTTGAAAAAATAGGAGAACTGGAATGATAGAAGAATTTACTTTAGAAGGACGCAATGCAGTCATGGAAGCATTCCGTTCAGGAAAAACCATTGATAAGCTGTATGTACAGGATGGATGTAAGGATGGTCCCATCCAGTCCATTATCAGGGAAGCAAGAAAACAGGATACCATCATTAACTTTGTGGCAAGAGAACGTCTTGATCAGATGTCAGGGGAAGGGCATCATCAAGGGGTGATTGCACATGCTGCAGCTTACGAATATGCAGAGGTGGAAGATATATTAAAGGCAGCAGAGGAAAAGGGAGAACCTCCTTTTATCTTCCTGTTAGACGGAATTGAGGACCCTCACAATCTGGGAGCGATTATAAGAACTGCCAACTTAGCAGGCGCTCACGGTGTGATTATCCCCAAACGCAGAGCAGTCGGTCTGACAGCCACTGTTGCAAAAACTTCTGCAGGAGCTCTTAATTACACTCCTGTTGCAAAGGTTACCAACCTTGCAGCAACCATTGAAGAATTAAAGGAAAAAGGCTTATGGTTTGTCTGCGCTGATATGGGCGGAGAACTGATGTATAAGCTGGATTTAAAGGGTCCTATAGGACTTGTAATTGGCAGTGAAGGTGAAGGCGTAGGAAGACTTGTAAAAGAGAAGTGTGATATGACGGCTTCCATTCCCATGAAGGGAGACATCGATTCCCTCAATGCTTCAGTAGCAGCTGGCGTGTTAGCTTATGAGATTGTGAGACAGCGCCTTGGTTAATCGTATTAATGGAGAGAAAAAATGAAGAAGATAACAATTGTATTATCCCTGTGTACAGCAATTTCTATAGCAGCCAGTGGCTGCAGCAGAGATAACACAACCAACTTAACAGCAGCCACATCAGCCACAGAAGCGGCGGAGACCGCAGCAGAAGAGACAACGGCTGAGGTCACAGTAAATGAAGCAGAGGAAACCATAGAAGATGGAATAATAGCAGGTGAGCCCCTGGTTATCATAGAAGATCAGCCGGTTCCCATATATTCCAGACCTTCAGGCGGCATAAGAACTCCGCAGGCATCAGGAACAGTGACTTATTCAGAGAATTCAGTAACTCTCGATGCTTCCAATTCATCAAGTGGCTATGTTATGGTAACATATGGCGGCAGTGCATCCAAAATCAAGGTACAGCTGATTAAAAGCGGCAGCGAGACCTATACCTATGATTTAAATGCAAGATCAGCATACGAGGTATTTCCACTGACCTTAGGCAATGGTACTTATACAGTCAAAGTTTTAGAGCAGGTACAGGGCAATCAGTACGCTGTGAAATTTGGCAAGGATATCTCCGTCTCTTTGAAGAATGAATATGAGCCATTTCTCTACCCCAATCAGTATGTGAACTTTACTGCAGGAAGTGCAGTGGTACAAAAGGCGGAAGAGCTGGCTGCACCTGCTGCGGATACTCTTGGTGTAGTCACCAATGTGTATAATTATGTAGTTAGTAACTTTACTTATGATACAGCAAAGGCAAACTCTGTACAGTCCGGCTATCTGCCTAATGTAGATACGGTTATGGCCCAGAAGAGGGGGATTTGCTTTGACTATGCCTCAGTAATGACGGCTATGCTCCGTTCCCAGGAGATTCCTACCAAGCTGGTAATCGGCTACACAGGAAGTGTGTATCATGCCTGGGTCAATGTTTATATTGAAGGCCAGGGCTGGGTGGATAATGTAATTTATTTTGATGGTCATGACTGGAAACTGATGGACCCAACCTTTGCTTCCTCAGGAGGCAATGACCCTGCAGTTTTAGAGCATATTAAAAACAGTGCTAACTATAAGGCAAAATACAGTTACTAAAGAATCGTACAAAGGAGATAAATACAGATGGCTAAGGAATTGAAAAAACAATATTCCGCCAGAGAACTTTCTGCTTTCTGTCTTCAGATATCTATATTACTGCATGCCGCAATCCCTCTTGATGAGGGATTGTCTGTTATGGCGGAAGATGCTCTGACAGAAGAAGAGAAGAAGAAACTGCTTACCATGTCTGAGGAAGTGGAGCTTGGGAAACCATTCTCAGTTGTTCTGGAAGAAGCAGGAGTATATCCTCCCTATGTAATCAGCATGGCAAAGCTGGGAGAAGAAACCGGTACTCTGGATGAGATTATGAAATCTCTTTCGGAGTATTATGAAAAAGAATATATCTTAATGAAGAACATTAAGAGTGCACTTACCTATCCGGTGATTATGATTTTTATGCTTCTGGTGGTTTTATTTGTACTCTTTACAAAGGTTATGCCTATATTTGAAAATGTATATGAGCAATTGGGGGCTCAGATGTCGCCAATTTCTTTGTATGCAACAAAACTTGGGGGAATTTTCTGTGGAATCGCTCTGATTGCAGGAACAGCTCTGGCTGTGATATCTCTGATTATCTGGCTTTTCAGCAAAAATGGTAAGAAGATTTCCGTTGTGAACAATCTCTTTAACGGGATTAAGAAGAAAAGCCGCATTGCCCTGGCAGTAGCCAACCGCCGTTTTACCTCAGTCCTCTCCCTTACCCTTCACAGTGGTATGGAATTGGAAAAGGGAATGGAGCTGGCAGAAAAGCTGGTGGAGAATCCGGCAGTGGAAGAAAAGATTGTCACCTGTAAGGATCAGCTAGAGGTTGGAGATGATTATTACACAGCTATGAAGGATACAGGGCTTTTTAAAGGGTTTTATATTCAGATGATTAAAGTTGGTGTAAGAAGCGGACGTCTGGATACAGTGATGGACGAGATTTCCGGCCATTATGAGGAAGAAGCTGATACAGCCATTGAACATATGGTAAATAGATTTGAACCTACTATGGTTGCAGTTCTTGCAGTTTCCGTAGGACTGATTCTGCTTTCTGTTATGCTGCCCTTAGTTGGAGTTCTGTTTGCTATTGGGTGAGAGGCAGGGAGAACATATGTTAAAACGAAAAAAAGGAATCAAGGAAACACTGGGATTTATGACTTCCATTGCAGCATTTATCTGTGTCATTGGACTTTTTATAGGGGGAACCGTTTTCTTCTCCCAAAAGGCAGATGCCAGAGGGGCAGATACACTCCGGGATGCCATTCGCAGGGCATCGGTTCAGTGTTATGCCATTGAAGGCAGATATCCGCCCAGTGTGGAATATCTGGAAGAAAACTACGGAATACAGATTGACAGAGACCGGTATAATGTGTTTTACAGTGGATTTGCATCTAACATTATGCCTGATATCACAGTCAATACTCATGAACAATAACCGGGAGGAGATGGGATGAACAGAAAAAGCAGCCCAAAGGGGCAGGTGGTGAATACGCTGTTTACCATGCTTCTGTTCCTTGTATTTGTTCTCTGTGCACTATTTACTGTGCTTATAGGGGGAAGAGTTTATGAGAACATTAATAACAGAACAGAATCCACCTACCGAAGTGATGTTGCTCTCAGCTATATTGCCAATAAAGTGAGACAGCAGGACGAGGCGGGTATGGTTGATATAGCAGAGAAGGAAGGCATATCAGTGCTTCAGTTAAAACAGGAGATCAATGATTCCACTTATATGACAGAAATTTATTATGAGGATGGGAAGCTTTGGGAACTGTTTTCTGATGAAGCCAGCAACATCAGCTTAAGCGATGGGTTTGAGATTATGGAATGCAGCGCTGTTGCTATGAAAAAAGAAGGAAGAATGCTCTGTATCAGTACAGAAGAAAACGGCAGTTCAATCTGGCTGTCTTTAAGAAGCGGAGGGCAGGCAGATGAATAAAAAGCATGGTTCCGGAGTTTTCATGATGGAGATGATAGCTGTTGTCTTTTTCTTTATTCTCTGTGCAGCCATTTGCATTCAGACCTTTGTAAAAGCAGATGGGCTCAGCAGAAAAGCCGCCAATTTAAACCAGGGGGTTTTTATTGCGCAAAGTGTTGCTGAGGTGTGGAAGGCGGAAGGCAGAGAAGGATTGGAACAGCGCTTTTTAGCAGAGAATCACCAATCAGGAGACTGTGTTATGAAGCTATATAAGGACGGAACCCCTGTAGCTGACGGTGAAGCTGTGTATACAGTGACCATTCCCTTTGAGAATGGGGAAGATGGAATGACTGCAGATATTACAGTCAGCAGCGGCAAGGAGACAGTCTATACTCTTCAGGTGAAAAGGCATTAGTGATGGAGGCGAACAATGGGAAAACGGGAAAGTGGAATCAGGGCAAATATTGGTACCTCTTCTCTGATTCTGATTTTTATAGTGATGTGTCTTGTGACCTTTGGTATGCTGTCTCTTACAGCTGCCAAAAATGATTTAAGTCTGGCAGAACGCAATGCATCTGCTGTAACAGAGTACTACAGAGCAGACAGTGAGGGAGAAGCATTTTATGCTGCAGCTGCAGAACATGTGGCTTTTGTCTGCGGCAGGACTTCAGATGAAATAGAGCGGAATGCTTTGTTTGCGGAGAAGTTTGATAAGTATTATCTGGCTGACAGAGGAATTACAGCCACTGAAATCCCTATGGACAGGGGGCAGGCTCTCTATATTGAGCTGATTCCTGTTTTAAATGGTGATGGAAGTGTTATAATAGATAAGTGGAAAGTCATCCACACAGAAGATTATGAAATAGATGATTCTATGCCTGTTTGGTCAGGGGTAGAACCATAAGAACGGAGCCTCTACATGAAAGTTATAGACATATTAAGTGCAGCAGTGGAAAAGGAAGCAGCGGATATTTTTTTAATACCCGGTATGCCCTTATCCTTGAAGATCGGAAGCAGTATTATTTACCAAAGTGAAGAAAAATTGTTTCCTGCACAGATGGAAACATTAATTACAGAATTATATGAACTGGCAGGTAACAGAAGTATGAAACATATACGAGAGGATGGAGATGATGATTTCTCCTTTGCTCTTCCGGGAGTATCCAGATTCCGTTCCAGCGTATTCAGACAGAGAGGGTCTCTGGCTGCTGTAATCAGGGTAGTAACCTTTGATCTGCCTGATTTCAGAGCACTTCATATTCCTGAAACCATTATTGAGATTGCAAAGCTGAACAAGGGATTTGTATTGGTAACAGGGCCGGCAGGAAGCGGTAAAAGCACCACTCTTGCCTGTATTATAGACAGAATTAACAACACCAGAAATGCCCATGTTATCACCTTAGAGGACCCGATTGAGTATCTCCACCGCCATAAACAGAGTGTGGTTACCCAGAGAGAGATTATAACTGATACAGAAAGCTATGTGACTGGTCTCCGGTCAGCACTGCGACAGGCTCCTGATGTTATTTTGGTTGGTGAAATGCGTGATTCTGAAACAGTACGTATTGCTATGACTGCAGCAGAAACAGGCCATCTGGTGATATCAACTCTTCATACTGTAGGAGCAGCCAATACCATTGACCGTATTATTGACACATTTCCTCCCAATCAGCAGCAACAGATTCGTATGCAGATATCCATGATCATGCAGGCAGTAGTCTCACAGCAGCTGGTTCCAACTATAGACGGAGGAGTATATCCTGCATTTGAAATTATGTTTTTCAACAACGCCATCCGCAATATGATCCGGGAAGGTAAAACCCATCAGATTGACAGTGTCATAGCAACAGGTCAGGCAGAGGGCATGGTTTCTATGGATACCAGCCTTTTAAATCTCTATAAAAAAGGTATAATTACAAAAGAAAATGCTATAATTTATAGCAATAATGGTGAATTAATGGCGAAGAAGATAGATCGACAGATTTAAAACATTGATTTTATGAGCAAATGGAGCGGAATTCTGTAATTCCGCTCTATTGCTGTATACAGGGCTATTTCTGCTCATATTCAGCGGATTGACAGGCATTTAGATATTCTCTGGGAGAGCAGCCTGTAATTTTACGAAAATTCCTATGGAAAGACCGCATATTGGTATAGCCGCACTTTTCTGCAATATTTAAAATTAGATCTTGCTGCTGTCTTAACAGATAACAGGCCTGAGAGATTCGATAATTATTTAAATACTCTGTAAAATGCATTTTGGTCATGCGGACAAATAGTTTGGATAAATAGGCATAATCGTATTGGATTGCAAGAGAAATGACTTTTAATGAACAATCCGTTTGATAATACTGATCCACATATGCAAATATTTGCTGAAGCACTGCTGTCTGTGAACGTTTGCTGACCTTTTTCATATTGGTTGATTTAAGCAGCAGAGCGCAGACATGGTATAGCAGACTTTTCTGTGCATATATGGAGTCACATAGAGAGAAGTCCAGATCACTGCTTAGATGAATCACATTATTCTCCGGAATATAGTCCCGATATAGAGAATAGAAGCTTCCTATAATCTCAGGCGAAAATAATATAATATGTACCACGCAGCCCTGCTCTGCATTAAAATAATGAATCTGATTATGAAATACAAAGGCCAGGTCTCCGCCGGTCATGGTATAATTTTTATCTTCAATCTGCAGGAACAGAGTTCCTTTGGTCACATAGATCAGCTCATAGGCACGATGTAAATGTGCCGGAAATGACTGATTTCTCATCTGGGTAACCTGAAAAAAATCCTTTCCTTTCATGCCATGATGTTCAAAAAAGAAAAACATACAGTTTCCTCCTAAAAACACTAATTTTGTCTTATATTGTACTAGGTTTTGCATTGTAATACAACTGCTGTTTTGATTATAATGAAGAAAAATAGCAGGAGGTAAAAAATGAACGATACATATTATGTCTCAAAAAATGGTGCAGATACAAATATAGGATCAAAAGAGGCGCCATTTCTAACAATTAATAAAGCAGCCAAAGCTGCACGTCCTGGTGACACGATTATTGTCCATGAGGGAGTCTATCGCGAATGGGTAAAACCGGAAGAGGGCGGACTGAGCAATAAGCGGCGGATTGTCTATCAGGCAGCAGAAGGAGAAAAAGTAATCATCAAAGGCTCTGAAGAGGTAAAGAATTGGGAGAGAGTGGAAGGCGCTGTATGGAAAGCAGTTCTGCCCAACACCATGTTTGGAGATTACAATCCCTTTGCTAAGCCTGTTATCGGTGACTGGCTTACAGAACCGGTGGGACGCAGTGTCCATCTGGGCGATGTATATTTAAATGGTATGTCTTTCTATGAAGCAGCAGCCTATGAAGACTTAATAAATCCAGTGATCCGCACAGAGACCTTGGATCACTGGACTAACCAAATGACTGCCATTAAAAATCCCGCACAGACAAAATATCTGTGGTTTGCTGAAGTTGAGGAAGACACCACCACTATTTATGCAGACTTTCATGAATTTGATCCTAATCAAGAGCTGGTGGAAGTAAATGTCCGTAAGTGCTGTTTTTATCCGGAGAGAACAGGAATTAACTATATTACTGTCCGTGGTTTTGAATTAGCCCAGGCAGCCACTCCATGGTCACCGCCTACTGCCGACCAGCCCGGACTTATTGGTCCCAACTGGAGCAAGGGCTGGGTCATTGAAAACAATATAATTCATGATTCCAAATGCAGCGGAATCAGCATAGGAAAAGAAGCTTCCACAGGTAATAATTTCCGAACATTCCGTAAAGACAAACCAGGATATCAGTATCAGCT
Organism: Hungatella sp. UBA5385; assembly: GCA_002409995.1. Classification (GTDB taxonomy): domain Bacteria; phylum Bacillota; class Clostridia; order Lachnospirales; family Lachnospiraceae; genus UBA5385. The sequence continues at coordinate 154,217 of DHOR01000030.1, read as the reverse complement.
GGAATCAGTATTTACAGCCCGCAAATATGGCTGGTCCAAAGAAAAGATCGGTTCCCATATCATCCGGGGCAATACCATATACGATTGCGGTCAGAATGGAATCGTAGGACATCTGGGTTGTGTATTCAGTGAGATTTATGATAATCATATCTATAATATTGCTATAAAAAGAGAGTTCTACGGTCATGAGATTGCAGGAATTAAGCTGCACGCAGCCATAGATGTTAAAATCAGCCATAACTATATTCACCACTGCTCTCTTGGAACCTGGCTGGACTGGCAGGCACAGGGAACCAGAGTCAGCAAGAATCTTTATCATGACAATAACAGAGACTTATTTATTGAAGTGAGCCATGGTCCCTTCCTTGTAGATCACAATATTCTGGGTTCCGGTTATTCTCTGGACAATCATGCTCAGGGAGGCGCCTATGTGAAAAACTTATTTGCAGGGAAAACAAGGCTTAAGAAAATGCTTAACCGCGCCACTCCATATCATGCGCCCCACAGTACAGATGTAACAGGATATGCTATGGTTTATGGAGCTGATGACCGCATATATCAGAACCTGTTTGTTGGCGGCTATTCCGATATTCCGGTGGGAACATACTATTATGACGGCTGCACTGCTTCCCTGGAGGAATATATCAATGAGGTTGAAAATTTCAACATTAAGAAACCAAGCGATCTTAATATTTTTGAAAATGTTGAGCAGCCTGCTTATGTATCGGAGAATGTGTATGTGGGCGATGCAAAACCTTTTAACAGGGAAGTGGATTTTCTAAGATATGAAAATTTTGATCCGGAATATTCCATTGAAGTCTCTGAGGCTGAAGTTTACTTAAATATCACACTGCCGGAAGACTATGAAGATTTCAGCCATGCTCCTCATAGCACAGAGACTCTGCCAAGAGTCCGCATTGTTGATGCTGAGTTTGAAAATCCAGATGGCAGCCCGCTGATTCTTGATTCTGATTATCTGGATGCACCGGTTGCTGAAAAAACAGTGTCTGGTCCATTGGAGACATTGAAGGCTGGTAAAAACCGAATCAGGGTTTGGTAATAATGTAAGACTTAGGAAAGGTGTGGGAATGAACCATGCCTTTCTTTTTGCTGTTCTTTTTAATTTAAATTGATGGAAAGAAAGGCGTTCCTGTGATATAATGCTCATGTTATATGTCTCATTAAAGCAGTAAAGTGACAGGAGTGACAAGATGATAGAAAAGAAGAAATTTTTAGAAAGATATAATCTGGGAGAAACAGACCTGGAAGAAGCAAAGATCACCTGGCAGGAGCTTGAGGATATCGGCAGAGCCTACGAAAGAATAGAAGGAAAACTAAGGGATATCGGCAAGGAATTTGTTGATGAATATCTATATGATATTGAGAAGGCAGGTATTCATTCCTATCGTTACAGAACTAAGGAACCTGGGCATTTGCTGGAGAAAATTATTCGTAAAAGAAAAGAGGATTATAAGAAATTTGACCAGCTGGATGCAACCAACTTTCATAAATATATGACCGATCTTATTGGAATCAGAGTATTTTTCCTTTACCGGGAGGACTGGATTTATTTTCATGAGTATATTACCTCAGTATTTGAACTTAATCCTGAAAATTTTCTGGAGGACAGGCTGAAGGATTTTGATGAGGACGAAAATCATTTCTATATTGCAGAGCGTCCCAAGGTATACAGAAGAAATGGGGACACCAGAATCTATGATGAAGAGCTGATTGATATTAAGTCCGATGGGATTTACCGTTCTCTCCACTATATTATTAAATATAAGGGATATTATGTGGAAATTCAGGGCAGAACCCTGTTTGAGGAAGGCTGGAGTGAGATTGATCATGACATTGTATATCCTTATTTTAAGGACGATGAGATGTTAAAGGATTTTTCCACTTTGTTAAACCGGTTGTCAGGAATGGGAGATGAGATGAGTTCATTTTTCCGCCGTATGCGGACTGCAAGAATTGAACAGGAGAAAGAAAAGAGCCGGCTCTCCCAGGACCATGTAAGGAGCGATGACCAATGATTATGAACCGGCTTCTGGGAATTATCTACATTCTTATGAGAAGAAAAACTGTAACAGCAGCAGAGCTTGCAGAGCGTTATGAGGTTTCTGTAAGAACCATTTACAGAGATGTAGATGCCATTGCAATGGCTGGAATTCCCATCTATACACAGAAAGGTAAGAATGGTGGCATCCGTCTCACTGAAGAGTTTGTGTTGGACCGGATGCTGGTGACAAAAGAGGAACAGGAGCAGATTTTGGCTGCTCTTACAACCCTTGATGAAATAGGAGCTGAAGATCAACAGGATACTTTACAAAAGCTTGGGGATTTTTTTCGTGTGGAACCGAGAAACTGGGTTTCTGTTGATTTATCTGACTGGAGCGGCAGAAATCAGGAGCTGTTTCAGACGCTGAAGCAGGCAGTACTGGGGCGCCGGGTCTTAAGCTTTGACTATTATGGTCAATATGGCAACATGAGCAGCCGGCGGGTGGAGCCTGTTCAGTTGTTATTTAAGGATTATACCTGGTATTTAAGGGCTTATTGTCTGGAACGTCAGGATATGCGGCTGTTTAAAATTCTTCGTATGAAAAGGCTGGTTATGGAGGAAGAGACATTTCTGCCTGATCCAGATAAGTATCTGGAGACAGAGCCACCTCCTTCCAGAGAACAGACTATGGATTTCCCGGAAACAACCCTGGTTCTGCGAATTGAGGGTACAGAGGCCTACCGGATATACGACCGCTTTGAAGAGGAAGAGATTACACAAGAGGCAGACGGGTCTTTTACTGTGAAATATAAGGTGTTGTTAGATGATTGGGTCTATGGCATGATATTTTCCTTTGGACCTGCTGCTGCAGTTCTGGAGCCTGAGGCTGTACGGGAGGAAGTAAAGAGACGGTTAAATGAGATGGAGAAACATTACACTTCTTGACTATTTTCTTCAATTGATTTAGTATAGTACAGATATATTTAAGAACAGGAGAGCATTTTCATGAATAAAAAAGAAGTGAGTGAATTAAAGAAGCTGTTTACTCCCGCCAACTGCTCCATCAGCCGAATCTGCGGCTGTTATGTTGATGCAGAAAAGAATAAGAGAACAGAGTTAAAAGAGGCATTCTTATCCCTTCAGGAGGAAGAGGCATTTAAGTATTTTACTATTTTTAAAAGCACATTATCCGGTACTCTTGGCAAAAATCTACTGAATATGGAATTTCCAACCAGCACAGAGGCTGAGGGAGGAACTCAGGAGTTTCTCTTAAAGCTTCGTGACAGTGAGTTAAAGGATGATACATTATTAGAGTCATTTTACGATAAGGTTATTGAAACCTATGATTATGGGGAAAATTATTATATTGTTCTCATTCATTGTGTCTATGATATTCCTGCAAAAGCAACAGACGGAACAGAGATGTATGATTCCTCCGACTACGTCTATGACTTTATTCTCTGCAGCATTTGCCCGGTGAAGCTGTCTAAAGCAGGACTTTGTTATAACACAGAGACCAATGTCATTGAAAACAGAAGCAGGGACTGGCTGGTAGAGGCTCCCAATGCAGGATTTCTATTCCCGGCATTTAATGATCGTAATACTGATATTCACAGCCTTTTATTCTATACCAAGAACCCGGAGCAGATTCCGGAGTTTATGATTGATGAGATGCTGGGCTGCGTAATGCCTATGACAGCCAAGAATCAGAAGGAGACATTTCAGGCAATTGTAGAGGAGACTTTGGGAGAAAACTGTGATTTTGAGGCAGTGATGAACCTTCATGAGAGCTTAACAGAGATGATCGTGGAGACTGAGGATGAGCCTGCTCCGCTGACTCTGGACAAATATCAGATGAAACGTCTTTTGGAGAACAATGGTGCCAGTGAGGAGAAGCTGGAGGAGTTTGACAACTTCTATTCTGAGGAGGCTGAAACCGCTGCACCGGCATTTGTTGCATCGAATGTAGTCAATACCAAAAGCTTTGATATTAAAACACCGGATGTTACTATTAAAGTAGCTTCTGATAAAACCCATCTGGTGGAAAACCGCATGATTGACGGCAGACCCTGTATTGTCATTGCAATCAGTGAACATGTGGAAATCAACGGGATTTCTGTGCGGCCTGTGCCTTTAGATAGAAGTGCGATGGCTGAGGCGGCGGTTACTGCTGAGGAGGATGTGGAGATTATTGGGTTGGATTAAGCTAAAGTATGGTGGATACGAATATATCTATTGAGAATTTACATGAAATTCCAGAGTTTTCTATGGAAAATTATCGGAAATGTATTGCCAGAATAAATAGTAAAGAGAATTTTAATAAGTTCAAGGATAGCGGTTTCTTTACAATTTTTAGAGAAAATTGTGATAGGGATACACGAGGAGAGATATTAGTTAAACTGGAGAAACACTTTAAACTAAATTGATTTTTATTCATTTAAAAACTAAATGGGACTGTCGGCAATAAAATATGCTTCTTTCCATGCAGACAAGCAACGTAAAGAGCTTGCTGTCCGGAAGGGAGCATATTAAGTTACTATAACAGTCCCTAATTCAGTGATCTAATAAAGATAAACATTTATCTAAAGCATTTTCATTTTCCGAAATAACAACATCTGGAACAGTACCTATAGCTTCATTGCCGCTGCCATCTGCATTTAAACCATAGAACATGCTATATCGGACAATCAGGCCACTGTTTGGTAAAGTGACTAATATAGGGTCTGCTATGCCTCCGTCACCACCTGTAGCAGTGCCGACAAGTGTAGCAAAACCAGTATTTTTGCAAAAAATAACAAAGTTTTCAGAAGCAGAATACACATCTTCATCTACCAAAATCCATATTTTCCCTTTGTATGAATTTGCTGCTGGTTCAAATGCAGTTGTATCTTTAATAAAATGTGAAAAGCTATCAGCATACTGGGATAAAATGGGTTCTTTCTCTGTATCTATGATATCCACAGAACGCCCAATGGCTGAAACATATGGAAGTGTAGTTTCAGTTTGATTAAAAACATAGTATCGATCTGATGATAATGATTCTTTCGTATTTGGCTGGATAAGAAGATCTTTCCAATACAGATCGCTTCCTCCGCTGTTTCCGCGCAAATCAATGATCAGGTTAGGAATATCTTTTATTTCTACAAAAAACTTGGTTAATACATCTTTATCTTTCTCATAATTAGTTAATTCAAAGCTTTGAATTTTTAAATATGCAGCTTTTTTATCCTCAAATATTGAAGTGGTAAGGGCAGAGGTTTTCTCTGCCTGATCTGCTGTCTCAGTATTCTTATATTCTTCCTTTAATCCAATGGTACTGCGAAAGCCCCTATGGCTTTGATCTAGAAGACTATATGTGTTTTGGGCAGTTGGATTTGTTAATGCAGCAACTAAAGGCTCCACTGACTGTGTTTGTCCTTCTGTCAGCATTCCTTGGCTTGCAGTGAGGGTATTTAGATATAAGCGATACATTGAGCCGTCCAAAACCACCAGATGCCCCAACCCTTTAAACTCTTTTAAAAAATAGCTGATTTCTTTGAAATATTCAATATCTGTTCTGGTTTTTTGTATTCTATTCCGATAGGTGCTATAAACAGTATCCCTATCTATTCCTGCCTGCTTCACTTCATTCCAAAATGGATAACTGTTGGATAGGATATCACATAGCTCATCAAAGTCTGACAGTTTTTGGTCCATAGAAAGATTAAGGATTGTTTGGCTTTTTTCATTTTGGTATCGGAAAAACAATGTTATAACAGCAATTAATACACTTAAGATGATAGCAACAATGAAAACAATATTCTTCTTTTTCATAAATTCTTATTCCCTTTCTTTTTCAGATTATGAATAAATCCAGTCATACTTTCCCACAGAATTTGAAAACAAAACACCACCGTATTATCAAATACAAAAGCACATACAGCAGACAAAAGAAGAGTTGCAATAAAGGAAACACCTGCATTTCCAATTACTCCAAAACCAGCCCCTGTTATAAGTGATGATTTGCGGACAAAATAGAGAACTGCCCAGTGAACCAGAAGAATGGAATAGCTGTACTTTATGAGAAAATTCATTACAGCCCTAGGTTTTGGCAGCTTTTTTTCTGCAGCAGTAAACAGGAGGATCATGGCACTTGCAAGAAGAATCATAACAGGAGACCCCTCTGCATATAGAATTGTTTCATATCCAGGCACTGTATAAAGACAGATAGCAGAGCCGATGAAAGCAATAATTCCAAGACCTGTAAACAGAGCTGTATGTTTTCTCCCAGCAGGGCTTGTAAAATAATAGCCCAGAAGGAAAACACCTTCCCAGCCTCTGATCATAAGGCTGAATCCCTGAGAGATTCCCAGAAACGGTAAGAAAACATTAAAACACTGAAAAACAATAATCAAAACAGCAAGTCCATGAAGCATAGGTTCTGATAAATTTCTCACAAGCACCTTGAAAAATGGTGCCAGTATGTAGAGGGACAGTATAACATAAATCAGCCAGAAATGAGGCGTCCAGTCTATAGGACCTGATATCATCTGATAAACCGACATCTTCACCCCATGAAGAAAGCCTTCATTAAAGAATCTGGTGGATAACAAAATATAGATGGAGTAATAGCAAAACAGCGGTATGGCGACTCTGGCAAATCGTTTGCTGTAAAAGGTAAGAAGTGATTCGTCTTTTCCTCTTAAGATCAGAGCACCGCTGTTCATAATAAACAGAGTATTGCAGGTTAAAAATATCATGGTAAATAGATTTATAAATCCGCTGCTGCCAGTTCCTGCCCCTTCTGCCGCTGTTTTTAAAGCATGCAGAGCGATTGCAAACAGGGTTGCAAGAAGACGAAGATAGTCCAGGGAGTAAGCTCGTCCGGAAGTCATTTTCCCTGAGATTAACAGTGATTTCAGATATTGAGGGGTAGAACGAAGCTTTTTGATATGAAGAAAAAAGGACATAAGAATAATCAGCAAAGCTGCTGTCTGAAGCTTATTCATAGATAGGATTCCTTTCTGATAAATCGTTGCAGGGTCTGTTATGTGGATTTTTATATTATAACACAATCAAAACAAAGGGAAAAGCGGATATAGCCAATCCGATGATGCCATGGTATACTAATCTATATTTGAGCAGCATAAAGAGAGGTTAAAACGTGGCTGAGAGAACATTTGGATGGGTCCAGGAGGCCTACAAATTAAGTAATTTAAAGAATACAGTATCTGCATTTGTACTGGATTCCTCTGTGAATCGGTTGCTGAGGGAGGACAAGATTCCAAGGCTGATCCGTGAAGAGGATGGAAGGGATGAATTTCTGAAGGAGCTGTCAAAACCTGTGATGAGAATTCCCTATCTTTATTTGAAAGGAAAAGGGAGTCCTAAGGGATATACAAGGAGTAATGCTCCCTGTTCCGGGATTATTCAGGCGGTTCTTCCAGGGCAGAGGAAGGAATATCAGAGTGACTGGCCGGCGGATTCATTTCTCAGATTTGCCATAAGCATTGGATTCTTAGGTTATGACAGAACAGAAGATGTCTGTTTCCTGACAGAAATGGGGGAGCGGTATGCTAATACACCTGCTGACAGTGAAGAGGAGCAGGAGGTGTTAAAGGATGCACTTCTTTCCTATCCTCCTGTATGCCGTATTTTATCCCTTCTTGCAGCAGAAGATCATTTGACCAAGTTTGAGATGGGAGCAAGACTGGGATTTGTAGGTGAGGCGGGGTTTACTTCCATTCCCCAATTTATGATCTTACAGGGGCTTGAAGAGGCGGAGTCAAAAGAGGAGAAGAACAAGCTTTTGCAGGATACGGAAGGGACAAGTGACAAATACGTCCGCACCATTTGCAGCTGGCTGATTCAGATGGGCTGGGTCAATAAGGTTGCCAAGGAAGTTTCTTATACTAAGGGAAGAACCTTCAGCGGCATCATCCCCCAGGCATACCAGCTGACTTTAAAAGGGCGCACTGTTTTAAAACATTCCACAGGTGTATCAAAGTTTGCTAAAATTCCCAAACGGGTTATGTGGGATATGCTTGCAACTAAGGTATCTGACAGAGAGTATTTAAGAAACAGGCGTACTCATATGATACGCTGTTTATCCGGCTCTTATAAAACGGCAGAAGAGATAAAGTCCTATCTGGAATCCTGTGATATGGAGGAAACTACAGAGACGATTCTTGATGATTTGAGAGGTCTTACATATATTGGTCTCAATATTAATAAATTAGGAAATACCTATAAGATTATGGACGAAATTACAGGGCTGTCCATTCCTGAAAACAGGGAAAAGAAAACCCTTGTAAAATCCGATGTATCCATTATGAAGGACAGTGTAAGAACAAAGCTGTCACACATTGATCATAAATACCTGGTTCTCATTGACCTTGGCTTTGACGGAACATCAGACCGTGACTATGAGATACAGACAGCGGAACTTCTCACTGAGGAGCTTTCCTTTGGAGGAGCAAGGCTTGGTGATACCAGAAAACCTGATGTCTGCATTTATTATGGGGAAAATGGGCTGATTCTTGATAATAAAGCCTATGGAAAGGGATATTCCCTGCCTATGAAGCAGGCAGATGAGATGCTGCGTTATATTGAAGAGAATCAGAAACGTGATATTTCACTGAATCCCAACCAGTGGTGGAAGGTATTTGGAGATGAGGTGAAACAGTTTCGGTTTGGCTTTGTTTCGGGAAGCTTTACCGGAGGTTTTAAGGATCGGATACATAATCTGGAACTGCGGTCCGGTATTGGTGGGGCTGCTATTAATTCTGTTAACCTGTTGATTATAGCAGAGGAACTGAAATCAGGCAGAATGAGCTATGAGGAATTCTTTCAGTTATTTGACAGTGGTGATGAGATTGAATATACATAAAAACAGCCCTGGGAATCATTGGATTTTATTGATTCCCAGGGCTATTGTACTATAAAACTACTGCACCAGCTGATCCAGAGATTTAAAGGTATACCCCATTTCCTCCCATTTCGTTAACAGCTCATCTAGAATCTCAGCATTGGTGCTGGAGGTGCTGTGAAGAAGCACCACTGCTCCAGGATGAATTCTTCCCAGCAGCTTTTTAAATGCTTCTTCTTTGGAAGGCTGTTTATCCTGATACCAGTCAACATAGGCAAGACTCCAGAAAAAGGTATGATATCCCATATCCTTTGCCATCTGAAGATTCTGTTCGCTGTATTTGCCCTGTGGAGGTCTGTAATACTTTTTCATGGTCTCGCCTGTAGTTTCTTCATACAGCTTCTCTAAAGACCCTAATTCCTTTCCAAAAGCTTCACTGGAAGAAATTCTTGACATATCCGGGTGATGGTAGGTGTGATTGCCCACTATATGACCTTCTGAAACCATTCTTTTGATCAAATCAGGCGATGTTTCTATGTAATTTCCAACTACAAAAAAGGTGGCAGGAGCATTGTGCTTTTTCAGTGCATCCAGAATTGCTCCTGTGTTGCCATTTTCATATCCTGCATCAAAGGTTAAATATATAACCTTATCTTTTGTATTTTCCGCATAATAAGCATCATACTGTTTTAAATAGTCCATTGTTGCATTGGCTACCGGCGGCTGGCCTTCCTGCTGGAAGCTTAAGCCCCAGTTTCCATCTGCTGCTGTTTCCACTGCCTTCTGCTCTGTAAGCTGTGCTCCGAACCGCCCTGCCAGAAAGGCACAGACAAAAAGCAGCAGAACCTTTGCTGCATTTTTAAACCTGACAGGAGGGGAAGGCAGATTTCTAAAGGAGGAGAAACGTAAGAGTCCTGGTTTAAAAAACTTCATAATGAATTCACCATATTTGTTCTTTAGTATTAATGTATTTATTTTCAGGCTGTCTCTATTCTAAAATATTATAAAAATATATTGACAATGTGGATATGTGAGAGTATAGTGTATATAAACAGTATATACATTATACCTGCTTTAAGCTAACATAAAGATGAAGAATACGGCTGAGTGTAAGATATGGCTGAATATACAGATGAAAATAAGATACAGATGAAAATAAGGCTAAAAATAAAATACAGATGAAGATAAAATGAAAGGAGAGATGAAGGGGTGAATATTATTATCAGCAATTCCAGCGGTAAGCCTATCTATGAACAGATCACATCTCAGATAAAAAATATGATTATAAGCGGTGAGCTGCAGGCAGGAGATGGGCTTCCGAGCATGAGAACTCTGGCTAAGGACTTGAGAATTAGTGTGATTACAACCAAGAGAGCTTATAATGATCTGGAGCAGGAAGGTTTTATTGCCACGGTTACAGGGAAAGGCAGTTTTGTAGCTGCAAGGAATACAGAGGTGATCCGGGAAGGCAATTTAAGGATTGTAGAGGAACATATAACAGCAGCAGTTGATATTGCGAAAAAAAGTGGGATATCCTGTCAGGAATTAACCGAAGTTCTGCAGGTAATCTATGAAGGAGAGTGATGATATGAAAAATGCCATTAAAATAGAGGGATTGACAAAAAGATATGAGGGATTTTGTCTGGATCATGTGGATATTACTGTTCCCACGGGAAGTATTGTAGGGCTGATTGGTGAGAATGGAGCAGGTAAAACAACTGTAATCAAGGCCATGCTTCAAATCGTTCATCCTGATGAGGGAGCTGTAGAGATTTTTGGAAAAGATATGAAAACCTGTGGAAAGGAAATTAAGGAAGACATAGGTGTGGTACTGGGAGAAAGTCATTTTCATGAGTTTCTTACTGCAAAGGATGTATCAGCGATGTTGGGGAAAATATATAAAAGGTGGGATAGTGATCTGTTTTTCTCTTATATGGAAAGGTTTAATATTCCGGTGCAGAAGAAGATCAAGGAGTATTCCAAAGGAATGATGATGAAGCTTTCCATAGCAGCAGCACTGAGCCATCACCCCAGACTTTTGATTCTTGATGAAGCTACCAGCGGACTTGATCCTGCTATTAGGGATGAGATTCTTGATCTGTTTTTTGAATTTATTGAAGATGGGGAACACTCCATATTGGTGTCCTCCCATATTACAAGTGACCTGGATAAGGTGGCAGATTATGTGGCAATGATTCATCAGGGAAAGATTCTGTTTTTTGAGGAAAAGGATATATTATTAGAGAAGATGGGAATATTGAAATGTTCTTCTGAACAGATGAAGGACTTGCAGAATGTGGAGATTTTGGCTGTACGGGAACATGCTTATCATATAGATTGTCTCGTTGGCAATAAGGGGCAGGCAAGAAAGCAATATCCTGACCTTGTAATTGATGATGCCACCATTGAAGAAATCATGATTTATTATATAAGGGGGAAACGCATATGAGAGGATTATTGTTGAAGGATTATTACTGTATGAAGGAGAGTATGAAGTCCCTGTTCTTTGCTTTAATTGTTTATGGAGTCATATTTCTTCCCAGAAGAGACGGGGGGATTTCCATGATTACCATAGGTGCTGTGGTAGGCAGTACTTTGGTTCGGACTATATTTTCTTATGACAAACAGGCAGGGTTTGATACCTATGCCCTAAGTATGCCTTTATCCAGATGGGAAATTGTAGCAGAAAAGTTTATATTTGCAATAAGCCAGATTCTTATATGGACTGTAATCTCTACGGTTATAGTATCATGTAATCTGCTGCTGAGGCAGATTTATATTGAAAATGTATTTTTGGAAATTCTGGGTACCGGGATTGCAGGTCTTACAGTTGCAGGAATCTATCTTGCCGTATCTATGCCATTAACCATATGGCTGGGGGTGGAGAAGGCGCGATTGTTACCTTCTGCATTGATGATAATTCTATTTGTGGGAATCGTACTGTTAGCAACCATGGGTGGAAATATTAATATTCCTGATTCTATTTTTTTACTAGGAATAGCTATGGCCTTTGTAATATCACTTATCACTTTGGCTGTATCCTATGTAATAAGTGTAAAGTTATATGAAAAAAGAGATTTTTAAGAAAAGAAAGCTGCTGTGAATGTGAATAAACTTACATTTGCAGCAGTTTTTTTTTGAACACATTATTTTCGAATATCCTGACAGAAAATATATCAAATTGATATAATACAGTTGAAAAAAGAGAATTTATTAAAAATTTGAGTATTTATACACTATTTATGTGGAAGAAATGAATTAAATTATTTACTAATGCTAAAAAATCATATATAATACTTTAAAATGAAAAGGAGGGTATGGCATAACCAAATCAGATTTAGGAGTAATGAAAAATAAAAAAAGAGGAAAAGAGGTAAATGTTTATGGAATTTTTATTAGTGGCAAATGGAGTACCCATGTTTATTCTGTGTCTTATTGTAGTGCTGGTGGTTTTGATTCAGCCAACCATATTGACAATCACAGCAAGAAAACGAGGAGAGAAGATTGGGCTTTCTAAAAAAGTTATGAATGCTACTATGAAGAGCAGTGCTGTTTTCGCAATTCTTCCCTCTATACCGGTTTTAGTCAGTTATTTGGTACTTGTACCTGCACAGGGAAAGTACTTTCCGTGGATGCGTCTGAGCGTAGTTGGCTCTGTAACTTATGAAACTACGGTTTCAACAATGGCAGCCAATACATATGGTTATGATAATATCTATAATAGTGATTTTCCGTTAGATGTATTCTTTTCTATTCTGCTGATTTTAACCATTGGTATTATCGGCGGTAATATATTTAATCTATTTTTCCTAAAGAGCTACGAAAAAAATGTTAAAAAGATGATGAATAAGAACAAACTCTTTTTGCCTGTAATAACCGGTGCTTTATCCATCGCTATGTTCAGCGTATTGGCTACACCTACACTTACAGATCTTAACCAGCCGGTTGGTATTATTTCCTGTCTGGCAGCAGGTATTTCTTCTATTTTCCTTGAAAAAGCAGGGAAAGGCAGACCTAAGCTTGCAGAGTACGCATTTTCAATCAGTCTTCTTGTAGGTATGGTTGTCTCATGTCTGGTTAATCCATTTTTTAGTAAACCAGTGTAATCCCAATAAATTTGATGGAATAAATACTAATCTAAACTATGAAAGAAATGGTGAAATATATGAATAATAATATGAATACATCTGAGGGTTTCAATAATCGCATTCATCTCATCGGACGTTTGACAGTGGCTATGTGTCTGATCTGCTTTATTATGCTTCCAATTTTACTGTCATGGATTTATAAAGCACCTATTGATTTTGGCAATACACTGGAGAAAGGATTTTCTATTCTGATCATGTTCACTTTTAGCGCAATCTGTGAAAATGTTTCCTACACTCCAGTCATCGGTGCAGGTGCCCTCTATACCTCCTGTGTTACTGGTGATGTTTCCAATATGAAGGTTCCGGCTGCAATTAATGCAATGAAGGTTGCTAATGTAGAGCCAGGAACAGAGAAGGGCGATATTGTTTCCATTCTGGCTTCTTCTACCTGTACATATGTAACTACAGGAATTGCATTTATGGGAATGTTATTTCTTTCTCCAATTATTAAACCAATTTATGAGCATCCTGCTTTAAATCCTGCCTTTACTTACATGGTTCCTGCTATTTTCGGCACATTGCTGGTTCCAACAATTGTAAAGCGTCCAAAAGAGTCACTTCCAATTTTAATAGTTCCTGTTATTCTGATTTTCACCATTGGACGTGCTAAATTTTCCGGTATTCAGAGTTATCTGATGTTAATTATGGCTGTTATCTCTGTAGCATACAGCTATCAGATTAATAAGAGAAAAATTTTGGAAGCGCAGAAAAAGGAAGGCATTCAGGCAGAAGAAAGTGAAGGAATGGAAGAATTCGAAGGTTATGAATAATGATAAACTTCAGAGGTTACAGCTAAGGAAAGGAAATGACGTAATATGAGTAATAACAACGGGAAAAATAGAATCTGCCAGATTATTGATGAGAAAAAATCACTTTTCACTGATGCAAGTGATAAAATCTGGGGATTTGCGGAAACAAGATTTCAATTAACTGAATCAGCAGATGTTCTTTGCCGGGTTTTGGAAGATGAAGGGTTTGAAATACAGAGAGGCTGCGGCGGAATGGAAGATGCATTTATTGCTTCTTATGGTTCAGGAAAGCCTGTAATCGGTATTCTGGCTGAATATGATGCACTTGGCAATTTAAATCAGGAAGCAGATTTACCTGAGAAAAAAGCCATGGAGCAGGGGAAACCCGGTCATGGCTGCGGTCATAATGCACTTGGTGCAGGAGCGCTGGCAGGAGCCACTGGAATTAAGGAATATATGAAGGAAAATAATATTTCCGGAACGGTTCGTTTATATGGCTGTCCTGCTGAAGAAAGCGGCTCAGGAAAGGCATTTATGGCGCGTGCAGGGCTTTTTAACGGCTTAGATGCTATCTTATCCTGGCATCCAATGAATGAAACAGCCATCTGGGGCTTTAGCAGTCTTGCCAATTATCAGGTTTACTTTAATTTCAAAGGAATCAGCGCTCATGCAGCATCTTCTCCTGAGCTTGGAAGAAGTGCTCTTGATGCGGTAGAGCTGATGAGTATGGGCGTGAATTACCTTCGTGAGCATGTAATTCAGGAGGCAAGGATTCACTATGCCTATATTGATGCAGGCGGAACATCTCCCAATGTGGTTCAGCCAACAGCCTCAGTCTTATACTTTATCAGAGCACCGCGTTCCAGTCAGGTTCAGGAGATATTTGAACGTGTGGTAGATGTTGCAAAAGGTGCAGCACTAATGACAGGAACCACCATGGAGCTTCAGTGGGACAGTGCCTGTGCAGAATATATTGTAAATGACACCTTAGGAAAAGTGATGTATGACAATATGCGTTACCTTGGCAATCCTAAGTTTACGAAGGAAGATTATGATTATGCAGAGCAGTTCACCAATACACTGACTGATGTGGAAAAGAATATCTATGCCCGTAAGATTCGCCAGTATTTCCCCCATAAGTCTAATGATGAGGCGGAAGCTTTAAGCAAGAAATCCATGATGGACGAGCTGGTGCCTTATTTTATGACCAATGCAGCAATGGCAGGTTCTACAGATGTAGGTGATGCCAGCTGGCATGCTCCGACTGCTCAGATGACAACAGCCTGTTATCCGGCAGGAACCAGCGCCCATTCCTGGCAGTATGTAGCCTGTGGAAAATCAGATGCTGTACACAATGGTCTGTTGTATGCAGGAAAGGTGATCGCTATGACAGCCTTAGATGTACTGACTGACCCTGAAATGCTTAAAAAGGCTCAGGAGGAATATAAAAAACAGCTTGGCGGCGAAAGCTATCATTGTCCCATTCCTGCGGAGGTTCAACCAAAATAATATTAAATGAGGTGAAATGATTAAACTGTTGTTCTTATGCAGCCAGAATAAAAAGAGAAGTCTGACTGCTGAAAAGATATTTGATGGCAAGGGAGATTACAAGGCAAGATCAGCCGGTACAGAATCCAATGCCAGAATAAAAGTGACACCTGGGTTACTGAGCTGGGCAGATGTTATTTTCTGTATGGAGAAAAAGCATTACAGAAGAATTATGAAATATCAGGATATTCTTATGGATAAAAAAGTGATTTGTCTTTATATTGAGGATGAATATGAATATATGGATGAGGAACTGATTGATATTTTAGAAACCAGTGTAGCAATGGTAACAGACCAGTAGAAAAAGATAATGATTCAAAGACAAATAGTCTGAACAGAAATTTAAATCAGAAGATCGTACATGCGAATATTTTGCGTATGTACGGTTTTTTTTGTTTTATTATCGGTTATCTGGTTATGGTTATGGTTAGGTTATGGTTATGTCGATAATGTAATGCCCATTAGGCATATGAACACATACAATATAGGTATTTGCTATTGGATATCCGGTCGTTTACAATTACATTATTCATTGTACACCCCTCAAGTTTTTTTCGTTAATATACCGATAGCAGTAAACAGTAACAGCCTCGCAATCAATTAGGTTTTGTTTGCGGGGCATTTTATTTTATAAGGAGTATATAAATTGACAATCAGACAAAAAACCAGATTATCAAATATTATGACACTTTTTTTCCCGGTGCTTTTTATTGTTATATTTTTTATTGTTTTGCTTCAGACCTCACTTGGCAGTTACTGGCATACGCTGATGACAATGTACAGTGATGATAATGGTGTCCTGTATGCGAGAAGCATGATCTATACCTATCAGCAGGAGTTGTGGGAAAACAACTGGGGGCAGGGAGAGGATGATAATGAATTGGTGGAAATCAACCGCAGCGATGAAATGTACCATTTGGAAGAAAAGCTTTCCAAAATGGGATACCAGTTTATGATCACCAAAGATGGTGTTACTGTCTTTTCTAATATTTCAGATGATGTGATGGAAATCGGGCGCTCAGTTGCGGGAGATGCCATTTCTACGGCAAAAACATTGACTGCAAGCAGATATGAAGTTTCTGTGATCAAGAATACCTTTTACCACGGGGATAAGGTGTTTTGCATTACGGCGATTCATCACGAAGAAACTGACCAGGAGATTGTCACTTATCTGCGCCGCAGTATAATTCGTTATCTGCTGGCAGCAGTGCTGCTCTTTGTTGTGGTTTCCCTGTGTGTAAACGGGATCATGTCCTGGTGGATTACATGGAGTGTCCTGATTCCCCTGGGCAAGCTGAGTCAGGCAACAAAAGAAATCCGTGAGGGCAATCTGGATAAAAAAATTCACTATGACAAAGTCAATGAGTTTGGCGAATTCTGCCGTGATTTTGATGAAATGCGCATTTACCTGAAACAGTCGGTAGAGCAGCGGCTGCGTGATGAAAAGCGGAGAAAAAATCTTATCACAGGCATTTCCCATGATTTGAGAACGCCTCTCACCTCCATCAGCGGTTATTTAGACGGGCTGATGGAAGGTATTGCTGATACACCGAAAAAAAGAGAACGGTATTTAGAAGCAATTAAAATCAGAACCGGTAATCTAATCAGCCTGGTTGACAGCTTATCCGAATATTGCAGGTTAGACATGGGGTTCCATTATCATTTGGAAATGGTAGATATGAAAGACTTTCTTCATCATTATCTAAATGGATTGGAGCAGGAAGCGGTACAGAATAAAGTTCAGATAGAGTATACCGATGAGGGCGGGAGCTATCCGGTGAGGATTGACCAAAATGAGATGAAACGGGTATTTGAAAACCTGTTTACCAATACCATCCGGTATCGTGAGCAGGATACCTCAAGGATTCTAATTATACTGCGAAAAAATGGAAGTGACACCATGATAGAGGTTGTATTTAAGGATGATGGCCCTGGAGTTCCGGATGACAGCCTGGATATGATTTTTGACAGCTTTTACCGGGTTGATGATTCCAGATACAAATCAGAAAAGGGAAGCGGTATTGGTCTGGCGGTTGTAAGAGAGATTATTATAGGACACGGAGGAATGGTAAGGGCGGAAAACCGCCGGGGACTGGCGGTGGTGATCAGGCTTCCCATTGCAAAGGAGGATTTCGATGAAACGAGTGTTAATTGTTGAAGATGATATGTTGATTGCTGAGCTGGAACGTGATTATCTGGAAGCAAACGGCTTTGAAGTGGATATTGAACTGGATGGGATGAAAGGACAGAATAAGGCATTGCAGACCGACTATGATGCATTACTTCTGGATGTTATGCTGCCTGGAAAAAATGGGTTTGATATCTGCAGAGAAATTCGCAAACATAAAAAGCTGCCCATTATTATGGTGACTGCGAAAAAAGAGGATATTGATAAAATAAGAGGCCTGGGGCTGGGAGCAGATGACTATATGGTAAAACCATTCAGTCCTGCTGAATTGGTGGCAAGGGTTAAATCTCATATTGCAATTCACAAACTCCTGCTTGATTCAAATGAATCCGAAGAAGAACAGGGCATGACATTTCAAAATTTGACAATTATGCCAAAGTCCAGAAGAATTTACCTGGATGAGAAAGAAATAGTACTGGTAAACCGTGAATTTGAGCTGCTGCTCTTTTTTGCTGAAAATCCCAATATCGTCTTCTCAAAGGATATATTATTTGAACGGGTCTGGGGGATGGACGCCTTGGGGGATGTGGCAACAGTCATTGTCCATGTCAACCGGTTAAGAGAGAAACTGGGTAAGAATGCACGAAAAACACAGTTTATTGAAACTGTATGGGGAGCCGGTTACCGATTCTGCATCAACTAAAGTTTAGGAATTGTTTATCTTTTCGTTAGCCCCACGTTATCAGCCGAAGCTATAGTAATACCATCGATATAAATGGAGGGAAACATGAAGTATTTTAAAGTACTGTTGGATTTGTACCGGCTGAAACGGAACGCCGGATTGTCCAATCAAAAAATGAAGGCGCTGCAGGATAAAAAACTTCGCAAGCTGCTGCGATATGCGTGGGAACGATCGGATTTTTACAGAAAATCATTTGAAGCAGCAGGGATTACCAGGGAGCAGCTGGAAGTGCTGCCGCTTTCTTGTTTTCCGTCCATTGATAAGCTGGTGCTGCTTGAGAATTTTGACCAAATTGTCACCTGTGCGGATTTAAAACAGGATGATTTAAGGGCTTTTGATGCCCGGGAAGAGGTAAACCGAAAACCGTATCTGGACCGGTATCATGTGGTACATTCCTCCGGCAGTACCGGGAAACCGGGATATTTTGTTTATGACGAGGAGGCCTGGCATACCATGCTTCTGGGAATTATCAGGGCAGCACTTTGGAAGATGTCAATGCCTGAGATTATCAGACTCATAACCGGCCGTCCGCGGATTGCCTACATAGCGGCCACAGATGGACGGTATGCCGGAGCCATGGCAGTTGGTGACGGTATCGATGGAATCGGTGCAAGCCAGATGTATTTGGATATAAAACTGCCATTAGCCCAATGGATTTCCCAAATCAGAGAATTTCGGCCCAATATTATCATCGGGTATCCTTCGGCAATCAAAATACTGGCTGAGCTGGTCCATAAGGGAACGATTAACGTAGATGTATGCCGGGTGATTTCCTGCGGCGAGCCGCTGGGACTTGGCCTTCGCAGTTATCTGGAACAGGTTTTTGGTGCGCCGGTAATTAATATTTATGGAGCCAGCGAATCATTGTCATTGGGCGTAGAGACAGATGCGGAGGAAGGGATGCTTCTCTTTGATGATATGAATGTGATCGAGGTTGAGAATGGTGTTATGTATCTGACCTCCCTATATAATTACGCCCAGCCGCTGATCCGCTACCGTTTGTCTGACCGCCTGTCCCTGCGGGCTGCGGAGGAAAACAGTGCCTGTCCATTCACCAGAGCGGTGGGACTGGTGGGGAGAAATGAAGATATTTTGTGGTTTGAAGACGGCGACGGGAATCGGGAGTTTTTACATCCCCTTGCAATTGAAGGGTTTTGCATTGAAGGGCTTAAGGATTATCAGTTTAGGCAGACCTCAAAGGAAGCCTTTGAAATGGCAGCGGAGATATCTGCATCAGCATCCCGGGAATATATCCGCGAAAGTATTTTGGAGCAAATGAAAGCTATTTTGGCAGAGAAAAACCTGCATTATGTGCAGTTTTATGTAATCTTCGTAGATGAAGTACAGCCGGATTTACATACCGGGAAGAAGCAGCTGATCTTACGGACTGCCTTGGAGGAATAATCAGTGAAAACAATATTACATGGACAGAATGTCACCAGGATATTTCAGGTGGGCGAGGACAAAAACAGAGTTCTTGACCGGGTCACAGTGGAGATTTATGAAGGAGATTTTACCATTATCATGGGACCGTCAGGAGCCGGAAAATCAACCCTGCTTTATGCCCTTAGCGGTATGGAGTCAATCAACGACGGTACAGTCTTATACCGTGGTCATGAGATTAACCGGTACAATGAGGCACAGAAAGCCCGGCTGCGGGCACAGGAGTTTGGTTTTGTATTCCAGCAGACGCATCTGGTTAGTAATCTGACATTATTTGAAAATATTGCGGTGGCAGGATATGTAAGCAAAACCGGAAACAGCCGGGAGATACAGGAAAGAACCAGACAGCTGATGAGACAGATGGATGTGGAACGGGCGGGAGGTCAGCTCCCTTCCCAAGTATCCGGCGGCGAAGCCCAACGGGCCGCCATTGCCAGGGCTGTGATAGGAAAGCCGGGGCTTTTGTTTGCAGATGAACCAACCGGGGCTTTAAATAAGTCCAACAGCATAGTGGTCTTAGACCTGCTGACCGGTTTGGCTGCAGATGGGCAAAGTATTGTGATGGTGACTCACGATTTACGTGCCGCAGTCAGAGGGACAAGACTCTTGTATCTGGAAGATGGCAAAATTCTGGATGAAATGAGACTGTCTCCCTATGAAAAAGCAGAAGAGAAAGACCGTGAAAGCCGCATTAATGCCTGGCTGTCACATTTGCGGTGGTAGAGGACGTAAGATGGAGTTTAAAGTACTATTAAAGGCCGGTATGAAACGCCATAAGGGAAGCCTGTCTGGAATCTTTTTTCTGGTTTTCCTGGTATCGGTTTCACTGCTGACCGTAGTGTCATTATGGAGTAATGCAGGCAGTTATATCCACGCAGAGATGGAGCGGGTCGGATTTGGCGATTTGACGGTGTGGATATCCGCTCCTAAGGAGCCGGATGCTCTTAACAGGCAGATTAAAGATGTGGATGCCGTTGCCCGGGTGGAAAGCCAGCCCTTGTTTTATGCAGATTACACAGCCAACGGTGTGGAATCCGATAGTGAGGGACAGCTGATTTTATACAGGGAAGCAACGGACAACTATCGTTTTTTTAAAAATGAGCTAAATGGTTA
Organism: Hungatella sp. UBA5385; assembly: GCA_002409995.1. Taxonomy (GTDB): domain Bacteria; phylum Bacillota; class Clostridia; order Lachnospirales; family Lachnospiraceae; genus UBA5385. Next base: position 133,497 of record DHOR01000030.1, on the reverse strand, counting down.
TGAAGAAGGCCGGGCAGCCATTGAACCGGGGGCTGTATATGTTTCCCCATCATTAATATCTATGATGGAGGTTGAAATTGGTGATGAAATCTCTTTTGCCACAGCCAGAAACGGCGGGCAGATTACACTGAAGACTGCCGGTTATTATGAAGACCCGTTTATGGGCAGTTCCATGATTGGTATGAAAGGATTTTTAATCTCAGAAGCGGATTATCAGGCAATACATGCACAGACAATGGAGGCAGGTATTGATGCGTTGGCCCGGGAAGGCGCCATGCTTCATATATTTGCAGAGAAGGATTCGGGACTGACGGCAGCTGAATTGAATGTCAGGCTCAACCAGGAAACAAATATTCCTTTGTATACAGAATTTAATCATAGTGCTGCGGCGATCTCCGGGTTTATGCTGATTCTGCAGCAGGTGTTTGGCGGGATGCTGGCGGCATTTGCATTGGTGCTGCTGTTTGTCACCTTTGTGGTATTAGCTCACAGTATTTCGGGGGTGATTGAAGAGGACTATGTCAATCTGGGGATTTTACAGACGGTTGGAGTATCTGCCGGGCAATTAGCAAGGATTCAGCAAGCACAGTATGTGATTGTCATCCTGGCTGGAATGGCTATAGGTGTTATAGCCTCCATGCCGCTGAACCAGTTAATTGCGGGAATGACGGTGACTACCACCGGAGTTTTAATTCCAACCGGACTGCCGGTCGGTTTATCTTTACTCATGTTTACCGGTATGCTGGTGCTGCTGGTTGGATTTATTCATACAAAGTTAAATAAAATTCGCAGAGTTACGCCAATGAAGGTGATTCGCGGGGAGGCGCATAAGCTGCGTTGGAAACCGCGGCGGCCCTGCTCCTTAAAAGCGGACGGGCTGTCCGGGATGCTGGCGGTCAGGCAGTTGATCACAGGGCTTCATCACTATATTGGTGTCTGCATCGTGGCGGCGCTGCTGGTATTTATCACTTCATTGGTGGGGCGTATTGATGTCTGGCTGGGGCCGGATGGCAGCGGAATGATGGCTGCCTTTAATCCGGCGGATTTGGATATCGGTATTCAGGCATTGGGTGAGCAGTCAATTGAAGATATGACGGCGGTAGTCCGCTCATATACCGGGATCACAGATGAGTACCGGCTGGCAATGCCCAATGTCACAGTGAATGACATTGACTACGGAGCCAATGTGATCACCGAGCCACAGAGGTTTCATATTCTGCAGGGTCAGACCAGCCTCAATGAAAATGAGATTGTGGTCACTGAAACGGTGGCTGCAAATTTTGGGGTAAAGCCCGGAGATACCCTGATGGTCGGAAGTGACCTGGGAACAGAAGAATTTGTTATTTCCGGTATCTATCAGTGTGCCAATGACATGGGCGATAACATTGGTATGAGCCGGGAGGGGTATTTAAGAATAGGCAAAGATAACAGGCAGATGTGGTGTTACCATTATTTTCTGGCAGATCCCGGCCAGCGCGGTCCTATTACGGAAGCATTGAATACCATCTACGCTGGTGATGTCCATGTTCATGAAAATTCCTGGCCGGGACTGCTGGGGATTATATCTGCCATGCAGGCGCTGACTGTATTGATGTATGCCATGGTGACTGTGTTTATCCTGATCGTTACTATGATGACCGGCAATAAGCTGATGTCCTATGAGCAGAAGGATATGGCCATTTATCAGTCCCTTGGTTTTTCATCCGGACAGCTGAGGACGGCTTTTTCAATCCGGTTTGGCATGGCTGCTGCTGTGGGAGCAGTAATCGGATGTTTGATGGCGGCTCTTATGACCGATCCACTGGTATCAGCGATCATGAGACTTGCGGGGATCAGCGATTTTACATCCCATCCATCATTCTCCAGACTCATATTCCCGGCCGTATTGGTCAGCTTACTGTTCGGCGGTTTTGCATTTTTAGCCGGAAGAAAAATAAAAAAATGTGATTTAAGCTTGTTGATTTCTGATTGAGATGGAAATCATTTGCACTGAAAAACAGTGCAGGAAAGGATTGTCAGATGAATAAAAGCAGATTAATGCATGCGAATAAAGGAATTTATTTGCTGTTGTTATCCGCTGCCATACTAAGCGGCTGCAGCCAGACCGGACCAAATACCTCCGGTGCAGCAGATACGGCAGCACTTACAACCCAGTCGGCAGAGAATACACAAACTTCCGCCCCGCAGGCACAAGGCGGCGGGCAGCCGCTTGAACTGGAGGTACGCTTTGGAGACTATGGAGATGCCTTTACCATGCATCTTTACGAGGATAATGACACCGCAGCCGCAATTGTACGGCATGTGGGAACTTCCGACTGGCGGCTGCCGGTTTATGAACGGGATGACCAGGCGGATTACAGCATCATGCAGTATTATGATATTCCGCGAAGATATGAGATTCCTTCAAACCCGGAGCAGATCACAGAGGTCCGTGCGGGAGAGGTATACTATTCTGATCCAAACCGGATTGTCCTTTTCTACCATGATGCTGAGATTGCCGGTGAGTATACCCCCATTGGTTATTTTGATGTGTCCGATGAGTTTATTACTGCAGTAGAAGAAAATCCGGTTTTGGAAGGATGGGGTAATAAAATAATCAATATATCCCGCATCCGATAACCGGGGCAATCAATATGATATGATTGTGTTTAATTTATCCAGTAAAGAAGCTGTTTATTATCACCGGGAACAGTTTGGCCGGGCATATCCGTTTTCGCTGGAGAATTGATCATACATAAGAGTAATGGCAGGAGGTGAAGCCATGGCTATGATAGAGAATTATTTATTAAATGGGCTGATGATTGGGGTTATATTTGGTGTCCCGGCAGGTGTTGTTGGGATTATGTCAGTTCAGAGAGCGCTGGATCAGGGTGCTCTTGCCGGATTTGTTACCGGGCTTGGATCATCTGTGGCAGATGTTGTTTATGCATTTGTCGGAGCATTTGGAATCACCCTTATTTCGGATTGGCTGCAACGATATGAAATCGGTATAGGTCTCGTCGGAGGTATCCTGGTATTCCTGATGGGTATTCAGACCTTTCGCAAAAAGACGGATGGAACCAATCATACAGGAGAAAAAAATAAGTATATTGTTTACTTCTTATCCTCGTTTATGGTTGCAATTACAAATCCGGCTACAGTCATTTCTTTTATTTTTGTTTTTTCCCTGTTTGGGATAACAGGGATGAATTCACTTACTGAAAGCGTTCAGCTGGTCAGCGGTATTTTTTTGGGTACCTGCAGCTGGTGGCTGGTCATTGTGATATTGGTATACCGTTTTAAGCATTTGGTGACAGCCTCCATACATCAGAAGCTGAATCGGCTGTTTGGTATTCTGATTATGGTGTTGGGAGCAATTGTCGGAGGCAGATGTTTATTGTTATGTTTTTAACAAATAGACCAGAAATGAGATTATTATAAAGAAAAGAGGAAAATCAATTGAAAAAATTAATTAATCAGAAGTATTTGTCAGGAGAGCGGGCACTGTTTCAGGGGGAAAATCTAAACATACAGTACAGCACTTTTGCAGATGGGGAATCACCATTAAAAGAAAGCCATGATATTGAACTGGATCACTGCCTGTTTAAATGGAAATATCCACTTTGGTATTGTAAAAACATAACCATGAAAAACAGCACCTTATTTGAAATGGCAAGAGCCGGAATCTGGTATTCCAGTCAGATAAAGATTAGCGATTCGGTAATTGAGGCGCCAAAGAATTTCCGGCGGACAAGAGATATTACCCTGGAACATGTGACTCTCCCCGATGCAGCGGAAACCCTGTGGAACTGCGAGGGGATCACGATGAAAGACGTGACTGCAAAAGGTGACTATTTCGCGATGAGCAGCAAGGATATCAGCATTGATGGGTTCAAGTTTGTCGGGAACTATTCTTTTGACGGCTGTCGTAATGTAGAGGTACGCGGTGCTTCCATGCTTTCCAAAGATGCCTTCTGGAACTGCGAAAATGTTACGGTTTATGATTCATTTATCTCTGGGGAGTATCTGGGCTGGAATTCTAAGAACCTGACATTTGTAAACTGTACAATTGAAAGCCTGCAGGGAATGTGTTACATCGAAAATCTGAAGATGATAAATTGCCGTTTCATAAATACAACCCTGGCATTTGAATATTCTACGGTAGATATCCAGACAGATGGTGTGATTGACAGCGTTATGAATCCCTACGGCGGAACCATCCAGGCTAAACAGATTGGTGAATTGATTATGGATTCGGACAAAATTAATCCGAAGAAGACTAACATTGTTTTGGAGGAAATTAAGCATGCGGTATGATTTTGACAGATTCCAAGACATTACTTCGGTCGCTGATCCATAGCTCACGAATTGCTGTAAAAAATCCTACTGATTATGAAGCAAGAAGTAATATTATGTGGATTGCCACCTGGGCTCTCAACTCTTGTTATGAACAGCAAAGAGCTGGGAGTGACGGAAGATATGCTAGAAGGTATCGCAAAGGGCTCTCCGGCTGTGACCGGTGGTTATAAGACGCTGTCTCAGGAAGAAATTATTACAATATTAAAATATAGTATAAAGTAGATGGACTGCTCTCGTTGGGTTCAGATCAGCGCAGCGAAACAAGAAACAGTCCTTTCACTGGTGTCGGAAGGGGAGAGAGACGAAAAAAGCAGATATTTTCTATCTGCTTTTTCAACTATGTTATTTTAGCTTTTATAGTACTATTGGATCGTAGTTCCGGCTTTACCATCCAGACTTCCCTTTGCATTGGCAAGAGAGGTGATAATTGCTTTTCTGCCATTTCCATGGCGTATAAAATCTACAGAAGCCTCAATCTTAGGGAGCATGGAAGCAAATTCAAACTGCCCGTCTAATATCATACTGTCTGCTTCCTCGAGATTCATATGGGAAATAGGGCTTTCATCAGGCTGACCGTAATTTTTAGTTACATTATCTACACTGGTAAGTATCATCAGCACATCAGCATCGATCTCTTTGGCAAGAAGTCCTGCAGCACGGTCCTTTTCAATGACAGCACTGGCACCCTTCAGATTATAGCCCTGTTCCATAACCGGAATTCCGCCGCCTCCACATGCAATTACCATCTGATCTGCATCCATAACAGCCTTAATCACATCGATTTCGATAATAGAGACAGGTTTTGGAGAAGCCACTACACGGCGGTAGCCTTTGCCTGGCACTTCTTCTACATAATTGCCTTTATCTTCCTCCACCTTAGCCTCCTCAGCAGTCATATAACGGCCTATAGGCTTCATAGGAGTATAAAAGGCTTCATCATAAGGGTCAACCATCATCTGGGTTAGAATGGTTGCTACAGGCTTGTAGATACCACGCTTCATCAGCTCAGCACGGATACCATTCTGCAGATCATAACCTATGTAGCCCTGACTCATAGCTGAACAAACAGACATGGGAGCTGAGGTATATCCATGATGCTGCTTGCCAAATTCATTCATAGCTGTGTGGATCATGCCAACCTGTGGAGCGTTGCTGTGGGTTACTGCAACCTGCCAGCCAGCCTGTATAAAATCTGCAATTACTTTGGCTGTCTCTGTGACTGCAGCCTTCTGTTCCGGAAGATTTGTTCCTAAAGCATTATGACCTAATGCCATTACAATACGTTTTTTTGCCATATTGGTTACCTCTCTCCATTGTATGTAGTTTTGATCAAAATGTATAAGAATATTATATTCTCTGACCCTAAAAATTGCAATAGGTTTTCCCTATAGCCATTACTTTGGAAATAACATGACAGATCCTAAGAAATAATTTAGAAAATTAGGACTGGATATCCTGCTTGAAGATGGTATAATGTTCGTTAAGAGAGAAGATGATAAGAAGGAAGGGAGGAAGTCTATTGATATCAGTTGTGCTTCGTCTGATACTTTCGGTTTTTTTCTATTCCTCATGTTCCGTCTTTGTTTCAAGAATAACAGGACTGGAACCGCTGGAAGCAACAGGAATATCGGCTTTAGTAACAAGTCTTGTTTTTTACAACTATTATAAGATAGATCAGGAGAAAAGAGGAAACTATCCTGCTATAAGCTTGAATTTAAAAGGCTGTGTTCCCTACATAATTTTGCTGGGATCAGCATTTTGTCTGCTTGGCAATAATTTAATTAATATATTTCATCTGACGAAGCTGTCTTACGGTTATGTTCAGGTACAGGAAAGTCTGTATTCATCGCCATTTTTGATTCAGATATTATGCAGCGGGCTGATAATTCCTGTTGCAGAGGAATTTATATTCCGTGGGCTGATATATGCTTCTATCAGAGATCGTCTGCCTTTTTTACCGGCAGCTCTTATTACTTCGCTGTTGTTTGCCCTTTTTCATGGCAATCTTCCCCAGGGAGTATACGCATTTTTACTGGGAATGGCTATGACTTGGGTCTATGAAGCATGTGGGACTTTGGCTGCAGCTGTTATATTCCATCAGGCAGCTAATCTATTATCCCTTTTTATAACGAAACTGCCCGGTTTGTATAATTTTATCGCATCGGACAGCAGAGGAATTACATTTGCCGTTACCACCTGCTCAACAATCATAGCTGTGTGGTGTATATTGATAATTAAGAGAAAAACCAATAATAAGGAGGTATCAGTTTGAAGCTCTTATCCATTGCAATTCCTTGCTATAACTCAGAAGCCTATATGAGGCACTGTATTAACTCCCTGTTGCCGGGAGGAGAAGAGGTGGAAATCCTCATTGTTAATGATGGTTCCACAAAGGACAGAACAGGAGAGATTGCAGATGAGTATGAAGCAAAATATCCGGGAATCTGCAGAGCAATTCATCAGGAGAATGGCGGTCACGGAGAAGCAGTCAATGCAGGTCTTCGCAATGCCACAGGTATTTATTTTAAGGTAGTAGACAGTGATGACTGGGTAGATGCGGCTGCCTACAAGGAGATTTTGGCTACATTAAGACGTTTTGTATACGGGGAAGAAACCCTGGATATGCTGATCAGCAATTTCGTCTATGAGAAACAGGGAGTAAAGCGGAAAAAGGTAATGAATTACCGCACAGCTCTCCCACAGAATCAGGTGTTTACCTGGGATAATGTAAAGGTATTTATGCTGGGACAGTATATTCTGATGCATTCTGTTATCTATCGAACAGAGCTTTTAAAGGAATGTGGTATGGAACTGCCAAAGCATACTTTTTATGTAGATAATATATTCGTTTACCAGCCTCTTCCTCATGTAAAGACTATGTATTATTTAAATGTTAATTTCTATCGTTACTATATTGGAAGAGAAGATCAGTCAGTCAATGAGTCGGTTATGATCGGACGTATAGATCAGCAGTTTCGTGTCACCAAGCTGATGCTGGGCTATTATGATATTACAAAGATTAAGAATCGTAAGCTTCGTCATTATATGATGCGTTATCTGGAGATCATGATGACGGTTTCCTCTATTCTGGCTATTAAATCAGAATCTGAGGAGAATTTGGAGAAGAAAAAGGAATTATGGCTGTTTTTGAAAAAGCTGAGTTTTCCTCTCTATATGAGGCTGCGCTGGGGGTTCCTGGGACAGGGGACCAACCTTCCGGGTAAGAGCGGTAGGAAGTTTTCTATTGCAGGTTATAAGATTACACAGAAGTTTTTTGGGTTTAATTAAATATGAGTCATTTTTAACCTATGGTCATTATCTTATTAGATTTAATATGACCTGTTAAATGAGATGGTTAATAGTAAGAGAGCTATGGGCTGCTGATGAAAGTTGGGAGCACATAGCTTTTTTTGATTTGTTTGTTAGTTTTGTCAAATCTGTAGAGGATTGTAATTTTCAACTTTTATGAATAGAGTATAATTACCAAATGTTACCAAAATGAGTAAAATATAACAAAATAGCCCAACAAAGTTGGTACAATAACAAAAACTTCGCCTTAAAATGTGATTAATACAACAAATGATATTGACAAAACATGAAAAAGGTATTATATTGTGATTATAACAAGCCGGTTAAATTGAAAATGCGCATTAATATAAGGAAAGAAAGTTAAATATCAGGAGGAGATGTACGATGTTAACAGTTAATGAATTTGCTAAACACCTGGACTTGGCATATTTGGCGCCAAATTTACAAAAAGAAGATATCATTGAGGCGTGCAATATTGCAAAGAAATATAATGTAAATGCAGTGAATGTAAATTCCTGCTGGGCAGAGCTGGTTGTAGAAGAATTAAAAGGATCTGATGTAGGACCCAGTGCTGTTATTGGTTTCCCATATGGAGCGATGTCTACAAAATCAAAACTTTTCGAACTTCAGGAGATGGTAGATCTTGGGTGTACGGCATGTGATATGGTGGTAAACATCGGAGCTGTAAAAGATGGAAACTGGGATCTTGTTCGTTATGAAATCAGTGAATTTGTCAGAATATGTGGAGATGGATGTGATACAAAGCTGATTTTTGAAGTTGGATTCCTGACAGATGAAGAAATTGCGGAAGTAACAAAAATCTGCTGCCAGTGCGGTGTTACTTACGTTAAGACGGCTACAGGTTCTCAAGCATTCCCCACAGAGCATCAGGTGCAGATTATGAAAGAAAATCTGTCAGGAAATACAAAGATTAAGGTTTCTGGTGTGCCGCGGACATTTACAATGGCAGCAGTTCTGTATATGTTTGAATATCTTGGAGTAAGCCTATGCGGAACAAGAAACGCAGGTAAATTGGTGCAGGAATACAGCGATTATATAAAAGCATCAGATAAATTAAAATAGTGGAGGACATTATGCAATCAGTAAATTATAGTCTGGCGTCCTTCGTAGGTGAAGACATCCAGATCGTATCAAAAGATGAAAATTATGTAAAAAGAGCTTTGCATCAGAATATCACTCTCGAGGAATATAAGTTTCTTCTGGAGAGAGTAAAATATATCAGCGCAAGTGACCGTTTTAAAGACGTCATTGATTTGTTCAAAGTTCCAGAAGGAGAGACACCGGCAGGTTTTGAAATCAAATATAACATGAAAGAGAATCAAGTTCTGGAAATTGATCTGGTAAGGAATATTTCATATGATAAAAACGGTAAAAAAAGACCAACCAAATTCATCTATTCAGCTGATACAGCAAATCCGTATGAATTGGAGCCAATTAAGAATCTGATTGGAAATCTGACTTGCAATCCTGGTATCATTTATGACATGTTCATCAATAATCCAGAAGCCAATATTGGGAAAAAGTATAAAACAAGAAATGAAGTCATGCAGGAAATCTGTAACATTTTAGGACCCGGATGTGACATTAGTGTGGAACTCAACAATCCATTTGCGGATTTCAATCAGATTCTGGAAGAGGCGGAGGAATTCAGGGAGATGTTCTCAGATTACCGTATGGTTATCAAAGTACCTCATACAGGACCGGTCAATGGAAATAATGTAGGTGATTTGCTGACAGGCGATAAGAGACTTGCCACACGCTGGAATCAGGCGGCAACAACAGATTATCTCCATGGACATAATCTTGCACTAAGATTGAAAGAACATGGATTCAGGGTAAATTACACGTTAATGTTTGAACCATGGCAGACAGGTATGGCTCTTCAGGCAAAACCATACTTCATCAACAGTTTTGTTCGACAGCGTTTCGGAGTCACTACATATATTAATGGGCTGCTTACAGCATACCAGAAAACATATGATGACCGTTTCCTGACTGGCTTAAGAGATTTCATGATTCAGTGGGACATCCTTTCCAAAGAAGACAAAGATGTGGATCTTCGTTTGGTTGAAAAGATTGCAAGAGAAACGGTTGAATACAGGAAGATTAATGACAGAGAAGGATTCGATGGTATGGATGGTGTAAGACATAACCTAAGAATGCTTCGTAATTCAAATCTGGAAGACACCAGATTAATTATTTGTAGTATTGAAGGTTCCAGAATGTATCCAGAACTTGACAAAATGATGGCTGAGCCGGAATTTCAGGATATGACGGACAGGATTGTGATTACCACAGAACCAAGCTATCTGGCACAGAACACATCTGCGCCACAGATTATTACATATCAGAGAAGATTTATGAATGCTGCAAATGGTGAAAACTAAGAAGCATGGAGGCACCGCTTGTAAGCAGGTGCCTCTTAATGCACTGGTATATGAATACCTGGGGAATACTAATAGATGGGAAGGAGGTTAGCATGGGGAAATTTATTGCCATCGTATTGGATAGCGTGGGAGTTGGTGAATTGCCGGATGCTGTGGAATTTGGAGATGTGGGAGCGAACACATTGAAGCATGTAGATGAATTTCGGGGAGGATTGGATATTCCCAATATGAAATCGCTTGGTTTATATAATATCCGTGAGACAGGGCTAAAGGGTATCAAACACCCGAAAGGATGTTATGGAAAGGCCAGAGAACGTGCAAAAGCGAAAGATACAACAAATGGACATTTTGAAATAGCAGGCCTGATTATAAAAACTCCTTTTAAAGTATTTGGGGATTCTTTTCCACCGAGAATTATGAATGAACTAGAGAGTAGGATTGGAACAAAAGTAATCGGCAATTATCCTGCTTCTGGCACAGAGATTATCAAAGTTCTGGGGGACGAGCATGTGAAGACCGGATATCCGATTGTTTACTTATCTGCGGACAGTCTAATGCAGATTGCAATGCACGAAAGTGTGATTCCGCTAGAACGTCAGTATGAAATCTGTAGAATAGCAAGAGAGCTAATGAGCGGGGACGATACGGTAAGCAGAATTATCTGCCGGCCGTTTACGGGAGAAAGTGGTAATTATTACCGCACAGAGAACCGAAAGGATTTTTCCATTGATCCGCCGGGATATACTATATTGGACATGCTAAGTGAGAATGGAAAAGATGTCATTGGAGTGGGCAAGATTGAGGATATTTTTAATGGCAGGGGTCTGACAGAGATTAATCATACCAGAAACAATAAAGAGGGAATTCAGGCGACGATTTCTTATTTGAAAGAAGGGTTTGATGGATTTTTATTTGTGAATCTGGTGGATTTTGATATGCTTTACGGACACAGGAATAATCCAAAAGGATATGCTGAAGCATTGGAATATTTTGATACATTTGTTCCAGTGATGATAGACTTGCTCGATGAGGATGATATTCTTCTTATTACGGCGGATCATGGATGTGACCCAACAATGCCGGGTACAGATCATACGCGGGAACATATTCCTATCGTAGTTTATGGAAAAAACTTAAAACAAGGGGGTGACATAGGCATAAGAGATACATTCTCTGATATTGCGGCAACCGTTGCTGAATATTTCGGATATCATTTTCCGGAAGGTACTTCTTTCTTAAAAGAAATGGAGGGGTGAAAAGAGCATGGAAAGTTTTGAATTTATGTCACCCACAAAATTTATCCTGCAGGAGGATGCTGATAAGCTTTGTGGGCAGGAAGTAAAAAAAATATCTGATGTCTGCCTGTTTGTACACTATGGAGATGACTTTACGTACAAGTCAGGACTTTATGACAGAATCGTGGAATCATTGGAGTCAGCAGGAGTGAAATATTATGAACTCTCGGGCGTTGAACCGAATCCAAAGGTAAGCCTGGTAAGGAAAGGCATCGAGATATGTAAGGCAAAAAATGTGGGTTGTATTCTTGCGGCAGGTGGAGGAAGTGTCATTGACACGGCAAAAGCTGTTGGAATCGGTGCTAAATATGATGGAGATGTTTGGGATTTTTATAGTAAGAAGGCTTATCCCATAGAAACGCTGCCGGTAGGTACTGTGATGACGCTTCCGGCGACTGGGAGTGAGGGCAGCCGGGGGAGTGTCTTAAGAAACACCGAAAAAGGTGAGAGTGCAGATGTATTGTCTGATTTATTAAGACCGATCTTTACGCTGATGAATCCGGAATTGACGCTGACAATCCCAAAACATCAGACGGTTTATGGCATTGTGGACATGTTTTCACATATAATGGAACGTTATTTCTCGTGTTCTGTTGATGTGAACCTGACAGACTATATGTGCGAAGGTGTGATGAAATCCATTTTGGTAAATTCCCATGCACTCATGAAAGATTTGAGTGATTATAATGCAAGGACAGAGCTAATGTGGTCCTCTGTTATTGCACATAATGACTTGTTGGGAGCAGGAAGAAAACAAGATTGGGCAACTCATATGCTGGGGGCACAGTTGAGTGCACAGTATAATACAGTACATGGTGCTGCACTTTCTGTTTTATTCCCATGCTGGGCAGAATATGTATTCAAAGATAATATTCCAAGATTTGTCCAGTTTGCCCATAGAGTTTTCAATGTAGAAGTTGATTTCTATCAACCAGAAAAGACTGCATTAGAGGGAATAAGAAGACTTCGTGAATTTTTTCTAAGTATGGGTGCTCCTGGAACGCTGGGAGAAATAGGCATTGAGAATGATGAAAAATTCAGAAAAATGGCTGAGGATGCGTGCAGATTTGGCAATATTGGAGGCTTGAAGAGCCTGGATGCAGATGATGCTGAACAGATTTACAAAATGGCACAGTAACATATCATGAAAAAATCAAGGAAAGGAGCTATGTATATTCATTAGATGCAATATACAGCAGAGAACGATGAAAAATAAAAATTTGTATAAAGTATTTTTTATAATAAGTTTATGCCTTTTATTAACAGCATGTGGAGGGAAAAAGATCGACAGTGGCGGTTCAAGTGAAAAAAGTAATGATAAGGAAGTAATTAAAGTTGGATTAATCGTAGGGACAGGAGGTCTTGGTGATCAGAATTTTAATGATCTTGCATATGCCGGACTGAAAATGGCAAAAGATGAATTAGGGATTGAGTTTGACTATTCAGAACCACAATCTGCATCGGATTATGCAACTTATATTACTCAGTATGCCGAGGATGGAAGCTATGATTTGATTATGTTAAATGCTAGTGAGGCTGAATCTGCACTTACAGAGCTTGCGCCTAATTATCCGGATCAGAAATTTTCTATTATAGATACCATGGTAGATGCAGAGAATGTTGTATCCTTAGTGAAAGATTTTCGTGATTATACATTTTTAGGCGGTTATCTGGCAGGTGCCCTGACCCAGGATACAAGCATTGAAAATATGAATGAACAGCATGCCGTAGGAATCGTGATTGGTGTTGATTCACCTGTAATGCAGGAAGGAGCACTGGGATTTGAGGCAGGTGCCAGGCTTGCCTGTGCCGATACCGATGTTCGTGTGGGCATTGTAGGTGCATTTGATGATCCGGCAACGGCAAAAGAAATTACGAAATCCATCTATGATGGTGGCGGTGATATTGTCATGACTTTGGCAGGGGGATCTTCTTTAGGCACAATCAATCAGGCAAAAGAGTCATCATTATATGCCATAGGCTGTACGTCTGAAAGTCCAATCAGTACAGCACCGGATAACGTGATTGCATCTTCACTTGAAAGCCTGGACAGCATAGTATTTTCATTATGTAAGGATTTGATTGACGGAAAGTTAGAATACGGAGAACGCTCTCTGGGAATTTACAATGGGTATTTTGTCATTTCTTATGGTGAGAGTAATGTTCCTGTTCCGCAGACCCTGAAAGATAAAATTAATGAGCTTGTAGGAAAGCTGGAGTCAGGAGAATTGGTCCTTCCGAAAACAAAAAACGAGATTGATTCTTGGATCAAGGATAATTCTGAGTACGTATACAGTGAATAGGGAAATATGAGAACCGGTCAGGAGGAAAGCATGAGTATAGTTAATTTAAAGGATATCGTAAAAACATATCCAAATGTGACAGCCTTAGATCATGTTTCGATGAAAATTGAAAAGGGCGAAATACATGCATTGCTGGGCGAAAATGGAGCCGGAAAATCTACTCTTATGAAGGTTCTGTATGGAATGACCCGACCTGACAGCGGTGAAATAGAAATTAATGGTACACTGGTAGAAATCCAAAATCCAATGCAGGCCATAAATATAGGGATTGGAATGGTACATCAACATTTTATGCTGGCAGAGGCTATGAATGTTGTGGAAAATATTATTGTCGGTTCCGAACCGAAAAAAAATGGGCGGGTAGATTATTATCAGGCGAAACAGGAAATAGAAAAAATGATTCAAAAGTTTGGCTTTTCAGTTTCGCCTGATGCATTGGTTGAGGATTTGACGGTTGGAGAAAAGCAGCAGGTTGAAATATTAAAAACATTGTACCGCAGTGCGGAGATTTTAATATTAGACGAGCCAACAGCAGTGTTATCACCGCAGGAAGTTGAACGTTTTTTTGAAGTGCTAAAGCGGATGAAAAGTGATGGGAAAAGCTGTATTATTATTACACATAAACTCTATGAAGTTTTTCAGATTGCGGATAGGATAACGGTAATGAGAGACGGAGTAGTAACTGGACAGGTTGAACCAGAAAATATGATAAAGACATCTGTTAATCAGCTTGCAAACTATATGGTTGGTAAAACAACTGCGATCACTAATCATGCACAAGAGAGGAAGGTATATGGTGATATATGTTTTGAAGTGGAAGAGCTCTCATGTAAAAATGAAAATAAGGTTATTTTAGATGATATTTCTTTATGCATCAGGAAAGGCGAGATCTTGGGGATTGCAGGTGTGGAAGGAAATGGGCAAAGTGAATTGGTCAAGGCGTTAACAGGTCTGCTTAAACCGAATTCCATGATTTTGAAACTGGATGGTAAAACAGTCAAAGGTACCACAAAGGATTTCATAAAACAGGGAATTGGACATATACCGGAAGACAGATTGAAGTATGCAGTGGCAGAAAATATGTCCATTGCAGAAAATCTTGTGCTTGGCTATCAGGATAGTGAGGAATATTGTAAAAAAGGAATCATGAAACTGAAAAAAATCAAGAGCATGAGTGCAGGACGGATTGAAAAATACAGAATAAAAGCCCCCGATTTCAAAACATTAATCAATCAGTTATCCGGGGGAAATCAGCAGAAAGTAGTGGTGGCAAGAGTATTTGAGGAAACTTCAAAAGTCCTTATATGTTCACAGCTGACAAGAGGTGTTGATATTTCCACAAGTGAATTCTTTTATTCCCTGCTTAGAGCATTCGGTGAGAGCGGCGGTGCCACATTACTTGTATCCTCAGATTTAGAAGAAATATTCACCCTGAGTGATACTATTGCAGTGATGTATAAAGGGAAGATCGCTGGTTTGAGGAAGAAGGAGGATTTCACAAGAGAAGAGGTTGGAATTCTTATGACGGGGGGTAGACTGGATACAGGAAAGGAGGATCACTGTGGGTAAAGGCAACAGTAACAAAGTGGTTATTTTAATCATATCTTTGTTTATTTCTCTAATAGTTGGTGCAGTTGTTTTTGCTATGTGCGGATATTCTCCTCTCAGTGCTTATATTGCTATTCTCAAGGGCGGATTGGGAAGCCGTTCTTCGATTATTATTTCTTTGTCACAAACAATGATAATTGCATTTATGGGACTGGCTTATATAACAGCTATTCGAGCAGGAATTTGCAATATTGGCCTGGAAGGTCAGATGTATGTGGGTGCGATTGCAGCAGCTATTGCAGGTGTATATATAAAGGGGATACCGTCTTTCATACATGTTCCGTTGGTATTGCTTATGGCGATTGTAGCTGCGGGCTTGTGGGGAATGCTTGTTGCGGTATTGAAAATTAGATTCGGAGCTAATGAAATCATTACGGCAATTATGCTCAATTTTATTGCGGAAAACTTCACCTCGTATCTGGTAAGCGGTCCAATGAAAGTTGAAGGAACTGTGGCACAGTCGGAACGGGTGCAGGACAGTGCACATCTTGTCAATTTAGTTGATACACCCCAGTTATCTTCCGGAATATTGATTTTCTTTTTTCTGACAATAATTATATTTCTGATTATGAAATATACGAGATTTGGATTTGAAGTACGGGTGACGGGAGAAAATGCATTGGCTGCAGAAACCGGAGGAATTTCAGCTAAGAGAACAATGTCAATAGCTATGTTTACCAGTGGAGCCATCGCAGGATTGGCCGGAGCAATAATCGTGATAGGTGTCAATGGCAGATTTATTGATGGATTTTCGTCAGGCTTTGGCTGGGATGGAATTGCTGTAGCTTCACTTGCAGGATTAAATGTGATAGGAAATATTTTTTCCTCATTCTTATTTGGAGTATTAAGAGCTGGAGCTACGGTTGTTAACCGTACAGCTAGAATTCCATATGATTTTATTGTAGTTATACAGGCTTTTATAGTGCTGCTACTGGGGTGTCCCAAATTATCTGAAGATTTGTATGGGAAAATCAGAAAAATAGCAGTAAGAAAGGGGAAAAAGGATGAGTGATGTATTGAATATGATACAGTCCATTTTATTTTCTGCTTTTCGTATGGGAGTACCATTAGCATTTGCCGCACTTGGAGGAATTTATTCATCTCGTGCCGGAATTGTCGCAATGGGATTAGAGGGGATGATGTTAACTGGAGCCTTTTCTGCAACTTATGTTACCTATCTCACAAATAACCCATGGTTCGGTTTGTTGGGAGGTATGATAGCAGGTATGCTGCTTGCGATGTTTGAAGGAATTCTCATAGTACGGTATAAGCTGAACCAGGTGATAGGTGGAGTGGGAATTAATTTGTTAGCACTTGGCGGAACCAATCTGTTGATGCAGATGGTATGGGATAACAGAGGAAAGTCACCTTTGGTTCCGACAATTGGAAAGGTGAACATACCGGGGCTTGGCAGTGTGTCTGTGCTGCTGATTTTGCTAATCGTATTGGCAATTGCCAGTTGGTTTTTGATATATAAGACGGCCTGGGGGTTACGGCTGAGGGTAATTGGAGAAAATCCTCAGGCAGCTCGTTCATTGGGGATAAAGACCAATCAGATTCAATATACTGCAATGGCTGTGTGCGGTATGTTATCAGGTCTTGCAGGTTCATATATGTGTATCGATCAGCTGGACTTTTTTTCCAGAAACGTAACGGCAGGCCGCGGGTATATAGCAATGTCCATTGATATTTTGGGAAGATATCATCCACTGGGAATATTAGCTGGAGGAGTATTGTTTGGTGCAGCGGATGCGTCGCAGGTTGCCTTGCAGCGATTCAATATTTCTGGACAATTATTAAAAATGATTCCATATTTAGTGACACTGCTTGTAATTGTATTTGCCGTTAAGCATGTGAAGGCACCAGCAAGCCTTGGAAAAAATATGAATGAAGAGTAAGGAGAAAAATAATGTTATTGAAGAAAGTGAAAGAAACAATAGACTATATTCAGAAGAAAACTGCGCTCAGACCTAAAGTAGCAGTGATACTTGGTTCCGGCCTTGGAGCTTTTGCAGAAGAATTAGAGGAGGCAGTGGTAATCCCTTATAGTGAAATTCCGAATTTTATGGTTTCCACAGCTCCTGGACATAATGGTCGAATGGTGATTGGAAAGATGAATGGAAAAGATATTCTCTGTATGCAGGGAAGATTTCACTACTTTGAAGGCTATGATTTGAGTAATATTGTTTATCCAATACGTATGATGAAGGTATTCGGTATCGAAAAACTGATTGTTACGAATTCTTGTGGAGGAATCGATTTGACATTTAAACCAGGTGATTTGATGCTGATTGAGGACCATATTAATTTATTGGGAAGTAATCCATTGATTGGCCCTAATGAGGATGATTTTGGCGTACGTTTTACAGATATGTCGGAAGCATATAACGGGAAGATTCGTAGTGTAATTCAGAAAGCCGCTAATGAACTGGGCATAGAGTTGAAAAAAGGAGTGTATTGTGCGTATACTGGACCGACATATGAAACTCCTGCAGAAATCCGTATGATGAGAATACTGGGGGCAAGTGCCGTTGGTATGTCTACAGTACCTGAAATTATTACTGCAAATCATAGCGGAATTAAAGTGGCTGCGATTTCTTGTATCACTAATATGGCGGCTGGAATTCTTCCTCAGCCTTTGTCTAGCGAAGAGGTAATTGAGACTGCTGATAGAGTGAAAGGTAAATTTATATCACTGCTCACAAAAACAATAGAAAAATTATAAGGAGATAATAAATGTCTGATCTGAGTTTTTTAACAAATATAAATGACATATGTTTATTTGTACCGGATATGGAAGCGGCGATTGATTTTTATCAAAATAAAATGAAATTTGAAGTGAAATCCCGGAGGGGACGTTTCTATACGGAGTTTGTATTTTGCGGAACAAGTTTGACACTTTGGGCAGAGGATGAAGTGACAGCATATGCAATCCCTAAAGAATATTTAGGAAAAACCGGTCATCATTTTATGCTGGCTATTAAAGTTCCAACCTCTGAGGTGGTGGATGATATTTCGGCAGAATTAAAAAAGAACGGGGTGGAATGTATCTCGGAACCCCAAGACTATCACTGGGAATGTAGGGCTTCCTATTTTAAGGACATATTTGGGAATATTTGGGAAGTATTTGCCTCGCTTGTTTGAGTGAAGTATTATTCCCGTCATAATTCAGGTTGTCGGGAAAGGGAAAAATATGCTATACTACTTATATTGGTATGCGGTCAGTAAAAGAATAAGAGGTAATTCATGTGAGCAAGAAAAGTGGTAGATTAAATAAATTAATAGAAATATTGGAAATACAGAATGGTGCTACAATTCGTGAATTGGCGCAGATGCTGGATGTTTCAGAAATGACAGTTCGTAGGGATTTAGATACCTTGAAATCAAGGAACATAGTTCTGGACATACCGGGAGCAGCTGTACTGAATGCTCAGTATACACCGAATGCAGATGGAGATAGTGAATATCAGCTTTCTACTGCGGCTCGTTCTCATAGACGGAAGAAAGAGAGGATTGGAAAGTTTGCTGCGTCCCTCATACAGGAAGATGACTGCGTTATTATTGATAATGGGTCTACGGTAGAATTTTTGGCAGAAAATATCGATAGGAATACGAAGATGACCATATTTACCTGTAATTTAAATATCCTGAATAGGATTTGCACTAATCCAAATATCTCTATTATTTTTGGCGGTGGATATTACCATCCAGATACAATGCTCTTTGAATCAGCAGAGAATATTGAGTTAATAAAGAACATACGGGCTACGAAAGTATTTGCCTCCGCAGCAGGAGTTCATGACAAGATGGGTGTTACTTGTTCAAATAATTATGAGATGGAGATAAAGCAGACAATTATACAATCTGGAGCAGAGAAGATTCTGCTGGTGGATTCCAGCAAGTTCGGAGCAATCAAACCGTGTTTTTTGACGGATATTGATATTTTTGACAGAATTATTACGGATGACAATATTTCTGAGGAATGGGTTGAGATTATTCAGAAGAAGGGAATTGAACTGAATATTGTATAATGAAAATGTCTTAGACATTTCCAATAAGAATCCGGCAGATTTGATTTTCAAATCTGCCGGATTCTTTATCAATTATCATTTTACATATTTAGTCAGTATTAGCCGATAAAGCTCTCTTATCCAATTGCCTTCTCTCTAACTTTCTTTCTACTTGGAACATAGCTGTCTGTATAAACAAACAGATACATGATATAAGCCATCACCATAGAACCCAATCCATCAAATGCAGAATGCTGCTTTAAGAAAACTGTTGCCAGGCAGATTGATACCATCAGTATAAAGGACCCTGTTGTAACCATACGGTTCCGCTTCAGCACTTTACTGTGCGTAACTGCAATATGAACGCATATGGAATTGTATACATGAATACTTGGAAAAACATTGGTACAGGTGTCTGTAGAATAAAGCCACGAAAGAACAAGTGAAAAGACATTCTTGTTCGGGTCAACCTCAGGTCTGAAGTCTGTTCCATTAGGGAATATGGTGCAGATCAAAAGACTAATGGTCATTCCAACAAACAGCATAGTACACAATTTATAGTAATCCTTAACATTATGAAAGAAAAAATAGCAGATAGCGCTTGCTACATAAATAAACCATAACAGGTATGGTATGATGAAATATTCGCTAAAGGGAATAAAATCATCAATGGCAATATGCATAATATGGTAGTTATCTGTAACTGTATTCTCCAGGTAGATAAACCATGGGAGATAGATAAAGACATATCCGAGGACCCATGCATGTTTATATCTGTGCAACAAATTCTTCATATAGAGTCACCCTTTTCTATGCTGGTGGCGGAGTTTCTTGTTTGTGGAAGAGTTAAATCTCCCAGTAATCGGAATTATATCATACTCAAATCTAGATCACAATAGGATTAAAAGAATGTTAATATATTATTTAGATAAGATTAATTTACATAGATTACTAGTAATTGTAAATAAATATTACTTTAACTGGAAAATATTAGAAAATTTGATATAATATATTTTAGAACAAGATGTATATAACAGTATTTTTAAATTTGAATGTAGCATTAGAATGAAAAGGAGAAGAAAATGGCGGGGAAATACTTAAAAGATAAGGCATATGAAATCATCAGAGAGAAAATTATAAATTGTGAATATGCTCCGGGAAGTGTATTGAATGAATCTGAGCTGATTGAAGAGATTGGAGCTAGCAGAACACCTATACGGGAAGCACTTAATAAACTGGAACAAGAAAACTTGGTGAATATTATTCCAAAGAAATGTATCCTTGTACGAGGAATAACTATTGAGGATATTGCTGAGGTCTTTGATGCCAGAGCAGTGATAGAGCCACAGGTATTATTGCAGTATGCTGATAGTATAAGCAAAAAGTTTTTAACGGACTATTTAGAACAATGTAAAAAAACAGAGGAGATTCAGGAGTTAATTCGTCTTGATGAAAAATTTCACGAAACATTATATCAGGCGTGCGATAATAAGTATTTACGTGAAGTACTGCGTATGGTGGAGGGTGTGGATCATCGTAACAGGGTATATAAGAGTAATGATGAAAGAGTACATGAAGGTATAAAAGAGCATATGATAATTGTTGAGTCTATGTTGGAGGGAGATTATCAAACTGCTTCTGAAAAATTATTTGATCACATAAAAAATGCGAAAAATTATGCAATGAGGAAATATATTGGTTAAAAACCGAAGAAATATTATAAAAAATGCACAAAATAATATTGACAATCGTGAAATGTATTGTTATAATTCAAGATGTATACATCATTAACTTAAATACAAATAATATGTATACAAATACTATTAACGATAATATGGAGGGGTCGAAAATGAAAAACTGGTATTGTATGGGTATCTTGGCAATGACATTATGTCTCACAGCATGTTCTCAAAAAACAAATGTAACTACAGATCAGAATCAGCCTGCTGAACAGGAGGGGAGTATCAAAGAAGAAGATAACTCTCCTAAGATCCCGGAAGAATATACAATTGCATTGATAGCACCTTTTACCGGGGACAATGCACAGTATGGCAATGCATTTAAAACTGGCGTCAAGGCTCTTTGTGATGAAGTTAATGCCAAGGGAGGGATTAATGGAGCAAATCTTGCTTTTGAAGTTTTCGATGATGCAGCCGATGCAGCTCAAAGCACTAACATGGCACAGATTGTTACTGGAGATGACAAGTATATTGCAGCAATTGGCAGCTATTCAAGTACCTGTACTTTAGCCTTTGCTTCCATTTTTGATGAAGCCAGAATGCCGGTTATGGTGCCCTGTGCAGGCAACAGCACGATTGCAACAGAATATAATTGTACATTTCAACGTGGTATGACCATTCCAATAGAATCTGCTTTAATGGCTCGTTATGCTGTTCAGAAGCTGGAGGGAGAGAAGGTAGCATTAATTGCTCTTAATAATGATGCAGGTCTCCAGTTTATGGAACATGCGGAGAAAGCAGTTGATGAATTAAGTGCTTCTGGAGTTCCATGCCAAGTGGTAGCAGCCGAAACCTTTAATGAGGGAGAGGTAAGAGACTACAGTGCGATGGTTTTAAAGATCAAGGATGCCAATCCGGATATAATTGTTATTAATATGGGATACGTAGAGTGTGCTGCAATATTAAATCAGGCAAAGCAGGCAGGTCTTACAGATGTAAAATGGCTTGGAAATCAGTCTATGTATACAGAGGATTTTACAAATCTAGTTGGTGATGCAGGGGTAGGCTTTTTTGTTAGTACAGGATTTTTTGCTGCAAATCCTGACGAAGGTGTACAGGAATTTATTCAGCAGTGTAAGGATATTGATGGAAATATTCCCAATGCCTATCAGCGGAACTCTTATGAATGTGCTGCTATGATTGCCCAATGCCTGAAGGAAGGTGCAAATAACAGAGAGGATTTATACAGTGCTCTGTCATCTATGGAATATTGGAAGGGGAAAACAGGTGGCAATAAATGGATTAATCGCCAGTCAGAAGAAGAATATTTAATTCTCCAGTATCAGGGTGAGGGCGAGTGGACGATGTTAGAACTTAATAAGTAACCACAAAAGGATTGGAGGGCAAGATGAGGACTTTAATAAAATCGGCAAATGTCTGGAATGAAGGGCATTTTACTGTGAAGTCAGTAGTGATTGTTGATGAAAAACTGGAGTTTGTGGGAACTATTACTGAGAAAGATTTGGCTGAGAATGGGACAACTCTTAGCCAGTCTGGATTTGACAGAGTTATTGATGGTACTGGCAAATATCTCCTTCCAGGAGTGATTGATTGTCATGCACACATAACAATGGTGTGTGGAACTCATCATATGGCTGATTTTTTTACTGCCAGTGATAGTGCATTAACCATCAATGCTGTAATCAATGCTGAAAAAATGGTGCGTTGTGGAATTACTACCATTAGGGACTGCGGAGGGAGATTCTTAGAGACCTTAGCAGTGCGTGACTATATTAATTCCGGTAAAATCATTGGCCCCAGGCTGATTTGCTCCGGCACTCCTATTAAAGTTATTGGGGGGCATGAACCGGGGATAGATATTACAGGACCTTATGAGGCAAGGGCTAAAGTGCGAAGCCTTATCCATGAGGGAGTAGATTTTATAAAGGTAATGGTAACCGGAGGGCTTGGTAAACCTGGCGAAAATCCAGGCAATGTTGAGATGGAGCCTGATGAGTTGGAGGCCATAGTATCTGAAGCTGCTAAACACAATAGAAAAGCAGCTTGTCATTGCCACAGCAAAGAAGGTATGGAAATTTTAGTGAAAGCAGGAGCAGCATCAATAGAACATAGTACATATCTGGATTCGGAAATCAACGAAAAAATCATAGAGAATGGTGTCTACGTAGTGCCAACCTTTGAACCTTATATCAATTATGCATTGTTAGGGGAAGAGAATAACCAGTTAAAGGATACAGTAATGGCAGCCAGAGCTATTATTGGGGAAAAGAAGAGCCGGCTGTATGATGCATATAAACAGGGGGTAAAGCTTGCATTTGGACGTGATAGCGGTGGTTTTATGATGAATCAGGGCAGTTTTGTGGAAGAGATGATTCATATGGAAGAAGCTGGTATAGAACGAAAGGATATTATTACTTCTGCTACAAAAAATGCAGCTGATCTTTTAGGAATTCTTGATTTAACAGGAACCATTGAAACAGGAAAAATAGCAGATATAATTCTTCTTGACGCAGATCCTCTTAAAGGACTTTATGCATATAGGGAC
Organism: Hungatella sp. UBA5385; assembly: GCA_002409995.1. Lineage (GTDB taxonomy): Bacteria > Bacillota > Clostridia > Lachnospirales > Lachnospiraceae > UBA5385. The sequence goes on along the minus strand of DHOR01000030.1, from coordinate 109,981 downwards.
AATTTAATCGGTGTATGGGCTAGAGGAAAATACCTTAATTAATGGAGGTGAGACAGTATGAGAAATTTTCTGGCATATACAGTAAATGGACTGGTATTAGGAAGTACCTATGCATTGACTGCAATCGGGTATTCAATGGTTTACGGGATTTTAGAATTAGTTAATTTCACTCATAGCACCATATATATGGTAGGAGCATACCTGTTTTATATTTTGGCAGTACTTTGTCATATACCAATGCTGCTGGCTTTTCCTTTGTCAGTCATACTTACAGGAATATTGGGAGCTGTAAATGAGCGGATTACTATCAGACCTCTTCGTGCTAAAAACCGTCCTAAGTTTGCTATGCTAATTTGTACTATTGGTACTTCAATTGTTCTTCAGAACTTATTTTTCTTACTTATGGGATCAGAAACAAAACAGTATCCTACCATTGCAGAGAATAAAGCAATTATGGTGTTAGGTTTTAATGTGACTATAGTACAAATTGTAATTGTAGTTACTACCGTTCTGCTGCTAATCGCATTTACCTTATTTATAAACAGAACAAAAATGGGAATGGCTATGAGGGCCTGTGCACAGGACACAGAAGCAACTGAACTCATGGGAGTTTCTGTGGATTATGTAGTGTCTTTAACCTTTTTTATCGGGTCTGCATTAGCAGCTGTTGCAGGGGTTATGGGCTGTATGTCTTATCGGAGTGTTGACTGCTCCATTGGAGCAGCAATCGGAACTAAAACCTTTGCATCAACAGTATTGGGTGGAATTGGTGTGTTTACAGGCGGAGTCTTAGGTGGGCTGATTATAGGTTTGACAGAGGTTTATACTGCTGCTTACATTGGGTCTAATTATCGTAATATTACTGCATTTGTAATCTTAATTTTAGTATTGTTTATCAAACCTACTGGACTGCTGGGCAAAAAGGTACTAAAGAAAGTATAGGAGGGCAGAGATTATGAGACAAAAGAAATACGTAACTATTATATTAACTTTGCTTCTTATGATACTTCTGTATTCTATTCCGGTATTAATAAGCAGCCAATATGTACTGCGAATATGTGTTTATGTATGTATTTATTCAATTTTGGCATGCAGCTTAAATCTTATTGCCGGAGTTTGCGGACAGATTTCCATGGGGCATGCTGCCTTTTATGGAATTGGAGCTTATGGGTCTGCACTGGTTTGTATCAACTATGGTATTCCATGGGTGTTATGTGTTTTAATAGCTGCACTTTTGTCTGGAATGGTAGGCATGTTTATTGGAATACCGGCTTTAAAGCTATCTGGTGGTTACCTTGTTATTTGTACAGTTGGTTTCGGTGAACTGGTACGTCTGATCTTATTAAATTGGGTATCCCTTACCAGAGGACCTATGGGAATCGTTAATATACCCAGACCTGTAATTTTTAATACAAAGATTAAGACCGGAGGTCAATATTATATTGTAGCGTTAACATTGTTTGTTATTATCTATATCATTTTGCACAATATCTTAAATTCAAAATTTGGTCGGAATCTGAAAGCCATTAAAGAGGATGAAATTGCTGCAGAAACAATGGGAATTCGTGTACATAGGGAAAAGGTAATTGCATTTGCAGTTTCGGCAGCTATGGCAGGTGCTGCAGGTGCTATGCTTGCACATTATATGCTGTTTATTTCCCCTACCATTTTTGTGGGAGATTTCTCAACTACTATTTTAAGTATGGTAGTGCTGGGCGGAATGGGGTCTATGCCTGGCAGCGTAATTGCAGCTACGCTGTTAACAGTAATCCCAGAAGCTTTGCGGGGATTGGATAAGTACCGGATGCTAATCTATGGCTTACTATTGATTTGTATGATGTTAGGAAAAAACGTATCTTGGGAAAGCACTATCCCTGGCCGTAAATTGGCAAGTATGAAAACAGCAGTTTTAACCAAACACATAAAGAACAGGAAAGGGGTCAAATGATATGGGATTATTATCTGTTAATGGAATCTGCAAATCATTTGGTGGTTTAGCTGCTGTTTCCGATATGAGCTTCGAAGTATCAAATGGGCAGATTATAAGTATTATTGGTCCTAATGGAGCTGGGAAAACCACAGTTTTTAATCTGTTAACCGGATTTTATGAATGTGATGAAGGGAGCATTATTTTCCGGGAAGAGGAGATATCCAATCTTCCACCCTACGAATATGTGAATAAAAAACTTACCAGAACCTTTCAAAATCTGAAGCTGTTTCCTAATATGACGGTATTGGAAAATGTTTTAATAGGTTATCAATCCTGTATCACCTATAGTAGATTAGATGCAATTTTAAATACAAGAAAAAAACGGCTGGGGGAACAAAAGGCAAGGGAAAAAGCGATGGAAGTACTGCAGAGTATTGATATGGAGCAGTATGCTATGGAAAAGTGCTCCAGTCTGCCATATGGTGTGCAAAAACAACTGGAAATTGCCAGAGCTATGGTAAGTGATCCCCAATTATTGTTATTAGATGAACCTGCAGCAGGATTAAATCCACAAGAAACAGAACAGCTGGCAGTATTTATCAAAGGGCTTCCAGCAAAGGGCTATAGCGTACTTCTGATAGAGCACGATATGAGCCTGGTCATGTCAATATCCGATTATATTTATGTCATGGATTATGGCAAACTCATTGCTCAGGGAGTCCCTGAAGACGTTCAGCAAAATGAACAGGTCATTGAGGCTTACATAGGCAGAGGAGGTTTTAAGCATGTTATTGGAAGCTAAAAAGTTAAATACCTTTTATGGGAACCTCCATGCTATTTGGGACATTGATATAGAAGTTTATGAGAAGGAAATTGTGGCTCTTATTGGCAGCAATGGTGCAGGGAAGAGCACATTGTTAAAAACAATTGCAGGAAGTATTCCCATGAGCAGCGGAGAGGTTATTTATAAGGGATTACATATTACAGCAGAGAAAAGACACAAAGCAAATGTAATGGTGAAAAATGGAATTACTTTATGTCCTGAAGGACGTCATGTTTTCCCCAGATTAACAGTACATGATAATCTTAAAATGGGAGGATATATTCGCCAGAAACATGAATTGGAGGCTGGTTATCAGAGGGTATATGACTTATTTCCCAGGCTAAAGGAACGCTATAGCCAGATGGCAGGTACTCTGTCCGGAGGTGAGCAGCAGATGTTAGCTATAGGTCGTGCATTGATGAGCAGCCCAAAACTTCTTATGTTAGATGAACCATCTCTTGGACTTTCGCCGTTATTAACTGAAAAAATGTTTGAACTAATACAGGAGATACGTAGTCAGGGGACTACTATTCTTCTGGTGGAGCAGAATGCGGTATCTGCCCTTTCCATTGCCAATCGTGGGTATGTTTTAAAAGTTGGACATATTACACGTACAGGAACAGGTAAAGAATTGTTAGAAAGTCAGGATATTTTATCATCCTATCTGGGAGTATAGCCTGTGAAATTTTGTTATATAAAATTAAGGATAAAGGAATGAGGATTACTATGAATAAGAGAGAACGTGTTTTTGCAGCTCTTTCAGGTGAGAAAACGGATAGGGTACCAGTAGGCTTTTGGATGCATTTCAAACCAGAGGCATATTACGGCACAACAGCAGTGGAAACTCATATTAAATATTTTAACGAATCCAGGACTGATATCTGTAAAATTATGAATGAATGTACATATCCATGCGATCATAACATTCAATCAGCCAGGGACTGGAAGCAGGTTAAAATATATGACCATACAGCAGCTTTTATCCAATGCCAGACAGATGTTATAAAAAGGGTAGTTTCTCATTGCAAAGATGCTCCCACAGTGGCTACCATTCACGGAGTGGTTGCATCAGCTTCACATACTCTTCTGGGTATTCCTAAATATGATTCCATCGGTCGTTTTGCTCAGTTATATCATTTACGAACTTCTCCCATTATGGTATGGGATGCCTATAAAAAAATTGCTGATACACTTTGTACAATTGCTAAAGAATCTATAAAAGCTGGAGCAGAGGGAATTTATTATGCAGCCTTAGGTGGGGAAGAAGATGGATTTACAGATGAGGAACATGCCAAATATATTGCTCCGTTGGATCAGTTGGTAATTCAGGCTGCTTATGACGCTGGAGCTAAATTCGTTATACTCCATATGTGTAAACCTAGAGTAAGACTGGAACGTTTTATTGATTATCCTTGTGATATAGTGAATTGGGGAATTGAGGAAAGTCAAATTTCTTTGACAGAAGGAAAAAAACTGTTTCATAATAAAGTTTTGCTGGGCGGATTAAATAATCAGCACGGTCCATTAATTGATGGGGGCTATGATCAACTGGAAAAAGAAATACATAAAATTATAACTATGACGGGAGGGAAGCGTTTTATTCTGGGAAGTGACTGTACATTGCCGGGAGAGTTAAGCTATGAGAAAATTGCTATGACAGTCAGGGCTTGTGAAAGTTACAATTTATCAAGGAGAGACCTTGTTTCAGCAAAAAGATAAATTAATACAAATCACATCTAAATACTTATTTTGTAAGGAGCGCTATAGAAGGATATTAATTTATAGCGCTTCTTTCTCATATAATCAGCCTTTTCCAGCCCCAGTATAGATTAAATTTTTATAAAATGGTTGTAACCCAGACAAAGTTTGTGTATAGTATATAGGCGGAACCAACGGAATGGTTTTAATTGGTTTTGTAACCATGGATATCATGGAGAACTGTTTTGCAGTTTTTAATTTGAAAGGATTATTATATGCTAAGTAGCTATATGCTGGTATTTTTTATCTCAATGGTGCCCTTGATCGAGCTTCGGGGAGCCATTCCCTATTCTCAGGTTATGGGATTGCCTTTGCTGCAGTCCTATATTATTGCCATTCTTGGGAATATGCTTCCTGTACCCATTATCTATCTATTTGCAAGAAAGGTATTGGAGTGGGGAGCGGACAAACCATTGATGGGTGGATTTTTCACCTGGTGTCTTGATAAGGGAAAACGTGGTGGTGAGAAACTGCAGTCCAAGGCAGGCAGAGGCCTGTTTGTGGCACTTTTGTTATTTGTAGGAGTTCCCCTTCCGGGAACAGGAGCATGGACAGGCACTCTCGCAGCCAGCCTGCTGGATTTTGATTTTAAGTCCAGTGTTCTGGCAGTGATGGGAGGCGTTATTGTGGCTGGAATTATTATGGGACTTGCCAGCATTGGTGTGCTGGGAGCATTAAATTCCGTCATATTTTAAGTTGCTGTAAGGAGGAACGTACTATGGAACGGCGAAATGAAGATGGATTAACAGAAAAGGAATTTTTGGCAGAATATAAGCCGGGTATTTATGAAAGACCGTCTGTTACAGTTGATATGTTGATTTTTGCTTTGGATTTAGAAGAGGAAGAGACAGTAGCAGAGCTGCTGCTGATTAAGAGGAAGAATCATCCCTGTATAGGACAGTGGGCGATTCCCGGAGGCTTTGTGGAGATGGATGAATCTCTGGAGGAAGCTGCTGCCAGAGAGCTTAAGGAAGAGACAGGGCTTGAGAATATCTGTCTGGAACAGATATATACCTGGGGAGATGTAAAACGTGATCCCAGAACCAGAATTATCTCTGTTTCCTATATGGCAGCAATTTCAAAGGCCGAACATATCATAGAGGCAGGGGATGATGCGGCAGAAGCCCTTTGGTTTCAGGTGAAGAAACAGAAGCTGTCTGAGCTGAGCAATGGAGCAACCTATGCCCTGACTATTGAAAATGAAGAAGAACATATATTTATCAGCTACCGCATTACAGAGACCTATGAACGTCAGGGCTTTATGTGGAAGAGAGATACGGAGGCTGAGCTGCTTCCGGCAATTGATGTCGATGATCAGGAGATTCTTGCTTTTGATCATGTGTATATTCTCAATCAGGCCATGGACCGGCTGGAGGATATAGATAAGGATTATAGAGAACAATTGGATTAATAAGGAGAGACCCTGTTTTCGGGAGAGTAAAATCAACTGAAAACAGGGTCTTTTAATTTTTATATAAGGTAAATATTAAGAAATAGGTGATATGATGAAATGATAATAGATAAAAAGGATGGGGATTATGTTTAAAATATTGATTGTTGAAGATGACATGGATATTGCAGGCGCAGTGAAGGAACATCTGGAGACATGGGGGTATCAGGCTCATTGCATAACGGATTTTAAAAAGGTGCTGCATGAATTTGTAGAATATGCTCCCCAACTGGTTCTGATGGATATTACACTGCCTTCCTTTGACGGCTACCACTGGTGCAGTGAAATCCGTCAAATATCAAGAATTCCTATTATTTTTCTGTCATCTGTTTCTGATAATATTAATGTGGTTATGGCAGTCTCCATGGGAGGAGATGACTTTATTGCCAAACCATTTGACTTGAGGGTATTAACTGCCAAGATACAGGCTATGCTGAGGAGAACCTATGACTTTGCCAATGAGAGCCGTTTGATTCAGCATAATGGAGCCATACTGAACATTGATAATGGAACTGTAATCTGCGGAGGGAAAAAAGCGGAGTTGACTAAAAATGAATTCCGCATAATGCAGGTATTAATGGAGAACAGGGGAAAGCTTGTAACCAGAGAAACTGTGATGACCAGACTCTGGGAAACAGACAGCTATATTGATGATAATACTTTAACCGTGAATATTAACCGGCTTCGTAAAAAGCTGGAGACTGTTGGCGTAGGGGATTTTATTGTGACTAAGAAAGGATCAGGGTATACAATTCCATGAAAATTAAGTCGCTTTATCTTGTGCTTGATGCTTATATAAGAATGCATAAGGCAGGAATAATTCTGATATCAGTTTTATTCCTGCTTTCAGGTTTCGTGTCATTTCTCTATGGTCTGCCTGCAGAAGCAGTTCTCTATTTCTGGCTGCTGTGGCTTGTAACATGTGGACTCTCAGGCTGCTATGATTTTTATAAATTCAGGAACCGGTATAATGCTTTGCAGCAGGCAATATCCCAGCCGGAGACCTTTGAACAGGTACTGCCTCATCCCGGTAATATAATAGAAGAGCAGTATCAGCACATTTTGCAGAGCCAGGCAGAAGCCCGGAGAAAGCTTGCTTCAGAACAGGAGCAAAAACAGCAGGAGGTATTGGATTATTACACCATGTGGGTTCATCAGATTAAGACTCCTATTGCAGCTATGAACCTTATGCTGCAGATTAACGACGGCCCTGATTACAACAGGCTGAGGGCCTCCCTTTTTAAGATTGAGCAGTACGCAGATATGGTTCTTCAGTATATAAGGTCGGATAGTAAGGATTTGGTCATCAGCCAGTGTCGGCTCGATGAAGTTGTTCGTCAGGCAATCCATAAATATGCTGCCATGTTTATCGATAAAAAGATCGGGCTTCAATATGAACCTGTGGAATGTAAGGTTCTGACCGATGAAAAATGGCTTCAGTTTGTAGTGGAACAGATTTTATCAAATGCTTTAAAGTATACAAAGGAAGGAACCATTTCCATACAAACAGATTTGTCAGGTCCTTATTTAATCATAGAGGATACAGGAATCGGAATAGAGCCTGAGGATTTGCAGCGTATTTTTGAAAATGGATATACAGGAAACAATGGAAGAATTCAAAAAAGAGCATCAGGAATCGGTCTCTATCTATGCAGGAAAATTATGACCCGTTTAGGACACAAAATTGAAATTGAATCTAAACCTGACTATGGTACAAAGGTGAAGCTGTATTTAGGCAGTATTGACCTTAAAATAGAATAACCATCTCAAACTTTCATTTTTGTAAGATTGGAAAAGGAATTGTAAGCTCTATCGATGGAAGAGAAGAGTTGGGTTTGATATACTTTCATCAGGGAAAGGAGGTAAGGCATATGCCCATACTGGAAGTAAATAACTTAAAGAAAGTTTATGCCACCCGATTTGGAGGTAATCAGATCACAGCCTTATCCAATGTGAATTTCTCTGTAGAAGCAGGGGAATATGTAGCTGTTATGGGAGAATCAGGCTCTGGAAAAACAACACTTTTAAATATCCTGGCTGCTTTAGACAGACCGACATCAGGGGAAGTGCTTTTAGACGGAAATAACATTACTAAAGTGAAGGAGGGAGCGCTTGCAGCATTTCGCAGGGATAATCTTGGGTATGTATTTCAGGATTTCAATCTGCTTGATACTTTTTCTCTTTTGGATAATATTTTTCTTCCTATGGTTCTGGCAGGAAAAGGTTATAAGGAAATGGAAAAAACCGTTGTTCCCATTGCTAAGAAGCTGGGGATTGGGGATATTTTAACAAAGTATCCCTATGAGGTATCAGGAGGACAGAAGCAGAGAGCAGCAGTGGCAAGGGCTCTTGTTATGAATCCAAAGCTGATTCTGGCAGATGAACCAACAGGAGCCCTGGATTCCAGGTCTTCTGATCAGCTGCTGGCACTTTTTGAAACCATTAACAGAGAAGGGCAGACCGTTGTAATGGTTACTCACAGTGTCCGTGCTGCCTGTCATGCGAAGCGGGTGTTATTTATCAAAGACGGAGAGGTGTTTCATCAGTTATACAGAGCTGATTTAAGTGAGGATAAAATGTATCAGAGAATAGCTGACACATTGACAATGATAGCGACAGGCGGTGGCAGCTATGAATAACAGATTTTATCTCAGGCTGGCAGTTCAGAGCATGAAGAAAAATGGAAAGCTATATATCCCATATTTCTTAACTGTTATTGGTTCTGTGATGATGGCCTATATCATGTCTTCCATTGTAAGAAATCCCGGATTTGCAGAGATGGAGGGAGGCGGTTCCATGGTTTTGATCCTCCTTCTGGGCAATTATGTCATCAGCTTTTTTCTGGTTTTTTTCCTGTTTTACACAAACAGCTTCCTGATGAATCGAAGAAAACAGGAATTTGGTGTTTTTCAGGTGCTTGGAATGGAGAAAAAGCATCTGGCAAGAATGATTTGTTATGAGACACTGTTAACCTTTGGGGCCGGACTTGGCGCAGGTCTGGCTTTGGGATTTCTTCTTACGAAGCTGTTTACCCTTATTTTATACAGATTGATGGATCTGACCATTTCCTGGGATTTCAGTTTTGTTCCAGATGCTGCTTTTTACTGTGTAAAGCTGTTTGCCTTTATCTTTGCAGCAATTTTCCTCCATAATCTGTGGAGAATTTATAAACTGAAGCCTGTGGAGATGATTCAGGAGGGAAAAGCGGGGGAAAGGGAGCCAAGGGGAAGTTTATTGCTGACAGCAGCAGGGATTATCTGTCTGGGAGGCGCCTATTATCTGTCAATTACTACCACTCAGCCTACCATAGTTATTCTTGTATTCTTTGCTGCTGTGATTCTGGTAATTATCGGAACCTTTTGCCTATTTACTGTAGGAAGTATTACTATATTAAAACTTCTTCGTAAAAATAAGGCTTATTACTATAAAACAAAGCATTTTATCTCTGTATCAGGAATGATGTATCGAATGAAGCAGAATGCAGCAGGGCTGTCTATAATCTGTATTCTCTCTACAGCAGTACTTGTGATGCTGTCTTCTACAGTTACTCTTTATGCCGGAATGGATGATGTGATGAACAACCGGTTTATAAGGGATTTTATTATAACAGTGTATGATTATTCAGAGGATACTGTGGAAATGGCAGATGAGATTGTAAATACTGTTCTTACAGAAAAAGGCTTATTTGCAGAGGATATGATGAATTATCGTAACATAGGATTTTCAGCAATACAGGAGGCAGATCATTTTCATGCAGGAACAGCAGACATGAGAAACTATAGCAAGAACCTGGAATATCTGTATTTTATGCCACTGGAGGATTACAACAGACTGTCAAAGAAAAATGAGATATTACAGCAGGGAGAGGTGCTTGCTTTACAAAAGAAAACTCCTTATGGATATAATACCTTTTCTATATTTGGAAGGACATTTGATGCCATAGACGGAGGTAAGAATTCTATTCCTCATGGCTTTGATTCTATGGGTACCATGCCTATCCGTTATGTGGTGCTGCCGGATATGGAGACTATGAGATATATGGATGAGCGCCAGGCTGAGATTTTTGGAGAATATAGTTCCAGCCCTAACTATTATATTGCATTTAATGCAGATTGCGGCAGAGATGAGGCAGTTAAGCTCTATGAGGTTCTGGAAAGCAGGCTTTCAGGACTTCCTGTTAAATTAAGGCTGGAATCAGCGGAAATCGAAAGAGGGGGATATTTCGCTCTCTATGGAGGAATGTTTTTTGTAGGGATTTTTCTTGGAACCATGTTTATTATGGCTACAGTTTTGATCATATATTATAAACAGGTTTCGGAAGGGTATGAAGACAGGAAACGATATGAGATTATGCAGAATGTGGGGCTTAGTGAAGGCGAGATCAAAGATTCTATAAAATCTCAGGTTATGACTATGTTTTTCCTGCCCCTTATGACTGCTGCTGTTCACATTGGATTTGCATTTCCTATGATTGTAAGGCTGCTGGCAGTTATGAATCTGACCAATGTGAAATTGTTTGTTGTGTGTACAGCCGGTGTGGTTCTGGTTTTTGCTTTCTTTTACAACCTGATTTATCGGGTGACATCAAGAGTTTATTATCAGATTGTAAAAAGGTGACAGGAAAATATAGCTGCTGCAGAGTGAATGTGATCATTTGCTTTACAGCAGCTTTTCTTAATTGGAAAATATATCTGGTATATATTGGTATTTTTTTGTAAGAAAATTTTAAGCGGAAATTTCTCTGATATGTGCTATACTGTTCAGAGAGAAAAACATTATTGAAAAATTACAGGAGATACATAGAATGAGAAAGAGATACAGCAGATTATGGAGCGCAGCCCTTGTTATCAGCCTTCTGACAGCGATTCCGTCTTATGGAGTCGTTGCTACAGTGCCTCCTTTTCAGGGAGTACAGAATGGTTCTTCCCAAACAGGAAGCAGCGGCGGTCCGGGGGCAGCAGATAATTCAGACAATCAGAATAATTCAGATAATCCTAATAACCCCAATAACCCCAACAATTCAGGGAACTCCAACAGTTCCGGCTTAACAGGCCCAGAATCTGGTACAAGTTCAGGACCCAGCCAGGTGGCAGGAACTGGAGCTTCCGTTCAAACAGTGGCTCAGCCTGAGATTCAGTCAGAGGGAGCGGTTCTTATGGATGCTGCTACAGGTACAGTTCTCTATTCGAAAAATGGTGATCAGAGATTTTATCCTGCCAGCATTACAAAGCTGATGACTGCACTGATAGTTGCAGAGAAATGCAGCTTGGACGATACAGTTACCTATTCAAAGCAGGCTACCACCAACCTGGAATCAGGGGCAGTGAGTCTGGGTCTTGTTGAAGGAGACAAGCTGACTGTACGGCAGAGTCTCTACGGTCTTATGCTAAGATCAGCCAATGAGGTAGCCAATGGACTGGCAGAACATGTCTCAGGCAGTCAGAGCGCTTTTGCAGATTTGATGAATTCCAGAGCAGCTCAGTTAGGCTGTACTGGTACTCATTTTGTCAATGCAAACGGACTGAATAATTCCAATCATTATACAACGCCCAAGGATATGGCTCTCATTGCAAAAGCAGCATTTCAAAATAGCACAGTCCGTACTGTTTCATCAACTTTAAGCTATGAGATCCCTGCTACCAAGAATGCAGCAGCAAGGAAGGTATCCATGGGTCATAAGATGCTTTATCCTTCTGATGCCAGATATTATTCAGGAATTATAGGCGGCAAAACCGGTTATACCTCACTGGCAGGCAATACTCTTGTTACAGCTGTGGAAAAAGACGGAGTGCGTCTGATTGCAGTTATTATGAAAAGTAAATCCACTCATTATGCAGATACCAAGGCTCTGTTTGACTATGGCTTTGCATTAAAGAATGGAAACAGTTCTACAGCCAAGTGGGAGAAGTCAGGCTCCACCTGGTACTTTACGAAGGAAAATGGAACTAAGGCTTCCAATGAATGGCTGAAAATTGACGGTGCTGATTACTGGTTTGATTCCAACGGCGAGATGGCAACAGGATGGCGTCAGTTTTCCAATGGCTCCTGGTATTATTTCCGGTCCAGCGGTGCAATGGCAACGAATTACTGGGCTCAGGCCAATAATCAGTGGTTCTATCTAAGTGCTGATGGAACTATGCTGAAAAACGGAGTGACTCCTGACGGATATACAGTAGATTCCAATGGTGTGTGGCTGCAGTAATATAAAATTATAAAAGCCCCTGTTCTCATGGCGAGAAGGGGCTTTATTTAGTCATTGTGAGGCAGTTCCTGTTCACTGTCGTCCTCTGTTTCCTTTACCTCAATAAAATCTGGTTTATACTCCATAATATCCCATACCTGACAGTCCAGGATGCGACACAGCATGTCAATGGTATGAGTTGATACATAGTTGTTATTCTTTATACGGTTGATTTGGCCAGAGCTTACATTGCAGTATTTAATCAGATAGTACTGGCTTATGTTCTTTTTCTTCATGGTTTCCCAAAGTCTGTCATAGACAATCATTTTATGTCACCTCTTAATGTAATTAAACCTTGAATATCTACTATTGTATATTATCCATAAATGGAGTATGTTATAGGTAAATATAAAAAAAGGAGATTTTTATGAAAAAACATCTTATTAATTTTGTGTTTTACACCATCAGCTTTCTGATTGTTGTTGTAAACATTTTTAAACTATCCTTCTATGTTCCGCCGCAGGTGGGAGAACCGGGGTACAGCGGGTATTACTGGGGAACAATTATCTTCAGTATAGCCATTGGTTTGTTTGCCATAGTTCCCAGTCTTTTAATTGAATACATGGTGAAAAAATAATTAGAATTTTAAAAAGGCCGGAGAAGGAAACCGACTTGACTCAGGACTGCCATTCAGTGTATGATGGAAAACAGCAAAGAAAAGGAACGGTAGGTAAATGAGGAAAGAGCGGTTTATTGGTGCTGCATGTTTTACTGCCTTGGCTGGAGTGGGACTTTTCCTGCGTTCCAGATATGAAAGGGAGCAGATATCTGTAGAACCTGTTGTTATAGAGACAGATAAGATCGGAAAGAAATGTACCATGGTATTTCTTTCCGATCTTCATGACCATCAGTTTGGAGCAGGCAACCGAAGACTTATTAAAGCAATTCATCAGGTGAATCCTGATCTTGTACTGATTGGCGGCGATATGATGGTTACCAGGGGAAAGGCGGATACAACAGTATCCTTAAATCTGATTAGGGAACTGGTGAAACGCTACCCTGTTTATTATGGAAACGGCAATCATGAGACTAGAATGAGAAGAGAGCGCCATATCTACGGCAGACAGTATCAGGAGTATGTAAAACAGCTTCAGAGGCTGGGAGTTATGGTTCTCTCTGACAGAACAGAATATTTCCGCAGCGATATTGCTATCACAGGTATGGACCTGGAGGAACGGTTTTATCTGAACTTTAAGCCAGATCATTTACATGCGGAGGAGATTACAGAGAAAATAGGGACACCGGAGCAGAACCGGTTTCATATTCTTCTCAGTCATTCCCCTCTTTATTTTGATGCTTATAAAAAGTGGGGAGCAGATTTAACACTTGCAGGTCATTTTCATGGAGGAACCATACGGATTCCATTTTTAGGCGGTCTTATGACTCCCCAGTTTCAGTTCTTTCTGCCCTGGTGCGCAGGGACATTTCATAAAGGGGATTCCCATATGATCGTAAGCCGTGGACTGGGGACCCATTCTGTTAATATCCGGCTGAATAATAAGCCGCAGCTTGTGGTTGTCAAGCTTTGTGGTAAATCATCTGCCAAATTATGAATGGCATGGCTCAACTGTAACGAAATGATTGATACAACAGCTGCCATGTATTTACAGATAAGTCGGGATTTGGTATACTGAGTATCAGTATGCATCTGGTAGAAAGTATGGAGATTGGAATGGGAATTTCATATAAATTAGAGAATTTTGAAGGTCCTCTGGACTTGCTTTTACATTTGATAGAAAAGAATAAAGTTAATATTTATGATATACCTATTGCAATGATCACAGAGCAATACTTAGAATATGTAAATCAGATGGAGACTCAGGATTTAAATATTGTCAGTGAGTTTCTTGTGATGGCAGCCACCCTGATTGACATTAAGGCTAAGATGCTTCTTCCCCGGGAAGTCAATGAGGAGGGAGAAGAGGAGGACCCAAGAGCTGAATTGGTAGCCCGTCTTTTAGAGTATAAGTATTATAAATATATGTCTCTTGAACTGAGAGACCGGGAGATAGGAGCGGACAGGCTTCTTTATAAAGGTCCAACAGTTCCTGTTGAAGTGGCAAAATATGAGCCTCCAGTTGATCTTGACGGACTTCTGGATGGTCTGACTCTGGCAAAGCTTCAGGAGGTTTTCCGGTCAGTGATGAAGCGGACGGCAGATAGAATTGACCCTGTAAGAAGCAGGTTTGGGACCATTACGAAGGAACCTGTCAGCCTTGAGGAGAAGATTACATCGGTAATGTCTTATGCACGAACTCACCGACGTTTTTCATTTCGGGCAATGCTGGAGAAACAGGCGGATAAGTTAGAGGTAGTGGTAACCTTTTTGGCTATATTGGAGCTTATGAAGATTGGTAAGATTCATTTGACTCAGGAAGATTTATTTGATGATATGCTGATTGAAACTCTGGAGCCTGAAGGTCAGGAGGAGGATTTGAATTTATCGGATATTGAAGATACATAAGCAGTTTAAGACTATGGGAAGACGAAACAGAGGATATAGAAGATGAAGAATATGTGGGATGACCAGGAAAAGCTGCCAATGGATGAGTTAAGGAATATTACGGAAGAAGAACGGTCATGGGAAGCTGTGATAGAGGCGGTTCTTTTTACAATGGGCAACTCTGTAGAGGTGCGGCAGCTATCGGCAGCCATTGACCAGGATGAAGAAAAAACCCGGGATGCTGTAGAGCGGCTGAAGAAGCGGTATGATTCAGAGCTTCATGGTATGCAGATTATTGAGCTGGAGGACAGCTACCAGATGTGCACCAGGAAGGAATATTATGAGAATTTAATCCGTGTTGCCTCCACTCCTAAGAAGCAGGTTCTGACAGATGTTGTTCTGGAAACACTGTCCATTATTGCATATAAACAGCCGGTGACCAAGCTGGAGATTGAGAAGATTCGTGGTGTAAAATCAGACCATGCAGTCAATCGTCTGGTGGAATATAATCTTGTCTATGAAGTGGGCCGTCTCGATGCGCCGGGCCGTCCGGCTTTGTTTGCTACAACAGAGGAATTCCTGCGCAGATTCGGAATTGGTTCCACTCAGAATCTTCCTGTGCCTGATCCGGAGACTGCGGCCGAGATACGCATGGAGGTGGAGGAAGAGCTTTCTGAAAGCGGTGATCTGCTTCCTGCAACTGTGGTGCTTCCGGGTGGAGAGACTGTGCAGTTGGGACAGGATGGTATAGAGGAAGCGGCAGTAACGAACATGGCTGCAGATGATGAAGAAACTGAAGATGCAGAAGAGACTGAAAATTTAGAAGACGCAGAAAATTCAGAAGAAGCAGAAGTGGAAGTTGTTGAAACTAAAGCTGCGGAAATAGAAGAACTAGAAAATGAAGCAGCGGAAACAAAAGAATAAAACAATAAAAAGAACAGAATGTAGATGACATAAACATAAAGAATCTCTACAGACCCTCAGGAGGAAAGCCAGTGGCAGAGAAAATAAGAATTAAATATTTATCAGATAAAATCGAACAATTACGCTATATAGATGGGAAATCAGACTGGATTGATCTGCGTGCAGCAGAGGAGATTCAGCTGAAGGCAGGAGAGTTTAAACTGATTCCCCTTGGAATTGCCATGGAGCTTCCAACAGGTTATGAAGCTCATATTGTGCCAAGAAGCAGCACCTTTAAAACTTATGGAGTGATTCAGACCAACAGTATGGGGATTGTTGATGAAACATACTGCGGTGATAATGATCAGTGGTTTTTCCCTGCTTATGCACTGAGAGATACTGAGATTCATGTAAACGACAGAATTTGTCAGTTCCGTATTATGAAACATCAGCCTGTACTGGAATTTACAGCAGTTGAAAAGCTTGAGAATGAGGACAGAGGCGGACTTGGCAGCACAGGGAGACAGTAATTTTGCTGAAAGCAGGAGATAGCAGAATGAGGAAAGCGGTAACTATTGCAGCAGCATTTGGATTGTCATTTGTAATGATAACAGGCTGCGGAAAAGGCGAGAACAAACATACTTACAGAGACGCAGGAATCGAAGCGCTTAATACAGGTGATTATGAAGGCGCTGTGACAGCCTTTGATCAGGCCATCGAGAAATCAAAAGGACTTGTAGGTGCCTTTGATATTGATGTATTAAAATATCGTGCTGAGGCAGAATATCTTTTAAAGGATTATCAAGCAGCAGCTGACACTTACAGTGCACTGATTCAGGTGGATAAAGAACTGCCTGAGTATTACAATCTCCGCTGTCAGGCAAGAGCTCTAACTGGAGATTATACAGGAGCCATGGAGGATTATAAACGATCTGCAGAGCTGGATACAGATAAAAATGCACCAGGACGTTTACAGGCACTTCTGGCAGCAGGATCTGCTATGGAGGCTCAGGGAGCAAAAGATGAGGCGATGGCTCTCTATGAAGCTGCAAACAGTGAAGGAATCCAAAATGCGGAGCTATTTAACCGTATGGGATTATGTAAGTTTGAAGAAAAGGATTATGATGCGGCCATTTCATATTACAGCCAGGGATTAACTATGGAGGATGCTTCCAGTGTGCCTGAGCTTATGTATAATCAGGCTGTAGCATATGAATACAAGGGTGAGTTTACAAAAGCCCGGGAACTAATGGAACAGTATCTTTCTGCAGCCGGCAATGATGAAGAAGCTGAGAGAGAGCTGGAATTTTTAAAAACAAGATAATGATTGGAAGGATATATGGCTGAATTAATTGAATTAAAAGAAGTTGAAGAACAGGTGATTCTTATAGCGGTCAGCACGGATGATAATGATGATACAGCAGCTTCTCTCAGTGAGTTGGAGGAACTGGTGAAAACTGCAGGTGCAGTTACTTTAGATAAAATCATTCAGAACAGAGAACGCATTCATCCCGGGACCTATCTGGGAAAAGGAAAAATTGAAGAGGTCCGAAACAGAGTCTGGGAACTGGGAGCAACAGGCGTTGTCTGCGATGATGAGCTTTCTCCTGCCCAGCTTAGGAATTTAGAAGAAGCGCTGGATACCAAGGTTATGGACAGAACCATGGTAATTCTTGATATTTTTGCTTCCAGAGCAACCACCAGAGAAGGCAAGATTCAGGTAGAGCTTGCCCAGTTAAAATACCGCTCAGCCAGACTTGTTGGGCTTCGCAGCTCATTATCAAGGCTTGGAGGCGGAATCGGTACAAGAGGACCTGGTGAGAAAAAGCTGGAAATGGACCGAAGGCTGATTCATGAACGAATCGGACAGCTGAAAAGTGAGCTGGAGAGTGTAAAACGACACAGAGAAGTAACCAGACTGCAGAGAGACAGAAACCATACCACGGTTGCTGCCATTGTAGGTTATACCAACGCAGGTAAATCCACTTTGCTGAATAAACTCACTGATGCCGATATATTGGCAGAGGACAAGCTGTTTGCCACACTGGACCCAACAACAAGGAATCTGACACTTCCCGGAGGGCAGCAGATTCTTCTCACTGATACAGTAGGATTTATCAGAAAGCTTCCTCACCATCTCATTGAGGCATTTAAGAGCACCTTGGAGGAAGCCAAATACAGTGATCTTATACTCCATGTTGTGGACTGCTCCAATCCTCAGATGGACATGCAGATGTATGTTGTTTACGAAACACTGCGGGATCTGGGAATTAAGGATAAAGAGATCATCACAGTATTTAACAAAATAGATGAAGTGGATTCTAATGTAATATTAAGAGATATTACCTCTGATCATCAGGTAAAGATTTCCGCGCTTACAGGAGAAGGGCTTGATGAGCTCCAGAACCTTCTGGAAAGTATTTTAAGAAGTAAGAAGATATATATAGAGAAGATATATCCTTACAATGAAGCCGGGAAAATTCAGATGATCCGCAAATACGGCCAGCTTCTAAAGGAAGAGTATTTAGATGAAGGAATACAAGTCTGCGCCTATGTTCCTGTAGAGCTGTATGCGTCTCTCACGGACATTTCAGACTCAGATAATAAGTGAGCCTAAACCTATAAGAAAACATAATAAAACACAATATGTAGTTTTGCAATAAATAGCAGAACTATATATTGTGTTTTTGCTTTAGCTCTGTTATAATAAGCACGGATTCATTTTTACATAGGAAAAGAGTGTAGTGATGAAAGGAGAAAGGTTTACAATGATTCAGGTATTGAAAAGAGATGGGGATATCGCAGAGTTTCAATTGGTTAAGATCACAGAGGCAGTAAAGAAGGCTTTTAAAGCTACGAAAAAGGATTATAACAATGAGATATTAGAATTATTATCTCTTCGTGTTACTGCGGATTTTCAGGGTAAGATGAAAGAGGGACATATTTCTGTAGAGGATATACAGGACAGTGTGGAACGGGTGCTGGAGCAGGCTGGTTATACAGATGTGGCAAAGGCTTATATTCTATACAGGAAACAGAGAGAAAAGATTCGTAATATGAATGCCACTATTCTGGATTACAAAGATGTGGTAAACAGCTATGTAAAAGTAGAAGATTGGAGAGTAAAAGAAAACTCCACAGTGACTTATTCTGTAGGCGGACTTATTTTAAGCAACTCAGGTGCTGTAACTGCCAACTACTGGCTGTCTGAAATCTATGATCAGGAGATTGGAGACGCTCATAGAAACGCTGATATCCATATTCATGATCTGTCCATGCTGACAGGCTACTGTGCAGGCTGGTCCTTAAAGCAGCTTCTGATGGAAGGGCTTGGAGGAATTACAGGGAAGATCACATCCTCTCCTGCTAAGCATTTATCAGTGCTCTGCAATCAGATGGTTAACTTTTTAGGAATTATGCAGAATGAATGGGCAGGAGCTCAGGCATTTTCTTCCTTTGACACTTATCTGGCTCCTTTTGTAAAGGTGGATAATCTTTCTTACGGAGAAGTGAAAAAATGCATAGAAGCATTTATATATGGTGTTAACACGCCGAGCAGATGGGGCACGCAGGCACCATTTTCCAATATTACTCTGGACTGGACCGTTCCCTCTGACATGGCAGAGCTTCCCGCAATCATAGGCGGTAAGGAAATGGATTTTAAATATAAGGACTGTAAGGCAGAGATGGATATGGTCAACAAGGCATTTATAGAGACCATGATAGAAGGGGATGCCAATGGAAGAGGTTTCCAGTATCCAATTCCCACCTATTCCATTACTAAGGATTTTGACTGGTCAGATACTGAGAACAACAGACTTCTCTTTGAGATGACCTCTAAGTACGGAACACCTTACTTTTCAAACTATATAAACAGTGATATGGAGCCAAGTGATGTAAGAAGCATGTGCTGCCGCCTCCGCCTTGATTTAAGAGAGCTGCGGAGAAAAACAGGAGGCTTTTTCGGTTCAGGAGAAAGCACCGGCTCAGTGGGTGTTGTAACCATCAATATGCCGAAGATTGCATATCTGGCCAATGATGAAAATGACTTTTACAAACGTCTTGACTATATGATGGATATTTCTGCCCGATCTTTGAAAACTAAGAGAGAGGTTATTACTAAGCTTCTCAATCAGGGGCTTTACCCTTATACCAAGCAGTATCTGGGCACCTTTGAGAACCATTTCTCCACCATCGGTCTGATTGGAATGAATGAGGTTGGATTAAATGCCAAGTGGCTGGGTGAGGATTTAACAGATCATAACACTCAGGAATTTACAAAGGATGTGCTGAATCATATGAGAGAGCGCCTTTCCGATTATCAGGAGATGTATGGTGATCTCTACAATCTGGAGGCAACCCCTGCAGAATCCACCACCTATCGTCTGGCAAAACACGATAAAAAACGATATCCTGATATTATAACAGCAGGAGCAGAGGGAGATACTCCTTATTATACCAACAGCTCCCATCTTCCAGTGGATTATACTTCTGATGTGTTTGATGCACTTGATATTCAGGACCAGCTTCAGACACTGTATACTTCAGGAACCGTATTCCATGCATTTTTAGGAGAGAAGCTGCCTGACTGGCAGGCTGCCTCCAGGCTTGTTAAGACCATTGCAGAGAATTATAAGCTGCCTTATTATACCCTTTCCCCAACCTACTCCATCTGTGCGGACCATGGTTATCTCATTGGAGAGCATAATTTATGCCCGGTCTGCGGAAAACCGGCAGAGATTTACAGCCGAATTACCGGCTACTACCGCCCTGTGCAGAACTGGAATGAAGGAAAGACTCAGGAGTACAAGAACCGTACCACCTATGATCTTGGCCATTCTGTATTGAAAAAAGGCGGTGCTGCAGCGGAGAAAGTGGCAGATGCAGTGAAGGGCGTTAAAGAAGATAAAGAATTTAAAGGAAACTGCATTCCTTCCGGAATCTATTTATTTACTACCAAAACATGTCCCAATTGCAAGATTGCCATAGACTTTTTAAAGGATATGGATTATCAGGTGATAGATGCAGAGGAAAATCAGGACATGGCAGTATCTCTTGGTATTATGCAGGCTCCTACTCTTGTTGTTGTAAAAGACGGGGAAATTAAAAAATTCGCAAATGCATCTAATATTCGGAAATTTGCTGAATCATTAGTGTAGTGATTAAAAAGATTCTGTGCTATAATGGTACAGAATCTTTTTTGTACTGTGGAATTAATGACTGTGCAGAAGATTCTAATTAATTTTAATAATAACAGGAGATAAAAGAATGAAAAGAGAAAAGTTTTCATCCAGGCTGGGATTTATACTTATTTCAGCAGGCTGTGCAATCGGTCTTGGCAATGTATGGCGTTTTCCATATATTGTAGGACAGTATGGAGGCGCAGCTTTTGTTTTGATCTATGCAGCTTTTTTAGTTGCACTTGGACTTCCTATTGTAGTGATGGAGTACGCAGTTGGGCGTGCAAGCCAGAAGAGCATTGCATTGTCCTTTGATGTACTGGAGCCAAATGGGACGAAGTGGCATTATACCAAATATTTAGGCATGGCAGGCAATTATATACTTATGATGTTTTATACAACGGTTGCTGGCTGGATGGTGCTTTATTTTATAAAGATGGCAAAGGGAGATTTTACCGGGCTTAATGCAGATGGTGTAGCAGACGTATTCGGAAATATGCAGGCTGATCCTGTTACAATGACGATCTTTATGATTTTAATAGTCATCGGCTGTTTTGCAGTATGCGGAAGAGGACTTCAGGGCGGAGTAGAGAAGATTACAAAAGTGATGATGGTCTGTCTTCTTTGTCTTATGGTGGTTCTGGCGGGACATTCTGTTTTTATGGAGAACAGCAGGGCAGGGCTGGAATTTTATTTAAAACCGGATTTTGGGAAAATAAAAGAAGCGGGTCTTGGTGAGGTCATATTTGCTGCAATGGGACAGGCATTTTTCACCCTCAGCATCGGCATTGGAGCTTTGGCAATATTCGGAAGCTATATTGGCAAGGAACGGAGGCTCACAGGAGAAGCCATCAGCGTTCTGATTCTGGATACTATGGTTGCATTTATGGCTGGGCTTATTATATTTCCGGCTTGTTTTGCCTTTAACATAGAACCAGGTCAGGGACCTAAGCTGGTATTTGTAACACTGCCCAATGTGTTTAACAATATGGCTGCAGGAAGGCTGATTGGCAGTCTGTTTTTCCTCTTTATGTCCTTTGCTGCTATATCAACTGTTATTGCAGTATTTCAGAACATTGTATCCTTTGCAACGGATCTAACAGGCTGCTCCATTAAGAAAGCAGTGGTTTATAATGCCATAGTTATCATTATTCTGTCATTACCCTGTGTATTAGGTTTTAATGTCTGGAGTGGATATATGCCCTTTGGTCCGGGGAGCAATATACTGGATCTGGAAGATTTTATTATCAGCAATAATCTGCTTCCTATTGGAAGTCTGGCTTATCTTGCTTTTTGTACTTCCAGGTATGGGTGGGGATTTGAGAAATTCTTAAAAGAAGCCAATGAAGGCCAGGGACTCCGTTTCCCAAGATGGGTAAAGGGGTATGTAACATATGTGTTGCCGGTTGTTATATTAATTATCTTTATTCAGGGGTATATTTCTAAGTTTTTGTAATTGTTTGAACATTTAAAAATGGGGTTCGACCCTTTGCATTAAAGGGTCGAACCCCATTTTTAAATATCAAGAATATCCCGTACAACTTCCCCTGCAATCAGCAGTCCTGCAACAGGTGGAACAAAGGATACACTTCCAGGAGTCATTCGCTTGGAAGTGTTTTCTTCGCTTTCTACCATAGGTTTAAGGGGCTCTTCCTTAGAATAGAGCACCTTCAAATGATAGATTTCCCTCTTCTTTAACTCTCTTCGCATAACCTTACAGAGAGGGCAGACTGAGGTTTTAGATATATCTGTAATTTCAAACAATTCAGCATGAAGCTTATTGCCTGTACCCATAGAAGCTATAATGGGAATAGAGCGTTCTTGTGCATATTCAACCAGCGCCAGCTTGGCAGCTACGGTATCAATTGCATCTACAATATAATCAATAGTTCCCTCGAAAGCTTCCAAAAGAGACACTAAATTATCCGGAAGGACAAAGGATTCTATGGTGAATACCTGTGCTCTGGGATTAATATCTTCAATCCGGCTTTTCATAATATGAGTTTTATATTGCCCAACTGTACTGTGATAGGCAATGCTCTGCCTGTTAATATTAGTGAGAGAAACAGTATCGTTGTCCACCAAAATCAACCGGCCAATTCCTGCACGTGCCAGAGCTTCTATACAATGGGAGCCAACACCGCCTGCACCAAATACGGCAACAGTAGATTCTGCCAGTTTTTCCAGATTCTCGGTGCCTAACAGCAGTTCACTTCTTGAAAATTCATGTATCATGACAACAGCCATCCTTAATTTTCTGTTCTTCCACCAGATCGGCAAGTGTGATATGATCCACTACATTATTAATAGCCTCATCTAACTGTTCCCAAACCATTAATGTAGCGCAAATACCGGAACGGCTGCAGAGATTGGTATCATCTTCCATACATGCCACTGGGGCCAGATTACCCTCTGTAAGACGGAGTATCATGCCCACTGTATATTCTGACGGATCTTTAGTCAGATAATAGCCGCCCTGAGCACCCCGCATGCTTTTCACATAACCGGCTCTGCTTAATATAGTTACGATCTGCTCCAGATACTTATCGGATATGCCCTGACGCTCAGCAACCTGATTGATTTTTGTACATTCTCCCGGATGCAGGGCAAATTCCAGCATCATTCGAAGAGCATACCTTCC
This sequence comes from Hungatella sp. UBA5385, assembly GCA_002409995.1. Classification (GTDB taxonomy): domain Bacteria; phylum Bacillota; class Clostridia; order Lachnospirales; family Lachnospiraceae; genus UBA5385. Next base: position 86,612 of record DHOR01000030.1, on the reverse strand, counting down.
TTTGGTAGAAATTTTCATTGCCATAAGAGTTCCTCCTATAATTCTTATCGGTTTAGTAGGATATAAATATATTACACGATTTGGGAGAAAAAGTAAACCGTAAAAATCAAAGGGCTTGTTAGATAAAAATCAAAGGGCTTGTTAGATTTTCCGTTTCGAGGTATACTAATTTCATTGGTAAATATGGTAGAACTTCAGGAGAAATACAGGGAGGATTATTTGTGGAATTAAAACAGAAGACAAAACTGGTGGCAATGACTGAAGGGGTAATATGGAAACAATTGTTAATATTTTCCATGCCGCTTCTTGTTGGGAATCTATTCCAACAGATGTACAACACCGTGGACTCTATTGTAGTCGGTAACTTTATAGGAAGTGAAGCGCTGGCAGCAGTAGGCTCCAGCAACTCCTTAATCAATCTTATCATCGGAATGTTTATGGGAATTGCAACAGGAGCAGGCGTTATTATATCTCAGTATTATGGAGCAAAAGATGAGCAGAAGCTTCACTGGGCTGTCCATACCTGTATGGCATTAAGCCTCATCGGAGGTGCTGCACTTATAGTTATAGGAGTAATTCTTTCCCCTTTAATTCTGGAATGGATGGGCACACCGGAGGAGGTAATGCCTAATTCTGTATCCTATCTGCGAATCTTTTTCTGTGGTTCTCTTTTTAATCTGGTATACAATATGGGAGCCGGGGTGCTGCGGGCAGTGGGAGACTCCAAACGCCCTCTTTATTATCTGATAATTTCATCACTTGTCAATGTGGTTTTGGACCTGGTTTTTGTTATTGTTTTTCAAATGGGAACACCCGGAGTGGGCTATGCAACTGTTATTGCTCAGGGAGTATCGGCAGTTCTGGTTGTTCATACGCTGATAAAAACAGATGATATATACCGTTTGATTCCCTCTAAAATAAGAATTGACCGACGGATGATGAAACGTATTCTAAAGCTTGGAATTCCAAGCGGAATTCAGCAGTCCATTATTTCCCTGTCAAATGTTATTGTACAGGCTAATATTAACGGTTTCGGCGCAGCTGCTATGGCAGGGTATGGCGCTTATGGTAAGGTGGACGGTTTTGCAATGCTTCCATTACAGAGCTTCTGTATGGCTGCAACCACCTTTACAGGACAAAATATAGGAGCCAAACAGGAAAAACGGGTAAAGCAGGGTGTGTTTCAGGGGATTGCCATCAGCTTAAGCTATACAGTATTAATTGCCTTCATTCTCTTTCCAAATGCTGAGAAGATATTAAGAATATTTTCCCCTGATGAAAATGTAATCTACTATGGTATTGAGACCATGAAGGTGCTTCTTCCCTTTTACTGGACTCTGGCAATTCACCAGATTTTAATGGGGACCATTCGGGGAAGCGGCAGAACTATGGTATCCATGCTGATTGGTGTTGGTAATATGTGTATTCTGCGTATGATCTATATCAATCTTTTAATGCCATTTTTCCCAAGCTTTGTGGCTGTTATGTGGTGTTATCCCATTACATGGACAACCACAATGCTGATGGATATTGTTTATACACTTAAGGCAAAATGGCTTCCTAAGTCATAATAAGAACGAACAGGAGATAGAGCGATGAAAGATGGATTTATTCGGGTTGCAGCGGCAACTCCTGATGTGGCAGTGGCAGACCCTGCTTATAATGAGACTCAGATTATTAAGCTTATGAAGGAAGGAGCAGCCAGACAGACAAAGCTTATGGTGTTTCCAGAGCTTGCTGTAACTGCTTATACATGCGGCGATTTGTTTGGACAGGATGCTCTTCATTTTAGAGCAAAAGAGGCATTAAAAGAGATACTGAAGGCTTCTATAGGAATGGACATGGTAGTATTTCTTGGCATGCCCTGGCAGCGGGGCAGCAAGCTGTATAATGCAGCTGTTGCAATTCAGAACGGAAGAGTCCTTGGCATTGTTCCAAAGAAGAATATTCCTAATTATTCTGAGTTTTATGAGCTGCGGTATTTTGAACCTGGCAATGAAAAACCTGTTATGGTGGAATGGGAGGGACAGACTTTTCCCATGGGTACTAATATTCTCTTTTCCTGTGAGAATATGCCTGGGCTAGTAATTGCAGCAGAGATTTGTGAGGACGCCTGGGTGCCATGCACTCCTTCCATCAGCCATGCAGTGGCAGGCGCAACCGTAATAGTCAACTGTTCTGCCAGCGATGAGACAACAGGTAAGGCAGCCTACAGAAGAAGCCTGATTACAGGTCATTCTGCCAGCCTTGTATGCGGTTATGTTTATGCAAATGCAGGTGAGGGGGAAAGCACCCAGGACCTTGTGTTTGGAGGGCAGAATCTGATCACTGAGGATGGCAATCTATTAGCAGAATCAAAACGTTTTACCAATGAAACTATATATGCTGATCTGGATTTACAGAGAATTAACAATGAGCGGAGACGAATGTCCACATTTCCTGCTTCAGAAGCAGCAGATTATGTGATGGTTCCTTTCAGCCTTAATATAGAAGAGCTGAAGCTGAAACGTTTTATAGACTCCATGCCTTTTGTTCCTGACAATATAGAAGAGAGAAACAGACGTTGTGAAGAGATTTTAACCATACAGGCTTTAGGCCTTAAGAAAAGGATTTTCCATACAGGCTGCCGCGATGCAGTTATCGGTATTTCAGGTGGACTGGATTCTACTCTGGCACTTCTTGTAGCAGTTCGGGCATTTGATATGCTGGAATATCCAAGAGATAGAATTCATGCAGTGACTATGCCGTGCTTTGGAACAACAGACAGAACCTATCAGAATGCATGTCTCCTGACTGAGAAGCTGGGGGCACAGCTGTCTGAGGTGGATATTAAAGAGGCGGTAATGATTCATTTCCGGGATATTGGACATGATCCTGAGATTCGTGACGTTACCTATGAAAATGCACAGGCAAGAGAGAGAACCCAGGTTCTCATGGATATTGCTAATCAATTAAATGGAATGGTCATTGGTACAGGTGATATGTCTGAGCTTGCTTTAGGCTGGGCTACCTATAATGGTGATCATATGTCCATGTATGGAGTCAATGCATCTGTGCCTAAAACACTGGTCCGCCATCTGGTACAGTATTACGCAGATATATGTAATGAAGAGGAGCTTCAGAAGGTGCTTCTTGATATCTTAGATACCCCTGTGAGCCCTGAGCTTCTGCCTCCTGAAAAGGGAGAGATAGCCCAGAAGACAGAGGATCTGGTAGGACCTTATGAGCTTCATGACTTCTTCTTATATCAGATGCTCCGCCGTGGATACAGACCTGCTAAAATCTATCGTATGGCAGTTCTGGCTTTTGATGGAAGATATGATAAGGAAATCATATTAAAATGGCTTAAAACATTCTACCGAAGATTCTTCAGCCAGCAGTTTAAACGTTCCTGTCTGCCTGATGGACCTAAGGTAGGCTCCGTATCTGTATCTCCAAGGGGAGATTTGCGGATGCCAAGCGATGCAGCAAGCCGTGCATGGCTGGAGGAATTGGATAATTTAGAAAACAGGTGAGGAATGAGATGATAACCAGCAGTGCAAATGGAAAAGTAAAACAGGTGATGAACCTGATGAAAAAATCAAAGGCAAGAAAAGAAACCGGGCTTTTTGCAGCAGAGGGTCTTCGAATGTTTAAAGAGCTGCCTGCAGACAGAATAGATTCTGTATTTGTTTCGGAAAGCTTTTTAAAAGAGAAAACTCACAGAAGTCTGGTAGAAGGCTTTCGTTATGAGACAGTCAGTGATGATGTATTTAAAACAATGGCTGATACCCAGTCACCCCAGGGGATTCTGGCGCTTGTGAAGCAGTATTCCTATACCATTGAGGATATATTAAATCAGCCTGGACCAGCATTTTTAATGATACTGGAGACTGTTCAGGACCCTGGGAATCTGGGGACTATTCTAAGGGCAGGAGAAGGTGCCGGCATTACTGGAGTCATCATGAATGATACTACTGCAGATATCTATAATCCGAAAGTGATTCGCTCTACCATGGGTTCCATTTGCCGTGTGCCATTTATCTATACATCAGATTTAAAGGGGACTCTGGAGAAAATTAAGAGTCAGGGGGTCCGGCTTTTTGCTGCACATTTAGATGGCAGGAATAATTACGAAAAAGAGGATTATAATGATAACACAGGGTTTTTAATTGGCAATGAAGCCAACGGATTAACAGAGGAAATTGCTTCTATGGCAGACTGTTTTATAAAAATACCTATGAAGGGGGAAGTGGAATCCTTAAATGCAGCAGTGGCAGCGTCAGTACTGATGTTTGAGACAGCAAGACAGCGTCGTTTCGTAAGTGACAGGAAATCGTAAGGTTTTTATTGACACAGATCTTGTGAAATGTCTGAAAATATAGTATGATAATGTCAAATAGTAGTATTGTCTGGCAGCTTTGTCGATACTGACATAGGAAGGGGAAAGATAAGATGACAGCTATTTATTGGCTATTTGCTTTTGTTATATTACTGGGCATTGAAGCAGCAACAATGGCTCTTACCACCATCTGGTTTGCAGGAGGTGCACTGGTAAGCTTTCTGCTGGCGCTTGCCGGAGTAAATGGGAATATACAGTTGGCTGCGTTTGTAATTGTTTCATTTGTGCTTTTGTTCTTTACAAGACCATTTGCACTAAAGTATTTAAACCATAAAACAGTGAAGACCAACTCAGAAGGTCTGGTTGGAAAGCACGCAAGAGTCACAGTAACGGTGAATAATATAGAAGAAACCGGTACAGCAGTTTTAAATGGACTGGAGTGGACAGCGCGGGCATTTGATGATGCCAAAGTGTATCCACCGGGCACTATAGTAGAAGTAAAAGACATCAAAGGTGTGAAATTAATTGTGAGCGAAGCTCGGGAGGAGATGTAGTATGGGATTTATTTTATTCATAACATTGCTGGTTGTTATTCTGGCATTGCTGGCATCTTGTATCAGAATTGTACCACAGGCGCAGGCACTTGTTGTAGAACGGCTTGGAGCTTATTTGGAGACATGGTCTGTAGGTCTTCATTTTAAAATACCTATCATTGACAGAGTTGCAAAACGTGTGAATTTAAAAGAACAGGTAGCAGATTTCCCGCCACAGCCAGTTATCACTAAGGATAATGTTACCATGAGAATTGATACGGTTATTTTCTTTCAGATTACAGATTCTAAGCTGTATGCTTATGGTGTGGAGAATCCCATTATGGCCATTGAGAATCTGACAGCTACCACACTGCGTAATATCATTGGTGACCTGGAGCTGGATCAGACTCTTACATCCAGAGAGACAATTAATGCCAAGATGAGAGAAACTCTTGATATTGCCACTGATCCATGGGGCATCAAGGTTAATAGAGTGGAGCTAAAGAACATCATGCCTCCTGCAGCCATTCAGGATGCCATGGAGAAACAGATGAAGGCAGAGCGTGAGAGACGTGAGTCCATCCTTCGTGCAGAAGGTGAGAAGAAATCCACCATTCTTGTTGCAGAAGGTAAGAAGGAATCCGCCATTCTTGATGCGCAGGCAGAGAAGCAGGCTGCCATTCTCCGTGCAGAGGCTGAAAAGGAGAAAAGAATCAAAGAAGCAGAAGGTCAGGCTGAGGCTACTCTTAAGATTCAGGAGGCCAATGCAGAAGGTATTCGTATGATCCGTGAAGCAGGTGCTGATCAGGCAGTTCTGACAATTAAGAGTCTGGAAGCTCTGAAGGTAGTGGCAGACGGTAAGTCAACCAAGATCATTATTCCATCAGAGATTCAGGGATTAGCAGGTCTGGTATCCGCTATCACAGAGATTCCTAAGGATGTAAAATAAAGAAACAGGATTCATGAATCCATCATTGAAAATCGCAGCAGGAAGTTTTCTTCTTGGCTGCGTTTTTCGCTAAAGGAGAAATGGTATGGAGTTAAAGCTTGATCTGGAAAAGGAATATGGTATTGTTCTGGAAGGCGGAGGCGCCAAGGGAGCATATCAGATTGGTGCATGGAAAGCATTAAAGGAGGCAGGCGTTAAGATAAAAGGAATTGCCGGAGCTTCTGTAGGAGCCTTAAATGGTGCTTTGATGTGTATGGATGATCTGGAAAAAGCGGAGGATATCTGGAAAAACATTGAGTATTCCAAGGTTATGGCAGTGAATGATGATACCATAAAAGCCCTTAAGAAAAAGGATTTCAAGGCTCTCAATCTTCAGGAGGTGTTAAACAGCGGTCTGCAGATTATTAAAGGCGGAGGATTTGATATTTCTCCCTTAAAGAATCTTATAGCTGAGGTGGTAGGAGATGAACAGCTGATCAGAAATTCAGAGAGAGAACTGTATGCCATCACCTATTCCGTGTCAGACAGAAAGGAATTAACGGTTGATGTAAGAAGCGGTGAACCGGGCTCTGTCAAGGATATGCTGCTTGCTAGCGCTTATTTTCTGGCTTTTAAGAATGAGAAGCTGGGCGGAAAACGCTATATGGATGGGGGAGGTTTTAATAATGTTCCTCTCAATGTATTGCTGGATAAGGGGTATGAAGATGTGATTGTCATAAGAATCTATGGCTGGGGGTATGACAGCGAAAAGGATACGAAGATTCCGGAGGGAACCAATGTCTATCACATTGCTCCAAGGCAGGATCTGGGCGGCATACTGGAATTTGACAAAAAACAGAGCAGAAAAAATATGACTCTTGGATATTTTGATGCCAAGCGGTTCTTATATGGACTAGCCGGGCGTATATATTATATTGATGCACAGGGGTCTGAGCCTTACTATTTTGACAAGATGATGTCAGAGCTTGAATTATTTAAAATATATATGGAAGAGTTTCTGGATAAGGACACAATGGAATCCTTAACTGGCTATCGCGCTTTTACAGAGGATCTGTTTCCCAAGCTGGCTGTAAAGTTTAAATTAAAGGAAGATTGGGATTATAAAGATATGTATCTTGCTATTTTGGAGGATTTGGCAAAACGCCTGCGAATTAAGAGATTCCAGGTTTATACAGTAGATCAGCTGGTTCAGCGCATTATTAAGAAGCTCCATGCCCGGGAGGCAGCGAGCCCCTTACTTGACAGAGGTGATTCCTTATAGTAAGGTAGTAAAAAAAGAAGAGAAAACTATTGCATGATTATGCATGTTATACTATAATGGTGTATAAAAATACAGAAAGATGAAGTGGAGGAATATTTTATGAATTTAAAAGGAAGAAATTTTATCACACTTAAGGATTATACACCGGAAGAAATTGAGGGGCTACTTGACCTGGCTGCTGAATTAAAGGCGAAGAAGAAAAAAGGAATCACCGGAGAGTCTTTAAAGGGCAAAAACATAGCTCTTATTTTTGAAAAACCGTCCACCCGGACCAGGTGCTCTTTTGTTGTTGCTGCAGTTGATGAGGGAGCTCATCCTGAATATCTGGGAAAAGATGATATTCAGCTGGGTCATAAGGAGAGTGTAGCAGATACAGCCAGAGTTCTTGGAAGGATTTTCGATGGAATTGAATTCCGCGGATTTCAGCATAAAACCGTAGAAGAGCTGGCAGAATATGCAGGAGTTCCTGTATGGAATGGTTTAACGGATGATTATCATCCAACACAGATTTTAGCTGATTTATTAACTATGAGGGAACATTTTGGCTATTTAAAAGGACTTCATTTTGTCTATGCAGGAGACGGCCGCAACAATATGGCTAACAGCCTGATGATCGGCATGAGCAAAATGGGCGTTGATTTTACAATTCTCGCACCAAAGTGCCTGTGGCCAAAGGAAGAGCTTGTAACTCTTTGTCAGGGCTATGCTGATGCAAGCGGCAGTGCCATTCATTTTACAGAGAATACAGATGATGTAAAGGGCGCTGATGTAATCTATACAGATGTATGGTGCTCTATGGGGGAAGAGGACAAGGCTGCAGAACGTGTGGCAATGTTAAAGCCCTATCAGGTGAATAAGGAATTAATGGCGAAGACAGAAAAGGATACAACCATTTTTATGCATTGCCTGCCTGCAGTAAAGGGCAATGAAGTAACAGAAGAGGTATTTGAAGCCCATGCGACGGTTGTATTTGACGAAGCAGAGAATAGAATGCATACCATTAAAGCGATTATGGTAGCTACGTTAGGAGAATAGGAAATGCACAAACAGGAGAGAATTAAAAATCCAATCATACGAAATCCAAGAAGCAGTGCACTGATACTGGATATCGTTCATATAGCAGTGGGTATCTTAATTGTGGTACTTGCAATTATTTCGTTTTTAAATCCAGAGGAGAATATGTTTTTATTTCCTATTATATTCTTCCTTGCAGCAGCCCTGAATCTGATCAATGGCATCCATAAGATTCGTGTAGGTGGACGGGATAAAAAGCGAAAGATATCAGGGATTGTGACTCTCCTGTTTGCAATACTTTTGGCTGCCTTAACAGTGGTCAGTGCTATAAGCATCTGGTGGGGGTGATAGAAGTTGAAATCTGAAATTTTAAGGCTATTGAAGGAAGATGGAGGCTATCTGTCCGGTCAGGAGCTCAGTGAACGTTTTCATGTATCAAGGACTGCTATATGGAAGATTATAAAACAGCTGGAAGAAGATGGTTATCAGATAGAAGCAGTCAGGAATAAAGGTTATCATCTTCAAGAAAGCGGCGATCTGTTAAATAAAGCAGAGATCGAAAGCAGTATTTTAACCAATTTTGGAAAACCTGTGGAGTATCACGAAACCATTGATTCCACTAATTTAAGAGCCAGGAAAATGGCGGAAGAGGGAGCACCTCATGGCAGCCTTGTTGTTGCTGACTGCCAGAATGCAGGCAGGGGAAGGCGGGGGAGAACCTGGGAGTCTCCTAATGGAACCGGTGTGTTTATGAGTTTGATTCTCCGCCCTGACATGCTGCCTGCTTCAGCTTCAGCAATAACCCTTGTTGCAGCCCTGGCTGTCCACGATGGAATTAAAGAAGCAACAGGTCTTGACACCTTGATTAAATGGCCCAATGATCTGGTGGCAGGTTCTAAGAAGATATGCGGAATTCTCACAGAGATGAGTGCTGAACTGGAGGGAATCCATTACATAGTGGTGGGAATGGGGATTAATGTGAATATGAACTCATTTCCGGAAGAGGTAAGTGAGACAGCCACCTCCATACGTCTGGAAACAGGCAGTGAAGTCAGCCGCAGCCGGCTGATTGCCTCTGTTATGAAAGCATTTGAAGAGTATTACAATATTTTTATCAGCGCAGGTGATTTAACACCCCTGATCAGTGTCTATAATAAGCATATGGTCAACTTAAACAGAGAAGTAAAGGTTCTGGCAGGTGCTGATTCCTATACAGGAATTGCAAGGGGAATTGACCGCACCGGGGAATTGCTGGTTGAGATATCGGAAGGAAAGGTAAAACAGGTAGTGTCCGGAGAGGTTTCTGTCCGGGGTATCTACGGGTATGTATAATTATGAGCAGAAATTCATTTTACGATAGATTACAGGTTCTGGAGCCTGAGAAGCAGCCTCTTAACCAGACTGAACGTTTAAGAGCTATAGAGCGGCCGCTTCTTGCGTGGTATGAACAACATGCCAGAATCCTGCCATGGCGGGATAATCCGGAGCCTTATTTTGTTTGGATTTCGGAAATTATGCTGCAGCAGACCCGTGTGGAAGCTGTGAAACCATATTTTCATCGTTTTATTACGGCTCTTCCGGGAGTGAAGGAGCTGGCTCTGGTGGAAGAGGACAGGCTCCTTAAGCTGTGGGAAGGTCTTGGATATTACAACAGAGCAAGGAATTTAAAAAAAGCAGCACAGATGGTGATGGAAGAGTATGATGGTATTCTTCCTGATTCTTATGAGGAACTGAAAAAACTGCCTGGAATTGGTTCCTATACTGCAGGCGCTATTGCATCCATTGCTTATGGAATTCCTGTTCCTGCTGTAGATGGCAATGTGCTTCGGGTGATTTCCAGAGTAACTGGAAGCAGAGAGGATATCTTAAAGCAGTCTGTGAAAACTAATATGGAGCAACAGCTTTTGTCTGTTATGCCAAAAGATTATGCCAGCTCCTATAACCAGGGGCTGATTGAGATTGGAGCAATTGTCTGTGTGCCCAATGGTGCACCTCTTTGTGATCAGTGCCCTCTAGCTTCTATCTGTATTGCAAAAAGGGACGGGCTTACAGGGGAGATTCCTGTTAAGACACCGAAAAAACCGAGGAAGATCGAGAATAAAACTGTATTAATTCTATCTTTGAAGGACAGGTTTGGAATTCGGAAAAGGAAGGATACAGGTTTATTGGCTTCACTATATGAGCTTCCCAATGTGGAAGGACATCTGACTGCGGAGGAGACTGCCAGACTCTGCCATGTTCCTCTTAATAATGTAACTCCTTTAGATAAAGCAAAACATATATTCAGCCATGTAGAGTGGCATATGACAGGTTATTATGTGACACTTAATGATGAAATTCAGGTAACAGAAGCGGATTATCTCTGGGTGACACCGGAGGAGCTGAAACAGACTTATTCTTTACCAGGAGCATTTCTGGCGTATACAAAGTTGATAAGGTGATTATAATGAAAAAAATGGTGTTTATATTTAATCCCCGTTCGGGAAAGGCACAGATTAAAAATCAGCTTATGCACATTCTGGATATTTTTACTAAAGCAGAATACCGCATAGAGGTTCATGTAACTCAGGGACCAAAGGACGCAGTAAAAGCTGCCTATGAACTGGGACAGGATGCAGATATTGTAGTCTGCAGTGGTGGAGACGGCACTCTAAATGAGACCATAAGCGGTCTTATGATGTTGGAACGGCTTCCATATTTAGGATATATTCCTGCCGGTTCCACTAATGATTTTGCCTCCAGTTTAAAAATTCCTAAAAATATGCTGGCTTCAGCCAGAGCAGTAGTGGAAGGAGAACCCTTCCCTATTGATATCGGCTGTTTCTGTAAAGATCGGTACTTTGTTTATATCGCTGCATTTGGAGCATTTACGGAAGTTGCCTATATGACTTCTCAGGATAGGAAAAATATGCTTGGTCATCAGGCTTATATGCTGGAAGGTGTAAAAAGCCTGACTTCTATAAAATCCTACCATATGCGTGTGGAAAGTGAAGAGATTTCCCTGGAAGGTGAATTTATATTCGGAATGGTGACTAATACCATCAGTGTTGGCGGTTTTAAAGGGCTGGTTACTCAGGACGTGGCATTAGATGACGGTGAGTTTGAAGTCCTTTTAATCAGGACCCCTAAAACACCGCTTGATCTCAGTAACATTGTGAATTACATGTTTTTAAAAGAGGAACCCAATGAATATGTTCACAAATTCAGGACAAGATCTTTAAAAATGATTTCAGATGAACCCATCAGATGGGTATTAGATGGAGAGTATGGCGGAACACAGACTGAGGTTGACATATGTAATATGCAAAAACAGATTCAGATCATGCGAAATCTTTCCAAAAGGCAGTAAAACTGCTTTTTCGGTAGAATTATGTTGAAATATGTATCCCGGTAGTATATAATGAAAAGTTGTGTAGGCTTTTAGATATACTTCTTAGCGAAAGGACGTTATTAAGTGGAAAAAGATAATTTTTTAGAGAAGCTGGGAAAGCTTGTCGAACTTGGAAAGACAAAAAACAATGCTCTGGATGTAACTGAGATTAACAACTTTTTTAAGGGCAATGAACTGACCACAGAGCAAATGGATCAGATCTATTCCTATTTGGAAAATTGTGGAATTGAAGTAACTCAGGCTATTGATGATTCGCAGTTAACAGAGGATGCGCTTTTGTCTTCAGATGATACTTTGCTGATTGATGATGACGATGAATTTAAGGAAGAAACAGAAGAGGATATCGATATTGATGCTATTGATCTTCTGGATGGAATCGGCACAGAGGACCCTGTCCGCATGTATCTGAAGGAAATTGGTACAGTACCTCTTTTAAGCGCAGAGGAAGAGCTGTCTCTTGCCAAGAGAAAGGCAGATGGTGACGACAGTGCCAAAGATCGTCTTATTGAAGCAAACTTAAGACTTGTTGTCAGCATTGCAAAACGTTATACAGGCCGTGGAATGAGCTTTCTTGACTTGGTTCAGGAAGGTAATTTAGGCTTGATTAAGGGCGTTGAGAAGTTTGATTATACAAAAGGGTATAAGCTAAGTACATATGCTACCTGGTGGATTCGTCAGTCTGTAACAAGAGCTCTGGCTGATCAGGCAAGAACCATCCGTGTTCCTGTGCATATGGTTGAAACTATTAATAAGATGTCCAAGATGCAGAGAAAACTCACCTTAGAGCTTGGTTATGAGCCTTCTGTAGCAGAACTTGCGGAAGCTCTTGACATGACAGAGGATAAGGTAATGGAAATCATGCAGATTGCCAGAGAACCTGCTTCTCTTGAGACTCCTATTGGTGAGGAAGATGATTCCAACTTAGGTGATTTTGTAGCAGATAACAATGTGTTAACTCCGGAAGGAAATGTGGAGTCTGTTATGCTGAGAGAGCATATTGATGCGCTTCTCGGTGATTTAAAGGAACGGGAACGTCAGGTAATCGTGCTGCGCTTTGGTCTGGAAGATGGTCATCCCCGCACTCTGGAAGAGGTAGGGAAAGAGTTTAATGTAACTCGTGAGAGAATCAGGCAGATAGAAGCGAAGGCGTTAAGAAAATTAAGGAACCCTGTCCGAAGCAAACGGATCAGAGATTTCCTGTAATCAACCCTTCACATTTGTTTGGCGGAGTGATTTAGGAAAATCCCCTAAAGATGCGTTCAACGGAAAGGTAAGACATGCATGGCAGATGCGGTTCCTCTGAACACATAGGAGGGGGATTTTTTCGCATCCACGTCTGTTTGGCTTTATATACACAGGAGGAGAAACAGTTATGAACCAGAGAAATTATCAGAAGGAACTGGATAAACTGATTGAGGAACTGACAGAACAGAAACGTGTGCCCAGGCTTTTGCTTCACAGCTGCTGTGCACCATGCAGCAGTTATGTGCTGGAGTATTTATCCCAATACTTTGAGATCGAAGTGTATTTTTACAACCCTAATATTTATCCGCCTCAGGAATATTTAAGACGTGCTAAAGAGCAGGAGAGGCTTATTAATGAGTTAAAGCCTGTCCACCCTATTACTCTGCAGACAGGGGCTTATGAGCCTGATGAGTTTTACCGCATTGTAAGTGGGCTTGAAGATGAGCCAGAGGGTGGAGAACGCTGCTTTAAATGCTATCAGCTTCGGCTTCAGGAGGCTGTTAAGATTGCAGCAGCCGGAAGATTTGATTATTTCACAACAACGCTCTCTATCAGCCCAATAAAAAATGCTGATAAGCTGAATGAAATTGGAGAGAAGCTTGCTAAGGAATATCATGTAGCTTATCTTCCATCAGATTTTAAAAAGAAGAATGGTTTCAAGCGTTCCATCGAATTATCAGAGGAACACAATCTATACAGACAGAATTATTGTGGCTGTGTTTACTCCCAAAGAGAGGGAGAGGAAGCCTCAGAAGATTAAAATTAAGTGAAGAGAGACGGGTTTGTCTTGACACAAAATGCTAAGTGTAATAAAATTAACAATAGGGAAGCCCTATCACCTGATTAACAGGATCGACAGGGAGTATAATAAATTAAGAGGATAAGGAGATAGTGCTATGTTAAGTAAGACACTGACTGTAGTAAATCCATCAGGACTACATTTAAGACCAGCGGGAGTTCTCTCTCAGACAGCTATGAAGTTCAAAAGTGAGATCATCATTGAGTGTGGGGAGAAGAGAATTGTGGCTAAGAGCGTATTAAACGTTATGGCTGCAGGAATTAAGTGCGGAACAGAGATTAACTTAATCTGTGATGGCGAAGACGAAGAAGAGGCTATGAAGACCATGAGTGAAGCCATTGAAAGCGGACTTGGTGAGATGTAATTAGTTTCTTTATCTACAATTAATATGGATGAGATGATCCTGGGAACCTGGTTCCCGGGATCTTTTTAGTATATGGGAGAATCGTTGTGGAATGGGATGCTGTAAGGGGTTGCATTTAATTTGAAAATTAACGAAAAGTGAAAAAGTTGACATTTAAATTAAAACAATCTGGAAATTGGGAAAGAAAGACGGTATACTGGATAATGGTGCATTTATAATCCCCACATTGCACACTATTTGTTATAAACTAAAATATCTAAACTTATGCGGAGGTTAACTATGTCAAAGATTTCCCATTTATTCAGGAAACACCCATTAATAGAACTTTTAATACAACTGAAAGGCAACCCCAAGGTCTGCATCCTAATCGAGCCTCTCTGGGGAATCCCTTTTAATCTCATAGCCCCATTTACCACAGTCTATATGTATGCTCTGGGAGTAGGAGACCGTCAGATCGGCCTTCTATTATCCATTGCCATGATTGCTCAGGTATTCTTCTCCTTTGCAGGAGGATTGTTCACAGATAAGCTGGGGCGCCGCCTTACCACCAACATTGGAGATTTTATCGGATGGTCTCTTGCCTGTTTTGTATGGGCAATATCCCAGAACTTTTATTTTTTCCTTATAGCCATGCTTCTCAACTGCTTTGAGCAGGTCAACCAGACAGCATGGTATTGCCTTCTGGTAGAAGATGCAGAGCAAAAAGACATAGTAGGCATCCACACCTGGGTAACCATTGCCGGACTTCTGGCCGTATTTTTCGCCCCAATATCCGGCGCGCTGATCAGACGTTATACTATGGTTCCTGTAGTCCGTGCTCTATATTTCCTGTTTGCAGTCTCAATGCTGTTTAAAGTATATATCACTGTAAAATATACCAAAGAAACAAAGCAGGGAAAACAAAGAATGGCAGAATCCCGTTCAGTCCCCATCAGCAGCATGATCCGTGAATACAAACACGTCCTGCCTCTTATTACAAAGAGCCGCAGCACACTGCTGACTCTGGGAGTGATGGTATTGTCCCAGATCACAAATCTGATCAACACAAACTTTATGTCCTTATACATCAATCAGAACTTAAAGATTTCCGAACAATACCTTGCTTATTTTCCTATTCTTCGTGCACTTGTAATGCTGTTATTCCTGTTTGCGATCCAGAATCTGCTTGACAGTCTGCGAATGAAGGTTCCCATGGCAATCGGTTTATTAATCTACATAGCAGGTCAGCTGCTGATCATATTCCAACCGCCCAGCCAGATTGGGGGAGTTGTGATTTACACTCTTTTGGAGGCGGTTGCTTTTGGGCTTTTCATGCCACGTAAAGAGGCGATGCTGAGTCTCAGCGTCAACCCTAAGGAGCGTGCCCGAATTGTCAGCCTTCTGACCATGATCACGATTTTGCTGGCATCACCTTTTGGGTATCTGGCTGGTTTGATGTCCAGTGTTGACCGGAGGTATCCATTTGCCTTCAATATTGTGCTCTATGTTATCATGTTTTTTGTAGTCGCTAAGTTTCAGGAACCATCGTTTGCGGATGCGGCGGGGTGAAGGGGTTGGAGGGAAAAAAGGAATGGACCTCAGATTCTGCTCATGGTTTCGGGTGGGACAGGCGTAAGGAAGAATACCCATGGATTTTGTGGCACCGGCTCTACTCACTGAGTTTTTTGGTAAAAACTCAGTTCGGTCGCCTGCAAGTCTGATTCGGAAATCAGACTTGCTCCACCAAATCCACGGGCCTTCTTCCTAACTCCTGTCGACACCCTGCACAAATCACAGAACCTGAGGTCCATTCCTTTTTTCCAGCCAGAACTTGATTCCGGCCGCTGGGATGGGTGTGATTTGGGAATGAGTTTGTGCTACATGGAGCTGATGGAGGTATGATGGATTGGGAGGGGAGATTATGGCTGAAGTTGAATTTGTTGTTGAGAATAGGAATGATATAGATGCTTATTTTTATCGCAAAGTAAGGATATAAGATGAACACGGCATTAGCAGTATTCAGATGTGAAAGAATATCGTCGATAATGCTTTGCTCATGCATAACCCAGCAAAACACAATATTTTCATAAGCAGAGCATTTGATATAATTATTCAAAAGAAAGCAGATGTTCTCCATAACCATTCGCTTTGTTTCTTTGGTAACTTGAAATGGGTGCATATCCCAGCATCAATCTCCATCAAGAAAAACGCTGTTGTTCAATTTTTTCTTTATAATTTGGCAAGTAGCTGTTTTTCCTACTCCCATTGTACCGCCAATCAAAAAAATATTTTCATTTTCAATCCTCACAAAATTCCGGTTTGTTTCTACTTCATGCCTAATTATATAGTATTTTCCTTGACTTCACAATTCAATTCCACTTCGGGCCAACTTGGCCCGAAGTCCCGCAAGGTGTCCAAAGGCTTTCCCCCTCTGGAACTCCCCCCACTCAACCTGTGACAGAGGTTCTGAGCCGTCACACGGCAAAAATCCAGCTAGTCAAGGGTTTAAGAGTGGAGATTTTGCGATAGCAAAATACTACTCATCCCTTGACTGGCTGGATAGGCGTAGCGGCCAATTATAAACCGAAATCTATAGATTCAGCATTATGTGAAATTTAGTTGCTATCTGTTTTAATAGGTAGTACATAATCTATAATTACCTTTTCGCCCCGATTTAAAGGTTCACAATAGCGTTCGTTCGTGTATACTTCACACCAGTAAAAATTATTGTGGTCAATTTTTTGACCGGTTTTTTCAATTGCTTCCGTAATCAATAAATATGCCGAATCAAGTATTTCTGCAACATTACTTCCTTCAATTTGAATATGCGCAGTTAAACTACCAGGAATATACTTTGCAAATAGGCCATCTGGTATTTCCGTACCAACCTGTACAAAATCTCCGATAATGCATTCAAAGTTATTCATATCTTTAAAATTGTACATCATACCGATACCAGCATTTGCGTCAATATCTTCGCAACATTTTACATCTGACAACATGTCTAATTTCTCAATAGCGTTACTTTTGAAGAAGTCTTGCCATACATTCCCACCCTCAGAAAATGATGTTTCACGATACATTCCTACCATTAGGCGCTCTCCGGCTTCCTTATAAATAATCTTTTTCATTTCTGCCATGATACGTTTTCCTCCTATAAATCTCATTTCTAAGTAATTAATCGGAAGATAATTACTTAGTTTAGCAGTTTCAAGCTTTGCTTCTGATGGCGTGATACCATGGTGTTCTTTGAAGGCACGTGAAAATGCAGAATGTGAATGAAACCCATATTTTATTGCTACATCTAAAACAGAAATATCGCTATTTTTCAAATCATATCCGGCTAGTGTCAGCTTTCGTTTTCTTACATAGTCGGCGATACTGACACCCGATATGAAAATAAAAATACGTTGGAATAAAGCTGCCGGACTCATAGCAATTTTTGATATTTCATTATAATCAATTTCACAGCCGTCGAATATATTTTTTTCAAGGTACTGTATTACATCATCAAAAGTTTTACTGCTGTTCATGTATTAATCCTCCGTGACTTATATATTAAGGCATTGAATGTCATCTTGCTTTGCATTAGGTGTACAAGTTTTGTACAAACATCATAAATAATATGAAGTAGTACAATGTATTCTATTTTTCTTATCTATTATTGATAAATCCATCATGATACTTGCAGCACCTTTAATACCACGGGGACTTTCAATAAACTTATTACACTCATTCTTTCGTAATCCAATATCACGTCATTTCCGTTTTTTCCTGTGCTTGCCTTTAGGGATATTCAAATGCTTGGATTTTCCTAATACCCGTATCATCACTTGAAATTCTTCTGGAGTCAGTTTGGTATAGTCAATCCCCAACTGGCGGCACATCACAACGACTTGTCGTTCCTGTGCGCTGCCTGTAAAGCTGACGGCCTCCGCTATCGCCCGACAATTTCTACCCTCGCCATATCCACCAGCGTATTCAGGTTTTGTATCTGCATACTTGCAATCCCATCTACATAAATCTCAATGTCTGCCAACAACTTCACAAAATCCCTATGTGCCGCCATTTCACACAGCAGGCGGGTATTGATTTTCCCGCTTCTTAATAGCCCTATCATTTCATCACTCAAATGCAGTTCTGCAAGGTCTGCGTTTGGGTGATTTTTGTTTTCCGTCATTCCCAGCAGGTAGTCTGTGGACACGCCGTAGAATTTTGCCAGCGTCACGATGCTGGTGTGGCTGATATCCTTGTAATCTTCCGTTTCATAGTTGCCTAAAGCGGATTTTGAAATGCCTGTCCGCTGTTCCAACTGCTCCAGCGTCAGGCCGTTTTCCACCCGTAAATCCTTTAGCCGTTCCTGTATCGTCAAGGTCACATTCATAGCCGTATCCCCCTTCCCTGCTTCGGTTTTCTACCTGTTCCCATTATACCATAGCTTTCCACAAACGTGGAATTTTTTCATTTTCAGCCCATTTTCCAACCTTGTGGATATACGGGGTGGGCGGTCTAAAAAGTATACACTTGGATTAGTTCATCGATGGACAACACAAGTGAATGACCGTTCGAAAGGGATACCACCCGCAGGGGAAGCACCGCTTCCTTATCCAGCGGGTAGGGCGGGATAATATCGTTTCGGCGGTAGTGCACATGGATGAGAGAACGCCCCATATGCACCTGACCTTTGTGCCGCTAACCGAGGACAACCGCCTATCCGCAAAAGAGATTTTAGGCAACCGGGTCAGTCTTTCCAAATGGCAGGACGATTTTCACGCCCATATGGTAAAGGCATATCCCGACTTGGAGCGCGGGGAAAGCGCATTCCAGACAGGCCGCAAGCATATCCCCACCCGGTTATTCAAACAAGCGGTTTCCCTTTCCAAACAGGTAAGGGCCATTGAAACGGCGCTAGATGGTATCGGGCCGCTGAACGCCGGAAAGAAAAAAGAGGAAGCCCTTGCCCTGCTGAAAAAGTGGTTTCCCCAGATGGAGGATTTCAGCGGACAGCTAAAAAAATACCGTGTTACGATTGACGATTTACTTGCAGAAAATAAAAAGCTGGAAGCCCGGGCAAAAGCTAGTGAAACAGGCAAGATGAAAGACACGCTGGAACGGGCAAAGCTGGAAAGCGAACTGCACAATATCCAGCGTCTTGTTGACCGTATTCCCGCCGATATTCTGGAACAGGTACGGCGGGAACAGAAAGGAAAAGCCTATACGAAAGACTACCAGCTTTAAGAAGCATTGCACCTTGAAAATTTCATAGGGAGGATAATAGATGGAGCATATCAGCTACAAGAAAGAAACCGAAACCGTTTCTTTGCAGGGAAAGAAAATCATGCTGGAAAACCGGACACCCATTCTCACGCCAAAGCAGGAAGCGGCAAAACGCCGGGAACTGGAACAACAGCTTTATGAGGTGTTCCGAAAATATGCCGACCATCGGCAGAGGTCGGAAAACGGGAAGTAAGATTTGACAACATTGATTTGCGGGGCTGCTGGCGGTATAATTATATTGTCAGCAGCTCCGTTTCTTTTTTGAAGAAAAGGAGCGAAGAAATGAACAACAGAATAGATGCCATTTATGCAAGACAATCGGTGGACAAAAAAGATTCTATCTCCATTGAAAGCCAGATTGAGTTTTGCAAATACGAACTGAAAGGCGGTAGTTGCAGGGAATACACAGACAAGGGTTTCAGCGGCAAAAATACAGACCGTCCGAAATTTCAGGAGTTATATTGAGCTTGATATGGGGAGTGATGAGGCTGAACTGAAAATTTCGGAGATAAGTACAGTTAGAGTTAATAATAATGGATTCTTCTTTGTAGGGAAAAAGTCTAAGTATAATGATCAATCCGTGGCTCCGGGAATTTATGTTCGATTTGATGATGAAAAGTCTCGTCTTTTATATTCTAAAATAAGTCAATTAATAAAACCTAAAAAAATACATAGAATGCCGAATTATGTTGCTGGAAAGAAGTAATTACGAGGTAGAGAAGGGATAAAGATGTTGTTGATTCAGAAGATTTGTTTACAATGGGATAAGAGTGAAAGAGGTGGAAAGTTTGCAGAATGCAGAAGCAGATTCCCTTTATCTTATAAGGTGCCAGATTATAAAATTTCTGATGAGAAGATTATTGTAAATCGCCAGAATTTTTATCAGATCGGTATAAAGATTATGGACTTAATAGAGTTCAATAAATATATATATAAGGATATGGAAGATCATCAGCTTCAACATAGAATGGTTGAAGTAAAGCGTATAATTAAGGAAAAAAGCCGGATTGTATATTCCGACCCTAATAAATCCAATATCCCCAATACGCATTTCAGCTTAATAGATGGGGTCTATAAGGTGCGCTTTTTTGAAGGCAGAAAGGGTCAATTCTATCGAAGAGGTCATAATGAGGATTTTCTAAACAAAGATTCAGCCTTTTATTATAAAGACATATTAAACGAAACCGCATTTAACTTAAAACCTGGAGAATATGGAAGAATCATCTATAATGAACGAAATATGTATTTTGACACTGGCAACTGGTACTATAAACAACATATTATCAACATCATAAATTACATCAAAGATAAAGTCCCCACAAACATATACCTTTCCGAACCAGATCATTTATATTCTCAAATGGTACATTTGTTTTAATTATTGAAAAGGATTTTTTATTCTAAATCCTAAAACCTAAAACCCAAAACGACCACCCAGAGTCACAAAAATCCCAATGTAGAATCGCGAAAGATTCCGCGGGAAAAAAGTAATGCCCCTTAGGTTATGGGAAGTGTGCAGGGTGTCGACAGGCGTTAGGAAAAATGGTCAGGGATTTAGTGGAGCAAGTCTGATTTCGAATCAGACTTGCAGGCGCCCGAACTGAGTTTTTATCAAAAAACTCAGTGAGTGAAGCCGGTGCCACAAAATCCCTGACCATTTTTCCTTACACCTGTCCCACCCGAAACCATGAGCAGAACCTAAGGGGCATTACTTTTTTCCATAACCTACACATTAAAGCGGAACAACACAACGTCCCCGTCTTTGACAACGTATTCCTTACCTTCAAGCCGAACAAGCCCCTTCTCCTTAGCCGCATTATGGGACCCGCAGCTCATCAAATCATCATAGTGAACAACCTCAGCCCTGATAAATCCACGCTCAAAGTCAGTATGAATCTTCCCGGCAGCCTGAGGAGCTTTTGTGCCTTCCTTAATGGTCCAGGCTCTTGTCTCCATAGGGCCTGCTGTGAGATAGCTGATGAGACCAAGAAGATGATAGCTGGCAGCAATCAGCTTCTCCAGACCGGATTCAGTTAAACCTAAATCCTCTAAGAACATCTTTTTCTCGTCTTCCTCCAGCTCTGCGATTTCCTGCTCAATCTGTGCGCAGATGACAAATACCTCACTGTTGTTTTCTTTGGCAAACTGGCGTACCTGGGCTACATAAGTATTGGAAGCTCCGTCATCAGCCAGATCATCCTCAGAAACGTTAGAAGCGAAGATCACAGGCTTAAATGTAAGAAGATTTAAGGAAGCTACGAAACTGCGGATATCCTCGTCTTCAGTATCAAAACTGCTGGCAAGCTTGCCATCCTCTAAGTGAGCCTTTAATTCTTTTAAGATTTCCAGCTCCTTTGCAAGAGCTTTATCATTATTTGCGCCTTTGCCGGTTTTTGCCATACGGCGGTCCAGAATCTCTAAATCTGAGAAAATAAGCTCCAGATTAATGGTTTCAATATCACGAAGCGGATCTACACTGCCGTCTACATGGATGACGTTAGGGTCTTCGAAACAGCGGACTACGTGGACAATGGCATCTACCTCACGGATGTTGGAGAGGAACTGATTGCCCAGACCTTCACCCTTGGATGCGCCTTTTACCAGACCTGCAATATCTACAAATTCAATGACTGCAGGGAGGATTTTTGCGGAATTATAGAGAGCAGCCAGCTTGCCAAGACGGGCATCTGGAACTGTTACAACTCCCACATTTGGGTCAATGGTGCAGAATGGATAGTTGGCAGATTCTGCTCCTGCCTTGGTCAATGAGTTAAAAAGTGTGCTTTTACCAACGTTTGGCAATCCTACAATACCTAATTTCATACTATTACCTTCCTATATTATATAATTTATAGTTGATTTTTTTTTATAACTAATATAGAATAGCATATTATCCATAAAAATAAAAGAGTTAAACTCAAATAGAACCTATGGTGACGGAATACGTGTCGAAATATGGTCGAATATGTCGTGCGAATCTGTTTGATTTTTAAGATATTAAGGGGTAAAATAAAGGAAACATCGAAAGGAGATTACGAATGGCAAATACAGTAGATATTAGTTTTGTTCATTTGGGCATTACTATTGACCATTTGCGAAACAGTATCTCGATATTTGGATTCCGCATTGCTTTTTACGGGATTATCATTGGGATTGGAATACTGGCAGGAATGTGGGTTGCAACAAGTGACGCCAAACGTAGAGGTCAGGACCCTGACATCTATTTGGACTTCGCTTTGTATGCAATTATATTTTCTATTATAGGAGCCCGTATTTATTACGTTATATTTGACTGGGACAACTATAAGGACAATTTACTGCAGGTATTTAATACCAGGGGAGGCGGACTTGCTATCTATGGCGGTGTTATAGGAGCAGTCATTACCCTTACTGTTTTCACCAAAGTAAAGAAACTATCCTTCTTATCAATGGCTGACAGTGGGGTCCTGGGTTTGATAACAGGTCAGATTATTGGAAGATGGGGAAACTTCTTTAATTGTGAAGCATTTGGCGGATATACAGATAGTCTGTTTGCCATGAGGATCAGAAGAGCTTTAGTTAGTGAGAGTATGATATCTCAGGATATTTTAAACCACCTTATCGTGGAAAATGGAGTGGAATATATACAGGTACATCCAACTTTCCTCTATGAATCGGTTTGGAATTTGGGATTGTTAATATTTATGCTCTGGTATCGCAAACGAAAGAAATTTGATGGGGAGATGCTACTTATTTATCTGCTGGGTTATGGATTGGGACGTGCTTGGATTGAGGGACTCCGTACGGACCAGTTGATTTTCTTTGGAACCGGCATTGCAGTATCACAAGCTCTGTCACTTGTACTGGTTTGCTTTTCCGCTGTTATGCTCTTCTGGAATTACCGCAAGCGATGAATAATGAGCAAAGGAGAAAGGTATCTATGAATCCTAAAGAGAAATTAGTATGTCAGATTGAAGAAGCTCGTGAAAAGCTTGACAAGAGCATTGATAAGGATGAAACAGATATTATTTATCAAAGAAGCGTCGAGTTGGACCAGTTAATTGAACAGTACATCGTAGCTGGCTATTAATCGCATGACATAGTGAGCAGCTGTGACAAAGTCAGACATTAAGCTGCTTTTAACGGCTGTAAAATAAGGATATTACAAATGATTCAACTTTGTAATACCCTTATTTTTTTACCTTATATCTGTAACTCTATATCTAAACTCTATATCTGTAACTCTATATCTGTAAGTCTATATCTATAATTTTATATCCATACCTTCATATCTGCTATTTCATATCTATATCCCGAATCTCCCTTTTCTGGCAGACAACCAAGCTGAATACACAACCCAAAACAGAGGTGCACAAAAACATAACCGCCATTCCACTGCCATTACCTGTACCTGTCATATGACCAAGTACTTTTGCGAAAGGAGAACCGGATTTCATAAACGGTTCGAATACGTAGTCAGCCAGATAACCACCCAGTAATATTCCAATTGGAATGGTGCTGTGCTGAATGGCATTTCTTATGGAAAATACACTTCCCTGTAATTGCCGTGGAATGTTTCTGTATAAAATCATATTCTGACCGGCAGCAATGAAACTGATGGGAAGACTGGCTCCCAGAGCAGCTGCGCTCCACCAGAACACATTTTGCCCAAGTCCCATGATCATATCTCCAAGTAAAAATGAAGCAGCACAGGAATAGTAGATAAACTTCACACTGTTTATTCTGATTTTCCCTGTGGATACAAAAATACCGCTTAAAATACCGCCTATTCCCAAAACTGTATTCACTGTTCCCAGAACCATGCTGTTGTTATTGCTTCTGGCAAGAATCATGGGAGATAGTATATTCTCATAAGTCAGCCTGGAAAAGAAGTTGATCACTGCCATGGAAATGATTAAATACCATAAGCTTTTACTGCGGAATAAGAATGAAAAGCCGTCAGCAGTACCTGATAGAATATGCCTTCTATCTCCATTGATCTTTAGATTCTCAGGTATCTTAATAAAACCTGCAAGAATAATAAAGTTAAATAAAAATGACAGAAGATCAAACGTCATCACAGCCCCCAAACCTCCAAATGCAAACAGAGAAGAGGCAAGTACGGGAGAGAGAACAGATACCAGATTACCTGAAAATGAATCCAGACCGCTCATCTGTGCCAAACGATCCTTTGGCACCAGAATTCCCACTGCTACTGACTGTGCAGGCATCTGAAAGGAGTTCATAAAGCCTATGATGAAGTTGACAATGTAGATATGGGTAACCTCCAGTCTGCCAAACCACCATAGAAAACAGACCAGTAAAGAACCGGCTGCAGCTATGGTATCAGCTGTCAGCATAATTGCTTTCTTAGAATGTCTGTCAATAAATCCTCCGGCAAAAAAACTTACAAGACAGTAGGGAAGGAATCTGCAAAAGGACATAAGAGAAACTGCCATTGCAGAATTTGTCTGGGTATAAGTCCACAGAATCAGCGCAAAGCTAGTCATAGAGCTTCCGAGCTGAGACACTGAACCACCGAACCATAATAATATATATTTTTTAAAATTGTTTTCCATTGAATTTTATCTCCTTATCTTATATAGATGTTTATCTATCTATTTTAATAAGTACAAAATTCAATGTGGGCAAATATAGATTTATTTGTTACCTCTGTACAGCTTTGCCCGGACATTGAATTCTGTACAGAGATATTTGCTTAAGTCAATTATTAAGTGACACATTGATTTTTCACTCCTTTTGCCATTATTTTTATCTTATCTTACCACAAAGGGTTAAAATAGTCATCATTTTCCTCCACTTCCCCCCACTCTAAGTCCAACATTCATCCTAAAAGCCAAATTCCTTTATTCTATGGGAAATATTGGTATTTTTAATTTTTATAAATGTTTAAAAAAACCTTGATATTTCCTGGCAAATGAGATAGAATTAATCTACAAGTGGAGGAAAGTGGTACGAAGTGGTAGAAAATGGTGGGAATGTGGTTTGATTTCCCCGAAACAGAGTACAAGCAGGTGATTAGTATGTTCATGGGAGAATACAATCATACAGTCGATGCAAAGGGACGGCTTATTGTTCCATCGAAGTTCAGAGAGCAGCTGGGGGAAGAGTTCGTTTTAACAAAGGGCTTGGATGGCTGTTTATTTGTGTATGATAACGAAGAGTGGACTGCCCTTGAGCTAAAACTGAAAGCACTGCCGCTGACCAACACCAATGCCAGAAAATTCTCAAGATTCTTTCTGGCAGGCGCTTCAAACTGTGAAGTGGACAAGCAGGGGAGAATATTAATCCCAGCTAACTTAAGAGAGTATGCAGGAATTGAAAAGGACACTGTTTTAGTAGGCGTGGGAAACCGTATAGAAATTTGGAGCAAGGATTCCTGGACAGCTGCCAATACATATGACGACATGGAAGAAATTGCGGAAGCTATGGAAGGACTGGGTATATAATGTTTGAACATAAGTCAGTACTGCTTTATGAAACAGTGGACAGCCTAAATATTAAGCCCGATGGGATTTATGTAGATGGAACCCTTGGAGGCGGAGGACATGCCCTTGAGGTATGCAGCCGTTTAAATGAAAACGGAAGATTAATTGGAATTGATCAGGACGCGGATGCCATTAAGGCAGCCAGTGAGCGGCTGAGCGATTATAGAGACAGAATAACTATCGTAAGAAGCAACTACGAGAATATTCAATCTGTACTAATGGATTTAGGGATAAAAGGAGTGGACGGAATTTACCTTGACCTGGGGGTGTCCTCTTACCAGTTAGATACGCCGGAAAGAGGATTTACCTACAGGGAAGAAGATGCACCGCTGGATATGCGGATGGATCAGAGAAACACTGAGACGGCAGCAGATATTGTGAATACGTACAGCGAATTTGATCTGTACCGGATGATCCGGGACTATGGGGAAGATAAATTTGCTAAGAATATAGCGAAACATATTGTAAAAGCCAGAGAGAAAAAACCATTTGAAACAACAGGAGAGTTGAATGAAATAATTAAGAATGCAATTCCTGCCAAGGTGAGAGCAACAGGCGGTCACCCGTCCAAGAGAACCTATCAGGCCATTCGCATTGAACTGAATCAGGAGCTGGAGGTTTTAAAAAGATCCATTGATACAATGATTGATTTATTAAATCCAGGCGGCAGACTGAGCATTATCACATTTCATTCTCTGGAAGACAGAATTGTTAAGACACGGTTTAGAATCAATGAAAATCCATGTACATGCCCACCGGATTTTCCAGTATGTGTTTGTGGGAAAAAAAGTAAAGGACGGGTTATAACAAGAAAACCGATCGTACCGGCAGAAGAAGAGATAGCAGAAAACAAACGATCAAAGAGTTCAAAACTGAGAGTGTTTGAACGAAACTAAAAGGGAGGAAGAGAGTATGGCTGCAAGTAGAAATTCTAGAGTTTTACGGAATTCAGGCACATACGTACAGGGTAATACTGTGCGTCAGTTAGAGCCTGCACGTGTTCCGGTAAAACGTACACCAACACCAGATAAAGTTCGTCGCCCGGCTGTGAACCACACAGTAAGACGAAATCGTGAAAAAGCTTTACAGATGGATTTGCCTTTCGTGATTATTCTGACCATAGCTGCGGTCTGTACCCTCTGTCTGTGCGTAAACTACCTCCAGGTTCAGTCTTCAATAACAGCAAGAATTCATGCTATTGAAGGACTTGAATCTGATTTAGAGATTTTAAAAACAGAAAATGACGCACTTGAAACCAACATTAATACTTCCGTTGATCTGGATCACGTATATAAAGTGGCTACAGAAGAATTGGGCATGGTATATGCCAATAAGAATCAGATCCTTCAGTATGAGAAAACGGAAAGTGAGTATGTAAGACAGAATGAGGACATCCCGAAGCACTAATAAGAATAAGAATAAAAATAGAAAAACAAAGATATTTCCCCGCTATATGCAGGAAAAGCTGGCGATTACAGTACTGGTAATTACGCTGGCTTTGTTTGCCTTAGTTATGGTCCTTTACAATTTGATGACCACTAAGAAAGATGATTATAATCAGGTTGTTTTGTCCCAGCAGGAATATGACAGCCGGGTGATTCCCTTCAGGCGGGGGGATATTATGGACCGCAATGGTACCTATCTGGCTACCAGCGAAAAAGTATATAACCTGATTCTGGACCCAAACCAGATAATGATGAATGAAGAAGCGTATTTTGAAGCTTCAGTTACAGCTCTTGTAGATTGCTTTGGCTATGACAGAACCGAGATCAGCAATCTGATCCGGGAAAAAAGAGACAAGAAGTATATCAGATATGCCAAACAGTTAAGCTACAATGACAAAGAAAATTACGAGAATTACAAAAAAGAAAAAGCAGAAGAATTAAAGAAAAACAGCCAGTCCATCAAAGGAGTCTGGTTTGAAGATGAGTATAAACGAATCTATCCCTATAATTCCATGGGCAGCAGTGTCATTGGATTTGCTACTGATGATGGAATGAAAGGTAATGGCGGGATAGAACAGTATTATAATACAACTCTCATGGGAACCAATGGAAGAGAGTATGGATATTTAAATGACGATTCCAACTTGGAAAGGGTGATCAAACCCTCCACCAATGGAAATACAATCGTTTCCACCATTGATACAAATATTCAGAAAATTGTGGAAAAGCATATTGCCCAGTGGGAACAGGAGACAGGCAGTACGAGAATGGGAGTCATAGTGATGGACCCTAACAACGGGGAAGTCCTGGCTATGGCTAATGATAAGGTTTATGATTTGAATAATCCCAGAGTTCTTCGTCCTGAATACACAGATGATGTGATTAAACAGCTGGGAGTTCAGGAAGCCATTGATAAATACAAACGAGAGAATAAGGAGGCAGCGCCTCTTACAGAAGACAATGTCCGTGAACACTTTAGTAACGAAGATATTGTATCTTTGGGAACCCAGGTGGCGTGGAATCAGACCTGGAGAAATTACTGTATCAGTGATGGTTTTGAGCCAGGGTCCACTTCTAAGATATTTACAGTAGCTGCTGCTATGGAAGAAGGAGCCATTACAGGCAATGAAACCTACCAGTGCAACCGTTTTCTGGAAGTAGGGGGTCATGATATTCACTGTGTCAGCCGTTACAGAGGTCATGGTCTGATTACAGTAGAAGAAAGTCTGATGAAATCCTGCAACGTTGTTATGATGCGGATTGCCCAACAGATGGGAAAAGAAAAATTCTACAAATACCAGGAGGTTTTTGGCTTTGGTTCCAAAACAGGAATCGATCTTCCAGGTGAAGCTGATAATAAAACTCTTATGTACTCCGCAGATACAGCTGGTCCTGCAGATTTAGCAACCAACGCATTTGGCCAGAACTTTAATGTTTCTATGATTCAGCTGGCTGCTGCATACTGTTCTGTAATTAATGGCGGTTCCTATTATGAACCCCATGTTGTGAAACAGATTTTAAATGAGCAGGGGTCAGTGGTGAAGAAGATAGAGCCGGTTGTTGTTCGTGAGACGGTATCTGAGTCTACAACAAGATTTATTAATGAAGCCCTCAATAAAACAGTGAATGCAGAAGGTGGTACCGGCGGCGCAGCAAGTGTGGAAGGCTATATGATCGCAGGTAAAACAGGTACAGCAGAGAAAATACCAAGAGACAGAACTAATTACGTAGTGTCTTTCTGTGGGTATGCACCAGCAGATGATCCACAGGTTCTTATCTATGTTGTAATTGATGAGCCTCATGTGGAAGAACAGGCCCACAGCACCTATGCCAGTCAGGTTTTTCAGAAAATAGCAGCAGAAGTTCTTCCTTATTTAAATATATTCCCGGAAACAGATGTGGAGCCCACTTTACCTGATGGAAATGGAGCTAAGCTTCCTGAGCAGGAGGGAATTACCAATGAAACAGAGGAAACTTCTGAAGAAGAAACAGAAGAGGAAGTGACAGAAGCGCCAACCTTGGAGAATGGAGAACCTATTCCGGAAGAGCTTTTAAATCCTTCCGATGAAATCAGTGTAAGACCCGATGGAGATCAGTCAGACCTTCCGGCAGCCCTGCCTGGAGAGACAACCCCAGTTTTACCGGGAAGAGTGGAAGGGACTACACCGGTACAGACATCTGCTTCTGAGGAAACTTCAGCTGAAGAATAAAAATCATCAGTATTTGACGTAAATTTATAATTTGTCCGTTGAATACATAAAATACGCAGAATTTCATATACTGTAACAATAAATGATGATGGTGGAGCAAGTACATTATATGAATTCGAATAAAACACATCATAGAGAAAAGATAGCCATCCTGTTTTTCCTGTTGTTTCTTGTTTTGACAGGGTTAATGGGACGGCTCTTTTTTCTTATGATCTTCCGATCAGACCATTATAGTGCCATGGCTGAGGACCTTCACGAAAGAGAAAGAACCATTAAAGCAGCAAGAGGTAATATTATTGATGCAAACGGCACGGTCATAGCCACTAACCGTACTGTATGTACCATATCAGTGATTCATAACCAGATTAAGAACCCTGAACAGGTCATCGAAGTTCTCAGCGCAGAGCTGGGAGTTGACGAAGAAACTGTTAAAAAGAAGGTGGAAAAGTACAGCTCCAGAGAAATTATTAAGACAAATGTAGACAAGGCTCTGGGAGATAAGATTCGTACTTATCATCTTGCCGGAGTCAAAGTAGACGAGGACTATAAGCGGTATTATCCCTATGACAGTCTTGCCTCCAAGGTTCTGGGATTTACAGGAGGGGATAATCAGGGAATTATCGGTCTGGAAGTAATGTACGAGCAGTATTTAAAAGGCGAAAATGGAAAAATACTGACAATGTCAGATGCAGCAGGCATTGAAATAGAAAATGAGGCAGAGGATAGAATTGAGCCTATAGCCGGTCAGGACTTATATGTCAGCCTTGATGTAAATATACAGAAATACTGTGAGCAGGCAGCTTATCAGGTTATGGAGAAAAAGGGAGCTAAAGGGGTGTCGATTATTGTGATGAATCCTCAGAATGGGGAGATTCTTGCAATGGTCAGCGTTCCTGAATTCAACTTAAATGATCCTTTTACGCTAAGTACAGACCCGGGTAATGTCACTGAGAAACAGAAGCAGGACCTTCTAAACCAGATGTGGAGAAATCCCAATATCAACGATACCTATGAGCCGGGCTCCACATTTAAGATTGTAACTGCTGCTGCAGGTCTGGAGGAAGGTGTTGTAAGACTGGAGGACGGATTTTCCTGCCCTGGATTCCGGGTTGTGGAGGATCGGAAGATTCGCTGCCACAAGGTGGGAGGTCATGGCTCTGAGACCTTTTTACAGGGCATGATGAACTCCTGTAACCCTGTGCTCATCGATGTGGGGCAAAGGCTGGGAGTGAATAATTACTACAAATATTTTGAACAATTTGGATTAAAGGGAAAGACAGGGATTGATCTTCCCGGAGAAGCAGCCACCATAATGCATAAGAAAGAGAATATGGGACTTGTGGAGCTTGCCACAGTCTCCTTCGGCCAGTCCTTCCAGATCACTCCGGTACAGCTGGTTGCTACGGCTTCTTCTATTATAAATGGAGGAAACAGGGTCACACCTCATTTTGGAGTAAAGGCAGTTACTTCAGATGGAGAGGCTGTAAAAGAATTTAACTATCCTGTGAAAAAAGGCATTTTATCCTCAGAAACAAGCGAAACCATGCGGTATATTCTGGAGAAGGTGGTGGCAGAGGGAAGCGGTAAAAGGGCTAATCTGGAAGGTTACAGAATCGGGGGAAAAACAGCCACTTCTGAGAAGCTTCCAAGAAGCTTAAAAAAGTATATTTCTTCCTTTATTGGCTTTGCACCTGCTGATAATCCTCAGGTGATTGCACTGATTACCATTGATGAACCACAGGGGATTTACTATGGCGGAACCATTGCTGCACCGGTCATTGCCGATATTTTTAAGAATATTCTTCCTTATATGGGAATAGAGCCAACAGAGGAAAAAACTGTTTCCGCTTTTCGAATCTATAGTTGATTATTCAGGCAAAAAGACGTATACTACTAACTGTACTTTGAAGTACCAATACATAAAATATAGAGGTGTGACATGATAAATGAAACGATTCTGGCAATCATAATAGCATTTGCCATCAGCGCGATCCTTTGCCCGATCGTAATACCATTCCTTCATAAGTTGAAATTTGGACAGCAGGTTCGGGAGGAAGGGCCGGAAAGCCATTTGAAAAAACAGGGAACTCCCACTATGGGCGGTTTAATCATACTTACCAGCATTATTATTACTTCTCTGTTCTATGTGAAGGATTATCCAAAGATCATTCCAGTGCTTTTTATGACAGTGGGTTTTGGAATTATTGGATTTTTAGATGACTATATTAAGATTGTTATGAAACGTTCCGAAGGCTTAAAGCCTATTCAAAAGCTGCTTGGTCAGTTTGTTATTACAGGTATCTTTGCTTATTACCTGTTAAACTCCAAGGATGTGGGAACAGGTATGCTGATTCCATTTACAGGAGGCTTTCAGAATGGCATGTATTTAAATCTGGGAATTCTGTTTGTGCCTGCAGTATTTTTTATTGTACTTGGTACAGATAATGGGGTCAACTTTACAGATGGTCTTGATGGCCTTTGCACCAGCGTCACTATCTTAGTGGCTACCTTTTTAACTGTAGTTGCCATTGGTGAGAAAACCGGGATCAGCCCTATTACAGGAGCTGTAGTGGGAAGTCTGTTGGGATTCCTTCTATTTAATGTGTATCCTGCCAGAGTATTTATGGGAGATACCGGATCGCTGGCACTTGGAGGATTTGTTGCTTCCAGTGCATTTATGATGCAGATTCCTATTTTTATTGCCATTATCGGATTTATCTATTTGATTGAAGTATTATCAGTCATCATACAGGTGACCTATTTTAAAAGAACAGGTGGAAAGAGATTCTTTAAGATGGCGCCAATACACCATCATTTTGAACTGAGCGGCTGGTCAGAGACCAGAGTTGTGGCAGTGTTTTCCATTGTTACAGCCATGCTCTGCCTGTTAGCATACCTTGGACTATAAAAGACTGGAGAAGAACTTATGAGTCAAAAAATATTAGTTGCAGGAAGCGGAAAAAGCGGAATTGCTGCCTCCGGATTAATCCTGAAAACAGGCAATGAAGTAATACTATATGACAGCAATGAGAATCTTGACAGAGAAGCCCTGTTAAGCAATTTCCAGGAAGGAAGCCCTGTAACTGTTCTTCTGGGAGAACTGACAGCTTCTTTATTAAAGGATGTGACGCTTTGTGTCATCAGCCCCGGAATTGATTTGGATACTGCTTTTGTTCATGTGATAAAGGATCAGGAGATTCCTATATGGAGTGAGATTCAGCTGGCTTATCACTATGCAAAAGGCAAGCTGGCAGCAATTACAGGAACCAATGGGAAGACAACCACTACAGCTCTCACAGGAGAGATTATGAAGGCATATTACAGGGAAGTTTTTGTAGTGGGCAACATTGGAACACCCTATACCCTGGAGGCATTAAATACAACAGAGGAGTCTGTGACTGTAGCAGAGATCAGCAGCTTCCAGTTGGAGAGTATTACTGACTTCAAACCTGATGTCAGCGCTATCTTAAATATCACTCCTGATCATTTAAACCGTCATAAGACCATGGATTGTTACATAAAAGTTAAGGAAAGCATTACCGCCAATCAGACAGAAAAGGATACCTGTATTCTTAATTATGACGATGAGGTGCTTCGGGAGTTTGGGAAAACCCTTAATACAAAAGTGGTATTTTTCAGCAGCACACAGCCTCTGGAAGAAGGCTTTTTCATGGAAGGCTCTCAGATTATCTATAAGCACAACGGAGAGAGAACAGACATAATTGCTGTAGAAGAATTAAACCTTTTGGGACGCCATAATTTTGAGAATGTTATGGCGGCAACTGCTGTTTCCATGGAGATGGGAGTGCCTCTGGACATTATTCGTCAAGGGCTTAAATCCTTTCAGGCAGTAGCACACAGAATTGAATTTGTAGAGGAAAAGTCAGGAGTAAAGTATTATAATGACTCCAAAGGAACCAATCCTGATGCCTCTATTCAGGCAGTGAAAGCAATGCCTGGACCTACTATTCTGATTGCAGGAGGTTATGATAAAAATTCGGAATATGACCAGTGGATAGAGTCTTTTGAAGGCAAAGTCCGTTATCTTATTCTTATGGGAGCAACAAAGGATAAAATAGCAGAATGTGCTGCAAAACATGGATTTACCAATGTGATGTTTGCAGATGATATGGAAGAAGCTGTTAAGGTATGTGCTTCTTATGCCAATACAGGCGAATATGTGCTGCTGTCTCCAGCCTGTGCCAGCTGGGGAATGTTTAAAGATTATGAGGAACGCGGAGATATATTTAAGGAATGTGTTCACAATCTTTAGATAGTAAGAAGATGCGTGTCCGTATATTAAAAACTGGCAAGGAGGTATGGTATGGCAGAAAACAGGCGAGAAAAGAAAAAGAATAAGCCGCGTCGTTTTTATGATTACAGCCTGCTGTTTACTGTGATTTTCCTTACTGCGTTTGGTCTTGTTATGATATACAGTTCCAGCTCTTATGCTGCCCAGATAAAATTTGAAGATCCTGCTTATTTTATGATGAGGCAGGCTAAGATAGCTCTTGCAGGGTTTGTAATGATGCTGGTGATTTCTAAAATGGATTACCACTGGTATGCACGGTTTGCTGTTTTGGCCTATATTTTTTCCTATGTGATGATGATCGCCGTGTCCCTATTCGGTGATATAATAAATGGTAAGAGGAGATGGCTGGATGTGGGACCTATTAGATTTCAGCCAACAGAGTTTGTTAAGATATCTCTGATTGTTCTTCTGGCTGCTTTAATTGTCCAGATAGGCAAGAACATTAATACGAAAGGCGGTGTGCTGCTTATTATTGCAGTCACTCTGCCAATAGCAGGTATTGTAGCAGCCAACAACTTAAGTTCAGGTATTATTATTGTAGGTATTGCTTTTGTTATGCTTTTTGTTGCATGTAAGAAAAAATGGCCGTTTTTTCTATGCGGCGCTGCAGGAGTAGGAGTGCTGGCATTTGCCGGCCCAATTGCCACAGCGCTGGTAAAGCTGAATATTCTTCATGATTACCAGCTGAGCCGAATTCTGGTTTGGAAATCACCGGAAGCCTATCCTTCCACAGGAGGATATCAGGTTCTTCAGGGATTATATGCCATTGGCTCCGGAGGTCTTGTAGGAAGAGGGCTGGGAGAGAGCATTCAGAAAATGGGTTTTGTGCCTGAGCCTCAGAACGATATGATATTTTCCATTATCTGTGAGGAGCTGGGGTTATTTGGAGCTGTTTCTGTGATTCTCATATTCCTGTTTATGATCTACCGATTTATGCTGATTGCAGACAATGCTCCTGATCTGTTTGGAGCGCTGATTGTAGTAGGGGTTATGGCGCATATTGCGATTCAGGTAATTTTAAACGTTGCAGTTGTGACCAATACCATACCCAACACAGGTATTACATTGCCTTTCATCAGTTATGGTGGAACCTCGGTACTGTTTCTGATGATGGAGATGGGAATGGTTTTAAGCGTTTCCAATCAGATACGGCTGGAAAAATAAAAAGACATGATTCAATTTTCACACTTTTACATAGGATAGAATATAAGAAGGCACAGGAGGTACCGGTTTGTCAGTTATATCTGTCCAGGGACTACAATCCCTAAAAGGTGAGATTAAGATTCAGGGATCTAAGAATGCGGCGCTGCCTATGATGGCTGCGGCGCTGCTTCATAAAGGTACGACGGTGATTCGTGGTGTCCCCAGGATACAGGACGTGTTCTGTATGCTGGGGATACTTAACAGTCTGGGCTGCATCTGCTGTATGGAAGGTAATACCCTGATCATTGATGCCTCAGAATTAATCAGCGCGGAGATTCCAGAATCATTTGTAAAAAGTATGCGTTCCTCTATTATAGCAGCCGGAGCTTTGCTTGGAAGGTGCGGCTGTGCAGCCACCAGCTACCCTGGAGGCTGTTCCATAGGGAAGAGGCCCATTGATCTGCATCTTGCAGCATTCCGTGCTCTTGGTGCCGATATAAGTGAAAAAGAAGAGCGTTTGATGGTGTCTGCCAGAAAGCTGACTGGCAGTCCTATTTATTTTCCATACCCAAGCGTAGGTGCCACTGAAAATGCTGTACTGGCTGCTGTGAAGGCAGAGGGGATCACTGTCATATATGGAGCAGCAAAAGAGCCGGAAATAATCATTCTCTGTCAGTTTTTAAATCATATGGGAGCAGAAATTTCAGGAATTGGAACGTCTCTGCTGACCATTCGGGGAGTGAGGGCGCTTAGGGATACCCAGTATACCGTTGATGGTGACAGAATTGTGGCAGGTACTTATTTAGCAGCAGTGATGGCTTCAGGAGGTGAAATTACCATGAGGGGAGTCAGACCTGAATACATGACTTCAGCTCTTGATCTGGCAGAGAAGATGGGGGCTGATATCCGCCGTTTCGACAATGATCTGGAGGTAACTGTTTATGGACGTCCTGAAGCAGCATCCCTTATAACAGGACCCTATCCGAGATTCCCTACTGACTTGCAATCCCCTATGATGGCTGTGATGTCTGTTGCTTTAGGACCAAGCAGAATCGAAGAAACAGTTTTTGAGGGAAGATTTGGCACTGCAAAAGAGTTGCAGAAAATGGGCGCAGACATTATAATAGAAGGAAACAGAGCCATGATACAGGGACTCTGGCCTTTGCAGGGGAGCAGAGTGACTGCAGGGGACTTGCGGGGAGGTGCAGCTTTGGTGGTTGCCGGACTGGCAGCAGAGGGAAGGACTCTTGTAGAAGAATGCCGTCATATTGAACGTGGATATGAGGATATATGCCGGGATCTGCAATTGCTCGGTGGGCAGTTAGAGGAATGGAATGATAAAACGTAAAACAACCAAAAGAAAAATTGTAGTGGGAGTACTGGCTGCTGTTCTTATATTACTGCTATTACTTATGTCTTTTCAGATTAATGAGGTAAAGGTAACAGGCAACAGGCAGTACACATCAGAGCAGATTGAAAAACTTCTGTTTAAGGAAGGATGGGATAGAAACGCTCTGTACTGCTTTTATAAGGATCGGTTTAAGGAGCATCAGCAGATTCCTTTTGTAGAGGATTATAAAATCGTATTTCAAAACCCTGCCAAGGTAGAGGTTATTGTATATGAAAAGTCTGTTGTGGGCTATGTATCCTATATGAGCAGTTACATGTATTTTGATAAAGATGGAATTATTGTGGAAAGCTCAAGTGGCAAGCTGGAGGGAGTCCCTCTGATTACTGGTCTGAATTTCGGGCATATAGCCCTCCATCAGCCACTTCCGGTAGAAGATAAGAAGATATTTGATGAGATACTGAATCTGACTCAGCTATTGTCCACCCACCAGATTTCAGTGGACAGGATTCAGTATGATACTCATGGCAATGCAACTCTGGTTTTAGGGGATATTAATGTGCAGCTGGGAAGCAATGATCAGATGAATGGCAAGATTTCTGAGCTGAAAGATCAATTGCAGGTTCTCACAGGATTATCAGGTACACTCTATCTGGATACCTATGATGAGGCGGAAACTGCCACTTCTTACCGTTTTATTAAAGGAAATTAAAAATAAATACATGATAATTGCATTTACCAGTAATTTTGTTGAAATAATGGTTGATATTTTTGTGAAAATCAAATATTATATTAGGTAGGTCTATAAAGTAAGCTGTTTGTGGTTAAAGGAGGATATAATCTTGTTAGAGATTAAAATAAATGAAGCGGATAATGCAGCCAGAATTCTGGTGATTGGTGTAGGCGGTGCAGGCAATAATGCTGTGAACCGTATGATTGACGAGAATATTGCCGGTGTTGAATTCATCGGAATTAATACAGATAAACAGGCGCTGCAGTTTTGTAAGGCTCCTACAGCCATGCAGATTGGAGAAAAATTAACAAAAGGACTGGGCGCAGGTGCCAAGCCGGAGATGGGCGAGAAAGCAGCAGAAGAGAGTGCGGACGAGCTGGCTCAGGCTATGAAGGGTGCTGATATGGTATTCGTTACCTGTGGTATGGGCGGCGGAACCGGTACAGGTGCAGCACCGATTGTTGCTAAAATTGCAAAAGATATGGGCATACTGACTGTTGGTGTTGTGACAAAGCCTTTCCGCTTTGAAGCAAGAACTCGTATGAGTAATGCCGTAACAGGTATCGAACGTTTACAGGAAAGCGTTGATACCTTAATTGTGATTCCCAATGATCGTCTTCTTGAGATTGTTGACAGAAGGACAACCATGCCAGATGCTTTGAAGAAGGCTGATGAAGTGCTTCAGCAGGCAGTTCAGGGTATTACTGACTTAATCAATGTACCTGGTCTTATTAACTTAGACTTTGCAGACGTACAGACTGTTATGACTGATAAGGGTATCGCTCATATTGGTATTGGTAAGGCAAAGGGTGATGAGAAAGCTCTGGAAGCTGTGAAGCAGGCAGTATCCAGCCCGCTTCTTGAGACTACCATTGAGGGTGCATCCCATGTTATTATTAATATTTCCGGCGATATCAGCCTGATTGAGGCTAATGAAGCTGCCAGCTACGTTCAGGAGATGGCAGGCGATGATGCCAATATTATCTTCGGTGCTATGTATGATGAGAATGCACAGGATGAAGCCAGCATTACAGTGATTGCTACAGGTCTTGATCTTCACACAGAGATGCCTGTATCTAAGGTAATGACTAATTTTGGCAATCAGCCCTTTAAGCAGCCTAAGGCCGCTGTACCTAAGGGTCAGAGCGGCAGCCAGGAAGTGGCAGCAACTGCAGCAGCACCTGGATATAACCCCAATTATAACCCTAATTACAACAGTACTGTTCCTACACCTAATCCTAACTATAATAAACCTAACTATGGCGGACAGAGTAATTATGGGACTCCTAACCCTAACTACAGCAATCCTAATTATGGTGGACAAGCTGGTGCCCAGAATCCGAATCAGGGTGGTGGTCAGTCCTACAGACCAACTGTAAACAGAGAGGTTCAGATTAATATTCCGGATTTCTTAAAGAATAAGAGATAATGATTATGTTTATCTACATGGCAGGTTCCCTGGAACCTGCCTGTTTTTGAAAGGAGGCATATATATGTCAGAAAAAGAACAGGAAAAAGACTGGGAATTATCAGAGGATTATTATAAAAACCCAGAACAGGGTCGTGAATTGTCATTGGAGAATTTTATTACTGAGGATGATGAGACGGATAAAGGTCTAAATGTAGACCATAATACTGATGAGCTTCTTAAGAAAACAGCAGCAGATGTTCATACAGTGTTGGAACTGGCACAGAAGGGGAAAAGTATAGAAGAGATTGCTGCTCTTACAGGGCTTGATAAGCAGTACGTTTATAATATACAGGTCTGTGCTCAGGGATTTCGGGAAGATGATGAAATTGCAGTTGCCCATTTGGTGTTGGGTTAGGAGATAAAAAATGATAAAGAAAATTTGCCCTATCTGCGATCTTCCAGTCAATGAGATGAATTATTGCTCATTTTGTAAGAAGTATGTCAGACGGCCTAAGATGATAGAAGTTGATTATTATTTGAATGAGAACCATCCTGATTTTGAAATCGATTGCGATTATCATAATATGCCTGAGGAAAGGCAGCGTTATGGAGAGAATAGACAGCAGGGAGGTCAGGGGAATCGTGGGAAACAGCCTGCGGGAAATCACGGACAACAGTCTTTGGGGAACCGCGGCCAACAATCTGCAGGGAACCGCGGACAACAACCTGCAGGAAACCGCAGAGCACAGTCTATAGGAAACCATGGTCAACAATCTGTAGGAAATCGTGGAGTGCAGCCGGCAGGTAAACAGCCAGGACAGAAATCTGCACCTAAAACCAACAAAATAGCAGTTCTGGTAGTGTGTTTAATAATAGTGATGTACTCTCTTGCTATTGTAGGTAATTCATTACATACCACTCAGAAGTCCAGTAATAGTATTACCATTAATGAAGTTATTGATAACCTGGTTGTTGACACACCCATTTCCGAAGATAACAATACAGAAGCGTATATATCTGATGACGATTACGCTGATTATGGTGATTATGCTAATCAGTTCAAAGAATTAACAGATGAGGAAGTAAAGGCAGCCGGTCTTGAATGTACTGGTTATGATCATTTTTCCATAGATGGTAATCAGATTTCTGAAGAGATGCATTCTTATATAGCATCTCAGGACTATGGTTATGAAGTAGAGAGGGATTCTTATACAAGCAATATTGTAGATGAAGGGGAGGACTTAACCTATTATTATCTGGTAGATATATTTATAATGACTGACCCATTGACAGAGGATGAGCTTGGTTATCAATATGTAGACTTATCCTATGACAACGTAAGCGGCAGACTTCATGATTACAATTCAGCACTGGAGAATGATGAAGCAAGTCTTGATTACCTGAAGCATTTCTTAGAGACTGCTGAGGAATATGCTGAAATAGGAGATGAAGACAGCAGGATTACAGAAATTATGGAAATAGTTCAGGATAGTATTGTCAACAGGAAAGATGAAGAAATTTTAGAAGGAATGTTTTATATCGATATCTATTGTGAGGATTCCATAACATATATCTATGCAGCGCCCAACTCAGAAGCCTGGGCAGATCAGGAGTTATAATGGTCAAGACTTTTATTGATACCTGATGGTGTCGGTAAAAGTCTTTTCTTTTTAGGGGGAGTATGTGATACTCTGAAACAGAAAACCAAGAGAAAGGTGGAAACTATGGAAACATTTGACCCAAAAAAGAATGAAAAGGTAAAGAAAGTTACAGGATTTTTTAAAAAATCAGGATTTCTGGCAGTATTAGTAATTGCAGTGCCGCTTATCCTTCTCAACAGTGCTTACAACATTGAGGAGCAGGAGCAGGCAGTGCTGACTACACTTGGAAAACCGGGAGCAGTAACGGAACCGGGCCTTCATTTCAAACTGCCTTTTGTACAGCAGGTACAGAAGGTTAATACTACCATTCAGGGATTTGCCCTTGGCTATGATCTTGCTGACAACGAAAGCGAGGAAATTGATTCCCTGATGATCACAAAGGATTATAACTTCGTCAATGTGGATTTCTTCGTGGAATATAAGGTTGCAGACCCGGTGAAGGCAGTTTACGCATCAGAGGACCCTGTATTAATTCTCCAGAATATCAGCAGAAGCTGTATTCGTACTGTCATTGGAAGCTATGATGTGGATGCTGTTCTCACAACAGGGAAAAATGAGATTCAATCCACAGTCAAAGAGATGGTGATGGAAAAGCTTCAGCAGCATGATGTAGGGCTTACAGTGGTCAATGTGACCATTCAGGACTCTGAACCGCCTACCAATGAAGTTATGGAAGCTTTTAAAGCTGTGGAAACAGCTAAGCAGGGCAAGGAAACAGCCATTAACAATGCCAATAAATACAGAAATGAAAAGCTGCCTGCCGCTACAGCTCAGACAGATAAAATCCTTCAGGAGGCTGAATCAGGAAAAGCCCAAAGGGTCAATGAGGCAAACGGAGATGTAGCTCAGTTTAATGCAATGTATGCAGAATACATAAAAAATCCTGAAGTGACTAGAAAGCGTATGTTTTATGAAGCAATGGAAGACGTGCTTCCAGGCATGAAGGTAATAATTGACGGAACAGATCAGACAAGCACTATATTGCCTCTGGACAGCTTTGTAACAGAGAACCAGAATGGAGCATCTGAGAATGTAACTGAGAATGCAGGAGAGGAGAACTAATATGAAAAAAACAGGTAAATTAGTTATTGCCGGCACCTTAGCCATAGCAGCACTGATCATATTGTCAAGCTCTGTTGTAGTGACACAGGAAAATGAATTCCGTCTGATCCGCCGTTTTGGACGTGTAGAACATGTCATAGACAATGCCGGTGTTTCATTAAAAATGCCTTTTATTGAGACCGCGGATACCATTCCCAAAGAGATTCTTCTCTACGACCTAGCTGCCTCTGATGTAATTACCATGGATAAGAAAACCATGCTCAGTGACAGCTATGTGCTGTGGAAGATCACAGACCCTTTAAAATTTGCCCAGACCCTTAATTCTTCCATAGTAAATGCCGAGAACAGAATTGATACAGTTGTTTATAACTCTGTTAAAAATGTAATCGGAAGCTTGAGTCAGAATGAAGTCATCAGTGGCCGTGACGGAGAACTGTCCCAGGCAATTCAGGAGAATGTGGGTGGTGCCATGGAGCAGTATGGCATTAAGCTTCTGGCAGTGGAGACCAAACGTCTTGACCTTCCGGCAGATAATAAAACAGCAGTTTATGAAAGAATGATATCAGAGAGAGATAAAATTGCAGCCACCTATACAGCAGAAGGTCAGGCAGAAGCACAGAAGATTCGCAATACTACTGATCGTGAAGTTGCAATCAGCATTTCAGATGCCCAGGCTCAGGCTGCTGCAATTGAAGCAGAGGGAGAGGCTGAGTATATGAGAATTCTGGCAGAAGCCTATAATGATCCCCAAAGAGCAGAATTTTATGCATTTACCAGATCATTAGATGCAGCGAGAGCTTCCTTAAAAGGACAAAACAACACCCTTATTCTTCCTGCCAACTCTGATCTTGCCAGAATTTTTATAGGGCAGTAAGTAGTTGCGGGATAGAAAAAATTATGATACAGTGATACTCAAAAGATTAAAGGGATAGAAGATTGGAGATTATACATTATGAAGATAAAGGACATATTGAGTCAGGGAAAGCCAACTCTGTCATTTGAAGTATTTCCGCCAAAAACAGAGGATAAATATGAGTCTGTAGAACGGGCTGCTACAGAGATTGCCAAGTTAAACCCTTCTTTTATGAGTGTGACTTACGGAGCCGGCGGAGGTACCAGCCGCTATACTGTTGATATTGCATCTGCATTACATAATCAGTATCATGTGAATTCTCTGGCTCATTTAACCTGTGTTTCCTCTACAAGGGAAAAGGTTCATACCGTGTTAGAGGCGTTGAAGGAAGCAGGAATTGAGAATGTACTGGCCCTCAGAGGAGATATTCCTGCAGACGGATCAGTGGAAAAGGATTATCAGTATGCCTCACAGCTGATACGTGAGATTAAGGAGGCAGGGGATTTCTGTATTGGTGCAGCCTGTTATCCGGAGGGGCATGTGGAATCAGCCAATAAAACCATTGATATCGAATATTTAAAGCAGAAGGTGGAAGCTGGCTGTGATTTTGTCACAACCCAGATGTTTTTTGACAATCATGTGTTGTATAACTACTTATATAGAATTCGTGAAAAGGGAGTTACAGTCCCTGTGGTTGCAGGTATTATGCCTGTAACCAATGTGAAGCAGATCAGCAGAATCTGTCAGCTGTCAGGAACTTACCTTCCTCAGCGGTTTAAGGCGATTGCAGACCGTTTTGGAGACAACCCGGCAGCTATGAAGCAGGCAGGTATTGCTTACGCCACAGAGCAGATTATTGACTTAATTGCCAATGGGGTCAATGCAATTCATGTATACTCCATGAACAACCCGGAGGTTGCTGCGAAAATCAAGAACAATCTTACAGGGATTATATAACAGGGATTTTTATTAAGGTGGAGCTGATTAATATGGAGCTGATTAATATGGACATAAGCCGCAGGGAAATCAGGCGTTATCTTGGATATGGAAGGAAAGAAGCTGACGAATCGGTCAGCTTCTTAATTGAGGAATGTGTGGGAGAACTTTTAAAAGCTGCTTCTCCCAAAAGCTTTTACAGAGAGTATCCTTTAAGGCTTTTGGAAGAAAACAGGATTGATTTTACAGTATTTCAGACAAAAAGCAAAAATTTAACCAAGAATTTAAAGGATTGTGAAATGTCAATTCTATTTGCAGCCACCTTGGGAACAGAAGTGGATGTTTTGCTCCATCGCTACACAAAGCTGCAGATGAGCAAGGCTGTGGTGATGCAGGCAGCAGCTACTGCTATGATAGAGGAATACTGTGATGAGATTAACACAGCTATTAAGAAGGAATATGAGGAACACGACCTGTATCTAAGACCCAGGTTCAGTCCTGGATATGGTGATTTTCCTTTGGAATGCCAGAAGGACATTACTGCAGCTCTGGAAACAGGGAAAAGAG
Source organism: Hungatella sp. UBA5385 (assembly GCA_002409995.1). GTDB lineage: Bacteria > Bacillota > Clostridia > Lachnospirales > Lachnospiraceae > UBA5385. The sequence goes on along the minus strand of DHOR01000030.1, from coordinate 43,310 downwards.
TGGGGATTCACTTAACAGACAGTCTGCTGATGACTCCCAGCAAATCAGTGACAGCTGTAATGGGAATCAGTAAAAAGCCTTACAGATGTGAAGTAAAGGGCTGTGAAGCCTGTGGGAAAAAGGACTGCGCCTATCGTAGAAATTAAGAATTCGTAAATGGCTGAAATTAAGAATTCGTTAATGACTGAAATTATCGTAGATCGTGGAGGAAGAGATTGTATGAAGTCAATACTGGAAGAAATCAGGGAGCGAATTGTTTTTTTTGATGGCGGAACAGGCAGTCTATTACAGGAAAGCGGACTAAAGCCTGGAGAGCTGCCGGAAACATGGAATATTAAGCACCCTGAGGTCATTGTTAAGCTCCACAGAGATTATCTGGAAGCAGGGGCTGACATAATTAAGACCAATACCTTTGGTGCCAATGGATTAAAATACAACAAAGACAGCGAATTTGATATCGAAGAGATTGTAGCTGCTGCTGTGAAGAATGCGAAACAGGCCGTAGAAGAAGCGGTTTATCCATTTCCGGGAAGAAAAGGGTATATTGCTTTGGATATCGGACCTACCGGAAAGCTGTTAAAGCCTTTGGGTGATCTGGATTTTGAAGATGCCTATGAAATGTTCTCAGAAGTGGTGCGGATTGGAGCCGGAGAAGGCGCTGATCTCATACTGATTGAGACAATGAGTGACAGCTATGAGGCAAAAGCAGCAGTGCTGGCAGCTAAGGAAAACTCCAGTCTGCCGGTCTTTGTCACAACTATATTTGACAGCAAGGGCAAGCTTTTAACAGGGGGTAATGTGGAGTCAACCACTGCCCTTTTAGAAGGTCTTGGAGTGGATGCGCTGGGAATTAACTGTGGCCTTGGTCCTGTTCAGATGAAGGATATCTTCAAAAGTATGATAGAGGCAGCTTCTGTCCCGGTTATTGTCAACCCCAATGCAGGGCTGCCAAGAAGTGAAGGCGGAAGAACTGTCTATGATATAGATGCAGATGAATTTGCTGCAATCATGAAGGAGATCGGAGAGCTTGGAGCCGGTATTATTGGCGGCTGCTGCGGAACTACACCGGAACATATCAGGAAGGTGGTTTCTCTATGTAAGGACCTGCCTGTCAGCCTTCCAGAGGATAAAAACAGAACTGTGATTTCTTCCTATGCCCAGGCAGTTGTCATAGATAAAAACCCTGTGATTATCGGAGAAAGAATCAACCCTACAGGTAAATCCAAATTTAAGCAGGCATTGAGAGATCACAATCTGGAATATATTTTAAGAGAAGGGGTTGCCCAGCAGGACAACGGGGCTCATGTTCTGGATGTCAATGTAGGGCTTCCTGAAATAGACGAACCTTCCATGATGGAGGAAGTTGTAAAAGAGCTTCAAAGCATTATTGACCTGCCTCTACAGATTGACACCTCCAATATGGATGCAATGGAACGTGCCATGAGGGTATATAATGGAAAACCTTTGATTAACTCTGTCAATGGAAAACAGGAGGTAATGGAAGCTGTATTTCCTCTTGTTCAGAAATATGGCGGTGTTGTAGTGGCTCTTGCCCTTGATGAGGAGGGGATTCCTGAAACTGCTGACGGAAGAATCAAGGTAGCAGAGAAAATCTATAAAAAAGCTGCTGAATACGGAATCGGCAGAAAAGATATTATCATAGATGCCCTTTGTATGACTGTAAGCTCAGACAGTAAAGGAGCACTTACTACATTGGAAGCAGTAAGGCGGGTGAGAGATGATCTGGGTGGAAAAACCATTTTAGGTGTATCCAATATCTCCTTTGGGCTTCCTCAGAGAGAGATTATCAATGCCACCTTTTTTGCAATGGCATTGCAGAACGGTTTAAATGCAGCGATTATCAATCCTAATTCAGAGGCAATGATGAGGTCCTATTACAGCTTCAGAGCGTTGGCAGACTTAGACCCTCAATGCAGCGATTATATAGCAGTATACAGCGGTCAGGTGGCAACACTTGGACAGACTGTTAAGGCTGGAGGCTCAGGCACAGGCTTGAGTGCTTCAGGCGGTGGTGCAGGCGATGATTTAACCTTGGGAGAAAGTGTGGAAAAAGGTTTAAAGGAACGCGCTCATACAGCAGCCACCCAGCTTCTGGAAATCAAAGAACCGCTGGAGATCATCAATGAAGAACTGATTCCTGCTCTTGACAAGGTAGGAAAGGGATTTGAAAAAGGAACTGTATTTCTTCCTCAGCTTCTTATGAGTGCCGAAGCAGCTAAATCAGCCTTTGAGGTGATTAAGGAGAAAATGGCAAAATCCGGCACTGTAGAGAAGAAAAAAGGAACCATTATTCTGGCTACAGTAAAGGGAGATATTCATGATATTGGCAAGAATATTGTGAAGGTACTTCTGGAAAACTATAGCTATGATGTGATAGACCTTGGAAAAGATGTGCCTCCTGAGCTGATTGTGGAAACTGCGGTTTCCAAAGATGTGAAGCTGGTTGGTTTAAGTGCGCTGATGACAACCACTGTGCCAAGTATGGAGGAGACCATTAAACAGCTGCGGAAAACCTGTCCGAATACCAGAGTAATGGTAGGCGGGGCTGTTCTCACAGAGGAGTACGCAAGAACCATAGATGCAGATCAGTATTGCAGAGATGCAATGGCTTCTGTCAATTATGCAGAGGCATTTTTCTCACAGATTTAAAATTGGGGTTCGACCCTTTACTACAAAGGGTCGAACCCCAATTTTAAATGTTGCAACAATTGCAAAAATTATGCTATAATAAACCCTAAAGCTTATACAATTAATAATTCCTTAAAATATATTTGGAGGTACAAAAATGGGAAAGATTATTTTAACAGGGGACCGGCCAACTGGAAAACTCCATATTGGTCATTATGTAGGTTCCTTAAGAAGAAGAGTGGAATTACAGAACTCCGGTGAATTTGATGATATCTATATTATGATTGCTGATGCACAGGCACTTACTGATAACTCAGAGAATCCTGAGAAGGTCCGCCAGAATATTATAGAGGTTGCTCTTGACTATTTATCCATTGGTTTAGATCCAGAGAAGTCCACTATGTTTATTCAGTCCCAGATTCCTCAGCTGACAGAGCTGTCCTTTTATTACATGAATCTGGTAACTGTTGCAAGACTTCAGAGAAACCCTACGGTAAAGTCTGAGATTGCAATGAGAAACTTTGAGACAAGCATTCCTGTTGGATTCTTTACCTATCCAATCAGCCAGGCTGCTGATATTACAGCATTTAAGGCCAATATGGTTCCTGTTGGAGAAGATCAGGAGCCTATGCTTGAGCAGACCAGAGAAATTGTGCGCAAATTCAATACTGTTTATGGTGAAGCTCTTGTTGAGCCTGAGATTATGCTTCCTGAAAACAAGGCCTGCTTACGTCTTCCAGGCACTGACGGCAAGGCGAAGATGAGTAAATCCTTAGGAAACTGTATCTATTTATCTGATACAGAAGAAGATGTGAAGAAAAAGGTTATGAGCATGTATACTGATCCTAACCATCTTCAGGTATCTGATCCAGGTCAGATTGAAGGAAATACTGTATTTACCTATCTGGATGCATTCTGTAAAGATGATGATTTTGAAAAATATCTTCCTGAATATAAGAACCTTGATGAGTTAAAGGATCACTATAGACGGGGCGGTTTAGGCGATGTGAAGGTGAAGAGATTCTTAAACAGCATCCTTCAGGCAGAGCTTGGTCCTATCCGTGACAGAAGAAAAGAATACGAAGCGAATATTCCTTATGTATATAAGGTTTTAAAGGAAGGCAGCGAAAGAGCAGAAGCAGTGGCAGCCCAGACTTTAAAGGAAGTAAAAGAAGCAATGAAGATCAACTATTTTGATGATGTGGATTTAATTGCTGCTCAGGCAGAGAAATATAAAAGCCAGGAGTAGAGGATTATGGCAGGAATGGAGAATATCTGTTCCTGCTTTTTCTATGGTGCTGAATAAAAAATATAACAATAAAACAACAATGATTATCAACTTTGAACATTGCATTTTATAAATCAAAGTGTTATAATAAAATTATGAGTTAGCCGAGACTAACAAATAATTTACTGGCAAATGAGCCATATTATACATGTAAATCAATTATCTGAGAGGAGGCATATGATATATCATTAGTCGGGAGAGATATATTGGAGTAACAGATGGTTAGTTAGCTAAGAAAAGAAAGAAGGAATCGTGTATGAATTATCTGGAAATAGAAAAAGTAATAGGAAGAGAAATTATTGATTCCAGAGGAAACCCTACTGTTGAGGCAGAGGTACACCTTATGGATGGAACCATTGGAAGAGGAGCTGCACCCAGCGGCGCTTCTACAGGCGAATTTGAGGCTTTGGAGCTTCGCGACGGGGATAAGTCACGATATGGCGGTAAAGGCGTTGAAAAGGCAGTACAGAACATTAATACAGCCATTCAGGAAGTGCTGATAGGTATGGATGCCTCCGATACTTACGGAATCGACCGTGCCATGATTACAGCAGATGGAACAAAGGATAAATCAAAGCTTGGAGCCAATGCTATATTAGCTGTTTCCATTGCCTGCGCCAGAGCGGCTGCTGCAGGTCTGGGAATTCCATTTTACCGCTTTCTTGGCGGAGTGACAGGAAACAGGCTTCCTGTTCCTATGATGAATATCTTAAATGGCGGTGCACATGCTGCTAATACAGTGGATGTGCAGGAATTTATGATTATGCCTGTAGGCGCTTCCAGCTTTAAGGAAGGGCTTCGCTGGTGTACAGAAGTATTTCACTGTCTTGCTTCTATTTTAAAAAAGAGAGGACTGGCAACTGCTGTAGGAGATGAGGGCGGTTTTGCCCCTGATCTGGCAAATGATGAAGACGCTATAGAACTGATTCTGGAAGCCATCAAAGAGGCTGGATATACAGCTGGAACAGATTTTGTTCTTGCCATTGATGCTGCTGCCAGTGAGTGGAAGGGACAGAAGAAGGGAGAATATCTTCTTCCGAAATCCAAAAAGCATTTTACTTCCGAAGAGCTGATTGGTCACTGGAAACAGCTCTGCGATAAATATCCTATTTACTCCATTGAAGACGGTCTTGATGAAGAGGACTGGGAAGGCTGGAAGATGATGACCAGCATTCTGGGAGACCGTGTTCAGCTTGTAGGCGATGACCTGTTTGTTACCAATACAGAAAGACTGAAAAAGGGAATTGATTCAGACTGCGGCAATTCCATACTCATTAAGCTAAACCAGATTGGTTCTGTTTCAGAGACACTGGAAGCCATTAAAATGGCGCATCAGTCCGGTTATACAGCCATTGCTTCCCACAGATCAGGTGAAACTGAGGATACAACAATCGCTGATTTAGCTGTTGCACTGAACACCTGTCAGATTAAGACAGGTGCGCCAAGCAGGAGTGAGCGTGTGGCTAAATACAATCAGCTTTTAAGGATTGAGGAAGAACTGGGCGAATCCGCAGTTTATCCTGGAATTCATGCATTTCATTTAAAACGATAACTTCCTTTATAAACAGAATAGACCCCCTGAAAAAGCCCTGTTACAGTGTACGACACCAGTCCTGTAATAGGGCTTTTTTACTGATAAAGTTGCAGATCAAGGGAAAACAGTGTAATATTAAGGGAAAATGGAATATAAAAAGGGGAAAAATGTTCAGAGTAAAATTCTATGAACCCAATGAGAATAAACCCATGAAGTTTGCAGTCATTGCCTCCAGATATGAGGGGAAATGGGTATTTTGCAAACATAAAAACAGGGATACCTACGAATTCCCGGGAGGTCACTGGGAAAAAGGGGAGACAATCGAGGAGACAGGAAGAAGGGAACTGTGGGAAGAGACCGGTGCAGAGGATTACATATTAAAGCCTGTATGTATATATTCTGTCCTGCGTAATTCAGGAGAAGAAGAGACTTTTGGTATGCTTTTTTATGCTGAAATCAAGTCTTTTGGACAGCTTCCTGATTATGAAATCCAGAAGGTGGAGTTATTTACTGAGCTGCCCGAATCATGGACTTACCCGGAGATTCAGCCTATATTGCTTAAACGGGTACGACTATATATTGAGGAGAAATGCTGATATGAATATACAATGGGATGCTGAAAACTATGGGAAGAAATTTGGATTTGTCCATGAATATGGCAATGATGTGCTGGAACTTTTGAATCTGCAGAAAGGGCAGACTGTCATTGATTTAGGCTGTGGAAATGGTGCTCTGTCTAAGAAAATGGCGGATATGGGTGTCAATGTCATTGGAATTGATGCTTCAGAAGAGCTTCTTGCAGCAGCAAAAAAGAGCTATCCTGAGATAGAGTTCAGAAAAGGGAATGCTGTTTCATTTACAGTGGAAGAGAAAGTGGACGCTGTATTTTCCAATGCAGTATTTCACTGGATAGACAGAGAGCTTCAGCCTTCTTTACTTAAAAGTGTTGCATCAGCTTTAAAAAAAGGAGGGACCTTTGCATTTGAGTTTGGCGGTTATGGCAATGCCAGGAAGATTCATGGGGCTCTTGCAAGGGCTTTTGAGAGACGGGGACTTTCCTATGGAAGCTTCTTTTATTTTCCTTCTATTGGCCAATATGCACCTTTGCTGGAGCAGGCAGGCTTTACAGTACGTTACGGAGTGCTGTTTGACCGTTTAACACCATTGACAGGGAAAAATGGATTGTCTGACTGGATTCATATGTTTGTGAAGCAAGTATTTGAAGGTATGGAGGTGAATACTAAGGAAGAGATTATCAATGAAGCTGTGGAAGAGCTGAAAGAGAAATTATACATAGATGGAGTATGGTATGCGGATTATGTAAGAATCCGTTTTCAGGCTGTATTGGAATGATTTCCTCTATAGCCGGTGAAAGGAGTTTAGAGGGAAATGGCACACATCTATCAGGGATTTTACGAACCGGGGGGACTGATTAAGAAGAGGGAGAAAGAGCGTGAATTGGGGCGGAGCCTGCTTATGAAGGGGCTGGAGGAAAAGACAGGAATTACCTATGAGGCAGGTAATGAGCCTTTGATTAAAAAGGGACCTCACGGCAAGCCTTATCTTGCAGAACATCCTGAGTTTCACTATAATATCAGCCATACAGAAGGGCTTGTTGTCTGTGCAGTAGGGGACAGCGAGCTGGGGGTTGATGTGGAGAAAATCAGACCTTACCGGGATGCAATACTGAAAAAAACCCTGTCAGAGATGGAGCAGCGGATTCTGGATGGAAAGCCGGAGGAGGAAAAGCAGGAATGGTTTTTCCGGTTCTGGACATTAAAGGAAAGCTATGTAAAGGCATCAGGAAGTGGGCTTACAGTACCGCCTTCAGAGATATCCTTTGTTCCGGGGACTGATGACAATATCTGGTGTTCCCAGCCGGGATATTACTTCTGGCAGCAGAAGCTGGGAGATGATTATATCCTTTCTCTCTGCATGAAAGAAGAGGAAAAGGTGATTTTCGTATAAAACAGGGAAAAGCAGGGGAAAATCTATAGGAGAGAAAAGAACAAACTGGAGGAATTACTATGAAAACGGCAAATGACACTTTCCTCATTTCTTTCCTGCAAAGATTTGACCAGCATCCTTTTGATGTAAAGCTTCATGGAAAAACCCATCATATAGGCAAGGGAAATCCTGCGTTTGTAGTGGATTTCCGGGAGGGAATTGAAAGCAAAGAGCTTCTTACAAGCACCTCTCTGGCACTGGGTGAGGCTTATATGAAGAGAACTATGGAGATTGAGGGTGACTTATTCTTTGCCCTGGATCATTTTCTGGGACAGATGGGGCAGTTTTCAACAGACTACGGAAAATTGAAGAAGCTGTTGTTCTCTTCACAGTCTAAGAAAAATCAGGAAAAAGAAGTGACTTCCCACTATGATATTGGCAATGAATTTTATAGTCTCTGGCTGGATGAGACCATGAGTTATTCCTGTGGATATTTTAAAAATGAGACTTCCACTCTATATGAGGCTCAGTGTGATAAAGTGGAGAGAATACTTAAGAAGCTGTATTTAAAGTCTGATATGGAACTTTTGGATATTGGCTGCGGCTGGGGGTATCTGCTGATCAGAGCTGCCAAGGAGTATGGAGTAAAAGCCCATGGAATCACTTTAAGCAAAGAGCAGAAAAAGGAATTTGAAAAACAGATTGAAGCTGAGGGGCTGACAGGAAGGGTTACTGTTGAGCTGATGGATTACAGGGAACTGGAAAAATCAGGCAGAACCTTTGACCGGGTGGTCAGTGTAGGAATGCTGGAGCATGTTGGACGGCCCAACTATGAGCTGTTTATTAAAAATGTTAATGCAGTGCTGAAGCCGGAGGGATTATTTCTCCTGCATTACATCAGTGCATTAAAAGAATATCCCGGTGATCCCTGGATTAAAAAATACATTTTTCCTGGAGGCATGATTCCCAGCTTAAGAGAAATGCTTCATATAATGGCAGAATATAACTTCTACACTCTTGATGTGGAAAGCTTAAGACGTCATTACTACAGAACACTGCGGTGCTGGGAGGAGAATTTTACAAAGCACAGGAAGGAAATTGAAATTCGTATGGGTGGAGAGTTTACCAGAATGTGGGAGTTATATCTGGCTGCCTGTGCCGCTACCTTTCATAATGGAATTATTGATTTGGACCAGATTCTCATATCAAAAGGTGTGAATAATGACCTTCCAATGACAAGATGGTATTAAAAAAGTGCATTATTGAGAAATTACTTTCAATAAAAACCTTGATTTTTTGGTTAGCCCATGCTAATATAAATGCAGTTAGCAAACCCTAACTACATGTGAATATTCTATACATGAGCCCATTTTGGGTATACCTTCATTGACCCGTGAAGGATCATGACTCCTACGAGGAACCGTCTCTGTAACCGCATGACAGAGTACGGTTTTTTGTTATAATCAGATAATTAGTATCATCTGCCAAATGATGAATGGCATGGCTGAACTGCAACTTTTATTTGATTGGAAAGATCTCTTTTGCTTGTGAACTCATAAGGGTTGGTGATATACTATCCCTAATACGAAAGGAGAGCAGATTGATGAAAAAAGTACTGATGATGATCATAGATACCTGTCCACACTGCATAAGAGCTTTTCGAATGATGGAGGAGCTGAAGGCAGAGCATCCGGAATATGAGGCAGTAGAGGTGCAAATTGTTGATGAAAATCAACATATGGAGTTTGCCAAAACATTAAACTACTGGTATGTTCCCTGCTTTTTTGTTGATGGAGAGAAGATTCTGGAGGGTGTTCCTAAGAAGGAAGTCATACAGAGAGTTTATGAAGAGGCGTTAAAAGGGTGAAGCGGGTTAATCTTTTCCTAGAGGGAAAATTCGGATTTATCCCGCAGTCGGCATATCTAAAAATATATTAGATATAATTCCATCCTTTATTGTGGCTACGATACTAATACAGCTTGTTGTGTGAATTCCATATTCAGCCATTTGATCATTTGGTAAGGCACCGAAATACACATATAGGGCGTCAAAATCCTCTTTGTGCAATGGATTTTCTTCATCTTTTATAAAATTAGTACCCAGTGCAATAGACTTGGAATCATCTAAGAAATCTTCTCTGGAGTACTTCTTAAATGTAAGATTTAGCTGTAGTATTTCTGCTTCTGTCATACCTATTTTCAATCCACAATTTAGAGAAAGACCATCTTCGCTTAATATCACAGAAACCAGATCTCGCCCAGAAGAATGAGTTACGTATACAATACCTTTATCTTTCCAATATATATAATATCCATTGGCGTGTTCTGTAGATTCTGTTTTTTCCAATTTGTATTCAAGAGCCTGGATTTCTTCAATATTAGCTAACATGAATGGTATAGTATCTAAAATAGGGACTTCTGGTACTAATATATCATGGACGTTAAAAGCATTAGGAATATTTGGAGTTATTACTTCTTCCTGGTTTTTTATTTCACTATTTATCGGAGATTCTTCTTCGTTTTCTCTTTCATCAGTTAAATCAAATTCACTAGAACTTATGGATGAGGAGAGTGTGTCAAAGTTTGAGGAAGAAGATTTATTGGAAGTAGTTGAAAGTGTTTCGTCAATTTTGTTATGTGAGCATCCGGTTAATAGGGAGGCGAATAATATAATTGTAATTGATTTAAATAAAATTTTTTTCATAAAGACTCCATTCTAATATATTCTAATAATTTTTATTGCTTGATTTTATAGGGTAGATAGATTAACGGAAAAAAATACATATCGGGCCTCATGAATTCTGATAAGATAATTATATCAGGAAAACAGCCAAAATACATATTAAAATATACTGGTTTGAGTGCAGATAAATTTGTACTTAATAAGCATCAGATACAAAAACATCTGCTTTTCTTTTTCCTTAACTATATTTCTAAACAATGAAGGTATAAGTTTCCTTGATAAGCAGAAAAAATCATGATATGATTCCAGAGTACATCATAGTGACCACAAGAGAAAGGGCATCATTAAAATAGAGAATGAACAAATGGAAGAAAAATGGTCTGATGATCCTCATTTACGCTGTTCTTCTGGCACTTTGCTTTATGATTGTTCTTGTAATGAATGAGCTTCACACACCTACAAGACATAAAGATGAGAGCAAAACAGAGCAGCCTCTGGAAACAGAGGAAGCGAAGACAGCCACAAGCTCAGAAGCTGTGAAAGAGACCGACGAAGGAACAGAAAAAGACACAGAAAAAGACGAAGACAGAGCAAAAGAAACTGACCAGATTCAAGGAGAAAGCCATGAATGGACAGATTCAAAACAATATACCAAGGGGAAAACCACATATTACCATGGAAAAGAATGGCAGGAAGAAATTCCGGAGGAGCCATATCGTCCACCTGTTGTAGTGGTTGCTTCAGATACCCATTATTTTTCCCCTGATTTAACAGATTACGGAGAAGCGTTTCAGACTATGGTAGAACGGGATGACGGCAAGGTGGTATCCTATCAGCCACAGCTTATGGATGCTTTTATACAAGAGATGACAAAACTAAAACCCAGTGCTGTAGTTTTAAGCGGCGACCTTACCTTAAACGGAGAAAAAGCCGGGCATGAGGCTCTTGCAGAGAAGCTTCACAGCTTAGAGCAGCAGGGAGTTGATGTTGTGGTAATTCCAGGGAATCACGATATTAACAACAATCATGCAGCCTCCTACTTTGGGAAGGAGAAAACTTCTGCAGAGAAGATTGATGAAAATGAATTCTATGATATATACAAAGACTTTGGTTATGATGAGGCAAGAAGCAAAGACCCTTATTCCTTAAGCTATATATATGAGCTGGATGAGAAAAACTGGCTGATGATGCTTGACACTGCCCAGTACCAGCCTGTGAATCTGGTAGGAGGGCGGATTAAGGATGAGACTATTGTCTGGATGGATGAACAGCTTAAGGAAGCAGAGAAATCAGGAATTTCAGTTCTTCCTATTGGACATCATAATCTTTTAAAACAGAGCATCCTCTATCCTGAGGACTGCACACTGGAGAATTACAAAACAGCAGTTCAGCTTCTGGAGTCATACAGGATTCCTCTTTACATAAGCGGTCATCTTCATTTACAGAGGACAAAAACCTATAAGCCTGAGCCGGGAGCATCTGAGAAAGAATTTCATATCAGTGAGGTGGTTGCAGATTCCTTTACAATTCCTCCATGCCAGTACGGAATTGTTCAATGGAAGGATAAGGGCGGATATACCTATTCCACCAAAGAGGCAGATGTGGAAGCCTGGGCTTTGGAACAGGGGGTAGAGGATGAAAATCTGCTGAACTTTAAGGAGTATGGAAGTGCATTTCTGGCTGAGACCATCAGTAATCAGATATATGATAAGATGTCAAGTCTTCAGGATGACCAGATGAAAGCTATGGCTGACTTATACGGAGAACTGAACAGGGCTTATTGCGGAGGTACTGCAATCAATCGGAAAGAGGTTATGTCCAGTGAAGCATATGGCCTGTGGGAGCGTTTCCTGCCTGATAGCAAGATGTTTGAGGAAATAGACCAGATACTGAGAGATACCGGAAATGATCACAATATATGGGACTATTCTGCTGCTGACCCTTTACAAGATATTTCACAGCATGATATAATGGTGAAATAAAATTACATGAAGGGGGAGAAGGACTGTTGATGCAGGAAGATATCAGTGTATCCGGTGTTCTCTGTTCTTCTTATGACTCTTTTTTTGAGGCGGAGAAGAAGATTGCAGATTATATTTTGGAGCATAAAAGCGAAATTATTGATATGACAGTGGCGGAACTGGCTACAGCCAGTAAGACCAGTGATGCTACTGTATCCCGTTTTTGCAGAAAATGCGGGTTTCATGGATTTCACCATTTAAAAATAACACTGGCTAAGGAAGTGGCCAAGGAGAAGGGCAGTAATATTCAGGTTTCCAATGACATCAGCAGAGATGACATTGCCCAGTCCCTTCAGAATATTCTTGCCAATAAGGTAGCAGAGCTGACTCAGACCATTTCCATGATGGATACTGAGGAGCTGAATCAGATTTTAAGCCTGATTGAACATGCAGGGACTGTGCAGCTTGTAGCAGTGGGTAATACCATTCCGGTTGCTATGGATGGAGCCTTTAAGTTTAATCAGCTGGGAATTACGGCAGCAGCAGGCACTATCTGGGAGGCTCAGATGGCTTATACCTGCAATCTGGGACCGGAAGATGTTGTGCTTGTTATATCCAACTCCGGTTTTTCCAAACGGCTGATGACAATGGTAGCTGTTGCCAGGGAAAATGGAAGTAAAACCATTGCAATTACCAATAATCCAGGTTCTCAGCTGGCTCAGGCATGCGACTACCATATTACAACGGCTACCAGAGAGAAGCTGCTTCTTGGAGAATTCTGTTTCTCCAGAGTATCGGCTACCACAGTCATTGAGATACTGTATCTGTTTCTGGCTGTAAGTATGAAGGATTCCCACAGCCATATCAGACGCCATGAAATAGCCATATCAGATGATAAACAATAATGAGTGGGCTGTACTGCAAAAACGAATGAAACAACACACGAATGAAACAACACTCGAATCATACAACACACTAAACAAATGACACAAAATCACCGCTGATTTCTTAGGAAAATGGCGGTGATTTCGTTATTGTGCTGAAATACTTTAAGAAATAATATTTCCCTTAAAAACATATTGACGAAATGAAACTATCGCGTTATAGTATTAATAAGACAAGAAATAATATTTTATGAAATTATGAGAGGTGACATATGATTTACACAGTAACATTTAATCCTGCCTTAGATTATGTAATAAAAGTAGATCACTTCACAGTTGGAGAAATCAACAAAGTAACTTGGGGAGACATCTATTGTGGAGGAAAAGGGATTAATGTATCAATGGTTCTTAAGTCTCTGGGCTATGAGAATACAGCTCTGGGATTTGTAGCTGGATTTACAGGTGATGAGATTGAACGGCAGGTTAAGTCCGCAGGATTGAATGCAGATTTTATCCGGGTTGAAAAAGGGATGTCAAGAATCAATGTAAAGATGAAATCAGATGAGGAGACAGAGATCAATGGTTTGGGACCTGAGATCACACCAGAAGATGTAAAACTCTTGTTCCAGAAGCTTGAGAGTCTCCGAAGTGGAGATATTCTGGTGCTTTCAGGAAGTATTCCAGCTTCCATAAGTGATGACATTTATGAGAAGATTATGAAGCATTTAAACGGAAGGGGAGTCCGCATTGTGGTTGATGCCACAAAAGATTTGCTTCTTAATGTTCTTCAGTACCATCCATTTTTAATTAAGCCCAATAATCATGAGCTGGGAGAGATGTTTGGTGTGACTCTTAAAAGTGAAGAGGATATCATTCATTATGGAAAACTGCTACAGGAAAAGGGTGCAGTCAATGTATTGATTTCCATGGCAGGTGATGGCGCTATCCTTTTGACAGAAGAGGGAAATGTGCATAAGATGGGAGTTCCCAAAGGCACAGTTAAGAATTCCGTTGGAGCCGGAGATTCCATGGTAGCAGGCTTTTTAGCAGGTTATTTGGAAAATGGTGACTATGAGCACGCTTTAAGATTAGGCAGTGCTGCAGGCAGTGCCAGTGCATTTTCAGAGGGTCTTGGAACCAAGGAGTATATTATGGAGCTTTATGAAGTATTGCTGTGATATGAAAGAATTCTTGTGAGGGGAGTCTTTTGAATAGAGCAATATTATAAGCAGCATAGGAAAAGGAATAAATTGACAGGGGTTCAGCCTTTGGAAATTGAATTTCTTTTCCTATGCTGCTTTTCTATTTCAGATGGGAATGATATAATGAGCGGAAGAGATTTAAACATAAACTTGCTTATATAGAAACAAATGAAGGAGTCAGCAGATGATTAAGATAAAGACAGAAGAGATTAACACAGGCAGCAGCAGAATACTGGCTGTCAGCGATATACATGGTCATGATCATATCCTGAAGGAGCTATTAAAAAAAGCAGAGTTTTCACAGGAAGATCAGCTGATTATTATAGGGGATATCATAGAGAAAGGACCTTATAGCCTAAAAACCTTACGCTATATCATGGAGCTGGAAAAACAATCCAATGTTCATGTAACCTTGGGAAATGTAGACTGCTGGCAGTTTGAGTTAATTGGAATCAGTTCTCCCCAATATGATGAACGGCTGTTTCAATATATACAGATGGCAGAGAAACGATGGGGCGGCACGCTGTTTCTTGATTTTTGCAAGGAGCTTGGACTTAAGACTGATACAGTTACTCAGGTAACAGAGGCAAAAAAGATAGTGCAGGAGAAATGTAAGGCAGAGCTTGATTTTCTGGAGAAACGTCCTTCTATTCTTAAGACTGGAAATTATATCTTTGTTCATGGAGGTCTGCCTGAGAACTGGCAGCAATTGGAGGGGCAGGATGTAACCTCTGTTTTAAAGTATGATGACTTTTTAAACAGAGATAACAGATTTCAGCAGTATGTGGTAGTGGGGCACTGGCCTGTCTGCCTGTATCTTCATGATAAAACTGCATTTAATCCTATCATTGATGAGCAGCAGCATGTGATCAGCATTGACGGAGGCTGTGGCTTAAAACGGGACGGGCAGTTAAACTGCCTTGTGATTCCCAACAGCAGGGCAGAAGGAAAGGAGATACACTGGGTTTCCTATGATCCCTTTCCTCTTGTAACTGCACTGGATCATCAGCAGGAGAAAACTGCTTCTGTTTATATACAGTATACAGATAATACAGTAGAGCTGATGGAAGAACAGCAGGAAGTGCCAGGGCTTTGTAATATCCGCCATAAATCCACAGGAAGATGCCTGACAGTGCCTGAAGGGTATCTCTATACACGCAATGACAGGCTTTGCTGTGATGATTTCACTGATTATCTTATGGAAGTGAAAGCAGGAGAACAGGTGGCATTAGTAGAGCGGAATTCATTGGGCTATTTAATTAAGAAAGACGGAATCAGCAGCTGGTATCAGGGGAGGATTGCGGAAGATGTCTATAGAAGGGGTTCAGGGAACATATTCTGAAAGCTTTTCCATTTCCTCTTTTTGATTAGCCAGAAGATTTTCAGCCAGGGTGCGGATTTCTTCATAATCCGTATACTCTGCAATGGATTTCTCCAGTTCAACTGTTATTTTATGATGAGCAATCATACCTTCGGAAAATGCATGCTCCAGTGATTGGGTGCCGGATTTATCAATGTCGTGATCCTGATCCAGCATGGTGTCATAATCATCGAGAAATGCATTTTCTTTATCTTCATTTACATGGCTTTCTGATTGGTATTTTTTCATCAACTTTTGAAATTGTATAATTTCATTATCCTGATTGAGGATGACATCCTCTGCCAGCGCAGCCAAAGCTTCATCATTGCCTCCATAGAGCAGATAGCTTTCTGCCAGACCGATGGCAGCTTCATTGCAGGGTACCATTGCTTCAAGAAAATCAATGGAGGCATTGCCTGTTTTGGGGATTGTTTTCATTGCTTTCATCATATCTGACAGAATATCATCTTGTTTATGGAGATAACGATTTAAATTATCTTTATCTAGCCGGGCTTCAGACCTTTGTCTGGCAGAGTCATTTTGGAGTTTTTGATTGTTTACTCCATTTTCTCCAGTTTCCTGCTGATCCATTGCATGCTGCTGATCTTCTTGTACTGTAGTTTCTGTGTAACCTTTCCTGTTATTGTTGCTGATGGTAAAAACTGTGATTAAAATAAGCACAACTGCAGCAATGACGCACATTGCCCAGTATCTCATGTTTTTATTCATAATCTCTCTCCCTATCCTTATTCTTACTTCTCTGGATAAAGATTAGTATAAACTTAAACAGTGAAAGGTATGCAAAAATATGAAAAGGCGGGGAAAATAGAAATACGGGGATTCGCTGGATTTTTCAAGTAACTTGCTTTATAATTTTTTATAGAAGCTTAAAAGGGAACACAGACAGGAGGATAAAATTATGTATCAATGCTGTATTTTTGATTTAGATGGGACTATTATTAACACAATTCATTCACTGGCACATACCATCAGCCTGACAATGAAGCATTTCGGATATGAGAATGTAGATGAAGCGCATACAAAGGTTTTTGTTGGAGATGGTTATGAAAAATTTGTTGAACGGGCTCTGATTTACAGTGGAGATACGGAACTTATTCACTATGAAGAGGCGCTTAAGGTATACAGTGAGAATTTTAAGAAATACTGTCTCTATCAGGTGGAAGCTTATCCGGGCATGGTTGAGTTTCTCACATTTTTAAAAGATAAGAAGATTCCTATAGGAGTTCTCACCAATAAAGGATATGACCGGGCTGTGGAATGTGTAGAAGAGGTATATGGTAAGGGGTTTTTTGATGTAATTATGGGCGATGGACAGGGGGTTAAATTAAAACCTGATCCAGAAGGAGCTCTTTTAATGGCAGAGCGGTTAGGTGCAATTCCTTCCCAGTGCCTGTATTTTGGAGATACTAATACTGATATGATAACCGGTAAAAATGCAGGTATGGACACAGTGGGAGTAACCTGGGGATTTCGTGATGAGGCAGAGCTTAGAAGCTTTGAACCCAAATATATAATCAGTCATCCTGATGAGATTCAGCAGGTAATATAACAGTGACTGCAGAAAGGACAGACATCTATGAACATCCAGATTTTCGGAACGACCAAATGCTTTGATACGAAGAAGGCACAACGTTATTTTAAAGAGAGAAAGGTATCCTTTCAATTCATTGATCTAAAGGAAAAATCCATGAGTAAGGGTGAATTTAACAGTGTAAAGCAGGCATTAGGCGGTTATGAACCAATGATTAACAAGAATGCGAAAGATACGGAGGCTCTCACACTTTTATCCTATCTGGCTGAGGAAGACAGAGAGGACAAGCTGTTTGAGAATCAGCAGTTATTAAAAACCCCTATCGTGAGAAATGGAAAAAAGGCAACAGCAGGCTATGAACCTGATGTGTGGAAAAACTGGGAATAGAGGTGAGCTTCTATGGATTTTTATAAACGTGTCAGAATGGTATGTCTTTCCATTCCCTATGGAACGATTGCTTCTTACGGTCAGGTGGCACTCTTGTGCGGAAAGCCTAAGAATGCCAGACAGGTTGGTTATGCCTTAAGCCGCCGACTTACAGGCAATGACATACCTGCTCACCGAATGACCAATTCCACCGGCTATTTAAGCGGTGCAGCAGCCTTTGACTATCCTGATTTACAAAAAAGGCTTCTGGAAGAAGAGGGTGTGGAGGTTTCAGCAGAAAATCAGGTAAATATTAAAAAGTTTGGCTGGAAGCATACCTATGAGGATGCGCTGGCTTTTAGGGCAGCATTTGAAAAAGAAGGAATTTAATGTGGTTCATACTAGTATAAAATTAAATATTTTAAGGAAAATAGAAAGAGATACAGATAATCTGGTATCTCTTTTTTTCTATGGGAAATTAGAGATTTTAGGAGGAACCATGGCAAAATACTGGAAGTGGGGATTTGTTATGATAGCTGCAGTATGGGCGGCATTAATAGGAACCATGTTAGGATGTGGCTGGAACAAAACCCATCCGCCGGGAGTTGTTCCTGATAGCATACAAAGTGAAAATACCAATTTAAGCATAGAAACCCAGGAAAAGATGGAAGGCTACTGGACCGTTGCACTTTTTGGTGTAGATTCCAGAGAAGGTCATTTGGGAAAAGGAACCAGGTCTGATATGGAAATGGTCTGCAATATAAATCTGGGAACAGGTGAAATCCGCCTTGTTTCCATTTATCGTGATACCTTTGTTAAAATCAATGAGAAAAACAGATATGACAAAATCAATGAAGCTTATTTTCAGGGCGGTCCCAAACAGGCAATTTATGCTCTCAATGAAAATATGGATTTAACTGTTGATGATTATGCCTCCTTTAGCTGGCGTTCAGTAGTAGATGCAATTAATCTTCTTGGAGGCATTGATGTGGAGATTACACCTGAGGAATTTAAGGTGATCAATGGTTTTATTACAGAGACTGTGGAATCAACTGCTGTGGGTTCCCATCATTTGAAGGAATCAGGGCTGAATCATTTAGATGGGGTACAGGCTGTGGCTTATGCCAGATTAAGGAAAATGGATACGGATTTTCAGAGGACAAAACGTCAGCGGAAGGTGGTGGAGTTGGTGCTTCAAAAGGCTAAAAATGCTGATATCATGACTTTGACCAAGGTGGTTCAGGCTGTCATTCCCCAGATTTCTACAAGCATTGGAATTAAGGATTTGCTGCCTTTAATCAAGCAGATGAAACAGTTTCATTTAACAGAAGCGAAAGGTTTTCCTTTTGATTTAAAGGATGTGATGATTGGCAAAAGGGATTGTGTCATTCCTGTTACCTTAGAGAAAAATGTGATTGAGCTTCATAAATTTCTATTCGATGAGGAATCCTATGAGCCATCGGATCATGTAAAGGAAATCAGCAATCAGATTATACAGCGGTCTAAAAAGGGAAAATAGACTCTATTTAAGAAAGGAGCGGCAATGACTGCAGAAACCATGATTGCTTATCTTACAGAAATTGATGAAAGAAAACGGCTGGATTATCAGACCTCTTATCACTGCGCTCCTGTTCTTACAGGAATGAAAGCTTCCAATCTGGTGATGCTTCCAAGAGACAGATGGAGGCTTTTGCAGGCGGAGCTTTATCAAACCCAGATACTGTGTATTCCTTTGTGCAGGGGAGAAATGAAAGATGCAGTGCTTTTGTACAGATATGATATGCTGGATCAGATGTTGTCCGCTCCTGAAATAAGGACATTTTTAGCATATTTTGGTTATACAAGCTTTGATGTGCCCTCTGTAATCCTGGAATTGAAGAGACGATATCAGGCATATGCCGGGGAAGAAACTGTATTTCCTCATGAAATGGGAATTATTCTCAATTACCCCGTGGCAGATGTGGAAGGTTTTATTAAGCATCATGGAGAAAATTATATATTTTGCGGTTACTGGAAGGTATATCATAACCCGGAAGAGGCAAGAGTCCTATTTAACAGGTATGATAAAGCCAGGGAATGGGCCTTAAACCAGATTGCTAAGGGGGCATCCCTTTCAGACACAGCCGCTGATTAAAACGCCTGGAAAGGGCAGAAGAGTGAAAAAGCTTCTGCTGTTTTCAGGCGTTTTTGGGAAAAAGTCTACTTTTCCTGTTAAATAAAATGTGCTATACTAAGCAGATGGAATTAGATAGGAGATTAATTTTAATGAATAAAGTAACGAAAATATTTCGCTTTTCATGGTTGATCCTTTGTTTGGTTATTGTGGCTGTAACCGGCTGCGGCAGACATCAGAACGGAGAAACAATTGTGGAAAGTTCACCGGAAAAGGAGAAACTGAGAGTTGTAACAACCCTGTTTCCCTATTATGACTTCGTCCGTCAGGTGGCAGGAGACCGTGTTGATTTGACCATGGTAGTGCCGGCAGGAATGGACAGCCATAGCTTTGAACCAACACCTGAGGATATGAAGATTATACAGAGTGCAGATGTGCTAATCTGTAACGGCGGAGCAATGGAGCACTGGCTGACTGAGGTGCTGGAAGCAATTGATACAAGTAATATGACAATTGTCACAGGTATGGATTATGTTGACACAGTGGAAGAGGAGATTGTTGAGGGGATGGAAGATGATCATGATCATCATAGCCACAACCATAGCCATGAGTATGAAGCTGACCATGTGGAGGAGCATAGTCATGGGGACGAACATAGTCATGGGGACGAACATGCCCATGAAGAGGAACATAGTCATGAAGAAGATCATGCCCATGAAGAGGAACATACTCATGAAGCAAATCATACTCATGAAGATGACGGTCATGGAATAGAAATTGAATATGACGAACATATCTGGACTTCTCCTGTAAACTGTATGACGGTTGTTCAGGTCATTGGCGACACACTTGCAAAGACAGACTCAGAAAACAGCTCTGTCTATGGTGCCAATACAGAGGCTTATTTATCCAAGCTGCAGGACCTTGATAAGGAGTTCCGCGAGGTAACAGCGAGGGAGAAGCGAAACACCATTGTCATCGGAGATAAGTTTCCATTCCGATATCTGGCTGATGAATACGGACTGGATTACAGAGCTGCATTTTCAGGGTGCAGCACAGACACAGAACCAAGTGCCAAAACCATTGCCTATTTAATTGACAAGGTAAGGTCTGAGAAAATACCTGTGATTTATTATCTGGAGCTGAGCAGCCATAGAGTTTCAGAGATTATTGCTGAGGAGACAGGAGCGGTTCCCCTTCTTCTTCATTCCTGCCACAATGTAACAAGACAGGAGTTTGATGGGGGAGTTACCTACCTTCAGCTGATGGAACAAAATGTTATAAACTTAAGAAAAGGACTGACTGAATGAATTCGTTAATAGAATGCAGCCATGTGGATTTTGGTTATGAGAATCAGGATGCTGTGGTGGGCGTGACAATGACTGTGAATCCTGGAGATTATATCTGTATAGTAGGTGAGAACGGCTCAGGCAAAAGTACCCTGATGAAAGGGCTGTTAGGGCTGTTAAAACCCACTTCAGGAACTATATCCATATCGGAAGAATTGAAAAAAAACGGAATAGGCTATCTGCCCCAGCAGACAGCAGCCCAGAAGGATTTTCCAGCCACTGTGTTTGAGGTGGTTTTATCAGGCTGCTTAAGCCGCAGGGGCAGCAGGCCCTTTTATTCTGCAAAGGAGAAAAAGCTGGCAAAGGAATCTATGGAACGCCTGGGAATTACAGAGATTTCCAGCCATTGCTACAGGGATTTGTCAGGAGGGCAGCAGCAGAGAGCGCTTATAGCAAGAGCACTTTGTGCTACGGATAAGCTGCTTATTCTGGATGAGCCTATTGCAGGTCTTGACCCTGCAGCTATTGCGGAATTTTATCAGATGATCAGAGGGCTTAATGAAAAAGAAGGGGTAGCCATATTAATGGTATCTCACGATATTGGCAATGTGGTAAAACAGGCAGATAAGATTCTCCATTTGAAACGGGAGGTTTTGTTCTACGGTTCCACAAAAGAATATATAAACAGCGATGCAGGGCGCATTTATCTGGGAGGTGCTTAAGATGGAAATATTACGTGAAATGATGTCCTACCCTTTTTTAGTGCGCGCGTTAATAGGCGGTGTGCTGGTTGCCTTATGCGCCTCCCTTCTGGGAGTCAGCCTGGTGTTAAAACGGTATTCCATGATAGGAGACGGTCTGTCCCATGTATCCTTTGGAGCCTTATCCATTGCTGTGGCCTTTGGCTGGTCACCTCTTAAGATTTCAATTCCTGTTGTGGTGCTGGCTGCATTTTTCCTTCTAAGAATTACGGAAAATGCTAAAATTAAAAGTGATGCTGCAATAGCTATGATATCTGCAGCAGCGCTTGCAATCGGTATTATAGTCACTTCATTGACAACGGGAATGACAACTGATGTCAGCAGCTATATGTTTGGAAGTATTCTGGCTATGAGCAGGGATGATGTGAGATTAAGCGTCATTCTCTCTGTAGTAGTGCTTGGATTGTTTGTATTTTGCTATAATAAAATATTTGCAGTTACCTTTGATGAAAGCTTTGCAAAGGCTACAGGTGTGAATGTATCACGTTATAATGTGCTCATATCTATTTTAACTGCTATTACTATTGTTCTTGGAATGCGCATGATGGGGGCAATGCTGATCTCCAGCCTGATTATTTTTCCGGCTCTCACTTCTATGCGTATATTTAAAAGCTTTCGCGGAGTAGTGTTGTCTTCTGGGATTCTGTCTATGGTATGTTTCCTCATTGGTCTGGTGCTTTCCTACCAATACTCCACACCTGCAGGAGCCAGTGTGGTCATTGTAAATCTGTCTGCATTTCTCCTGTTCTCACTGATCGGTATGATTCTGAAAATGAGAAAAGGGGACAGAATTAAATAGAGTTTCTCTGTTGTTTTGGACTGTTTTTATAACAGTCCTTTTTGCTGCCCAGGATTTTTAAAGTTGTCAGAAAATAAAAATGAGAATGATTTTCAAAAAGTACTTGCTTTTTTGTTGGAATTAGCATATACTAACTATTGTAAGTTGATTGATAATGATATAAAAAATAAACCTTAATTGAAAAGAGGGATTGCTATGATACCATGGATTATGGCAAATGCAGCAACTATTGTAATTGCTTTGCTTATACTTATTTTTGTATTTTTCGCAGCGCGTTCTGTTTATAAAAACAAGGGCAACTGCAGCTGTGGAAAAAACGGAGGTTGTAGTGGCTGCGGAGGAAGCTGCAGCACAGAGCATAAGAAGAGGGCAGGATACTGACAGAACAGGAGGAATTTATAATGAGAACAAATAGTATTACACTGGAAGAGAAGAAGGCTTACGTCATAGACGAGTTAAAAAAACATGGATTTCGTATTACAAGCCAGAGAAAGACTCTGTTAGATGTTATTCTGAGTGATGAGTGCGGAACCTGTAAGGAGATGTATTACGAGGCACTGGAGAAAGATCCTTCCATTGGCATGGCAACTGTTTACCGTACAGTGAAAACTCTGGAGGATATCGGAGTGATTAAAAGATCCAATCTCTATCAGATAGATTATGGTTCAGAGAGTGTGGCAAGCGCTTAAACCGGTTAGT
The DNA here is from genome assembly GCA_002409995.1 of Hungatella sp. UBA5385. GTDB lineage: Bacteria > Bacillota > Clostridia > Lachnospirales > Lachnospiraceae > UBA5385. The sequence continues at coordinate 20,223 of DHOR01000030.1, read as the reverse complement.
GCTAATGCAGTAAGGGGGATACATAATGTACGAATCAGGCGAGAATTACCTGGAAACTATATTGATGCTAAAAGAAACGAAAAGTCTGGTGCGCTCCGTTGATATTGCAAATGAATTGAATTTCAGCAAACCCAGTGTCAGCCGTGCTATGGGCATACTAAAAGAGGACGGCTATATTACAGTTGGCAGAAAAGGCGCCATTGAACTGACTGATATTGGAAGAAAAAAGGCGGAAGGCATTTATGAACGCCATAAACTGCTGACAGCGTTTTTGCAGAAGACAGCAGGTGTAACAGAGGAGGCAGCAGAAGAAGATGCCTGCCGGATGGAGCATATTATCAGCAATGAAGTATTTCAGGGAATTAAGCGTTTTATGGAAGTTTAAGATGATAAAATGACAGCCTGGAAGGTGATGAACCTTTCAGGCTGTTTTTGTACTTTGATAGCAGACTCTATCTTAAAAAGAAAAGCTGTATTATGCAAAATCATAAATTGACGGATGATATGATGGTGAGTATAATGTTATTATAATTGCAAAAAAAGTTATGATGTTTAACGTTCCAAAACGAGGAGGTAAAAGTGAAATTACTATTTAAGCAAAGGCCTTTTACATGGTTTGACAGTTATGATATATACAAGGAAGATGGTTGGACGGCTTATACAGTGAAAGGAAAGCTTAGCTGGGGGCATCGCCTTGAGATATATGATTCCTATGACCAGCATATTGGTACTGTGCAGGAAAGGGTATTCAGCTTTCTGCCGAAATTTGAGATTTACATCAGAGAAGAATATATGGGTGAGATTCGCAAGGAATTCACCTTTTTAAAACCGGTATTTCAACTGGAATGCAATGACTGGAGAGTTGAAGGTGATTATTTACAGTGGAATTATAAGGTGGTTGACAAAGAGGGCAGTCTGATTATGACTGCTGAGAAGGAAATATTACGCATGACTGATACCTATGTGATGGATATTGTAAATGAGGAAGACAGCCTGCTTTGCCTTATGATTGTTCTTGCAATTGATGCAGCCAAATGTACTCAATCGTAATATAGAAGATAACAAGACAGCTGTGACTGCAATTGACAGATAATACCGGCAGGTAATACAAACAGGAGTATATGACATGAAACATTATTCAAAAAAGGAACTGTTTTCAATTCCCAATATTATGGGATATTTCAGGTTGCTTATGATCCCTGTTTTTGCAGCAATTTACCTTAATGCAGAAACAGACCGGGATTATTATATAGCAGCAGCTGTTATGGGAATTTCATCAATTACAGATTTGTTTGATGGTCTCATCGCAAGAAAATTCAATATGATCACAGAGTTTGGTAAATTTCTTGATCCATTTGCAGATAAAATGACTCAAGGTGTAGTCCTTCTCTGTCTCAGCACCCGTTATCCGCTGATTCTGGGTCTGGTGGCTCTTTTTGCAGTGAAAGAAGGTTATATGGCTGTCATGGGACTGATTAAGCTGAGAGAGGGGAAGAAGCTTGATGGAGCTATGTGGTTTGGCAAGGTATGTACAGCATTGCTGTTTGTCATGATGTTTGTATTGATCCTGTTTCCAGCTATTTCGGAAGTGATTGCCAATGTGCTGATTGCAGCTTGTGGTATTGCGATGGCTGTATCTTTTGTTTTGTATATTCCTGTATTTCAGAAGATGTGAACTATGAATAAAAAAGATATAGAATTGTAAGATTCACTTAATTGTGATCTGGTGCTATAAATGTTAAAATTATGATATGAATAGTGGTAAAAGAGGAGAGACATTATGAAAAGGTATAAAATGCTATTTATGACAGCAGCGTTTCTGCTGGCCGGAGTTGGGACAGCGGCTGCATCTGCGGGACCAGGAGTACAGATGCAGAGTATGGATGCGGCAGCTGAGAATACAGAGGGTACAGATTATCTTAGGCAATTGTATGACTTTAAAATCAAAGTTGGCGGAGAAGAACTGCAAATTCCGGTTTCTTATGGAGAACTGGTTAATCGGGGCTGGGTGATGACAACTTTCAGTGAAGAATATCAAAACACGCTGATGGTCAAAAATTTTGAATATGTTTTACTGGATTTTGTGAAAGGGAATGTGGTGATGTCGGCAAGAATGTTTAATGACCAGAATACAGACCGGCAGTTAAAGGATCTGGAGGCTGCTGAAATCTCATTTTCGTTGTCGCAAATGAAAGGGGCAATACCGGATATTGTACTGCCTGGTAATATTGTACTGGGTAAATCTACAGAGGCTGATATAAAGTCGGCATATGGCGAGCCGTTCATCTCTAATGTCAGGGAGAGTTCCGCAGCGTTGATCTATTGGCTGAGTGATGACCAGAGTGTCAGTTTCTATCATAATAATGATGCAGACAAAGTGATCAATCTTATTAAGATATCCAATGAAGGGGAGCAGAACAGGAAGGCAATGGAGTATATTAACAGTATTCAGCCATCGGATCTGGCACTGGCCTATGTGGCTCCCTCTGCTCTGGGCTCCGATATTGCCAGCAGTACTTATGAGTTTGAAGGTGATGTGTATCAGTTTCCCACACCGCTGACGGCTTTTTCTGATAAAGGCTGGGAGATTGAATCGGGCGTACCGTCCGCTTATTACCTTGATCCCGGCAAAGAGACGAGTGTGACAATCCAGCGAAACGGCATTATACACCGTGTGACCGTTGTAAATAAGGGGACAGAAAGAGCTCCGATTCACAATTGCTTTACAGCTCGTGCATATTCAGATTCACTGCCAAACGGAATCAAAAGAGGAAGCACCCGGAGTGATGTATTAAAGGCTCTGGAAGGAGTTGACTATATTATTAATAAAGAGAGGGGGAGCGACCTGTATATAGTTAAGACTGCTGATCAAAAATATGAGGTTAAAATCTGGGTATATGATAACGACGAAAAGGTTAGTGATCTGACGATCTGTTATCCGGAGATTAAGATACAATGATTCAGTGCTGCATGCAGCATAGAATTTTAGCCCCGAAATAAGGTTTTTATTAATGTGTACAAAAATGACGAGGATCACTGATAAAATCAGTATACTCGTCATTTTTTAGAGATTAGAAATTCATAGATTCAACGATTTTATTGGCAAGAGCCCCGATTTCGGCCAGCTGATCTTCCTTAACAGAAGATTTCACAGTGAGAGTCCCTTCCAGAAGATTCATATTCTTCATTCCTGCAATAATCTCAGCCATTTTCTTACCTGCCAAAGGTCCCCAGGAGCCATTCTCAATAAGAGCAACTGTACGGTTTTGCAGGTTATGTGACTTCATATCAGTGAGAAGGTGCTCCATACTGCTGAAAATTCCAGCATTATAGGTTGCAGAAGCGAATACCAGATGACTGCAGCGAAAAGCTTCTGAAATAATGGTGGAGTGATGGGTCACCGACACATCATGCATTACAATGTTGCGAACTCCTCTGTCTGCCAAACGACAGGCCAGAATATTAGCTGCATTTTCCGTATGACCATAAATAGAGCCATAGACAATCATAACTGCCTGTTCCTCAGGCTCATAAGTGCCCCACTTCATATATTTATCCACATACCATGGAATGTCAGAACGCCACACCGGACCATGGAGAGGGCAGAGCATCTCAATATCCAGCTGAGCCGCCTTCTTTAACAGAGTCTGAACAGAAGGACCAAATTTACCTACAATATTGCTGTAATACCTTCTTGCTTCATCAAGGTAATCCCGCTCAAAGTTAAGTTCATCAGCGAAAATATTGCCGTTCATAGCTCCAAAGGTACCAAATGCATCTGCAGAAAAGAGAATCTTATCTGTCATATCATAGGTAACCATAACCTCAGGCCAATGAACCATAGGCGCCATCAGGAATTTAAAGTTATGCTTGCCTGAACAGAAGGTATCTCCCTCTTTCATGATCATAGCTCTGGAATCTATATCAAATTCATAGAACTGTTTGATGATTGGGATTGTTTTGGCATTACAGATCACTTTTACATCAGGATAACGTAATACTAATTCGCCTAAAGTTGCACAGTGATCAGGTTCCATATGATTGATAATCACATAATCGAGAGGTCTGCCGCTGAGAACTGCTTCTATATTTTCAAAGAATTGTGCTGCAATTGCACGGTCAACCGTATCGAAAAGGACTGTTTTATCATCGAGAAGAAGGTAAGAATTATATGACATACCATTGGGAACCGGATAAGCATTCTCGAACAGATTCAATCTTCTGTCGCTTCCGCCGACCCAGAATAAGTCATCTTTTATATTTTTAATACAATACATGATACAGCCTGCCTTTCATTGTTAAATAAAATACATTTTCTTATGAAGTATACTACATTTTTAGACAAATGTCATTGTATTTTTATAGGTACTCACTGGGAATTCCCCAAGAATACCTTCTATGAGAAATGTTTTCAATCATAAAGTACTTGAAGCTGTAATTATTTTTTGGTACAGTAGAAATTAATTGATTTTAAGTGGAAGGAGGCAGTTTAAATGAGTCTGGAAAAACCATGTCTTTTAGTCAGCGCCTGTCTTTTAGGTGTTAATTGCCGCTATGATGGCAAAAATGGTTACAGGGAAGAAATATTACAGCTTAAAAAGCATTTTCAACTGGTGCCGGTCTGCCCGGAACAACTGGGGGGACTTGAAACTCCGAGGAAACCTTCGGAAATACGGGCTGGAGCAGTAGTAACATCAGAGGGCAAAGATGTTACAGACAATTTCAAACGAGGTGCCAGGGAATGTCTTAAGCTGGCTCAGCTCTTTCAGTGTGAATATGGGGTATTAAAGGAACGAAGCCCTTCCTGTGGCTATGGCACTATTTATGACGGAACATTTACAGGTACGAAAATATCCGGCAATGGTGTAGCTGCCGGGCTTCTTACAGAACACGGAGTCACTGTATTCGGTGAAAGCCGGATTCAGGAGCTTCTTACAAAAATACAAACTACGGAGGAATTATAAAATGAAAACAGCAATTACAAAACAGCAGGCACTTGATCTCTTAATGAAATATAACAAAGAATCCTTTCACCTTTTTCACGCCCTAACTGTAGAGGCAGTGATGAAATGGTTTGCTAAGGAGCTGGGGTATGGGGAGGACGCTGAATTCTGGAGTCTTGTAGGACTTCTTCATGATGTTGACTTTGAACTGTATCCAGAGGAACACTGCAAAAAAGCGCCTGAGCTCTTAGCTGAAATTAATGCAGAAGATGAGCTGGTTCATGCCATTGTCAGCCATGGGTACGGAATCTGCTCGGATGTAAAACCTGAACATGAAATGGAAAAGGTTTTGTTTGCAGCAGATGAACTGACCGGATTAATCGGTGCTGCAGCCAGAATGCGCCCTTCAAAAAGTGTAATGGATATGGCAGTATCCAGTCTTAAGAAGAAATACAAGGACAAAAGGTTTGCAGCAGGCTGTTCCAGAGATATCATTGCCACAGGTGCAGAGAATCTTGGCTGGTCTCTTGAGGAGCTGATGGAGAAAACAATTATGGCAATGCGTTCCTGCGAGGAAACTGTGAATCAGGAGCTGGAGGGGCTGGCTGGGTAGGCAGTTGTATTGTGGTTGGAATATAATTGACAGTGAGCAATAGGAGTATAAAACATGGAACAAAGGATTGCGGTTTTTAATTTTTCCGGCATATATGAAGAACAGGACTTTTATAAAAAACACCCCAGCCGCTGGCTCGATTTTTCTGATCTTACAGGCGTAAACGGATTTTGTGATTCCGAAGCATCTGCAGTCATTGAGAAACGGCTGACAGGGCTTACAGAGGGCATCAGGTATATTGATGAGGGGAATTACCACTATCTGTCCTATTTCACCACTAAACAGGTAAATGAGCCGTTTACACTGGTGGTTCTGGATCATCATACTGATATGAAGCCTTCCCTCTTTGGAGATATTTTATCCTGTGGCTCATGGATTAAACATGTTCTTGATAATAATTCTAATTTAAACAAGGTGATACTCATTGGCGTTGCTGATGAGCTTCTCAATACCATAGAGGAGAAGTATTTAGACAGAGTGGTGATTTTCCCTGAATCTATAGCAGCTGGCAGCAGTATGGAATGGCTGGGGCAGATGGCAGAGAAAGTCAATGCTCCTGTCTATCTTTCGATAGATAAAGATGCATTTTCCAGGGAAGAAGTGATCACTGACTGGGATCAGGGTACTATGAGACTGAAGCAGCTGGAAGCTATCTATGAAACAATTGCTGAGAAGACGCATATTCTGGCAGTGGACATCTGTGGGGAATATGACAGCAGGGAAGCGGCAGGAACAGAGACAGCAGGCGCATTAAAAATCAACAATAAAGCCAATCTGTATCTTGCAGAATTCTTTCTTGGACGATAAAATATGCATAAAAATGTAATTTTATGCAAAAAGAGTGAAAAACGCTTGACAGAAGAGCATAATTACGCTATTATTTCCGTTAAATAAGCAGTTCATGCCAATGTGAGCTGGACAATACACCAGGTAACTTAAGGAGAAAAATTATGAAAAAAGTTGTTAAATTCGGAGGCAGCTCTTTGGCCAGTGCAAGGCAGTTTAAAAAGGTTGGAGACATAATCCGGGCAGACAAGACCAGACGATATGTAGTTCCTTCAGCTCCGGGAAAGCGTAATGACAAAGATGAAAAAGTAACAGATATGTTATATCAGTGTTATGATGCAGCCGCAGAGGGCAGAAGCTATAAGAAGATTCTGGAAAAAATTAAAAACCGATATTTGGAGATTATAGATGGTCTTGATCTGAACCTGAATCTGGATCATGAATTCGTTAATATCGAAGAGAATTTCTTAAAAAAAGCAGGTCGCGACTATGCAGCTTCCAGAGGAGAGTATTTAAACGGCATGGTAATGGCTGCTTATCTGGGATATGAATTTGTAGATGCTGCAGAGGTTATTTTCTTTGATGAAAATGGTAACTTTGAAGCAGAGGCAACCAATAAGGAATTGGGAGAGCGTTTGGAGCATATTGAGCGCGCTGTTATTCCAGGATTTTACGGTTCTAAGCATGATGGAACTATCAAAACCTTTTCAAGAGGCGGTTCCGATGTAACAGGTTCTTTGATTGCCAAAGCGATTCATGCTGATATGTATGAAAACTGGACTGATGTTTCAGGATTCCTGGTTGCAGACCCTAGAATTATTGATAAACCTGAAGTGATTGAAACCATTACATACAGAGAATTACGTGAACTGGCCTATATGGGTGCAAGTGTACTTCATGAAGAGGCTATTTTCCCAGTCAGAAAAGAGGGAATCCCCATCAATATCCGCAATACCAATAAACCTGAGGAAAAGGGTACTCTGATTGTGGAAAGCACATGCCGCAAGCCAAGATATACCATTACCGGTATTGCAGGTAAGAGAGGCTTCTGTTCTCTTAATGTGGAAAAGGCCATGATGAATACAGAGGTGGGCTTTGGTCGTAAGGTGCTGGAGGTTTTTGAGAAATACGGAATCTCTTTTGAGCATATACCTTCCGGTATTGATACAATGACTGTATTTGTTCACCAGTCTGAGTTCGAAGAGTATGAGCAGTCAGTGATTGCTGGAATTCACAGAGCAGTGGAACCTGATTTTGTTGAACTGGAAGCTGATCTTGCCCTCATCGCTGTTGTTGGACGGGGGATGAAGGCAACCAGAGGGACAGCAGGAAGAATCTTTTCTGCACTGGCTCATGCACATGTAAATGTGAAAATGATTGACCAGGGGTCCAGTGAACTCAATATTATTATTGGGGTGAAGGATGCGGACTTTGAGGTGGCGATTAAGGCGATTTATGATATATTTATTGCTACGGAAGTATAAATTGATTTTGGAAGATAGTAATTGATTTTTAGGTAGAGTTATTTAATTTCATAAAGAGTGATTAGAATGTAAAAAAGCCTTGAGAGTGCCGGGTGTGGGTGCTCTCAAGGCTTTTTAGATTTTGCAAGAAGATTTCTTTAAAGATGCTTAAAGTAAGATTTGCTTTTCGTAGTATATAATGGTCATTTTATCTTGTATTGCCTCTTCTTTTCCAGTTGGTTTATAGCCCATTTTCTCATAGAGATGACATAACATTTTTTCTTCCTTAATAGTATCAAGCTGCCAGATTGATGCCTTTGGGTACAACTCTTCAACCTCGTCAATTGCTTGCTGAGCATAACCATTTCCCTGGAATTCGGGCAAAATAAACATAGGAGAAATTCTGCAAATATCATCCTCCAATCTGACAATTCTAATGGAACCGATATCTTCATTATCAAGTTTGATAAAGTAATAATCGGTAAAGTCCTGTTTCATTTTGTGAACAATAGTTTCCGAGGGTTCTGCCCCTGGATTTGTGGCTGTATCATGATACTTATCAAGCAGATATTTGAAAGAAGAGATTTGCAGTCTGTGTATCTTTTCGCAATCGGTAATCGCTGCCTTTTGCAGTCTTATGTTCATGATTTTTTCACCTCTTATCATTTAGAGAATCTTGTTCTTTCTAAATGATAAAATTATACTATGCTTTTTATCTTTTTTCTACTTCATTTGATATCTTCTTATGAAGGTTACTGGATCTTACAGACATTCGATTTTAATTTTTAATCTCTCAAACACTTTCACCTCTCCCCATAACATGTTATAATAATATCATGATCGGTTAAACCGAAATAAGCTTCAACAAGGAGACATGTAAATGCAATATCGTGAATTTGGAAAAACAGGAATAAAAGTATCAGCACTTGGATTTGGAACTATGCGTCTTCCTATATTAAACGAGGAAGCCGTAGATATTGACAGAGCAGTGGCTATGATCCGCCATGCCATTGATTCCGGTGTAAATTATATTGATACAGCTTACCCATATCATAATGGAGAAAGCGAGACAATTGTTGGAAAAGCTCTTTTAGACGGATACAGGGAAAAAACTTATCTGGCAACCAAGTGCCCAGTATGGAAGCTTGAGAAGCCGGAGGACTTTGATACTTACCTTGATGAACAGCTTCATAAGCTTCAGACAGACCATATTGATTTTTATCTGCTTCATGCGTTGAGCAGGGATAGATTAGAGGAGAAGGTAAAACCTCTTGACCTGATAAAGAAGATGGAGAAGGCAAGAGAAGAAGGGAAGATTAAGTATTTAGGATTTTCCTTCCATGACTCCTATGATGTATTTCAGGAGATTATAGATTATTACGATGGATGGGATTTCTGCCAGATTCAGTATAATTACATAGACTTAGAGCATCAGGCAGGAGTGAAAGGTCTTAAATATGCAGCGGACAAAGGGCTTGCAGTAGTAGTGATGGAACCACTTCTGGGCGGCCGCCTTGCCAATCCAGCAGATCATATGAAAAAGATATTTCCTGAGGACAGAACCCCTGTGGAGTATGCTCTTGATTTCCTCTGGGATCAGCCTGAAGTCAGCCTTCTCTTAAGCGGAATGAGCGATGAGAAGCAGGTGGAGGACAACTTATTGTATGCAGACCGCAGCAGTATCGGCATGGCAACTGAAGCAGATAAGAACGTCTATAAAGAAGCGAAGGAAGTATTTGATTCTATGGCTTTGGTTGGGTGTACAGGCTGCCGTTATTGTATGCCTTGTCCATTTGGTCTGGAGATTCCGGACATCTTCTCTTACTATAATATGACAGCAGCCCACAAAGAGAAAGAGGCAAAAGAAGGCTATGAAGCCCTTGCTGTTAAGGCAGACGGCTGTCAATCCTGCCACCACTGTGAAAAGGAATGTCCACAGATGATTCCTGTCAGCGAGGTAATGAAATCTGTATCAGATTTATTTGAGAAAATGAATGCCTGAAAATGACTGCTTGTATTTTCACTGTTTTTCGTGTAAAGTAGAAAAGAAGTGAACAATACAGGAGGACAGGGCATGAGTACAGTTTTAATAGTGGGCGGTGGTGCGGCAGGGATGCTGGCTGGAATTGCAGCGGCGAACAGCGGCAGCACCGTCCATATTTTTGAAAAAAATGAAAAACTGGGGAAGAAGGTTTATATCACCGGAAAAGGCCGGTGTAATGTAACCAATGCCTGTGATACAGAGGAATTGTTTCAGAATGTGGTGACTAATTCCAAGTTTCTTTACAGCAGTTTTTATGGTTTTACTAATTTCGATATGATGGATTTGCTGGAGCAGTGCGGATGCAGCTTGAAAACAGAGCGGGGCAACCGAGTATTTCCTGTTTCCGATAAATCTTCCGATGTAATAAAAGCTCTTGGAAAACGGCTTCAGGAGCTGGGAGCGGAGATTCATTATAACACAGAGGTGCAGCAGCTGATTATGGACAATGATCAGATCAAAGGGATTGAGATCAAAAAGAGCGGTAAACATTCCTCTGTTTATGGAGATGCAGTGATTATAGCTGCAGGCGGTTTTTCCTATCCGGCCACAGGCTCTACAGGAGATGGTTATAAACTGGCGGAACAGGCAGGTCATACAGTGACTGAGCTTTCTCCAGCCCTTGTTCCATTTGAGGTAAAGGAGTCTGTAGCCAAGGAGTTGCAGGGACTTTCCCTTCGCAATATAGAAGCTTCTGTATTAAAGGGGAAAAAGGTGATATACAGGGAATTTGGGGAAATGCTGTTTACCCACTATGGAGTCAGTGGTCCAGTCCTTTTAAGCGCCAGCAGCTATGCTGTAAAAGAGCTGAAAAAGGGACCCTTAACCCTTTCCATTGACTTAAAGCCTGCTCTTACGGAAGAACAGCTGGATGCAAGGCTTTTAAGAGATTTTGAAGAAGCGAAAAACAAGCAGTTTAAGAATGCATTAATCCATTTATACCCGGCAAAGCTAGTACCAGTTATGGTAGAACGCAGCGGTATTTCTCCGGACAAAAAGATCAATGAGATTACCAGAGAAGAAAGACAGCAGATTATCAGAGCAACTAAGGAATTTACCCTTACTCTTACAGGGCTTCGCAGCTTTAAGGAGGCCATTATCACCCAGGGCGGTGTTGCTGTAAAAGAGATTAATCCTTCCACTATGGAATCTAAGAAAGTGTCAGGGCTCTATTTTGCAGGAGAGGTTCTGGATCTTGATGCAGTAACAGGCGGCTTTAATCTGCAGATTGCTTGGTCTACAGGCTGGGCAGCAGGTATTGCAGCAGCTAATAATTAAAACCGAGGAGTAGATCATAATGTCTAAAATATATAACATTGCAATTGACGGTCCATCAGGAGCAGGAAAGAGCACTATCGCAAAGGCAGCAGCAGCCAGAATGAATTTTGTTTATGTGGACACAGGGGCGATGTACCGTGCTATGGGATTGTATTTTCTACGCAAGGGAATACCGGCTTCCGATGAGGCAGCCATTGCAAAGGCTGTAAAAGAAGTGACTGTTACCATTTCCTATGATAATGGTACACAACAGGTCCTGTTAAATGGAGAGAATGTATCCGACCTGATCCGGAAGGAAGAAGTGGGAAGCATGGCTTCAGCAGTGTCTGTTTATATGCAGGTGAGAGAAAAACTGGTGGAGCTTCAGCAGGAGCTGGCAAGAAATGAAAATGTTATTATGGATGGAAGAGATATTGGCACCTGTGTCCTTCCAGAGGCGGATTTAAAGCTATATCTTACTGCAAGTACAAAAGTCCGCGCGCTTCGCCGTTATAAGGAGCTGACAGCCAAGGGAACGCAGTGCATTTTAGAGCAGATTGAGCAGGATATTGCAGAACGGGATTACAGAGATATGCACAGAGAACATTCACCATTAAAACAGGCAGAGGATGCAGTTCTATTAGATACCTCGGAGATGAATATCCAGCAGGTCATTGAACGAATCCTTGAATTAGCTGGTGAAAAAGGAATCATATTTTGATATAAAAGGAGTATTTATGGAAGTAATAGTTGCCAAAACCGCAGGCTTTTGTTTCGGAGTGGAACGAGCTGTGGAAAAGGTATATGAGCAGATTGAAAGGAAGGATAAAACCGTTTATACCTATGGTCCAATTATCCACAACGAAGAGGTTGTAAAGGATTTGGAGGAAAAGGGTGTTAAAGTCATTCATTCTGAGGAAGAGCTTCAGGAAATTCATGATGCAGTTATAGTGATTCGTTCCCACGGAGTTGGCAAACGGGTCTATGATATTATGGAAGCCAATGGAATTGAGATTGTGGATGCAACCTGTCCTTTTGTGAAGAAAATTCATAAAATCGCAAGAGAACAGAATGAGGCAGGGAGACGTCTGATCATCATTGGCAATGAATCTCATCCGGAAGTGGAAGGTATTAAAGGCTGGGGAGATGACAATACTTTAGTAGTGGAAACACCCGAGCAAGTGGTAACATTACCCGTATTAAAGGGCGAAAAACTGTGTATCGTGTCTCAGACGACATTTAATTACAAGAAATTTCAAGATTTAGTTGAAAAATTTTCGAAAACGAGGTATGATATACTTGTTTTAAATACGATTTGCAATGCAACACAGGAAAGACAAGTGGAAGCAAGACGGATAGCTTCGAAAGTGGATGCCATGATAGTTATTGGAGGGAGGAACAGTTCCAATACTCAGAAGCTGTACGAGATATGCCAAAGGGAGTGTAAGAATACTTACTATATCCAGACACTAGGTGATTTAGATCCTGAATGTGTAAATTCTGTGCGCAGCGTAGGTATTACAGCTGGGGCTTCAACCCCGAATCAAATTATCGAGGAGGTTCATACTAATGTCAGAATTAAGTTTTGAACAAATGTTAGAAGAATCATTAAAAACCATACGTACAGGAGAGATCGTCACTGGTAAAATCATCGACGTAAAGGAAGATGAAATTGTCTTGAATATAGGGTATAAGTCCGACGGTATCATTCCGCGTAGTGAGTACACAGACGACCAGAATTTAGACCTTAGAACTGTATTACAGCCTGGCGACGAGATGGAAGCTAAGGTTGTTAAGGTGAATGATGGTGAAGGTCAGGTTGCTTTATCTTATAAGAGACTGGCAGCTGATAAGGGCAATAAGAGACTGGAAGAGGCATTTGAGAGCCATGAAGTACTGACCGCTAAGGTTGCACAGGTACTTGACGGCGGTTTAAGTGTAGTTGTAGAGGGTGCAAGAGTATTTATCCCTGCAAGTCTGGTTTCCGATTCTTATGAGAAGGACTTATCAAAGTATGCTGACCAGGAGATTGAATTCGTAATTACAGAGTTCAACCCAAGAAGAAGACGTATCATCGGTGACAGAAAGCAGCTTATGGCAGCTAAGAGAGCTGAGATGCAGAAAGAATTATTTGCAAGAATTAACCCAGGCGATGTTGTAGAAGGTATGATTAAGAATGTAACAGATTTTGGTGCATTTATCGACCTTGGCGGAGCTGATGGTTTACTTCATATTTCAGAGATGAGCTGGGGCAGAGTAGAAAGCCCTAAGAAAGCATTCAAAGCAGGCGAGACTCTCAAAGTTTTAATTAAGGATATTAACGGCGACAAGATCGCATTAAGCCTTAAGTTCCCAGAGACTAATCCATGGAGAGATGCAGCTGTTAAGTATGCAGCAGGCAACGTAGTTACCGGCAGAGTTGCACGTATGACTGATTTCGGCGCTTTCGTAGAGCTGGAGCCAGGAGTGGATGCACTTCTTCATGTATCTCAGATTTCCAAGGAGCATGTTGATAAGCCTTCAGATGTTCTGTCAATTAATCAGCAGATCGAAGCTAAGGTAGTTGACTTCAACGAAGATGACAGAAAGATCAGCTTAAGCATTAAGGCTCTTCAGGCTCAGGAAGAAGCTCCTGTAGAGGATGACGCTCCTGTATATTCTGATGATAATCAGGATGCTTAATTAGTAATTCAATGAAGAAGTCATAACAGCAGTGTTATGTCTGAATAGAGAAAAGTGCAGTATCTACCTGTTTAGGTGATGCTGCACTTTTTCTTTTTGCATTGATGTTATATAATATAAGGCAGGTATATAAAAAACAGAAAAGCAGAGAACATTAAAAAGGAGATTATCATGTCAAAGATTACGATTATAGGTGCCAGAGAAGCCAATCTTAAGAATGTATCTTTGGAAATTCCTAAGAATAAGCTGGTGGTATTTACAGGGCTTTCCGGCTCCGGCAAATCATCACTTCTAGTTGATGTTCTTTTTCATGAGTGTCAGAGACAGTATCTGGAGGCAATGACAATGCAGGGAATCCATAAGCCAAAGGTGGACAGGATTCAGGGAGCATCTCCTGCCATTATGATTTCTCAAAATGATGCTAACAGAAATCCAAGATCAACTGTAGGAACAGTGACAGACATCTATACTGAACTGCGCATGATCTATGAAAAACAGGGAGTCAGAACCTGTCCTCATTGCGGGGAAATGATTTCTTCCGGAGACTGTAAGGAAGAGACAGAAAAGGTGGGTACAGATTTTTATGTGTATATGTACTGCTGTAAATGCGGATATAAAATGGATAAGATCACAAGAACTTTATTTTCCTTTAATACAAGGGAAGGAGCTTGTCCTGCCTGTGAAGGTCTGGGAGAAATTCATGAGATCAACATAGCCAATGTTGTTAATGAATCCCTCTCACTGGAAAATGGAGCTATTACTTACTGGGAAAATAAATACAGAGATTATCAGATTTCTGTGCTGCAGGCAGCCCTTGAGCATTATGGAATCCCGGTTGCTCCTCATACTCCTGTGGAACAGTTTACTCAGGCGCAGAAGGAGATTTTATATGAAGGTGTGGAAAGCAGTCAGGTAAAACAGCTTTTTCCTGATTATCAGCTTCCTAAAACTGTTGCAAAGGGGCGGTTTGAAGGTGCATTTCCTATATTAAGAAGGCGTTTTGCAGAGAGAAAAGGGGACATTAAGAATATGGAGCAGTATTTTCATACAGTGAAATGCCCTCAATGCAATGGGGAGAAGCTGTCGCCTTTGGGAAGAAATGTTACAGTTTCCGGCATTCGTTTACCAGAGCTTTCTAACAAATCGCTGGAAGGCATCTATCACTGGGTCAGTGAATTAGAAAATGGACTGCCGAAAAAACATCTGATGTTAGTTCAGGACTATCTCCTTGATATTAAAACAAAAGTAAACCGTCTGCTTCAAGTAGGGCTGGGATATCTGTCCCTGGACCGCCAGACTGTGACTCTCTCTGGAGGGGAGATGCAGAGACTGAGGCTTGCAGCAGTTCTGGACTCTGATTTATCCGGAATTATCTATATATTAGATGAACCAACAGCCGGTCTTCATCCGAGAGATACAGCCGGCCTTGTTGCAATCCTTCAAAAGCTTCGTGATCTGGAAAATACAGTGCTGGTAATCGAGCATGATACTGATGTTATGGAAGCGGCAGACTATATTATTGATGTTGGCCCTGGAGCAGGTAAACATGGAGGCAGGATTGTAGCAGAAGGAACATTAAAAGAGCTGATGAAGAATCCCTCCTCTGTAACAGGCGCTTATTTATCCCGGCCTCATCCCGGGAAAACAGAATTCAGAGAACCAACAGGGGCTTCTGTCATCATCGAGCATGCCAATAAATTTAATTTGAAGGATATAAATGTGGAGATTCCATGCGGCTGTCTCACTGCTATAACAGGTCCTTCCGGCTCAGGTAAATCCACTTTGATATTTGAAGTGCTGGCAAAAGGGGAGAATGGTCCTGGAAGTAATTCTGTAAAAGGGCTGGAACAGTTTGATCATGTTGTAACTATTGAGCAGTTTCCCATTGTTAAAATGAAACGCTCCAATGTTGCCACCTATTCAGAGGTATATTCAGAGATCAGATCACTGTTTGCAAAAACAGAAGAGGCAAAGAAGCTGGGCTTAACAGCAAAACATTTTTCCTTCAATACTCCTGGAGGAAGATGTGAAAATTGTGAAGGACTAGGATATGTCTCAAGTAATATGTTGTTTTTCCTGGATATTGAAGTCACCTGCCCTGTATGCAATGGAAATCAGTTTAACAGCCAGGTGCTGTCTGTAGAATACAAAGGTCTTTCCATTAAAGAGGTTCTAAAGCTGTCTGTGGAAGAGGCTGCGGAGTGTTTTGCAGAACAGCCAAAGATTATGAGGATTTTAAAACTTCTCCAGGATGTAGGTCTTGGTTATCTGGAACTGGGGCAGACCCTGACTACTTTATCGGGAGGAGAGGGACAGAGGCTGAAACTGGCTAAGGAGCTTATAGGAAGCGGCAGGGATAAAAAGTGCCTCTATCTTTTAGACGAACCAACAACCGGACTACATCCTGTTGATGTGGATTATTTTCTTGTACTTCTTAATACAATGGTAGAAGCAGGCAATACGGTAGTGGTTGTAGAACATAACCAGCAATGATTGGCAACAGTGATTATGTTATTGATTTGGGACCTGAGGGAGGAGAGAAAGGAGGAGAGATTGTATTTACGGGAAGACCTGTGGATAAAAAGTAAAAAGTGCAAGAAAGTGCTATTACAAACATAACTTTACGCACGCTTTTTCCCCGTATTTATATTATAATTTAAAGTAGAATGTAATTATGTGAGGAGGTATACCAATGAACTATCTCATAGGGATTGATGTGGGGACATCAGCAACCAAAACAGTGCTCTTTGATGAAGCCGGACAGGTTATGTCTTCTGCATCTGAAGAGTATCCTATGTATCAGCCTTATAACGGTTGGGCAGAGCAGAAACCGGAGGATTGGAGAGATGCAGTGCTTCATACCATTTCCCAGGTAATAGAAAAATCAGGAGTCAGCAAAGAGGACATCAAGGGAATCGGTATCTCAGGTCAGATGCATGGTCTTGTTATGCTTGATGAAGCAGGGGAAGTGATCCGACCTTCCATTATCTGGTGTGATCAGAGAACCGGAAAAGAAGTGGAGGACATGTTAAACATTATGCCTCAGGAAAAATGGATTGAGATAACAGCCAATCCGCCTCTGACAGGCTGGACAGCAGCGAAAATTCTGTGGGTAAGAAAGAATGAACCTGATAACTATGCCAGATGCCGTCACATCCTTCTTCCAAAGGATTATATCCGCTATGTGCTGACCGGTGTATTTGCTACTGAGGTGTCAGATGCCAGCGGAATGCAGCTTCTTGATGTTCCGGGACGCTGCTGGTCTCAGGAGGTTTTAAAAGCGCTGGACATTGATGAATCACTGCTTGGAACTGTATACGAGTCCTGTGAAGTGACAGGAACAATTCTACCAGAGATTGCTGAGAAGACAGGGCTGTCTAGTGAAACAAAGGTAGTTGGAGGAGCAGGGGATAATGCAGCAGCAGCAGTGGGAACAGGAGTTGTAAAAGATGGAACTGCCTTTACTACCATTGGCACATCAGGCGTTGTCTTTGCTCACAGCAGCCAGGTGACCATTGATCCCAAGGGACGGGTTCATACATGCTGTTGTGCAGTTCCGGGAGCCTGGCATGTGATGGGAGTTACCCAGGGAGCAGGACTTTCCCTAAAGTGGTTTAAAGACCAATTCTGTCAGGACTATGTAGCAGAAGCTGAGAAACAGGGCGTTGACGTTTATGATCTTATCAACAAAGATGTGGCTGAGATTCCGGCAGGCAGTGACCGGTTAATCTATCTGCCTTATCTCATGGGAGAGAGAACCCCTCATCTGGACCCTGACTGCAGAGGTGTATTTTTCGGATTGTCTGCCATTCATACTAAGGCGCATCTCCTTCGTGCGGTTATGGAAGGTGTATCCTATTCCCTCAGCGACTGCAATGACATTTTACAGGAAATGGGCATTACAGTAGACAGTATGATGGCATGCGGAGGCGGAGGAAAAAGCCCTGTATGGCGGCAGATGCTGGCAGATATGTATGGTTGTGAAGTAAAAACTATAGCACAGACAGAAGGACCTGCTCTTGGCGTAGCAATACTTGCAGGTGTTGGCTGCGGCATTTATGAAAGTGTGGAGTCTGCCTGTGAGAAGCTGATAACAGACAATGAGACTGCAGGACCTGATGCGAAGATGACTGAGCTTTATGATGATTACCATCAGCTATACAAAAAGCTATATACAGATTTAAAGGACAGCTATAAGATACTGGCTTCTTTGCAGTAACAGCAACGGAAAGGGGATATTGATGTTATGTCAATGATGGTTAAGAAGATTACTGATCCTGCATTTCGGACCTACGGCAGGATTATAGAAGGCTATGATTTAAGCGGGATTTTAAAAGGAATGATGGAAACACCGGTTCCTGATGATGTTGTCTATGTACCTTCTGTTTCTCAGTTGGAAGCTCTGGACATTTACAAGGAGATAGAGAGCAATGTATATGGACAGATGCCCATTCAGATTGGATACTGCAATGGTCATAATAAGAAGCTAAATGCTGTGGAGTATCACAGGGATTCAGAGATTAATATTGCAGTGAATGACCTGATTCTGATTCTTGGTAAACAGCAGGATATTGTTTCTGATGACACATATGACACTTCCCTGATGGAGGCATTTCTCATTCCTGCAGGAACTATGATTGAGGTCTATGGAACAACTCTTCATTATGCACCTTGTCATGTAACAGAAGATGGATTCCGCTGTGTGGTTATTCTTCCAAGGGGCACCAATCATGATTTGGACCCTGTTGAGATTAAATCTCAGGAAGACAGGCTTTTATTTGCCAGAAACAAATGGCTCATTGGTCATGAGGAAGGCGGACTGCCTGAATCGGCACATATTGGTCTCAAAGGGGATAATTTAGAGGTCTGATTATAGAGATAGAAGCAAAGGTTTCATGATGTAGATTATATTATATAAATACATATAGGAGGTATAGAAACATGAAGAATATTCCTGAATTAAAAGTAGGTATTGTAGCAGTCAGCAGAGACTGTTTCCCGGAATCCTTATCAGTGAACCGGAGAAAGGCACTTGTAGAGGCATATGGTGCAAAATACAATGCAGCCAACATCTATGAATGTCCTGTCTGCATCGTAGAAAGTGAAATCCATATGGTTCAGGCTCTTGAGGATGTGAGAAATGCAGGCTGTAATGCCCTTGTAGTTTATCTTGGCAACTTTGGACCTGAAATTTCCGAAACACTTCTTGCGAAACATTTTGACGGTCCGGTTATGTTCATTGCTGCTGCAGAGGAAAGCGGCGACAGCTTAACTCAGGGAAGAGGCGATGCATACTGCGGTATGTTAAATGCAAGCTATAACTTAAAGCTGAGAAACGTAAAAGCATACATACCGGAATATCCTGTAGGAACTGCTGAGGAATGTGCAGATATGATCGAGGAATTCCTTCCAATTGCCAGAACTCTGGTAGGACTTTCTGATTTAAAGATCATCAGCTTTGGTCCAAGACCTTTGAATTTCCTTGCATGTAACGCACCTATTAAGCAGTTATACAATTTAGGCGTAGAGATTGAGGAAAACTCAGAGCTGGATTTATTCGAAGCATTTAACAATCATGCAGATGATCCAAGAATCCCTGATGTAGTAAAGGATATGGAGAATGAACTAGGAGCCGGCAACTTAAAGCCTGAGATACTTCCTAAACTGGCTCAGTATGAGCTGACTCTCTTAGACTGGATTGATGAGCACAAGGGATACCGCAAATACGTTGCAATTGCTGGAAAGTGCTGGCCTGCATTCCAGACCCAGTTTGGTTTTGTACCATGCTATGTAAACAGCCGTCTTACAGGCAGGGGGATTCCTGTATCCTGTGAAGTTGATATTTACGGTGCATTAAGTGAATTTATCGGAACCTGTGTCAGCCTTGATGCAGTGACTCTTCTTGATATTAATAATACAGTTCCTGCTGATATGTATGCAGAAGATATTAAAGATCAGTACTCCTATACTCATCAGGATACCTTTATGGGCTTCCACTGCGGCAACACTTCTTCCACTAAGCTGTCTGCATGTTCCATGAAGTATCAGATGATTATGGCAAGAACTCTTCCTGAGGAAGTAACTCAGGGTACTTTAGAGGGAGATATTATACCTGGAGATATTACTTTCTTCCGCCTTCAGAGCACAGCAGACAATCAGCTGAGAGCTTATGTGGCACAGGGTGAAGTGCTTCCTGTAGCAACACGTTCCTTTGGCTCTATCGGTGTATTTGCTATTCCTGAGATGGGACGTTTCTACCGCCATGTTCTGATTGAGAAGAACTTCCCTCATCATGGGGCTGTGGCATTTGGTCACTATGGTAAGGCTATCTTTGAAGTGTTTAAATACTTAGGTGTTGAAGATATTGGATTTAATCAGCCTAAGGGGATGCTTTATAATTCTGAGAATCCATTCTAAATTTAAATTAGGGGTTCGACC
>DHOR01000017.1 GCA_002409995.1 Hungatella sp. UBA5385 | reverse complement strand
AAGGTATAAATAACCCCAGCCAATAAATACCTGCCATATATCATATCCATGTGATACCCGTCTCTACAAAGGGATTTTTCTCCAAGCTCATAACGAAATGGTGGGGTTTTCCTGACAGCCTGAATTACATCTCCACAGGGAATTAATCTCATACCTGTTTTTTGGGCTGCTATATCATAACATTTACTTAATTTTTCATACATTTCCTGCTGACTGCAATGGTATCTGCCAAATTCACTGTGATTGCTGTCTATTTCATAAGCCCAGGTTTTATGCAGTAAGTATTCTGCAGCCGGACAGATAGATTTAAAATAATCAAGGAGCTGATTTAAGTAAGGAAAATAAGTACCTTCCATACCACTATCATGACTAGCCTGCTGAGTTATAATGTAATTCCATTTTTCTTCTTTTAGAATTTCATTAACCGATACGTATCTCTCGGTTGATTGTCCGTTTAATTCGTACAAATAGTCTTTCGACTCTGTTAAAACATTATTCCAATGTCGTTCTAACGAACAACCTCCAATATATAGGTTTACCACTTTCAATTCCATGCCATCCGCTTTTGCCACATCATGTAAATAATACAGGGCATCTTCTGAAAAGCTGTTTCCCACCGCAAGTAATTTTGTTTCATCCATAACAACATCCCCTATTTTAATTCAAATGGTACATATTCTTCTGTACTGCTATCAGTGCCAATAAATACATGGAACTCACCTTTTTCGCTTCCAAAGGTTAAATCTGCCTTACAGAATCGTAACATATCTTCTGTAATCTTAAAAGTTACCTTTTTCACTTCACCAGGTTGTAAATCCACCTTCTGATAACCTTTCAGTTCTTTTCTTGGGCGAACTACACTACCCACACAGTCTCTGATATAGAGCTGAACGGTTTCTGTTCCTCTATATTCTCCTTCGTTTTTTATAGTGACATATGCATCAAGAGTCTCTCCTTCACACATGATATCCTTACTTAACTTAAGGTCAGAATATTGAAACTTTGCATAACTAAGCCCATAACCAAAAGGATAAAGAGGAGCATTTGGAATATCTCTATAACTTGATCGATAATCTCTTTCTCCAGTTTTCGGATCATAAGGTCTGCCGGTAAAATACTCGTTGTAATGAACCGGTACTTGACCAACACAATATGGAAAACTCATAGGCAGCTTTCCACCAGGGCTTACCTTTCCGGTAAGAACATTAAGAATAGCAGTGCCTCCCTCTGTTCCAGGCATCCATACGTTTAATATTGCTTTGGATTTCCCTGAAACTTCCCGTAAATCCAAAGGTCTGCCAGTGAAAAGAATTACTGCAATATTCGGATTTACTTCATATATAGCACGGAGCAGTTTTTCCTGTACTTTCGGTAAAGTTATATCTGCCCGACTGGCAGCTTCACCGGACATATGGCGATGTTCCCCCAATGCTAATATTACCTTGTCCGCATTCTTTGCTGCTTCCACTGCCTCTGTTAGCATATTTTCCTGGTCTTCTTGTTTAATCGCCTTACCATGCAGCTCTGGAATTAAGTTTCTATCTTCTTCTCCAAGGATATTACATCCTTTGGCAAAAGTCAATTCATAGTCCATTTTACATTTTTTAGCTGCATCTGCTATTGAAACGCTATCTTCCGGTCTTCCAAGCATGGACCAGGTACCATATATTTCTTTTTCCTCCACAAATGGTCCGATGAAGGCAACCTTTTCTTGCTTTTTAATAGGAAGAATTCCATCATTCTTTAATAAAACGAAGGATTTTTCTGCTGCTTCCAAGGAAACTTGCCTATGCTCTTTACATAGTATAATTTCTCTTTCCTTAGCCTCATCTGCATCTTTATATGGATTTTCAAATAAGCCTAATTTATTCTTTAAGTTAAGTATCCGAAGAACCGCTTCATCTAACAGCTCTTCCTTTACGGTACCGTCTTCTATAAGAGAAGCCAGATTCTTACTGTATATTCCTGTCATCATATCAATATCTACACCGGCATTCATAGCCATTCCTGCTGCTTCTTTTCGATCCTTTGCATATCCATGATATTGCAATTCCTCAATAGCAGCCCAGTCAGATATTAATACTCCATCGAATCCCATCTCATCCCGCAGTACATCTCTCATAAGCCATCGGTTCCCGGTTGATGGAATCCCGTTTAACGTATTAAATGATGTCATTACCATTTCCACTCCTGCTTTTATGGCAGCTTCATAAGCTGGAAGATAATAACCTCTAAGGGTATTCTCAGAAAGTTCCACCGTATTGTACTCTCTTCCTCCGGTAGGGGCACCATATGCAGCAAAATGCTTTACACAAGCTGCAATTTTGTATTCCTCGCCTACATTATTACCTTGGAATCCCTCTACCATTGCAACTGCAAAGTCACTGTTTAACTTTGTATCCTCACCGGTGGATTCCATTACTCTTCCCCATCTGGCGTCTCTGACTACATCAACCATTGGTGCAAAAGTAACATGGACTCCGGAAACAGCAGATTCCTTTGCTGCTATCTTTGCGCATTTTTTTGATAACTCTGGCTCAAAGGTAGCTCCTTGTGCTAATGGGATAGGAAATATGGTCCGGAATCCATTGATAATATCCATCATAATTAATA
>DHOR01000059.1:7593-69434 GCA_002409995.1 Hungatella sp. UBA5385 | reverse complement strand
GTTACCCTGGTAGCCGCCCTGACCCGGTGGTCTGTTTCCCTGGTAACCGCCCTGACCCTGTGGTCTATTACCCTGATAGCCGCCCTGACCCTGTGGTCTGTTGCCCTGGTAGCCACCCTGTCTGTTATCTCGGTTGCCCTGATAGCCACCCTGACCCTGTGGTCTGTTTCCATCACGGCTTCCCTGATAACCGCCCTGTCTGCTGCCATCACGACTTCCCTGATAGCCGCCCTGTCTGTTGTCACGGCTGCCCTGATAGCCACCCTGACCCTGTGGTCTTGCATCTCCTGCAGGTGTCTTTGATGTCTCATCCTGAGCTGTTGGCGTAGACTGTGCTGTTACCTGTGGCTTTGCTTCTTCATTAGCAGCAGGTCTGCTATCACCTGCCGGGCGCTGAGGACGCTGTCCCTGTGGGCGCTGCGGCTTCTGCTGTGCATTCTGCGGACGGAATACTGCTGCAAGCTTCTTCTTGGGAGCTTCTTCAGTACCTCCCTGTTTCTCTTCTGCTGGTTTAGATGAATGACCACCACCCATTGCTTTTCTAACAATAGAAGCCTGCTCATCTGTTACATTAGAAGAACTCTTTAAATTTATATCATGTTTTCCCAGGATTTCCAGTACTTCTTTACTACTGCTTTTTCCCAGTTCTTTTGCCAAATCATAGACTCTCATACTTACTACCTCCGTTTGTATTGAATAATTTCACGACTGCTTTTGCAAACCCGTCATCTGTTAGTGCCAGAGAAGCTCTCATCTCTTTGCCCATTGCATGACCAAGCTCGCCTTTCTCACCAAAAAAGTAAATTGGAACTTTATAGTAAGTACACATATTGGTAAACATCTTTTTGGTATTATCGGAAGATTGTTCCGAAACTATCACAAGTGATGCTTTCCCTGATTTTACAGATTGCTCTGTCATAAACTCTCCGCTTGCAATCTTACCGGCTTTTGTGGCCAGACCTATAAGATTTAAGATCTTTTGTCTGTTATCCAAGCTGCTCCATCTCCTTTTCCAATGTTTCGTATACTTCCTTTGGAATCGCCATTTTAAAGGAACGCTCCAGACCTTTGCTTTTAACTGCCTTATGAAAACATTCCATAGTTGGACAGATATAGGCACCACGTCCGTTTTTACGTCCAGTTGTGTCTAATGTTATCTCATCTTCAGCAGTTTTAAGCACACGAATCATCTCTTTTTTACTTTTCATCTCACCACAGCCAATGCACTGTCTGAGCGGTGTTTTTTTTGTACTCACTCTTCCATCACTTCCTAATTTGATTTATTCCTGGTAATCAGCGTCTAAGCCGCCGTCCTGATAATTCTGATCTTCCTCGGAGTAGTCTTCCTGGTATATATCAGTATACCCTTCATAAGGTTCTTCATGATAATCAATTCCCAGTTCTTCAAACAGTCCCATCTCTCTGGCCTGTGTTTCACTCTTAATATCGATCTTATATCCGGTCAGTCTTGCTGCCAGTCTTGCGTTCTGGCCTTCTTTACCAATAGCCAGTGACAGCTGGTAATCCGGTACAATGACCTGTGCCTCTTTTGATTCCTCATCAGCCACTACGCAGATAACTTTTGCAGGGCTTAATGCATTCTCAATTAAGTAAGCAGGGTTATCGTCCCAGTTAATAATATCTATCTTCTCTCCTCTTAACTCGTTAACAATGGCGTTAACTCTTGCACCGTTAAGTCCTACACAAGCACCAACCGGATCTACATTGGAGTCATTGGACTTTACTGCAATCTTGGTTCTGGAGCCTGCTTCTCTTGAAATAGCTTTAATCTCTACAGTGCCGTCCTTTACCTCAGTTACTTCAGATTCAAACAGACGTTTTATTAATTCCGGATGGGTTCTGGATACGGAGATTCTTGGTCCCTTAGGTGTATCCTTTACTTCCAGAACATATACCTTAATTCTCTCAGTAGGCTTAAATACCTCGCCTTTTACCATCTCAGTTTCATTAAGAATGGCATCTACCTTACCAAGGTTAATGCTCACATTCCTTCCAAGATAACGCTGTACAATACCTGTAACAACTTCCTTCTCCTGGCAGTACCAGTCATTAAACAGAGATTTTCTTCCTTCCTCACGGATCTTCTGCAGTATTACATTCTTTGCATTCTGTGTTGCAATACGGCCGAATTTCTTAGAGTCAATTGGACACTGGACAATATCTCCAAGATCGTACTTTGGATCTGTCATCTTAGCTTCTGCCAGACTGATCTGAAGCAGTGGATCTTCAACAGCCTCTACCACTTCTTTTTCTGCATAAACATGAAAATCACAGGTATCACGGTTAATAGTTACTCTAATATTATCTGCTTTGCCAAAATGATTCTTGCATGCAGTAATGAGAGAATTCTCAATTGCCTCTAAAAGCGTATCCTTGCTGATATTATTTTCCTTCTCCAGAATATCCAGTGCTTCTAACAGTTCCTTGTTCATTTTTTTATCCTCCTACTATCTTTCTTACTGTTTAGAAATCAAATGCCAGCCGGATTAACGCAATCTCCGGTTGGTTAAATACAATCTCAGATCCATCTTCCTGGGCAATGGTTACGGTATCCTTATCATATGCTGTTAAAGTTCCCGTATAATCCTTCTGTTTATTCATTGGTTTGTATAATTTGATATCAACATCCTTGCCAATGCTTCTGACGAAGTCTTTTTCCTTCTTAAGAGGTCTTCCAAGCCCTGGTGAACTTACCTCCAGAATGTAGCTGTCTTCTATGAAATCTTCCTTATCCAGCCATTCTCCCAGCTGTCTGCTGATCACTTCACAATCATCAACTGCAATTCCGCCCTCTTTGTCAATATAAGCACGCAGATACCAGTTACCTGCTTCTTTAATATATTCTACATCTACCAGTTCGAACTGGTGTTTTTCTGTTAATGGCAGCAGGTAGTTTTCTGTTCTCTTTTCGTAATCATCTCTCTTAGCCATGGTCTTCCCACCTTTCTACATAAGCTGCTGTTTTTACAAAATTGAAAGAGTGGACTTTCGCCCACTCTTTATCAGTCTTACCATGTTATCGTTAACTAGTATAGCATCCATTTTTTCCTATTGCAAGGGGTAAATTAACATATTAAAGGATATGTAACGGTGTTTCTTCTATATTATAGCACATAAAACTCAAATAATCCATTTTTATCTCCCTCACATTAAAGTTTTTTGTACATATCATAACACTATATCAGATAAATCTATCATCTAAGGAGGACCCATGAAGCCTAAACTGGAAGTTTGTGGGGTCAGCTACTCCTATCATTCTCTTGAGGGTGAGACTCTGGCCCTTTGTGATATATCTTTTACAGTTGATAGTGGAGAGTTTATCGCAGTTGTTGGACCGTCAGGCTGCGGAAAATCCACTTTACTGTCCCTGCTGCGGGGACTTATAGAACCAGATGAAGGCGAAATCTTCGTTGATGGAGCCCCACGGGTAAAATCCAGTTCCGATATTGGCTATATGCTGCAGCGGGATCATTTGTTTGAATGGCGGACTATCCTTGGCAATGCTCAGCTGGGCCTGGAAATTCAGGGAAAGCTGAACAGCACTTCCACGGAAAAGCTGCGCAATATGTTGAATACTTACGGGCTTGGAAGCTTTCAAAATGCCCGTCCGTCCGAATTGTCAGGAGGAATGAGACAGCGTGCGGCTCTTGTGCGTACACTTGCCCTGGAACCTGACCTTCTTTTATTAGACGAACCATTTTCAGCTCTTGATTACCAGACCAGACTGTCTGTCTGTGATGATATCAGCTCTATTATAAAGAGTACTCATAAGACTGCTATTTTAATTACTCATGATTTATCGGAAGCCATCAGTGTGGCTGACCGGGTCATTGTATTAACAAGCCGTCCCGGAAGAGTGAAATCCATCACTCCCATCTCCTTTGGAGATATATACAAACGCCCGCTGGAGCGCCGGAATTCACCGGATTTTTCTTATTATTTTAATAAAGTATGGAAGGAGCTGCAGATTCATGATTGAAACACATCCCACTTTGGCACAACAGGAATTTATTGCAAGAGAAATGCTGCACAGGCGCAATGTGAAAATACTGCGGACGGCTCTGCTCATCCTTCTTCTTGCCCTCTGGGAGCTGTGCGCCAGACTTGGAATCATCAATGATTTTATCTTCAGCTCCCCTTCCAGGATTGTCATCTGTTTTGTCTCTATGGTGAAGGATGGCAGCATCTTTCTTCATACCGGCATTACAGTGATGGAAACCCTGGTCAGCTTTGCACTGGTTGTTATTGTCGGCGTATTGACTGCAATACTGCTCTGGTCCAGCCGAAGCGTGTCAGAGGTACTGGAGCCCTACCTTGTTATGTTAAACAGCCTGCCCAAATCCGCCCTTGCCCCGATTCTCATCGTGTGGCTGGGCAATAACATAAAGACGATTATTGTAGCTGCTATCTCTGTAGCTGTTTTTGGCTGCATTATGACACTGCATACCGGATTTACTCAAACTGATCCTGATAAAATAAAGCTGATTTATTCTCTGGGAGGGAAGAAAAAGGATGTGCTGTTGAAGGTTCTTCTTCCTGGTTCTGTTCCTTTGCTGATCAGCAATATGAAGGTGAATATCGGACTTTGCCTTGTCGGAGTTATTATCGGAGAATTCCTGGCTGCTAATAAGGGGCTGGGGTATTTGATTATTTATGGCAGCCAGGTTTTTAAGATGGATTTAGTTGTAATGAGCATTGTGATTCTTTGTGTTGTTTCGGCTATCTTGTATCAGGGGATTGCCATGTTGGAAAAGCGGATTGGGAAATAAAGAAGTCAACTTGTATTGCAATGAAGCCTGCTGATTATGGTGGGCTTTATTGTGGTGGGGTAAATGGTTGATTTATCAACGTTTTTAGCTTTAGAGGCTGGGTATCTGATTATTTATGGCAGCTAAGTTTTTAGCTTGGAGTGCAAAATGATATGGTTGGGGATCGTTTATAGATATTTGATGGTTCTTGATTTGTTTTGATATGTAAGAATGTATTTTTTTGTCTGTGCTATATCAGTCTTTGCAGTCAATGTTAACCGTATCTTATATTTTGTTTTTTTCTTGTTCACTTATATCGCGTCAATCTCCTTCCAGACATCCTCAATTGTATATAATGGTTCTGTTTTCATACTTTCAATGCCTTTTTCTAATTCTGTCTTTAGAGCATTTATAGCTTCTGTTTCTGTATAGTCTTTGCCTAAGTTTGTCACTTCTAATTTTGATTTAATCATATCAGATATCCTCCTTCCTTTCCTATTGGTTTTATTATACTAGGGATTGAACCTAGATACAACATATATGTATCAACCAATAATCCTGGAAATAAACTAGATGTGGCAGAAATACCGGAAGCACCTACCTTTGCATAATTATACATTCTTTGTATTCTATCACTATATACACTTAGCTGGTTTTCCTTCCAATACCCACATAGTTAAATAAATAACCAAGTTCTCACACAAATACCCTTAATGTCTAAAAATTAACTATTATTGTATGTTTAATCATTCTCATATATAATTAAAGATACAATTATAAAAGGAGGTACAGAGAATGTCTATAGAAATCTATGAAACAAAGATAATGGACATGCGCAACAAGGTAATATTTATTACCGGTGGTGCAAGTGGTCTTGGATTGGCTACAGCCAAACGCTGTATTTTTAAAAAGGCAGAGGTTGTCATCGCTGACTATAGCCCCAAGGTTGAAGAAATCGCAAAAGAAATTGGTGCAGTGGGTATTCGCCTGGATGTTACCAAAGAGGAGGATATAAAGGCGGCCTTTGAGGCTACAGTGGAAAAATTCGGAAGAATTGACGGTGTTCTATGCTCAGCAGGAATAGGCGGTGATCAAAATACCATAGCCAATGAAACTCTTGAAAACTGGGAAAAAGTCAATGCAGTTGATTATACCGGACTGATGCTGACGAATAAGTACGCAATCCAGCAAATGTTAAAACAAGAAAGCGGTGGCTCTGTGGTAAATCTCGCTTCGATGTTTGGTCTGGTGGCAGTTCCCACCAACGTAGCTTATTCTGCAGCAAAAGGTGGCGTAATTAACCTTACACGTGCTGCCGGTTCTGCCTATGCATCAAAGGGAATCCGCGTCAATGCAGTTTGTCCTGGAGTAATCGATACTCCACTGATCAGCGAAGAGGAAAAGAAAGCATACAAGAACCTGCACCCGGCAAATCGTCTTGGAACAGCAGAAGAGGTAAGTAATTTAATCTTATTCTTGCTGAGTGATGCTGCTTCTTTCATCAATGGAGCAAGTATTCCTATTGATGGAGGTTATACTGCTATATAATAGAGGAATTTAAGCACTAGTAGATGAAGTGCGCTACATAAAGAAAAAGTAAAATACCCACAAAAAAGCCATGCACGCAGATTGACAACAATCTGTATGCATGGCTTTTTCTGTATCATAATCCAAATATATTCTCTTCCTCCATCACCCCATGCATATCCTAAAAAATAATGACAATACTGATAAGTAAATAGAAATTAAAGGAAAATGCCATGATAACTAAACTCACTCAAAACATCCCCCGCAAAGAATCCTGGGACAAGGTAACAGGAAAAGCTGTTTATACTGATGATCTCCCCATCACAAACCACTATTGTGCAAGAATTCTGCCCTCTCCTCATGCCTCTGCTCGGATTAAAAGCATTAATATCCAAAAAGCCGCAGAAATCCCCGGTGTCAAAGCTGTCATTACAGGTCAGGAGTATTCTGTTTTATGTGGTCCAACCCTATTAGACCGCCCCCCACTGGCAAAAGACTGTGTCCGATATGCCGGAGAACCGGTGGCTATAGTGGTTGCTTTAGATGAAGCGACTGCCTTACAAGCTGTAAGATTAATTGAAGTGGATTATGAGGTTATGCCGGCATTATTATCCCCTTTGGATTCCATAAAAAAAGATGCCCCGCTTCTTCACCCGCAGATAAGCTCTTACACCCATGTAGTGGAGGATATTTACCCAATAGAAAAAAGCAATATTTCGGCTCAATATCATATTAGAAAAGGAAATATAGAAGAAGGATTTGCAAACAGCGATATCATTGTAGAAGAAACCTTTCATTTGCCTCCCTCCGATCATCTTGCAATGGAAGTGCGGACAGCAAGAGCTGAAATATCTGCAGATGGAAAGGTTCTCATTACAACTGCTTCCCAATCACCATTTACAGTTGCAAAGGATATTGCAAAAGCATTTCAGATTTCCCCAGGAGATATTGAAGTTCATGTTCCTTTTGTAGGAGGCGCTTTTGGAGGTAAAGCTAATGTTTCCCTTGAATTTCTGGCTTATATGGCATCTAAAAAGGTAAATGGCCACCCTGTCAGAGTGATCATCCCCAGAGAAGAAGACATGACCTCTGCACCCAGCAAACTGGGTATGGATGCAACTATTAAAATAGGTGCTGCAAAAGATGGAAAAATTCAGGGAGCCAAATTTGAATTCCATGTGGATTGCGGCGCTTATTCAGATATTGCCCCCTATATGACCAAAGCTATTACTGCGGATTGTACCGGTCCCTACAATATAGAAAATCTGGTTTGTGACTCATACTGCGTTTATACAAATCATACCTACGCTACTTCCTATCGGGGTTTTGGACATCTATCCTATACCTACTGTGTAGAAAGAACCTTGGATCAGTTAGCAAAAAAGTGTAATCTGGACCCCTTAAAGTTCCGGTTACTCAATGCCATAAAACCAGGAGACTTAGCCCCTAACCAGGTGATCAGCACATACAGCAACACAGGAAATACAGCACTTTGTTTAGAAAAATTAAAAGGGATCATTCACTGGAATGGCCCCCAAATAACAAATATTGATGAAAATATTGTTCGTGCAACCGGAATCTCCTGCTTATGGAAAGCCGCAACACCTCCCTCCAATGCAGTATCAGGTGCATTAATAACCTTTAATTCTGATGGCAGTCTTAACCTTAATACAGGTGTGGTGGAAATGGGAAATGGCGGTCAGACCAATCTGGCACAAATATTAGCTGAAAAGCTGAAAATGGATATCAATAAGATCCATGTTACCTTAAATGTAAATACCCGTTTAAATCCGGAACATTATAAAACGGTTGCCAGTATCAGCGCATATATGGCAGGTAACGCAGTTGTAAGGGCTGCAGATGATATTATTTCCCAGCTAAAAAGTATAGGCTCTCAAGTATACTCATGCAAACCTGAGGAAATAGAAGTGTCTGACAGCAAAGTCTATTGCATTAAAGCCCCCACTAATTATACAGAATTTAAAGATATCATAGCTGGTTACAAAACAGAAGGCGGTGCTTCCATCGGAGAACCTGTTTTAGCGAAAGGCGGATATATGTTAAAAGGAATCACTGTACTGGATCCAAAAACAGGAAAAGGAAGAAGCGGACCTTCCTGGACAGTCGGTGCACAGGCTGTAGAAATTGAATTTGACAAACGTGATTGCACTTACAGGATTATTAACGCAACAACTGTTATGGATGTTGGACAAGTTTTAAATCCGAACAGTATGAGAGAAATGATTATGGGCGGTATGGCAATGGGACTCAGTATGGCCAGCAGGGAAAACTATTCCTATAACAAACAGGGGCGGCTAAAAACACCCAATTTAAGAACCTACAAACTCCTTCATATTGGACAGGAACCAAAATATAAAGTTGAATTTGTGGAAACGCCTCAGACTGATTCGCCATTTGGAACCCGTGGCATCTCAGAACATGGAATCATTGGAATGCCAGCAGCCCTTGCTAATGCACTTTCTCTGGCTTCTGAAGTAAATATCAGAGAACTTCCCATCACTCCTGAATATTTATGGAAGCAAAGAAAGGAGAAGTATGATAGCTGATAATTTTATCTACTGTAAACCGGATACCCTGAGAGAAGCTTCTGCAGCTTATCGAACTCTTCTCCGCGAGGATAAAACTCCATTTTATTATGGAGGGGGAAGCGAAATTATCACTATGGCGAGAGCCGGAAGCCGCATCCCTGATGCAGTCATTGATATAAAAGGAATTCCGGAATGCAATACCCTGGAAATCAATGATGGTGATGTAGTGATTGGAGCTGCTGTCACATTAAATCAAATTCAGGAATCTAAATTATTTCCCTTGCTTGGAATAACAGGATCAAGAATTGCAGACCATACAAATCAGTGCCGTATTACCTTAGGCGGGAACATCTGCGGAACCATTATATATAAAGAAACCCTTCTTCCCCTTCTGCTGACAGACAGCACCATCTTAACTATGGGCCCCAGAGGCAGAGGAAGGAAATTGCCTGTAAACAAGCTGTTTGACAGGCAGATCAAGCTGTTAAAAGGTGAATTTATCTATCAGATCAGGACAGATGTTTCATTAACAAAAGCCGATTTTACTCATGTAAAGAAAACAGCCAATGAAAAGATAGATTATCCGCTGCTGACTGTCTGCACTTTAGAAACAGAGGGAAAACTCCGGCTGGCATTTTCCGGAATGTATTCTCACCCTTTTAGAAGCACAAATATTGAGGACGCTATTAATCACACTGATTTAACTATAGAAGAAAAGCTGGATATGGCTTTATCATTATTGCCTGATTTCCCTCTTACTGACAGTGAAGGCTCCGGCGAATACAGAAAATTTGTATTTAGAAATACCCTGAAAGAGATTATAGAGAGGCATGAAAATGATTAAATATTATAATGATTTATCTGTAATTGAACTTCATGTAAACGGAGAAGCCAGAAAGGTGACAGTTCGTCCAGCAGACATCTTGTTGGATGTGCTGAGAGAACAGCTTGGTTTAACAGGTGCAAAAGCAGGCTGTAAAAATGGTGACTGCGGAACCTGTACCATATTAATGGATGGACTTCCTGTTAAATCCTGTCTTGTACTGGCTGTAGAAGCTGTCGGGCATGAGCTTTTAACAGTTGAAGGGCTGTCAGGAATTGCACCTATACAGAATGCATTTGTCAAATACCACGCATTTCAATGTGGATACTGTACCTCTGGTTTTTTGATGGTCTGTCATGCACTTGCTACCACAAAACCCGATGCAGATGAATATGAAATGGAACGCTGGCTGGAATCCAATATCTGCCGCTGTACCAGCTACCAGGAGATAAGGAGCGCCATTACAGAGGTATTAGATACAGCCAGCCGGCAAACAGAAAGGAGTACGTATGCGACCATCTCATGATAAAAACAACACAGTCATACTCCCTCTGACAGCCAGTATTAATGAAAATATTAAAACTCTGGATACTCTGTTTGAAAACTGCAGCGATGTGGTAAACCGGAGATTTACAATTGGCGGCGATTGCAAGGTGGATATCTATGTCAGTTATATAGATAATATGGTGGACCGGCAGCTGCTGGAGCAAAATGTTATTAAAAATCTTCTATATAAGATGGATCTTTTGCCTGCATCCAATCCATATGAATATATTAAGGACAAGGCCTTACAATCTGTTGACATCAAAGAATTAACCACTATGGAGGATATCACCCAGGCTATTTTATCAGGGGATATGACTATACTGGTGGACGGCTTCAGCAAAGCACTTATGGTTTCCCTAAAAGACTTTCCCAGCAGAGGGGTTCCTGCAGTGGAATCAGAAGTTACCATCAGAGGTGCAAAAGACAGTTTTACAGAAAGCAATGCAATTAACAAGGTTTTAATCAGAAGAAGGATTCGGGATACTCAGTTAAAAATGGAAAGCATGAATGTAGGAATCCGAAGCCGAACCGATGTAACCATTGTCTATATGGACGGGATTGTGAAAAAAGGTCTGGTTAAGGAGATAAAGAACAGAATTAACAGCTTTGTCATTGATGGAATCTTTGATATCGGAATGTTGGAACAACTAACAGAAGCAGCCTGGTACTCTCCATTTCCCCAGTGTCAGTCAACAGAACGGCCTGATAAAACTGCTTCCTCTCTACTTGAGGGCAGAGTTGCGATTCTGGTGGACACTTCTCCAATGGCGCTTCTCCTTCCTGTAACAGTGAATTCATTTTTCCAGGCATCTGATGACTATTACAGCAGATGGCAGATTGTATCTTTTATCCGTATTCTGCGCTATATTGCTGCATTTATTGCCATAGGACTTCCAGGCTTATATATTGCAATTGCCAATTATCACCCGGAAATGATACCTACTTCCTTAGCTCTCTCTCTTGCCGCTTCGCGAATTGGTGTTCCTTTCTCCATTGTTTTAGAAGTCATTATTCTGCAATTGGCGTTCGAGCTCCTAAGCGAGGCAGGAATACGGCTCCCTAATCCACTTGGTAACACCATAGGCATTGTGGGAGGCTTAATTATCGGCGATGCAGCAGTCAGCGCTAATCTCGTCAGCTCCATGGTGGTGATTGTGGTTGCATTTACTGCTATTGCATCTTTCACCATACCGAATGAAACTTTTTCATCTGCTTTCCGGCTGATACGGTATATGATCATTTTCTTTTCCGCTATTTTAGGGCTCTTTGGCTTTGTTATGGGAATGATGATTGTACTCATCCAT
This sequence comes from Hungatella sp. UBA5385, assembly GCA_002409995.1. Classification (GTDB taxonomy): domain Bacteria; phylum Bacillota; class Clostridia; order Lachnospirales; family Lachnospiraceae; genus UBA5385. The sequence continues at coordinate 57,916 of DHOR01000059.1, read as the reverse complement.
CTTGCCGGATTGAAAAGCTTTGGTGTTCCATATTTATCGCCATTTGTGGCAGTGAATCATAACCGGGAACACCCCATCAGTGACTCCCTTTTAAAGTTTCCCATATTCAAATTAAAGAAACGGCCATTTTACGCAAATCCTGAGGAAAAAATCCGATTTACAGAAGATAAACAAAACAAGAATTGAATTGTAAGCAGGTGAAAATAGAATGCTAGCAGGCAACAATAAAATATCCGCTACCCAATTAAAAAAATTAATCGTATTTGATATCATAAGCATTTCCATCATGATTGTTCCTGAAATTGCTTCAGCAGGAGCAGGAAAAGATGGTTTGATCAGTATTTTGTTAAGTTCCATCCTGGCACTTATTTACGGCTTTCTTCTCTTATATTTTTGTAAAAATGTAACTACTAATTATTTTAGCTATTCATCAGATACTGTGGGAAGATTTTTCACCTTTGTATTTGGCATACTTTATATGATGAAGCTATTCATTTTTACTCTGTTTGCTGTAAATCTTCTTTCTAATATTATTAATGCCACCTTATTGCCAAATACAAGCTATAAAATCATAGTGCTGTCCTTAATTGCTCTATCTTTTTATCTTTCCACAAAAGAGTTGGAGGTAAAGGCAAGACTTACGGAGTTGCTTTATTTCGTAGTTCTTGTTCCAGTTGTTATCTTATTTTTACTGGGTATTCCAAAGGTGAATCCGTCGAATCTTCTGCCTCTTTTTACTAATAGCAGCACTAGTATACTGCAAACAGGAGTATACGTATTTTTAACTTTTTCTGCTTTAGATTTTGTTCTTTTTTCCTCTCCCTTTGCAGGAAAAGAAAATTATGGGCTGAAAAAGAAAAATATGGTTTATGCCATTTTAACCATTACTTTTATCCATATTTTAATCTTTCTTATGGTGGTGGGACTTCTTGGAACCCGGGGTGCCAAACAGGAGGTGTGGTCAACGATTACTGTTTTACAAATGCTGGAGGTCCCAGGAGGATTTATTCAGAGGCTGGATGCCATTGTTCTTATGTTTTGGCTTATTAGTATTTTTTCAATTATCGGTTCTTTGTTTTATTATTTTCGATATATTACAGAAGGTATTTCCCGTAACAGAGGGGGAAATTGGTGTACCTTCCTCTTTGCAGTGATCATTTTCATCTGTTCCATCAGACAAATGAAAACAGAGCTGCTAATGAACTACTTTGGTAAATATCTTATTTATTTAGGTTTGCCTCAATCGATTCTTATACCACTGATTATTATGATCATTGGCAATTATAAATCACGGAAAGCTAAGAAGGGAGAAGCTGCATGAAACATGATTCAAAAATAAAATACACAAAAACCCTTCCCCTCTTACTCTGCTTCCTGTTAGCAGGTTTCCTCTCTTTTGCTTTGACAGGCTGCTCTGATATGGTTGAGATACAAGACAGGGATTTTGTGCTTGCAATGGGAATCTCCTATTCTGACCAATATCAGGTAACCTATGCACTACCTAATTTAGATTATGTGACCGGACAGTCAGTTGCTGAAGAAGACGAAAAATTCGTCCGGACTTTTGAAGGAAATTCTATACCTGAAATTGAAGATTTGTATGATATGAATTCTGAAAAAGCTCTGGATTACCGTCATCTTCAAGCAATTATATTGGATAAATCCATGTTCTTACATCAGGAGAAGCTGGAGTCTTTCTTAAAGTATATTGATGAAAATTATACTATTTCCAGAAATGTTTTAATCTACTATTCCACAGATAATACTGAGAAGCTGATTAAGTCAAACGGTACATTAGGCGGCAGCATTGGGGATTATTTAAAAAAACTGGACAAAAATAATATTAATAAAGAAGAACCGGCTGCACTGGGCGATCTGATGAATACTCTGGACAGCACAAAGACAATTGTGATTCCCGTTATTGAGGGGGGTAATGACTCAGTGTCTTTAGAAGGTGCGGTCATTTATCAGAAAGGCTTGGATTTAGAGTTTTTAACTGAGGAAGAACGTAAGCTCTATAATATCCTGCTGGGGAATGGTACTGATTATATTTTTAATATGAATGGTACTGCTATCAGGCTGAAAAAAATAGAAAGTATAAAAGTCTATGATTATGAGAGTCGGAAACCTGTGGTAACTCTCAAGTTAAGTGCAGAGATTGAATATTTACAGTATCCTTCGTTTGCAGAGCAAGAGGACATTGCTTCTGTAAATCAGGTATTAGAGGATAAAATAATGAATCTAATAAACATTCATGTTAAACAGGAAAAGTTTGATTTATTGAATTTATATGAGACAAGCAGTTATAAAAAGCCTGAGATCTGGATGGATTATGAAAACAGAATGGACTCTTTTATAAATGATGTCATAATCCGTGTAAACTTATTGATTAGGTAGAAGAACTTTAAAGCCGGCTGCTATTCACTAAGAACAGCAGCCAGATGTTTTATTCTATATGGCTTTACACTAATGTAAAGGAGAAAAAACTGATATTTCTTTCTCCTGAATACCGAAAATACAGTGCCTGTACCCCATCTGGAATGTTGATTGGGGCTGAATACTCCTTCCATTCATTAGAGGAAGACACATGAATAATCCCTTCAGGCTTTTGGTCCAAAGCAGTCAATACCTCTATCTTTCCTTTTCCTGACCCTCGAACCTTAACCTTAATCCCTTTAATTCTCCTGCAATCAAAATATTTAAAGCCTGCAACTGCAGAATCTCTCATATTAGCTATATATCCGGGTTCTTCCTCTCCGTCCCTTCCGTCCTGAGTGATTTTCGGAAATCTGCAATCCAGCCATTCTCCTGGAGGTGCCGTAAAGGGAGAGTTTTCTTTGCAAAAAAGGTTACATGCTATATAAGCCGGATACTCCCCTTTTCCCATAAGTGGCACTCCATTGGGACCGGAAGAGGTCATTTCTACCTGAGGAATCCTTCCATCTGCAATAATTTCTATTGGCTCTATGCACCCCTGTCTGGAAAAATTAGTTCCATTAGTATGTCTATGATAAAAGATATAATATTTACCATTAATTTTTGCTATACTCCCATGATTATTGCCTCCATAAAAAGTAGTAAAATTCTTATCCTTATAAGAAGCAATCCCTAAATCATTATTGCTGACAATTGTTCCGCCATATATGTACTCTTTATCCGGATATTTACTGACAGCATAGCATAATTCATGTTTTAGCACAGAGGAATAAATAAAGTAATATGTATCCATGATTTTTCTGATAGAGGATGCTTCAAAAAACTCATGACCCTGAAAGCTGGAGTTCTGACCATAGGAACCGCTTGGAACCACAGTAACTGGATTCCCAAGAACTGTCAGCATATCCTCTCCCAGTATAGTTACCATCGCACCAGTACGGGTCTTATCATTTTCTTTGCAAAAACCCGTATATAAATACGTGATTTCCCCTTCTGTTAAAACTGCCGGATCAAATTGGGGCTCATCTATGTGCAGTTGGTCATTCCGCTCTCCTAACAGAATTCCATCAGAATAATGAACATATCCATAGAACTGATAAACACCAGCTGGTTGATCACATACAGCCACCGATACAATTGGCAGCTGGTCTAAAACATAGTAAAGATAATATCTGCCATCTGGTCCCACTGTAACATCCGGTGCATAGAGGCACATCTCACCATCCTGATTTTTAGGATCATCATCTTTTTTATATATTACACCTTCATATCTCCAGCTACTTAAGTCCTCTATAGGTGCTGACCAGCAGATATAATCATTGAGGCAGTAGGCATATCCATTAAAACGATCATGAGATCCATATACATATACCCTGTCTCCAAACACATAAGGCTCTCCATCGGGTACATACTCCCAGGAAGGAAGATAGGGGTTCATTCCCTGTTTCTCTTTTTTCATCATCTGTCTCCTATCCTTTTAATCCGCTGGTAGCTATTCCTTCTACAAAGTATTTCTGCGCCATAAAAAACAAAAGAATCAGAGGAAGAACTACAATAAAAGAGGTTGCCATGATCTTTCCCCAGTTCACTACAGACTCTGAATCCAGAGAAAGGCGGAGTGCCAGAGATACCGTATACTTTTTACCTGAGTTAATGAAGATCAGCGAATTAAAATAATCATTATAAGTCCACATAAACTGAAATAATGCTGCTGAAAATAGTGCCGGTTTCATCAGCGGAAGAATAATCTGCATCAGTGTACGAAACGTTCCGCAGCCATCTATATAAGCAGATTCATCTAGTTCTCTGGGAATTCCTCTTAAAAACTGAACCAGCATAAATACGAAAAATGGATAACATGCCAGAATTGCCAGAGAATAAAATGGCATATAAGTATCAATCCAGCCAAACTTAGCAAACAGAGTATATCTGGGTATAATAATAACTGCATTTGGCAGCATCATCGTGGCTATCAGCATGGAAAACAGTAGTTTTTTAAAAGGAAAACGAAATCTGGCAAATCCATAGGCTACAAGTGTGCTGGACACCATGGTAAAAGCAGTTACCGGAACCACCAGTTTAAATGTATTCCAGAAATAGGTGGTATAGGTTAAAACTCCGCTTCCTTGATACCCTTCAATAAAATTCTTCAGACTATAGTGAGTTGCCAGCAGTTTTGTAGAACCGAAAATCTCATCATTTTCTTTAAACGCGGCAAAGAACATCCAAATAATCGGATATAGCAGGATCACTCCTATTATTATAATGAGTGTATAAGTCCATATACTATTCATAAGTTTTAATTTCTTTTTACTCTGCATTACAAAATCTCCCTTTCTTTAGAAACTATCCTCATCATCATAATGAACCCATATAGATGAAGATCGAAACAGCAATAAAGTAACTGCTACTATCATCACAAAAATTGCCCAGGATATAGCGCTGGCATACCCCATTTTAAAATAAGAAAATCCCTCTTTATAGAGTTTCATTCCAAGGACATAGGTAGACTTGATTGGTCCTCCTTTTGTTATTACAAATGCAGAAGTAAAGTTCTGAAGCGCTTGAATTGTCTGCATAATCAGGTTGAAAAAGATAATAGGTGTTATCTGAGGCAGAGTAATATGCAGAAAGTTCTGCAATTTATTAGCACCATCCATAGAGGCTGCTTCGTAAAGAGATATTGGCACCTGCTTTAGAGCTGCCAGAAACATGACCATGGAAGAGCCAAACTGCCATATTTCCAGCAAACAGATTGTCTTTAAAGCATAGTCAGGATTTCCCCAGAACTGTATATTAGGAAGACTTAAACTGGATAATATGGCATTAATCACTCCATTGTCAATGAACAATGCCTTCCACAAAACGGATACCGCCACACTGCCGCCAAAGAGAGAGGGAATATAATACAGAGTACGAATCAGATTGATCCCTTTTATATTGCGGTTTAAAAACATAGCAACTGCCAATGCCATTACAAGTTTTCCCGGAACTGTATAAAGTGTATAAACAACGGTTACTTTCACGGATTTCCAGAATTCATTGTCTTTTGTAAACAAATATATATAATTACTAAACCCGCACCAGATTGGACTGGAACTGATCTGATAATTGGTAAATGAATAATAAAAAGAACAGATAAACGGATATATCTGCAGAATTACCATACCCAGAATCCATGGAGCAAGATAGAGAAATGCCTGATAATCCCGTTTCGTATATCTGTTCTTTATAACTTTGCTGTAACTAGAATTCATCATCTTAATCCCCTCGTTTTTAGATAAAGGGTACTGCAAAATAAGATTCTTCCTAACCTCCTATTAAACAGTACCCTGTATCTTAATCATATTATTACTGAATACCTGAAATATAGTTTTCCAACAGACTAATGGTCTCTTCTGCTGCTGCGTCAGGAGTTACGGTGCCAAATCCAATGGCTTCCACTTCATCAATCAGAATCTGCTTTGCTTCTGCTGCTGAGAAGTATTTGTCATCAACCATTCCCTTATAACCGGCTGCTGCATCGGCTGCTGAAGAAAGAAGTTCACTTAAAGCATTGGTTTTCGTACAGATTGCTCTGGCCTTTGCTGTTGGCGGAACACTTCTGGTACAGCCCAGTGTCTCCATGGCATTATCATTATTAAAGAAATAATCCACAAACATAACTGCCTCATCTACATTGGCTGATTTGGAATTAACAGATATAATCTGAGGGCAGTTGGCATTCCATGCGTCCACATCGGAACCTTTCATGAGCGGAAACAAACCAGCTGTATAATTAGTACTTGTGTTGGCTGCTGCCATGGTCTCCATTGTTGACATATAGGTAAAGCAGCATACATATTTTCCTGCAATCCAGTTAGGATCAGACTGCATGTTATCTCCTGAATAAGCAGCCGTATAGGTTACCGGAGCAACTACGCCTTCCTTATACAGGCGGTCAACAAAGGTATAAACCTCTACCCACTGCTCTGTTGTTAAGTTGATCTTCTTTGTTTCCTCATTAATAAATGTTTTTCCGCTTAACTGCTTTGCATAATTGTTAGCCAGAATGTTGGCTATATAATCCTTATTGGAGCAGATTAAATACATGCTGTCATCGTATTCACGAACCTTTTTCGCCCAATCAAAAACATCATCCCAGGTATATTGAGTCGTAAAATCGATGCCAATCTTATCTGCCAGATCCTGATTAACAAGAACAGCTCCTCCGGAAATACCGGTTGGAATTCCCAGCTGGCTTCCATCATAAAATCCATTAATACGAAGCTGATAATAGGTTGGGTCAAAATTGGAAAAATCGAAGCTGGTTTTATTTAAATCCACAAAATAATTAGTTTCATTCGATACCAAAGCAGGCATCAGTCCTGGATCGATCTGTATCACATCCGGTGCTGTACCGCTGGCAAGCTGAGTAGCTAGCTTATCTGCGTAACCATCGGAGCTTCCGTACTCTGGTTCAATCTTAATATTAGGGTGAAGCTCTTCAAACTGCTTAATTACTTCCAGTGTAGCAGCCAGACGCTCATCGCCTCCCCACCATGAAAAACGCAGAGTTACAGCTTTCTCTGAGTCATTTGTATTAGCTGCAGCAGTATCTGCTGTTGTTGTAGTATTTTCAGGTGCCTGAGTTGCAGAAGCTGTTGTTTCACTCTTTCCTTGACTACAGCCGCCTAAAATCCCCACCAGCAGACAAGCTGATAAGGAAACTGCCATTAACCTTTTCATATGATCCTCCATTTCCTCCGCCTGATGGCGGCACTCAATATTCTTGTATAGCTCTATTCTATATAGAATCGTCAGGTAATGAAAGGACATTGCCGTTGTAAAAATCCTCTTTATTTACCCTGCTTTCCAAAAAAGGTATCATTACTTCCGCTTATCCAAAGTAATGATACCTTACCATCTTAATTATTCCTCTATTCTTCCAATGGGATATAAAAACTAATAGCTGTTCCAAGTCCTTTTTTTGACAGAATGCGAAGAGAACTGCCCTCTCCATATCTGAGTACCAGTCTGCGATATAAGTTAACAAGTCCTATTCCCCTGGTATGTTCATCGGTAATATGTTTTCTTAAATTCTCTAACTCCTCCTGGCTCATCCCGACTCCTGTGTCCAGCACACAGCAGCGCAGTCTGTCACCTCTGCGATAAATAGATACTTTAATATAGCCTTTCTCCATTCCTCTGATTCCATGAAGCAGACTATTCTCTACCAATGGCTGTAAAAAAAGCCGAAACACTTTTGCAGACAGTATTTCTCTCTCTACTTCATAATAGATAATAAACTGGTCTCCAAATCGATACTTCTGTATCATAATATATTTTTGTAAATATTTAATCTCTTCCTGGATTGTTACGGATTCATTGGGATTACTAAGAGCGTATTTTAAAATATCAGATACTGCCCTGATAATCATGCTGATATCCTCACGTTTTGAATTATGATCTCTAACTTCCATATCCACAGTCTGCAGAGTATTAAATAAAAAATGAGGATTGATCTGCAACTGCAGAGCCATCATCTCAGCATAATCCTTTTTATATTCATTTTCTTTCAGCTGGGTATTCAAATAATTTGTATTTAAGAATAAATAAATAATGTTATTCATAATTACATCATATTCATCCCGGCTTCTATTTTCCGGTTTCTTCACAGGAAGCCCCTTTTCTGCCTCGTTAAAAACTCCAATCATGTAGTATATCTGGTCGAAAGAACGTTTTGTTGTAATGTATGCCAACAAAATAACGATACAGAGATCCAACACCAAAAAGATTAAAAAAGAACTCATTAGAGCTAATATACTTTCGGTTCTGGCTTCAGAGGATATCGCAGAAACATAGTATATCTCCATCCCCTCATAACGACCTATGCTCATTAAAAAAACTCCATCTGGTGTTTTAATCCATGTTCCATCCATACTCAAAAGCTGCTCTTGCCAGCTTTCTCCATAATCAGATTTGAACTCAGTAAAATATACTTCACTCAGCCCCTGTGAATCCCCATTGGTCTTCTGGCATAAAACAGTCCCCTCATGATTAACTAAATATAATGTCTCTTTATGATTGGATATCTGCTTGCTTAAAATCTCCTTAAGCCTTGCCACATCAATGTTTACAACAATACAGCCCTTCTGAAACAATAGACGCTTATATACGCTTAACACTTCAAGAGCCTGTGCTGGTCCCCTGGATATCTCTCTCACAGCTATGTAACTGTTGTTTTCTTTTCCTAACTCTTTATATGTATTGATCCATTCCGTATCCTCATTGCTGTTAATCACATGAATTCCTTTATCTGAGGAAAAGAACCTCTCTGCTTCATTCAGATAGATATAAATGGATTCAATATACTCGTGAGAGTCCTTAATACTACTTAAAATAGCCCTTAAGCTGCTGATATTGGTAGCATCACCATAGCTCAGCTCATCTCTGTTTAAAATCCGTTTCAGAGACAGATTCATTCTGGTGGTACTTGTAAGAAGATCATTTTGATATAGTACATTACTGAGCACTAAATCAAAATTAACATTAACTGCATTAACGGTCTGCTTCCCCTGCCTCTTTAAATCCTTATCTATACTGCGCAGATTCATAAAACTAAAAGCTGCAAATAGCAATAACATAGGAATCAGCATCATCCCAAGATAAACAGCTACCCGTTTAAGAAAAAACTTTTTCTTCACTTTGGAACCTCCGCATTAGATTTTCTATATTCCATAGGAGTCATTCCATAGTATGCTTTAAATGCTCTGGAGAAATTCTTCGGATTATCGTATCCAATGTAATAGGCAATATCATACCCTTTATACTGGATATCTTCCAGCAGCAGCTTGGCCTGTTCCATTCTGATTTTCAGAAGTGTATTGGAGAAGCTGGCACCACTTTTTTCACTGAATATCTTGGATAAATAAGCAGGACTTAAATTTACTTTCTCAGCAGCTTTTTCTAAAGAAGCATCTTGATAATTTTCCTCTAAATAGTCCTGAACTGATGCCACAATTTTATTGTAGTAACCTTTTGGCAGTTCCACCTTCTTCTGATATCTTTCATCTAGTTGATTCTTAATACGCCCCAGACTCTCCAAAAGCATGACATAGTCGATGGGCTTTAACAAAAAGTCATCCACCCTGTTCTGAATAGCAGCACGAAAATAATTATAATCCCGATAACTGCTGAATAGAACAACCTTAATATCCTCTTTTTCAAGTAAACACTGGCTCAATTCAATTCCAGTCATATCTGGCATTTCAATATCACTGAGCACAACATCCACAGGATGATCCTCCATAAAATCTAACGCCTCTCTGGCACTGGTAAAAAGCCCTTCCACTGAAAAGCCAATATTTTCCCATGGAAATAGCTTTCCAAGTCCTTCAACTATCTTTTCCTCATCATCAATGATAATTAAGCGATACATTATTTTCCCCCTCAGTCATTGCATGTCCATTATATAATTGCTTTAATTATATATGATAGGATTTGAAATTGAAAGATGGTACTCTGTATTTTTAGTATTAGACAGAGTTCTTAATGCTTACTTCTCTCAGCCTCCCGCCAATTATCCTGATAACCGCTGAGTAAATCCACAAAACGTTTGGCAGTGAGATGTGGTCTGGTGATGGCGCTGCCCACAACTACTGTATGCGCTCCTAAAAAGATACACTTCATGGCATCTTCTGGTGTGTAGATATGACCTTCCATCACCATATAAGCCTGATCACCAAATTCACGGCACATTCTTGCAAACTCTCTTAAATCCGGCATTTCAATATCCTTTGTCTGGGCTGTATATCCATACAGGGTGGGGCCCACCATATCGGCTCCCATCTCCACTGCACGCTTCGCTTCATCATATGTAGAGATATCAGCAAATGTAATTGCCTCTGGAATTGCCTCCTTCAATTTAGGAAGAAGCTCATAGGCAATTGTTTTTTCATGAGTCAGCTGTTCCGTACAGTCCAGTGCAATAATGTCCGCTCCGGCTTCCCATACTTCTCTGGCTGCTTCCAGTGTTGGAGTAATAAATACATCCGTATCCTCATGCCAGATTTTATATAACCCAATAATGGGAAGGTCAACAGCTGCCTTAATAGCCCGAATCTGCTCCGGACTATTGGCACGAATTCCAACTGCACCAGCCCACTTGGCAGCTTGAGCCATCTTTACAACAATATCATCACTATAAATGGGATCGTCGTGCTGTACTTGACAGGATACTATCAAACCACCTTTGAAGGATTCCAGTAATGCTCTTTTTTTAGGGTCACTTGTCTTCATTCTTAATATTCTCCTCGTATTCTTTGTATCTTTCTGTATGATTAATTTATTGTAACATAGGATTTTTGCATTTACAATCATATTTTATCTTTTTTTATCATTTCGATTTAAAAATGATGATTGTATAGTTGAACATTAGGAGTAAAAATGTTATTATCCAACCGTCTTGACTCACTATTAATTGATTGTTATACTATCAGTTGATAGTGTATGTTTGGTGTTGAGTTTACGCGGAAAAAAAAATGTCATTTCCATATGCGTAAAAGAAAATTGAAAGGAGGAAAAATAATGGAGAATTACACATTAATTAGACAGATTCATATGGAATGTCCACTCTGCGACAAGGTTCATGAAATAGAAGAAAGAAAACGAGCAGCCACTATAACTATTAAAGGTGAAGAGATCTGCTATGAAGAAAGTTATTATTTTTGTGCAAATGCTGATGAAAATGAAAACGAATTTGCAAATGGAGCAATGACAAATACAAATTTGCTTAATGCAAGAAATGCATATAGAGTTAAGCATGGTTTGTTGACATCCGATGAAATTATAGAAATTAGAGAAAGCTATGGATTGTCTCAAGTTGACTTAGCACGTTTGTTGGGATGGGGAGAAGCAACTATTTCAAGATATGAGAGTAAAGCAATTCAAGACGAAGTATATGATACTATGCTTCGTTTAATAAAGGATAACCCTTTAAAAGCTTTGGAATTTTTAAAGAAAAATTATAATAATTTTAGTATTTCCAAGCGCCTTGAAATCAAAACAAATATATTAGAAAAAATAGACAATTATGGAAAAGAATTTCTTACACGTCAAACATTAAAAGGTGAATATGCAAAATTTGAAGAAGCTTCCGATTCTAACGGATATACATCTCTAAATATAGATAAGTTGGAGGCAATTATTTCGTATTTAGCTGAAGCCATTTCTAATTTATACAAAGTTAAGCTTATGAAAATGCTTTGGTATACGGATTCTGAAAGTTATAAGCAAAGTGGAAGAGCGATGACTGGACTGGTTTATAGACATGAAGCTATGGGAGCCTTACCTATTGGACATTATAGTCTAATGAATCTTGAGAATTTGAACATTCATGAGGAAGAAAGCTATACGTATGAATCCATACTTCATATATATCCAAATGAGAATATGGACTATTCTATTTTGACTAATGAGGAAAAAAATATTTTAGATAAAGTTATTAAAAAATTTAAGGATTATAAAGCAAAAGAAATCATAGATTACATGCATGAAGAAAAGGCACATAAATATACTACCTCCGGAGCAATTATTCCATTTAGTCTAGCAAAGGAAATAAGAGATTTCTAAATTTAGAACTCAACTTTCCCAGCTTAAAAACCATTGCTGGGAAAGTCGAGTATTATATAATAGTTACTAAACAAACTTCACATTATCCGGATATTCCAACCCTTCCATCTGTTCCGTTTTATCGCAGATAACACCGGTAAAGGAAGAGACTTCGGTTAATTTCAGATAATTACGCCTTCCAATCTTGCTATGATCAGCAAGGAGATAGGACTCATCTGCATTTTCCAGTGCTATCCGTTTCATCAGAAGGCTTTCCATCTCCGTTGTATATACTATCCCCTGTGCCAAATCCACACCGGAACAGCCAATAAATGCTTTGTTAAAATAAAATTGCTTTAATACATCCTGTGCAACAGGTCCGACATTCATGTTGTAATAATGGCGATACTGCCCGCCAACAATGAAGATTTCCGCTGCCGGATTTTGTATGCCGTTAAGCAGCAATTCATTGTAGGTCACAATTTTCACTCTTCTTTTCTCTAATATACGCATAAGCGGAATCATGGAGGTTCCGGCATCTAAAAAAACGCTGTCATCATCCTGTACAAACTGAGCTGCATATTCTGCTATCCGCTCTTTTTCTTTTTTCTGAAACATCTGCTTGCTTTTCATGGTAAGCTCTGCTCCAGCAGTTGATGTTTCCTGATCTTCATCAAGGGTTGCGCCTCCAAGTACACGCTTTAATTTCCCCTCTTTTTCCAGCTTTTCAAAATCACGCCTAGCCGTTATCTCAGATATTCCCAGCTCTTTGGCAGTTTCTTTCAGATTGATAATCCCCTTCTCATTCAACTGCTGCATGATATACCGCTTGCGCTCTGTTGCTATCAATATCTCCACCTCCATATGGTACTTATTTATATATTTTATCATATAATATCTTTTTTGAACATATAGCGGTTCATATTTTATCAAACTCTATTGACGAAATTGCTTCCCATGATATAGAATGAACCCAAAATAACGTAAGAGGAAGTGAAAGGAGCATATTTATGATTCGCTATGCAACCATAGGAACTAATTTTATTGTTGACCGTTTTTTAGCCCCTGCGATACAGAATAAGGATTTGCATTACGGTGCGGTTTATTCCCGTAATGAAGAAACTGCCACTGCTTTTGCCGCTAAATACCATGTAGATAAAATTTACACCGATTTAGAGGAACTTGCTGCAGCAGATGATATTGACGCAGTTTATATCGCCAGCCCCAACAGCCTTCACTACCAACAGGCAGCTCTCATGCTGGCTCACAAAAAGCATGTTCTCTGTGAGAAAACCATCACCTCTAATGTCAGGGAATTAGAGCATTTAATTGAACTTGCAAAAGCCAATGAAGTTGTGCTGTTAGAAGCTATGCATAGTGTCCACACTCCCGGTTTTGCAGCGATAGTGAATCATTTGCCAAAGCTGGGAACCTTACGCAGGGCAACCTTTCAATACTGCCAGTACTCCTCCAGATACGACAAGTTTAAGAATGGGATCATTGAAAATGCCTTTGATCCGTCTTTTTCTAATGGAGCATTGATGGATATTGGGGTTTATTGTATTCATCCCCTCCTAAGATTGTTTGGAATGCCAAAGGAGATTAAGTCTGATGCCTTATTATTACATAATGGAATTGATGGGGCAGGTACCATTCTTGCAAGCTATGAGGAATTGCAGGCAGAACTGATTTACTCCAAGATTACTGATAACCGGCTTCCAAGCCAGATTCAGGGAGAGCAGGGAACTATGTTGATTAATGGAATTAATATTCCTCATGAAATTACCTTTATTGATCGAACCGGCAGGGAAGAAGTCATCTATTCCACTGATAGCACCGCAGACATGAGCTGTGAAATTAAAGAGTGGGTTCGCCTGATCAGGGAAGATCCGGGTTATAGCATTCATAATCAATACTCTCATATGGCGCTTTCTCTTATGGATCAAGCAAGGACACAAATGGGGATACGGTTTCCGGCAGATACAAAATAGTCCATTCTTTCAACAGAATATTTTACAAGAAGCAAAAATCGAAGCATTGGAAATATATACATATCCAATGAAGCTAATTAAGAGATTTAATCTATTCTAGTGCGTATAATAACAGATAAATCGACCATCATCTTCCATATATTTCATTTTAATCAACTTTTTTATCGAATCTAACAATAAACTATGGTATAATGATAACAGTAATCGTTAATTTCAAAGTGCAATTTTTTAAAATGAAAGGAGAATGGATTTATGAAACGATGGAGATGTACGGTTTGTGGTTATATCCACGAAGGGAATTCGCCGCCGGAGACATGTCCAGTATGTGGAGCGCCAAAAGAAAAATTTGAATTAATGACAGAAACAAAGCAAAAAGCCGGAGATATGGTAAGCTTCACCAATGAGGCAGATGTTGTTGTTGTAGGAAGCGGTGCGGCAGCTTTTTCAGCAGCTATATCAGCACGCAAGCAGGGAGCAAAGGTTCTCATGCTGGAAAAAGCCGATCAGATTGGGGGAACTACCAGTCGTAGCGGCGGTGGTTATTGGATTCCATTAAATAAATGGCAAAAAGAAGCAGGATATGAGGATAACGCTGAAGATGTCCTGCGTTATATGGCACGCTATTCTTATCCCAATCTATATAATGCAGATGCCCCTAAATATGGAATTCCACAACGTGAGTTTGAGCTTTTAGAAGCCTACGTTAACACAGCACACAAAATGGCCTCAGATTATGATGAATGGGGTGCATTGCACAGCATTATGGAAGTTAACTGGACTGGAAAGGGTCAGGTGGATTACCAGAACCATTTACCAGAGAATAAAAACATCCGCGGACGCTCTATTTATCCCCGGGACGAGGATGGAAACATAAAAATTTCAGGTGCCGAACTTATTCGTCAGGTGGAAACCTGGGCTCGTGACCATGAAATCGAAATCCTTACAAATGCAGAGGTAACCTCTATTTTACGTAATGCCGAGGGACGGGTAAATGGTGTTACAGCCAGAGTCAACGGCAAAGAACACACCTTCCATGCAAAGCTGGGAGTTATATTTGGCAGTGGCGGTTATGCTCATAATCCAGAGTATATGCTGCAATTTCAACGTGGCCCTCACTATGGCGGCTGTTCAGTTCCCACCAATACCGGAGATTTTATCCGCATGGGAGGGGAAATTGGGGCAAGAATTGGTAATACAGCGGGAGCATTCCGTGCTCAGAGCATGATCGAAGCCTATCTGCAAAATCCAGGCGGTTCTTCTAACGTATTTTATTTAACTGGTGACAGTATGATTCTGGTCAATAAGTTTGGACGGCGTATTGTTAATGAAAAACGAAATTATACAGACCGTACCATGATTCACTTTGTCTGGGACCCTGTTCGTGCAGAATGGACCAATATGCTGACCTTCATGATGTTTGATGAACGAACAGCTTCGTTGTGGCAAGGCTACCCGCCATTCCCTGTTTTAGGTGGTGAAATGCCTTATCTGATCAAGGCCAATACCTTAGAGGAAATGGAACAGATGCTTAGAGAGCGTCTTGAAAAGCTAGCCCCACACACAGGCGGTTTCACAATAGATTCAAGCTTTTTAGAGAATCTTAAGGATACTATAAAACGTTTTAATCAATTTGCTGTAAATGGAAAAGATGAAGATTTCCAAAGAGGGGAAACGATTTACGATAAAGAGTGGACTACTTCCCCGCCTGTACTTCCTGGTGCAGAATGGCCACCGGCAGATTCTCTCAATTACACAATGTATCCCCTAAGAGAAGAAGGTCCTTATTATGCTATTATTCTGGCTGCCGGAACATTGGACACAAACGGCGGTCCTGTTATTAACAAACATGCCCAGATTCTGGATTGGAATGACCAGCCCATTCCGGGATTATATGGAGCAGGCAACTGTATTGCAAGTCCAACTGCCAATGCTTACTGGGGCGGTGGAAGCACCATTGGACCAGGACTTACTTTTGGATACATAGCAGGCAATCATATTACCAGGGAATAAATTGCAAAAGCATTTCCAGATATTACAGAGAAACACCAAATGGGCAGTCGGGATTTTACTCTCGACTGCCTATTTGTAATTAACCACCTATTTTTGATTCCAGTCCCAGACCCAGCGCATACTGATGAAATTCCTCTAAGTCTTCTTCCCGGAGCATAGTTCCTGATAATTCATAGGTCTTTCCCATACGCTCATATTTCTCTTTTCCAAGCGTATGGTATGGGAGCAAATTAACCCTTTCAGCCCCCAATTGTTTCAAATAATCAAGTGTATTCTTTATCAACTCTTCCTCATAGTTAAAGCCTGGAATAATTGGCATACGAACAAAAACCTTCTGGGCATTGTGCTCCAGTAAGTAATTTAAATTAGCTTTAATCAGCGGCCCATTTCCGCCGGTAAATTCCTTCAATACCTGATCATCTAAATGCTTAAAATCATATAAGTAATGGTCTATGTAAGGCTCTGC
This sequence comes from Hungatella sp. UBA5385, assembly GCA_002409995.1. Lineage (GTDB taxonomy): Bacteria > Bacillota > Clostridia > Lachnospirales > Lachnospiraceae > UBA5385. The sequence goes on along the minus strand of DHOR01000059.1, from coordinate 41,422 downwards.
TCTTTTCAAACTCTCTAAGGAATAATTTCCAGTGGTTTCCACTGCTGTGTCCAAACCCTTTTCTTTGCTGGCTTCCAGAATAGATATCAGTCCATCCAGCTGTACAAAAGGTTCACCACCGCTAATGGTAATCCCCCCACCAGAATTATCGTAATAATCTTTATCCTTCAGCACTTCTTTCATAATTGCAGCCAGTTCCATATCATTTCCCTGAAATTCAATGGCATCATAGAGACAGTTTCTCTCACACTCCCTGCAATTTGTGCATAAGGTTCTGTCATAATGAAATACTCCCTGCTGATCAAAGTGTATTGCTTTTGAAGGGCAATTATTTTCACACATATGACATCCTGTACATTTCCGTTTAGTATAAAGCAGTTCCGGATGTAAAGTCTGGGTTTCCGGATTGGCACACCACGGACAGTAAAGGGGACAGCCTTTTAAGAAAACCGCAGTCCGAATCCCTGGACCGTCATGTGTGGCGAAGCGCTCAATATTGGTGACTTTAATCATATAAAGTTCTGCTCAGCAATTCTTCCTGAATGTCTTTTGTCAGATTAACAAAGACAGCACTGTATCCAGCCACACGGACAATAAGGTCCGGATAGTTCTGAGGATTATTTTGTGCATCTTCAAGAATCCCATGGTCTACGACTGTTACCATCAGCTGGCAGCCTCCTTTCTTAAAGTAGGTGTCAAACATCAGCTTTATCTTTTCCCGGTCTTTATTGAACATACGCGGTGTAAATTTAATATTCTGAACACTTCCTCCATGGTATTTGGCGTTAAATTTAGACAGTGAATTCAAACATGCTGTTGGTCCGCTTGTTGATGCACCGCCCTGAGGACTATTGGCAGGGTTCAAATATACTCCGGTTTTTCTGCCATCCAGACTGGCTGATGTTTCACGCCCCCAGTCAGTATTGGTCTGATTGTTGGATATTACAATGAGGAAATACCCCATTCCATAATCAATCCCTCTCTGGCGGTTCCCCTTTGCAACAAATTCATATAAGTCATTGGCAAGTTCATCACATTCCTCATGATCATTGCCGTATTTATCCTGTTTTAATAAGTCCTTTTGAATTCGCTCATAACCTTCGAAGTTTGCAAGCTGTGCTTCATGGAGCTGTGGCAGTGTATACTTTTTATCCATATAAACCAACTTTTTAATTGCCCACAAAGCATCACTGGAATTGATATTGCCATAGGTTTCATTGGTGCCGCCGAGAATTTCAATGCCGCCATCCAGAACTGATTTTCCTCTTCCAATGCAATCATCCATCAGAATAGAAGTAAATAAAAAGGATGCCTGATCATTCATCACTTTATAAGAATGATATTGGGCCTCAATGCTTAAATCCAGATAATAATCCAACAGCTCCTTATACTTATCATACAACTGGTCAAAGGTTTGAAACTCTGAACAATTGGGAATCTCTACAGGACCACATTTTCTTACACCATCCATAGGATCGATACCGCTGTTTAATGTGATGTTGAGTATTTTCAATAAATTAATTAAGATATTAGGAGTTCCAACACTTTTCCCTTGTATTACAAATTCTCCACAGCCAAAAGGCACATATTGTTCTGCAATTTTCTCCTCAACACGCATTGCATACATCACTGCAGGAATATTCACATCGTCATTATATAAGGTGGGATAAGTAGCTCCGCTGCCAATACAATCATAAGCCATATCCATAATATCCTTTGGTGTATCCTGATTGAAACGCAGGGTAAACTGGGGTTCTACATAGCGGGTATCTTTGCACACTCTTAAGCAGATACGGGCAAATGTATCCCCTTCCTTCGGATTATCCCTGCCTGCGCCTCCTACAATAATACGACCATTAACAGTGGTTCTCCGATTTTCTATCATCTTCCACAGTGATTTTAAATAGCGGTAAGCCTCATCTTCATCAATAACTCCTGAATCCAGATCATTCTGCAGAAATGGTCCCAGTACGTCATCCATTCTGCCATAATTAATCACTCCCGCACATAAGGCATAAATCCAGAATAGCTGCAATGCCTGGTGGAATGTAGCCGGTTTATTCTCTTTTATGTAACGTAAGTCTTCTTCCATAAGACTTAAATCTTTTCTCCGTGCCTGATCTGCACCTGCTTTTGCTTTACAAACCAGATAAATCTGTTGCTCAATTACTTCCTGCAGCAAACAGATGCTTTCATAGCTGCACTCCAGAAACTCATTGGATTCTCCTGAATGCAGCAGCTCTTTCAAACCTTCCAGCCCATATTTCATCAGTCTTTTATAATTTAGCATCATCCCTGACAGTCTGGCAGTTGCCATCAGTGGATACGTGCAGTCAATAAAACGCCCAACCGTGTCTTCAGTCAATATATCTCTGCAATAAATTGACTTGGTGTCATGTTCCTGCCAATAATCATACAGGATATCTACCCGTTTTTTCTCTTCTTCTGTAGTTAGCAATTCCTTAAATGCTCTTAATTTATGGAATACACAGTAATGACCAACTCCGCCAATACTGGTGACACTGCCAAAACCAATGGGCAGATAATCCAGCCTCCCTGCCAGTAAGTCTCCTTCTTCAATGCTCCTGAACATTGTGGGGAAAATGACTTTCAGGCAGTTGATTTCTCTTCTTGCCTTGTCCATTTCCTCACTATCCATATGGGCCTTTGTATATGCTTCCATAATCTCCAGTTGTTCATGAGGGGATTTTTCACAGGGTATGGGCTTTGATACTTCTACATTTTGTGCTCCGTCAATGTTGATTCTCTTTTTCAAGACAGCTCCTCCTTATTGATTGACTGTTATATTCATTGTTTTATATGATTTTAATATACCATTGTGTTTTATCAAAGTCAATCATATTTTATCATTTATTATCATATTGTGAAAAATCATGCTCTTTCAATGTGTTTTCTTGAATAAGGCAATGCTGAATCACTAAAACTACAATGATTGTAAGAATAATGAAATAGTTTTTGACCTTCTTGCTATGATATAATGTATATGTAATAGATCATACATTTTCATATTTACATAATAAAACAGTTAACCATCGTTCGTTTTTGCAATTCAGGAGGATGTTTAGATGAAAAACAGATTATTTACAAGAAACTCTACTATCTTTTTTCTTGCTGCCATAACCGCATTCACTGTAATCATCAGCATTGCCATGCCATTTTTCAAACCAACCAGCCATGCTGAAAAACTATTAAGGGAGTTTTACACAGCTGGAACCAATGATTTATTAAAGCTGCCTAATGATCCTCAGCAGCTCTCCGACTTGTGGCTAAAGGTATATGGAGCACACATGACTGAGGAAGGTTTTGAAGATGCCATGGCTGGAAGGGATTTTATCAGATGTGTGAAAAAAGCCAATGAATTAAAATCAGATATTTATCCAAAGAAAATATTGCTGAATAAAGGTGACGAGGTGAAAGATATGAATGGCAGAGAATTGCATTATTATAATTATACAGTGGTTTGTCAGGTGACAGGTAAGCAGGTGATGGATATGAATTTCTATGGTAAACTTGTTTTAGTGAAATCCAACTATCAATGGTTGGTGGATAGGATTGAACCTGAGTTTTAGATTTCTTTTATAAATTGGTAAAGACCCCATTGGAAGGTAGTTTACACTACCTATGGGGTCTACCTTATTCCAAGATTCACCATTTCACAGCTGCATCTGGCTCAGTGCCAATTCAGAGAATATCTTTTTCAACCTTCCAGCACCTCCACTTCTGCATAAAATGCTCTTTCTTTTCCTTTCACATAAGCATCCGAAGTAATTCGCAATACCTCCTTCAGTCTGATATCATGAGAGGAAGCTCCTGCTAAAACTTCAATTTCTCCTGCTTCAATTTTCCACCTTCCTTCTCTGTCCAGAAAGGCCATTTGACTCATATGAACTATAAAACTAATCCTTTTCATTTCCCCAGGTTTTAAATTGATCCGCTTAAAACCTGCCAGTTCCATAACAGGTCTAGTCATACTTGCATATCTGTCCTTAAGATATAGCTGAACAACTTCATCTCCAGCCATCTCGCCTGTATTCATAAGCTCAACAGTTATTCTTACAGACTCGGAAGGGTCTGGTTTTTTATTACTTATAGTCAGGTTGTTAAATGTAAATTTCGTATAGGACAATCCATATCCAAAATAATATCTTGGCTCATATGGACGGTCTGCATAACCGGTATAAGCTCCTATGGTTCCCTGGTGATAACTGGAACCATTATAATGATTATAATAAATTGGTTCCTGACCTGCATTATACGCAACTGAAACAGGAAGTTTCCCGCCTGGATTATATTGCCCAAGCAACACTCTTCCAATTGCTTCTGCACCTTTCTCCCCAGTATTCCATGCCTCTAAAATTGCATTAGCACATTGCTCTGCTGCATCGCTGGAAACAGGACGACCATCAAAATGAATACAAACCACCTTTTTATCCAATGCTGTCAGCCTTTCTAAAAACTGCTCCTGGCATATGGGCAGATTAACACTGGTACTGTCAATCCCCTCACCGGTTGATGCCATGGAGCCAGTCCCATATTTTCCTCCGACTGTCACAATAACTAAATCTGCCTCTTCAGCAATTCTCAATGCCTCATCATGTCCTGAAACATCATCTCCTGCGTGCGGATATCCGAAGGAATACATAATCTTTGTTTCAGGCATAATTATATTCAGCTGCTCCAGCAAATTATTAGAATGAGGCCGCAGTTCCTTGGCAAGCTTTTCTGCCAATGGGTGCTCCTTCTGTACATAAGAGCCAGAATAAGTTTCCTTTTCATTTACAACGTTTAATTCCTCTTCCTTAACTCCTGCCATAGTATTCTTTGCACCAAGCCAACGTTCTGTCATACTCATATAAGTATAACCGCCAAACATAGCCCGCGTGGAAGCTGCGTGATAGCCAATTACTGCAAGCTTTTTCACAGGTTTCTTTATTGGCAGAATTCCATCATTTTTAAGAAGTATAAGAGATTTAAGCGCAGATGTAAGCATAGTCTCATCAGCTTCACTTGTATGAAAAGCCTCTGCCAACTCCATTCCTTCTAATGCATAAGGATTTTCAAACAGTCCCATACGAAATTTTTCTGTCAGAATCCTTTTCACCGCCTGATCTAAAATTCTCATGTTTAGTTTCCCGGAGGCAAACCACTGTCCTAATTCCTCATTAAAGCAGCATTTCGAAGGGAGTTCCATATCCATACCTGCTTCCAAAGCTCTCGCACCTGCTTCCGTTAGACTTTCACATACTTTTTGTCTTTCATGAATTTCAGAGATAGAGCAATAATCAGAAACAACCACACCATCAAATCCCATTTCCTCCCGTAAAAGTCCGGTTAGTATGGGTTTAGAAGCAGATACCGGCTGACCATTCACTGAGCTGTAACAGGGCATTACTGACCTAAGACCGGCTTTCCCTATTGCCGCCTGAAATGGTTTTGCATAGATTTCACGCAGAAGCCTGAAGGGAATATCACAGTTAGCAGCATGAATTCCCCCTTGTGAGTCATGGTAACCTACAAAATGCTTTGCTGCTGATTCAACGAAAGCCCCTTCCCTTTGGCTCTGAATTCCTTCTATGTATGCAGTTCCAAGAACTGATGCTAAAACCGGATCTTCTCCATATGTCTCTCCCTGTCTTCCAAATCTGGAATCTCTGGAAATATCCAATACCGGAGCAAGTACCATAGTTGCACCTACAGCAGCTGACTCTCTGCCAACAATGGTTCCTACTTTTCTTTCTACATCTGGATTCCAGGAGGAGGCTCTGCCTATACCTGATGGAAATCCTGCAGCATCCCGTATCAGAATTCCACACAAGCCCTCCATATGGAAGATAGCTGGGATACCATGTCCGCTTAATTCCATAATTTTATCCTGTATCATACGCTGATGTCTGGATATCTCTTCTAAAGTTTTCATTTCTCTCATGGCAAAACAAGCTACCTGACCTGCACCATGGGGATACTCTCTTGCTAACTCTGTTTCTGAATATGCAGTGGGATAATACCCTACCAGCTGCCCCATCTTCTCCTCAAGGCTCATCTGTGCCAACAGTTCCTCTGCCCGCCGCTCCGGCTTCATCATCATTCCATCTTTCCTCCCTTATTTCTATTTCTTTTAAAATCTTATTAAGTTCATCCAAAGCTTCGTCTGTACTTACGCTTCCGTACCTTCCTGCAGCCTCTAATAAGGTTTTGTCCCACTGCCACGAAGGAACCTTTGATATCCAGTCCACATGCTCATTAAGCACATGCCTCACTCTGGGATTTTCCATCAACTCTCTCACTGGGCAATCAATACTATATTCTTCTTTCAAACATTTATCTGTCCTATAAATAACGTGATATACTCCTGCTTTTACCTCACAGACATCATTTGTCCTATGTGAAAATAAAGGATTCCCCTTTGCCTCAACAGGATTATCCGGTAAGAATGGCAATACCACCTCTGCACTGCAGCCAAAAGGAACTGTTAATTGAAATTCAACATGATTTTCATCTAGTATTCTCCAACCGCAGATATAACTGCCTGCTGCAGTCTGGCATTCTGCTTTTATATAACCTAGTTTCCATGATAAGGAAGGCTGTATTCTCACCTTTCTAAAACCTGGCTCTTCCTCTAATGGGTTAATCCCCACACAACACCGGTAGATCCATTCCACAACAGAACCATATGCATAATGATTTAAACTGTTCATTCCTGTGGAAGAAATACTGCCATCTGAAAGTACACTATTCCATCGTTCCCATATTGTTGTTGCTCCCAGCTTCACCTCATAGAGCCAGCCAGGATATTCTTCATTGAGGAGCAGCTTGTATGCCATATCACTAAATCCCTCTCTGGAAAGTTGAATACATAAAAGAGGTGTTCCAACAAATCCAGTTTGAAGGCGGTAACCATTGTTTTCAAGCTTATGAATCAGCTCTATTCTGGATCTTTTCCTTGCAAGTGGAAGAAAGTCCTGAGGAAGGAGATCAAAGTGAAGGGTCAGTAAATGACCGGTTTGTGTATCAACACAACATCTGCCTGTGGAAGAATAATACTCATCTTTTATGCTCTCACGGATATATTCTGCTAACTTCCAATAATACTCTGCCTCCTTGTCTCTCCCTATAAGTTCTGCTGCCCTGGCTGTAATCACAACACTATTTAAATAGTAAACATCTGCAATAAATCCAGTGTTTGTAGCTCCCATACTCTGGTCTTCTCCACCTATAGGATTGTCAAGAGCCAGCCAGTCACCAAAATGAAAAGCCTCTCTCCACATGTGCTCAGCTCCATCTGTCCGCTCTACATAATCCACCCATGCCCTCATGCTCTTAAACTGATCTTCCAATATAGTCTTATCCCCATAAAACAAATAAAGATTCCATGGTATAATACAGGCTGCATCTCCCCATACCGAAGAGGTTCCTTCATTACCAACAGAAGGAATTACATTGGGAACCAATCCATTATGTTGTTCTTGTTCCTGCTGCAAATCAAACAAATATTTTCTATAAAATCCATAACAGTCCCTCATATAACATGCTGTGGGAGAAAACACCTGTGCATCACCTGTCCACCCCATACGTTCATCTCTTTGTGGACAGTCCGTAGGGACATCAATAAAGTTTCCTTTTAACCCCCACTGAGTATTGCTAATCAGACGGTTCACAAGCTCATGACCAGTTTTCACTACACCTGTCTCTGGTAGTTCTGAGTATATGGCCAGTGCTGTGAAATCTTCAGACTTCACTTTTGAGATTCCCATTACTTTTACATAGCGATACCCATAATACGTAAAATGAGGTTTAATTATATGCTCTTTTCCATCTGATATATAGATATACTCTGCCTTCGCAGTTCTTAAATTATCTCTATAAAAATTCCCTTCCTGCAGTATCTCTCCAAACTGCAGATGAATGACTGTTCCAGCAGGCTCATTTACCTTTAGTTCAAATATGCCTCCAATATTTTGTCCCATATCAAGAACAGTTTCAGCCTTAGGTGTATAAATAATTTCTACAGGTTCTATTCTTTCATGAACCGTGACCGGGGTACTGAGCCGTTCCATGAGAGGTGCCATTAATTCTGTGCAAATCACAGCATTTTCAGTCTCTGAATCCGGCAGTGTGTCATCCCGTATCTCCCCATCATAAATAGAAGAAGCTGTAACTTTACTGTAACTAACCCCCCATGATTCATCTGTTCCTATTACCTCATAGGTTCCATCTTCATATGTAAGATGTACTTCCGCAATCAACTTCCATGTATTACTATAATAAGGTTTCTTGTTTAATTTACTGCTGAAACCGAATCTTCCTTTATACCAGCCATTCCCTAGAAGTACCTCTAACATGCTTCCTGCTTTTAGCTCTTCTGTAATATCATAGGTCTGATACTGCAGCCATTTGTGATAATTATTACAATATGGTGTTAATAGCTCTTCCGATACCTTTTTTCCTTCCATCATCACTTCATATAAGCCTAATCCGCATATATACAACCTTCCATCTCTCACTGGACGTTTTGGTTTTATAGTTTTGAAAAATAATGGATGACGACCATCTTTATTTTTACATGTGATCCACTTTCCCTGCCACTCCTCTTCCCTTTTACCTGTTTCAAACCAATTTACTGTACTGTATTCCTCTTCCCCTGCGTCGCTCTTTACAGTAACATCCCAGTAATATCGCTTTCTTGCTTCAGGTATAAATTTAGATTGATATGCCAGGCTGTTAATCTCGCTGGTAAATCCAGTATCAAACAACAGCTTTTCCATGGTAATATCAGCAGCGATCCTGATTCTTGCCTCTGTTTGGTATGTTCCTAATGACTCTTCTACTGTATAAGAAAATACAGGGGATTCCATTTGATATCCTATTGGATTTGTTAAATGATTAGTCTTACAATTTACAATCCGCATATTAGTGCTCCTTTATACAAAAAGTCCTTCTGTTCACATGATAGTTTAATTTTATCATGTGAATAGAAGGACTTCTAACATACACTTTTTAGTTATTTCTATGGTTTTTTATAGATCATGGTTGATTCTTCTTTTATATTCACTGGGTTTTACACCCACTATTCTTTTAAACACTTTATTGAAATGGCTGGTATCTGTATAACCCACCATAGCACACACTTCATATATTCTTAAATCCGTTTCCTCCAACAGCTTTCTTGCCCGTGTTATCCGAATTCCTGTTAAATAATTCTGATATGTATCCCCAGTCCTTTTCTTAAACAACTGGCTAAAGTAATATGGATTAATAAAAAAGCGTACTGATATATCATTCAGACTTATTTCCTTATTAAAATTCTTTTTTATATATTCTTTCGCCTCCTCCACAATATCTCGTCTGTCAGGCATGCTCTCTTTAAGCATAAGCTCATTCATACTCTTTAAAGTGTTGATAATCCAATTCTTCAACTGTTCGATAGTCTTGAACTTAGAAATACTTTCCAGTGACAGAATATTTCTCCCTAAATATTCGTTAAGCTGAAACTGCATAAATGGCATCTTTCTAATTCCTGTCAGAATCAAATTAAGACTTAGAAGCTGTAAATCCTCCAGACTCATCTTCTTTTCTCTTTCAATCTTATAAAATATTTCTTCAATTACCTGGCGACACCCCCGATCATCCATTGCATCAATACATTTTTCCAGCTGTTTTACATCGTTTTCATCGATCAAATCCGGATTTCCACTTAAATCTCTGATTTCTTCATAACTGATCACACAGTCCAGTCCCTTTAGTACTTTATAATTAAGAGCACATCTTGCCTCTTCAAACGATTCACGAATCTGATCACATCTATAGTGAAATACTCCCGCTCCTGCGCTGACACAGGTTTTTAATTTTTCTGAAACTTCCAGTCTCATCTTTCCCATTGTATTTAAAAAATTGCGGTAATTATTGTCCCCGCCAAAAGCCATAATCACTATAATTTCACTGGCTGAAAGGGGAAGAATAAGCTTTGCATCACAAAAATCCAGATATTTCTCTGATACATCTTCAATGGCTTTTTGATAAACATTCTGCTCCTCTTCTGTTTTTTCACAAATCTTCTCAAATAGCACACAACAATAGCGTTTACTAGATAAAGGAAAATTCAGATTTTCTAATTGTTCTTTGATTTCTTTTTTTCCTGCATCACCACCAATAAGTAAATCTTTTAGGACATATCCTTTCATATGACGGCTATAATGCTCTAAATCCCCCTCCAATTGCTGAACCATTTTCAATTTTTCACGTTCTTCCTTTATTGATTTACACGCCCTGCCAAAAACTTCAATTAATTCCTCCTCTTCTACGGGTTTTGTTAGATATTCTTCTACTCCTAGCCGTATTGCATTTTTTGCATATTCAAATTCTGCATAGCCGCTTAAAAGAATGAAACGACCCAAAAAGCCTGATTCTTTTAAGAGCTCTATCATCTCTATCCCCTCAAGCTCCGGCATCTTGATATCAGTCAGTATCAAGTCCGGCTGCAATGAAATCGCTCTTTCATACCCTTGCTTTCCATCATTTGCAATTCCTATCACATGGCATTCCGGTACAAAACGTTCTATAAGTAGTTTCAATCCCTCGGCAATTCCAGGCTCGTCATCAACAATCAGCACATAATAACTCATTTTACCCTCCATTTATTCCGCCGATTCCTGTTTCCACAAACCGGGAATACATATTTCAACTATAGTTCCTATGTGATTGCTTTTTGATACTTTCAAATAATACTTTTCTCCATAATGAAGCTTAATACGCTCCCCAATGTTTTTCAAACCAATGCTTGTTCCGCTCTCCTCTTGCCCTTGCTCCAGATATGATCTGTTGGGTTCGGTATAGGAAATCCACTTATTAATCTCATTTATTTTTTCCTCACTCATACCCTTTCCATTGTCACTGATTCTCAAAATAATATCTTCCGCTTCAGTAACCTTTCCTGAAACCATGATATGCAGCGGCTTTCCTGATCCACGAAATCCATGTTCAATGCTGTTTTCAATAACAGGCTGCAGAACCAGTGAAATAATAAAAGCATTTAAAATGTGATTTTCCAATTTTACTTCTAGTGAAAACAAATCCTGAAATCTAATATTCTGCAATTTTAAATAATTTTCCGCATAATCAATTTCATCTCTGATCTGATGAGGAGTTGTCTGTGTGCTTAGAGACATACGAAACATTTTAGCCAGAATCTTTATCATATCTGCAATCTCATCCTGTCCTTGAACCAAGGCTTTCATTCGTATTGATTCCAAAGTATTATAAAGCATATGGGGATTAATTTGAGTTTGAAGAGCCAGGTATTTTGCATTCTTTTGTTTGATTTCAGCTACGTATACCTCCTCAATCAATGCTTTAATCTTTCTTACCATCCGGTTGTAGCTGGTTATGAGACTTCCGATTTCATCATTGGATTCCCTCTCCAGTAAAACCTTGTATTTGCCTTCTTCCACTTGCTGCATTCGCCTCTGAAGCTGTCTGATAGGACTAGTAATGGTTCGGCTAAACATTAAAGATATAGCAATTACAACAGTCATAGAACCAAAGACTGCAGCAGCTGTCACATAGCCAATCTTATTTATTTTAAAGAGAAGATCACTTCTTGGAATCACTGCATTCACCTTTATACCTGCCCTTTTAGTTTCATTGGTAAGAACTAAAAATTCATCCTCTTTTTTATCATAGAAAAGTGGATCTTTAATATTTCTCGCTTCCTCCCAGGTCATCCTTCCGCTAGCCACATCTGAATCATATAATATTCCATTTTGAGAATCTGTAATGCTGATTTTAATATTATACTGATTTCTTACCAGAAGAAACCCTTCACTTAATTCAAACAAACTGGACGGTTCTATATCAATAAGTAAGATTCCTGCGTTCGCACCTCCATAATTCAATAACTGCCGCCCAACTGTCAAAACGATGCTATCTTGATTTCTATCACAATAAGATCTATCATGAACGGCTGTGACTGTCAGCTTTTCTTCCGATTGTACGATCTGATTCAGCCATTCTTGTTCCTTCAGCCCTATAACATTAACATATGCACCATCACTGTTAAATTGAAATAGCTGGTTCTGGTTTGTTAAAAATATAATACCTTTTATCTCTGGTTTTAATGTCATTAAACGCATCATAATTCTTCGAAGGGCAAGCTGTTGATTCACCTGTTCCATAACCGAAGCCTCTGGCTCATCCACCAGACTATAGATCACATCATTGTCAACCAGCACAGATTTTGTTACTCTGTCATATTCTTCAACAAAATCATCAATGTTAGATACGATCTGAGAACTGAAAACAGATGCAAATTCCAGGGATGCCTCTTCTAAACTATTTGCTGAGACTTTATAAATAATAAGACTTACTGCCAATAATGGCATAATACATGCTAGCAAATAACTAAGCATTAACTTTCTGCCTATTTTCATGTCTTTGAAAATTCTGCTCCTCATATCCCCTCCATAATTTCCCGATCTCGATATACGACGAAAAACCTGTTGTCAACAGGCTTTTCGTCATCACTGATATTTAGTTCTGTGTCTTAGCATACCATTCCTGAGCTGCTCTTGTCACTGCCTCTCCACCTGATGCGTACCATTTATCTACAAATTCATCAAATTTATCAATCGGATATTCACCTGTAATAATTTTTGATGCATATTCCACATATAAGGTCCGATTCATAATATCAGGGTAGCCATCATAAACACTATTAGGAATGCCATCTCCTGCTATTATCTTACCATATTGGGGCATACTTTTTACATTAGCAATACTCTGGTCAAACGCCCAAGCTATATCTTCAGACTTTACACTTTCCAGAAGGGCAACAATGCTTTCTACTGTCGAGATATCATTACCAGGCTGGAAAACAAGATTTTCCATGGTTTTTTTATCATCAGGAAGACGTTTCAGCTTCCCATCAACCATTGCAGAATGCTCTCCCACCACACCAAGAAAAAACTGTTCCCGTAAATCAGGATTTCCATATGCATCAAGTACCTTCATGCAAGCATCAATTTTTTCCTGATCCGTTGTATTCTTAATTACCCATTGAATACCTTTGACCTTTTTTTCAGTATAAAAACCTTTATATCCTGCTGCACTGACAGGAGGCAAAACCACCCATTCCGGCTTCACTCCAATAGAATTAAACATAGTAGTGGCATATTCATAGGAGGATTGTGCCCAGTGATAATAAACTCCTACCCGGTCTGAATTAATTTTACCTTCCCAGCCAGCCTTATCATTGAGCAGTGTTTCTGCATCAATCAGACCTTCTTCATAAAGCCCACGGATAAACAGCAGTGCATCTTTCATATTAGGGGTAACACCCGCATAGGTCATTTCTCCATCATAAACATCCCATTGTGGATACCCTTCCCAAATTGCAATCCCATACATTGCAAACAAGTGATCCATCCATCTGGCTTCCTGACGGCCTCCGGTAGGTACTTCGTCAGTTTGACCATTTCCATTGGGGTCCTGATTCTTAAAGGCTCTTAACACCTCAACAAACTCTTCCTGTGTCTCAGGTATTGAAAGCCCCAGCTTGTCTAGCCAATCCTGACGTATTAAACCACACATTAAGGGATAATCAATGACTGTAGGTATCATATAGATTCTCCCCTCTCCACTAGGGTCATAAGAGCGGATAACATCCCAGGACTCCTGAGGAATTGACTCCCATAGATGAGGTGCTTTTTCGGGCAGTATATCTGTCAGATCAAGCAGAGCTCCATTTTTTGCCAGATCTACCTCCATACCATTAACTGGCAAAAACATATCCGGCATCTCTCCTGCAGCAATTTTTAAATTCAACTGCTCTTGATAAGTAGTCCCCCCATTCCATTCTACATACGGCTGGATAATCCCTACCCCAAACATATCCTTATATAAATTGTAAAGAGGACCATCCTTTTTTACTTCCAGAAAGCCGATATTTGTATTCCATACCTCTAAATCTACTATCTTTTCCCCTTCTCCAGACTCTTCATTCGTACCGGGTGATTGACTTACAGCACTAGTCTGGGTTGTTTCAGTCAAATTTTCTTTGGCTCCACAGCCTGTCATTGTTGAAATTGCCATGGTTCCCGCCATGAGTAATGTAATTGTTTTGTTCCACTTCATTTCGTATACCTCCCTGAATTTATTATAATTTTTATTATTACCTTTTGCAACTCTTGCCCGAATAGCTAACCTTTCACTGACCCCAGCATAGCTCCTTTGGCAAAATACTTCTGCAGCCATGGATAAACCGCAATAATTGGAATAATAGCAAAAACTACTGCCGCTGCACTTAAAGTCCCCTCTGTATAATTGACATTAGCTACTGCTGCAATATTCGCTATATCACTTCCTCCATTAATTAACTGCCTGATTTTTAGCTGTAATGGAAACAACTCTGTTTTCTGTATAAACATCAATGGATGCTGAAACTGATTCCATATGGTTACTGCATAAAACAGACCTACAGTTGTAAGCACTGCTTTGGAGGAAGGAATAATTATCTTATACAAAATTTGAAAATACCCACACCCATCAATCATAGCCGCTTCCTCCACTTCGGCTGGAAACTGCTTAAAAAAGGTTCTCATAATTGCCAAGTTATATGCACTCAAGATATGAGGCAGTATCAGCACCAGAGGGTTATTGAACAATCCCAGCCCTTTTAAAGTCAGAAAATATGGTACTACCGGTGCTTTAAATATCATTGTAACTATTACAAACAGCATAATAATATGATTAAGTTTGAAATTCTCCTTAGATAAGGGATAAGCCATTAAGGCGGTAACCGTCAATGCCAGTGCAGTTCCAATTACGGTGGAGATTATAGTAATGAAAAATGCCCTCCACAAGCCTACATCTGACAGAATATATTTCCATGAATCCAGGGTAAATCCCACAGGCCACAAATTGATAATGTTCATATCTGAAGCCGCCTTTGAACTAAAAGACTGGGCTATTACTGTGAGCAATGGAACCAGGGCAATACCTCCTAATATCATAAGCAAAAAAGTCAGTGCCCCCTGAAAGATTCTGTCTTTTACTGATTCTCTCATCACCATAAACCTCCGTCATCAGAAAATTTATTTGCCAGCTTATTAAATGTCACCACTAAAACCAATCCGATTGTAGACTGAAAAAGTCCAACTGCAGTAGTGAAGCTATACTGTGCCTGTTGAATGCCGACGCGATAAACATATGTATCAAATACATCACCAACACTATAAGTCATTGGAGTCAATAAGTTAAATACCTGCTCAAAGCCCAGTTCCAGAAAACTGCCAATACTCAACAAAAACAGAGTAAGAATCGTTGGTACCAGCAATGGAAAGGTAATATATCTCATTCTTTTCAATCTGGAAGCACCGTCTATAGCAGCTGATTCATACAAGGATAAGTCGATCCCACTGATGGCTGCCAGATAAACCACAGTACCCCAACCTGCATCTTTCCAAATTGAAGACACTACATAAATAGGTCTAAACCAGGATTCTTTCTGCATAGCAAGTAATGTATTAAGACCAAAAAAATTCCGAATATTATTAAACAAGCCTCCCACTCCGAAAATATCGAATATCAATCCTCCTACAATTACCCAGGACAGGAAATAAGGAATATAAACCGCCGTTTGAATTGCTTTTTTTAGTTTTAAGTTTCTAACTTCATTAAGCATTAATGACAGAATAACAGGTATTGGGAAAATAAGAACCGTCTTACACAATCCCAAAATCAGTGTATTACTAAAAATCCTTCTGAAATCCGGATATGTAAGTAATGCTTTGAAATGCTTTAATCCAACCCAAGTACTGTCAAAAATCCCTTTAAATACAGAATAATCCTGAAAAGCTATAACACTTCCAAGCATAGGAATATACTTGAATACCAAAAAGAATATAACTCCCGGCAATACCATTAAATAGTAAGGCCAGTACTTTTTTATATTATGTATCAGGCTGGTCCTGCTTTTCGGCAGCTTTATCTCATTAGCTGCTGCTTTGTTTTTCTTCGCCATTTAATATCCTCCACAAAGTGTAATTTATCTCATATCAACTGACTTAATTATCCACTTTTCTGACAGTAGTCACAATGGAGGCTTTTTATATTTTACCCTGTCATTTTTTAGTATTGTGTTCTTCCTGCTATTGATAAGAGCAAATTCCAAAGAAAAAAGACCCTTTTAATTCTATTTATCATTTCAGTTCATCATAGAATTAAAGAGTCTCTCTTATGAAATTTAAGGTATTTCCGTATAATTTATACTTTCTGATATTCTAAATCCACAGGTTTCACACTGACCAAATACAACTCATGAAGTGCTCTCGTAATGGCAACATACAGCAGCTTCGCCTCTTTCGGATTAGAACCATAATGTTCTTCATCAGGTTTCCACAATATCACTGCATCAAATTCCAGCCCTTTGGTCTGACTTACAGAGAGAACCATAACCCCATTGTGAAATCCCTTTTCTTCTGTTTGGGAATTCTCTGTGGAATACTTTAATTTCTCCCCAACCACTTTTGCCTCTGCCTCTTCTCTGCAGATAACAGCAATAGTCAGATGTCCTCTGCTCTTTATTTCTTCAATAAGAGCTTCCGTTCTAGCAGCTATGGAATCCTCTGTTTCCATAATGACTTCCACAGGTCTTCCATGACGAATCACAGGCTCAATAGTATATAATCCTTCTGAAGCATTCTTTAGTACCTTTCCTGCATAATCCGATATCTCGATGGTATTTCTATAGCTTTTAAGCAAAGTACAGAAACGGTCATTTTGCCTGTCAAATAAAAAGGACTCCAAATGTTCCCAGGTATTCATACCTGTCTCATAGTTAATATTCTGGGATACATCACCCATAATGGTAAAATAGCAGCCTGTCAGCACCTTCTTTAACACATAATAAACAGTTTCACCGAAGTCCTGACCTTCATCTACAATAATCTGAGAAAACTCATCCATAGGAGCTTTGGCTGTCAACCGCTTATGAATCAGTACCAGAGCTGCCTGATCGTAAACATCAAATCTGTTTTTCCTGATATTTTCCAGAGTTTCACTAAAGCAGACTCCACTGTCTCTATTCTCTGCTTCATATGTTTTCAGAAACTTTACATACAGCTTTACACCTGTATCTCTATTCTTTAGGGGATCAAAGTAACGTCTGTATTCCTTCTTCTTTTCCCTGATTTCCTCCTTGTATTCAGGGTCTATAAGAAATACAATTCTGGAGCTAATCCTTTCATTTAATAGTTTAGATAGCTCTGTCAGGGACATATCGCTGCTTAGATCAATCGTAGTCCTGATATTATCTCCACTGAGAATCACCCCAAGCTCTTGATCTGTAACTTCCTTTGGCGGAAGAAGTTCCTCCCTGTATTCACCTAAGAAACTGTCCAGCTCCTGAATAAAGGCAAGATGACTTTTGTACTGCTCCTCCTGCTGATTTCTAATTCCCTTAAATGTTTTCTTCCACTGTTTGTCCAGAAGATACTGAAACATTTCGTCCATTCTCATATACCGGACATTGGACACATCCAGCTCAGGGAGACCGCTTGTGATGTAGCTTAAAAGCATATCGCTGCTTCCAATAATGCAGAATTCACTTGGGTGGATTCTCTTCTCATAGTTATAGAGAATATGGGAAATCCGGTGCATGGCCACTGTGGTTTTCCCACTTCCTGCAACCCCTTGAACAATGAGATTCTTAAATGGATTGTCACGAATAATCTCATTCTGTTCCTTCTGAATGGTGGCAATAATATCTCCCAACACAGCGTCCTTATTTTTTGCCAGATACTTTACAAGCAGATCATCATTGGAAGCAATGTCATTATCATAATAACCTAAAAGCTCACCATGTTCTGTGTCATAGGTCCGCTTTCTCCTTAAATCAATGGGAATCTTCACAGTCTTTTCTTTCAAAGGGACTTCATAACTTCCCTCTCCCATTTCATTTTCATAATAAACACTTGATACAGGAGCCCTCCAGTCCACAATTATCACTTCCTGAGCTTTGGAAATTCCGTTCTTACCAATATAGAGACTGTAAAATGTATTCTGTTCTATATCCAGATAATCAATTCTTCCAAAATATGGCTTGCTCAGAGCTGTTTCATTCTTCCGCACAGTATTTTTCATGTGTTCATAGATACTATAGGAAGCTGCCAGCTGATTATACAACTCTCTCTGACCGCCTTTTGTCACAGCAGCATATAAATCATCGGATTCCTCTTTGAGAGCTTTCTCCCGTCTTTTATATTCCTCCACATTTTCTTTTAACAATGCAATCGTCTGATCAAAATGTTCCTGTTCCTTCTGCCGTTCCTGATCCATTTTCCCCAGTCTCCTCTCCTGTTTTGTTTTATGTTCTAACTTCATGCCGTACTAAAAGAATACCAAAAATATAAAAAAATACTAGACTTTAATTTCCAAATATAGTATGATGGATAATGAAGTTTACCTATTTTTAGGATTTTCAAATAATCTCATAAACTAATAAATGTTAACGGTCCGCAGATATCTCCTGCGAACCGTTTTTTATTTGGATCTAAGTACAATAAAAATGCACCAAGGCA
The DNA here is from genome assembly GCA_002409995.1 of Hungatella sp. UBA5385. Lineage (GTDB taxonomy): Bacteria > Bacillota > Clostridia > Lachnospirales > Lachnospiraceae > UBA5385. Next base: position 22,832 of record DHOR01000059.1, on the reverse strand, counting down.
GTACCTTTACTGTACTGCCCTGATGCGAATTCAGTCTACATTCAATGCATTTCCAACTTATCTTTTAATATCCGTATAAAATGATTGGATTCCCTAAGAACATGATCTGCCAGAAGCGGAACAATAATGGATTTTATCTTACATTCCGTCAGTCCCTCAATCCCTGCCTTCTTAAAGTCTTTATATTTCAAAGTTTCTTCCAATGTATCAACGGAAACCTGGTTCATGGAGTAATCGCTGGCATTCCTTGCCTCTTCTATTAATCTGCTGTATACACCAGCAAAATCATTGGCTGTGTTAATGAGCTCACACTCTGTAGGATCCAGCAAACCTCTGATAAACAATGCATGTTCCTGCATAATCTGATCCCAGAACAGCTCCATACTCTTAAAATCCACATGATCCAGATTATCCCCATTTTCCAGTGCTGCGATAAAGTCGCGGTATAATCTTGCCTCTCTTAATATATGGTCAATCAAAAGAGGATAATTAACTGTAAACATTTTACAGGATAATACATTGCTTAAAATCGTTTCCTTAAACTCTATCAATTGTTCCACGCGATTTAAAGCATAACTGTTTATGGACTGAACAGCAGCAACCATCTCCCTGGTTATCTCCTGCCCCGGACTTAGAAACAATGCCTCTTCCATCCTTGTAATTTCTTTATTAATGGAGATTCCTGTTAAACTCTCCGTCTGTTCTTCAGCAACATAAGTAAATTCTGTTACTACCTCACCAGAATTTAAAACTTCCTTGCTGACAACTCCAAAGCTCAGCTGAACAACATGGTTAAGTATCAATTCAAACTGCTCCTTAAACATGTCTGCTGCCTTTGAAAATTCTACATCTCTGGGTGTAAATCCTGCCTCCAAAAATATAGAATGTTCCTTCATAATACGGGCAAAAAATAAATGTAATTCCAGAGACTGGATTACATATCTCTCAGGACCTGACATCTTAACTCCAATGCTTTTTTACTAATATTATATAGGAAGAAAGTCCTTATCATGCCTGAAAATGCTTTTTATTCAGACCAACTCATTACAAGCTCCGCTTCTCCTGTCTCCTCATCAATGCCTTCTGCTTCAATAGTAAATCCCTGTTTTTCATAAAAACGAACAGATTTAACATTCTTTTTATAAACCTGTAAAGACAATTTCCTGTGTATTTCTTTGGCATAGTCTAAAAGATGTCTGCCGATTCCCTCTGACCTGTTGCTGATGTCCACAAAAATGCCTGCAATATAATCATCTGTAAGTCCTATAAATCCACAGATCACACCTTCTTTTTCATAGATATACAGTTCAGATTCCGGTAGAAGTTCCTTTACCATCTGGTAATTCTCCTGCCAGTAGCTACTGTCAATAAAATAATGGGCATCTGTGTTAGAATTTAACCACAGCTCCATAACCCGGTCAAGATCGCCACTTTGAAATTCCCGAATCATAGACTTATTCCCCCTTATTAACTGCAATCACTATTTTCTCTCCGTCATAATCCACACTGCAGAATCCGCCCTTTTTCAGCTTACCAAACAGCATCTGATCAACCAGCAAGGGCTTGATCTCCTGATTGATGACTCTGCTGATCTCTCTGGCTCCATATTCGCGGCTTACGCCTTTTTTCTTTAAATAAGCAAGAGCGGATTTTTCCAATTTCAGCTCCACCTTGCTCTCTGCCGCTTTATCTGCAAGCACAGCAAACTGTTTCATAACAATCTTCTCTGCCATTGCCTCTGTCATCGGTTTAAACACAATAATCCGATCCAGACGGTTTCTGAACTCTGGTCTGAACACCTCTTTCACTTCATCAATGATGGCATCTTCATTAAGCTCTTTCCCACCAAATCCAATAGCAGCTTTATCCGCCTTATGAGCGCCTGCATTGGAGGTCATAATCAGAATCACATTACGGAAATCCGCCTTTCTTCCCTGATTATCTGTTAAAGTGGCATAGTCCATCACCTGCAGCAGCACATTATAAATATCAGAATGTGCCTTTTCTATCTCATCAAGAAGCAGCACACAGTGAGGCTGTTTTCTCACTGCTTCAGTAAGAAGACCGCCTTCCTCATACCCCACATAGCCAGCCGGAGAACCGATCAGCTTAGCTACTGTATGCTTTTCTGCATATTCACTCATATCAAAACGGATTAGCTTGATTCCCAGCACATCTGCTGTTGTCTTTGCAAGCTCTGTTTTACCAACACCTGTAGGACCAACAAACAGCAGGCTGCTGACCGGTTTATTTTCTTCGTTTAATCCTGCTTTTGAAAGCTTGATTGCATTGGATAACTGGCTCACTGCCTCATCCTGTCCAAATACTCTGGATTTCAGCTCCTTCTCCAGCTTTTGAAGCTTCTGCCTCTCCCCTGTTTCCACAGTCTGCTTAGGAATATGGGCAATGCTTGACAGAACCTGTTCAATCAACTGTTTATCCACAACCTGCACCTTTTTATTCTTTGGGTGCATCACAAGATAAGCGCCTGCTTCATCAATTAAATCAATGGCTTTATCAGGCAGATAACGTTCATTGATAAACTGGCTGGAAAGCTTAGCTGCCAGCTCCATTATTCCCTTCTGGTAGCGCACACCATGGAATTTCTCATAATAAGGCTTTAAACCATTGAGAATTTCCACTGTCTCCTCTATGGAAGGCTCTTTCACATCTATGTTTTGAAACCTTCTTACAAGACTTTTATCTTTAGCAAAATACTTTTTATATTCCTCATAGGTTGTCGCTCCAATAAAACGAAGTTTCCCTTCTGTCAGATAAGGCTTTAATAAATTAGAGGCATCCATGGAACCGCCGCCTACTGCGCCTGCGCCTACCAGATTGTGAATTTCATCAATGTAAAGAATGGCATTATCTTCCTGCTCCACTTCTTCCATCACTGCTTTCAGCCGTTTCTCAAAATCACCTCTATACTGAGTTCCAGCTACCATAGAGCCAAGATCAATGGCGTAAATCTTAGCGTTCTTAAGCTTTTCAGGAACATTTCCCTCATTGATTCTTGCTGCCAAACCATAAGTAATGGCTGTTTTACCCACACCTGGCTCTCCAATATGGAGAGGATTGTTCTTCTGGCGGCGGCAGAGAACCTGCATGGTCCGCTCTAGCTCTGCCTCTCTTCCAATAAGGGGATTGCTATTCTTTACCTCTTCATTGACGCAGACTGCATATTTCAGCAGGATGCTGTCCTCTTTTGTATCTTCTCTATCAATACTTTCGGCCGTTTCTGATGGCTCTCCTCCCAGTTCCACAAGGAGATCGACGCTTTTCACTCCCTGAGCCTGTACAAAATAGGCGCCATAGCTTTCCTCCATCTCCATTAAGCTGTAGATCAAATGGGAAATCTCAATGATATCCCGATCTGAGGATAAAGCCTTTTTCGCTGCATCCTCCAGAATCCTGTTGAGGCTGTAGCTGACCTCTATTCTGGAACCGTTTCCTTCCACTACATCCATCTGCTCTTCCAGATACTTATGCAGCTCAGACTTTAACTTCCTGGTATCTCCTCCGCAGCTTTGAAATGCAGATTTAAAATCAGACCGTTCCGTCAAAGCATACCATACGTGTTCCGGTGTCATATATTCATGATGAAGGGTGCTGGCATTAAGAGCTGCCATATTTAACAGCTCTTCAACTTCTTTTGCTATCTTCATGTTATTTCCTCCTGTCTTTTCTGTTCTATCCTGGGGATTCTGTTTTAAGATTCCACTTCCACACGGAAAGGATAGCCCAGTTCTCTGGCAATCTTCACTGCCTTCCCTGCTCTTGTTTTGGCAATATCATAGGAATATACTCCTACTACTGCCTTATTTCCTTTGTGTACTGTCATCATAATAGCAACTGCCTCTTCATAGCTCTTGTGAAATACATCAGTTAATATATCCACCACTACATCCATAGGCGTAAAATCATCGTTGTACATGACTACTTTATGTTTTTTAGGTTTTTTCAGCTTGATATCTGTTTTATCTGCTAATTGTGTATTAGGCATATCGTTTATCTTCCTCCTTACCCGATAACCACCATTTTAAAGGAATGACGGGGAAAATGCAAGACAGGAGGAGGGCATAATAAATAGAAATGAGCCCTGTCTTTAACAGAACTCATTTCATTTATCATTTTAAGTATTATTCGATTAAAGATGTTTCCTCTGAAACTCTGAAAATGCAGCCACACATCCAACTCTGTATCTATAGTTTGAACTATTTCATGAAAAATGTCAAGAGCCACAAATATGTATTCCTGTAACAAATATGTATTCCTGTAACAGATCAATCAATTATCCTCCACAAACGGAATAAATTCCAGATATTTATAAACATACTTTTCTCTAATTTCTACAGCCTTCTCTTCACTTATAGGTTCTGCATTTTCTGCATCATATTCAGACTCTGTTGAATAAAACCATGGATTTTCTGCATCCTTCATCCCATCATATATGACCGATTCCACTAATTGAAGCTTTGATTTCTCAAAGGCGAAGTAAGAGTAGCTAAAATTAGCAGCGCCGCTGGAACCCTCATTTGCAATCATTCCTTTCTCGCATAAATAATATCTGTTTCGCTCCCATCCGTTTAACAGATGAACAAGTTCTCCATCAGAAATTGTATAGATATCATAAATAATACCATTCCACAAATTATCTGGCTGGGTTCCATTTTCTCCAAAAATCAGTTCATCTATTCCATCCCCATTTATATCTTCTATCAAATATCCCAGTATCTCATATTCCCCGAAGGTTAAGAAAACAGAGCTAAATTGATAATTTGCTAGTATTTTTCCGTCTTTCTTTAGGCTGCTTTGTATCACATAACCCAAAGATGGTATAATATCAATAACGTAATTTTCTGATGTTTTTCCTTCCCTATTTAAGATACATTCTCTTGCAGCTTCTATCAATTCCCCATAATAATCGCGTTCCTCTGTGTCTTCTTCCTCATTATGTTCAGATAAAGCAACCGTTTCAACTTCAGTCTCTGATTGCACTTCAATCTCAGATTGATCTTCAGCCTCTGATTTTATTTCACCCCCTGATTGCACTTCAACCTCTGATTGCACTTCCTCCTCTGATTGCACTTCTTCCTCTACGTGAGAACTACACCCAGCTGTCAACAATAATACACAACCACACAAAATACCAACTAAAAACTTATTCTTCATAAGTATTGCCTCCATAATTTCGATTTTACAGCAGCTACCGCTTTATCTAAAATTATAGTAAAACAGCATTCCAAATAATAGTAACTAAATTATTAATTTTTACATCAGACACTCCAGCGAATTCCCAAACAAGAAAATAGTACCGCCCAATAACAATTGAGCGGTACCATATATTTATTAATCATCAATCATCAATACTATGCTTATAAATCATTCAGCCATCAATAAAACCCTGAAGGACTCTCAGATAAGTTAATCATAATATTCTTCTTCTGTGTATAATGCTCTAAGATTACCTTATGAGTCTCCCTTCCGATACCGGAGGTCTTATATCCGCCAAACGGAGCACCTGCTGGAATGGAGTTATATGTATTAACCCACATACGTCCTGTTTCAACGCCTCTGGCTACACGGATTGCTCTGTTAATGTCTCTGGTCCATACTGCACCGCCAAGTCCGTACTCACTCTGGTTAGCCAGTTCTATAACCTCTTCTTCCGTCTTAAACTTAATTACCACAGCCACCGGTCCGAAGATTTCTTCCTGAGCAATTCTCATATCATTGGTTACATCTGTAATTAAGGTAGGTTTCATAAAGCAGCCATCTGCCAGCCCACCTTCAGTTACAGCTTCTCCGCCGCAGGCAATGTGAGCGCCTTCTTCTTTTGCAACATCAATGTAGCCTAATACCTTCTTTAACTGGGACTTAGAAATAAGAGCGCCCATCTGAGTATCAGCTTCCCAAGGAAGACCTACTTTTACCTTATTAAACTGTTTCACTGCCTCTTCTACGAAGCGATCATAGATATCCTCATGAACAAATACTCTGGAGCCAGCACAACATACCTGACCCTGGTTAAAGAGAATACCCATCTGCAGTCCATCCATAGCCAAATCCCACTGACAATCCGGGAAGAAGATGTTTGCAGATTTTCCGCCTAATTCCAGAGTTGCAGGAATCAGTCGTTTTGCTGCTGCTAATGCAACGTCAATACCAACCTCTGTTGAGCCAGTAAATGCAAGCTTCTGGAATCCTTCGTGCTGAAGCATATCATTACCGGATTTGGAGCCTGCTCCTGTAATTACGTTAAATACTCCCTTAGGCAATACGTCCTTCACTAAGTCTGCCAATTCAAGAACGCTCAGTGATGTGCTGCTGGAGGGTTTAATTACAGTACAGCATCCGCTTGCCAGAACAGGTGCCAGCTTCCAAGCTGCCATTAAGAATGGGAAGTTCCAGGGAATAATCTGACCTACCACACCGATAGGTTCCTGAAGAACCAGACTTAAGGTGTTCTCCCCCAGCATAGTTGCAGTCCCCTCTTCTCCCATAATAACGCCTGCAAAATAACGGAAATGCTCAGCTGCATATGGAATATCAATGGCTTTAGTCTCTCTGATGGGCTTGCCGTTGTCTAAAGTCTCGATCATAGCCAGTCTGTCTGCGTTGGCATCAATAATATCTGCGATCTTATTTAAGATAGCTGCCCTTTCACTTACCGTTGTTTTCTTCCAGGATGGAAATGCTGCCTGGGCGGCTGCTACCGCTCTGTCCACATCTGACTTGGAAGCTTCTGCAATTTCTGCCAGCAATCTTCCATCTCCAGGGCTGTAGGTTTTAAGACTGGCGCCTCCCTCAGCATCACTCCATTCACCATTTATAAACAACTGGTATTTTTCTTTTAGTTTAATTTGATCCATTGTGTTTCTCCTTTCTTTTTTCTTAATAAATAGTTACGTTTCTATTACCTGTATAATAATCTTAACATTAACAATTTTCTTTTTCAATATTAATTATTTAATTAACAACCTAAATATTTTTTAGATAACTTTACATTATATAGGAAGTTAATGGTTTATTGTTTTCCTTTTGAGAAATTTTATTAAAAACTTTTAGGTGATTTCTTAATTACCAGGAAAAAGTTCATTATTTTTTTAACAATTCAACCAATTACCCTTTTCATAACCATGAAAGGGGAGTATAATGTAACAATACAAGGAAAAGGGGGATTTTTATGTTTTCAATATACAATTGCGGCTATGATTCCAAACATCTGTCTGCACTGGATATGCGCAGACCAAATGGGTCACCTGACTACACGCTTCTCTTTATTAAAACGGAAGCATTTTTTGAGGTGGAGGGAAAGATCATTAACACACCGGCAAACACAGCCATTCTCTATGATAAATTTGCCCCTGTCCACTACGGCTGTCTGTCTCCTCACTACAATGATGACTGGATTCATTTTGACATTGAGGAACAAGATTTGCCATTTCTCTTAAGCCTTGACATCCCCTTTAATAAACCGCACCCTTTAGCTTATGTAGGCCATCTGTCCGAATATGCCAGACTCATTGTACTTGAAAAACATTCCGACAATCCCTACAAAGAAGAGATTTTAGATTCCTTAATGAGAACCCTCCTCTACTCCTTGGCTTCCCAGCTTCACTCAATACCGGATGCAGCCACCTCCAACAAAAACTATCAGGCAATGAATGAGCTTCGCATGGCAATTCTCAATGCTCCACATAGAAAATGGACCATCAGGGAAATGTCCCGGATGGTCCTCATGAGTCCTTCTTATTTTCAGCATTTATATAAAGAGCTGTTTGGTGTATCCTGTATGCAGGATGTGATCGCTGCCCGTTTAAAAAATGCATGCTTCTATTTGCGCACTACAGATATGTCCATTCAGTCACTGGCTGAATTTTGCGGTTATGACAGTGAACTTCACTTTATGCGCCAGTTTAAAAAGTATCAGGCTATGACTCCCAGCCAGTATCGGGAGCACTACAGAAGGCACTGATTCTCCTGTTAATTACCACAGGTAGAAATCATTTCCTCTGATCTTTAAAAGTGCCTCAAGGAAGAAATAATCTCCGTAAATAATAGCAAATTCATGATCCTCTGCATGGTAAGAAGATGAACATTTGGTAAGAACACAGTCATTGTCCTCTGTAAAATCACAGTGGTTATCATATAAAGCCTTTAACAGCTTATAGGCTGCATTTAAGTACATCTCCTGCTCAAGCTCTCCAACCTGTGCTGCAATCTCTAACAGGCCGCAGGCTGCTATGGCTGCCGCTGTATCATCATACCAAAGTGGGTCTGCAGGCTGTCTGAAATCCACAGGAATCAGCCCGTCCTCAGGGATATTTGCAATAAAATAATGAGCAATTTTCTTAGCTGTATTTAAATATTCCTCTTTCCCGGTATGACGGAAGCTCATAAGGAATCCGTAGAGTCCCCAGGACTGTCCTCTTGTCCAGGAAGAACCCTGACAATAGCCCTGACCGCCGTAATCTCTTACATATTCCCCTGTTTCAGGATCGAATTCCACAATATGGCGGACTGAACCGTCCGGTCTTACAAAATTCTCCATAACAGTATCTGCATGAAGCATGGCAATCTGTTTAAAACGTGGGTCCTTTGTCTCCTCTGTTGCCCAGTAAAGAAGAGGGATATTAAAGAGACAGTCAATAATTGCCCAGCCTGTTCTGTCTTCTTTGCCGGTCAGATCCTCATTCCATGCTCTGATGAATTTACCAACAGGGTTAAATCTTCCTGCCAGAAGATTGGCTGCATGAAGCCCCCGTTTTTTGGATTCCTCATTCCCTGTTAAACAATAATCAGCCACAGCCGTTGGCAGATACATAAACCCAACATCATGGTGAAGTCCATAAAAGTCACTAAAACACCGATCTAATTTGCCCTCTGATACTCTCGCGATTTCCGCATAACGGTTATCTCCCGTTGTATGATACATCTGCCACATCATACCGCCCCAGAAACCATTGCACCACCAGTTGATTCCGTCATCTATGCCGCCTTCCACGGTACTTCTGTCATCATGGACTCCATTTACCGTTGTGTAGGGTATCTTGTTCCTTGACTTCTCACTGACCCATTCCATTTTGTGAAGCATTTTCTCAGTTGCCTCTGCAATCCAGCCCTGATTTAGTCTGTTCATCTGTATTCCCCTTTCTGCTGCGTATAAAACGCCATTGATTGATCTACTTACTTATATACCGCAAGTAAGGTATTTCTTACAATGGGCAATACAGTTTTTAACTGACTTTTCCTGCTTTTCTTTAAGATAGCGTACTTTCCTGTTAAATTAAAATATCCTCTTCAAAAGCAGTTTCATACCACTGGAAGCAAAGTTCATTCCACACTTCCCAGGCATTCTGGCATTCTGCAGAAAGACTGTCATATTCTTTTTGTCTGTCCCAAACCTCTCCACTCCAGAAACCTTCACTGGAATGCCACAGCTGTGTTAATTCCTGTTTCCTCTCACAAAGGCTTTCATAATACTCCTCTGCTGGCTCCATTTTCTCCATAATAGCCTTAAAACGCCAGTCTAAATATGTCTCTTCTGCAGAAATCTCCCTTAATCGATGGCGTTCTGCTTTAGGAACTGCACGGATTCCTGCAATAAGAGCCTGTTCCTCTGCCTTCATCTGCGCAGCAAGCCCTTCTCCCGCTTTTCCCCTTCTGCTTCTCTCCAGATAATGCTCATATCCAAACGGATAATACATTGCCGAAGAATTTTCAAAAATAAGAACAGAATCTGCCACCTGTCTGATAAAATACCTGTCATGAGAAACGAACAATATAGTACCAGTGTAAGCCTTAAATGCAGACTCCAAGGTCTCCTTGGCCTGAATATCCATATGATTGGTAGGCTCATCCAGAATCAGAAAATTAGGTCTGCTGGTAAGAAGCTCTGCAAGCACCAGCCTTGACTTCTCACCTCCCGAAAGAGAAGAAACTCTTTTTGCAGCCTGGCTTCCTCCAAATAGATAAGCTCCAAGAACACTTCTCATCTCTTTTTCCGTCATAACAGGAAATAAATCGTGAAAATGTTCTGCTACTGTTTTCTCAGATTCAATCTCAGCGGAATGCTGGTCAAAATATCCAAAAGTAATGTTATTTCCAAGAGAATACACTCCCGATAAAGGAGGCAGCAGCCCTGCCACAGTCTTGAGAAATGTTGTTTTCCCAGCTCCATTGGGGCCTAAAAGTCCAATCTTCTGCCCTTTTTTTATTCTCAGAGACAGTTCCAAAAGTGGTTTATCATAACCAATCTTTAAATGCTCAGCCTCAAATACCCACTTACTACCCGGAAACAGAGGGTCAATAGAACCTGTAAAAATATGAACATCATCTTCCTCAGGTTTAGCAATCCGCTCCATTCGCTCCATTGCCTTTTTCTTGGACCTTGCGAAGGATGCCTTTTTAGGTTTGTGCTTAAACCGCTCCACCAGTTGATTTAACCGGTCAAGCTCCTCCTGCTGCCGCTCATAAGCCTTTGTCTGAAGCCTGATACTCTTAAGCTTCTCCTCCCTGTAATGAGTATAATTCCCCGAATATCTGGTAAGCCTTCCACCTGCCGCCTCATAGACCACCTCAGCCGTCTGGTCCAGAAAAAAGCGGTCATGGGACACCATCACCACTGCCTTTTCGTATTGCTGCATATACTGCTCCAGCCATTCTGAGGTTTTAATATCCAGATGATTGGTAGGCTCGTCCAGAAGAAGAATATCCGGTTTCTCCAGAAGCAGACGAATCAGCGCGATCTTCGTCTGCTCCCCGCCTGAGAATTCAGAAAGCCGTTTTTTCTTATGGCTTTTTAAAAACCCAAAACCAGTAAAGAGAATGTCATATTCCCTCTCATACTCAAACCGTTCTCTGGAAAATGTCTCCCTGCTTGGGCAGCTTTCTAAAAGTACCTCTTCCACAGTTTTATTCAAATCAGAAAACGCCTGCTGCTTCAGCATCCCCATAGTCAGACTTCTGGAAGAGGCAATTCCCACTCCCTGCCTTTTATCGTCTCTGTCCAATTCCAGTTCTCCTGCAATCAGCCGAAGCAGCGTTGTCTTACCTGCGCCGTTTTTCCCAACCACTGCTATTTTTTCATTTCCCTTTATTTCAAAATTAATATGTGACAGAATCAGCTGCCCGCCAATTGTCACAGTTCCGTCTGTAATCTGATATAACATGATCTAATCCTTTTTCTTCTCTCTGTCTGTTAAAAATCTTCGTTTGTATTTCAACTGTGCATAATCTGTAATTCTCTTCAAATAAACAGAATCTGAGATTCCCCCCACAACACCCACAATGGGAATCCCCTGTATAAACTTCATATAGAGCATTTCCTCAGAAAGCCTGTAGGCAGTCAGCTTCAGCAGCTTCTCCTTTTCCGTCTGCCTTAAACCATCTTCAATCCATCGGTCAATGGTATCATTCCCTCTGTATAAATCATCTCCATGATCTAAAGAGGTATAAATCAGCTTTAAGATAAATACCTGCTCTTCCTTTGACTCATAGCTGTAACCATAGCTTAAAGCGATTTCATAAATGCTCTTTAAAATCAGAGCAGCAAACAGGGGAATATCAGGAATTCCAATGCCAAGAAGCCCTGTTCCAATCCCTTCCACTCCCGATACCATAAGGTTTTTTAGATTGGCTGACTGGGCGTGTTTATTAAATGCATTCATAGTCTTTCCCGACTTTTTCAGTTCCACTGCATAAGCATTCATCTTATAGGTAAATTCTCTCTTATCCTTCTGATAGGTTTTCTCAATCATGCCCGTACCTTTTAAAAACACCATCTGAAATGCCTTATAAAAGGCAATATCCAGAGTATTCTGAAGCTTTTCCGGTACCACCTTATCCAGTTTTTCATTGATAAATGATGCATTGCTCTCCTTTTGTTTTTCCAAAAAGCGGGCCTCGCTTTTCCTAAGCGCAGCCCACTGTTTTTCCTCCGGTGTCTTTCTGTTACTAAAAAACATCAATAAACCTCACTTCCAAACGGCATCAGTGCCAGTTTTGCAATTTTAAAGTGCTGTAATCCAAAGGGAATTCCAATAATGGTAATGCATAATATAGCTCCCAAAATAGCTGATTCTACGGCAAGAGGCAGCCCTGATACAAGCAGCCAGATAATATTAAGCAGAAGTGATCCTGCTCCGCCTCCATACCGAACCTCTTTCCCAAATGGAAAAAAGCTTAATCCTGCAAATTTAAAACACTGCAGCCCAACCGGTATTCCTATAATTGTAATACACCAGAGACACCCTGCAAGGAGCCAGCTAAGCCCGCTTAAAAAGCCTCCGGTTATAAACCATAATAAATTACCAAGGCAGCCCATATCATAAGCCCTCCATTTCGATTTTATGTGTGTCTGTTATGAAACAATTCCAGATTACCACGTTTTTTTCCAGTCATCAATCATCCTTAGAAATTCTTAATAAACTTATGCATTTATATTGAATTCTTTTTTCTATATTCCGCAGGTCTCATCTGCATTTCCTTCTGAAAATGCTTGCAGAAAGAGGATGAATCATGATAACCGCAGGAATAGGCAATTTCTGTAATTCTGTATTTTGTATTACGCAGCATAATCTTTGCCTCATTCAAACGATATCCGCTTAGATACTGCTTAGGTGACCGACCGGACTGCTTCATAAAAATCCGGTACAGATAAGTTCTGTCAATTCCAACATAATCAGCGATTTCCTGAATCTGAATGGGATAGCTGTAGTTATGGGAGATAAAGAACACAGCTCTTTTATAATACCCCTCTTCATCCACCAGCCCGCCGCTCTTCCCTGTCCGTATCAAGCCTGCCATAATCAAATAAAAATATCCAAGAACTCTTTCCTTATTCTCTCTTGCACTTCCAAAGGATTTTATGAGTTCTGTAAAATATCCGGCAATCTGGTCAATTTCGCCCATAGCACATACAGGATTATGAGAATCAGGATAATATTGCTGCAGCATAACACCTGCTTCTTCTCCATCAAAAGCAATCCATGCATATGTCCAGGGTTCCTCCCTATCTGCCTGATAATAGGTCACCTCTTCCGGACGGATTAAAAATGCCTCTCCTTTTTTTACATCAAAAACACCATCTTCTGTCTTAATAATGCCCTTTCCTTCCAACACAAAATGAATCAAATAATGAGTCCTTACAGCAGGTCCGAAAAAATGTCCTCTTTCACAATCTTCTCTTCCACAGTATAAAACCTTCAAAATCCTTCCTCCATACCATAATACAACAAAATGACAATTATTATGAAACAATTTCTCTATTCCAAAACTCCATCTCATTATATACTTTTCTTAGAAAGACTACAATCAAATTCAAAGGAAAGGAAGAGTATTTTATGTTAAAGATCACATTTATGGGAGCAGGAAGCACAATATTTACCAGAAATGTACTGGGTGACTGCATGTGCACCCCTGCATTGCAGAATGCAGAGATTGCCTTATACGACATTGACGAGGAGCAGTTAAAGGATTCCTATATTATTTTATCCGCAATCAACAAAAATATAAATGAAGGCAGGTCCACCATCACCACCTATCTGGGAGTTCCTAACCGAAAGGCAGCATTAAAGGATGCAACCTTTGTTGTCAACGCCATTCAGGTAGGAGGTTACGATCCATGCACCATTCTGGATTTTGAAATCCCTAAGAAATACGGCTTAAAGCAGACCATTGCAGATACACTGGGAATCGGCGGAATTATGCGTGCTCTGCGGACAATCCCGGTACTTGAAGAATTTGCAAGGGATATGGAAGAGGTCTGTCCTGATGCTTATTTCTTAAATTATACCAATCCTATGGCAATGCTCACCGGATATATGCAGCGTTACACCAATGTAAAAACCATCGGCTTATGCCACAGTGTCCAGACCTGTTCTGAAACCGTTTTAAAAGGACTTGGTATGGAGGACAAACTGGAAGGCCGCACAGAATTAATTGCAGGAATCAACCATATGGCATGGCTTCTGGAGCTTCGCGACAAGGATGACAATGACCTGTATCCTGAGATCCGCCGCCTTGCTGACAAGAAAAACAAAGAAGAAAAACATAATGATATGGTTCGTTATGAATACATCCGTCATCTTGGCTACTACTGCACAGAGTCCAGCGAACACAACGCAGAATATAATCCATTTTTCATCAAGAGCCGTTATCCGGAAATGATTGAGGACTATCAGATTCCTTTAGACGAATATCCACGCCGCTGTATCAAACAGATTGCTGAATGGGAACAGGATAAGGAAAACATTCTAAAAGACGGAAAAGTAACTCATGAGCGTTCTTTAGAGTACGCCTCATATATCATGGAGGCAATTGTTACCAATAAGCCTTACAAAATAGGCGGCAATGTCATCAACCACGGTCTCATTGACAATCTGCCAGCTGATGCCTGTGTGGAAGTTCCCTGTCTGGTTGACGGAAGCGGAATTACCCCCTGTCATGTAGGACCTTTGCCCCTTCAGCTGGCTGCTATGAATATGAGCAATATTTCCCCACAGCTTCTTACCATCGAAGCCGCCAGAACCAAAGACAGAGCAGCCATCTATCAGGCAGCCATGATGGACCCCCACACTGCTGCTGAGCTGAATATACCTGATATTATTGCTATGTGTGATGAGCTGATCGAGGCCCACGGAGACTACATGAAAGGCTACTAAAGCCCATTAAAATCCATTATAGATTGACAATAAGATAACATAGAATCTTTGGAGCACGTATTGAATCAATACGTGCTCCATGTTATAATTAGAGTACCAAAAGATAGGAGGTGTTTCTATGTTATCTGTATATCCGGCTTGCTTTTTTAAAGATGAAAATGGCTATTCCGTTATTTTCCCGGATCTAGACTGGCTTGGTACCTGCGGTGATACCCTGGAAGAAGCTATGCAGATGGCTGTGGACTGCCTTGCAGGATATCTGCATACCCTTCATATGGATGGAGAGGAGATTCCAGCCGCCTCTAATATGGATGATATCCATATAAAAGTTGCTGAAGAACTTGATGTAGTACCTGCAGCTGATTCTGCATTTATTAATCTGGTAGCTGTTGATGTTGAGGAATATGCCAAAGCACACTTTGAGAAATCTGTTAAAAAGACACTGACAATTCCAGTCTGGCTTAACAATGCCGCTCTGGAGCAAAACATTAACTTTTCTCATGTACTAAAGGAAGCTCTGATTCACAAATTAAAAGAACACTAGGATTTTTACCTAAGGGGTTCGACCCT
>DHOR01000059.1:0-7395 GCA_002409995.1 Hungatella sp. UBA5385 | reverse complement strand
TTTCATGAAAGGGTCGAACCCCTTGAGCAAATGTATGAACAATTAGAACAACTCATGTAATTCAGCGTACAACTTTTATTAATATTTTGCTTGTAATAAAAATTTTATTGTGTTAGCCTGTTTACAGAGACAGCGCTGCTCTTCTAATTCAAAACAAAGGAGAGTTCACAATATGTATCATACAAGATTTAAGGGAACCCACTATGAGATTGGGTATCGATATGGTTCCCTTTTGTTTTCTAAAGGAAAATATATTCTGGAAAATGTCCCTTTTGAAATTACTCAAGAAAGAATGGATTATGCAGAGTCCTGTCTGCCGCATTACAGGCAGTGGTTCCCTTCCATTCTGGAAGAGATTCAAGGGCTGGCAGATGGACAGCAATGCAATTTTAATAAGCTGGCAGGCGTGCTTCTTACCATGTACTGCATTGTGCCCCAGCAGCACTGCTCCTGTTTTGCAGTCCGCAATAAGCAGGGTACCTTCTTCGGAAGAAACAGCGACTTTCTCACAGATATTGAAAAATTATGTACAAATAGTATTTACCATTTTACAGATCATGGGTATGGGTTTACAGGCAATACTACTGCATTTGTGGAAATGGAGGACGGGATCAATGAGCATGGGCTTGCAATTGGACTGACTTCTGTATACCCTTCTGTGCTTCAGCCCGGACTTAACGCAGGGCTGATACTTCGGCTGGTACTGGAACAATGTAAGGACGTAAAGGAGGCAATTGAACTTCTCAAGCGGCTTCCTAATGGCTCCAGCCATACCTTTGTACTGGCTGACCGAAGTGGTAACATTGCACTTGTTGAAAGTAATACCAGGAAAACTGTGGTTGATTGTCCTGAAGAAACTAATGCCTATGTATCCGCAGTTAACATGTTCTATCTTCCTGATATGATTCCATATAATCATGAGCTTATGGATAACTGGCGGGCTGATGAGCGTTACCTGACTATGGAGGATATGCTGTCAAAGCAAGCTGTAACTATGACAGCCGAGGACTGCATGGATCTTCTGGCTGGTAAATACGGTTTTATGTGCCAGTATGACCGGCGAACCGGGAAGGATACGGTGTGGTCGGTTGTCTGTGATATGGGGGCAGGGACTGTTTATAGAGTTGAGGGGAATCCTGGAAGGAAGAGGTTTCGGGAGGATAAGAGGTTTTCTATGATTTAAAATTATTAGGGCTGTAAAAATTATTTTTACAGCCCTCTCTTTTTATTCCTCTATTCTTTGAATTAACTTATCTATTCCTGCACTGCTTTTAGACAAATGATTTAATACCGCTTTTTTAATCTTGTGTTCATCTCTACATTCCAATGCTTCTAATATCTGAATATGATCACCATGTCTTTTGGAGGCAGATAAAGCAACTGCATTCATATTCTTCATATATTCTTTCCAAAGGCTGTTTAAATTCTTATGAATATTGGTAACAATCTTATTAGGCTGCATACTTATTAAAAGCTGCTCAAAATCCAGCCCTGGATTTAATTGAGTTTTGCTTAATGCAATATCCAGATACTGTTTTTCTTCATAATTATATAAATTCTCAAGCTGTTCCTCCGTAATTGTGGAGGCCAGTGTTGCAATGGCTGCTGGCTCTATCATGATTCTTGCCTGAAGCAGATCTTTAATAATTAATAGAAAGCTTAGTTCATCCTTCTCAGCATCATCAAATTGAGAGATCATATAATCATCAAAAATGTTTACATAAGTGCCGCTTCCCCTTCGTATTGAAACAATATTATTAGCTTCCAATGTCTGAAGCGTTTCTCTCACACTTGATCGGCTAATATTCAGCAAAGCAGCCAATTCTCGTTCAGCCGGAAGTTTATCACCCTGTTTCAGCCCTTTTTCTTTAATAAGTTCCATAACTCGTTTAACAGACGATTCATGTACCAGTACTTTTTTTCTTTCCATATTTTTAGCCTCTGTTTTTTTAAGTAATTCATTTCTACTCCCTATTATAGTACAATAATGGCTTTTTTTCAACAACAAGTAAGACCAATTCTTGTTTTTTGTTTAATTTATATAATATTTGGTCATACCAATTGTTAATAATAGAGAAATCATATCAGACCAATTGACTTTTTCTCTGTGTATTGTATAATATAATCACAAATTGGTCAGACCAGTTTATAATCTGGTCGTTCTACAGGGAAAGGAGAAGGTATTGAGATGAAAATTATTGATGTTAAACCAGTTAGAGTAAATAGCTTCTTGTATGTGAAGGTATTTACGGATGAGGGAATCATCGGGTTGGGGGAGTCCGGTGCATGGGGGTTTCTGGATGCTTCAGCTGAAGCTATGGAATCATTTAAGACTTATCTTATTGGAAAAGATCCTCTGACTATTGAACACCACTGGCAGTATATGTACCGCTGCTTCCACTTCAGAGGTGCTGCTGTTATGGGTGCAATCTCTGCTATCGATATTGCACTTTGGGATATTGCAGGAAAGTATTATGGTGTTCCTGTATATCAGTTGCTAGGAGGAAAATGTAGGGATAAGATAAGAACATATTATCATGTAAGCGGAGAAACTACAGACGAACTGATTAATTGTGTAATAAAAGCTAAAGCTTTAGGTTACAATGCAGTTGGGCATTTATCTCCATTTTTGGATGAACCCAGGAGTGTTCCTTATTTTGAATCCTACGCTAATATGATAAACAACGCAGTGGATCGCGTCCGTCTAATCAGAGAAGCAGTAGGTGATGACGTAGATCTGTGTCTAGAACTTCACAGAAGGCTGAAACCTGGGGAAGCCATTGCATTTGCACACAAAGTAGAACCTTATACTCCCATGTTTTTAGAAGATCCCGTGATTCCTGATAATCTGGATTCTATGGGCTATATTGCGCAACATTCCAATGTTCCAATAGCCACTGGAGAAAGAATTCATACCATTCAGGAATTCGAGATGCTCCTTAGCAGAAATGCCATGTCCTATGCCAGAACCTCCGTCTGTGTGTGTGGTGGTATTAGCGGTGCTAAAAAAATCGCTGCCATTGCAGAAGCACATGGTGCTTTAATTGTTCCACATAATCCCCTAAGTCCTGTCAGCACTGCTGCATGTATGCAAGTTGCTGCATGTGTTGAAAACTTTTCCATACAGGAGCTTCCTGACCATGATGGTATTTCAGCCACAGAACGATTCACCAGCAGTCAGGCAGTTGAAATGAAATCCTTTAGTCAGAAGGATATGGTAAACTGGACACCTGCAGTTACCAATGGATTTGCAGAGCTTCCTATAGCTCCCGGAATCGGTATCGAACTAGTTGATGATGCAGAAATACTCTTTCCCTATAAAAGAAGGACAATTAATACAAGGTTACATATTGATGGTTCTGTTGTAGATCAATAAAGGAGACTGATTATGAGTAAAGAAAAAGCAAGAAATGATTTTTGGAACAATCTGATGATTGGATTTATTCCTGTAAAATGGTTTACTTTATATGGTATTATCACATTAATTGGTATGTTTCTGGGTTGCAGCCCAAAAGGATTTCTGGGTGGATTTACAGTTTGTACCATTCTGGGTCTTTTACTGGAAAAAATCGGTAATAATCTTCCTTTTGTTAAGACATATCTTGGGGGTGGCTCCTTTGTTGCATTATTTGTTTCTGCAGTCCTTATGTATCTGGGAATCTTCCCTGAAACTACCACATCATTGATTACAGATTTTATAAAAAATATGGATTATATCGGAATGATCGTAGGAGCCCTTATCTGCGGAAGTATTTTGACAATGAACCGAAAACTGTTGATTCGGGCCGGTGCTCTCTATTTTATTCCTATTGCAGGTGGGATTATATTTGCATTTAGTCTTACAGGCATTATCGGTCAACTAATGGGATATGGCTGGCGGGAAGCCATTCTCTTTATCTCACTTCCTATTATGGGAGGCGGAACCTCAGCCGGTGCTGTTCCGACAGCTCAGACCTATGCCAATACACTGGCACACGATAACTCCTATTATCTATCACTGATTATGCCTGCTGTAGTTATTGGTAACGCAGTATCCATTGTTATGGGTGGAGTTATGAACTCTGTAGGAGAACGTTTTCCTTCTATGACAGGAAATGGTAATCTAATGAAAGGAAAAGATCTGGAAACCAGCAAAGAGAATACCCCCGCTCCTGATATTGCTTCCATTGGAAGGGGATGGGTTATTACAGGAATATTTTTTACCATTGGTATTATTATTGGTAAATTTATTCCAGCTATTCATTATTATGCCTGGACCATTATAGCTTGTGCTATTTGTAAAATCAGCGGACTCTTCCCAGAGAAATTGCAAAAAGATGTAGAACAATGGTATCAATTCTGCATGAAGCTGACTTTACCTGCTGTATTATTTGGCATTGGATTTGTTTATACAGACCTTGGTGTTATTATTCAGAATTTTAGTCTTAACTACTTTATTATGGTTCTTACAACAGTGTTGGGAGCTATATTAGGTGCAGGACTATTTGGCAAGTTAGTAGGATTTTTCCCTGTAGAAAGCGCAATTACTGCAGGACTGTGTATGTCAAATATGGGCGGAACTGGAGACGTGGCAACTCTGGGAGCTGCTAAACGTATGGAGCTGATGCCTTTCGCTCAAATCTCTTCCAGGCTGGGTGGAGCCATTATTATTGTTCTTGCCAGTTTGCTGCCTGCAGTTTTTGGGGGTGGGCTATAGTTAAAAGTTTTTTTTAATAAGGAGTGTATAGAATCTTCTATCTATTGGAAAGCGAAATTTTTTCAGAATTCTTTGAGAAATAAAAACTGTTGCAATATAGAAACCATTACAAAAAACTGCTGCAAAGTCAATTTTACTATCTCTCTTTGCAGCAGTTTTATTAAACCTATTTTATTACGCCAGCTTCCATCTCTTCAATGTAGGGAAAAATTCCTGCATCATTTTACGGGCTTCCTCCTCAGTCATCTCTCCTCCTTCCACAGTAAAAGGAATACAGGACTCAATCATCTCTTCCATAGTGGACTCTGAACTAAAGCTTCCGTTTTCAAAACAATACTTGCAATAATCTTCATTCTTACTGCCATCCTCATTGCTTCCATACATCTCTCCATCTGCAGCCATTGGCATTCCACAGCTCTGACAAAACTTACTATCCATAGTAAAACCTCCTCATATATTTTTTTTAATTTCTATGTACATTCTACTATGGATTACCTGACATCACTATGTCATATTATAAACTGATTTTCAAAAATCACATCCTATTTTTTTCAAAATCTTCTGCAGTGCATTATAAGCAGTAACAAAAGCAGTTTCACCCGGAATCACATTCTTCTCTTCTGCATTGCCGTTCTCCAGCGCAGCAAATCCCACAAAGTCAGCCAGATGAGGTTCCAATGACAGGAATCCATGGAAACCTTTTTCCTTAAGCTTTTTAAGAATCACTTCCACATTACCGTCACCCATGCCGGCCGGCACTACAAATCCATCTTCTTTTCTTGCATCCTTAATATGAATATAATCTACATAAGGAGCCAGCATATCATATGCTTCCAAAGTATCCTGACCACACTGAACAAAATTAGCAAAATCAAATACTGCCTTAAAATGGTCACTGTAGAACCGTTCCATCAATCTTTTACAGCGAATTGCCACATCTCCATAGATTTCCTTCTCATTTTCATGAAGCAGAACCACATGATGGGAAGCTGCATAATCCACCATACGCTCCATCTGACGGAACACCTGGCTTTCATGAGAATCCGCAGTACCCTCAGGTACAAAAAAGCTGAACATACGGATATTCTTCGTATCCATAACAGCAGCGATCTCCACAGCATGCTGAAACTGCTTCAAATGAGCTTCAAAATCATCAGTAATCTGTATTTTACCAATTGGAGAACCAAGAGAGGACAGTTTGATTCCTGCTTCATCAAGCTGCTTCTTTATTGCCTCTGCCTCTTTTACAGAATAATCAATCAGATTCTTCCCATTGACTCCTCTGCATTCGATAAATTTCATATTCAGGTCCTTGATCACCTTGATCTGCGTATCCAGATCAGGACTGATTTCATCTGCAAATCCACTGATTATAAACTGTTCCATATCTTCTGATTCCTTTCCCAAAGGCTTAGTGTCTAGTAGCTGCCCTTTGTCTCAAATGTAATATCCTTAGCCTCTTTCTTCCTGGAAAGCGCCCGTCTCTTATTCAGTTCTTCTAAAAATAAATCCTCATCAAAAGGAATCGTCAATGTCTCATCAAGCCAGCTTGACAAATGCATAGCATTGGAAAGAGTCAGTCCCTTAATTCCTTCCTCACCGGAAGCCACCAGTTCTCCCTTTCCTAATATCTTGTCCGCAAATGCATTGATCACTCCTGGGTGCTGCTCATTCTTCCCATCAGTTTCCACTTCCATCACTGTGCATTTAGGCTTGTCAAAGCCGCCTGTAGCAGTTTTACAGAATTCCCGTTCATTTACTTCCAGCTGATGAAGAATCAGTTTACCATCTTCGCATACCAGCTTGCCTCTCTCCATATCCACTTCAAAACGGTTGGTTCCAGGCGCATCTCCTGTAGAAGTTACAAATACACCGGTTGCACCATTTTCAAATTCCAGATAAGCAGTCACATCGTCTTCCACTTCAATATCATGCCATTTTCCCTCATGGCAAAATGCTCTCACCTTAGAAGGTGTTCCACAAATCCAGGTAAGAAGGTCCATCTGATGAGGGCACTGATTCAGCAGCACTCCGCCCCCTTCTCCAGCCCAGGTAGCTCTCCACTCTCCTGAATCATAATAGATTTGGGTTCTGTACCAGTCTGTAATGATCCAGTTCATACGTTTCATTGCTCCCAGCTCTCCACCAGTAACCATCTCATGCATTTTCCTGTATAGACAGTTGGTTCTCTGATTAAACATCATGGCAAATACACGGTCCGACTTAGCAGCAGCCTCATTCATCTCACGAACCTGTTTTGTGTATACACCTGCCGGCTTTTCACACAATACATGCTGATTGTATTCAAATGCCTTCATTGTCAATTCCGGATGCTGATAATGAGGCACTGCAATCAGCACTGCATCACAGATACGGCTTTCAATCAAATCATTTCCGTCTTCAAAAACAGCCACATCTTCACTTAGAGTTTCTTTTGCCCACTGTCTTCTTGCCTCTCTTCTGTCAGACACTGCAACCAGACGAATATCCGGTGTTTTGCCTTCTAAAATGCTCTTTACGTGACTTGAACCCATATTGCCAATTCCGATGATCCCCAGTTTTACAAATTCTGATCCCATTACGCTTCCTCCTGTAATCTACTACGGTAATCAATTGTACTCTTACTATTCTATCATGTTCAGATATAATTTCCATACTTACTAAACAGATTTTTGCATAAATTTACCTGAGGGGTTCGA
>DHOR01000033.1:83416-83539 GCA_002409995.1 Hungatella sp. UBA5385 | reverse complement strand
GAGCGTTTCTACCAACTACCGTAATAGTTGCCTATAAGTTTTCATATGACTGTCAGTACGATCAGTATATACTGGTTCGTTTCTGCTTTTATATGGAACTGGGAGTAACGGTAGTTTTTTTGT
>DHOR01000033.1:82688-83214 GCA_002409995.1 Hungatella sp. UBA5385 | reverse complement strand
TTGTGATGATTCATTGATAAGGCGCCGTTCAGTGATATTATGCGTTTACTCCTGTCATTGGAATACAAAAAGGAGGGTATATGGCTGAAATTAAGAATTTTGTATTAAAAGGTAATATTTGCTACAGCCGAAGTGCACAAACCCTTGAAACCAGGGAACAAAGCTATCTGGTATGTGAAAACGGAAGATGTGCGGGAGTGTTTGATACACTGCCGGAACAGTATAGGGAGTTTCCTTTTACAGATGCCGGAGATAAGATAATCATTCCAGGGCTGGTGGATTTACATATCCATGCACCGCAGTACTCCTTTAGGGGGCTGGGAATGGATTTAGAGCTTTTAGACTGGCTGAATACCAATACATTTCCGGAAGAGGCAAAGTATAAGGATTTGGAATATGCAAAAAAGGCTTATGCGATCTTTTCGGAAGATATGAAATTTGGCGGAACTACAAGGGCCTGTATTTTTTCAACTATACATAATCCTGCTACAGAGCTGTTAATGGATTTGATGGATGAGACCGGATT
>DHOR01000033.1:53184-82514 GCA_002409995.1 Hungatella sp. UBA5385 | reverse complement strand
GGATTTGATGGATGAGACCGGATTAAAGACTATGATCGGTAAGGTTAATATGGATAGGAATTCACCTGAATATCTTTGTGAAACCAGTGCAGAGAAATCTGCAGAGGATACTGTGAAATGGCTTAAGGATACAGCCGGTAAATACAGGAATGTAAAGCCCATTCTGTCACCCAGATTTATTCCATCCTGTACGGATGAACTGATGAGAAGGTTAAAAAACATTCAGGAGGACTATGATCTTCCTGTGCAATCACATTTGTCTGAGAATCAGGGAGAGATTGCCTGGGTTCGGGAGTTGTGCCCGGAATCCAAGTTTTATGGTGATGCTTATGACAGCTTTGGTTTATTTGGCGGCAAGGTTCCAACGATTATGGCTCATTGTGTATCATCTTCAGAAGAAGAGATTGAACTTATGGAGAAGCAGGGCGTATTTATCGCTCACTGCCCTCAGTCCAATACTAATCTTTCTTCAGGAATTGCACCGGTGAGAACCTATCTGGACAATAATATGAAAGTGGGTCTGGGAACAGATGTGGCAGGAGGGAGCAGTGCCTCCATCTTCAGAGCCATGGCAGATGCCATTCAAGTCTCTAAGCTTCGCTGGAGACTGCAGGACGATTCCCTGAAACCACTGACTGCAGAAGAAGCATTTTATCTGGGAACTCTCGGAGGCGGCTCTTTCTTTGGAAAAGTCGGAAGCTTTTTAGAAGGATATGAGTTTGATGCTCTGATCCTCAATGACAGCCGGATTCGCCACCCACAGCCTTTAACATTAAAAGAACGTCTGGAAAGGTTTATCTACCTTTCTGATGACAGGCATATTGAAGGAAAGTATGTGGCTGGTTATAAAATATTTTAAAAATTGAATATTGAAGTAAACCATAGGTGAGAAAATTGGTTTTGTGGACCTGGGGTGGTCCTTATTATAAGCAAATAATTAAAAATCAAGGAGGTAGCAGGTATGAAGTCAGGTATTGAGACAAAGAAAAACGAAGGATTACTTGAAAGAGTATTTCACTTATCGGAGAATCGTACTGATGTAAAGACAGAGGTTATTGCAGGTGTTACCACATTTATGACAATGGCTTATATCCTTGCAGTAAATCCAAGTATCTTAAGCGCCGCCGGTATGGACAGTGGGGCCGTGTTTACTGCAACAGCTTTATCAGCTTTGATTGCAACTCTGCTCATGGCTGCATTTGCAAATTATCCTTTCGTTCTGGCTCCCGGCATGGGACTCAATGCATACTTTGCCTATACAGTAGTTCTTAACATGGGGTATACCTGGGAGATGGCTCTGGCAGCTGTTTTTGTGGAAGGTATCTTGTTTATTGCCTTATCACTGACCAGTGTGCGGGAATCTATCTTTAACGCAATTCCTATGAATT
Organism: Hungatella sp. UBA5385; assembly: GCA_002409995.1. Classification (GTDB taxonomy): domain Bacteria; phylum Bacillota; class Clostridia; order Lachnospirales; family Lachnospiraceae; genus UBA5385. The sequence goes on along the minus strand of DHOR01000033.1, from coordinate 81,126 downwards.
TAAAACATGCAGTATCAGTGGGAATCGGATTGTTTATTGCATTTATTGGTTTACAGAATGCGAAAATTGTTGTGGACAGTGCAACACTGGTAACTGTTTTCTCCTTTAAAGGAGCTATTGCTGATGGTACTTTTAATTCCGTTGGAATTACAGTGGTTTTAGCCATAGTTGGTATATTAATCACTGCAGTTTTAGTAGTTAAAAATGTAAAGGGCAACATTCTATGGGGAATTTTAGCTACCTGGCTGCTTGGTATGATCTGTGAAGCTATAGGGCTATATCAGCCTAATGCAGAGCTTGGCATGTTCAGCGTATTCCCTGATTTATCTTCAGGCTTTGGAATTAAGAGCATGGCACCTACTTTTATGAAGGTGGACTTTTCCAGGGTTCTGTCCCTTGATTTCCTGGTTGTGATGTTTGCCTTCCTGTTTGTGGATCTGTTTGATACTTTGGGAACACTGATTGGTGTTGCTTCCAAGGCAGATATGCTGGACGAAGAAGGAAAACTTCCAAATATCAAAGGCGCATTATTGTCAGATGCTGTTGGTACAACTGTAGGTGCAATCTTTGGTACCTCTACAGTAACTACATTTGTTGAAAGTGCAGCAGGTGTTGCAGAAGGCGGAAGAACTGGTTTGACAGCAGTGGTATCAGCCATTTTATTTGGACTGTCCCTGTTCCTGGCACCAATCTTTTTAGCAATACCATCTTTTGCTACAGCGCCGGCACTTGTAGTCGTGGGATTTTTAATGCTGACTTCTATTACTAAAATAGACTTTGTGGATTATACAGAAACAATTCCATGTTATATTGCTATTATAGCTATGCCGTTTATGTACAGCATTTCTGAAGGAATTGCAATGGGAATTATCTCTTATGTCGTGATTAACCTGTTTACAGGAAAGGCAAAAGAGAAGAAAATCAGCACCTTAATGTATGTGCTGGCAATATTATTTGTTTTGAAATATATATTGATATAATGTATAATATATATAACTAAAAAGTGTACTGAAACAGATTCAGGATAACCGGTCAAAAGACATAGTCAAGAGGCTGGCGGCGACATCACTGTTGATGAGCTTAAAGCTTTGATATAGTCTCGTCCCCGCCGGCCTCTTATAAATTTAAAATCGGTGATAAAACCTGAATCACTGTTTAAAATCAAGAATCAGGAGGTAGATACCATGGGTGTTGGTAAAAGCATAACCCGAGTAGACGCGTATGAAAAGGTAACCGGCGGTGCCAAATATACAGCTGATCTGGAACCAAAAGGGCTTCTGGTTGCAAAGGTCGTAAGAAGTACCATTGCTAATGGAGTCGTTAAGGGTTTTGATCTGGAGGAGGCACTGAAGGTTCCGGGAGTTGTTAAGATTGTTACGTGTTTTGATGTTCCGGACATAGAGTTTCCCACACCGGGGCATCCCTGGTCTGTGGAAACAGCACACCAGGATGTTTCAGACAGAAAGTTATTAAATACAAGAGTTCGTGTTTATGGAGATGATATTGCAGCAGTTGTTGCTGAGGATGAAGTTGCTGCTAACCGTGCAGCACGTCTGATTAAGGTGGAGTACGAAGAGTATGAGCCGATGATCACAGTAGAAGCGGCTATGGCTGAGGGCGCTACCACACTTCATGAGGAAAAACCGGACAACGTGCTGGCACATTCCAGCTTTATTGTAGGAGATGGACCCTACGCAGAAGCAATAAAGGGTGAAGATGTGGTAGAAATAGACCGCCTTTATAAAACCCAGTGTGTTCAACATTGCCACATTGAAACTCCTATTTCCTTTGCTTATATGGAAAAGGATCGTATTATTGTTACTACATCTACCCAGATTCCCCATATTGTGCGAAGAGTAATCAGTCAGGCACTGGGGATTCCATTTGGCAGAATTCGTGTGATTAAACCCTATATCGGTGGAGGCTTCGGTAATAAGCAGGAGGTGCTCTATGAGCCGCTCAATGCATTTTTAACCACTCAGGTAGGGGGGAGAGGTGTCCTTTTAGAGATTTCAAGAGAAGAGACTTTTGCATGTACAAGAGTCCGCCATCCAATAAATTTTCAAATAAAGGCAGCGGTGAGAAAGGACGGAACCTTAGTTGCCAGGAAGATGGAGGCGTACTCCAATCAGGGCGGTTATGCTTCTCATGGTCATGCCATTGTAGCCAATGCTGTCAATGAGTTTAAGCAGATTTATCATGATGAAAAGACACTGGAATCAGATGCTTATACTGTTTATACCAATATGTCAACAGGCGGTGCTATGAGAGGATATGGTATCCCTCAGGCAGCATATGCAGCAGAGTGTATGGCGGATGATCTGGCGGCGGCTATTCACATGGATCCTCTGGAGTTCCGTTTGAAAAACTGTATGCCGGAGGGATATGTGGATCCGCATACACACGTTGTATGTAATACATATGGTTTGAAGGAATGTATTAAAAAGGGGAGAGAGTTTATACATTGGGATGAGAAGAGAAAAGAGTATGCTGATCAGACCGGTCCTGTACGTAAGGGAATTGGAATGGCTATTTTCTCTTATAAGACAGGTGTTTATCCTATTTCTCTGGAAACTGCTTCCTGCCGTATGGTGCTCAATCAGGATGGAACCATGCAGCTTCAGATGGGCGCTACTGAGATAGGTCAGGGAGCTGATACTGTATTTACGCAGATGGCAGCAGAAACTGTTGGAATTACAGAGGATAAGATCAATGTCATATCCACTCAGGATACTGATTTAGCACCTTTTGATACAGGTGCATACGCTTCCCGTCAGACTTATGTCAGCGGTAAAGCTATTAAGAAATGCGGTATAGAGTTTAAAGAAAGGATATTAGATTATGCAGCTTATATGCTGGAGAGGAATGCGGACACTCTGAATCTTGTTAACAATGTAATAGTAGATTCCTCTACAGGAGAGAAGCTTCTGGATATGGCGGAATTGTCCTTAACAGCCTTCTACAGTCTGGACCGTTCTGTTCATATTACTTCAGAGGCAACCAGCCATTGTAAAGAGAATACATTTGCAACAGGGGTCTGTTTTGCAGAAGTAGAGGTGGATATGCCTCTTGGAAAGATCGAAGTGAAGAATATTGTCAATGTTCATGACAGCGGCATACTGATTAATCCCAAGCTTGCGGAAGCTCAGGTTCATGGCGGCATGAGTATGGGACTTGGATATGCTTTAAGTGAGGAGCTGCTATTTGATAAGAGCGGAAGAGCTTTAAATGACAATCTGCTGGATTACAAGCTTCCTACTTCTATGGATACACCAGATCTTCATGTTCAGTTTGTGGAGCTTGACGATCCTACAGGACCATTTGGCAACAAAGCCCTTGGTGAGCCTCCTGCAATCCCTGTAGCTCCAGCAGTGCGGAATGCAGTGCTTCATGCAACCGGCGTAGCAGTTGACTCCCTGCCTATGGACCCACAGAAAATGGTGGCGCATTTTAAGGCAGCAGAATTAATATAGAAGGGACGGTGGATATAGTGTATGATATTGAAAAATTTTACCAGGCGACAGATGTAAAGGATGCCATACGTGCCCTTTTAGCTGATCCGGCGGCAGAGATCATTGCCGGAGGAAGCGATGTTCTGATTAAGATCAGAGAAGGCAAGATGGCTGGCTGTTCTCTGGTCAGCATTCATGGAATTAAGGAATTGGCGGGAGTGGAGATGCTTTCTGATGGAACCATTGTTATTGGGCCTGCAACTACATTTTCCCATGTGACTAATAATGAGATTGTTCAGAAGCATATTCCTATGCTTGGAGATGCAGTGGATCAGGCGGGAGGACCTCAGCTTCGTAATATCGGAACTGTAGGCGGCAATGTGTGCAATGGTGTAACAAGTGCTGACAGCGCCACCTCCTTCTGCTGCTATGATGCAATTATGGTTTTGGAAGGACCGGAGGGGATCAGAGAGGTTCCCATCAGAGATTGGTATACAGGTCCTGGACGCACAGTGAGAAACCATGAGGAAGTGTTAACCCAGATTAAGATTAAAAAAGAATCCTATGAGGGATTTGGTGGTCATTATATCAAATATGGCAAGAGAAATGCTATGGAGATTGCCACACTTGGCTGCGCAGTTACTGTAAAGCTGACAGAAGATAAGAAACATATTGATGATATGCACATCGCTTACGGCGTTGCTGCACCTACTCCTATCCGTTGTTTTGAGATTGAAAAACAGGTAAAGGGAATGGAGATAGGAGATGATTTATTTGAAACAGTAGGAAAGGGAGTTCTGGAAGAGGTAAACCCAAGAACCAGCTGGAGAGCTTCCAAAGAGTTCCGTCTGCAGTTAGTGGAGGAGCTTGGAAAACGTGCCCTGAAACAGGCCATTATCAATGCAGGAGGTGAGTGCAATGCTTAAGATCATTCACATGACAGTTAATGAGAAACCGGTAGAGCTGGCAGTAGATGACAGGGAATCCTTACTGGAAACACTGAGAGACCGTCTGGGACTTACCAGTGTCAAGAAGGGCTGTGAAGTGGGAGAGTGCGGAGCCTGTACTGTTTTGGTAGATGGGGAAGCCATTGACAGCTGTATCTATCTTACCATGTGGGCAGAGGGCCGCAGTATTATGACTGTAGAGGGGTTAAAAGGCCCTAATGGCGAGTTAAGTCCTATTCAAAAGGCTTTCATAGAGGAAGCTGCTGTTCAGTGTGGATTCTGCACTCCAGGGCTTATTATGACGGCTGTGGAGATTGTTGGAACAGGGAAACGGTATAACAGGGAAGAACTTAGAAAGATGATCTCCGGGCATTTGTGCCGTTGTACTGGATATGAAAATATTTTAAATGCAATGGAACGGATTGTGGAAGAGACTTATAAGGTGGTAGGGAAAGCTGATTAATTCTTAAAATAAATGCCTGAAAAATGCGGAGCTATATAGTCCGTCATTTTTCAGGCATTTTTAGGTTTACTGAGAATATTTTTTAATTGTATTCTCCAGAATTTCTAAAGTGGTTTTCTTTGGATACACAAGGGATGAATCTGCAATGCTGGAGATAAAGTCTGTAAATGCTTCTGTTAAAGTATGTTCTGTCAGATACAGGTAGTGGCTGGATTTCTTATCATGATACAGGAAAAATCCAACTCCGTAGCAGTCACTGGCTCTGATGGACAAATTTCCAGGAAATGCGATACCTTCGGGGTTCATAATCTCGATTACCTGAGTTTCCTCCACACAGGACTGATAAAGACGTTTTAATATCTTCATCCGGTCCTCCGGGGACAGAGGGAGAGTAAAACCTTCAGGGAAATCTGTGATGACACCTGTTTCCATGAAAAGCTCCAGACCTTCCTGTGTAAAAATAAAATAGGGCTGATCCACAGACTGAAGGTGAGTCACATCTTTTTCCATATATTTAAGAACAAAGTCCCTGTCTGGAACATCTGCAGGGAGCATATGGTCAAGAATAGAGCTATCGGCTGAGGAAAGTATGCATGGTCCATATTCTATAAAATACTGACGATCTGCCAATGGAGGAAATCCTGTAAAATGTTCGATGATATTGATGGTCTCAGTGAATTCTTTTACCAGTCGTTTGGACTGCTTTAAGATTTCTGAAAACTGTTTTTTATAAAAATCAATATATTCTTCTGACCTGCATAAAAACGCATGCTGAAGATCGGCGGAAAGAAGAACCACACAGTCCTTCAGTATGATATAGTACGGGAAAATCAGATTGTCAAAAAATTCATAAGAACAGCTGGTATAGTAATAGTAGATATGATATTTGGCTCCTACTGTAAGGCTGAAGGGCAGAATGGTACGGAGAAGTTCTAAATTTAAAATGTCTGTATCATCGGGAACCATTTGTCTGGAAAATGGTATTAATTGTTCAATAACTGGCAAAGAAGACAGGCTCCCGCTTTTTTTAGTGGGATGATAGGTTGGGATAATACGGTTTAAAAAGCCCTGATCATGACCTATAAAAAGCCCAATATAAGGACTGTCCACCTGATAAAGCTCATGTTCAATCAAAAGCCCCAGCTGGCTGATTATCTGGTATTTTCCATGAAGAAACGTATGATTGGTAAAAAGATTCTCCGGCACCTCAATTCTTTTAGGAGTGTTTATCTCTAAAGCAGGTGTTTCACAGGCAAGAGTTAAAGCCTCAATGATACTCCTTATAATCTTTCTCTGATAATAGGTCTGAGCTCCCATGCGTTCAATCTCATAGGCCTCCATCAGCTTGTCCCGCTCTAAGCTTTCCAACTGTAAAAAATCCATCAGCTTATAAACAGCATCTTCTGACAGGATTCTCTGTCCGGACAATGCCCTATGTATTCCGGTTCGTTCAATTCCAGTTTGTTTTGATAAACGGTAAACTGTATAACCGCTTTCTGTAATGTATGATTTTAACAGTTCTCCAAAGGCTATCATAGGTATACCTCCCCCACAAAACCTGCTATTATTTGACAACTATATAGTCTAATTATAGATTATGGTTATATTTTTGTCAAAGAATAATGGAAAAATATGGAAAATGTAACAAAATATGAAGCACAATTCATAGCACATATTGTTATTTACTGTAAATATTTTATACTTAATATAGTTGCATACGCGGACATGCATGTCTCCCCCCACAGCTGCTGTCCGTGTATTGCACATGTTACAGGTAGGATTGAAAGGTTTAAAAGGAGGTTGTGTTTTAATGCAAATGCGAAAATTAAGAAGATCAGTTGCTGTTATCATGTCGGTGATTATGGCCTTATCTTCTTCTGGAATTACTTCACTGGCAGCAACGGAGGATAGCGGTAAAAAAACAATAACTCTTCATGCTGCAGAAGGAAAATTTATTACAGAGGCCAGCCCTTCAGATGCTACACCAGCAACAGCTTCTAATGCCACACGTAAAGTGGAGGCTTATGAAAAAGATGGTAAATATTGGTTAAGGAATGAGGATATTCCTTATAATGATTTAAGGGCACCGGAAGGGGAAGGATATCTGGAAACCCCTGTGTGGCTGAAGAAAGAAGGAGATGCTGCTTCAGCAGTAACTCTCAATGAGATGGGTGAATACGATGTAACCGATACTTCCAACTTGTATGCAGGCTGGCTAAAGGCTGTTTCTGGCAATTCAACAAGTATTGATGTAACTGCAGTGACAGCTTTGGGACTTTCAAAGGATCAGGCTCTGATTATTGATGATCTTCCAGCTGCTGATAAAATCAGTAATGATAAGATTATAGCTGATATCAAGCAAACTTATACGAATATTGGCGCAGACGATGCCATTCAGCTGAATATGTCTCTGACTGGCGAAGGTGCTAGTGCAGCAGTGGAAATTCGTATGCCCCTTCCTGCTGATTTCCTGACAAAAGCAGCAGATAAGTCTATAGTAGTGATCTCTTATGGAGCCAATAATACGAAGGTCATTGAGCCTCAATATATTCGTGGGGCAGACGGTGCCATTGCGGGAATCAGCTTTACGCTCTCTGATTTTGGCCCGCTAGTAATTGTAACTGCAGATAAGATAACAGTAGCAACACCAAGTGTGCCTGGCAGCAGCGGAGGCGGAGGCGGAAGCAGTTCCTCCACAAAATCAGAAAACATTCTCTATGGTACATGGGGAAGAAATGATATTGGCTGGTATTTCTTAACCACTTCCGGACGTTATGCTCAGAATGAATGGGGCAAAATCAATGGTGTATGGTATTACTTTAATAATGACCAGTATATGGTAACAGGTTGGCTGTTTGTGGGAAATAACTGGTATTATCTAAATCCGGCAGAAGGAAGTACACAGGGGGCTATGCAGACAGGCTGGCTGTTTGATCCTGCATATAATGCCTGGTTCTACTTATCCGGATCAGGAGCAATGTTAAGTGATTGGCAGAAGATTAATAATATATGGTACTATCTCAATCCTGTTTCAGATGGAAGGAAGGGAGCCATGTATGCCAATCAATGGATTGACGGATATTATGTTAACCAAGATGGAGCGTGGATCGAAGGAATGGCCCAATAAAAGTGAAGGGCTCAGCGAAGGGCTCAGAACAATTAATTAAGGACAGGGATAAAAGGATAAAGTGTTCTTCATAAAAAGAAGCGTCAGGCGATGATTGGCCTGACGCTTCTTTTATATATCTATATGTATTTTTGTTTTTCCCTGAGAGCTATGAGTTGCCATTAAAGCCCTCTTTAGGAAGTATAATATTCAGGATAACTGCAACAATAGTTGCCACAACAACCGGTGAACGGCCGAATATAGTAACAATCCAATCCGGGAAGGTGCCCAGTGCCCCTGTAGCCTGTGAAACGCCTACACCAAGGGCAGCAGCAAGACCTACAATGGAAGAGTTGCGGTATGTCATTTTCTCTGTCATAACCAGCTTCATTCCTGTCATTGCAATGGAAGCAAAAACGGATACTGTAGCGCCTCCCAGAACACATTGAGGAATTGTGGTCAGGAGTGCGGAAAATTTAGGAATTAAACCTGCAGCCAGAAGAATCACTGCAGTAAGACCCAGAACGCAGCGGTTGATAACCTTGGTAGTAGTTACAATACCTACGTTTTGGCTATATGTAGCTGTAGGAAGCCCTCCCAGGAATGCACCCAGTATATTGGTTATACCATAACCGAGAATTCCGCCCTGAAGCTCTTTGTCTGTTGGTTCTCTGTCCATAGCGCCGCTGGTGGTAGCTGTAAAGTCACCAATGGCCTGAATGGAGTTAATTGCGAATAAAATAGCTATGGCAATACAGGAAGATGGCTCAAATGTAATGCCAAAATTAAGGGGTCTTGGAACCTGGAACAGAGCTGAACCTGCAATGCTTGTAAAGTCAACCATTCCAAAGAACAGAGACGCTATATAACCTATAATAATACCAATTAATATAGAAGCAAGCTTAAAAATACCTTTTCCAAAATGGTTTAGAACGGTTACAACTGTAAGTGTCAAAAAAGCAATAATCCAGTTTTGCCATGATCCATAATTCGGACTTGACACACCTCCGGCCATATAGTTAATTGCGGTAGGATACAGGGAAAGTCCAATGGTAAATACTACGGTTCCTGTAATGAGCGGAGGGAAGAATTTACGTATCCGCATAACACAGCAGCCCACGATAAATGCTACAATACCACCGACGATCTGAGCACCTAAAATAGCACTAACACCAAAATCCGCAGCAATGGCCTGCATACTGGGAACATAGGCAAAGCTGATTCCCATAATGACCGGCAGGGCAGATCCCAGATGGAAACCATTTTTATTACCGATAGGAAATAATTGAAGAAGAGTTGATAAGGCTGATACCACAAGGGCTGCCTGAATAAGAATGACCCGGTCGGCCATTTCTAAATTGGAGACATTGGAAACAATAATAGCCGGAGTAACGCAGCCTACAATCATTGCTACAACGTGTTGAAGTGCCAGAGGCAGAGCCTGAGAGAATTTAGGAATACCATCCAGCTGAAAAATAGAAGCATGATCTTTTTTTATATCTTTCATATTAAGAGTTCCTCCTTAGGTTATGTAAGTAGTCAGGATAACCTAAGGAGGATTGATCCCTGGGTTACCCGAAAGCAATTACTGATGAATGCGAGTTCCGGTCTTCCCCAGGATTCCGTCTTTTGCTTTTTCCAGCAAAGTAATAAGTGCATTGCGCCCTTCTTTGGAATCTGCGAATGTCACAGCAGCCTGTACTTTAGGAAGCATAGATCCTGGAGCAAAATGACCCTGGTCCATATAGGTTCTGGCTTCTTCTGTTGTGATATCGTCCAACCACTTCTCTTCCGGTTTGCCGAAGTTGATCGCTACTTTTTCTACAGCGGTCAGTATAATTAAAAAATCTGCATCTAATTCTTCAGCAAGCAGCTCACTTGCAAAATCCTTATCGATAACAGCGCTTGCGCCCTTTAAGTGATTTCCCTCTAAGGTAACAGGAATTCCACCGCCTCCGCAGGCAATTACAAGCTGTCCGGAGTCTACCAGTGAACGGATTGCTCCGATCTCAATGATTTCAGCCGGATTAGGAGAAGCAACAACGCGGCGATAGCCTCGTCCTGCGTCTTCTTTCATGATGTATCCGTATTTTTCCTCAGCAACCTTAGCCTGCTCCTCTGTCATAAACTGACCGATTGGCTTGGTTGGATTCTGGAATGCAGGATCTTCTGCATCTACACGAACCTGAGTGATCATGGTTGTTACAGGAACATTGGTAATGTTTCTGTTCATTAATTCTTCTCTTAAAGCGTTCTGTAAGTCATAGCCGATATAAGCCTGGCTCATGGCAACACAAACGGAGAGAGGAGTATTAGGCTGGTTTGCATCTTCACGGCTTAAAGCGCTCATAGCATTGTTAATCATGCCTACCTGAGGTCCGTTTCCATGAACTACAACTACTTCACAGCCTTCTTCAATTAAATCTACAATGGCTTTTGAAGTTATTTTTACCGCTTCCATCTGTTCTGTAAGGGAGTTGCCAAGGGCATTGCCGCCTAAAGCTATGACAATTCTTTTTTTCTTATTCATATATAAACCCTCCGAATTAAATCCGGGGTTCGACCCTTTGCTACAAAGGGTCGAACCCCAATTTTAAATGTCCAAACTAATTAAACTATTCGAATTATTCGAAAATTCTTGGAGATTTGTTGGATTCCAGTTTCTTTAATACTTCCTGTGGATTCTCAAACTTGCTTAAGAAGATCATAGCAGCGATTACATATGGCTTGTAGCTTGCTTCTTTGTATAATGGATCACGGTAACGATCGAATACAGATGCTACTACCTCACCGTCTTTACAGCTTACATCGTTGATATCAGCTGGTAAACAGTGCATATAGAGAGCCTTGCCGTCTTTTGTTGTCTTCATTAATTCTTCTGTACAGCACCAGTCTTTGTGGTTAGCGTTCTGAGCCAGTAATTCCTGCTCAAGCTTGTCAATACCAGCCTGATCGCCGTCAGCATAAAGGTTTGTTCTCTTTTCCATAGCTGCAAATGGAGCCCAGCTCTTTGGATAAACGATATCAGCATCTTTGAAAGCATCAGCCATATCATTGGATACACGGAAGGAACCGCCGGATTTCTCTGCGTTAGCCTTAGCAATCTCTGCAACCTCAGGCATAACCTCGTAGCCTTCCGGATGAGCTAAAACAACTTCCATTCCCATACGTGTCATTAAGCCGATTACTCCCTGTGGAACTGACAGTGGCTTTCCGTAAGAAGGAGAGTAAGCCCATGTCATAGCCAGTTTTTTGCCCTTTAAGTTCTCAAGTCCGCCGAATTCATGGATAATGTGTAACATATCAGCCATAGACTGAGTTGGATGGTCAATATCACACTGTAAGTTTACTAAAGATGGTTTCTGCTCTAAGATGCCGTCCTTATGTCCAGCTGCAACGGAGTCCATAAACTCGTGCATATAAGCATTGCCTTTACCGATGTACATATCATCACGGATACCGATAACATCAGCCATGAAGGAAACCATGTTAGCTGTTTCACGAACAGTCTCGCCATGAGCGATCTGTGATTTGCCTTCGTCTAAATCCTGTACTTCTAAGCCCAGTAAGTTACAGGCAGAAGCGAAGGAGAAACGTGTACGTGTGGAGTTGTCACGGAATAAAGAGATACCAAGACCGCTCTCAAATACTTTTGTTGAGATGTTGTTCTCTCTCATGTAGCGAAGAGCATCAGCTACAGTCCAAACTGCTTTCAGTTCATCATCTGTTTTCTCCCATGTTAAGAAGAAATCGCTGTTATACATCTCTTTGAAGTTTAAGGAATTTAACTTGTCGATATAAGTCTGTAAAGTTTTCATACGAATAAAGCCTCCTAAAATTTGAAATGATATGTTGTTTAGTGTTTCGTGTTTAGTACTTTTATCATGCAGGCCTCAATCCTCTCTTAATTGGGGAAGGAAGTGAGGAAATGGGACCAGAGTGATTTTTAGGGGTGGCAGCAGACTAAGCGTAACCCCACGAAATCTGCTGCCGGCATATATGGTAACAAAAGGTAACTTGTAAACTAAATTATATGTAACTTATATGATCTAACTTATATTATTTGCAGTAAATTGTTGGAAGTGCTGCGTAAACTGCTGCACATGTAACCAGATCCTGCTTCCATGTCTTCTCGTTAGGAGCATGAGCCTGAGCCTCTGCACCAGGTCCGAAACCGATACATGGAATTCCGTTACGTCCCATAATGGAAACGCCGTTTGTAGAGAAGGTCCACTTGTCTGTAAGAGGACGAGCTGTTCTCATCTCAACTGTTTCAGCTGCGCCGATACGTGTATCGCCGTATAATCCCTTATAAGCTTCTTCCAGTGCTTTTGTTACATCGTGATCCTCTGGAATAACCCATGTTGGGAAGTAGCACTCGATTGGATATACAAGTCCTTTGTAAGAAGGACGGGAATACTCATACATAGAAACTGTTACATCGTCACCGTATTTCTTAACGTTTGGTAAGTTACGGATCTCATCTAAGCAGCTTTCCCATGTTTCACCAGCTGTCATACGACGGTCTAAGGAAACAGCACAGGAGTCAGCTACTGCACAACGGCTAGGAGAGGTAAAGAAGATTTCGGAAGCGGTAATAGTACCACGGCCAAGGAAGTTAGCTTCCTTCCACTCTTTGTTGTATTTTTCATCTAACATTTTTACAAGGCCCTTAACTTCCTTGTCATCAGCTGCATCGTTCTCATTGAGAGAGCGGATATCCTGAAGAATGTCAGCCATTTTGTAGATTGCGTTATCACCACGCTCTGGAGCAGAACCGTGACAGGAAACACCCTTAACATCAACACGGATTTCCATACGTCCTCTCTGACCACGGTAGATACCGCCATCAGTTGGCTCTGTGGATACTACGAATTCAGGACGAATCTTGCTTTCGTTGATGATGTACTGCCAGCAAAGACCATCACAGTCCTCTTCCTGAACGGTACCAACTACTAAAACTGTATATTTGTCGCTTAAAAGACCTAAGTCCTTCATGATCTTAGCACCGTATACGGAAGATACGATACCGCCTAACTGGTCAGAAACACCACGGCCGCCGATTTCTGTATCATTTTCGTAGCCTTCGTATGGATCAAAGTTCCAGTTTTCTTTGTTGCCGATACCAACAGTATCAATATGAGCATCTAAAGCGATTAATGTTTTTCCTGTTCCCATGTAGCCTAAAACGTTGCCCATTGGGTCGATTTCTACTTTGTCAAATCCAACAGCTCTCATTTCCTCTGCGATACGGTCAGCGTGAGCTTTCTCATCACAGCTCTCGCCTGGGTGAACAACGATTTCACGTAAAAACTTGGTCATAGCAGCTTCATAGCCCTGTGCAGCTTCTTTAATTTTGTTGTAATCCATAATTTAATTCCCTCCATATAATGTGAAATATTGATTGTTTCTTAAGTTAACTCTCTTTGCCTTCCCATACAATTGCTTTGTAGCGATCTGGATCTGTGTCGCCTTCTGTAGAGAAGAGAAGAACTTTTGAATCTTTATCAAGACCTAAGTGGTCTCTTAATTCCTTATACTCATCCATCATCATGATGGCAGCAAGGACACCGAATGGAGCAGCGCCTGATTCACCGGAGCAAATTGGTGCATCACCCTTAACAGGTGCAGCTAACATTCTCATTCCCTGTGCAGCAGCCCAGTCTGGAGCAGCAACAAAGGTATCAACATGATTCTTTAAGATATCCCAGGAGATAGTGTTTGGCTCACCACATGCAAGACCTGCCATGATGGTGATTAAATCACCGCCTACAAATTGAATGCTTCCATCGCCAACTTTAGCGCCCTTATAGAGGCAAGCAGCGATGTCAGCTTCAACAACTACAACCTTAGGAGGATTGTCTGGATAACGGTTTGCGAAGTAACCCTGAACTGCTCCGGCTAAAGAACCTACACCTGCCTGAATGAACACATGAGTTGGACGGTCACAGCCGTATTCCTCTAACTGCTCATTGGCTTCCAGTGCCATAGTTCCGTAACCCTGCATGATCCATGCCGGAATCTCTTCATAGCCATCCCATGCAGTATCCTGTACAACTACGCCGTTCTTTGTTTTAGCAGCAGCGTCTGCAGCCATACGAACACATTCATCATAGTTACATTCTTCAATAGTAACAGTAGCGCCTTCTGCAGCAATGTTGTTTAAACGGGTCTCTGTGGAACCCTTTGGCATAAATACAACTGACTTCTGGCCTAACTTGTTGGCAGCCCATGCAACTCCACGGCCATGGTTGCCGTCTGTTGCGGTAAAGAAGGTTGCCTGACCGAATTCCTCACGTAACTTATCAGAAGTAAGAACACTGTAAGGAAGTTCGGATACGTCTTTGCCTGTCTGCTGAGCTATGTATTTCGCCATTGCGAAAGAACCGCCTAACACTTTGAATGCATTTAAGCCGAAACGGTAGGATTCATCTTTGACGAAAACCTGACCAAGACCTAAAAATTCGGCCATATGATCCAGCTTAACAAGTGGTGTCTGGCTGTACTGTGGAAAGCTTTCATGGAAGGTCTTAACTTTCCTGATCTCGTCCATAGCCATAACAGGTAAGTTTTTGTCTTCAGTTTTGGGCATTGTGTTTACAACCCATTCAATTGATTTCATGATGATTCATTCTCCTTCTTATTATATAGTAATGATTTCTCATTTCTCCTTGTTGGCGTCCATGTAACTATAGAGAGTAAACTTGGATATTCCAAAATAATTGGAAACCTTGTCACCGGACTTGGTTATTAAAAATGCTCCTGCGTCGTTTAAATACTGAATTGCTGTGATTTTATCATCTTTACTCATAAGAGCCACAGGCTTGCCTACCAGGGCAACTGAATTCTCGATTAAGGTATCAAGCAGTTCATTGACGTTGTGTGTGATCTTCCGTGGCTGCCTGTCTTCCATAGACATCTCTGCTGTGGAGATCAGTGATTTTAATGCATTGTCTACAGTAAGCAGTCCTGTGATGTCGTAGTTAAGTGCCAGTATATAATCGATGGTGTTATCTTTTCCTCTTATATAGATGGTACTGGATTTTAAAATCCTTCCGTCATCAGTTCTTGTTAAATAGGAAAGCCGGTCTTTTAAGCTGCTTGGATCACGGTTCAGAGTCTGTAAAACGATCTCTGAAGGGCCGTCGCCCAGCTTTCTGCTGCTTACATGGCCGTTTTCAATATAGACAATGGAGCTTTCTATATCTTCCTTCCTCAAGTCATGAATAACTACTTCACAGGCGTTTCCAAAATGAGCTGCAACACCGTGGGCAATTTGGGTCAATAACTCTAACTTTGAATCCATCTTGTATCCCCCTCGCTTTGTGACTTTCTAATCTCATCATAACATAAAAAAATTAAAAATCAATAGCTTTTCTAAAAAAAATTTAGGCTAACTAATTTTTTTTGTTCCAAACTCTTGCTTTTCTCGGTTTTAGGTGTTAGACTGTACCTATAGAAGTAGCATTATGGTAGATTCTGCCTAAAAGTAATAAGTAATATCAATATTACTATGCAATATGCAAGTACATGGCATAGACATTGGGGAAGGACCTATGTGCACACTGTATGCTGAAAATTTTTTAGATTTTACTATAATTATGAAAAAAAGGAGACGAAAGCATGCTGATTATTGGTAATGGAAGAATGATTACAAGAAACCCTGACGCACCATTTTTTGAAGATGGAGCAGTGGCAATGGACGGAACAACCATTGTAAAAGTGGGAACAACAAAAGAGGTTAAAGCGGAGTATCCAAATGCAGAATACATAGACGCTAAAGGCGGCGTAATTATGCCGGCATTTATTAATGCACATGAGCATATTTATAGTTCTTTTGGCAGAGGCTTGAGTATTAAGGGATACGATCCAAAGGGATTCCTGGATATTTTAGATGGAATGTGGTGGACCATTGACCGCAATTTAACACTGGAAGACACCAGATTAAGTGCGATGGCTACTTATATTGATTCTATTAAGAATGGTGTTACCACAACATTTGACCATCATGCCAGCTTCGGACACATTACAGATTCCTTATTTAAGATTGAAGAAGCTGCAAGAGAGACAGGAGTTCGTTCCTGCTTATGTTATGAAGTATCTGACCGTGACGGCATGGATAAGGCAAAAGAGGGCGTTATGGAAAACGCTGCATTTATCCGTCATGCTTTAAAAGATGACAGTGATATGATAGCAGGTATGATGGGTATGCACGCTCAGTTTACCATCTCTGATGAGACTATGGAGCTGGCTGCAGCCAATAAGCCTTCAGAAGTGGGCTATCACATCCATGTAGCAGAGGGAATTGAAGATCTTCATGACTGTTTAAAGAAACATGGCAAACGTATTGTGGACCGACTGATGGACTGTGATATCTTAGGAGAGAAAACTCTTCTTGGTCATTGTATCTATGTAAATCCTCATGAGATGCAGTTAATTAAGGATACGGATACTATGGTAGTTCACAATCCTGAATCCAACATGGGCAATGCCTGTGGCTGTCCTCCAACTATGGAGATTGTACACAGAGGCATTGTAACAGGACTTGGTACAGATGGTTATACTCATGACATGTTAGAGTCCTACAAGGTTGCCAATATCCTTCACAAACATCACTTATGTGATCCTAATGCAGCATGGGGTGAGATTCCGCAGATGCTGTTTGAGGGCAATGCAACTATTGCAAACCGTTACTTTAAGAAGCCATTAGGCGCTCTGAAGGAAGGTTATGCAGCTGACGTAATCGTTACTGATTATATTCCTTTGACACCTATGAACGGTGACAACTGCAACAGCCATATTCTGTTTGGTATGACAGGCCGCAGTGTAGTAACAACAGTTGGTAATGGTAAGGTTCTGATGAAAGACCGTGTACTTACAAACATTGATGAAGAGAAGGTAATGGCAGACTGCAGACAGGCGGCTGCAGAGCTTGCTAACCGGATCAACAGCAGATAAGAATTAAAGGAGCGGTGAAAGCCGGAGTATGAATTATTGAAAAAAATGGTTCTTGAAACCAAGGTTTATATTATTTATAATTAAAATTTACAATGAATATTCACAAGGAACCTTTAACCGGCAGTCATTTAATCAACAGGGTACAGATTGCCGGGAGGGATTCCTAAATACAGGAGGTTAAGAATGGGCGATATTATGACACCAATTCCATTTCCACAGCTGGTGGATTGGATTATGAAAGAACACAACGAGAAAGGCACTGTATTTGGAGTTCGTAAATCTTATGCGGCCAGCGGCAAGGACAACCGGAAAATCTTCGGACGTAACCTTGAAACACCCATTGGACCGGCTGCAGGACCTCATACACAGCTGACACAGAACATTGTGGCTTCTTATTATACAGGCAGCCGTTTCTTTGAGTTAAAGACAGTTCAGATTCTGGACGGTGAAGATCTGCCGGTGAGCAAACCATGTATTAAAGCTGATGATGAAGGCTATAACTGTGAATGGTCTACAGAGCTTTATGTTCCCCAGGCAGAAGAGGAGTATATCAAGGGTTGGTTCCTTTTAAGCGTAATGGCTAAGGAATTTGATTTAGGCGCTATGGATGGCTTCCAGTTTAACATGAGTGTTGGATACGATCTGGAAGGAATCAAATCTCCAAAGATTGATCATTTCATTGAAGCATTGAAGGATGCCGGTAATACAGAGATATTTAAGAGCTGTAAGCAGTACTTATTGGATCATGTGGATCAGTTTAAGAAAGTAACCAAAGAGGATATTGAAAGCATTTCTGCCAATATCTGTAATTCAGTCACTCTGTCAACTCTTCATGGATGTCCTCCACAGGAGATTGAGAGAATTGCTACTTATTTAATAGAAGAAAAGGGACTTAACACCTTTATTAAATGTAATCCAACACTGTTAGGCTATGAATTTGCCAGAAAGACCATGGATGATATGGGATACGATTACATAGCTTTCGGTGATTTCCATTTCTTAGATGACCTTCAGTATGAGGATGCAATTCCAATGCTGAAACGCTTAATTGCTTTGTCTGAACAGAAGAATCTGGAATTCGGTGTTAAGATTACCAATACCTTCCCGGTTGATGTGAAGGAGAATGAGCTTCCAAGCGAAGAGATGTATATGTCTGGTAAATCCCTGTATCCGCTGTCCATCGCTCTTGCTGCGAAGCTGACTAAGGAATTTGACGGAAAACTTCGTATTTCCTATTCAGGCGGTGCTGATTATCATAACATTAAGAATATTGTTGATGCAGGTATCTGGCCTGTAACTGTAGCTACCACTTTATTAAAGCTGGGCGGTTATGAGAGAGTGGTTCAGATGGCTGAGATACTGGAAGGTGTAAATGTTGAGTTTACAGGGGTAAGCATAGAGAAGACTGCCAAACTGGCAGAAGCAGCTCTCACTGACCCACGTCACGTTCAGTCCTTTAAGCCATTCCCGGACAGAAAGTTAAAGGATACAGTTCCGCTTTTAGACTGTTATGTTGCTCCATGTAAGGAAGGCTGTCCGATTAATCAGGACGTTACCACCTACTTACAGTTATCCGAAAAGGGCAAATATAAAGAGGCTATGGAAGTTATTGCTGAGAAGAATCCGCTTCCATTTATTACCGGAGTTATCTGTGCTCACAACTGTATGAGCAAATGTAACCGTAACTATTATGATGATCCTGTTAATATCCGGGGCGTGAAACTGATCTGTGCACGTAACGGTTATGATGATCTGATGAAGGAGATCAAGGCAGGAGAATTAAAGGGTAAGAAAACAGCCATTATCGGCGGTGGCCCTGCTGGTCTGACTGCAGCTTATATGCTGACTAAGAACGGCGCACCTGCAACTATTTTTGAGAAAGAAAGCACCCTTGGCGGTGTTGTTAAGAACATCATTCCCGGATTCCGTATTACTGATGAGGATATCCAGAAGGATATTGATCTCTGTCTGGCTTATGGCGCAGAGGTGAAGCTGAACACAGAAGTGAAAAGCCTTGATGAATTAAAGCAGGCAGGATATGATAATATTATCCTTGCAAATGGTGCTTATAAACCTGGTATCATCAGACTGGAAGCTGGAGAGACTGTCAATGCTCTTGATTTTCTGGAAGATTACAAAAAGAATGATGGGAAGTTAAATATTGGCAAGAATGTAGTAATTATTGGTGGCGGTAACACAGCTATGGATACTGCAAGAGCTGCTAAGAAAACAGAAGGCGTAGAGCATGCTTATCTGGTATACAGAAGAACAAAACGCTACATGCCAGCTGATGAAGAAGAATTAGTAATGGCACTGGAAGACGGTGTGGAGTTCAAGGAACTGTTAGCTCCCGTGAAGCTGGAGAATGGCAAGCTTCTCTGCAATATAATGGCGCTTTCAGAAGTAGATGCTTCCGGCAGAAGAGGTGTAGTTGAGACAGGTGAAACTGTTGAGGTTCCTGCAGATACAGTGATTGCTGCTGTTGGTGAGAAAGTGAATTCTGATTTCTTAAAGAACAACGGAATCAATGTCAATGACCGCGGAACAGCTATGGTCAATGAAAAGACTCTGGAAACCAGCGCTGCAGGCATTTATGCAATTGGTGATGGTTTATACGGACCTGCTACTGTTGTTGAGGCTATGAGAGATGCACGTATGGCAGCTGAAGCAATCCTTGGCAAGAAAGCTGCAAGAGATTTTGATGATACAGTGGAACTTGAGGGTCTCTATAACCGCCGTGGTGTATTGGCTGCAATGGGCGAGGATAAGAATGAAGGCTATCGCTGTCTGTCCTGTTCTACAGTATGTGAAAACTGTACAGAGGTTTGTCCAAACCGTGCAAATGTTGCAGTTATCGTACCTGGCATGGAGAAACACCAGATCATTCACGTAGATTATATGTGTAATGAGTGTGGAAACTGTGAAAGCTTCTGTCCATACAGCAGTGCTCCATACCGTGATAAATTCACATTATTTGCCAATGAGGCAGATATGGAAAACAGCAAGAACCAGGGCTTTACAGTTCTTGACAAGGCAAATCTTACCTGTAAGGTTCGTTTCCTTGGCAATGACTATACCTGGAAGGCAGGTTCCACAGACAGCGGAATTCCGGAAGGACTTTGCAAATTGATGGAAACTGTGTGCAGGGATTATGATTATCTGGTAATGTAAGAATGTTCCGTATGTCCCTGTCCCTTGAAGATACGGAATACGGTTATATATGATCATTTTTTAGAAATGAAGGGGCGCAGGTGGGGAGATTTCTCTTCATCTGCGCTGTTTCATTTGAAAGGAAAGGAAGTAGAAATCCTATGAAAAAATTATTAAAGGGTGGTACTGTTGTATCAGGAAAAGGCAGTGAAAAGGCAGACGTCCTCATAAGCGGCGGTAAGATTGAGGCTGTGGGTCTTTCTATTGAAGCTGATGATGCAGAAGTTGTTGATGTAACAGGAAAGCTGCTGTTTCCAGGCTTTATTGATGCTCATACCCATTTTGATCTCCATGTATCAGGAACTGCTACAGCGGATAATTTTGAAACAGGAACCAAAGCGGCTCTTGCCGGCGGTACTACTATGATTATTGATTTTGCTACCCAGTATAAGGGGGAGGATCTTCATACAGCCCTTAATAACTGGCATAAGAAGGCTGATGGCAATGCATCCTGTGATTATGGTTTCCATCTGGCTCTTTCCGACTGGAATCCTGCTATTAGTGAAGAACTTCAGTCCATTGTAGACGAAGGGGTTTCTTCTTTTAAGGTTTATATGACCTATGATGATATGGTATTGGATGATAAGACAATTTATCAGGTGCTGGAGCGTTTAAAGGAAGTGGGCGGTATTGCCGGGGTTCACTGTGAGAATAAAGGTCTCATTGAGGCTCTGGTAGAAGAGGAGAAGGCAAAGGGGCATTATGGTCCAAGTGCACATCCGAAGACACGACCCGCTGTTGTTGAGGCAGAGGCCATTGACAGACTGCTAAAGATTGCTGAGCTTGTGGATACTCCGGTTATTATTGTTCATTTAAGTTCCGGAGAGGGATATCAGGAGATTAAATATGCAAGGTTACGGGGGCAGGAGATATTTCTTGAGACATGTCCTCAGTATCTGCTTCTTGATGAAAGTGTTTATGAACTTCCGGGATTTGAAAGCAGTAAATATGTGATCGCTCCTACCATTAAGAAGGAAGCGGACAGCACAAGGCTGTGGAATGCAATTAAGAAAAATCATATTCAGACCATTGCTACTGACCACTGCAGCTTTACAATGGCACAGAAGGAAGCTGGTAAAGATGATTTTACTAAGATTCCTAATGGAATGCCGGGAGTGGAATCCCGCCCTGCTCTCATCTATAGCTTTGGAGTTGTTGAGCGTGATTTGAAGCTGGAGCAGATGTGCAGACTGTTGTCTGAGAATCCTGCCAAGCTCTATGGTGTTTATCCTCAGAAGGGGGTAATTGCTGCAGGCAGTGATGCTGATATTGTAGTGTGGAATCCTGATACAGAATGGACTATGTCTGTGGAGAATCAGGTGGCTAATGTGGATTACTGTCCTTTTGAAGGCACTAAGGTGAAGGGAAAGGCAGAAGAGGTTTACTTAAAGGGAAATCTGGCTGCTAAAGATGGCAAGGTAGTGCTTGAGAAAACAGGCAGCTATGTGAAAAGAAAGAAGAGAATGGAACTGGATTGATTCTGGTGTTTATCATATAATTATGATTATTGACGAGGAGGGAAGGAAGATGGTTTATCGGTATAAAGATGGAAAGCTGCAGGAAAAATCCACTTTATGGGAATCACTGAACCTTCCTTTCCGTAAGCATATGGTGATTTCTCTTGTTGGAGGCGGCGGCAAGACAACTTCTATGTACAGGCTGGCAGATGAACTGAAGGAAATGGGGAAAAGGGTGATTGTAACTACCAGTACTCATATTCAGCACCCTGCGGACCGTATGGTGGTTTTGGCAGATTGTGCAGTTAATGTTGGGAAGTGGATTGCGGAGAAGCTGGATTTTGAAGAGAACGGATCAGTTCAGTGTTTGGAGCAGTCAGGAAACCTTACTACAGGCTGGGTTTTGGTAACCGGGATTCCTGTAACAGCAACAGAAAATGAATCTGGTATGCGTAAGTTAAAAGGCATGACTGAGGATAAGCTGGCTGGACTTGCAGGTCTTGCAGATGTGCTGCTCATTGAGGCGGACGGAGCAAAACGTCTTCCTTTTAAAATTCCAAGAGACGGTGAGCCTGTTTTGATAAAAGAGACAGATGCAGTGATTGGCTGTATGGGGCTGGATTGTATAGGGGAGACATTTGAAGACAAGTGTTTTCGAAAGGAATTGGCAGAAGAGCTTCTTACAGAATCAGGTCTGTGGCAGGGGCTGGCTGAGCCAATTACACCTGCCTGTGCAGCAGCAGTTCTATCCAGTGAAAAGGGAACAAGAAAATCTGTTGGAAACAGAGAGTACCGTATACTGTTGAATAAGGCAGATGTTGAGTCTGGAGTATTGAAAGCACTGGCAATAATTGAACATCTGGAGCCTGAGCTTCAGGGGAAATGCGTAGTTGCCGGTTTGTTTTAATTGAGAAAGAGAAAAAATCAGGAGATAATGAGATGAAAGTACTGATTAAGGGAGCAGGTGATCTGGCTTCGGGAATTGGATGCAGACTTCACAGATGTGGTTTTTCTGTTGTAATGACTGATATTGCAATTCCTACCACTGTAAGAAGAACTGTTGCATTTTCCAGAGCTGTTTATGAAAATACTGCTTTAGTAGAAGATGTGGAGGGTGTTCTCTGCCATAATGCGGAGGATATCCAAGCGGCACTTATTAAGGATAAAGTAGCTGTGATTGTAGATGAAACATGTGAAATCAGAACAATATGGAAACCTGATGTAGTGGTAGATTCTATTTTGGCTAAGGTAAATCTGGGAACTTCCATTACTGATGCTGATATTGTTATAGGTGTAGGCCCTGGATTTACTGCAGGGAATGACTGCCATGTTGTTGTAGAAACAAAAAGAGGTCATAATCTTGGCCGCTGTATCTGGGAAGGAAGTGCATTTCCCAATACAGGCGTACCGGGAGTGATCGGCGGCTATGATAAAGAGCGGATTATACGGGCAACAGCTGATGGCATTTTTAAGGGAGCAGTGACCATCGGAACTGTGGTGGAAAAAGGACAGCTTGTTGGTTATTCCGGCACAGAGCCTGTTTACGCCCTGGTAGGTGGTGTGGTGCGTGGGTTGCTCCAGGATGGAGTTCCTGTGCATTTTGGTATGAAGTCTGGTGATATTGATCCAAGGGGAGTGGTGGAAAGCTGTTATACAGTGTCAGATAAGGCGTCTGCCATTGGCGGCGGCGTTTTAGAGGCTATTTTAAACAGTAAAAAGAAAAGAATCTCATAAAATCTACGTGCCTGATTGGAACATTTAGGGTATAATGAAGGGAAAATGTAGATGGAGGGGGATTCATATGGGATTGGCACTGATTCTGCTGGCTGCTGGTGACAGCCGGAGGTTTGGGGGAAATAAACTTCTCCATAATTTTCGGGGAAAGTCTATGTATCAGTATATTGTAGATGAGGTGGACAAGCTTTCTCCTGATCTGTTTGACCGGAAGGTTTGTGTCACTCAATATGAGGAGATTGGAAACCAGCTTCGGGAAAATGGTTATGAGGTGGTGGAAAATAAAGAAAGCCATCTTGGAATTTCCCATTCCATTCACCTGGCTCTCAACAGTCTGAAGGATTTGGAGGGAGACTGGGCCTACTGTTTTGCAGTTTGTGATCAGCCTTATCTGAAGGCGATGACAATTGAGGAGCTGGTTAGTGGCTGGAAGGCAAGCGGCAAGGGAATCGGCTGTCTCTGCAATCTGGGTGATCTGGGGAATCCTGCTATTTTTTCTGATCGATATCGGCAGGAACTCATGGAGCTGGAAGGCGATGTGGGAGGAAAACGGGTGATCCGCAGGCATATTGATGACCTTTATCTTCATGAGGTAGATGATGGGATGGAGCTGGTGGATATTGATGTGAATGTGTAGATGAATGAATTAATGGGGAAATAGCGCTTCATGCTGCAGAATGATCTGCGGTGTGGGGCGTTTTTTAGTTTTTATGGTAAAGGAATAATATATGGAACAATCAGGGAAAATGAAGTATAATCATGATGGCATTATTATCTGAATCGGATTGTAAATAAAGAAGGGAAATGATCTGTTATGCTGAGGAAAATTGAAAAAATATTTGGAATCATTTTAGGAAATGCCATTGTAGCCCTTGGGCTTTCTGCATTTTCCATTCCAAATCAGTTTTTAGTGGGAGGTGCCACAGGAATTGCCAGAACAGTGTTGTATTTTACCAATATTAATATTACAGTCACTGTAACGGTTCTTAATATCATTATGTTCATTGTAGGTTTGTGGATTCTTGGTAAGCAGTTTGCTCTCACTACTGTTGTCAGCACTGTGGTATTTCCTGTGTTCCTCAATCAGTTTACGAAAATAGAGGCATTTAACCATTTAACAGGTGACCGGCTGCTGGCAGCTTTATGTGGTGGTATGCTCATTGGGCTTGGTATTGGGATTGTTATGCGTTTAGGTGGTTCTACAGGTGGTATGGATATTCCGCCTTTGATTCTTAATAAGAAGTTCCGGTTTCCAGTCGCTCTTTCCATGTATTGCTTTGATATTATTATTTTATTGTCTCAGATTATATTTTCCAATACTGAGGAGATTCTCTATGGCATGATGTCGGTTGTGCTCACATCTGTTGTTTTAAATCAGGTACTTGTATTTGGCGGCGGTGATGTGCAGGTGATGATTATCAGCAGGGAGTATAAGAAGATTAATGAGATTATTCAGAAGGATCTAGATCGAGGATCTACGTTTTTGTCCATTCAGACTGGGTTTGAGAAGATCGATCAGAAGGCTGTGCTTTGCGTGCTTCCCAATAGAGAGTTGAGTCAGCTGAACCACTGTGTGCAGGAAGTTGATCCTAAGGCATTTATGATTATTAACGGAGTGCGTGAGGTGAGAGGGAGAGGATTTACGCTGGATAAGCATTTACAGTAGTGGTTTTTTTACTTAGGGGTTCGACCCTTTGTATCAAAGGGTCGAACCCCTTGAGCAAAAGTTGGAACAATTGCAAAAAAGGAGAATATTTATGAAATGTAGTATCAGGTCATTGTATCTTTGTGTAAAGAATATGGAACGTGCTATTGATTTTTATGAGAAGTTTTTTGAGTATGAAGTAACAGAAAGAGATGAGATTTACAGCGTTTTTGATGTAAATGGATTCAGACTGGGATTATTTGCTTATGAAAAAATGGCAGAGTATCATATTTTCGGGAATAGCTGTCTGCCAAGTGTTGAAGTGGAATCACTTGATGTATTGCAGAAAAAGCTGAAGGGGCTTAAAGTGGTATTTCCTTTAAAACAGATTGGTGGCTTCTGGGTTTCTGAATTTGAGGATAGTGAAGGAAATCATATTGAGTTGACGGCGCCTGTGTAAGAGGAGTAAAACATTTTTAAAGATTATCCTTGACTCTCACATTATGGTATGTTTTATAGTGAAGTAGAGCTCAAAATACATATATATATGTGAGGTGAATCAATCATGTTAAAAATCGGAGATTTTTCAAAGTTATCAAGAATCAGCATTCGTATGCTTCGCCATTATGATGAAATCGGGCTTTTGGTGCCTGAGAATATTGATCCTTTCAACGGATACCGGTATTACGATGAGTCCCAGCTGCTGCTGGCAGAGCGGATTCATGGGCTGAAAAATATGGGATTTGGTCTGTCTGTCATTGGGGAAATCCTTTCCAAATATGAAAATACTGAGGAAATGGAGCAGTTTCTCATTTTGAAATTAAAAGAATTACAAGATGAGCAGGAGAAGCTGGAGCAGCGCATTGCACTTCTTGATAATACGATCCGATGGCTGAGAAAGGATGGTAATATTATGAATTACAATGTGACTTTAAAAACTCTTCCGGAGCGGTATGTGGCAAGTGTGCGCCAGGCAATTCCTTCTTATGATAAAGAGGGGATCTTATGGCAGATGTTGTATGGGGAAACTGCTCATTTGAACATGCAGGAGGGAAAACCTGCCAATGCAATGACCATTTATCATGATGGGGAATATAAGGAGTGGGATATTGATGCAGAAATACAGACAACTGTTGCAGGAACTTATAATGATACAGAGCATGTGAAGTTTAAAACAGTTCCTGAGGTTACTTTTGCATCGGCTGTATTTCAGGGGGGATATGAGAAGATTCAGTCTGTTAATCAGGCAGTGGCTCAGTGGATTAAGGATAATGGTTATGAATTATCGGGGCTGTCCTTTAATATCTATCATATAGGGCCTGGAAATAGTTCTAATCCGGAGGAATTTATTACTGAAGTCTGCTATCCTGTGAGCAAGAAAAAATAGAATTAAAAATTGCACACATCAACTGAAAACGCATATGATATAGTACAAACCCGATATTTAAAGGAGTATTGATCATATGAGTTGTAATAGATGTGGATGCAATAGAGGCTGTGGATGCAATAGAGGTTGTGGCTGCAATAACTGGCGCTGCAATAATTGGGGCTGCAATAATAATTGCGACTGGAATAATAGCTGCAACAGAGAAGAAGAAAACAGATGCGGCAACAGAAGCAGTGATTTCCGCCGTGGTTTCAGAGAAGGATACAGAGTAGGTTATAACAATGGTTTCCGTGATGGTTTCTGGGCAGCAAACAATAATAATAATGACTGCGGCTGCAACAATAACTGTAACAGAGGCTGTGGTTGTGACAGAACCTGGGGAACATCAGCAGAAGCTGCT
Organism: Hungatella sp. UBA5385; assembly: GCA_002409995.1. Lineage (GTDB taxonomy): Bacteria > Bacillota > Clostridia > Lachnospirales > Lachnospiraceae > UBA5385. The sequence continues at coordinate 54,367 of DHOR01000033.1, read as the reverse complement.
GAAGAGGACTGTGGCTGAAATTAAAAAAACTGTAATAAATAATAACAGGAAAGTGCATATAAGCGAATAGCCCGGCTTCCAATGGAGGCCGGGGAGTTTTTCGGGATGAGGGGTCTGCTTGGGCAGGCTCCTTTTTATATTGTAAATATGCCTTCTTAAAACTGTACTAATAATTGGAAGATTGTTTGTTAAAAATGTATATTGAAAAAGAATGTTGGATATGGTAATCTATATACAAGCGTCGAGTTTGTATACAAATAATAATGATTGCATACAAATAGAAAGACGGAATAACTGACCAAATAACCAACTGATTAACAATTTTAGAGTAAAGGAGAAACAAATCATGGATATGAAACAGTTTTCACTTGAAGGAAAAGTTGCTCTTGTTACAGGAGCTTCCTATGGAATCGGCTTTGCTATTGCAAAGGGACTGGCAGCAGCTGGTGCAACTATTGTTTTTAATGACATTAAACAGGAATTAGTAGATAAGGGACTTGCTTCCTATAAAGAAGAGGGCATCACAGCTCATGGCTATGTATGTGACGTTACTGATGAAGATGCAGTTAACGCTTTAGTAGCTCAGATCGAGAAGGAAGTTGGAGTTGTTGACATTCTTGTTAACAATGCTGGTATCATCAAGCGTATCCCAATGGTAGAGATGTCTGCAGCAGATTTCAGACAGGTAATTGATGTTGACTTAAACGCTCCATTTATCGTAGCTAAGGCTGTTATTCCAGCTATGATCAAGAAGGGACACGGCAAGATCATTAATATCTGTTCTATGATGTCCGAGCTTGGCCGTGAGACAGTATCTGCATATGCAGCTGCTAAGGGCGGTCTTAAGATGTTAACCAAGAACATTGCATCTGAGTACGGTGAGTTTAACATTCAGTGTAATGGTATTGGACCAGGCTACATTGCAACACCACAGACAGCTCCACTTCGTGAAGCTCAGGCTGATGGTTCCAGACATCCATTTGACCAGTTTATCATTTCCAAGACTCCGGCAGGACGTTGGGGTGAAGCAGAAGATCTGGCAGGTCCGGCAGTATTCCTGGCATCTGAAGCTTCTGACTTTGTAAACGGACATGTTCTGTACGTTGATGGTGGTATTTTAGCATACATCGGCAAACAGCCACAGTAAATTGTCAGATATTTAAAAACGGGGTTCGACCCTTTG
>DHOR01000033.1:52071-52986 GCA_002409995.1 Hungatella sp. UBA5385 | reverse complement strand
GGGTCGAACCCCGTTTTTAAAAAATGCAGGAGGGGTATCATGGAAGAGAAGGCAAAAAATTATAAAAACCGCGGTGAACTGGTGTTTGAAACATTGAAGCAGGAGATTCTGGATCTGGAATTAAAGCCTGGACAGATGATCAGTGAAAATGAACTTTGCGAACGGTTCTGTGTATCCCGGACGCCTGTAAGGGAAGCTGTGAGACGGCTTCAGGAGCAGGGGTTCGTGAAAACTGTGCCTTACTTCGGAACACAGGTCACCCTGCTGAATTTAGATAATATCAAGCAGATGATTTATATGCGTGTAGCTGTGGAAACCATGGTTATGAGAGATTTTTTAGAGGTTGCCACACCTCTCTGGATGGAAGAGGTCCGCTATATGATCCGCAAGCAACAGGCTCTCATTCAGGAAAAGGATTTTGAGCCGGAGCAGTTTTACCGCATGGATGCAGAGATGCATGCTATCTGGTTTAAGGCGACAGGTAAAATGAAGCTATGGGATATGATTCAGGCTCAGCAGCTTCATTATACAAGGTTCCGTATGCTGGATTTTGTTACAGAGACTGATTTTACAAGAATTATCAGGGAACATACGGAATTGTTTGAATTGCTGGAGAAAAAGGACTTATCAGGGCTGGAACGTTCTTTGAAGGAACACCTTTATTACAGCATGAAACGTATGAAACACCAGATCGAAGTGGAATATAAAGACTATTTTGAACAGGAAGATCAGGAGGGATAAGGATGGCTGAATTATCAATTATAGTGAAAAACTTAAGTGGTGAAGTGAAGGCATCTGTCTGTGACAAGCAGCAGGCAATTCTTGTATTTGAAGGTGAATATGAGGCTGGGGATACCATAGTATTTGGAACCAGTGAGATTAAGAAGCATTATGTGATCCGTGTGGATGATACAA
>DHOR01000033.1:51287-51872 GCA_002409995.1 Hungatella sp. UBA5385 | reverse complement strand
TGATACAATGGATGAGTCCCTTGTCTATGTGACTAAGGAGGAAATTATCTATACCATTCCTTTTGAAGAGAAAAGGGTTTCCTATAATCCAAAGTCATTTACAGGGAATCTCCACTATCTGACAATGAGAGAAGCTGAGGATTATGAAGTTTCCGCATATAGGAATCTTGCTAAAAATGTAATGGACCAGCACGGCGATCCAGGCTGCTTCCCACATGCATTTGCCAATGTGGAGACAAGAGGAGAGGCTGTATTTGCAGCGCGCAACTCCATTGACGGAGTTCTTGCCAATGAATCCCATGGCAACTGGCCTTATGAATCATGGGGAATTAATCGTCAGGACGATGCGGAGATGACTCTGGATTTTGGCAGACCTGTTGATTTTGATAAGATTGTATTGTATACAAGAGCTGATTTCCCTCATGACAACTGGTGGGTGAAGGCTACATTTACATTTTCTGATGGAAGTAAGGAAGTTGTGGAAATGGAAAAAAGCGTGAAACCACATGTGTTTGCTATTGAGAAGAAGGGGATTCGCTGGGTGAAGGTCAGCGAACTGATTAAGGCTGATGATCCGTCACCATT
>DHOR01000033.1:49886-51126 GCA_002409995.1 Hungatella sp. UBA5385 | reverse complement strand
TAAGGCTGATGATCCGTCACCATTCCCTGCTTTGACTCAGATTGAGGTGTATGGGAAGGATTGTTAGTTAACAACAAGAGTGACAATATTTTACAACACATGATATAATGATTTTCAGTCAGATTAGAGCAAGTGGGGATAGTCTGCGGTTGACCTTTCCGGAAACGGGAAGGAGGTCAGTATGAACACATTAGAAGTGCTTACACTTTTACTGGTTGTATTTGCAGTTTTAACGTACATAGACAGAAGTAACCGCAAGTAAACGTAAAGGCTATCCCCTAATGCCATAGGGGATAGCCTTGTAATCCGTTAAAGTATTTAACTCATTATAAGTTTCCGTTTGTGCAACCGTTGGACACACCAATATCCTGCGGTTTCTAATTCGATTATAAACCAATCCTGCGGTTTTTGCAAGAGGTTTAGGAAAACAGGGGTGCTTCGGTACCTCTGTTTTTTTATTAATATCATCTTAGTTATCTGAACCTCTCCATCTCTTTCCATAACCTGAAGAATCTTTCCAGTAAAATTAGTCTGTATCCTTACAGCTATTTAACCATGTAATATAATGCAGATCAAACAATGACTTTTGTTCCAATTGCAGATTGTGCCCTGCCCAGTCAAGACATGCAAAGGTTAAATGCGGCAGATGATTTACAAGCTCCCAGGTATCTTCATAACCTACGCAATTGTCCTGTTTTCCCGTAATAACTGCAATGGGATTGTTAAAACTAATATCTTTTAAGGAGGATTCGTAAGAAAAACCATATCCGTCCTTCTGATATGCATGAATAAAGTTGGAGTCACCGTCTTTTAGCCCAGGTAAGACCTCCTTTTGATACCTTTCCCATATTTCATTGGAAGCGATAACTGCATAGTCCATAAAATCCTGGAAATCCTCTGATTTATCAGCCTGAGGTATTAAATCCTGGTCTATAACAGGAAGTTCCTTATGTGGCAGCTTACGTTTCTCACGTGTAGTGATTACGCAAGGACATATTAGGAATGCTCCCTTTATATTTAAGCCGCTTTTTAGCATCAGTCCTAAGGACAGATAACCGCCATAGGAAAGGCCTGTTAACAGAAATGCTTCATCCTTGATGACTTCTTTTATAAATCTAGTCAGAAAAACCAGCATATCATCGGCATTTAAAATTGCCGGATTCCTTTTGCTTTGTCCAAGTCCGGGTAAATCAATATATATTCGCCTGTAATTCTCCAATGACTTCATAACGGGTTCGAT
>DHOR01000033.1:47982-49652 GCA_002409995.1 Hungatella sp. UBA5385 | reverse complement strand
ATCTTCTGGAAATCCATGAATACACAGAATCGGCTTACCTGTACCAAATTCTTCATAAAATACAGGCTGATCATCTATGATACAAATCATGTTATGGTCCCTCCTTTTTAATGCAAAGCCACCTTAATTCTTCATAATCATACAATTCCGTTAAATAAAAGTCAAATACCTCTTTTCCTTTTTCCTATATTCAGGTAGAATAAAGATTGTATATAAATGAAATCATTTTATTGACTGACTAAGTAGGAGGAAAACATATGGAACTGCTATTTATGGAGCCTGTATTTAAAGAGGCGATCTGGGGCGGAACAAAGCTCCGTGATGTGTTTGGATATGAGATTCCCAGTGATACAACAGGAGAGTGCTGGGCTGTCAGTGCTCATAAAAATGGAGATTGCAGAATTGACGGCGGCAAGTATGATGGAAGGCTTTTAAGCAGTTTATGGGAGGAAAAACCTGAATTGTTCGGCAATTATCCGGGAGATCAGTTTCCTCTTCTTGTGAAGATTATTGATGCTAAAAATGATTTAAGCATTCAGGTTCATCCTGATGATGCCTATGCTAAAATTCATGAAAATGGTTCCCTTGGCAAGACAGAATGCTGGTATGTTCTGGAATGTGAACCGGATACAGACATAGTAATTGGTCATCACGCTAAAGATCATGAAGAGATGGAGTCTATGATCCGGGAACAGCGTTGGAGTGAATTTATCCGCAAAGTGCCTGTGAAAAAAGGTGATTTCTTCCAGATTAACCCCGGCTGCCTCCATGCAATAAAAGGCGGAACCCTGATATTAGAAACTCAGCAAAGCAGTGATATTACATATAGAGTATACGATTATGACCGGCTTTCCGATGGCAGGCCAAGACAGCTTCATGTAGAGCAGAGTATTGATACTATTGTGGCGCCATTTGAAGAAACAGTGACCAAGCCAGTGGCTGTTAAGGTATCCGGTGCAGTGCAGACTCATCTGGTTACATGTGAATATTACTCTGTGGATAAGTTTGATATTGACGGAGTATTTAGTAAGGATTTTAAACGGTATTTTACCAATGTAAGCGTAATTGCAGGAAAAGGATCGGTCAATGGGATTTCTCTGGAAACAGGAAGCCATTTTATTGTACCGGCAGGATTTGGAGAGTGTAGATTTGAAGGACGTATGTCTTTGATCTGCTCCAATCCGGAATAACAAAGGAGGGGTTTTATCATGAGGTTAGGTGCACTGGAAGCAGGCGGTACAAAGATGGTCTGTGCAATTGGCAATGAAAATGGAGAGATATCTGAACGCATTTCCATTCCTACGGAAACACCGGATATCACTATGCCAAAGCTGATTGAATATTTTAAGGATAAGGAAATTGAGGCTCTCGGAATTGGCTGTTTTGGACCAATTGACTTAAATAGAGATTCAGAGACCTATGGCTATATCACCACCACACCAAAGCTGGCGTGGGGTGGCTATAACATTGTAGGAGCTTTTAAGGAGGCCCTTGGAGTGCCTGTAGGCTTTGATACAGATGTCAATGGTTCAGCTCTGGGAGAGGCTACCTGGGGCATTACAAAGGGACTTGATAATAGTATGTATATTACCATTGGCACAGGAGTAGGTGCAGGTGTGATGACCAATGGAAAGCTGCTTCACGGCATGCTTCATCCGGAGGCAGGTCAT
>DHOR01000033.1:47551-47811 GCA_002409995.1 Hungatella sp. UBA5385 | reverse complement strand
ATGCTTCATCCGGAGGCAGGTCATATGCTTCTTGCCAAACATCCCGATGATACTTATGAAGGCAAATGCCCTTATCACAAAACCTGTCTGGAGGGTCTGGCAGCTGGTCCTGCCATTGAAGCGAGATGGGGAAAGAAGGGAATTGATCTGGCTGACAGGGAAGAGGTCTGGGAGCTGGAAGCATTCTATATCGGGCAGGCACTGGTAAATTATATAGTAACCTTATCTCCTCAGCGGATTATTCTGGGCGGTGGAGTGAT
>DHOR01000033.1:47091-47368 GCA_002409995.1 Hungatella sp. UBA5385 | reverse complement strand
GATTATTCTGGGCGGTGGAGTGATGCATCAGGAGCATATGATGCCACTTGTAAGGCAGGAAGTGATACGTCAGTTAAATGGTTATGTGAAGACAAAAGAGCTGGATGATATAGATAATTACATCGTTCTTCCAAGTCTTAATGATAATCAGGGAATTATGGGAGCGCTTAAACTGGCTATGGATGAACTGGAAAACTAAGTAAGGCCTGCCATATTTCTCCTAGTGTAATTCCATATCCTGTATGTTATGATACATTTTGTAACAGAAATGTAATAA
>DHOR01000033.1:46438-46922 GCA_002409995.1 Hungatella sp. UBA5385 | reverse complement strand
TTGTAACAGAAATGTAATAATTATGTAACATATTAAGGAGGAAATTACCATGAGAAAGTTACCAGTTTTTGTATTAGCAGCAGCAACCGCACTGATCGCAGCAGGTGCGCCTATGACATCACAGGCAGCAACCTTTCAGATAGGTGGAATGAACCGCGCTATGACAAATTGCAGCGGACAGTACGGGAATATGAACATCAGCGGAATTCTTGGCCAGCTGGGGATTAACGGCAATGGACAAAGCTGCCAGAATGGCGGAAATAGCTGGTCTTGCAACCAGGGAAATGACTGCTTCAGCAATGGTACCTGCGGCGGACAGAACTGTTATGATCAGGGCTGTGGAGACTGTTGGGAGTGTGTAGATGGTCAGGAGTGTTATGGACAGGATTCCTGTCAGACAGGAAACTGCGGCTTTCCTGGAATGCCTGTATTTAGTTTTAGATAGTATATATTAATATTGATTTACAATTGGGGTTCGACCCTT
>DHOR01000033.1:22665-46225 GCA_002409995.1 Hungatella sp. UBA5385 | reverse complement strand
AAGGGTCGAACCCCAATTGTAAATTTTCATTTAATTGCGAATTTTCCAACAATTGCTACAATAATAACTGCAATAAATGGCACAACAACCCATACAGCGCTGAGAGAAATTCCAGCTACAATCAGGCTCCCCAGCAGGGAAGTTCCCAGCCCGCCGGCTCTCAGAGACAGAGAGAGAACAGACATCATAGAAGCCCTCTGCCCATTGGGAATGGCAGTATGGAACAGTGTATTCTCTGCCAGAGTACCTGCTCCCAGCAGAATATAGATCAATACAAATATAGCCATAAACATCCATACATTATGACTTAAACCTAAAAGCATAATAGAACATGCAAATAAAATCCGCAGTATGAATAAATGCTTTTGTTTTGTGAGAGAGCACCACTCAGCCACTTTATTCCCAAAGCTTGTGCCTATAAATCCTAAACAGGTAATCACACCCAGGAGCCAGTCCATATTGTCTGGGAGAATTAGTTTGAGAGAGGGCTGCCAGTAAATCTCCACAGCGCAGATGAGAAGCCCTGTGACAGATGACATAAGAATAATAGAAACAATGGGCTTTGACTGAGTCAGAGAATTAACAAGCTGAGCCAGGTGTTCTTTTAATCTTGCAGAAGGAGGCTGATGGCTGACATTTGGTTTTTTCTCCCTGACTGTGAAGATAGTTAACATAAATAAAAGAATCTGTAAGGCTGCAGCAATAATAATCAGAAGAGTATATGTAGGGTCTGCAAAACCTAACAGTCCACCAGCAATGGAACCAAGAGCCAGTCCAGCACTTTCTGTGACAGCCATAGTGCTGTTAATTTTCTTTAAATTCTCCACTCCATTGGTTTCTATATAATTTTCTATTTCCAGTGATTCAATGGAACCAGAGCTAAAAGCCCGCCCAATTCCCTGGACAGCACAGGCAGCAGCCAGAAGAAAAAAACTTCTGCTTATGAGTAAAATGAGATAATTAGCAAGCATAAAACAGCAGGAAATCAGATAAATCCGTTTTCTTCCAATCATGTCAGCCAGTATTCCGCTGGGAAGTTCCAGAAGCACAACCATAACTGCAAAAATACCAACGCAAAGTGATATAGTTGCCAAAGTTCCGCCATGACTTAAAAACACAAGTGAAAGAACTGGTACCAGAAGGCCAATTCCAAAGTAATGAATGGTGAATAGTAAAATGTGGCTGGGATTCATGTGTTACTTCTCCTTTTGCTCCTGTTTGGCGGTATTTGAAACTGTAGTTTCCGGTCCTTTATTATGGGGAAATGCCACCAGCACATATTCCCAGGGAACCGTTCCATCTTCTGTTGTTTCGTGTGTTCTGATAAATTCAAGAATCATATCATAGAGCTTTTTTGCATCTGCCTGTTTTAAATGAAGGATTCCTGACATAGAATCACCTGTTTGCGTAATGTCTTCTTTATCAGCTACCTGTGTCTGGTGATTCTTAAAAGACTGCCAGGTCTGGGAAACAATATAGTCGCTAAACAGGGTTCGTTCGCTCTGAAGATCATCCTCTCTGTTTCCTCCAAGAGAAACCGAAACAGGAAGCTTACGGTAATATTTTGCCTGAATGCCATGAATGGATTCCGTATGATCCAGCTCTACAAGTCCCAGTGATTCCAGCCGTTTAATATGATGAGTTACAGAGGAGGCAGATATTTTAAGAATCTGGGAAAGCTGTTTGGCTGTCATGGGAATTCCGTGAATATCCATTGCTTTTAAAAGGGACTGTCTCTGAGGATTCATATAGATATCCAGCTGTTTACGGGTGGTTATGGTGATTACAGTACTTACAGTATTTGACATGAACCTACCTTCTTTCCAATGTTGTTACATAGATTATAACGTTACATAAAGTGTAATGTCAAGAAGATTGTTTATAAGTTTTAGAAATTGATTAAAAAACAAGACATCAAAGCATGAAAACAGTCCCTGCTGTCATCATTAGGAAGGCAGCAGGGACTGTTTGTGAAAGACTAATTTCCTTCATTTACAATCTGTTCCAATATATTAATCAGATCATAAATGGTGTTGATTTGTACATCGCGTTCCAGGATCTCATTTTTTAAATCAATAGAAAGTGTTTCGAATTTCGCCTGGACAGCCGGAGCAATATAAGACATGATTCATCACCTCATCAGTAGAATGTGCGGCTTATGATGATTTTATACAGGAGGATAGAGCGAAAAAGTAAATTTCTGTATGAGAAATATGGAAGCGTGCATACTATTTTTGAGGTGAGAAAATGAAAAAAGATAAGGATAATGAGAAGAAATCCAATGAAATGTTTAATTCTGTTACACAAAAATCCAAACCGGAGAATCAAAATCAAAGTCATAACTCCCGTCGTGAGGGAATGGGACCTAACACAAGACGAAAAAAAGTCTGAAACCAGAAATGCCGCCTGTCACAAGATTGGCGGTGTTTTTTTCTTATTGGCTTGAGTAATTTATGATAGGGATCACCCTTTAGTAAATAGAGTAAAATAATTGCTAAATGATGAAAAACATTATATGATAGAGAGTAATTAAAGGTAATAAAATCTCTGGTAAACGAGGGCAGAGGATAAGGGGGAGAATGGTATGGCAAGACCAGGTACAGGTGGTGGAAGGAGCAGTGGCGGATTTTCACAAAGACGGTCTGGAAGCAGTTCTGGGCGGAGCAGTTCTGGACGTAGCAGTTCCGGACGCAGCAGTTCTTCTAGCGGACGATCGTCAGGAGGAAGTTCATTAAGCAGACCTTCAGGACGTTCCTCAAGCTCTTCTAGTTCTTCAAGAAGCAGCTTTGGAAGCGGAAGATCCAGCAGCAGTCCGAGAACATTTACTACAGGCTCCTCAAGGCCATTAAGCAGTTCTGGTTCTACAAATACCCGCAGCAGCGGAGGCCGAAGAATAGGGAGTACTTCAGGATATACTTCCGGATACACCTCTTCCACAAGAAGTAGTAATCAGGAGCAATATCATGAACCCAACAATCACCAGGTTCGTTATCGGAAGCCTAGAATTGGTTTTTTTCAAAGACAGTTCTACAACGACGAACCTTATTACGACGAACCATATTATGATGAACCATATTATGACGAATTTGGTGGATATAGAGTTCTAACCAGTAGGACTCTGATAAAACGATTACTAATCATATTTTCTATAATTATATTATTTGTTGGATTTGTATTTATAAACAGGGCTATTAATCAGACAAAAACTTCATATAACAGACAAAATGATTTCTCATATGTTGAGACTGAGAAAAAAGAAACAAGAGAAGCAGAGACGATTGCAAGAGAGACAGTGGCAGAAGCTGGGAAAAAAGTTATAAGAAAGTCTGTGCGCATTCCGCTTTCAACTGATAGAGTAGTAGAAACATCCTATTATCACGATGATCTGGGGTGGATCGAAGAACCGAAGTCTTTATTGGATGGAATGAGGCTGTTTTATAGTAAGACAGGTATACAGCCTTATTTAGGTTTTGTAAAACCCGTTTCAGCAACGAATACAGATGAAGAGTGCAACGCTTATACAGAACAGCTATATGACCAGTTGTTTGAAGATGAAGGGCATTTACTTCTTATCTATGTTGAAAATTTAGATCCTGATGAGTTGGGATATTTAGCATATGTTTGCGGCAGCGATGCTGTATCGATTATGGATGATGAGGCAATTGATACTCTTTATCAATACGTGGATCAGTACTGGTTTAATGAGGATTATACAACGGAGCAGGTTTTTGCTTATGCATTACAAGATACAGCCATGGATATTATGCCTGGAGATATGGAAGTTGGCGGTTGGGTAGAAGAAGAGAATGGCTGGCGATTTAAAGTCGCAGGCGGTGAGGTGATAACTGATCTCTGGGCAGAAATTAATGGAATTATTTATTATTTTACTCCGGAAGGCATAATGGCTACAGGCTGGTATCTATATGAAGATCAATGGTATTATTTTCATGAAAGCGGGGAAATGTTAACCGGCTGGGTTGAGGTTGAAGGCAAATGGTATTATCTGGATGATACAGGTGCATGTCTGATGGATACAGTAACGCCGGATGGCTATCAGGTAGATGACACAGGCGCTATGATAGAATAGAACTAAAAACAAAAAGGAAGTACAGATAATGAACAAAATAATGGTAAAAAGTGAGTTTGCTCCTCTTAAAAAAGTGGTTGTAACTCAATCGGAATTTATGATTCCTGAAGGAATGAGGGATACTTCATTTTTAACACCTGAGCATGTGGAACGATTTCTTAATGCAGGAGGTAAATCCTATGGAGAGGTATTTCCGGAGGAGCAGAAACGGTGGGAAAAAGAGCGGGAAGAACTGATAGAAGTGCTGGAATCCTATGGTGCAGAGGTGTTAAGACCCAGACTCTTAACGGATTTTGAGAAAAACAGGGACAGGGAGGAAGGATGCAGCAACTTCTTTGTCCGTGATCCATTTTTTACTATTGGAAATGTACTGATTGAAGGTTCCCTGCGTTTCCCTTATAGAAGAAATGAGATTCTGCCTGTGAGAGATTTGATTATGGAGGAGGCATTTAAGGCAAATGCCATGTATGTGGCAGTGCCCAAACCTGATATATCTGAAGGATATGATTCTGAAAAAGGGCCATTTTTAGAGGGGGGAGATGTGCTTGTCTATAATAACCATGTATTTGTTGGAAAATCAGGGCTTGCTTCCAATGATAATGGCTATTACTGGCTTAAAAATCTTATGGAACCGATGGGGTATACTGTAACTCAAGTGCCTTTAAAACCTGATGTGCTCCATCTTGACTGTGCAATGAGCCTTGTTCGTGAAGGGCTGATGATTGTAAGTGAAGAGGCTTTGCTCTACGGAGTTCCGGAGTTGTTTCAGGACTGGGATAAGATTTTGGTGAAGGCTAAGGAGATTGAGTATTTGACAATCAACGGACTGCCTGTTTCTGAAGATGTTTATATTGCAGATATTCAGTTTAAGGATACTGTGGGAATTGAGTTGGAGAGAAGAGGAATTAAGGTGGAGTATCTTGATTTTGCAATCTCCAGAAGCATGGGTGGATCATTTCGGTGCAGCACTCAGGCACTGGTTAGGGATTAATAAAGTTAAACCCTCTGATAGATTTCTTATGGAAGTTTAATGGAAATTTGTCAGAGGGTTTATGCTGTTAAAATTGTTAATAATGAAAATGGTTTTATATGGTTTTATATTAAATAATTCTTGATTATTTCTTTATATAGTTCAATCATTTCAAGATACTGGTCAATTTCCACATATTCATCCTTCTGATGAGCCAATGCAGGTATACCAGGTCCAAAAATCATGAAATCAAATGGTCTGTTGACTTTGCTGAATTCAGCTGCATCTGTGGTTGCAGAAATACCTATAGTCTTTAAATCTATATGATGCTTGTCTTTTACCACTTGTCTGGCTGCTTGTATCAATCTTGAATCACGATTGGAATCTACCGGTATCTTATTATAGTCAATGGTTATGGATACTTCACAATCTGTAGAAGTGTTGATTTCTTCAACTAAAGTCATTAAAGATTGAATTACAGCGTCATTAGGTGTCTCAGGAATTGTCCTTACATTTCCCTGTATGAAAGCTTGCTCCGGTACGCTGTTAACCTGATTTCCGCCCTGCAAAACTGTAATGCTGTGGACCAGACGCCCTAAAGCGTGATTGCTTTTTCCTTCAAATGGTTTCATAATTTCGTTTTCCTTCTGATAGAAAGTAATCAGAGGTTCTATGGCATTGATTCCTAAATCAGGATTGGAGCTGTGAGAGGATTTGCCTTTTGAGGTAACTGTATAATTAATGGAACCTTTGTGGGTATATACGATACTATAGCCGGTAGGTTCTCCGATCAGCAGTCCATCCATATCATCAATATACCCTTTTTCCGTCAACTGTTGGGAGCCTAATTCTCCAATCTCCTCCCCAACAGTACCCAGGTAACGGAGAGTCCCTTTAAATTCTGCCCCCTCTTCCTTTAGTTCCATCATGGCAATTGCCAGGGCAGCAGTTCCGGCTTTCATGTCTGAGGCTCCTCTGCCGTATAATCGATTTCCTTCGATGAAAGCGGTAAATGGAGGGTATTTCCAGGTGGATTCATCTCCTGGGGAAACTACATCCATGTGCCCTGACAGGACAAGGACAGGACCGTTGCCGGCTTTTAGCTCTGCAACTATGTTTGATCTGTTTTTAGCGTATTCTACTTTGTGAGAAGGGATTTTGTAACGGTCGAATAGGGATTTTAAGTAATTGGCGACCTGATCTTCCTGATCGTTAATGGTTGGCATTTTTATAATGTCTTGTAGTATTTGTATTTTTTCGTTTTGATTCATTGGTGTATAACCTCCATTTAAATTTGTGCTTCTGTGTAAAGTTGGTATTCAAAAAGATGAATAAAAAAAGCTGGAAGCCAGATAATGTAAGGCTTTCAGCATTTTAAACAAATCGGAGTAACAGGATTTGAACCTGCGACCTCTCGGCCCCCAGCCGAGCGCGCTACCAAGCTACGCCATACTCCGTTTGCGTGACACTATGATATTATAGCAGAAAGTTTCCATTTTGCAAAGTATATTTTATTGAAAAAAAACTAAATTTAAGCTATGATGGTAAATGTGGAATGAATTGTAAGTAGAAAAGGGTGAAATTATGAAGTCAATTGCAAGCTTTGATGTAGATATGACATTGTTAGATCATAAGGATTGGATGATTCCGGACAGTGCCATGGAAACCATCGAGAAGCTGAGAGAAAAATACATTATTGTTGTGGCTACAGGCCGTGACATGGATTCGCATTACAGCACAGCCATACGTGATCAGATTAATCCTGATGCCATTATTCATTCAAATGGAACAAAGATTACAGTTGGAGAAGATATCATTTATCATCATACCTTTGATAAAGATCTTCTAAGCCGGATACTTGCTTATGGTGAAAATAATAAATTCAGTCTGGGCGCTTCCGTGGGAGAACTGGACTATTATACCAATCCTGAGAATGTGAAACGTCACGATGAAGACCTGTGGGGAGAATGTATGAGAAGATTTGCTGATCCCGCTAAGCTGCTGAGTCTGCCTGTGGGAACTCTTGCCTATATAGGCAATGACCATGGCGCTGATAAGCTGAGAAAGGAATTTCCACAGATTCAGGTCCATATGTTTGCTGAAAGGCGTGGAGGCGATGTGGTAGAAAAAGAAGCTTCCAAAGCAACAGGACTGCAGCGTTTATGTGAATACTATGGGATTCCCATGAAGAATACAGTAGCCTTTGGAGACAGCATGAATGATTATGATATTGTAAAGGCAGCAGGTATTGGAATTGCAATGGGTAATGCAATGGAGGAGCTGAAAAGGGCAGCAGATTATGTGACTGACTCGATAGATCAGCATGGTATCCGCAATGCATGTATTCGATTTGGTATGATTTAGAAATATTACGGTTTGAATACAGCATAGTATAACAAATACATTTAATAAGAGAAGAAAAGAGGAGAGTTGTCAATGATTCAGGAACGGATTGCAGCTTTAAGAAATTTAATGGCAGAGCGCCATATTGACGCTTATATGATTCCCACCTCAGATTTTCATGAGTCTGAATATGTAGGAGATTATTTTAAATGCAGAAGCTTTATTACAGGTTTTACAGGGTCAGCAGGCACTGCTGTAATTACCATGACAGAAGCAGGGCTCTGGACCGATGGAAGATATTTTGTTCAGGCAGGCAAACAGCTTCAGGGAAGCGGTGTTACATTGCAGAAAATGGGACAGGAAGGGGTTCCTACCATTGAAGAATATCTGGAAAATGTACTTCCAGAAGGCGGTTGCCTTGGATTTGACGGCAGAGTGGTAAATAGCCAGATGGGAGCAGAACTTGGCCGGTTGTTGGAAGAGAAGAAGATCACATTTTCCTATGAGGAGGATCTGGTGGATAAGATCTGGAAGGATCGTCCGGCACTTTCCGCAGAACCTGCATGGATTCTATCAGAAGATTATGCAGGCAAATCAGCAGATGCAAAAATCAAAGATTTAAGAGAAGATATGAAGAAAGCCAAGGCAAATGTTCATATTCTTACAACCTTAGACGATATTGTATGGCTGTTAAATATCCGTGGAAATGATGTTGAGTGCAATCCAGTGATTCTTTCCTATGCTCTGGTAACTCTGGAGAGATTCTATCTGTTTGTCAATGAAGCAGTTCTTGACAGCAATGTAAAGTCTTATTTAAAGGATTTAGGAGTAACTATCTGTCCATATAATGATATTTATGAAACTGTGAAACAGCTGAGAAATCAGCAGATTCTCATAGAGACCTCCAAAGCAAATTATGCCATTGTTAATAACCTGGATTCCTCCAATAAGATCATTGACTCCATGAATCCTACAGCACTTTCAAAAGCCATTAAGAATGCAGTAGAAGTGGAAAATATGAGAAAAGCTCACATCAAAGATGGCGTTGCTATGGTTAAATTCATCCGCTGGATTAAGGAAAATGTTGGAAAAGAGGAGATCACTGAAGTCAGTGCCCAGGAATATTTAGATCATTTAAGATCAGAGCAGGAAGGCAATTTAGGCATTAGCTTTGATACTATTTCAGCTTACGGTCCTAATGCAGCTATGTGCCATTACAAGGCAACAGCTGAAAGCGACACTAAGCTTGAACCAAAAGGACTTTATCTTGTGGATTCAGGCGGTCAGTATTACGAAGGTACCACCGATATCACCAGAACAATTGCAGTGGGGCCACTGACAGAGGAAGAAAGAGAGCATTTTACTCTGACAGTAATCAGTATGCTGCGTCTGGGAGCTGTGAAGTTTTTACATGGATGCCGTGGATTAACTCTGGACTATGTGGCAAGAGAGCCATTCTGGAGCAGAGGCTTAAACTATGATCACGGAACAGGTCATGGAATCGGATATCTGTTAAATGTTCATGAACGCCCCAATGGAATTCGCTGGAAAATGGTTCCCGAGCGTCAGGACAACTGTGTTCTGGAGGAAGGAATGATCACCTCTGATGAGCCTGGAGTTTACATTGAAGGCAGCCACGGAGTTCGTACAGAAAATCTGGTTGTTTGTAAAAAAACTGAGAAAAATCAGTATGGACAGTTTATGGAATTTGAGTTCCTGACAATGGCTCCTATTGATCTGGAAGCTTTAGACATATCACTGATGAATGAAAGAGACAAACAGCTTCTCAATGATTATCATAAAGATGTTTATGAGAAGCTTTCCCCAAGCCTGACAGAAGAGGAAGCTGCATGGCTGAAGGAGAATACAAAGGCTGTTTAAGCCGAAATAAAAGGACACCGGTATCTGGCTGTTAGTAAAGTCAGATATCGGTGTCCTTTTATCCATCTAATCTTCATCAGTTATGGTAAACACCTCTTCAATTGTAACCTCAAATACTTTTGCAATGTTCCACGCCAGTACCAGAGAGGGATTATACCTGCCCTTTTCTAAATTTCCTATGGTTTCTCTTCGAACACCTACTAAATTAGCCAGTTCCTCCTGCTTCATGTTATCTCTTGCTCTTAATTCTTTTATCCGATTCTTAATCATTTTTTAAAGCCCATCTTTCTTTATATCCATAATACAGAGTTGACAGAGCATGGATTCCGATGCTGACAGACCAGCCCCATGCCAAACCCAAGGTCAGCGCCTGATAAGGAGTCATGGAAATCATGCTGATGAGAGTAATAATTGCCATTGCGATCATTCCCCCGTAAAATCCATTAATTGATGATTTCCCCATGTACTCATCCATCATCTCATCTGTTTTTTTAAAAAAGTATTCAAAGTTAACAACAAAAGCTAAATAAGAAAGAAAAATCCGTTCTTCAGTGAATATTCCTATGAGACCAAGCAGGGAAAGAAATCCCAATGAACCATAAACATATCTTTTCATAAAACACCTCCATGTGGTATATTTGTAACTTCATGATATAAATATACCACATAAAAAAGATAAGTCAAGAAAAATTTGTTTAAAGAGTTATTTAAAGAATTTACTTATTGAATTGACTTTACAAATTTGCGTAATCAATACACTAGTAAAAACTTTGCAGATTATATTTCTACATATGGAAGTTCAACCAGCGTATAATCATAGTTGATCGCAGGCAGAATCCGCTCTATAAGATCAGAAGTTCTAATCTTTAAACTGGAGGTATTGATACAAGGGTGACAGCCAAAATACTCTTTTGTCAGAACGTCCTGATCGATCAAAAGCTTAACTTTGTGTTCTTTATCATTCATCAATCCCAGAACAGAAACCGATCCAGGAGTAATATCCAGTATCTCCTCCATATATTCTGCTTCTGCAAATGAGAGTCTGGCTGAACCTATTTGTTTGGATAAAACAGCTGTCTTAAATTTTTTATTACCTGGAATCAGAAGCAGATAGAAACTGGTTTTCTGGGTATTTCTGAGAAATAAATTTTTACATATCTCAACACCCAGTATTTTATCAATATCATGGCAGGACTCAACGGTTGCTGTAGGATCGTGATCCAATCTTTTATAGGTAATATCAAGCTTGTCCAAAAGATCATAAACCCGGATTTCTTTGGGCAAGCGATTGGAGCTGTTATCAGGTCTGCCTGTTTCTACTTCAGGTGCAATATAAAAAGTGTCATCTGGCTGCATAATCAAGTACCTCCTGTGTTTTTTACTATTATAACTTAAGAGAGGGAAAATGCAAAATTATATTTTGGTTTTCCGTGGTATGAACTCTTTTGAAATGTCATATGAATTAAAAAGCTGTATAAATTAAATATGACTGTGTGGTGATTAAAGTTAATGACAGTGACAGAGTATAACAGGCAGAAAGCAACAGATTATGCACAGAAGTGGGCATTTGGACGCAATCCTGCATATACGAATTTTGATAAAATGGGAGGGGATTGTACCAACTTTGTCTCTCAGTGTCTTTATGCAGGAAGCGGTGTTATGAATCATACTAAGGTATTTGGCTGGTATTATTATAGTATTAACAGCCGTACTCCTTCCTGGACAGGGGTATCTTATCTGTACAATTTTCTTGTTGGAAATAAGGGGATGGGGCCATTTGCAGAGGTAACTTCAAGAGCATATGTACTTCCCGGTGATCTGGTGCAGCTTGGTACAGAATCGGGACATTTCTATCATAGTCCTATAATTGTGGGAGTGGATGAAAATGATATCTATGTTGCAGCACATACAGATGACGCCTATATGCGCCCTTTGAGCACATATGATTATGGTCAGGCACGATTTTTACATATTGCAGGTGTGAGAAAATAGTTTGACACTCTGTATTTTATATGATATCATTATGATATCAAAAAGATAAAAACGGAGGAAATAGCTATGAAAGAGAAAGTGATTGGATCACGCAAAAATGGTATGACAGTTTTGCTGCTTACACTTGCGCTTTATGTTTTGGCTTGTATCGGCGTCGTATTAGGCGCTATTATGTTGGACGATGGAGGAAATCCTGTTTTGCTGATTATCAGCATCGTATGGCTGGTTATAGGCTGGATTCCATTTATGGGATTAAAAGTAATTAAGCCTCAGGAAGCATTGGTTTTGACTTTATTTGGTAATTATATTGGAACACTAAAGGAAGAGGGATTTTATTTTGTGAATCCATTTTGTACAGCCATCAATCCGGCTGCAAAAACAAGGCTGAGCCAGAGTGGTGATGTAAGCGGTATTTTACAAAAGTCAGGCATTTCCACAGGTACCGGTCAAACTGTTGATATGGAATTATCCAGCAAGAAGATTTCACTGAAAATAATGACCCTGAATAACAATCGCCAGAAGATCAATGACTGTCTGGGAAATCCTGTTGAAATAGGTATTGCAGTTATGTGGAGAGTTGTTGATACAGCAAAAGCGGTATTTGATGTAGATAATTACAAGGAATATCTGTCTTTGCAGTGTGACAGCGCACTGAGGAATATTGTCCGTGTCTATCCATATGATGTGGCTCCTAATGTAGATACTACAGGTGATGGAATTGCGGACGAGGGAAGTCTTCGTGGTTCCAGTGAAGTGGTGGCAAACCGAATCCGTGAAGAGATTCAGCAGAAAGTCCAGGAGGCAGGTCTGGAGATTATCGAGGCACGAATTACTTATCTTGCATATGCACCAGAGATTGCAGCTGTAATGCTGCAGCGTCAGCAGGCATCAGCAATTATTGACGCCAGAAGAATGATTGTAGATGGTGCAGTGGGCATGGTAGAAATGGCCCTGGAACGTTTAAATGAAAATAATGTGGTAGAGCTTGATGAAGAAAGAAAGGCAGCTATGGTATCCAATCTGCTGGTTGTATTATGCGGAAACCGTGATGCTCAGCCAATCGTAAATTCAGGAAGCTTATATTAATACAAGGAGATGGAAAATGGGAGATACACAGAAGAAACAGGTGCCTCTCAGGCTATCTGCAAAATTATATAGTGCAATTGCTGCGTGGGCGGAGGACGATTTCCGTTCCGTTAACGGACAGATTGAGTATTTATTGACGGAATGTGTGAAACAGAGAAAAAAAGATGGGAAGTATGTATCGGAAGAGCTGGATAAACCTCTTGATCTTGATATTAAGTAAAGACCTCTTTTTAATATGTTTGAGAATAGGAAGATATGTGGATGAAGGGTGAGTTCCTTTGATGGCATATCTTCTTTTTTCTTTGTTGTTCTTTTAGGTAGCTATTCTATTGTAGATTCAAAATGGATTTCATGATATGATCTGTATATAAAAAATCTTTTACAGAAATTACAAGGAGCAGATGAATATGGATATAAAAAGATGTATTAAAGAGTCATTTTCCATCATAGGAAAAGAAGGTTCTACCAATGAAGGAGATGGATTCATTCAGAGATTATGGGAAGAGGCCAACGGAGATTTTCTGTCAGTCCTTCCTCTTGCAAAATATAATGAAAATGGTAATGTAGCCGGTGTTTGGGGAGCTATGTCAGACTTATCCCGCTCTTTCAAGCCATGGGAAGAAAATTACACAAAAGGCCTGTATCTTGCAGGTGTGGAAGTAAAAGATGAGGCGGAAGCACCTGAAGGCTGGGTGAAATGGACAATTCCAGGCTATGAATATCTTTATGTGAAATGCGAGGATGAGAATGTATTTTCATTGGTTATGGCTTATATGAAAGACCAGAATCTGGAGCTTGCCGGTGCAGTACATGATTTTATCTGTCCGGAAGAAAATGGACAGCCTTATATGTTTTTTCCGATTAGGAAATTATAGTGGAAGGAACATTATGAGAAAGGTTTCTTTTTATATGGGAGTATTTAAGAAAAAGAAGCAAAATGACGGAGGCTGAACATGAATGAGTGGAGTGACTTTTTAGAGAAAGAACAGCAGGAAGAGTATTTTATTGAACTGATGAATAAAGTGGATGGTGCCAGGGAGAACGACGAGGTATATCCTGTGCAGGATGAGATGTTTTCCTGCTTTGACTTATGTACATATGATAATGTAAAGGTGGTAATTATAGGACAAGATCCATATCATGGTCCAGGTCAGGCTCATGGATTGTGCTTTTCTGTAAAGAAGGGAATTAAGATACCGCCAAGTCTGAAAAACATCTATAAGGAATTGAAAAGTGATATAGACATTGATGCACCTGATCACGGATATTTAGCTTCATGGGCAAAACAGGGTGTTCTTATGATGAATACAAGCTGGAGCGTTACAAAAGGTAAAGCCGGAAGCCACAAAAAGTATGGCTGGGCAACATTTACCAAACATGTGCTTGATGTGTTAAATGATTATGACAAACCTCTTGTTTTCCTTCTCTGGGGCAATCACGCTCAGGAAGTGGCAAAAGGGATCGACAATCCGAACCATTTGTTGTTAAAAGCACCTCATCCTTCTCCTTTGGCGAGAGGCGGATTCTTCGGGACAAAACCATTTTCCCAAACTAATGAGTTTCTGGTGAAAACAGGGCGTGGGGCGATTGATTGGAGGATTGTGGATGAGGGAATGGTGGTATAGGGAGTAGATCTTATAAAAATAGATTTTAAGAGAAGGTGAAATAGTGGAACAATATTTAAGAATGCATCCAAAGAATCGTTCAGCCTCTATATAATTGTAAAATAAAAAATTGTATAGAGGAGCAAAACTTAAATGCAAAGATTAAATAAACCAATAATTACAAAAGAAACAATAAAGGCAATGGAAGACATGTCATTTTTTACTCATGCCCTGATTTTTGATGATTTATTGATTGTTTCACAAAGAGAAACGAATTGTTTCGTACTAAAGTCCAGTGATGGCTTAATCGTAATTGATGCGATATGGCCGGCTAAAGAAGCTTTTGATGCAATAGTAGAATCAATTACAGATGTGGGCTGGGATCCTGCTGAAATTAAAAAAATGATATTGACGCATGGACATGTTGATCATACCATTTTATTAATGAAGCAATGATTAAAGAAGTAGATGTGGCATTGAGCAATCATACTTCCATAGATAATGGTCTGGAGCGTATCGGATATTCTAAAAAAAGAATGGCTTACATGCCCAATATTTATATAATTGGACAGAATGGATTTCGGAAATACTGCCAGGTTTTCAGAACATTGAGTGATGAAAGACTGGAAATGTTGAGAGAGTAATAAATGGATTCTTAGAGAAAAGTACAAAATTTCGTCAGAAAGAGTAAATTTTATAAAAAACCACTCGTAGGTTATTTTATCTGTAATTGGACTTCGGTAGACCAGTGAAATTTAGTTTGCCGGAGTCCTTTTGTTGCAAATATGGTGGTTTTATGGGGAGGATTGTATTATAATAGGACTATTGAATTTGTATAATATTTCAGATTGAATAAATTTGATTTGCATTTAAGATGGACTAGCGGAAATTAATTGTGATGTGTGAATTATATAAATCATTTAAGAGTTAAAAAAAGGAAAGAGGATATTGCGGAATGGCAAAGAATATTGCAGGAAATGGAAATCGTGGCAGAGATGGGAATCGTGGAAGCCGCGGAGCTAATATGCGAAATAGCGAGAGTCGTGTAGGAGATAGTGGAAGCCACCATGGCGGAAATGATGGAAGTTATGGAAGAAAAGGTGGGAGCTACGGAAAAAGTGGTGATAGCGACAGTAGAAAGAGTGACGGAAGAAACAGTGATAGAAAAAACAGTGACAGCCATGGAAGAGACGGTAGTAAAAGTGATAGAAGCCGATGGAGCAGAAAAGATGGAGACGCTGGAAAACGTGAGTTTTATAGTACATCGAAGTCAGAAGAAAAACCTGCGAGAGATAAAAATATTACAAACAGAACATCAGCAAAATCGACGAAATCCATGACTAGAGAAAAACCATCAGGACGTGCCAAATCATCAGGATTTAAATCAGAGAATAAAATTGCCAAAACACTATGCCCTGTTTTTGAGCGCTGTGGTGGCTGTCAGCTTCTTAACGTCCCATATGACAAACAGCTGGAGCAAAAGCAGAAGAATTTAGAAAAACTACTGAAGCCATTTTGCAAGGTTTACCCTATTGTAGGTATGGAAAATCCCTATCATTATAGAAATAAGGTCCATGCAGTTTTTGATCATGATAAAAAAGGTAATCCAATCTCCGGTGTCTATGAAGCAAAGTCCCATCGTGTGGTGCCTGTTGAAAAATGTTTGATTGAGGATGAAAAGGCAGATGAGATTATTGGTACGATTCGGGGAATGCTGAAATCCTTTAAAATCCTCACTTATGATGAGGATACAAGATATGGACTTTTACGGCATGTATTGATACGACGCGGTTTTACATCAGGACAGATTATGGTTGTGCTTGTAACAGCTTCTCCTATATTTCCATCGAAAAACAACTTTGTAAAGGCTTTACGGGAAAAGCATCCGGAGATCACTACAATTGTTCAGAATGTTAATAATCGGAATACAAGTATGGTTTTAGGGGATAAGGAACAGGTTTTGTATGGTAAAGGGTATATTGAGGATACTCTTTGCGGGTGCCGGTTCCGCATTTCTTCTAAGTCTTTTTATCAGGTTAATCCGGTACAGACGGAAGTACTGTATCAGAAAGCTATTGAGGCAGCAGGACTTACTGGTAAGGAGAGGGTGATTGATGCATATTGTGGTATCGGAACTATTGGAATTGTTGCGAGTAGACAGGCGAAGGAAGTAATTGGCGTGGAGATGAACCGTGACGCTGTTAGGGACGCTGTGGAAAATGCTAAGCTGAATGATGTGAAAAATGTGAAGTTTTACTGTAATGATGCTGGGAAGTTTATGGTTTCTATGGCTGAAGAAGGGGAACGTGCAGATGTGGTGTTTATGGATCCGCCAAGAAGTGGAAGCACTGAGGAGTTTATGGATTCTGTGGTGAAAATGGGACCTAAGAAGGTGGTTTATGTGTCCTGTGGGCCGGAGACGTTGGCACGGGATTTGAAGTATTTTGAGAAGAAGGGGTATAAGGCGATGGGGGCCTGGGGGGTGGATCTTTTTCCTTTTACGGAACATTGCGAGATATGTGTGGAAATTTGTCGGAAATAAACATTTTATATAAAATGATACATGGTGTGAAGAGGTTTTTTGCGCCATGTATTCTTATATTGTAGGTAATGATGATTGTAGTATAATAAAGAGAACAAACATTCGGTTTCTGAATCTGTTTACTTAGATTTAGGACTAAGGGTAAGTATATTTAACACAAGAAAATGGAGGTGCTTTCAATAGAGTTATTTGATGTACAAAAAGCTGCAATCTCAAAGCATCTTAAAAATATTTTTTTAAGGTGAGAATTACAGGAAAGTACAGTTGTTTCCATTTTAGAAACAACTGCAGCAGACAATAAGATATATATTAAATGTTCATGAGCGTCCCAATGGAATTCGCTGGGAAATGGTTTCCGAACGGCAGGACAACTGTGTGCTGGAGGAAGGTATGATCACTTCCGATGAACCAGACATTTATTATAGAAGGCAGTCACGGAGTTCGTACAGAGAACCTGATTGTATGCAAGAAGGCTGAGAAAAATCAGTGTGGTCAATTTTGGAATTTGAATTCCTAACAATGGTCCTATTGACTTGGATGCTTTGGATATTACACTTATGAGTGAAAGAGACAAACAGCTTCTTAATGATTATCATAAAGATGTATATTAGAAACTTTCACCTAACCTGACAGAAGATGAGGCTGCGTGGCTGAAGGAGAATACAAGAGCTGTGTGAGTTTCCTAGATAAAAAAACGCTGTTTCCAGCAAGATGGTATGCTGGAAACAGCGTTTTTTTGCTATTCATCTGTTAAAGTGAACAATCGTAACCTGATACTTTTGCTATATTCCAGGCAAGTATAAGAGATGGATTATATTTACCCTTTTCAAGAATACCAATGGTTTCTCTACGGACACGTACAAGCTTAGCAAGTTCTTCCTGACTTAGATTGTGCCTTGCTCTCAATTCTTTCATTCGGTTTTTAATCATTTTTTAATGCCCATCATTCTTTATATCCATAGTACATTGCAGATAGTGCATGAATTCCAATGCAGACAGACCAGCCAGAGCAAGACCTATAGTCAGAGCTTCATAAGGTGTCTTTGAAAACAGGTTAACCAGTGTGATAATGGCCACTGCAATCATGCCACCATAAAATCCTTTGATAGCCGACTTCCCCATATAATCATCTAACATCTCATCTGTCTTTCTGAAAAAGTATTCAAAATTCACTGCAAAATCAAGTTTATCTTAATTTGTTTTATCAGAGTCAATCCCTCAGTGTAGAAAGACCTAATTAAAATACTGAAATATATTATTTTAAATATAAACATGTTGACTATTATCCAAAAATGGAGTATAAGTATATTATACAACAAAATAATTTAAAAAAGAATATTATTCAAAAAAGGAGGGTATTATGGGAGTAGGAAACAGAGTGTTTTTAAAAAAACCAGAACCTGGTAGAGAATTACTTGATGAATTCAGGAAAATTCCTGCAGCTAATATAGCTGATGTGATGGGAAGATCCTGTGCGATGAATCCTAGAATTAAGAGGATGTCCACACCATCGAATCCAATCATGGCAGGTCCGGCTCTAACCGTCAAGACGCGTCCAGGAGATAATCTGATGATTCATCAGGCATTGAATATGGCAGCGCCGGGGGACATACTGGTAGTTTCTAATGAATCGGATTCTACCAGAGCTCTGATGGGAGCAATTATGTTTACATATGCATATTGTGCTAAAAATCTTGGCGGCATTATTCTGGACGGACCGCTTCGGGATGTTGAAGAAGTTTTAAAAATGGATATGCCAATTTATGCTGCCGGATCAACACCAGGAGGGCCATATAAGGAAGGGCCAGGTGAAGTTAATGTTCCAATTAGCTGTGGTGAGATAGCTGTAAATCCAGGAGATATTATCGTGGCGGATTGGGATGGAGTTATTGTAGTTCCATTAAAAGATGCCGAAGAGATATTGCAGGCAGCCAAAAAATTTCAGGAACAGGATGAACAGAAACTGGCTGCAGCAGCCAATGGAACTGCAAAAAGAGAATGGGTATCGAAACTGTTGGTGACCAAGGGAACAGAAATTATTGATGGATACTGTGTTTAACTTACTAAGATTTAAGCAGGAGGGATAAGAATGTTATCAGAAAGAGCAAGAAATGTAAAAAGTTCCGTTACAGTAGACTTAAATGCAAAGATAGCAGAAATGCGCAGAAATGGAGAGAAAATCCTTTCTTTAAATATCGGCGAACCTGATTTTGGGACTCCATTAAACATCAAAAAGGCAGCAGAAGGGGCAATAGAAGCCGGATTTACAAAGTATACAGCAGCCAATGGAATGGCTGAACTTCGGAAGGCAATCAGTGAAAAGTTGGAAAAAGAAAATCATGTTATATATTCACCCAATGATATCTGCGTCAGCGTAGGTGCAAAACAGGCAATTATGAATGCCCTTCTGGCAACCTGTGGGCCTGGGGATGAGGTACTTCTGCCAATTCCCTGCTGGGTAAGTTATGAAGAGATGATTGGACTTACCGGTGCAAAGGTGGTACATATCAGTCTTAAGGAAGAAAATGGTTATGCATTGGATTTGGAAGCAATTGAAAAGGCTGTAACTTCCCGTACAAAGGCGATTGTCATTAATACCCCTAATAATCCTTCAGGATGCGTTTACTCAGAAGAAAGCCTTCGTGGTCTTGCTGCTTTGGCAGTAAAGTATCAGTTTTACATAATTGCAGATGAGATATATGAAAAACTTATTTATGATGGTGCAATACACTTCAGCGTTGCTTCCATATCAGAGGAGGTTAAAAAGTTAGCGGTGACGGTTAACGGTTTTTCGAAAGCCTATGCTATGACCGGGTGGAGAGTGGGGTACTCTGCTGCAGCTCCAGAAGTAGCAAAAGCTATCAGGGCGATACAAAGCCATATGACTTCAGCTACCTGTTCGATCTCACAGAAGGCAGCCCTGGAGGCACTTCAGGGACCGCAGGATGAGATGAATGCTATGGTAAAAGCCTTTAGCAGCAGAAGAACATTTCTTGTTAAACGTTTGAATGAAATTGATGGATTAAGCTGTCCTAATTCAAAAGGTGCATTCTATCTGCTTCCGGATGTAGGCAGAATACTAGGCAGATCCTATGAGGGGAAGGTGATTGAGAACACACAAGATTTGGCGAAATACTTATTGGATACAGTTCGGGTGGCTGTTGTACCGGGAGAAGCATTTAATGTACCTGGAAAAATCAGAATCTCTTACTCCAATTCTATAGAGAATCTGAAAGAAGCAACAGATAAGCTAGAGGAAGCAATTAAAAAATTACAGTAGGCTATAGTCTAAAGAGGGGGCTGCTATGAAATATTTATTTGAAAAAAAATATCTGGCAATGAGAATAACAATTGGTTTTTTTATAGGTATCATTTTTGGCTTTGTAATGCCGGGGACTGCGGAGTTGCTAAAACCGCTAGGTGATATATTTATGAACCTGATTAAAATGATTGTTGTTCCAGTCATTTTCTTCAGCATAGCCAGTGGAATGGCTTCCATGAAGGACTCTAAGAAGCTGGCAAAGGTAGGTGGCAAAGTATTTCTGGTTTATGCAGCGCTGGTGTTTGTGTCTTGTATTGTTGCTGCTATACTGACTGTGGTAATACAGCCGGGAAATGTTGTATCATTAAGCGCAAGCGGAACCTTTGATGCTTCTTCAGTTGGAAAAGTATCATATGCTGACTTTTTTATTGGTATTGTACCGAGCAATATTGTCAGTGCTATGGCGTCAGATAATTATATGCAGATTATCTTTTTTACTGTGATTTTTGGCTTTTCTCTGGTTGCATTGGGTAAGAAGGTGCAGAATTTGACTGATATTATGGGCCAGTTTGCAGAGACAACCTATAAGATGCTGGATGTTATTATGAATTATGCACCAATCGGAGTTTTTTCACTGATTGGATATACTTCAGCTAAGTACGGAAAAGAATTATTTGGAAGTCTTGCAATGTTTATTGTAACAGAAATTTTGGGCTGTTTATTGGTGTTTATATTGCTTGCTTTAGTTACCAAAGCTTATACCGGAATCAAACTGGGCAAATTATTTAAAGCTATGATTCCCATTTTTCTAAATACAGCATCAACGAATTCCAGTACCGGAACAATACCGATTACGATGGATGTTGTTACGAATAAACTGAAGCTGCCCAGTTCCATAGCTTCATTTTCAATTTCACTTGGGCCCACAATATGTAAGACCGGCGCAGCAGTTTATAAAGTTGTTTTAGTAATATTTGTTGCACAAATGCTTAGGGTACCACTGCCGTTAGCACAGATTTTCTTACTTATTGTGATTTCTACTTTGTTATCAGTTGCTACACCGGGCATACCCGGAGGGGGAATTGCAACAGGGGCGATTATTTTAGGTATGTTTGGTTTACCGCTGGATATTATGGGAGCTATTGCTGGAATTTATAGAATTATTGATATAGGAAATACAACGCTTAATGTATCTTCCCAAGTATTTGGAACCTTAATGGTGGCAAAATCAGATGAGGTATGGACTCCAAAACAATTTAATTCCCCTGCTTTATGCGAGGAAAATTAAAGCAATAGAGCAATAAACTGGGAAAAAAGTCCGCAATGAAAAAGACCATAGGGTATGGAAATCTCTGTATTCTGTGGTCTTTTGGCATTAAGCTGGTCCAGCATTGTAATAATTAATCGTTTTTTATCATTTTTTCTAAAAGTATGTTGAATAAATAAAAAAATCATGAGATAATTGCCTAAAAAGAACAAGGGGAACAATCATGGTTAACGAATTTGAAAGAAAACTCAAAGAAGCATCTTCTCTGACCAAAACTGAAACAATAATTGCCAACTATTTTCTTGATCATATAAACAGTATATATCTGAAAACAGCATCAGATTTGGCAATGGATATTGGGGTAAGCGATACATCAATTATAAGATTTATAAGAACGCTTGGCTATAGCGGTTATACTGAGTTTCAGAAAAGTATGAAAAATGAATTATTTGAACAGACAGGCAGAGCCTCAACACCATCAGATCGGTTTCAAGAGATGAGCGGAAAGACGGGAGGAATCTCATTGTCAGAAAAATTACTGGGGTACACCATTGAAAATTTGCAGAAGACATGTGAGAAGATAGATATCGGGTTACTGGAAAAGGCAGCATCAACAATCGTAAAAAGCAAGAATAAATATATAGTAGGATTTAGAGATACGGCTTCCCTGGTGGATTTCATGGAAAGCAAACTGCTGTATCTACTTCCTGGCATTTCAAAACATATCCATGCTGATAGCAGTGTTATAGAAAAGTTTGCAGATTTGACAAAGGACGACTGCGTTATTATCTATTCATTTCCCAGGCATTCATCCATATTTACCACATTGACTAATATGGCAAAAGAAAAGGGAGCTTCCATTATTGTGATTACGGATAAGGTAACTGCTCCAATTGTGAAACAGGCAGATATAATCCTGACTGCCTATGTAGAAAGCCTTGGATTCAGCAATTCCTACATTGCTCCATTATGGTTGACAGAACTGCTGCTGCTGACCATAAGCAGTAAAGTGCCGGAAGAGGAGAAAAA
The DNA here is from genome assembly GCA_002409995.1 of Hungatella sp. UBA5385. Lineage (GTDB taxonomy): Bacteria > Bacillota > Clostridia > Lachnospirales > Lachnospiraceae > UBA5385. The sequence continues at coordinate 24,162 of DHOR01000033.1, read as the reverse complement.
TCGTAAGGAATACATTGATAGCTATATTGAATTGGAAAATGTATATTGATTGTTTAAAAGAATTACATATCATAAAAATCCCAAAGAGTTTATTAAACAATCTCTTTGGGATTTCATTTTCATGAAAAATGCTGTGTTCACTATAGATTGACCAGCGTATAATCATAGTTTATAGCCGGAAGAATTTTATCCAGAAGATCAGAGGTTTTAAATTTCAAACTGGAGGTATTGATACATGGATGACAGCCAAAGTAGGGCTGGCTAATAACATCCTGATCAATCAGCAGTTTTATTTTGTGCTCCTTATCATTCATTAACCCCAGAACAGACACAGAGCCAGGGGGAATATCCATAAATTCTTCCATAAATTCAGACTCCCCAAAAGAAAGGCGGGAATAGCCGATCTGCTTAGAAAGAATGGCTGTCCGAAACTTTTTATACCCTGGAATCAGCAGAAGATAAAAGCTATCTTCTGGGCATTTCTAAGAAATAGATTCTTACATACCTCAACATCAAAAATTTTATTTATATCATGGCATGCTTAATTGTTGCTATCGGGTCGTGATCCAGCCACCCTCACTCTATTGCAGGCTGTCCAGCAGATTATAAATCCTGATTTGCTTAGGTAATCGATTAGATAAATACGCAGGACTGTCGCTATATAATGTAGGATCAATGTAAAATTCTTCATCCTTGGTTGACATGGCAGTACGCCTTTGCTTTTTAAATAATTATAACTGAGGAAGAGGAAAACGCAACAGCATTTTATGAGCCGGTTATAAAAGGCATATGCTGTAAAAAAGATTATGTGGTGAATTGTGTGCGTATAGAACCCTATAATAGGTAAAATGCAGTGGGCATTTGGGCGAAATCCTGCATATTATAATTTTGATAACCTGGGAGGGGATTGAGCTAATTTTGTATCACAGTGCATATATGCCGGAAGCGGCGTCATGAACCATAAAAAGGTTTTTGGCTGGTATTATTATTGTGCCAATAACCGAACTCCGTCATGGACCGGCGTCCCTTACTTATATAATTTTTTGTGGGGAATAAAGGGATGGGGCCGTTTGCAGAAGTGACAGCCAGAACGGGGGTACAACTGGGAGATATGTGCAGTTTGGTACACATGCCAGGCATTTTTCTCATAGTCCGATTGTTGTTGGATTAGCTGGAAATGAGATATATGTGGCGGCGCATACAGATGATGCTTATATGAGGCCGTTAAGTACGTATGTATATGATCAGGCACGGTTTTTACATATTATTGGGGTGAGGAAGTGAATTTAAAAATAAGCTGTATTTTTTGTTGGAGTTATGTAAACAACAAATATGCAGCTTTTTGATTTTAAATGGGGAAGATAGTGGCTTTATGGGAATAATTGTATTATAATGGCACTATTGAAATGGAATACGGGCTACTTGTTTGCGCCATTCATTTATGCCTTAACGGACGGTCGATGCCAAAATATGCGGGGTTGCCGCTATACAGCCCCG
>DHOR01000033.1:0-22538 GCA_002409995.1 Hungatella sp. UBA5385 | reverse complement strand
GCCGCTATACAGCCCCGCCACTCACCTCCCCGGGTTCTGTAGTATACCAGCGACCTACAATGGGAGTATAACAAAGAAAAGCATCATGCGAAAGCCTAAACGGTTGTGTGTTTCATAACCCATTGGTGCCTTTCGCAGAAAGGCGGATATATAAATATGTTAAACTATGCTAATCTGAATGATGTTGAATTTGAATATTTATGTCAAGATATTATGTCTAAAAAACTAGGAATAGAATTGCGACGTTTTGCTGCTGGTAGAGATGGAGGAATAGACTTAGCTGACAACACGTATAACCCCAATATTATTGTTCAGGTAAAACATTATCCAAAAACAGATATCAGTGGTTTGATTAATTCTCTAGCCAAAGAGGTTGAGAAGACAAAGAAACTTAAACCGAAACAGTATTATATATGCTGCTCAAAAGAGCTATCAGCAGCAAGAGTTTCAGAAATATATTCAATGTTTAGTGAATATATGAGTTCTGATAGTAATGTAATAACCATAATAGAAATAGATGATTTTTTAAATCAGAAATCTAATGTTGATGTATTGCAGAAACATTATAAATTATGGATAGCTTCAACAAATATTTTACAAGAAATTTATAATAATAATATATTTCTTGATTGCGATTCGTTATTATCATCTATTGATGTAGATGAAAAATATTATGTTAGGACTTTAGCATATGATAAAGCATTAATATGCTTGTCCAAAACCAACACATTATTATTAATTGGGGACCCCGGAGTTGGCAAAACAGTAACCTCAAAAATGCTAATATTTACATATGCTGCAATGGATTATCGTGTACGTTATACAACTGATGTAACTGATTTGGCATCACTAAAGAAGTCGTTATCTCAAGATAGAAATAGAAAAGAGATAATTTTACTAGATGACTGTTTTGGACAAGCTTATTTTGAAATGAAGTCGTCACAAGGAGGTGAATTGGTTTCATTAATAAAATATGTTAATGCTTCAGATAATAAAATTCTAATTTTAAATTCAAGAATTACAATATATCAAGAGGCCAAAAAACGAACGCCAGAACTTATTAAAAGTTTAGAATATAATGAGTTTAAAGTTCAAGTAGTGGATATGTCAGTAATGCCAAAACTGGATAAAGCCAAAATATTGTATAATCATATGTATTTTAATACTAATGATATGATATTTTTTAAAGAAATTAAAAAAGATAATAATTATATGAAAATTATAGAACATAAAAATTATAATCCTCGAATCATAGAATTTGTGACAAACCCAAATCGTTATAAAGGCATAGCTGTTGATAGGTATTTTGATTTCATTACACGGAGTTTGGATAATCCATATTTAGTATGGGACAACGAATATGAAGAAAGAATTCAAATGGTAGATAGATGTCTATTAACAACTTTGTTTTCACATTCCAGAACGATGATTCCTTATAAACTTGCAAAATTGTCTTTTGAGAAAAGAGTTCAACATATGGCTAATATTGATATGACAATAAATCAATTTGAACGCTCGTTATTTAGGTTACAAGATTCTTTTTTAAAAATAGTTGATGATTGTGGAGACAAAAAGATATCTATGATAAACCCGTCAATAAATGATTATTTAGAATTGAAACTAAAAAGTAATACTCTCGAAATCGAGAGCATTATTGAATCAGCGGTGTCAATATATCAATATCAAAATCTTTTGTGTGCTAATGAGTTTAAAGTTAAGTTGGATTTACTATTTCAATCAGGTCAAATAATCAATATGTATTTTGAGGATGAAATAGAACGGAATAGATATATTGCGTCATATATTGGTAAAAATAGTTTTACAAACGGTTTATACAAAAAATATATTTGGGAATTTATTATATCGTTAAAAGATGAATACAGAAATGACAAGTACTATATTTCTGCATTTAATATATTATTATTACTTTTTAGAGAACATGTATTTTACTTTTATGAAATAAATGAATTATTAAAGGACTTAAAGTTACTTAAAATAATTTTAGGAAAGTTTAGTTTTGAAAATATACTTAAAATTATTGATGGATGTTATTACTTTTTTGAGAATGAAGATGGTTTCTTAGATTTGTGCAAAGAGGTGTTAAATGAATCTGTAGTGCTTTTCTGTAATTTCATTGATGCCACTGATTATGATGTCAACATAGATAAATGGGCTGAGAATAACTGTAGTTATGTCTATTATGAGGATGGCAATTCTGAACTGAAATACGATATAGATGCTATTATTCGTGATATAGAATATGATATTGAAGAATTTGTGCAAGAGGATATAATTAGTTCAATTAAAAATTTACCAGGGGATTTGAGCGATTATGAATATTTGAACATTCCAAATATATTCGTATATGAAGTAGAAAATATGGTTAAATCATATTTAGAAGATTTCGATGACGATGGAGGACATGTTAATAAAAATATAAATTTGGATTATGATATTCATTTGATGTTTAATAGATAATATTATAAATTCAACCTAAATTCAGCCCATAATTAGCGCATACAAGGAGATGACATTTATGGCAACTTATAGCAACTTTCTAGTCATATCCCTGATGACAAGGGGATTCACACCAAACTCATAGGTGCGAAAGGTGAGAAATACGTATATAAACATATCAAGTACTTCAGAAATTCTGATGGTGCACCCACAAATAAATCTAAGGCAATTGGAGAATACGATCTGCAGCAGCGGAACTATTTCACAGGGCATATCCGAGTACTGATATCACAGGTAGTCAGTCGTATATTTGCATCCATTTCCACTGAAAAAAGACGATCATTCTTTCAGAGATGGATAAAAACCTGGCTTGGAGAGGGCTGTGTGAGCTATGTCACATCTGTTTCTTCTTATTCCGCTAAGATGCCACAGATCGAGCGGGGTTATAACCGGGATGGCAAAGACCTTCCTCAGTACAACCTCGGGATGTTCTGTGATGAGGAATCCTGTATTCCTCTGTACTATAACCGCTACAATGGCAGTCTTACGGATCGGACAAATTTTTCTTACGTCCTGGCAAACGCCAGGGAGCTGGGTATCCATCGGGTCAAGATGATTTTAGACGGCGGTTTCTGGAGTGAAGAATGTATTCAGTCTTTTGCCGATTCCTGTGAAGCATTTACCATAGGGATGCCCTCTCACCTTAAGAAAGTCCAGACAGTGCTGTCCCACTGTAGGAACGGAATCGAAACTTTTGCAAACGAAGTGCCGGGATTCCTGTGGACTACAGAGGTAATTGAGCGTGACAAGCTGTTCTTATCGCAGCCGGGCTTAGAGATATTAGAGAAAGTTTGTAGATATTACTCGACTTTCAGGTATTATTGTGAGCACTAAAACAGAAGTTAAAGAATAGGGGTTAGTAAACAAGAGATAGGAGAATGATAGAAATGGAATATGTTGGATTAAGATGGTATAAATGTGATTTTCATTTACACACAATGACTAGCAAATGTTACAAGGAAGCTGAAAAAGATACTTCCGTCATGTGGGCTAATGAAGTGAAAAATAAAGGCTTAAATTGCATTGCAATTACAGACCATAATGATTATAGGGGAATAAATGATATTAAGAAACTATGTGAACAAGCAGGCATTGTAGCTTTCCCAGGAGTTGAATTATCGTGTGATTCTAGTAAAATACATATGCTGATTTTATTTGATGTAGATTGCAATGGAGAAAGGATTCAGGAGTTTTTAAACAGTGTCGAGATATTTAGTAATTCGCTAGGTGATAGTGGGTGTACTTGTAAAGGGGAAATTACGGATGTATGTGAGAGTGCTCAGAAAATGGGTGGACTGGTAATCGCCGCTCATATTGATGAATTTAATGGGATAAGTCAAATGAGTCATGATAATATCAAAAAGATTTTAGATAGAAAATATATTAATGCTGTTCAAGTTGTAAATGGCGATATTTGGAAAGAATATAAAAACAATAGTATTAAAGAAATATCAGAGCTTTTAAGTGAGAAATATGGAATAGAAATATCAGAAGAGAAAGCTAAATCATGGTATAAAGCGTATGAAATGGCTTATGAGGCAGGCGTTCCAATGCTTAGCTTTTCTGATAATCCTTATTCAGAGGATTCATCAAATCATGGATTATGGGGAATAGGAAATCATTATAGTTGGTTAAAGATGGATGCCCATCCGAGATTGGAAAGTGTAAGACAAGCTTTGTTATCCTTTGACATGAGATTAAGAACAGATTTCCAGAGTAAAGAGAAACCAGATAATAATCCAGATCTATTTATTAGTTCAATAGAAATCAAAGATACATTATTAAATGAAAACGATATTGTTATAAGATTTAATCCTCAAATGAATACAATTATTGGTGGAAGAGGAAGTGGAAAATCATCAATTATTCGGACAATAGCAGGAGGATTAAATTCATTTGAAGCTGATAAACTTGAAATAATAAACGCAGAACAACAAAATTTTTATAGGCTAAACGGTAGAACAAAAAGTAGTACAGAAAAGAAAGGTATTTTTAATAAATCTTCAAAAGTAAATATATACTTAGAGAGAATGGATGACTTATTTAAAATTGAGATCAGTGAAATCAAAAGTATGGGTGAGCAGGTACGAAAACTCTATAGATTGGAAAATGATAAATGGACAGAGATTCTTGACGAGAATTATCTTGACTTTTTCAAAGCACAAATCTTTACGCAGAAACAAATCTATGAGCTGGCAGTAGATTCAGATTCATTATTAAATATTATTGATGATGATATAGGAGGTTTAGGCCAGGACGTAAGTAATAAGAAAGTAGCATTAAATAATGTTATATCAAAATTAGTAGAGATAAATTATTTGAATGTATCAATACAAGAAGAGAAAAAAATAGGCACAGAACTTAAAGATATAGATGATCAAATTAGTAAATTTGAGAAAAGCGGTATATCGGATGCCCTGAAAGAAAAACAAATATTTGAATCTCAAAATAAAAAGATAAATGATTATGCTGATTCAAAAAATGAACAATTACAAAAAATATTAACATTATTAAAAGAGATTCAACAATCTGATATAAATTATGAAAAAACAGGTGATGCAGAAATAGATGCTCTTTTGGAGAAAGACCTGCTTTCACTAAAACAGAGATTGGAGACTATTAAACAAACATGTAATTTAATTGAGAAGGATACAGAATCGTTAAAGAAGGATATTGAATTAACGACATGGAATGTTAATGTGTTAGCGGCTGATAAATTATATAAAGATATGTGTTCAAATTTAGAGGAACAAGGAATAAGTTTTAGCAGGTTAGATGATTTATTAGAGAAAAAAAGAACTAAAGTTAAGGAATTAGATAAGATTAATTCAGATAAAAACAAGCTTGGCGTGGCAAAAGGGGAATATATTAACTTGTATAAAAAATATGAGGCTGAGCTGAAAAATATTTCTGATAAACGAATAGAATTTATTAATAGTGTAATAGGAAATGATACAAATGTTAAATTTAGTGTTGTAAAAAACAGGAACAGAAAATCATTTGTTGATATTATGAAATCAATTTTACAAAAGGATATTTTGACGATAGATGAAGACATACAGGATCTGGCTGATATCTTCTTTAATAAAAACGGAATAGAAAAATTTAGACAAACAATGAAGGAGATACATGAAGGAAAAGATAAAAAGAGTTGTTCAGCAAAAACTAGGTCAGTTATTGCTGAAATGACACCAGAATCATTTGCTAGATTAATATCATTTCTACCAGAGGATGATTTAAAGGTATCTTATAAACCAAATAAAGGAAAAAAATTCATTCCATTATCAAATGCATCTGCTGGCCAAAAAACAACTGCAATTTTAACATTTCTATTGGCATATGGAAAATTACCATTATTACTTGACCAACCAGAAGATGATTTAGACAACAGGTTGGTTTATGATTTAATTGTTACCAGGCTTAAAAAGACAAAATCGAAACGACAGATTATTGTTGTTACACATAATGCTAATATTCCGGTTAATGGAGATGCAGAGTATATTGTATCGATGGATTCAGAAACCGATAAAATCAAAACGAAGTATGAAGGTACTATGGATGATGAAAACATTAGAAAAGAAATATGTGATATTATGGAAGGAACCCAGGATGCATTTGAAATGCGTGCAAAGAAATATCATTTTAACATTATTGAATAATTATTTATATAGTTAGTGATACCTTCAGAAAGTGGATAGCCAATAGACTCACATTTCTCGAAGGCTCTCAGGAAGTCATTGACTCCTGATTTGCTTACACCTTGTTGTATAGTAATCTCTCTGCCAGACATTTCCAAGGCATAGCGTTTGATAATGATATCTTTGTAATCAAGCATACATTATCCTCCTCATTTGAATTGTTCACCCTCACAAAGATGGATAATAATCATTATGAGGGATATTTGATTTTTTAGTAAGTATTATAAGTGTACGCTCGCTCCGCATCGCGACCGTTTTGCTTCGCAAAACAGGACATTGTGATCTGCTGTATGCAACTGCATTCTGCTGATGGAATTGAACATCTGCAATTATTTCAACATGAAAATCTCGTGAAATAGGATTGCAATTAATAAGGTTATCATAAGCATGTATAGGTACTGTGGTTCTACCACAGGCGTAGGCATGTAGCAGAGACCAAACTTTAGTTGGGTAGGTTTCTGCTACTTTTATTTATAAAGATAAGGCAATGATAACACAAGAAGGTATTGGTGAAAACAATCTTCATCAAAATACGTCAGAATTCTTTACTCAGTACCTCCGTTTAATTTGCATGAAAAAGTAGAAAATTGGAGTGGGTAAAGTAATAAATAACGACTTAATAACGATTTCAATAGAATAGAAATCAAAAGAGTGATATAATTTAATTCGACAGCTAATCTCACTTGGTGAAAGAAGAGAGGAAATTATATGACTGTATCATATACGGGTTTATGGATAATTTTATTAGAAAAGAGGTTGCAGAAGCAAGATTTGGTAGAATATGCAGGATTAAGTTCTGTGACTGTTGCCAAGATGGGAAAATGAGAGCCTGTCTCGAATAAAGTGTTAGAAAAAATATGCAATTATTTGGGAGGTAGCGTGAACGATATTATGAATTATCAGTAGCTACGACGTTTTACACTATAGTTAGAAAGATGAGGACAAAGATACATGTGGTGCAAAAACTGCAACATTGAGACCAATGACGATAAATGCCCAATTTGCAGGGAGATAACGGTTGAGGATATTCCAGGAGAGGTATATTGGTGTGAGGATTGTAAGACACCAATAATCCAAAACGTTAATCAAGCAGATAAGGGTATATGTCCGATATGTGGTAAGCAAACTAAATATATGGTGGCGGATTTACGACCTGTATTTCCAGAAGAGAGATTGCTTTTGGAGCTATTGTTGGGTAAGAAGCCACATGAATTTATTAGAAAATCTGTATGGGCAGCTAACAGTAGGTATTATATTGATGGGAAGAGTGTTTCTGTTTCAAGTAAGACATTTCAATTAGCTGATACAGAGAGATTGATAAGTCAGTTAGATAAGTACAAAGATGAAAATAGTTATGAATTTTTTGATCGACACATTTCCAATTTTGTACATGCCAACAGAGGAAGATTAGATTATTTAAAGGATGAAGCTTTTGAATTTGTACGTAAAACGGCATCTAACTTTGCTGAGGAAAGAATAGTGATATCATTTTCGGGCGGTAAAGATTCAACTGTAACTGCAGATGTGGTAGTAAAAGCATTGAGCAACCCAAGTCTAGTTCATATATTTGGAAATACTACTCTAGAATTTCCAAGTACAGTTACTTATGCGGAAAGATATAGAGAAAATCATCCTCAAGCTATTTTTTTGACTGCTAAAAATGAAGAGCAATTATTTTATGATGTGTGTGAAGATATTGGTCCACCAGCACGTATGATGCGTTGGTGTTGTTCTATGTTTAAGACTGGACCGATTACAAGAGTCATCAATAGTTTATATAGAAATCAACAGATTTTAACTTTCTATGGCATTAGAAAATCTGAGTCTGTGAGCCGAAGCAAGTATAATAGAGTAGAGGATGATGCTGAGTCAGTAAAGATTCAACAGCAAACGGTCGCATCACCAATCTTTTTTTGGAAAGACGTAGACATATGGCTATATATAATGTCTGAAAGAGTGGATTTTAATGACGCATATAGACTTGGTTATGACAGAGTAGGGTGTTGGTGTTGTCCGAACAATAACCAGCGAGCACAGTTTTTATCCAGAATTTATATGCCAGAACAATCCAAGAAATGGAGAGGTTTTCTGATTGACTTTGCAAAAAAGGTTGGAAAAGAAGATGCGGAGGTATATGTAGACACAGGAAAGTGGAAGGCAAGACAAGGTGGTAATGGTCTTCGTGCTGCCGGTGATGTGAAGATAAAGTTTACAAATTGTACAACGGAAGATTATGCAAAGATTTATCGTCTGGTACGACCTTTTGATGATGAGTTGGTGGGAATGTTTGTGCCATTTGGAAGAGTGGCGCCGGAACTAGGAAAGAAACTTTTGCATGAAGTGATTGTACTAGACACAAGAACAAATGTGCCAATTCTTTCAATTCAGCCGTTTAGTCAAGATGATTATGAGTATGCGGTTAAGGTACGCACAATGAATGTACTGGATCATAATGACTTGCAAAGAAGGGTAGGATATCAAATTCGAAAATTTAATGCATGTAGAAAGTGCTTGAAGTGTGAATCTATATGTAGAACTGGAGCGATTTCAATATCAGACGGTGGGTATTATATTGATCCAGATAAATGTGTGCATTGCAAGATGTGTGTGACAGCAAAATACTTAGATGGCGGATGCACAATGGATAAATATTTAAGAACAAAGTAGTAATTAGGAGGAAATAGACATGGCGATAAAGTTTCGTGCGCATGATACATTTTTTATAAGGAAGGGGTGGCTTAGCAAAGGCATGGATCGAGTTGTTGCTAAGCCAGACTTGTTTGTAGATAAAAACGAAAATCCGACGGATATTTTGGGGATTGGAACAAATATGGTCAAATCCTTACGATATTGGTTGCAAGTGGTAGGGTTGACAGAAGAACCGACAGGTGGAAGACGAGTACAGACATTAACTGATTTTGGAAGAGAAGTCTATAATAATGATCGTTATATTGAGGAGTTGGGGACACTATATTTATTGCAGTATCAACTAGCAAAGCAGAAATGTGAAGCTACAGCATGGTATTTCTTCTTTAATGAATTTAATATATCAGAGTTTACAAAAGAAGAATTTGTACAAGAGATACAAAATTACATAATGATGTCTGAGGATGACTCTACGGTAGCAATTCGTTCATTGAATGACGATTTTACATGTATCGTTAATACATATTTGCCACGATATAAAACAAACCCAGATAAGGTTTCTCCAGAAAATAATATTGACTGTCCATTTGGAGAACTAGGGCTTATAGATATTGCAAATAAGAAGAACAAAACCTTTAAGAAAGCAATACCAGTTGCAAAATCTTTTAATCCGTGGGTAGTATTATCGGTAATTGAAGATCAGGCAAATGGAAGAGAAGAGATAGGATTAAATGAACTCCTTACTAATCCATGTAACATTGGAAAGGTATTCAATCTGGATGCAATAACGATGCTTGATATTCTACATCTTATTGAAAATATTGGGATGATAAAAATAATTCGAACAGCCGGATTGGATGTGATTCATTTAAATCAGCAATTAACATTTATAGAATGCGTAGAAAGATACTACGAGTCAATTACTGAAGGAGTATAAGTAAGCCATGAGCAAAATGATATCAGTTGCATCAGGGTTTCAATATTCTGTAAATATAGGATATGATCTCAATAATGATGATAAATTGAAAAACTTTATACCTACTAGGTCTGCGTTGGAACTCATGGAAGAGGTACTTTTAAGTACTAATCCATCTTCGAATGAAAGAGCTCGTGTATTAGTAGGAGCATATGGAAAGGGAAAGTCTCATATTGTATTAACTATTTTAGCAATGTTAATGAAACGAGATTTGGAACTATTTAAGAAAGCGATGCCGAGGATAAAAGAGAATCCAAGGCTATTTCAGTGTGTGCAAAATTACTATGAATCTAATAATAAGATTCTGCCGGTAATAATTACTGGAAGTAATACTAGTTTATCACAGGCATTTCTTTTGGCACTTCATAGAACGTTATCCATGAATGGACTATTAAACATAATGCCTGAAACTAACTATAAAGCAGCAGTAAATGTAATAGAAAGATGGAAAAATGAATTCCCTGACACCTATGAAAAATTGAAAACGGAATTGGATTACCCAGTAAGTATGTTTTTAGAGCAACTGCAGAACTATAGTATTGGAGCATATGAAAAGTTCGAGAAGATTTATCCAAAACTTACAGCAGGAAGCATATTTAATCCATTTATAGGATTTGATGTAGTAGATTTATATGAAGAAGCCATAAAAGGATTAAAGTCAAAAGGGTACACAGGTTTGTACGTCATTTATGATGAGTTCAGTAAATATTTAGAGGCAAATATTGCTGAGGCATCAGTTAGTGATACAAAAATGCTGCAGGATTTTGCGGAAAAGTGTAATAGAAGTGGAGACTTACAACTTCATCTTATACTTATTTCTCATAAGGAGATAGCGAATTATATTGATAAGCTACCGAAGCAAAAGGTTGATGGATGGAGAGGGGTATCTGAGAGATTTAAGCATATTCATCTTAATAACAACTTCACACAGACATATGAAATTGTCGAATCGGCAATTCAAAAGAAAAGGAATTTGTGGGAAGCATTTTGCAAGGAATATAATGCCAGCTTTAATGTTGTTGTTATGAGATATCAGAAACATAATATTTTTAGTGATTTACAAGATGAACTAATAGAAAGAACTGTATATGGTTGTTATCCACTTCATCCAGTATCAACTTTTATTTTACCAAGATTATCAGAAAGAGTGGCTCAGAATGAGAGAACACTTTTTACATTTATATCTGCACCTGGAATATCGACATTACCATCATTCCTCGACAAATATGATGATGATAGGTTTGATCTGATTACACCGGATTCGATATACGATTATTTTGAACCTCTTTTTAAGAAGGAAGTATATAGTGGAAGTATTCATGAGAATTACCGCTTAACAGAGGTGATTCTTGAGAAACTAGAGCTTGACTCATTAGAAAGCAAAATTGTAAAAACCCTCTCGCTAGTATACATTTTGGAACAGTTTGATAAGTTACAACCATCAAAGGATGAGTTGGTTAGCATATATTCTGTACGATATAGTGTAGAAGAGATAAATACAGCAATTAACAACCTTATTGAGAAGGAATACGTCATCTATCTGAAACGTAGTAATAACTTTTTAAGATTAAAGCAGACATCTGGAGTTGATGTACGAAGAAAAATCAATGATTTGATTGAAGTACAAAAAAATAGAATCACTATCAAGGAAACTTTGAATAATTCCAATTTTGATAATTATATGTATCCTTCTAGATATAATAACGAGCGAGATATGACTAGGTTTTTTGCGTTTAAATTTATAGACGAGGAAGAAATATATGATGATATCGATTGGAATATAAAGAGTAAATCGATAGAAGCAGATGGAATAATCTATGGTGTAATCCCACACAGTGAAGATTCTATTGTTGGAATAAGAAATACTATTTTGGCTACCAGTACAGATTGTGAACGTCATATATTTATAATACCAAAGTATTATACGGAAATTGAAAGCATTGTTAGAGAATTCAATGCAGTATCTCAGTTAAGAGATGAAGCAAATGATGATAAGATCCTGTTCGAAGAATATGAAGTGATTTACGAGGATCTTAGAGAAGTCATTAGCTTGTTCATGAGAGGATATACAAGACCAGAAGAATATAAATCTGATTACATATTCAGAGGTGAGCAGATTCTGGTTAAACGAAAAGCTGCTTTGGCAGAGTTGATGTCAAATATTTGTGACGATGTCTTTTCATTAACACCAGTTATTAATAACGAAGCAATGAATAAGTCAGAAATTACATCAATAGCAAATAACAGTAGAACCAAAATCATAGCTTCTTTATTAAGAAACGAACTAGAACCAAATTTGGGATTTACCGGATCTGGGCAAGAAGTCTCTATTATGAGAAGCACTCTCGTAAGAACTGGTGTATGGGAAGAAAATAATGGAGTTCCCAGATTAAACCTACGTCCAAATATCATTGAAAATATTGATGTTTTGCTGAAAACAATTGAAAACTTTATTATCGAGACAAGGCAAAATGGAAAAATGTCATTTTTAGAATTATACAATTGTTTACTACTGCCTGAATATCATATTGGTCTGCGAAAAGGTTTGATTCCAATTTATATTGCAGTAGTGTTGCATGAGTATAAGCGTGAAGTGATTATATCGGATCAGGCAGGGCAAGTTCTATTAAATGCAGATACATTATTACAGATTAATTCGAAACCGGAACAGTTTTATTTATCTTATCTTGATTGGAATCCAGAAAAAGAGACTTTTGTTCAGACATTGGCAGATTTATTTGGGGAGTATATTGTTGAGGCAGAAAAAAGCACTAACTCATATGACTATGTTGTTGCTGCTATGCGTAGATGGTATATGTCATTGTCTAAATATGCGAAGGACAGTAGAAAATCGCCAGATGGAGGAAATGCAAGAAAAGATCATCAGGAGATGATGAAACTATTAAGGCAAAACATAAGTGGAAATGAGTTGTTATTTGAGAAACTTCCGAAGGTGTTTGGATTCAATGAGTTTCAAGAATCACTTGTAGATAATATAAAGTCAACGAAGGTTTATTATGATAAATATCTTTCAAGAGTTAAGAAGGTACTGCGAGATGAAATCAAAGAAATCTTTGCTTTGCCATCTTTGGATATGCAGGTTAAGAAAATGTCCTTGGCGTCTGTTATAAAAGATTGGTGTGAGAGTATTGATCAGTCTGCATTTGAACAGTTATTTACTGACGGTACCGATCGGTGTCTAGGCTTATTTAAGACAATTTCGAATGATGATGATACTACGATTTCACGCCTTGCTAAGCTTGCAACGGATCTTAGGATTGAGGACTGGGATGATAAAATTCAGGAATTGTTTATTCAGAATATGAAAATGTATAAATCAACCGCTGAGCAGCACCAAGGTTCAAAAGAGGCAATTTCAGAGGTAAATGATACTAGTACATATCAGATTTCTTTTACCGATGATAACGGTGAGATGGTTACGAAAAGATTTGAGCATGTAGAGAATACAGGAAAAGGAAAACTGCTCCATAATCAGGTGACAGCTGCACTCGATTCAATGGGAAGATCTATCTCAAACCAGGAGAAGCGACAGATTCTTATGGAGATACTTAAGAACCTTTGCTGATGAAGGAGGATTCGAATGGCTTATTTTGACAATGCGGCAACAACATATCCAAAGCCAGAGTGTATGTATTCTTATATGGATGAATTCTACCGTAATAATGGTGGAAATGCTGGCAGAGGGAACTATGGTTTAGCACAATCGGCAGGGAGTTTGATTGCTGATACCAGAAAAAGAATACAGGAATTATTGCATTGCCCAGCAAAGCAAGTAGTGTTTGAGCCAACTGCAACAATTTCAATTAATATAATAGTTCAGGGGTTAATAAAGAAGGGGATAAGGAATATCTATATCAGTCCTTTTGAACATAATGCAGTTACAAGAACGCTACATAATTTTAGTAGAGAGGAACTAATTACAGTCACATTATTAGCAGTACAAGAAGATTTGAGATATAATTTAGAGAAAATCCGTTATCAGTTTGATGAAAGAAAACCTGATTTGGTTATTGTAAGTCATGCAAGTAACGTGATTGGTTTAGTTGCACCAGTGGAAGAGATTTTTTTGCTTGCTAAGCGATATGAAGCTTATACTTTAGTTGATATAGCACAGACTGGAGGACTGGTAGAATGTAATGTTGGGTTAGACTCATTTGATTTTGCTGTATTTGCAGGTCACAAGACGCTCCTTGGACCAACAGGTATCTCGGGATTTGTAATGAAGCAGGAAATTGATTTGCCTGCAGTTATATTTGGCGGTACTGGATATGAATCTGCAAATCAGGATATGCCTATGAGCCTTCCTGAAAGATTTGAAATGGGAACTTTGAACATTTCAGGTATAGCAGGGTTATATGCATCTCTTGGATGGATCAGAGGTATGACGATTGAGAAACTTTATAAAGCTGAACAAGATAAGAGAAAACAGTTGATTGATTTGCTAAATAAGTATGAGTTTATAAAAATGATTGGCATAAAAGATGGTTGCAAATACGTTGGTATTGTATCTTGCTTAATTGAAGGAATCAGTAGTGATAGTGCAGGAACAATTTTTAGTGAGCGGGGAATTGCTGTGAGAACTGGATTACATTGTGCACCACTAGCACATCAGTTTCTCGGAACATATCCAGCAGGAACAATTCGATTTAGTGTAAACAGCTTTACTACTGATGCGGATTTTGAGGAATTGGAACAAGCATTAGACTATATTGAAGAAAATATGTGAGGAGGAAAATATGGGGCTTAGAGATATTCCTATAAAAAATGAATATAGATCGCTCATAGATGATGTGATTAAAGACTTCTATGTTCCATTATTGGGGAGTGCGGTGCTTTATCAGCGAGCAGTCGGTTTTTTTTCATCATCTGCATTAACAATGATTGCGAAGGGAATTGAGGGATTAGTTCAGAATAATGGAAAAATCCAAATTATTGCTTCACCAAAATTGTCTATTTCAGATATTGAAGAAATCAGAAAAGGATATGAGGTCAGACGAGTAATCGAGAACTCTTTAATTAGGGAATTAAATGATATTAAAGATCAAGAAGAACTAGAAAAACTTTCGTATATCGCAAGGTTAGTGGCAGATGAGATCCTAGATATTAAGATTGCTTTCCTTACGACGAAAAATGAGATAGCAATGTATCACGAGAAGATGGGGTTAATTACAGATTCAGAAGGTAATACGGTCGCATTTTCAGGATCTATGAATGAAAGTGAAAATGCTTTTAGAGGTAACTATGAATCTTTCGATGCATTTTGCTCTTGGACGAATGATTCTGAAAGAGTATTTCAAAAACAAATGGCCTTTAAGGCAATTTGGGAAGATTATGAGCCTGGAATTGAAACAATAGAATTTCCTACTGCAGTTAAGTACAGATTATATGAATATAATCTGAATCTAGGAAGGCATGAGAATACAAATAATGATAGGCACAATGAAAGTGTTATCTCTCAAGTAGAGAAAGGTGCTATATATCTACCAGATGATTTTTCGATTCGAGAGTATCAGAACAAAGCAATATGCAATTGGAAACAGAATGGATTCCGTGGAATCTATGATATGGCTACAGGTACTGGAAAAACATTAACGGCATTAGCTAGTGTTGAATATTTGTTTAGAAAAAATAATGAGAGGTTAGCAATTGTTATTGTTTGTCCTTACCAACATTTAGTTGAGCAGTGGGTAGAGGACATAGTTCGTTTTGGAATTTGTCCGATTATTGGGTACTCTGCATCATCGCAAAAAAATTGGAAAAAGAATTTAGAACAGGCAGTGAGATCATTTAATTTAGGTGTTACTGATACGTTCTGCTTTGTGACAACTAATGCATCATTTGTGACAAAGAAAGTACAAGAGCAAATTGTACAACTTGGTAAAGATGCGTTATTTGTTGTAGATGAAGCGCATAATATGGGAGCGGTAAATTACAGGAGATACTTACCAGAGGATTTTGATTATAGACTTGCGTTATCTGCAACGATTGATAGACATAATGATGAAACCGGCACAACTGCTTTGACCAGTTATTTTGGAGAAAAATGTATAGAGTACTCATTGAAAGAAGCAATCGAAAATAAGATGCTGACGAGGTATTTTTATTATCCAGTACTTACCTACCTAGATGAAGATGAGTTGGAGGAATATATAAACTTGACTCATCAGTTGGCGACCTCGATATCAAAAAAGGGTGGTAAAATTGTATTATCAGAATATGCTAAGCAGATTTTAATAAAAAGATCCCGTGTTATTGCAGGAACAAGAGGAAAGCTTCCAGCATTAAAGAAACAAATTGAACCATTCAAAGATGATAAGCATTTGCTGGTATATTGTGGAGCAACAACTATTAAAGATGCAGATACTGAGGATTTTGATTTTGGTATAAGACAAATTGATTTAGTGACAAGTCTTCTTGGAAATGATATGGGGATGCGTGTTGGAAGATTTACATCGCAAGAATCATCACAGGAACGTGCGCAAATTAGAGCAGCCTTTGCAGAAGGAGATTTGCTACAAGCTTTAGTCGCTATCAAATGTTTAGATGAGGGTGTAAATATTCCGAGTATAAAAACGGCATTTATTTTGGCAAGTAGTACTAATCCTAAGGAATATATACAAAGACGAGGAAGAGTTCTTAGAAAATTTTCAGGAAAGGAATATGCTGTAATATATGACTTTATCACCCTTCCATTTCCTGTAGAGTCGTTGGGGTTTAAGAATCAAGAAATCATTAATTCTACTAAGGGATTAGTTAAGCGTGAAATAATACGAATGTTAGATTTTGCAAAAATTGCGGATAATCCGTCGGAAACATACGACTTAATATATGACCTAAAACATGGATTTGGAGTAACCGAAGAAGACTTGAAGAACGAGGAGGTAAACGAGGATGTTATCTGATGAAATTCAAAAGGTGCAAATTAACGAGCAAAAACTTAATCAAATGAAAAAATTGATTATTTCAGCAGAACGACAGAATATCAAAACTGGAGAATTTTCAACCCAGGATATGGTAAAAAACGTTAGAAAAATTGTTGAAAAAAATGTAGAGTAGGAGAGGTGAGAAGGAATGCTAATAAAAAGTATTACACTAAATAACTTTAGGCAGTTTAAGGGTAAGCAGACTTTAGTATTCTCCACAGATTCTGAGAGAAATGTGACGGTATTACTTGGAGATAATACATTTGGTAAAACAACAATTCTCCAAGCTTTTAATTGGTGTCTGTACGGGGTGGCTGATTTTCCAAAGGATAGTAATCCTGATTTTTTGCTTAACTTTGAAGTTGCAAACGAACAGGCTGGAATTGAGAAAAAATGCGAAGTGTATGTGGAATTAGTATTAGAGCATAAAGACACTGAATACATGGTTTTAAGAAAACAAGCTTATATTGATCGTGCATACGGAAATTGGAATGGACTCAATAGCCAGCTTACTGTTTCATACAAAGAGAATGGAATTACAAAGCAGGTTAGGGAAGGTGAGGAGAGAAATATTATTAATGGAATTCTTCCTCAGTCCTTATCAGGATATTTTTTCTTTGATACAGAGCGTGTGTCGGATATCAGCACTCGAAAAGATCTCTCAGAAGCTGTTAGAGGATTATTAGGTCTTGCGGCTGTAGGAAATGCGAGAAAGCATTTAGGGGCACGTACACTTAAGGCTACAGCTATTGGACAATGGAATGGTTCACTTGATTCGAGTGGAGATGAGCGTGCTAGAGAAGCTGAAGAAATTATTTCCTGTGAGTCGGATAAGATTGACTCACTTAGAGATGAAATTGCCAACGCAAATAGGGAATTAGAAAGTTTAAACAATAAAAAAGAAAAAATAGCTGAAATTTTACGTGACAACCAGAATACTGCAGAATTACAGAGACAACAACAAAATCTAGAGAGACAGCTAGAACAGGAAAGGCAGGAATTGCGCGAGGCAAATAAACAGTTCCTGAGATTATTTAGTACGAATTCCATTTCTTACTTTGAACTTCCACTCACGGAACAAGCTAATGAATTTTTAGCCAATGCAAAAGTTGATGATAAGGGTATCAGAGATATGACAGAGGCATCTATTCGAGATATTATCGACAGGGGAAGATGTTTATGTGGTGCGAAAATTGAAAAGCCAGCAAATGGGGATTTAGGAAATGAAGCTTACCAGCATATCATTGATGAATTGAAATATGTATTGCCAGCACATCTTGGAACTGCAATTATGAGTTTCAAGGAATTGCTTGCTACTAATCAGCGTAATTTGAGACAGTTTTATCCTACTTTTGAGCAGTTGTATAAAACTATACAGAAGCATAGAGATACTATTGCTTCATTAGAAGATGGTATTACAAGAATCGAAACCAGCATATATGGCAAAGAGAATATGAGCAGTTATGAAACTGATATGAATCATATTAAAGATAATATTAAACGAATGACTGAAAAAATAGAAAGGGCGAACCGCGATATTGGTGCAAGCCAAAGTGCAATTTACCAAGCGCAAAAAGTATATGATAGTTTGGTTTCTGCATCAGACAGAAATAGGCGCTTGATTTTATATCTCGCGTATGCTGAGAAAATCTGTAATTGGATTGATGAAACTTATGCAGAAAAAGAACAAGAAATGAGATCAAAACTTCAAGAAAAGGTAAATAGTATCTTTTCAAGAATGTATCATGGGGAGAGAAGAGTACAGATTGATAATCAGTATCATGTGACGTTATTTGCTCAGTTGAATGGAAAGGAAGTAATTACTGGAGAATCAGAAGGATTAAAACGTGTAAAGAACTTTGCTTTTATCGCCGGCTTGGTTGATTTGGCTAAGGAGAAAGCTTCGTTAGGAAAGAGTAGCGAAGCAGTGACATGGGATAATGAAGCATATCCTCTCGTTATGGATGCACCTTTCTCTAATGCAGATGAAACGCATATTAAGAATATATCTGCAGTACTGCCAGAGGTGGCAAATCAGGTAATTATGTTTGTTATGGAGAAAGACTGGCAGTACGCTGAATCCGTAATGAATGTAAGAGTTGGAAAGTACTGTAAACTCATGAAATTCTCTGAATCTCACACAGAGATAGAAGAATAGGAGGGGAATTTATGTTTAACGGAGACTATACAATTAATGGGATACATGCTACATACATTAAATACTTGGTAAATGAGGTCAAAGCATTTGACAGATATATTGATGTCTATATGGCAGGAGCAGCCCTTGGAGTATTAAATGATAAGAGATCAAAGCAGGGCGGCAGCACAGATCGAGCTAGAATATATGCAGATGCATTTACCACAGAATATGTAAAATGCAATGAGCTATTTCGGGTTGTGATTTTGAATGACTCATCTAAGAATTGGTCAGAAGAGGAACGAATTAATATTTGTTTCAAATACAGAGATAGGCTGGATGAAAAAGCGACACCTCCAGTAACTGAACATGAAGTTGAGATGATGAAAGACGCTTTGGATTTATTTAACGAATATGTTATGGGTGGAGTCGAGCTTTTGTATGATGATTTTTCTAGCAGTGCAACAGTAAGCGTAGATGATACAGTCGACTATGCATATAAAGCGATTTTTGACCAGAAAATTCTAATTGAAAGCAGACAACCAGGAACAGATATAAACCAATTGTTACAACCAGAGTACTAAAAGGAACATGGTGGAGTAAATGACAGATATATCAGTAAATAGCTTAGGATTATCGGTGAGAGCGACAAATGCTTTGAAAAGAATGGAGATTCATACTTTGGAACAGTTGCTAAATACACCGATTGAAGAAATAGAAAAAGGAAGAAATATTGGAGCAAAGACCGTTTCGGAGATACAGGAGTTCATTGAAAAATGCACAAGCGGAGAAATGAATTTAAACTCTTTGGTGGATAATGGCCCTGCTTTAGAAAAAAAAGAAAGAATATTTTCTGAAGATGAAATAGAGGAGATGTCTCATTATGCTATTACTGAACTGAAATTACCTGCCAGAGCGGAGAATACTTTTTTTCGCATAGGATGTAATACAATTGCAAAATTAGTAATGCTTCCTGAAAAAGAATTGCGTGATCTTAAAGGGCTTGGCAAGAAGTCGTGTGATGAAGTACTAAATGAATTATCCACCTGGATAGATCGCAACATATATGTTTTTGATGCAAACAATGAGGAGAGGGATATCTCAGAAGAAGAAAGGGATTTTTATGTCCGACTATCTGAAATGCTGCTTCCAATCAAGCGATTGTATTGGAAACAATTGCGAGAATTATTCAATCAGCGAGATATGTATAGTACTATAGAATCATGGGACGTGAAGACCAAATGGGACAGAACTATTTCAAAGATAATAAGATTAGATGAATTTGATACTTCGCTAAAAAGTTTTTTCTTAAGCTTAGCTCCAGACGGAATCATTCGAACAGAAGAGTTCTTAGAAAAGATAAATGCAATTGATTTTCAGTTTAGTAGTGATGTGATTGTTGAGCGGCTATTTGATGGAAAGATTTGCAGTCACAATGGTGAAGTTTGTTATATTAACAAACCAAATGTGTCACAGTATTTATCAGAGCATGAAGCTGATTTCGATCCACGTAATTATGATGTGCTGACAAGAAGGCTTCACGGAGAAAGCTTACAGGAAATTGGAGAACTATATAATCTTAGCAGAGAAAGGGTACGTCAAATTCTTATAAAAACAGTAAGTAAGTTGCCAAGTATATTTGAGGATTACTATAAAATACCATATGAGCATTTCAAACTTACAAAGGCTGAGTTCTGCAATGCGTTTCTGGAGTGTGGTGCAATTGGATATGAGTTTCTTTTCATTAAATTTAAGAAGGGCGATGTAATTGTATGCGAAGAAACGGTATCCGAATATACAGGTCTTTTTAGCGATAGGATGAAACAATATTGGAGAGAAGAAGCTATACGAAGAGATAAAAAACATGTGACTAGAACAGAGATGATTTATCGAGTCCTGCTGAGCAACAGTGATTGTGCGATGTCGATGGAAGAGTTTGAAGCTGAATATTATAATTATCTAGAGCGCAGAAGTTATCCTAAAGAGCGATTGACTATCAATATCCGATCAGTTTCCAATCATTTCAGGTCAGCTCCGTACATCGTTTTCGATAAAGAAAATCGTGTAAGGTACTGCGAAGCAGATGCCAAAGTGATTTGGGAAAATATTGATTTCACTCAATACAAAGATTTGATTATATCAGCTGAGTTAATCTATAGAGATTATGTTGAATTAATGGATGAGCAAGATATTAGGGATGGATATGAATTATTCTATGTAATAAAATCCTCCCTTGAAAATTGGGATGGTTCGGATTTCGAAATAAGCTGCAGAAGAGTACCTATCATGGTTTTGGGCAGTGGTGATGAGGCAAGACAGGCATTACAGTTGCTGAAAGAAATTTCTCCAATTGATTTTTACGGATATTATGAGGCGTATGAAGAACGATTTGGTGTTAGAAGTGCAAATGGGAATCCAGTTATTACAGGTGCACTTGCCCACTATTATTTAGATGGCGAGTATTCTGTAGATGTTACAGCTATAGAGAGTGAAGATGCTGAACAGTTAAGTAAAGCTTTATCAAAAAAAAGTTTTTGGTTTAATGATGAGGTTGAAAAGCTGTTTCGTGAAATCTGTATTCATTCATCAGAAGATGCTTTTAACAAGGCGGCATTTAAGAGAATTGGTTACACACTGAATATTGGCTATTTATATAATGATGATTACGGAACGGTAATTAATTATTTTGATCAGGAGATTTTTTCTAAAGACATTTTAGATTTGAATGAGTATGATCGTAGACTTTTAGTTTTATCTGCTTTTGAAGCTGCACTTTATAAAAAGAGAATGGGTCTTGAATACATAGAGGTAGCGCCAAAAGTGTATATGACAGTAAGTGAACTTGAGAAAATTTACGGATTGTCAATTGAAAACATCTATGAACTGCAAGAATGGATAAGTCACTGTGATCAGAAATATTATAATGCACATAGTGTTTGGAATGAGTTGAGGGAAGCAGGGCTCGATAAAAAGTTACAGGAAAATGAATGGCTTTGTACATGTATATTTAGACAGCAGCAAACTGTTTTTTCCCAGCAGGTAGCAGGTGGAATTATTTTATGTAAAAATAGTGGTGAATTGAATTTAGGTGCTATATGCCAGTGGCTAGTTGAAAAGAATGGCAAGATGTCTGTTCAGAACTTAGCAGCTACATTTAATGCTACTTTTGCGACAAGAATCCCGGTAAGTAAAATTGCTGAGAAGCTAAAATCATATGGATTGTGGGATGTTTTAGTAACAGATTCATTTGATGATTATATTGATAGACTTTTGGTTGTAACCGAAGCAGATATGGATGTAGATGATTTGTTGCAAGAAGAATTTTTTTAGCGGAATAGAGAAAACTGAGATGAGAGGAACATGATGGAACAATTAAATGTGGCTGAGCCTAAAGAGACTAGTTTGACAAAGGGATACCATGATAATCAACCGTGGAATGATAATATGCTAAGACCATGCCAGGTACTCGAAAATCCTGGCAGGTTGACAGCAGTTGTGGAATAAACAGGAGCTAAAAGTACTGATTATCAGAATCTTGAAACTGCAAAAGAGTTTTCAGATAAGTGTGTTTTTGCTTTCCAAGGAGGGTGTAAAAATTTTTGTGTCCTTGGAGTAATAAA
>DHOR01000058.1:661-8412 GCA_002409995.1 Hungatella sp. UBA5385 | reverse complement strand
ACACTAAATTGACCACATTGGGGTCGAACCCCTCAGGTAAATTTATACATCAAGCTTCAAATCCCCTTCTCCAATCCAACCAATCTTACGAAGCACTTCCCCAAAAACAAAGGTTAGAACTGCAGGCAGCAGAAAACAAACAATTAGAATCCCCAGCCACATAGAAACACCGCCGCCCATTGCTGTAAACACGCCTATAGGACCAACAAGTCCGCAGGTACCCATTCCGGAACCGGCAGGAATATTTTCCAGACGGAAGACCATGGTTGCTATGGGGCCGGTAATGGCAGAGGCAAGAGTGGGTGGAATCCATATTTTAGGATTTTTCACAATGTTGCCCATCTGAAGCATGCTGGTGCCAAGACCCTGAGCCATCAGACCACCAATGCCATTTTCCCGGAAGGAGAGAACTGCAAAGCCGATCATCTGGGCACAGCAGCCTGCGGTGGCTGCTCCGCCGGCAAGACCGTCAAGAGACAGGGCAATGCAGATGGCAGCACTGCTGATGGGGAGAGTCAGGGCAATTCCAATGAGGACAGATACTAGAATTCCCATAAAAAATGGCTGTAATTCTGTAGCTGTTTTTACCAGAGTGCCGAAGCCGTCCATAAATCCTGCAACTGTGGGGCCAACAAATTGAGCCATAAGAACGCCGGAGATAATGGTTACTCCCGGTGTAACAATAATGTCCAGACGTGTTTCCTTGGAAACTATTTTCCCAAGTTCAGTTGCTACGATTGTTGCAGCAAGGGCACCAACAGGTCCACCAAGAGCATTTCCGGCAACACCTACTGTAGCAGCGGAAAATAATACAAGAGAAGGTGCGCGAAGTGCATAGGCAATTGCCACTCCTAAAGCAGCGCCTGTAGCACTTTTGGCATATTCTGCTATAACTTTGAAAATCTCCATATCCAACTGCTGTCCCAAAGTGTCAAATATGGTGCCAATGAGCAGTGAAGCAAAAAGCCCGAATGCCATAGCCCCCAAAGCATCAATTAAGTAAGTCTGAACAGTGATAGAAACATTCTTTCGTTTAAGAAATTTTTTTAGACCATCTTTCATATCCCCAAGCTCCTTCATCTTATGATATTTATATTATGTTTATAAAAATGCACTATAGATAGCCACAACAACAAGGGCAGGCAGCATATTTGCCACCTTTACATGAATAGGAAACATCAGATTCACGCCAATACAGAAAATCAGCATATTGCCGATCAGTGACATATTCTGAATCATGGAGTCAGTTAAAAATGGCTGAATCACGCCTGCAAAGGCTGTAATACTTCCCTGGAAAATTAACAGAGGAATTACGGAAAATATAGCTCCCATTCCAAATGCTGAAGCAAACAGCATAATGATCACGCCATCAAGAACTGCTTTGGTAAAGAGCATGGAAGGATCGTGAGCCAGACCATCCTGCAGAGAACCGACTACAGCCATAGCACCAACACAAATGGTAAGAGAAGCTGTAATGAATCCCTGAATAAAACGTGTATCATTGGCATTGCCTGTTTTTTCCTTCAGCCATGTACCAAAATGCTCTATATGAGCCTCTAAATTCAGCCATTCTCCAAATACACAGCCAATAACCAGTGATACCACAATCATCATGGTTCCTTGTGTGGATAAAAGGCTGTCTTTGATCACAAGCATTTTCTCCAAACTTCCTGATATTCCTATAAAAATTACGGACAGAGCGATTCCCTGCATAATTGTGTCCTGATATCGCTGCTTTAATCCTTTTTTAAAAAATACGCCGATGATGCCGCCGATTACAACGGCTCCTCCATTTACAAGTGTTCCAATTCCAGGCATAGTCTGGGTCCTCCTCAGCATGTAGTGTCTATTGGGTAGCCAATACCCATATATTTTCCTATTATATAATAAAACCTTTGGACATACCAGCATGAAATGTTGATTTTTCTCGATAAACAATGCCTGTCTTGACTTTGTCCAATCTTTGTGACAAAATAAGTAATTATAGTTTGCTATAAAACTCTGTGAAGAAAAGAGGATTTAAAAAATAATGACTAAGATTGATATTATTTCCGGTTTCCTTGGTGCCGGAAAAACAACTTTTATTAAGAAACTGCTTCAGGAGGCTATTTCTGGAGAACAAGTGGTTCTTATTGAAAATGAATTTGGTGAGATCGGCATTGACGGCGGATTTTTAAAGGACGCTGGCATTGAGATACGGGAAATGAATTCCGGCTGTATCTGCTGTTCTCTAGTAGGTGACTTTGGAGCTTCACTGGAAGAGGTGCTTACAAAATATAAGCCAGACAGGGTAATTATTGAGCCATCTGGAGTTGGCAAGCTGTCTGATGTTATGAAGGCAGTTGTTGATGTGGCAGCAAAGGTTGATGTGACTTTAAATAGTGCTGTGACAATTGTTGATGCTGCAAAATGCAGAATGTACATGAAGAATTTCGGTGAATTTTTTAACAACCAGATTGAAAATGCAGGCACTGTTGTGCTGAGCCGTACAGATATTGCTCCTGAAAATAAAGTAAATCAGGCGGTGGAGATGATCCGTGAACATAATTCCAATGCTTCTATTATAACAACTCCCTGTGAAGAACTAACAGGATCACAGCTGCTTGAGATTATTGAGAAGCAGGATAATATGATAGAGGAATTGCTTGATGAGGTGAGAGGACAGCATTACCACCACCATGATCATCACGATGATAGTTGTGGCTGCGGCTGCGGACATGATCATGGAGAACATGACCATGGACATTATCACCATGAGGATGGTACCTGCAGTTGTGGTCATGATCACGGCCATGATGGCGATCACGACCATGAGGAACACCATCATGACCATGAAGGAAGTTCTTGTGGCTGCGGTCACGATCATGACAATCACCATCACGATCATGAAGGCGCTTTCTGCGGCTGCGGTCAGGACCACGATCACGATCACCACCATCATGCCGATGAAGTCTTCACCAGCTGGGGTATTGAAAATGCAGGTTCTATTACCAAAGAAGCTCTTGATAAAATTTTAGATGAACTGGCTTATGGCGATTTATATGGTGAAGTTCTCAGAGCAAAGGGAATGGTTCCAGGAGAAGAAAAGGGTCAATGGCTTTATTTTGATCTGGTGCCGGAGCAGTATGAAATTCGCAACGGTGCACCTGACTATACAGGAAAGATATGTGTAATCGGTGCAAAATTAAATGAAGAAGAATTAAAGAAAGCCTTCGGCAGATAACCTCATCCCCAGGCTGAATGGAGGAAATTATGGGTAATACAGATACAATGGAAGAGGAATTTATGCCGGTTTTCCTTGTAAATGGATTTCTGGAGGCTGGGAAAACCCAGTTTCTCCAGTTTACTATGGAACAGGATTATTTTCAGACAGACGGCAAAACACTGCTGATTGTCTGTGAAGACGGTGATACAGAATATGATGAAGAGCTGCTGAAGGAGACAAAGACAGCAGCAATCTATATTGATAATATGGAAGAATTAAATGCTGAGCGGCTGCTTGAGCTGGAACTTTTGTATAATCCGGAACGTGTTCTCATTGAGTGGAATGGAATGTGGAATTTAGATGAGCTGAAGCTGCCATCGGATTGGAAGATTTACCAGCAGATCAGCATTATAGATATGTCCACCTTTGAGCTATATGCTGCAAATATGAAATCCCTTCTCTATGCAATGGTTCGCAATTCAGAGCTGATTATCTGCAACCGCTGTGACGGAATTGAGGATTTGTCAGGATACCGCAGAACCTTAAAGGCTATGTGCCAGCGGGGAGAAATTGTATTTGAAGACACTGAAGGTGAGATCAATGAGATATCAGATGAAGACCTTCCATTTGATATTACACAAGATATCATTAATATATCACCGGAAGCCTATGGAATCTGGTATATAGACTGTATGGAAAGACGGGACCGCTATGAAGGGAAAACTGTGGAGTTTACAGCTATGGTTTTAAAATCTCCTGAATTTCCCAGAAATTACTTTGTGCCAGGGCGTATGGCAATGACCTGCTGCGAAGATGATATGTCATTTCTTGGCTTTGTGACAAAAGCTAGAGAGGCAAAGCATCTGGAAACCAGGCAGTGGGTAAAGGTAAGAGCGAAGATTGCTTACGAATACTGGAAAGATTATGAAGGGGAGGGGCCTGTTCTCTATGCTGATTCAGTGGAACAGACATTACCTATCAGAGATTATGTACAGTTTTAGCTTTTGATGAAATGGAGGTGCCAAAGCATCTGTGATTTCATTGGGACAGTGAGTTAGAAAAAAATAATTGGAAAGTCGGCGCAGCACATCAAGCTATGCCGACTTTTGCGTTATTACAATCATAGCACCTGCTGCTTAGAAACGAGACTTTATTTGCTTCTTAGTTGCTCGTACTCAACAGCCCATGCTCCAAGTGCTTCAATCACTGGGAGAAATTTCACACCTATTTCTGTAAGGGAATATTCTACTTTGGGAGGAACCTCTCTATAAACTTCCCGATGTATAAGTCCGTATTCCTCCAGCATACGCAGCTCTTTAGTCAGATTGGCCTGGGTCACCTGCGGCATTTTACGGCTCAATTCGCCAAAACGCAAGGTAGATTGACTTAGAAAATGGATTATGACCATAGTCCATTTCCCGCGAACAATTTTTTGAACCCCTGCTACGGGGCAAGTTGTAATATCAGTTTCATCATATTCTACTTTCATTTTTATCTCCAATACTATTAAATTTGATAGTACCTATTAAATAATAACGTACTTGTATAATTCGATTATACTCATTAAAATGGAATATGTAAATGAAAAATAACGATTCCCAGATAAAACAAAAAAATGGAGGTTTAAAATGAAAATTATGGTCACAGGCACAACAGGCCAGTTTGGAACAAAAGTAGTTAACAGTCTATTGAAAATGATTCCCGCAAATCAATTGGCCGTTAGTGTACGAACCCCCGAAAAAGCAGAAGGATTGAAGGTCCAGGGAGTTGAGGTACGGCAAGGTGATTTTAGCAAGCCGGAAACACTTGATTTCACAGGAATCGACAAACTTCTGATTATTCCTACCTCTGATGTTGTACCCGGAGATGAAGTTAGGATAAGTCAACACATGAATGCAGTTGATGCCGCAGTTCGAGACAATGTAAAATTCATTGCCTTTACCAGCGCTCCCAAAGCAGATATAAGCAGCTTTTGCCTTGCTCCTGCTTACAAAGCTACAGAGGCCGCCATTCTCAAAACTGGTATTCCTTATTCATTTCTAAGGAATAACTGGTATCTTGAAAATGAAATCGGGAGCATCCAGACCGCTATGGCGGGTGCCCCTTGGATAACGGCTGTTGGAAATGGGAAAATAGGTTGGGTGCTCCGTCAGGACTTAGCGGAAGCAACCGCTGTTGTATTGGCTGGAATCGGACATGAAAATACCATTTACGAGCTTTCTGGTAAGCCAAGAACCCAGGAAGAGTTGGTTTCTGCTATTGAATCTGTATTAGAGAAAGAGATTCCATTACAAAAAGTTTCCGATGTGGAATACGTTGATATTATGAAAAGTGCCGGAGTTCCAGAGGCTGCTCTTCCCATGATGGTTGAAATCCAGAAGGGGATGCGCGAGGGAGCGTTGGAAGTTGAAAGCAATGATTTGGAGAACTTGCTTGGTCATCCCGCCACCCCAATCAATGAAGCGTTGATTAAACTGATTAATGAGATAATCCCAGCAACAAATAAGTAAAACCTGCTAAATCCAGCCGCCTGTTGACGGCTGGATTTTCCGTATCCCATCCAATACTGCAAAATACCCTTGACTTTCATTATCTACAGATGTAGAATACAAATAAGACAATTGTAGAGAAAGGAGATAAATTTTGACTACGATAAAACGGTTACCGGACGCAGAGTTTGAGATCATGCAGGCGGCATGGCAGTTGGAGCCTCCGGTGACATCAAATATGCTAATGGAAGTTTTAAACAGAGATGGTGAGAAGGTTTGGAAACCGCAGACCATTCACACACTTTTAGGGCGGCTTGTAGACCGTGGATTCCTCAAAACCGAAAAAAAAGGAAAGGAACGGTACTTTACCCCGCTTATTGGGCGGGACCAGTATTTACAATTTGAAACAAGCAGCTTTGTTAAGCAATACCACAATAATTCGATTCTTAACCTTGTCAACACGGTATACCAGGGAAATTCACTTAGCGAAGATGACATTGCAGAGCTTATCAAATGGGCTGACCAACGGAGGGACGAAAGTTGATTGTTTTTATGAACCAGTTATTACGCTGCTCCAGTTCTATGGCAGTGGTGGCATTACTGTATTTATTGGCATCTCATTTCCTTGTAGTACGCTATTCGCCAAAGGGTTTTTATTATCCGGGATTGCTGATACTACTGGGTTTCATCATTCCATTCAGACCTCAGATTCCTATTCTGGTTCCAATAGGAGATGAAATCGGCAAACTCTCAAAGGGAACAGCTATGGTTCGGAACGTTTTTGTAGTTACCCGGGATAATACATGGGAACACCAGAATAATATAACGGAGGGCATTTCACTTGAGTTAATGCAAATTGTTTTTATAGTATGGCTGGTTGGTGCTATATCAATGTTAATATACCATGGAATTAGACATGCTCATTTTTTAAAAACAGTAAGACGTTGGAGCACCGATGTATCGGATCAGCAGACATTGGCTATATTCCATGAGGTGAAAGCACAAATGGGAATAACATCTCATATAGGACTTAAAAAATGTGTCTGCTTAGGCAGCCCAATGCTGATACAGTTATTACATCCAACGATTCTTCTTCCTGAGGAACAACCATCTTACGAAGAACTGAAGTTTATCCTTAGCCACGAGCTAATTCACTTCAAAAGAAGAGATTTACTATTTAAAAGCGCATTAGTATTAGCAGTTGCCATTAACTGGTTTAATCCTGTTATATATTTGTTTGCTAAAGCAATTACTCATTTTTGTGAATTGTCTTGCGATGAAGCAGTGGCAGAAAAGTTAAGTAAATGTGACAAGCAGCTATATGCATTAGCAATTATTCGAGCAGCTAATAGGTATTCCAAGCAATATACTGCATTATCTACACATTTCTATGGAGGTAAAGAGACTATGAAAAATAGAATATCAATTATCACAAGTAATCCGAAAAAATCCATAGGCATTTTTATGCTTGCTGCTTGCTTTGCTTTTACTTTTATTTTAGGTTCAATAACAGCATATGCAGACCCTACAGATGCCGAAATAACTTATCCCATATTAATTGCTGCAAAAACCGACGCGGAGATAGAACAGGAAATGCGTATAGCATTTACAGAAGAATTTAATTACGAATTTAACGAAGCAAATTTCCCGGAAATGATTATTACCTATGACGAAGATGGCATACCAATTTTATACGATACAACTATTCCTGTTAAGAAAGCTGTTTACGCAGCGGGAAAATATGAAAAGAACGGATTTTATAGTGATTCTTCATGTAATAACTTATTATTTTATGTTAAAGGCTCATCAGTAAAGGTTATTGATAGTTCTAATGCCACTACTGCAGCAAAAGTAAAGTTTGCGGGTTCTACGGGGTACATGAAAAAATCTGAACTGAAGTTTTAAATACAAAAACACCAGCATATAAAAAACACCTCCCAATGAAATGAACATGCTATACAGGCATCTGGTATTTCATGTGGAGGTGTTTTTTATATGTTTATTTTTGCTGTTTTCTTATTTTAACCTTAGAATTTTTTCCTCCGGGGTTCGACCTG
>DHOR01000058.1:0-466 GCA_002409995.1 Hungatella sp. UBA5385 | reverse complement strand
CCTTTTCGAAAAGGGTCGAACCCCGGAGGAAAATCCGGTTGAAAATCTACATCTCAGGCACCGGTGTCGGTCTCACCGGATCAAATACTTCATTCACATCAAACAAATCACTTAAACTATCTGGATAATAATACATGCGGTAGCCATCTAAATTTCTCCGCCCCTGTCGGAAATGATCAGGCCCAAGCTGCATCCAATATGGCTTGCTGGCATCTACGTTGCAGAAGTAACGAAAGCCAAGTGACTTCAAATAAGTAAAACGTTCATTATCTTCCGCATATGGCTTCCAGCTTCCAAGGTCGCTTCCAAAGGGGAAAAGGATAATATCAGTAGGCCCGATAAGGGATTCTACGTTTTTCTCCCATTTATCAGAATCAGCTATAAAATTGTCCATGGAGATTTCACCCATGTTGCGGTGTCCCCAGCTGTGGGAAGCAAGCTCCCAGCCCTTTTCTTTTAAAACCTC
>DHOR01000004.1:23039-36319 GCA_002409995.1 Hungatella sp. UBA5385 | reverse complement strand
AAGGGTCGAACCCCTCTGGTAAATGTTTAAACAATTCCAATAATTTAAACAATAAGGTTTTTCATTAACTTTTCACACCTTTGTAATATTATGTAAGCTAAGTATACTTTTTCTAGAGCAAGTGTATTTCGGAACATATAAACTACTTGTCGGTAAAATAATTGCTTAAAAATTCAAAAAGCATTACAATGATAATAATAACATTTATTATCAAGTGGTTATATAAAAACAAAAATACAATAGTAAATAAAAGTGCTAAATATAAAATGAATTTTATTGTAGATACTTGCAAAGAAGGGAGCATAATTTAATGAGAAAATTACAAAGGATGATTTCATTGCTTTTATGCATTGCTATGATAGTGCCTGCTCAGGGATTGCCTGTGTATGCACAAACGTCAGATATTATTAATGAAGGAGCAGCTGAGGAAGCTGAAAGAGATAATGCAGAGGAGTTAGATTCAGAAGCAGAGGAAACAGAATCAGAAGAATCAGCAGAGGAAGTAAGTCCTTCCGAGGATATTGATCAGGATGATGACCGGATCAGCGATATTCTTCCCTTGGAAACACTAGAAGAGGAAGAGGACCGGATCGCAGAGATTATACCTTTAGAATCCTTAGAAGAGGAAGAGGGGGATCGGATCACTGAAGTACTTCCTCTTGAAATAATAGAAGATGACAGAATTAGCGGAGATTTTGCACTGGAAGCTTTAGATGACGATTTTACATTTGAAGAAACGGTAATTTACTGGAATCCGGGTGGAGCAATTCCTAAGATAACTGATTATGAGAAAGAGAATGATGATGGAGACAGCGTTGCAACATCATCTGATGCCTACTCAGCTAGTCGTTCAGGAAGAAACAGCCGGAATATTGCAGGTCTCACTCCATATAAACCTGTAAAAACTTTAAAGGAAGCATTAAAAAGAGCGGAGCACATGCAGGAAGAAGGCGTTGATTCCGCAGAGATTACCATTTATGTGATGAACCCAATGGAAATCAAAGATGGTGAGCTGTATATATTAAATGCAGGAAATATCCGCCTTGTATCATGGCCTGGCCGTTCCTATAATAATGATTCCCTGTTCTACATAAATGGCGGTCAGCTAACTCTGATCAATGCCACATTGGAATCAGGCTCTGCAGATGTGAATGAGGAAGATGCAGAGCTTATCTATATGCGGGGCGGTACATTACAGATGGGACAGAATGTGACCGTCAATGGCCGTATTGTTATGGATTACCGAAGTAAGGTAGAAGAATTAGACTGGCAGGAGAGTGCATCTAAGGATAATAGCATGATGGTAAATGATTCGTCAGCAGATGCAGAGACAGCAGAGGCTGAGACATCAGAGCAGGAAGTAATAGGGACAGAGGAAACGGCAGAAGCCGAGACATCAGAGCAGGAAATAGCAGACACAGCAGAAGTTGAAACCTCAGAGCAGGAATTAATAGAGATAGAGGAAACGACGGAAGCCGAGACATCAGAGCAGGAAATAGCCGAGACATCAGGAGCCGAGACATCAGAGTTGGAAATAGCCGAGACATCAGAAGCCGAGACATCAGAACAGGAACTGACAAAGACATCAGATACAACAGATGCAACAGAAGTCCCAGAGGACAGCGAAGCAAATAATCAAGTAGTATCAAAAGAAGATACAAAAGAAGTAATAGTAACAACTGAAACAACCTCAGGAGACCCCTTTGTAGCAAGAATCAGAAAAACTGATCTGAAGAGAATTGAATTTTTTAATATCAGCAATTATACATTTGATACAGATGAAGACAGCATTGAGATGATCAGAGACACAAAAACGGCAAGCACTTGGAGAAAACCGATTATCGAACTGCTTGAGGATTTTGGATCAAATAATGAAAATTATCTTTTGGATGTAAGAGGAGATGAGGAAACCAGTGAAGTTGAGCTTGTAAAGACGCTCTATGCAGATGGCCACTCAGAAGAAGAATTCGAAGAACTTTTCACTCTCTTAGAAACATCAGAGGAAACATGGAATTTATTTACCTATAGTGAGATTGCAGCATCTGTACGCAATACCGATTCTGATGTGGATACCTTTAACCTTTTTGATGAGGATTTTGACGCCGAAGATGAAATAGATGCGGTCGAAGAAGAAGAAGATATAAACAACGGTCCTGGTGCAATTATGGCGATTCCAGGAGCAATTATGACTCAGAAAACATTGATTGCTACGAGAAATTCAACAGGGGAAACTGTTTATTGGAATCCGGGTCCTGCCGGTACCTATGATGGAGGCAAGGATTACAATAAAGGTGATGATAGTCTATTTGATGGAACCCATCCGGGTGCTCCTGTAAAAACGTGGAAAAAAGCAGTGGAGCTGGCAAAAGGCGGGACTATCATTGTTATGAACAGTGTTGACTTAAGTAAAACCACAGCCAGTGAATACTTAACTGAACAGAGTGATGGAAGCTTTCTCGTCAGTTCTGATTCGCCGGAGTTCCTGGTTACAGTCATACCGTGGAGCTTTAATATTCAACCTGCTTTTATTGTTGGAGAAAATAAAACTCTTGTTTTAAAAGATGTTAAATTAAAAGGTTCAAATAGTACCGGTATTGATAATGAAACTGAAAATGAATCTGCAATGGTAGAAATCAATAAAGGTAATGTTATAATTGAAAAAAATGTTACCGCTGAGTCGGGTTATATTAATGTGATATCCTATGACCAGATTGAAAACACTCCTATCAAGGTAACGAGCACAGATTCTGTGTATGATGGAAAAATAAAGCTGTTTTATACAGATATTAACAAGAATCTGTCTTATCGTTTTAAGGATGTGATAGTACCATATGGAGATTTGCAGAATACCATAGAAGAAGCAGCAGAGGAAGAAAAAGATAATGTCAAAGCTGCTGTAGGCGAAGCTTTATTAAAACGTATGGTTCTCCATCCATCCCACAGAGACGACTTAAACGGCGGAAGTTCCAAATTTGACTGGATACTTCGTCAGGATACAGCAGAGGACGACAATGTTAAAAACGCACAGAATCTGGAGCTTTATACAACATATTATTATAATGCTATTTATCTGGATGGTGATCTTGATAAAAACGGTAATGATCGTGGTAATGATAATTACTTAGGTGCAGCCTGTGAGTACCCAGTAAAAACTTGGACCAAGGCAGCAGAAATCTGGAAGAAGGAAATGGAAAAAAGCATTTCAGCCAGAGTACTTGCAGATGGAAAAGGACTGTCAGCCGAAGAGATTAATTTAAGATATCCACTGCCTGATGTGATCTATATCTGTGGAACAGTTACCGTGGACAGCCTTGAACCTGATTGGGAGCTTGCTGAATACAAGGATTATAATGGAGAGCCTGTTAAAACGGAGGTAAGAGCACATACAGACATACCAAAGAAGGGTGGGAGTGCAGAACCGGTTCATGACATTCCAAAAGTATTGGTAAAAGTAGTTTCTGGCGGTGAATTAACCATTAAGAATGTACTGTTTCGAAATACGACAGACGATAAAGACAGTGATACCATACAGGTTGAAGGAGGAAAACTGGAATTTACAGGAGCTGCTACCTTAACTGGAGAATTAGAGGCAGAGGGACTAATTGTTGGTAAACCCAACACCTATGGAGATCATGTTGTTGTTTCAGATGGTGGTACCTTTACCATGGCTAATACCTGGGAAGGAAGTATCATGAGGCGTCAGCATGGTGTGACAGCCTCAGGAAGCGGAACAAAAATTATCATGAATGGAGGACAGATTAGAGAGAATAACTCCTTTGATCAGGTTCTATATGATGCAAAAGATATTAATCAGCTAAAAGGTGCGGGTGTTGTAATTACCGATGGAGCCGCTTTTACTATGAATGGCGGAGAGATAAAAGAAAACACAGTATACCAGTATGGTGCAGGTGTATATCTAGATGGAAATGATACCAGCTTTGAGATGAACAAAGGTAAGATATCAGATAATAAGGTTCCTTATGAGAAGGATTACAAAGACAGTAGAGATTATTTAACAGCTTCTGGTATTGGTGTATATGGTGGAGCAGGTACTAAGATCAGTATAGGTAACGGGATAACTCCTGCAGAAGATGTTTTAATTAACGGAAATAATGGGTTTGTTTTTGATGGAGGAGGTGTTGGAACCGAAGGAGATATTTTAACAATCAATCAGGCCACTGTATCAAATAACTTCTCCAATGGATCTGCTAAAGCCAATTTAAATAGCAGAGGTATTGGTATTTATGCAGGTACAACCACTGAATTTAAGATGGATGATTCTAATGTTACTGGCAACTATGGTTTGCCTGATAATAGTGCGTATGGAATTGCCCATGGGGCTGGAATCTATATTACCAGTACTAAAGATAACTATATCAAAGACAGCAAAATATCTAATAATGAGGTTGGTTATGAGAATAATCGTGGATTTAGTAATGGCGGAGGAATCTATGCTGCAGGTAAATTGGATATAGAGAATACAGAAATTTTCGGTAATAAGGCACTGGAAGGCGGAGGCATTCATTTCGCTGGTACAATATTAAATATATCAAATACTCATATATACTCCAATATAGCAAAAGGATTTCAGTCAATGAACTCTGGACTAGGCGGTGGTATTTACGTTGAAAAGGGAGATGTAATAATAAAGGATGGGACTATTATTGGAGGAGATAATGAATCGGAAGGCAATTACAGCGATAATCTAGGCGGAGGTATTTATCAAGCAGGAGGAACATTAACACTGGAGGCCACTAGCCTTGGAAAGATTAAAGTAAACAATAATCATACCAGTAAATATATTATCGCAGGAGAAGAGCACTCCGGAGCGGGCATATATAGCAAGGCAACTCTCAAATTAGATAAAATTGAGATAGCTTATAATAAAACCTCAGATATTGGAAGTGGAGGGGGAATCTATAGTTCTTCTGCTTCAACCATTACAAACTCGATAATTGAGAACAATAATGCCAATAACGGAGCAGGAATCTATAAAGCCAATGGTGATATTAATTTATATAATACCAGACTGGCACACAATATAGCGAAACAAAATGGTGGAGGATATTATGGAAGAGATGCAACCGGTTATTTTAAATTGGTGACAATAGAGGAAAACCAGGCAGTAAATGGCGGCGGAATCTATATTTTATGTAACTATTCAAAATATAACTATTTTACTGACTGTATAATCCAAAAGAATAGTGCCAGTGATAAAGGTGGCGGAGCTTATTTAAAGGGGTATGTTGTAAACAATACCTCTATCAGACCAGCATTTAACTACTTCACAGAAACAACGGATGGTTTGTTTGTGATATCAGATAATACTGCTGAATTTGGTGGAGGAATTTACACTGATTCAGGAATAATATATATGGATATTGCAGGACCATTTATAAATACGGCAGCCACTCAGGGGAGTAATTTATATTTGTCAAGTGTAAATAACTGGATTCTTCAGGGGGATTTTCGTCAGCCCGATCCAGAGTTAAAAGAAGGTATTTATAATGTTTATGTAAATGTTATTGATACTTCCGCTAATTACGAACATTCCGTATATTGGGATCCTGTAAATGTAACAGTAGAAAAGAAAAAAAATACAGCTTCTCCTGATGTGATTTATTTGGAAACAGCCAATTCCTTCCTTACCTATTTAAGCCAACCACCTGGTGATGGTGATAAAACGTTACCAGTTGATTTGCATAAGGATAACTTCAAGGTTGGTTCTGTTGTTATAAAACCTGCAAAACTAACTTTGTCAATCCCTTTTTTCAGGGTAAACTCTGATGGTACAGGATTGACAGATGAATATCATAAAGAATTTACAGAACTGTCAGATGCAACTGAAAACATAAAATACTCATCCGGAGGAAAACTGCCAAGAAGATCACAGCTTGGAGGATATAATAAGAATGTAGTTGTGATTGGTGAAGGAGTATATCTGGCCAGCACTGGAAAAGATACTAATGAAGGAACGTCACCAGATGATGCAGTAGCAACTTTTGACACAGCACAAAAAATATTGGCGGAGAGAATTGAGAAAGCTGACCTTGACGTTAACAATACAGAAGGCTTTTCTCCATTTATCTACATAAGTGATACTGTGAATGTATTTACAACTCAAAATTGGGAACTGGATTATACTGCTTCAAAATTTGCATCTGAAGGTGAAGGTGCAGTAAATACCAAGTATGCAGAAGCAGAAAGTTTTTTCGGAGCTCCTGTATATAAGGCACAGATTAGAAGATTTGCTTCTTTTGTTAACAATCCATTGATTGTTGTTGGTGATAATGCTGATTTAAAAACCGGAAGAATTATTATTGATGGTATGCTGGAAGCGGTTCTTATCAGAGAGCAGGAAGATAAAAGTCCTCTTGTGAAAATTAACAACGGTTCCACCGTGACCTTAACAGGCAACAGCAGATTGACTAACAACTACTATAGTGGTGTTGAAGTTCATGGAAAATTGATTCTTGAGGGTGAGGAAGGTGAAGAGAACAAGCAATTACTCAATATAGAAGGATATTATGTTGATCTGTGCAATACCTCAAGTCTGGAAATGAATGGATATTCCCGGATTATAGCAGAGGGTAAAGTAGTACGCAGAGGTAGGAATAGTGTATACGGAGTAAATGGAAGATATTCAAAAGGCCGTAATGAGAACCCTAATGTTAGCATTGTAATGAAAGAGAACAGTAAAATTGAAAAAGTAATTGAAACAGTAGATGGCGAGATTACAGAAGCAACTCTTATGAC
Organism: Hungatella sp. UBA5385; assembly: GCA_002409995.1. Lineage (GTDB taxonomy): Bacteria > Bacillota > Clostridia > Lachnospirales > Lachnospiraceae > UBA5385. The sequence goes on along the minus strand of DHOR01000004.1, from coordinate 29,563 downwards.
AACCGGCATCTCTGTCACGGGAGTATCAGATTCCCAGTCAATTAAGATGCAGAATGAAGCATCTGTTGTTAATGCTGCGCCTACATCAATTAATGATGGTGCAATTACTATAAATGGTAATGTAACAATGGAATTGGAGGATTCCTCCAGCATTATATTCTCTGATAGTGCAGTAAACAAGTATAATGGAATTGCAGTAGGAATTAATAACAGCCTTGTTATGAAGGATAATTCTAAAATAGAAAATAGTTCTAATGGTATTTATTTAAGAAGTTTTAGTAATATAGAAATGCAGGATTTTGCAAAAATAGTAAATGCATCCGATTATGGCGTCTATTTTAATGAGTATGCTATGGGATCATTCCGCATGAATATGAATAATAACGCAAACGATGGGGATTCTGCAAAAATAGAAGCTGCGAATGGCTTTTATTTTGGAACCAATAAACAAATGGATATTTATATGGGTAAACATGCTTTGGTTAGCAGAGGTGATGAGAGCAAAATGGGATCTGGTATTTACTATCGTTATAATGGATATTCACCTTCTGTAACACAACAATTTCATATGATGGATTACAGCCGAATTACCGGGTTTGAATATGGCGTTTTTTTCCTTGATTATCGAACTCCAATTGAATTTATAATGCAAAATTATGCAGCAATTGATGAAAATAAAAATGGTGTTTCTGAATTTTTAGGCATGGATGGTGGAGTTAATTATTTAAGCTTTGTGATGTTAAATAATTCTAGAATCTCAGGAAACAGCGAATATGGTTTTAACTTAGGAGGGGCAATTCCATTTGAAGAAAATTCTGGGAAATACCACAAAATTACATTAAAAGATGATGCAATTATTGGAGAAAATGGAAAAACCGGAATATTAGCTAACAGCCCATTACAATTGGAGATGAGCGGAAAGTCAAAGATAACAGGTAATGGTGATAATGATGATGCTTCTAAAAACACTACAAATGGTATTTATTTAACCAGAGATAACAACGTAAAAAAAATGCGTGTAGGAGTCTCTAAAATTTCTTTAAGTGATAGTGCCTCCATTTGCAACAATAGAGGCGGTGTTTATATTGCTCCTGCTCCTGTTTATTCAAATCTATTGTTTCCTAACCCGTGTGAAATCACACTGAAAGGAACTGCATCCATAGAAGGTAATACAGATGCAGTCTATATTATGGATACTGATCAAAAGATTGAATTGAAGGAGTATTCCCGTTTGGGCGGTTCCTTAAATAATATAGCTCTCGACAATTATGGGTATATGATGTTAGATGGAAGAAGCACTATAGAAGGGCTTGTTTATTTAAGAGATTTTACCATCCCTATTACCATGACCCATGGAGTTGTAGACTCCATAAGAGAATATCATCTATGGCTTGCAGAAGGTTTTTTAGGAAATGTAGTTGTACAGCCTGATGGAGCGCCTGGTGGTATGACAGATGTTACAGGTGAGCTTGATCATTTTATTAAGGAGGGGGCAGAGGGACTGGCAGACCAGAAAGAGCTGGTTAATGCTGCACCGAATATTATTCTGCAAGGAGATAATAATGTTTATCTGGCAGGTAATGGTAATGATGAAAATGACGGCAACAGCCCAATTACTGCAGTAAAAACCTTTAAACGTGCAAAGGAGCTTCTGGAAAATGGACTTTTTACAGAAGGTGCAAACATTATTATCTGTAAAGAAGTTGTAAATGTTTTGGCTGAAGATAATAACTGGTCCTTTGACAGTGAAGGAAAAGTTAAAAACAATCAAAGCGGAGACCGATGGACACCTAAGGTAATTCGTTATAAGGATTATAAAGGTAACTTAATTGGTATCAAAGGTACAGAGCCTGATTATGCATCTGAAGTAACCTTTCGAAACATCGTTATTGATGGCGGCGGAGATGAGAATATTCTCAGCTCAAGTGGCGGCGTTGAATTACTGTATGTAGGCAAAGGGGGCACTGCATATTTAAAGGAAGGTGCAGTTTTACAGAATAATAAATTATTAGCCGGTGCTCTTATGTCTTCCCGTACCAGTATGGGAGTTAAGGTACACGGAGGTACTTTGGAAATTGATGGCGGCATTATTCGGAATATGAGCATGGAAAGGGCTGATATTATCTATACTTCTTCTGATATTGGCTCTGCTATCTACTGTATGAGTAATAATGATTATCCGGGTAAGGTGATTATGAAATCCGGACAAATTGTGAATAATACTATAGATTATAAGCGTACAAGCTCTTGGCAGAGTAACTTCTCAACTATCTACTTAGATGGTTCCAATAGTGAGATGGTAATGAGCGGAGGAGTAATTGAAAATAATATTAATACTTTTTCACTAAATGTTTTTTCTACAAAGGCCGCTGCTGTTTTAGTGGATCAATCCAATTTTCATATGGACGGGGGTATTATAAGAGGTAATACTTCTTATCGGGGAAGTGCTATACATTATGTTGATAATACTCAAGGAAGTCTGGTTATTTCAGGCGGACTGATTACGGGCAATGAAACCCTCAACTCAGGAAAGGCTAAAGGTCATTACTCACCTATTTATATTGAAGGTAAAAATTTCCAGTTAAAAGGCGGAGGCGCTGATATAAGAGATAATATCTATCTGTCAAATTTAAACTATAATGTAAAAGTCAGCGGAAGGATTTATCAGACAGGAAGAGTATATAACCTGTATTTAGGAAATGATTTTGGAAAGGGAAGCATAGTTGCCCAGCCAGACGGAACCGGTATTACAGATGCAGGTCCATACTTAAGTTATTTCAGGGTGAATTCCAAAGATTATGTTCTGGATATAGGACGTAAATCAAATCCTGTGGGAACAGTGCCGGGGGTTGCAGAGAAGGAATGCTTAGTTTTAATGAAACCGATATATCTGGATTCTGAAGGAGGAAATGACAATAACGATGGATTAACTCCAGATAAAGCGCTTAAAACCTTTACAAGGGCAAAATCTATGGGAAATTCAGGGCGTGGAAGTGCTTCATACTATATTATTTATATAACCGGAAAGGCTATTAATACCAGTAAAGAGCCAACCTGGTCTCTTCCTGAACCAGCCTATATGTGCCGGTACACAGGATTCCGTACTTACGATGACAATGGAGACGAAATGCCAAATACTCAAAAGGCATATTATGGTCACTTAATAGAGCCCGCTTATTCACTATCAATGGATAACTTATATGTCTATGGAAGGCGTTTTAATGATACCACGGCCAGCAATGGTGATAGTATCATAAAGATAAAACCCGGCATTAATGTGACAATAGGTGAAAAAACAGCTTTTGACAGGAACTATAATATTGGCACGTATTATGGAAAAGACGGAAAGCTATACAATCTCACTTCAAAAGGCGGAGCCATCTTTGTAGATGCAGGCGGCCATCTTTCCATGAGTGCTGGAAGCATACAGGATACAGAGGCAGCTTATGGAAGTGCCATTTATCTGGAGGGCAGCGAAAACGATCCGGCAGTTTATGGTAAACTCCTTCTTACAGGCAGCCCTGTCATAGCAGGGAAGGTTTATCTAGGCGGCAAGTCAACAGCAACAGCAGCTTACATTGAACCAGATGTTAATTATAAGCCTGAGCAGGCTTTACAAATAGCTGTAGGAAACGACTATAACGGCAGACCTGTGATCTCTTACACGGATGGTACTATACCAGGAGATGAAGAGTTAGAGAAATATGCGTTTGATGATTCAATTAAAGGTTTGTATGATATAGTAAACCGCATAAATGAAGAAAAAACACTGGAACTGAGCATGAGAAAAGTCATATATTTAGATGGCCGGGAAGGCGATGACATCACTGGTGACGGACTTACTCCTTATACTGCATTTAAGACATTGAGAAAAGTATATGAAACCATAGGCAAAGAACCGGAAACCAAAGGAGTTTTAGTATATATTGTAGATACGGTTGAAATATCAGCAGCAACAGGAGAGCCGGCAAATGTTGAATTAATGAATATCCTTGTTAAGGAAACCAATGGGATCAGCCATTATGAAGGTTATTATAAAGATGATATAAACGGTACCACAGGTATTATAGGCCAGGTAAACTTTAAGCGATATGCACAACCTGATGGATATACGGACAGTGATGCTTATAACGGATTTAATAAGGGAACACTTCTGGATACCATGTTTCATGTAAAAGATGGGGGAAGCCTCAGTATTAATGGTAATTATATAGATGGACACTCACAGGATATTATTGGAAGTGATGTAACACTGACTGCAAAGGGAGTGACAGCCAAGTCACCATTGATTATCGTAGAAGGAACAGGCGAATTAATTTCATCTTTTGCAGACAAAAAATATGTTGAAAACGGTCAAGACACTGCAACAATTCTTGCTAATAATTTCAATAATAACACGGATAAAGGAAAGGATGGAGATAAAGAAAAGCTAATAGGAAAGTTAAACGAATCCGATATCTATGAAGGAAGTGGTGGAGGAATTGAGCTTTTAGATGGCGGAGCTGCTTATCTAAAGTCAACAGAATTTAGAAATTTAAAACTTGGAGCAGAGATATTTGGAGGAACCGATGTTTACTCCAATGGCAGCCTTCATTTTAGCCATAAAACACTGTTCAGTGGAACTGTATACTTAGAAGGCCTTGGAACTCCTGATGAAAGGGATACCAGCCGATATCTGACTGTTGATGTATACGGAACTCCGGTATTAAACAGCTTTCAGGTTCTTATGAGGGACCCTTATGAGGGAAGAGCAGTTGTTTCTTTCGAGGAAACTTTAAAACCTACACAAACGGATGCTGCATTTTATCTTCTGGAAGAGAATGTAAAGGACTTCTTCTATTTGGACAACAGGGCTGGTGAAGAAAATATTCTGGAGCTTCACGTTCCTGTGGCTGTATATGTTGATGGCAGCGCTGGAGTCGATTATGAACATAACGAGAATGACAGAGCAGCGGGGTCAACACCTAAAACACCTGTGAGGACATTAAAGAGAGCTTATGATCTGTTACAAACCAGATCCGGCAACACGATTTATGTAGTGAACACCGTAAATATTACTGGAACTACAGAAATAACAGGCAACTCCTATAGAAGCATCGGAGGCGGTGAAGGTGATGGTAATGTCATACTGGGAAGTACGAATAGAGTGAAAATTGTTCGTTATATTCAGCCTGATTTTGCAAGAGACAATGAGCAGCTGGCAGCTGACACCGGGTATGATGTAGATGATTTTACAGGTGTTCTGTTAAATGTCACTGATAGAGCGAATGTGGAATTCAGGGAAAATATATTCTTTGACGGCCATAGTGAGCCTAAAACAGGGACAGACTACCGCATGGAAGCAGTAGTAAGCAGAACATCAGAAGCAAAGGCACCGATGATTACAGTTCAGGAAAACGGTACCTTGAATTTAAAATACGGCGTCACCCTTCAGGACAATAATAATACATATGATGCAGAGTCAAATGATTTTGAGGGCGGTGCTATAAATAATCATGGCACAACAATAATAGATGGTGCATTATTTACCAACAACCATGCAGCCAAGGGGTCTGCGGTATATCAGGATGGAGAGTTTACCATTCTTGGCGCACCGGAAAAACTGGAAAATCACTCCTTCTATCTGACAACTGATAATACAGGAACCAAAGATTCCCCAGTATGGGGAACAGACCATATAATTCAGGTTGGAGCTATGATTCCTGACAATATTAGATTTGAAATAGATATGGACCATGCAGTGAAAGGAAGAGACGTAATACGATTTACAGACACCTCTGCTTACAATCCAAATGCAGATGCAGAGCATGACCATTTCAACTTAGGATCAACAGTTCCTGAATATTTGTTCCTCGTGGAAGATAAATCAGATCCCTTTGTACTGGAACTGCAGAACTGGGAGATTTTAGATGTAGAAGTACCTCAGGATATTTATCTGGTGGTGAAAAGAAGAGGAAGTTCAGATACTAATACCAAGCTATCAGCCATTCGTACAGAGGCGGCTGGAGATGATATATTCAGTTCTCCTGAGTACACCATTAAGAATAAGGGAGTTAAAGATGTTAAAGTATTTGTGGAATCATTTGCAAATAGAAACATAGCTGCAGGAATCACTCATGATCCTATGAACCTGTTAGAAGATCCTTATTCACTATCTACGAACAAAGATATCTATCTGGCAATTAAGGGGCTGGATGATGAAAGCGGAGAAACAGGATTTACATTCACTGAAACCCCACTGAAGTCATATTCAGAATCCACAGTTTCAGAGGCGCCAGTACTGCTGGGAGCCCTAAAATCAGGAACAGACGGAAACTTCGCATTTGTGGGAGCTTTCGGACCTGGTTTTGTAGAGAAGTATATGGACAGCACCTTCCCAATTGAAGGTGATGAAACAATCAGAGAAAAAGCTCAGCAGTATATGGCTGGAAGTTCAGACGATGGAATTGTCAATGCAAGAGCTAAATATGAAATGAAATACAGGATCGAAATTGATCCGTCCAGAAGGAATCTTCCGAGGTAAT
>DHOR01000004.1:1268-22852 GCA_002409995.1 Hungatella sp. UBA5385 | reverse complement strand
TTTCATGAAAGGGTCGAACCCCTTGAGTAAATGCTCAAACAATTCCAATAATTTAAACAATTCCCCATATCTTCCCCACTACAAAAAAATATGCTATACTAATTCAATAGGTGTTAGAAAACAAAGAAAGCGGGGAATTCAAAGATGGATAGAATTATAGATGCAAAAGGTGTACCATGTCCTCAGCCGGTTATTAAAACCAAGCAAGCCTTAAAGGAGATGAAGGAAGGCACATTAACGGTTCTTGTAGACAATGAAATTGCAGTTCAGAATGTTATGAAACTTGGCACTTACCTTAAAATGTCTCCTTCTTCAGAGAAAAAAGCTGAAGGAGAATATGAAGTGATACTTCATGTGACAGAGCAGGAAGCAGCTAAGACGGAAGAGAGTAAAACTGATACTGAAACTGATACAATCTGCGCCCCTGACAATAGAAAAAAAGGGCTTATTGCGGTGATTGCTTCTGATCAGATGGGAAGTGGAAGTGAGGAACTGGGACGAGCATTGATGAAAGGTTTTATCTATGCCCTGACTCAGCTGGAACAGCTGCCTGAGACAGTGATTCTCTATAATGGAGGAGCCAGACTTTCAACGGAAACTTCAGAATCTATAGATGATTTAAAGAGTCTGGAGGCTCAGGGAACAGAGATTTTAACCTGTGGAACATGTTTGAATTTCTATGGACTTTCGGACAAACTAAAGGTGGGCAGTGTCACCAATATGTACGAAATTGCAGAGCATCTGGCAGCAGCATCTTCTGTAATGCGACCATAAATATTTTAGAAACGCTGTTAAATGGAAAATATTCTCTTCCTGGTGGGTGGTTGACAAATCAAAAAATTAGTTCTATAATTCACTCTAGCTAAAACATGAGACATCACTGGCAGGCTTAGATTTGAAAATGTTAATATTTTAACAGTTCAATACTGTTTGAGGAGGAGAATTATGTCAAAAGTAAAAAGTCAAACTGCAATTGCAACAGAAGCAAAGTTAGCTGTACCAGCGTCAGAGAAAAATGTAGAAACAGCAGTGGCAGCAGAAACAATTAAAACATCTGCAGATAACGCTGTAGAAAAGAAGGAAGTTGCTCCAGCTAAGAAGGAAGTTGCTCCAGCTAAGAAGGAGTCAGCTCCAGCTAAGAAGGAAGCCGCTCCTAAAAAAGCAGCCGCTCCTAAAAAAGCAACGGAGAAAAAAGCAGCAGAGAAAAAGGTAACAGAGAAAAAAGCCACAGAGAAGAAAGCCGCCGCTCCCGCTAAAAAGGAAACAGCGCCTAAAAAAACAGCCGCTCCTAAAAAAACACCAGCAAAGAAACCAGCTGTTAAGAAAGAACCTGTATCTTCTATCTTTATTGAGTTTGAAGGAAAACAGATTGTTGCTGAAGATGTTTTAAATGCAGCTAAAAAATCTTATGAATCCATGAACAAAAACACAGAGATTAAGACCATTGAAATCTATGTAAAGCCAGAAGAGAATGCGGCTTACTATGTTGTAAACGGTGAGGGCTCTGATCAGTTTAAGGTTATTTTATAATAGAAGTACAAATTCAGCAGGGATAAGGCTAAAGCCTTATCCCCATTTTTAATCTAAAAATCTTAGAATAGTCTTTTCCGCATCATAACTTTATCATATAATTTACGGATAAGAACAGTACAGGAAACAATAAAGAAGATTTCAAGAGCGCTGCTTACAATACCAGCAAGAAACAGCAGACTAACAGACAGCAGGGTTATGGTATTTAAGCCGGTTAGGAAGGATTTATAAACCTGCCGGTTCATGCAGTACAGCTTCCAAATTATCATATAAAGGGAGATTAGCAGCAGTACAGAAGCTAAAAATGAAAAAAGCACATGTAAAAATGATTTTAAAGGCTTAAGGTCAGGCAGATAGGGCATGATCATAGCGAAGGCAAGGAGAACCAGAGCGCTGGTGCTGACTGCAATTTCCCCTTTATTTCTTGGCAGGCATGCAATCATTTTTCTCAGCACATAATAAAAGTAAAATCCTATGATGATTCCCCACAGGATAAAAGCAAATTTTCCGGTTTCTGTATTGCCAATTACAGAAAAATTCGTAGTAAACAGATCGGTTCCCCGGACAAATAAAAATGTAAAAATCGGTATTACACCATAAGCCATTATATTTAGAATCATAATCCACCTCCTGAAGAAGTCTCTTATTATTCTGAGCATTTGGTGTAATAAATAAACAGGCATTAAAAGGTACTATTTGTGTTGACGCAATTATAAGAATCTGATAATCTTTAGTTGGTAAATAAGTTGTCTTTAATTCCTGTAAATCTCATATCTTCAGGAAGCGGCGCTTCAAAATGCATGGCTGTTCCCAGAATCGGATGGGTAAAATCAAGGCGCCAGGAATGAAGTGCCTGACGATTGATATAACGATAATCCTCACAATAGAGGAAGTCACCAGGCAGAGGATGACCAATGTATTTTAAATGAACCCGAATCTGATGAGTTCTGCCGGTAGTAAGCTGAAGGGCAGCCAGAGAGTGATCTGTGGAATTATCATACCAAAGCCGTTTATAATGGGTAATGGCAGATTCTCCCCGTTCAAAATCAACACACCGTTCAATGGTAGAATCTGTTACTCTGGCAATGGGTGCATCAATGGTGCCCTGATCCGGCAGCTTGCCTTTTGCAATGGCAAGATAGCGCCGTTTTATGGTTCTGTTTTTCACCATATTGGATAAAATACAGGCACTTAAAGGATTTTTGGCAATAATTAATAAACCGGTGGTATCCCGATCCAGTCTGTTGATCACTCTGTAGGTGCAGGATTCCCCTTTTTCTCCAAGGTAATAAGCAATTCCATTGGCAAGTGTGTTGTCATAATTGCCCTGGGAAGGGTGAATGGGAATGCCGGAAGCTTTGTTGATCACCATCAGGTGTTCATCTTCATAGGGAATTGTTAAGCTCATAGGAACTGGAACAATATTGTCTGAGCCGGTTTCTTCAGGAAAAGAGATAGTAAGATTCTGTCCTTCTGAGAGCCTGTATGTTGTATAGACTAAAGTGTTGTCTATGGTTATGCCGTCCGGAGTATTGCGAAGCTGGCGAAGAAGACTCTGCGAATATCCCAGACTCTTTAAGTACTTCTCCACAGTCTGTCCGGAAGCGGATTGTTTAATGGTATAGTTCATTATAATTTTCATAGGCTGATTGTAGCATGCAAACCAGCTATTTGTAAAGCAATAGAAACCTTCCCGACTGAGTGATAGAAACCTTCCCGACTGAGTGATAGAAACCTTCCCAACTGAGTTTTAAAGAGCGAACATCAATATAAAATTTCAACCTGCACTATAAAATAAAGATATAAAATTACAAAAATACATAATTAAAAAGGAAGAGGAAACCAATATGATGAATGATGAGATTTACGAAGAGCTGGAGATTGAATTTGAAAGACACAGGATTGATGAAGATGTGGAAGAAGTTCTGCTTGATCTTGCAGAGGCGCTGGCTGACCATGGAGTTATGGATCAGGAGGTATCTTTGGTACAAGCCTATGGAAAAACACCCATAACAGTATGGGGCAGATGTGAGGAAGAGGACGAAGAAGTCAATGTATTTATTAACAGAATCTCCATTGGTAAGAAGAAATTTGTAATCGAGGATTATTTTTTATAAAGAAATAGATGACATTGGTGAATATAGAAGTGGAGGCGTTAATCTATGAGCTTGGCAAAAAAGGATTATTCATTAAAAGAACTGGGAGTGGATTTGGTGTGTGATGCGCTGGGAGCATTGTTATTTAATCTGGGAATCTACAACTTTGCAATCAATGCAGAGTTTGCTCCTGTAGGAGTTTCCGGTATTGCTCTGATTATCCGTCATTTGTTTGGATTGCCCATGGGTATTACCAGTATTCTTTTAAATATCCCCATACTTTTAGTCAGCTATAAACTGCTTGGAAGGCGGTTTCTTCTGCGTTCCATGAAAAGCATGGTGATCTTTGCCATAGTTCTGGATTATGTAGTTCCTTTTATGCCGGTTTATAACGGCAATCCTATGTATGCCTCCATATGTACCGGCCTTTTATCCGGTATGGGACTGACCATTGTCTATGTGAGAAACTGCTCTACAGGAGGTACGGATTTCCTTGTTATGGCAATTAAGAGAATCTTTCCTCATTTTACCATAGGACAGATATCCCTGGTGATAGATGCTGTTGTTATTGGAGCCGGTGCATTTGTATTCCGCAATCTGGATGCTGTGATTCTTGGTATGATTTCTTCTATCGTAACAACCATGGTAATTGACAAAATCATGTACGGTCTGGGTGCAGGAAAACTGGTGTTTATTGTGACAATGAAAGAAGCAGAGGTAGCTGCCGCCATAGAGGAGGCTACAGGAAGAGGCTGTACCTTCCTCTATGGACAGGGCGCCTTCTCCCTGGATGAGAAAAGGGTGATTTTCTGTGCTTGCAGCAACAGTCAGGTGGTGCCTATCAGAAAAGTGCTTCATGAAATTGATAAAGATGCATTTATGGTAATCACTGATTCCAATGAGGTGTTTGGTGAAGGGTTTAAACCGATAACGGATTCTCTCAGTATTAAATAAAGCGGTTTGTATTATTTCTTTAAATGCTTTGTCTTGCTTGCTGCATGATCCACCAGAGCATCCTTTTGCAGAAAACTGGCACGTTTAATGCTGTCTATGCCAAACTTTCCCCTGATCTGGTCAACAGCCTTTTCCATTTCCTTCATCTTCTGGTTCTGTTCCGGTTCAAAGAGACTTAACTGAGTGTAATTATCATCACTGATTTTAGTTGCCCTGACTCCCATAAGACGGAGGGGCCTGTAGTCCCAAAATTCCTGTAACAGCTTACATGCACTTTCATAGATTACATTGGTAGAGTCTGTGGAATTATTGAGGGTCATCTGATGAGACTGGGTACGAAACTCCCAGTCTTTAATCTCCACACAAACACAATCACAGAGAACACGATCAGCTCTTAATCTGGCGCCTACTGTTTCACTTAGAGAGAGAAGGACCTGAAATGCGGATTCAAGATCATCAATATCTCTGGACAGGGTAACGCTGTTGCCATAACCCTTGTTTATAGGTTCCCTTTCTTCTACAGGAGAGTTGTCAATGCCGCAGGCATAATCATGTATCAATATGGCATACTTCTCCCCCAATAGGGGCTTTAACAGCTCCACATCACTGGCTGCCAGCTGTCCGATGGTGTTGATTCCAAAGCTTTCCAGCTTATTCCTGGCAGACTTGCCTACAAAGAATAATTCTCCCACAGGAAGAGGCCAAAGCTTCTGGGGCAGCTCCTCCAGATAAAGAGTATGGCAGAGATTGGGTTTTTTAAAATCAGAAGCCATTTTAGCCAACAGCTTGTTTGGAGCAATTCCAATATTTACAGTAAAACCCAGCTCTTGGTAAACCCGTTCTCTGATCTCATTGGCAGTAGTCCATGGGTCACCAAATAGATGAATCGTAGATGTCATATCTAAAAATGCCTCGTCAATACTGAATTTTTCAATATCAGGAGTATAGTCTGACAAAATATCCATAAGAGCCTTAGAATATTCTGTATAAATATCAAAACGGGAAGGAACCACAGTAAGTTCCGGACATTTGCGAAGTGCCTGTACAAGAGGTTCTCCGGTTGTAATACCAAACTTTTTAGCAGGTGTGGACTTGGCAAGAACAATGCCGTGGCGGGACGAAGCATCTCCGCCAACTGCTGATGGAATGGTGCGCAGATCCAGAGCATCAGGTTCCATCTTTAAACGATAAACAGATTCCCAGCTTAAAAAAGCAGAGTTCACATCAATATGAAATATCAGCGTTTTTTGTTCCATGACGACATCTCCCTCCTTCATGAAAATTTCCTTGTAATTCTCTACATCCCAGCAAACTATCTTCTTCCTAACAATATATCTCCTTCTATTATATCGAAAATACGTTCTGGTTGTAAAGCAGTATTTTCATGATTCCGCTTTTGTCTCTGATTTCTGAGAATAAATGAAAAATAGAGGGAATAGGATAAAATAAAGTTATGGAAAAGGCAGCTCTATGAGATTGAGACAAGTCGCAGGTCTGTTGCTGACACTGCTTATCATTTTTTGCACTTTGGGAGTTGATACAGTAAATGGAGAACCAGGCGGGGAAACCATAACAGCAGAAGAACAGAAAAATCAGATTCAGGATACTCTAAAGCTGAATGCCCAGTCAGCTGTATTAATGGATGCATCAACAGGCAGGATACTCTACGGGAAAAATGAAACCATCCAGCGGCCAATGGCAAGCACCACCAAGATTATGACCTGTATTCTTGCTCTGGAGGTTGGAAACTTGTCCGATACAGTAACTGCAACGAAAAAAGCTGCCAGCCAGCCCAAGGTGCACTTAGGAGTGAGAGAGGGGGAAACTTTTCATCTGGAGGATTTACTTTACAGCCTTATGCTGGAATCCCATAATGATGCTGCCATGATGATTGCAGAGCATATAGGGGGAAGTCAGGAGGGATTTGCTAAGCTGATGAATCAGAAGGCAAGAGATTTAGGTTGTACACAGACTTATTTCATCACTCCCAATGGTCTGGATGCAAAAGAGGAGATAAATGGTGAGATAAAAGAGCATTCCACCACTGCTGCCGATTTAAGCAGGATCATGAATTATTGTATCAATCAATCCCCTGTGAAAGAAGAATTTTTGAAAATAACCGGGACCCGGAATTATTTTTTCTCTGATCTGGAAGGGAAACGTTCCTTCTCCTGTACCAATCACAATGCGCTTCTTTCCATGATGGAAGGTGCATTTTCCGGTAAAACAGGATTTACAAGCGGGGCGGGTTACTCCTACGTGGGCGCTCTGGAAAATGACGGAAGAGTATTTACCATTGCCCTGTTAGGCTGTGGCTGGCCGCCTCATAAAACCTATAAATGGACAGATGCCAGAAAACTGTTTAACTATGGGCTGGAGCGGTATCACATCAGGGATGTATACAAAGAACAACAGCTTCCGGATATTATGGTGGAGAAGGGGATTTCCTCAACAGGGAATTTGGGAGAACCTGTAACTGTGGCATGTACCATAGGAGCAGGAGAAGAAAAAAGCCTGAATTATCTGCTGGCAGAGGATGAAACGGTGGAGATTACCACAAAGCTGTCTCCTTACCTGACTGCGCCTGTTTCCAAAGGGCAGTCTGTGGGCACCATTACATATACCTTAAATGATCAGATTATTAAAACCTATCCTGTGTATACAGCTGCCGGCGTAAAGCGTCTGTCTGCAGGGTGGTGTGTACAAAAGGTCATTGACTTGTATCTTACTATGCCAGGTCTGTAAAGGAAGAAATTCCTCTCTTTTAGGATCAGCCTAATTATGATATACTGGTATTTATGTTACAAAATAACTGACAGATTAAAGAGAGGAGATATTCACATGACAAAGGTAGAAGATAAAATCATAAATTGCCCGGGAAGGCGGATTCCCCTGAACGGACTTTCTAATACAAGAGATTTAGGGGGCTATCAGACTGCAGATAAGCGGACCATTTTACCGAAGAAGCTTCTTCGCAGCGGCACGCTGTTTAATGCTACAGAAGAGGACTTAAGGATTTTAACAGAGGAATACAAGCTTGGAACCATCGTTGATTTCAGAACAGAAGTGGAGCGGAAGCAGAAGCCTGATCCTGAAATTGCAGGTGTTGTTAATATATTCAATCCAATACTTGATGAAGAGACAGTTGGAGTCACCTTTGAAGAAAAAGAGGGAGAAGACAAGGATGAGAATGATGCTATAGCAAGTATTTTCAACCATGCATCTGATCTGGGAGGAAAACCAACAAGCTATCTTGATCAGGTTTATGAATCTCTGGTGACCAATGATTATGCAGTGAAGGGATACGGAAGATTTTTTGATCATTTGCTGGAAGCAGATGACAGGGCGGTATTATGGCATTGTTCAGCAGGAAAGGACAGAGTGGGAATCGGAACAGCCCTTCTACTCACTGCCCTTGGTGTTGACAGAGAGACTGTGATTGCAGACTATATGAAAACCAATGATAATGTAGCAGAAGATGCTAAGGAAGTGGCAGCGGCAGTTCTGGAGAAGTATGGTGATGCCAAACTGGCGGAATGTGTCAGTGCTCTTCTAACAGTTGAGAAAGAATATATACTTCATGCATTTGCTGCAATGGAGAAAAGAGCCGGTTCTGTAGAAGCATATATAAGTGAGGTAATCGGAGTAACACCTAAAAAGCAGGAGCTGCTGAAAAAACGCTTTCTGACAGAAACAGTTTAATCAGCTGTTTTTGTAATGGTAAGAAAGGAAGCTCTATTATGAATTTGAAAAAAATCCTTACGGTGCTTGCAGGAAACACACTATATGCTCTGGCTGTTTCTGTTTTTATACTGCCCAATGGGCTTATTACAGGCGGAACAACAGGACTTGCTCTGGTGGCCCAATACCAGTTTGGAATCCCAGTATCAGCATTTGTTGCTGTTTTTAATGTGATCATGTTTCTGGCAGGTGCCTTTGTTCTTGGTAAAGCCTTTGCAATTACCACAATACTCAGCACATTTTACTATCCATTTATATTAGGGGTTTTTACAGGACTGTTTGGAAATGTGCCGGTAACTGGAGATATGATGCTTGCCACTGTATTTGCAGGGCTGTTAATAGGGGCGGGAATAGGAATGGTAATCCGTGCCGGAGCATCCACCGGCGGAATGGATATACCACCTCTCATCCTCAATAAGAAAATGGGCCTGTCAGTGTCTCTTACCATGTCAGTCTTTGACTGCATGATACTGCTGACCCAGATGCTGTTTTCCAGCAAGGAACAGATTCTCTACGGAGTCCTTCTGGTGCTGCTTTACACCATGGTTCTTGATAAGGTCTTAATGCTTGGACGCAATCAGATGCAGGTGAAAATCATCAGCACTAAATATGAAGAGATCAATCATATGATTCAGAGTAAACTCGACAGAGGGACAACCCTTCTTCTCAGTGAAGGAGGCCATTTGAGAAAGTCGTCCTATACAGTGCTGACCGTGGTGTCGGCAAGAGAGCTTCCCAGGTTAAGTGACCTTGTTCTTGACATTGATCCTGATACCTTTATGGTGATCAACCAGGTCAATGAAGTCAGGGGCCGTGGCTTCACTCTTCATAAAGAATATAAATAATCCATGAATATCCGGTTTGTTTTCTTACGAAAATATGACTAAGGTTTACGGTTTCGGAAACTCTATTGACGTTTGAGTTTTACCGGTGTTATACTTTGCCCGAGGCAGTAAAAGAAAGTAGGGATTACGATGAGAAAAAAATTAGTTCTTATCTGCATACTGGGGCTTATGTCAGTATTACTGGCAGCAGGCTGTGGGAAAAAGGACACCGGAGCTGAAGCAACGGAAGTTGTGACTACAGTGGCAGAGTCTTTGGCAGAGACAGAAGAAGTGATTGAAGAAACGGTTAATGATACCACCTCCCCACTGGCTGCAGCAGGATTTTCGGATATAGAAGCTGAAACTGAAGATGATGAACAGGCAGGTCCGGGTGCTGATGTGGAGGAGACAGAGGAAAAGGTAAGTGCCAACGATTCCAGAGATGCTTTTGAAGCATTTGCAGAGAGGATACAGGAGATCGTGGCAGACAAAGATTTAGAAGCTTTGGGAGAGATCCTTGTTTATCCATGTACTATTGATGCAACCGATGGAGAACCCCTTGAGATAACCGACCCGGATACTCTGATGAAGCAGAATCCTGATCAGATTTTCGGTGATAACTTAATGTTAATGATTGCCACTGTGGATACAGCAGTTCTGGAAGAAACGGGCAGCAAAGTTATTATGGGAGAAGAAGGAATCGAGATTGTATTCAAAGAATTATCAAAAGGAAACTATGGAATTATAGAAATTCATCAATGAAGATTCTGTAATTTTTTGTGCTATTTATAATAACGAATAAAAGGACCTCAGCTATGTATTTGTAAAAGATATCTAGTTAGAGGTTCTTTTTTGTCAAAACACCTTGAAATTTATCCTAAATAATTATACAATTATAATCGGCAGAAATTGGTTTTGTTTTATAATACATATGCGTTAATTTTATGACAATTATGTAAAATTTTAGAAAATGGAGGATTGCAAAATGAGTAATTCAACTCAGACATCAGCAGGCAGCAGAATACAAGCGTTGCTTGATGACAACAGTTTTGTTGAAGTCGGTGGTTATGTTACTGCCAGGAATACAGACTTTAACATGACAGCTAAGGAAACTCCAGCAGATGGTGTCATAACCGGGTATGGTACGATTGAAGGAAACCTTGTTTATGTGTACAGCCAGGATGCTACAGTACTTGGCGGCTCTGTTGGTGAAATGCATGCTAAGAAAATCGCCAATCTTTATAGTATGGCTATGAAGATGGGTGCTCCTGTTATTGGTCTTGCAGATTGTGCGGGACTAAGGCTTCAGGAAGCAACAGATGCTCTTGATGGATTTGGTAAGCTTTATGTGAGCCAGGCATTGGCATCCGGTGTGATACCCCAGATTATGGCAATCTTTGGTACCTGCGGTGGAGGAATGGCAGTTTCTTCAGCTATGGCAGATTTTACATTTATGGAAACAGCCAAAGGGAAACTATTTGTCAACTCACCTAATGCAATAGAAGGTAATTACACAGGAAAGTGTGATACATCTTCTGCTGAATTTCAGAGTAAGGAAGCAGGTTCTGTAGATTTTACAGGAGATGAGGAAGAAGTGATAAACGGAATCCGCACTCTTGTTTCAATTTTACCTGCTAATAATGAAGATGACATGTCTTATGATGAGTGCAATGACGATTTAAACCGGATCAGTGCAGATCTTGCAAATTATGCAGGAGATACCGGTATTGCATTGACTCAGATTTCTGATAATAATTTTTTCATGGAAATGAAGAAGGACTATGCGCCATCTGTAGCAACAGGATTTATTCGTCTCAACGGAATGACTGTAGGCTGTGTTGCTAACCGCACAGAGACCTATGATGAAAGCGGAGTGAAGACTGCAGAATACGATGCTCTTCTTACAGCCGTTGGCTGCACAAAGGCAGCGGAGTTTGTAAATTTCTGTGATGCATTTGATATTCCCGTTTTAACACTTGTTAATGTAAAAGGATATAAGGCCACAAAGTGTTCTGAGAAGAAGATTGCTAAGGCAGCTGCCAAGCTTACTTATGCATTTGCCAATGCTACAGTGCCAAAGGTATCTGTTATTGTAGGACAGGCAATAGGAACTGCTTATCTGACGATGAACAGCAAGTCTATAGGCGCAGATATTGTATATGCCTGGCAGGCAGCCTCTATTGGCATGATGGATGCAGCAGAAGCAGCAAAAATCATGTATGCAGATGAGATCGAAAAAGCAGAGGATACAGTGGGACTGATCAAAGAGAAGGCTGAGTCTTACCGTCAGCTTCAGTCCAGTGCTCTTGCTGCTGCAAAGAGAGGATATGTGGATGACATTATAAATGCCAGCGATACAAGACCACGTGTAATTGCTGCATTTGAGATGCTGTTTACTAAGAGAGAGGATCTTCCAGCGAAAAAACATGGCACAATATAGATTGAGGTGACAGGTATATGAATAAGAATCTGAAACGAGCAGTAACGGGACTATGTATGGCTTTATGCCTCTTTTCATTGTCTACCACCAGTAAGGCTGAAACCCGCAGCGCCGGAGAAGGGGCTGTGATTGCAGTGGATGCCCAGATTCAGTCTGAGATGGAACAGCTACCTGCCTACTTTCTTAGTTTCTATTTCAGTATTCCAGAAAACCAGATAACATCTGCCAAGGAACAGATGAAGGCTGAGGAAGCGCTGGCAGGTCTGGCTGTTGGAATTGATTCCTGGATGGAGGTCCGTGGAGAGCTGGGGGCATTTGTATCGGTGAAAGACGGTGTAACTGTGGAAGCAGTTGACGGCGGATACACTGCTGCAATAGATGTGGAATTTGAAAAGAGACCGGTAAAATTCATCATTACAATGGATCCCGAGATTACGAAGGTGACCAGCGTATCCTTTGTACCAGAATATACCACAGGGGAAAGGATGGGAAAAATGGCAGTCAATGTATTGATTGTATTAAATATTATTATGATTGTAGTGAGCCTGTATACTCTTAATAAATATAAGAGTGTTAAAGAATCAGGCAGGGAAGCGGAAGGCGTACAGGGTTACGTACCTCAAGCCGCTGCACCGGTAGCAGTACAGCCAGTGACACAGTCTGTACCAGTGGAAAATTTAACGAATGATCTGGAACTTGTAGCAGTCATTACAGCAGCAATTGCTGCATCTACGGGAGGCTCTCCAGAAGGACTTGTAGTACGTTCTATCAAGCGGGCACCGGGAAACAATTGGAAAAAAGCTAATTAATCAGGAGGATTATTATCATGAAGAATTATACAATTACAGTGAATGGTAATGTTTATGAAGTAACCGTAGAAGAAGGATTTACCGGAAGAGCAGCAGCTCCAGTAGCAGTAGCGCCAGCTCCAGTAGCACCTGCACCAGTAGCAGCACCAGCTCCAGTGGCAGCACCAGCTCCAGTAGCAGCTCCAGCACCAGCTCCAGCCCCAGTGGCAGCAGCACCGGCAGCACCTGCTCCTGCTCCAGTGGCAGCAGCACCATCAGCAGGTTCTATTACTGTAGATGCACCAATGCCAGGTAAGGTATTAGGAATCAAGGTTAATGCAGGTCAGGCAGTTAAAAAGGGTGATGTTGTTGTTATTCTGGAAGCAATGAAGATGGAGAATGAGATTGTAGCACCGGAAGATGGTACAGTAGCAAGCATCAATGTTGCATCAGGTGAGAACGTTGAAACCGGAGCAACTTTAATTACCATAGGCTAATAAGAGTTTTGTTTCCCGTTAATAAATATTAGGAGGTAAGACAATGGCAGAGATAGAGAAAAAGCCGGTTAAGATTGTAGAGACAGTCCTTCGTGATGCCCATCAGTCTTTGCTTGCTACAAGAATGACAACGGAGCAGATGCTTCCGATTGTTGATAAAATGGACAAAGTCGGCTATCACGCAGTAGAGTGCTGGGGTGGAGCTACATTTGATTCCTGCCTTCGTTTCTTAAAGGAAGATCCATGGATCAGACTGAGAAAGTTAAGAGACGGATTTAAGAATACTAAGCTGCAGATGTTATTCCGTGGACAGAATATTCTGGGTTACAATCACTATGCTGATGATGTTGTAGAGTATTTTGTACAGAAATCACTGGCAAATGGTATTGATATTATCCGTATATTTGACTGCCTCAATGATATCCGCAACTTAGAGACTGCGGTTAAGGCATGTAACAAAGAAAAGGGACATGCTCAGGTAGCTTTATGTTATACTCTGGGTGATGCCTATACATTGGATTATTGGAAGAATATTGCTAAGAAGATAGAAGATATGGGCGCTGATTCCATTTGTATTAAGGATATGGCAGGTCTTCTCACACCTTATAAGGCAGAGGAGCTGGTAGGAGCATTAAAGGAATCCACAAAACTTCCAATTGACCTTCATACTCATTATACCTCAGGTGTAGCTTCCATGACCTACTTAAAGGCAGTGGAGGCAGGCTGTGATATTTTAGATACAGCTATGTCACCACTTGCACTTGGAACCAGCCAGCCTGCAACAGAGGTTATGGTGGAAACCTTCCGTGGTACTCCTTATGATACAGGATTTGACCAGAAGCTTCTGGCAGAAATCACTGAGTATTTCCAGCCTATCCGTGAAGAAGCTTTAAAGAGCGGGCTTCTCAATCCTAAGGTACTGGGTGTTGATATCAGAACTTTACAGTATCAGGTACCAGGCGGCATGTTATCCAATCTTGTAAGCCAGTTAAAGGAAGCAGGACAGGAAGACAAGTACCAGCAGGTATTAGAGGAAGTTCCAAGAGTTAGAAAAGACTTTGGTGATCCGCCTCTGGTTACTCCATCCTCTCAGATCGTTGGAACACAGGCAGTTCTTAATGTAATCAGCGGTGAACGCTACCGTATGGTAACAAAGGAAACTAAGAAGATGCTTCTGGGTGAATTCGGACAGACTGTAAAGCCATTTAATCCTGAGATACAGAAGAAGATTGTAGGCAACGAAACACCGATTACCTGCCGCCCGGCAGATTTAATTAAACCACAGCTTCCTCAGCTTGAGAAAGAATGTGCACAGTGGAAGCAGCAGGATGAGGATGTATTATCCTATGCCCTGTTCCCTAACGTTGCAAAGGATTTCTTTGAGTACAGAGCTGCTCAGCAGACCGGAGTGGATACTGCCTTTGCAGATAAGACCAATAAAGCTTATCCAGTATAAAAGAATAATGATTTCCGAAAGGGTGTTGCAGTATTTTGTAACACCCTTTTTCTGAGCTGATTCTGATGGAAAATGGATTGGATTTCCAAAACCCGAAAGAATTTCTTACAAACTCTTGCCATTTATGTGAACATTGTTTGAATTGGTTGACATATGGCAGTATTTGTCATTATAATAAATTAAATGCAAAATTAACATAATATAGAAAATATGACAAATATAAGAATCTGTTGGGAGAAACTGATGAGAAAACATAAGAAGACTCGAAAGATAGCGGCACTGCTGGCAAGCATTCTGGTGATTGAATCCTTTATCGGAACAGCCGCACCTTACATAAATACATATGCTTATACGGAAAGGTCGGCAACAGTTAATGCTTCTTCTCTAAATGTAAGAAGCGGTCCTGGAACGACCTATTCTATCGTAACTAAATTGACAAACGGAGCCTCTGTGACAGTGGTTGATGAGAAGAGCGCATCTGATGGAGCTACCTGGTATCAGATTCGTTTTCGTAACTCCAGCGGTCAGGAGCTGAGCGGATATGTACTTAGAAACTATATTAAATTTCCTGTGTCCTATTCTAATGATACAGATTTTGAAGCATTTCTTAATGCAGAAGGATTTCCGGAAAGCTATAAAACAAGGTTAAGGGAGCTTCATGCCAGATACCCCAAGTGGGTGTTCCGTGCACAGAAGACCAATCTTGACTGGGAGACTGCTGTTAATGAAGAAAGTAAGGTAGCTAAGAATCTGGTTCATACAAACAGCATGTCCTCATGGAAATCCATAGAAGACGGTGCATTTAACTGGGATACCAGCACATGGGTAGGATATGACGGAAGCTCCTGGGTATCAGCTTCAAAGGATATTGTAAAATATTATATGGACCCGAGAAATTTTCTGGATGAGACCAATATATTCCAGTTTTTATCTCATTCCTATGACAGCAACAGCCATACAGTAGAAGGGCTGCAGACTATGGTAAAGGGCACATTTTTATCAGGCTCTGCACCTGGAGGAAGCTCTGCACCGGGCACTTCTAACCCGTCAGGCTCAGGCAGCCAGGGTACAGGGAATAATGATTCCAACTACGGTCCTGGTGTTACAGGTCCGGCATCCTCTGGTAATTCCAACGGTTCTTCCGGAGTGCCTGGCACAGAGGCACCTGGCGGAAGCGGTTCCGGTTCTGGTACGATTGACAGCAATGCACCTTCAGCAGGAAGTAACTCCAATGTAAGTCTGGAGGGACCTCATGCTTCCATTACACCTAAGAATCCACAGGTACTTATGGAGTATGGTCCTGGTGCATCTTTAAGCGGCCCTCCTTCCTCTGATCCGGGAACTTCAGGAACCTCTGGAACCAGCGGTTCCATCAGTGGAAGCACCAATTATGCAGAGATTATTATGAATGCAGGAACACAGTCAGGAGTAAATCCCTATGTGCTTGCAGCCATGATTATTCAGGAGCAGGGGTCAAATGGAACAGGAAGAAGTGTGACCGGTAATGTATCAGGCTATGAGGGTTATTACAATTTCTTTAATATAGAGGCATATCAGTCAGGAAGTATGAGCGCTGTAGAGAGAGGCTTATGGTGGGCCTCCCAGTCAGGCAGCTATAACCGTCCATGGAATTCTCCTGACAGTTCTATTTTAGGCGGAGCCTTGTATTACGGAACTAATTATGTAAAAGTAGGACAGGATACCTTCTATCTGAAGAAATACAATGTACAGGGATCAAATCTGTATAAACATCAGTATATGACCAATGTACAGGGTGCTGCATCTGAGGGTGCAGTCTATGCTAAGGCATATAATGATGAGATGAAACAGACAGCTCTTGAGTTTAAAATCCCTGTATTTAACAATATGCCGGATAATGCCTGCAGTCAGCCAACTGCTGATGGCAGTCCAAATAATAAGCTGGCTCAGCTGTATATTGATGGATTTGTAATGACTCCAACGTATAATAGGGACACACTGGAGTATAATTTAATAGTAAACCCATCAGTTTCCAGCGTTACAGTCAATGCATCTGCACTGGATTCCACAGCTTCTATTAAGGGAGCGGGAAATATTCAGCTTCAGAGCGGAGCCAATGACGTGAGGATCCAGGTTACTGCCAAGAATGGTACAGTGAGAGAATATATTATCCATGTGGTACGTGAGGAAAATGGACCTACCTATTCCTCTTCTGTCAATGGCGCAAACCCAGGTAATACAGGAACTAATACCGGCAGTAATGTTGGCAGCAATATTGGTCCGGGAGGAACCTCAGCAGGTCCAGGGGACAGTGGCAGTGGTATCAGCAGCGGTGGTAACGGCAGCGGCGGTGCCAGCAGTGGCGGTATCAGCAGCGGCGGTCCGGGTGCTGCGGGTTCAGGCTCAGGCTCAGGTACAGGTACAGGATCAGGGACAAACGCAGGAACGCCTGGTGGCAGCAACGTTACAATTGTGCCAAATTAGTTCCAATTAAGAAGAACTGAATAGGAGACTATATGAATAAGAAACTGAGAAAACTGATAACCGGTATGCTGCTCGTGTGTATCATGGCAGCAGCCGGACCCTTTGGACAGATTGTATCCTGGGCAGAAACAAGAGTTGCATTTTCAGATCCATCGGTCATGGTGGGCAATGAAGTAACTGTAAATCTGAAAGTGACAAGTGATCAGGCATTGGGCAAAGCTGAGCTGATGCTTGCTTATGACGCTAACATTCTGGAGTTTATAAGCGGAACCAATGCTAACGGAGGAGCAGGCGCTATTAAGGTAACAGCCGGCTCTGACACTGCAGATCAAAAGGATTACAGCATCACTTTAAAATTCAAAGCACTTCAGGCAGGCAGTGCTCAGATTAGTGTTACCTCCCAGGAGATATATAATGCAGATTCACAGATTATTAATCTGGATAAGCAGGGAAGCTCCACTGTTAAGGTAACCTCACCTGCTTCATCTTCTAAAGAAGCAGACTTAAAGTCTTTAAAGATATCACCAGGAGTTCTGACGCCTGAATTTTCACCAGAGGTGGACAGCTATACAGCCGAAGTTGACAGCAGCATCGAAGATCTGATTGTCAATGCAGTAGCAGCCAATGCAGATGCTAATGTCACTCTGGAGAATGACAAAGGGCTGCAGGAGGGTATCACTCAGGTTATTGTAAAGGTAACTGCAGAAGATGGTCAGACTGTTAAAAATTATACCATTCAGGTTACCAAGGGAGAAGGCGGTGCAACCGCTCCTACAGATGAGAATGGAGAGACTCTTGGAGCTGAATTCGGTGATCTGAAAGTAAGTGTTAATAATGTAGAATACGATATTGCAACCACATTTGATGAAAGTGGTCTGCCGGAAGGCTTCGAAGCAGGCAGCTACACCTATAAAGGTACAGAGGTTATGGCGGGTGTGGGTCTTGTAAAAGATTTAACTCTACTATATCTTCAGGATTCAGATGGCAGCGGAAGCTTCTTTGTCTATAATGAAGGAGCTGATACATTTACCAAGTTCGTACAGGTAGAAGCTACCTCCAAGGCGATTATTGTTCTTCCTTTGGATGAAGGTGCAGCAGTGCCTGAAGGTTTTGCAGAACGTAAGATTGAGATTGATAAAGTTGATGTAGTAGGCTGGACAGCCATATCAGAGGGTGATCCTGAGTATTGTCTGCTCTATGGTATGAATTGGGAGGGTGATAAGAATTTCTATCGCTACGATCTGTCAGAAAAGACCATTCAGAGATATTTTGCTTCCGGCATCAGCAATGAGAAGTATACAGAGATATCCAATATTCACAATGATTTAATGCATGATTATCAAATTCAGTTTTACATTTTAATTGCTGTCAGTGCACTGGCACTTATTCTGTTAATTGTAGTGATAGTTCTTCTGAGAAGGGGAAGCGGTGGTTCCGATTCCGGCTGGAGAGAGAAGAGACCTGACAGAGACCGAAGCTTTATCGATGGGAAAGATGATCTTGACCATGAGGAAACCTTTGGAAAAGTGACAAGATACAGCAGAGAAGAATTTGACAATTTAGATCACAATAGCAGAAGAACTGTAACGGAGAATACAAGAAATACCGGCTATAGACAAGTGGATAAGGCGGAAGAGGATGAGTTTGAGGATAATGCTGACCTTGATGATGACTTTACTGTTGAGACAAGCTTAGAGGAGATGGAGAATGATCTGGCTTCTCATCTGGCGAAGGAAACTCAGTCTATGTCAGGGGAGACTGATTCTGATGACGACGATGATTTTGAATTTATGGATTTAGATGATTAATGATATGTGAAAAGCAGGGCTCATAAGAGTCCTGCTTTTCAACATGTATGAGACGATTAGTTATTAAAATGCTTGAAAAAGAATTCTGTTATCTTATCAAAGGGTATGATTTCAGTCTTATCATACAAGTCTGTATGAGACACACCAGGCATGATCATAAGCTCCTTGTTGTCACCCTTCAATTTCTTAAATGCATCCTGGCTGAAATAACAAGAGTGTGCTTTATCGCCATGAACCATCAAGACAGCACTGCGAATTTCGTTACTGTATTGTAAAATCGGCATATTCATAAATGATAATGATGAGGTAATATTCCAACCATCATTTGAATTTAATGACCTCTTGTGATATCCCCGATTTGTTTTATAGTAATCATAATAATCTTTTACAAAGTAAGGTGCATCTTCTGGAAGCGGGTCTACAACTCCCCCAGCTCTTGCATAATCGCCATTTTTAAAATCTTCAATTCTTTGAGCATTTAAATTTTTTCGTACCTCATATCGGGCATCTTCATCCATTGCATCAAAATATCCTTGCGCATTGACACGAGACATATCATACATTGTAGATGTGACTGTAGCCTTGATTCTTGTGTCGATAGCTGCAGCATTTAAAGCCATTCCACCCCAGCCACAGATTCCAATAATTCCGATTTTTTCAGAATCCACATTATCCTCAGCAGATAAAAAGTCTATGGCAGCCTGGAAGTCTTCGGTATTGATATCAGGTGATGCGACATAACGAGGATTGCCTCCGCTTTCACCAGTAAATGATGGATCAAAGGCAATTGTTAAAAATCCTTTTTCCGCCATTGTTTGAGCATATAGTCCAGAGGATTGCTCTTTAACAGCTCCAAATGGTCCGCTTACAGCAATTGCAGGAAGTTTCCCTTCAATGCTTTGTGGTTCGTATAAATCAGCAACTAAAGTGATTCCATAACGATTGGGAAAAGTCACCTTGCGATGATTCACTTTATCACTTTTGGCGAATACCTTATCCCACTGCTGTGTAATATCTAAATCTTTTATCATATTGTATCTCCTTCTCTATTTGACATTTATTTCTGAATACATTACTATGGTAACACCTAAACTTAACTTTAGGTCAAGCATTAATTTCAATTACCAGATAGAAAAAGTATTGTAATATAAAAGGGCTTGTGCTATTATATATATAACAGATATAACGAAAGATGGTGAATATATGATATTACAAATTGACTTTAATAGTGAAGAGGCCATTTACATCCAGCTTCGGAATCAAATTATTATAGGAATCGCCACGGAAACGATAAA
The DNA here is from genome assembly GCA_002409995.1 of Hungatella sp. UBA5385. Taxonomy (GTDB): domain Bacteria; phylum Bacillota; class Clostridia; order Lachnospirales; family Lachnospiraceae; genus UBA5385. The sequence continues at coordinate 2,960 of DHOR01000004.1, read as the reverse complement.
GGAAGGAGACCCTCTGCCTTCCGTACGCCAGATGGCCGACCACATAGGGATAAATATGCATACGGTTAATAAAGCGTATTCTGTTTTGAAACAGGAGGGTTTTGTGAAGCTTGACCGCAGGAAAGGGGCAGTTGTGTCTCTTGATGTGGATAAGATTCAGGTTCTTGATGAGATGAGGAAGGATTTAAGTGTTGTTCTGGCCAGAGGAATATGTAAAAATGTTACCTGCAAAGAAGTTCATCAGTTGATCGATGAAATCTTTGAGGAATTTTGCAGAGGTCAGAATAAAGAAAAATAACTAAAATGGAGGTCCATTATGTTATGTGAAAAATGTAAAATTCGTGAGGCGAATATCCAGTATACAGAAGTGATGAATGGTGTAAAGACGGAGCATCATTTTTGTGCTCAGTGTGCAAAAGAGATGGATTTTGGCCCATACTCTGCCTTATTTGACGGAGATTATCCTTTAGGGAAGCTGCTGTCAGGGCTGCTTGGGATTGAAGATACCAGCCATATACCTGATAAGTTCCATCAGATTGTATGTCCAACCTGTAACACTACTTACGATAACTTTATAAAAGGAAGCCGTTTTGGCTGTAAGGACTGTTACAGTATATTTGGACCATTGATGGAGGATAGTATTAAGCAGCTTCAGGGAAATGTAGTTCACACAGGGAAAAAGCCTAAATATCAGCAGATTGCCTGTGCAGATAAGCAGATCCCTTCTCTGGACTCTTTAGAGGCAGAGAAGGAACATGCCGGCATTGAAGCCGCCGCAGCAGGGCTGGAAGGCATATCAGAGGAGGAGCAGGAGCTTCTCATTCTGGAAGAAAAGTTAAAAGATGCACTTCGCCTGGAAGACTATGAGACTGCAGCCGTATGCCGTGACAAGATACGCGATATGAAGAAAGGAACGGAGGCCAATGCTTAGATGGTTTGAAGAGACTGATACAAAGCGGCCGGGAGTGATCAGCAGCCGTATTCGTCTTGCAAGAAACATAGAGAATTATACCTTTCCTTCCAGTTTGTCTGAAAAGGAGAGCACTGAACTGGTCCACAGCCTTGAATTCGGCTTAAAGGATTTAAATGAAGTAGAGAATAAGACTTATAGGTTTGCCATGCTGGATGATTTGGATGATCTGGAACGTTTTGCTTTGAGGGAACGGAGAATCCTTAACTCAGCCACTGTAACCAGAAAGGAACCTACAGGGTTATATGTATCAAAAGATGAGGATGCAAGCATTATATTAAACGGAGACGATCATATCCGCCTTCAGCTGCTTTCTAAAGGACTTTGTCTGGAAGAACTGTGGGAGAGAGCGGATCGTTATGATGATTATATCAATCAGAGATTTTGCTATGCCTATGATGACCGTTACGGATACTTGACCTCCTTCCCAACCAATATGGGAACCGGATTAAAAGCATCTGTTGTGGTACATCTGCCAATGCTGTCTCTGGGAAGAAAATTCCCCAGCCTGATCACTGATATGAGCCGGCTTGGCACAGCTGTACGAGGTGTTTACGGAGAAGGCGGAGATAATTTTGGCTCTCTCTATGAGGTTTCCAATCAGAAGACTCTGGGACAGAGTGAGAAGGAGATCGTGGAAACAGTAACAAAGGCAGCCAACCAGCTTGCCAATCAGGAGATGCAGGTAAGAAAAATGACCGTTCAGAGAAGACGGCTGGAAC
>DHOR01000004.1:0-1065 GCA_002409995.1 Hungatella sp. UBA5385 | reverse complement strand
GAACGGGAGGATGAGATTTACAAATCCTACGGTGTATTAAAGTATGCCAGAAGGCTCAATGCAAGAGATGCCATGATTTTCTTATCTCAGCTGATGGCAGGCTTAAATGACGGATTATTAGAAACAAAGGAAGAGTGCTCTATCTACAGCCTTATGCTGGGAGTTCAGCCTGCAAATCTGCAGAAGAATATTGATAGACCACTGAATAAGGAAGAACTGGATGTTGTAAGAGCGGATTTCATCCGTAAAAAACTTCCGGAATTAAAGTAACAGACCAGGAGGAAATATTTCATGATAGATCGATTTACAGTGAGAGCCAGAGAGTCAATTAATCTGGCAGTTCAGGCAGCAGAGGAGCTGGGCCACAGCTATGTGGGAACCGAGCATCTTCTCATCGGCCTTCTTCAGGAAGGTAATGGGGTAGCTGCAAGAGTTTTAGCAGAAAATGGTGTCAAAGAGGAAAAGGTAATCAATCTGGTCAGCCAGCTCATAGCGCCTGATCAGACCGTTGGATTAAGAGAAGAAACAGGTTATACTCCAAGTGCCAGAAGGGTATTGGAGAATAGCTATAAGGAGGCCGTGCGTTTTAAGGCAAAGCTTATCGGCACAGAACATCTGCTGATTTCCATTATCCGTGATAATGACTGTGTAGCTTCCCGCCTGTTAAATACATTGGGAGTCAGCATTCAGAAGATCTACATTGATGTGTTGGCTGCTATGGGGGAGGATGCTCCTGCTAATAAGGAGGAACTGACAAGATCAGCCAAGTCAAAGGGCAATACTCCTACTCTTGATTCTTACAGCCGTGATTTAACAGCTCTTGCCAGACAAGGCAAGGTGGACCCGGTCATTGGAAGAGAGCCTGAGATTACCCGTTTGATTCAGATTTTAAGCAGAAGAACTAAGAATAACCCCTGTCTCATCGGAGAACCGGGTGTAGGTAAGACCGCTGTTGTAGAAGGTCTTGCACAGATGATTATAGATGGCAATGTACCTGAGAATATGCTGGAGAAACGTGTGGTGACTCTGGATTTATCAGGAATGGTTGCAGGCTCCAAATACAGA
>DHOR01000011.1 GCA_002409995.1 Hungatella sp. UBA5385 | reverse complement strand
AAGGTGTTGCATAGCCCAAAAACATAGCATCAGAAACTTGTGCTGATGTTTAACATTTATTGGGACATTTTCAAAAATGGTTGACAGGTTTTAGTCCTCTTTGAGCTCTACCATTTTCTGTTTCTTTTTCTCACGAAGCTCCTTAAAAAAGTCCTTCATCATCTGGGAGCACTCCTCGCCCCTGACGCCTATTTCTGTCTCTGCCTGATGATTAAATCCCTCCTCATGAAGCATGTCCAACACAGAGCCTGCACAGCCTGCCTTGGGATTCATGCAGCCAATGACCACTCTGGGAATTCTCGCCTGTACAATGGCTCCTGCACACATGGGGCAGGGTTCTAAGGTCACATACATGGTACAGCCTTCCAGTCTCCAGTCTCCCATCTTTTTGCATGCCTTGCGGATGCTGTTAATCTCTGCATGAGACAGCACATTCTGATCAATGGTTCTGCGGTTATATCCTCTTGCTATTATTTTATCTTCATAAACTATGACACAGCCAATGGGAACCTCACCGATAGCACCGGCTTTCTTCGCCTCCCTGATGGCAGCACCCATATATTTTTCATCTGTTGTCATGCTGTTTCCTCTTTCATTAGAATGTGATATACTTTCACCAGTATATCATGAAATAGAGGTGCAGTGAAGGTATGAAATTATGTGGACTTCAAAAAACAACGCTTCTTGATTATCCCGGACATCTGGCAGCAACCATATTCTTAGGGGGCTGTAATTTCCGCTGTCCATTCTGTCACAACAGCGAACTTCTGGGGCCTGATGCCAGAGAGGAATATTCAGAAGAAGATATTTTACAATTTTTAAAACGAAGGGCAGGAATCCTTGAAGGAGTCTGCATCACAGGAGGAGAGCCCACTCTTACCCATGATCTGGAACCATTTATCCGTAAAATACGGGGACTTGGATATCTGGTGAAGCTGGATACCAATGGCTTTCAGCCTGAAGTTTTAAAAGACCTGATTTCCAAAGGTCTTCTGGATTACATTGCCATGGACATAAAATCCGGCCGGGATAACTACCAGCAGGCTGCAGGTGTTCCCGGCTTACAGATTAATCATATAGAAGAAAGCGTTTCCCTTCTTATGAATGGTACACTTCCCTATGAATTTCGAACCACTGCTGTTAAGGGAATCCATACGGCAGAGGATTTTATGGACATAGGCAAATGGATTGCCGGGTGTTCCCATTACTATATTCAGAACTATGTTGATTCAGATCAGGTTCTCTGCCCTGGTTATTCTTCGTTTACTAAGGAAGAGCTGATGGAATTTGTAAATATTGTCAGCCCCTATATTCCTCAGACTGCGCTAAGGGGAACTGATTATTAAACACCTACTTTTACATCTGTATACCAGTAACCAAAACGTCCGTCTTCCATAGGCTGTTCCTTGGAAAGGACAAAGTTGGGGAATCCAAACATGGACGCCATATACCGTTCATTGCTGTAGTAATGCCCAGGTACACCCAGGAGATAACGTGGTGTTCCCTGAGGATTATTTAATTTGGCTAAAATTAAATAGCGGAAGTTATAGTATCCATGAAGTAGAAAACTGTTATTGCCATAAACCCATTCTTCTCTGGGAAGAAGCCCGATATCCTGAGGTTTAATGGTTAATATCTCACAGCCTTTGCTGTAATCGAAAGCAAGAATCTTAGGGTGTTCCCGCCTCAACTTATCCCATACAGCATTGTGAAATTCCTCCTCCTGATTCTGGAGGTAATCTGCCTGCTGCTGGTTCTGGTAATATTGTGTCTGCTGCTGATTCTGGTAATATTCTGTTTGCTGCCGGTTCTGATTATAACCTGTTTGCTGCTGATCCTGGTAATATTCTGTTTGCTGCTGATCCTCTTGCTGTTCTCCAGCATCTGACTGTGCTTCGGAAGCAACGGGTTCTTCTGACTGAGCATCGCTGGTCAGATAATCTGCTTCTGAGTAAAGCTGGTCTTCCAGGAATTCCTCTTCCTGACTGCCTTCTGACTGCTCCGAGTCCGCTTCAGTCTCTACCACAATTTGGCTGGAGGATTCTGTAGAATATTCCTGATTATTATTATTCTCTTCAAATCCACTTTCCTCTGTAATATCAGCCTGTTGTGTAACGCTGCTGCTTTCTACATTAGTTGATCCTGCTTCCAGAGTCTCTTCTCCAGAAATATTTTCTACCAGAATGCTTTCTTTAACAGCCTTTTCCTGTCCTGCAACATCTTCCTCCTTAGTCTCCTCATCCCTGATTACATCCTCTTCTGCTACAGTGCGGTTGATGTCTTCTGCTACAGACAATTTCTCCTCACTGCTATGTAAAACTGCCTGTTCGGAAGGCTGAGTCTCATGGAAACTTCTTTCCTGCCGGACGTTAACATTGGATACTCTCTCAGGTGCCTGTTCTGTGGGAAATTCCTCAGCTATCTCCCTGACTGCCCGTTTGATCTGCTCATCGGATATGGTACCGGTTGTCTTATCTTTGCTGTCCTTAACTGCACCTGCAAGGTCCACCGCAGCTGCATGAGCTACCGAGTCCTCCCAGATTGTTGTATAAGACCTCCATGTATTATCAACATCGTGAATTGTCAAGCCATAACATTGGTCTACTGGGATACCGGACTGCTCTACATTGCTTTCCAGCACTGTAGTGCGATACTCTCCTGATCCACCCCGGATGAAAATATTGCCTAAGAATATTTCCCGGTCAGTAGACAGAAGATATACACCAATATCATTGCCTCCCACGTACACCTTCTTTACGCTGACAGTAATCTTGCACTGACTGCCTCTAGTCTCTAATTTGGCAAATCCAATGTTTTTTCCTTTGACTCCACCTTCATACGAATAGATATATGAGATTAGTCTTCGATAATTAGACATACTATCACCCCTTTATTATTATTTTATGCAAAATGCCATTGAAAGTATGACATAAAAATGATATTCTATGGCTAGAACTTAGAAAGATTTTTTTTAAGAAGATGGAGGGTCATTAAATGAAGCTTTACCGAGCAAAAGATTATGAAGATTTAAGCCGCAAGGCTGCTAATATTATCTCAGCACAGGTTATCATGAAGCCGGACTGCGTTCTTGGTCTTGCCACAGGTTCTACACCGGTTGGTGCTTATAAGCAGTTAATTGATTGGTACAACAAAGGTGATCTGGATTTTTCCCATGTGAAAACAGCCAATCTGGATGAATATAAAGGGCTTACAAGAGATAATGACCAGAGCTACTACTACTTTATGCACCAGAACTTGTTTAAGCACGTAAATATTAATGAAAAAAATACAAATATTCCTGATGGTACAGAATCAGATGATGCAAAGGAATGTTCCCGCTATGAGCAGGTCATTCACGATCTAGGCGGAATCGATCTTCAGCTCCTTGGTCTCGGCCACAACGGACATATCGGATTTAACGAGCCTGCTGATGAGTTTCCAAAAGAGACTCACATTGTAGATCTCCAGGAGAGCACAATTGAAGCTAACAAGAGATTCTTCGACTCTATAGATGATGTTCCACGTCAAGCTTATACCATGGGCATTGGAACCATTATGAGTGCTAAAAAGATTCTTCTGCTTGTAAGCGGCAAGGAGAAAGCTGGCATTTTAAAGGAAGTCCTCTGCGGCCCCATTACTCCACAGGTTCCTGCTTCTATCTTACAGATGCATCCTGATGTTATTGTTGTTGCAGATGAAGCAGCTTTATCTGAATTAGGTGATTTCTGTAAATAAAATCAACCGGATTACTTGACTTAGTTTTTAAAAAATGATATGCTAGTAAAAATTTTGATCGAAAAAAGGAGGTGAGACATATGCATCATATCTCTATAACGGGTACTTCATTATGGGCGAATATTAACCATTTAACCGTTGTTACATACACAAATGACGCTTCCGTGTATAAGTGCGCCCATTTTTACGATAAAGGCAGCGTCTCACCTCAGAATTTATCTTATAACCGGTAGTATTATTTCGCTGGTTCATGATGATTTTTCTGCCCGGAGGCTTCTGCTTCCGGGTATTTTTATGCCTTTTTCGATTATGGTATGCACGAAACGGAATATGTTTCCAATCTATATCATAAAAGAAAGGCAGTAAAATCAAATTATGAAAACGAAAAATAAACTCTTAACCGGGCTTGGTCTCCATCCGAGTGCCATGAGTTCCACTATATCAATGTGTGCAAAACAAATATTTGACGGAGGATTTCCTTCTATTGCTGGGGAATATCTGGTTCAGGCAGTTCAGCTCATTATTCTGCTTCTGATCTGGAAATCACTTAGCGGAGACAGCGGTGCTCCGGGAGGCATGGAGTTGAATCAGCTGATGACTTATACGCTGATGGCAACCGTTCTCCACCCACAACTGAATATTGTATCATCTGCTACCTCCGCCTTGTGGGAAGGTTCTATTATCGGACGCTTTTTACGGCCTGTACCGGTTGAAATCAGTTTTATTACAGAAACCATAGGTCGCAAGTGGATTCCAAGTTTTTTCCTCTTTGGGCTTCCTGTATGGCTGATTGCTCCTTTGTTTGGCATTCATACAGGGCCCGCTTCTGCAGTGATGGGGATCTATACTTTATTCAGTCTAATACTCACTGCATCTCTGGGATTTGCTATTGATCTGTTGTTTGCCGCTTTTGCCATGAATTTGAAAAATGGCTGTTTTATAGCGCTTAATATACGTAATGCAATCTATGCGCTGCTATCAGGAGAGATGATTCCCTTTGCTCTGTTCCCCTGGGATTTAGGCAGCATATTCTCCCTTCTGCCCTTTGGCTCCATCGCTCATGCGCCGCTCACTCTTTATACAGGTGGGACTGAGCAGCCCTTACTTATTATAGGGCTGCAGATCTTTTGGAATATAACCTTATGGGCACTGGCAATTATTATTTTTAGTAAAAGCAAAGAAAGGATGGTTTCATTCGGTGGATAATCTTAAAACGTTGTATCGGCTTTATAAGCAATACGCAAAAATGGATTTTTTATGGCTGCTGAGGGATACAAAATACTGTCTGATGCAGATATTTTCCGATGCTGTCTGCGCATTCTGCACCATTGCAGGAGTTTATCTTCTGTCTGTCCGGTTCGGCGGGCTGGGCGGTATGACTCAGGAAGAGATTCTCTTTATGATGTCATATGCCACCATTGTAGAAGGTATTTACATGATGTTTTTTATTGGCTGCAACACAGGAATGGTAAGCCGTATTATTGGCAGAGGACAGTTGGATCATACCGTGATTCAGCCTGTTCCTTTGTGGATACAGCTGCTGGCTCAAGGGTTTTCTCCATTTTCGGGTTCAACCATTCTCATCGGGGGAATTGGTCTTTCCTTGTATTCCATAGGGAATATGTTTCTTGCAGTTACACCTGGTTGGATTTTCCTGCTTGTTCTGTACAGCATCAGTTCCACCCTGATTATAGTTGCTGTTATCTATATTCTGTCCTGTATGGCATTTTATGCCCCAGCAGCTGCAGAGGAGATTGCAGGAGTTGGAAAAGATTTATTTAGTAGTTTAAAAACATATCCATTGGGAGGCATGGGAAAAAGTGCAGGAACCATTTTATTAACAGTTCTGCCTATTGGTCTCACTGCCTGGTATCCCTCCAAGCTGCTTCTTATGGTTGGCACTGAGGGAGTTACATGGGATCAGGCATTGGAATTTCTCTATCTGCCTGCTATGACACTTATTTTAGTTATGACAGCATTGTTACTGTTTAAGAAAGGAATGAAATATTATGCACGCTGCGGTTCACCAAGATATTCCGGCTTTGGCCATAGATAATATCACAAAACAATATTTTCAGTGGCAAAGGAGCGGAAAAGTCCGTGATATTGTCAAGAATCTGATTAAGCCTGAGAAAAAGGCAATAACTGCTCTGGATCATTTATCATTAACTGTTATGCCTGGGGAGTTTGTGGCTTATGCAGGCGCAAATGGAGCAGGAAAAAGTACGACCATTAAAATTCTTTCCGGCATTCTGCAGCCAACTCAGGGAAAAGTATCTGTTCTTGGGCTGGATCCTGTCAGAGACCGGATTGCCCTTATGAAGCAAGCTGGAGTGCTGTTTGGACAGAGAACTGAACTGTGGTGGGATCACCCGGTTATTACCAGTTTTGAATGGAAGAAACAGGTGTGGAATATACCGGATGCTGTATACAATGAAAACCTTGCGATGGTAAGAGAATTGCTGGATTTAGATGATATTCTGAAATCATTTGCCAGAGAACTGAGTCTGGGGCAGCGGATGCGGGCTGATATTGCCATGCTTCTCCTTCACAGTCCTTCCATTATATTTCTGGATGAGCCTACACTTGGACTTGATGTTCTGGCTAAACAGCAGATGATTCGCTTTTTAAAGGAGATCAATAAAGAGAGGGGAACCACTATTGTTGTTACAAGTCATGATATGGATGATCTGGAGCAGATGGCACAGAGAATGGTGCTGTTGAACAAAGGGAAAATAGCCTTTGATGGGGATTTTGATTCTCTTAGGAGTGTGCTTGGAGGATTATACAGAATTTCGGTTACAACGGAGGCTCACAGTAATCCTCCTGTACTGGAAGGAATGAAGCTGCTTCATTCAGAAAATGGAGTCCATGAATATGAATTTGACAAAGGCCGACTTGAAATCCATCAGGTTCTGGGACTTCTTGCCGGATTCCCTGAAATTAAAGATGTGGAAATACAGAAGGCACCTATTGAAGATGTGATAGCTGATCTGTATTTAAGCTGGAAAAAGTAGATTTAGTGTCTTGTCCAGTTCATCTTTAGACTAATAGTGCTGAATATTTTGTCAGCCTGCAAGGCGGAAGATGGAGACGTAGCGGTGGCTACGTTGACTGATGACAACGCCGCAGATGGCAAAATAGGCAGTGCTATTAG
>DHOR01000055.1:131603-133149 GCA_002409995.1 Hungatella sp. UBA5385 | reverse complement strand
CGGAATTTAATTTTTCAATTCAGCTTTAGCTAAATTATGAATAACATGGCTGATTGGTGATCTTTTATATCAAAAATCATATAATCGCTTTGAGTGGTACAAATTAAAGTATATTTAGGTTAAGAAAGAAACGAATTCAGGTTTACGAGAAACGAGATTTACAATATAATAGTTACATACATTTTGAAAATGCAGTAGTGCACCTAAATTTTATAAAAAGTATGGGGATCAGGAGGTCTTTGTATTAGAGGAGTATCCCCTCACTGGCAAACGTTACTATTTTACGAAAACTCTTAAATGATCTAAAGAAAAGGCAGGGCTTATTATTTACAAAGGCAGGTGAATTGGTGATGGAAAATGATACAAAGAAAGAAATGGATTTAAAAGACATACAAGAATTAAGATATCTGGTAGAGTTTCGGCTGATACCAGGATATTTGCATTATAGCAGAGATGCTTTTCCTAAGGATCTGGTGGAGCATAAGGAAGTTCTGATTACTGCCCTTTATTATAAGCAGGCGGAACCGGAGGCATCTCCTTATACTCCGGAGGATTTTAGCGTGGAGGATCTGGAGCAGATAGGAAACTGGAACTGTGTAAAGATTGAAATGCCAGATAAACATATCCGTATGCCTCTTTGCAGAAGAGTATATATTCTCTGGAACAGCGAGACAGATGGAATCGGTTATTATACTGTGGAACAAAGCTTGAAAGGTAATATTATGGGCAGTGTTGATAAGGAAGGTACTCATTTTAATTATGGAGAAGTAAGGCAAGAAGAGGAAATATTCAGAATAACAGCATTAATTTATAAGGAGTAGATGGGAGATGAGGGAAGGCAACGATATATGTTGGTCTTCTCTTTCCCTTTTATATATTCTATACTGGGAGTCAGGATTGTGAAATGATATCTATTTTAATTACTATATAGAACTAAATTATATTTACAGAAAAAAGGCATAATATTATAATATAAAAGACGAAGTTTGTCCAAAGATATCACTGAGTGGTAGTTTTTATGTCATGAATTACAGTTGGTGGTAACAAAATGATATGATTTAATGAAATGTAACCAAAATCAGTAACCGCCTTGCTTTGTTTACTAAATATAATTACATACAGCTGATTGATTCAGCTGAAACCTTTGATATAAAATATTGAAATTGACAAATGTTTTAAGAAGGTGTAAAATTAATAAAAAGAACACTTGTTCGAACGGCTGAAAGGAAGATAATTATGATAAGTTTATGATAAGAAGGAAGAAGAATGCCAACTCATTGCAATAACGATACCTGCTCCTCCTGTGTTGTGGCAGGAGACTATATTTTTTAGCCCATCATGCCGGAGGTCAGGATAAGGAAGACTGATGTTTTTAGAGAGTACTTTAACGAAATAAGTGAGAATTCTCCCACCTTTATAGGTGGTGAGATGAATCACCAAAAACAAGATTAACGGCAGTAGTGGGCGGAGAGAAATCGGTATCCCCACTGACGCGAGGTCAAACCATGTAGCTATAAAAATATGGTCGTACTCCGTGAAATTACCG
>DHOR01000055.1:130921-131441 GCA_002409995.1 Hungatella sp. UBA5385 | reverse complement strand
GAGCGTGGATTGAAATTAGAGCGTGAAGATTCTTTGTCCAATGAACCTTTATATGAGATACTGATAGAATTTTCCATACCTCTTTATACATTTGGCAAAGAAGTCTATGATGAATTTTATAAATATAGTTATGGGGATAGTCTGGAACTTTATGAACAGGAGTGGATGGATTTTCCTGCAGAAGAGCTTAAACAGTTACGAAAACATCTAAGATAAGGAGATTCCATGTCAGGATTTAAGAAAATAGTTATTTTGATAAGTTTAGGATTATTGTTAACAGGATGCGGAAAAAAGAAGGATGAGTTTGGCGGATTAGAAGAAAGCTTTACAACTGCTTCAATAGAGAGCTCCACTGAGCAGCCTATAGAAATCATAGAAGATTCAGAAGGGGTTACAGAAACACAGGGGGAACCTGTTGCTGTGCTAGAAGAGCCAGTCATTAATAAGCTTGACTTAAGTACCTATTTTGAAAACAGGAATGGTGCTGCGGTTTTCTACAACCCTAAGAATCAAACATATT
>DHOR01000055.1:125054-130760 GCA_002409995.1 Hungatella sp. UBA5385 | reverse complement strand
CCCTAAGAATCAAACATATTATATCTATAATGAGGAATTGGCTAATGAGCGGCGGTCTCCCTGCTCCACATTCAAGATTATTTCCTCCATTGCCGGGTTGGAAGCCGGAGTGATTAATCCCGATTATTCATTGAGAGCATGGAGTGGGGAACAGTTCTGGAATTCTGACTGGAACCGTGATATTGGTTTTGATGAAGCATTTAGAACATCGTGTATCTGGTATTTTAGAGAAGTGATCAATGAAATAGGAAGAGACAGAATGAAGATAGAGCTGGAACTACTGCAATATGGTAATTGTGACAGTTCAGATTGGGAGGGGAGAGAGAATACCAATAATAATGACCGGGCTTTAACAGGTTTTTGGGTGGAATCCTCCTTGAGAATCTCACCTATAGAGCAGACTCAGGTGCTAGAGCGAATTTTCGGTGATGATTCTTATTATAGTGAAAAGAACCTAGAGCTGTTAAAAGATGCAATGCTTATAGATCAGGACACAAATAACTATAAAATATATGGAAAAACCGGAATGGGAGTTAAAAATGGAGTAACAATAGATGCCTGGTTTGTAGGAATGGTTGTAAAGGAGTCAAGCCCCGTCTATTTTTCCATATACTTAGGTAAATCTGAAAATCAGGATGTTTCAAGTGCTGTCGCAAGAGAAATAGCAATCAGTCTGATTCATGATTACAATTTTGATTAAATTCCTATGAGATCAGACAAATAGTAAGTGCTTTTTATAAGTGAATATGGTATGCTGTAAACATATTTGCAAAGTAAGAACAAAAAAGGAGAAGTTTTGCTTATGGCATTGCAGGACGTGTATGATTATTTTAGAAGTTATGACAAGAGTACCTATGAAGTAGTTGCCTGCCAGGGTAATGAGCCTACAGAAGAAGATGTAGCAGCTTTTGAGAAGAAGTATAAGATGAAGATGCCTGAGGAATTCAGAGAATTCACCATGTCTCCTTTAGGTGGTCTTTTTATGGAAGTGCGGGAAGAAGTGTGGCCCAGAGGCAAACAGTTTGATATCGGTCCCTTCTGGTCATTTCTTCGTGGAATCATGGTATATGGAATTGCTAATAATATTCCTGATTTTTTAAGTCTCGAAGTCAGAACAAAGCAGCTTCGTAAAGAAGGATTTAAGGGATATATTCCATTTTTACAGCTTATAGGCAATGGTGATGAGGTATACTGCTTTGACAGTAATGGTAATGTAGTTCTTCTGCATTACTATGAGTCTGATGAAGCGGAATTTATCGGAGGAACCTTTTCAGAGTGCCTGATGAAGCAGATTGAGGAACTGGAAGAACGAAAGAATCGGAAGCTTCAGCAGATGGATGGCTGAGAATCATACATAATATATAAATAAGATATGTTAAGACTACCCTGACACCAAAAACAAGTTTTGAGGTAAAAGGCATGGCTGTGTAATATTAAAAAGACAGGAGTTACTTTCTTATTTTATAAGAGAGATGTTCTGAATTTTGCCGCGCCTTTATGGTGCGGTTTTCTGTTATTATAGAACTGTATAAAGGCTCTTAATCTGCTTAAGGTCAGCATTTTATCATAAATAAGTAGAAGTTATGGAGGAGAATACCATGGAAACAAGAATTGCAGTCATTGGAATTGTAGTAGAAAAAGAGGAATCCGTAGAGGAGCTCAATGAGATTCTTCATGATTACAGAGAGTATATCATTGGCAGAATGGGAATTCCCTACCATAAAAGGAATGTGAGCATTATCAGCATAGCAGTAGATGCCCCCCAGCCTGTTATATCCGCCATGTCAGGAAAAATCGGCAAGTTAAAGGGAATCAGTTCCAAAACTGCCTATCAGGGAGTGAGCCTATGACACAGATCAGCAGAATTGCAGAGACCTTAACCAGAGAACACCAGCTGTCAGGCCAGGAGTTAAAGCTGCTGATTGATGAAAGAGATGAGGAGACAGCTCTTTTCCTTGAGAGAGAAGCTAGGCAGTTGAGCCGTGAAATCTATGGGAATAAGATATATATTCGTGGATTAATTGAATTTACCAACTACTGTAAAAATGATTGTTATTATTGCGGAATTCGTAAAGGCAATCATAATGCCAGCCGCTATCGTCTGGGAGAAGAGGAAATCCTCAGCTGCTGCAAAGCTGGCTATGAGCTGGGATTTCGGACATTTGTCTTACAGGGGGGAGAAGATCCCTATTTTACAGATGAACGTTTTGTTAAGCTTGTATCTGCTATTAGAGAAACATTTCCTGATTGCGCCATTACTCTGTCAGCAGGAGAACGCAGCAGAGAAAGCTATCAAAAGCTTTATGAAGCAGGAGCAGACCGATATTTACTCAGACATGAAACAGCGGATTCCAGTCATTATCAAAAGCTTCATCCGGAAGGGATGATTTTGCAGACCAGAATGGCCTGTTTACAGAATCTAAGAGATATTGGATTTCAGACAGGCTGCGGATTTATGGTGGGATCACCGGGGCAGACAACCGATCATATTGTGAAGGATCTGCGGTTTATGAAGGAATTTAAACCTCATATGATTGGAATTGGCCCATTTTTACCCCATAAGGACACACCTTTTAAAGATATGGAAGGAGGAACGGCTGAGTTTACTCTTTACCTTCTATCCATCATACGTCTGTTAATGCCGGAAGTGCTACTGCCTGCAACAACTGCTCTTGGCACTGTGAAAAACGGAGGCAGAGAAGAGGGGATTCTCCATGGGGCAAATGTAGTAATGCCTAACCTGTCACCAAAAGATGTAAGAGAAAAATATATGCTATATAACAATAAACTGTCCTCGGGTTCAGAGGCAGCAGAAAGTCTGGAGCTTTTAAAAAAGAGTTTCGCTGACATTGGTTATGAGGCTGTAGTCCATAGGGGCGACAGTCTTGTGAAATAAATATAAATAATATTATTTACTGACGGGAAAGCTTAGCTGACCCCAAAGAAAGGAGATCACATGTACGATCCAAAATCATTAAAGGCAGAGGAATTTATTTCTCATGGGGAGATTCTGGAAACCCTGGATTATGCGGAGAAAAACAAAGACAATGTGGAGCTGATTGATTCCATTATTGCAAAGGCAGAGCTTAGAAAAGGTCTGACTCACAGGGAGGCATCGGTTTTACTTGCCTGCGATATTCCTGAAAAAACAGAGAAGATGTACCAGCTGGCAGAACAGATTAAAAAGGATTTTTACGGCAGCAGAATTGTTATGTTTGCTCCTCTGTACCTTGCTAACTACTGTGTTAATGGCTGTGTTTACTGTCCCTACCATTATGAAAATAAGCACATAACCAGAAAAAAACTGACTCAGGAGGAGGTTGCCAAAGAGGTGATTGCCCTTCAGGATATGGGACACAAACGTCTGGCTCTGGAAACAGGAGAAGACCCTGTAAACATTCCCCTTGAATATGTTCTGGAGTGTATCAACACCATTTACTCCATCAAACATAAAAATGGAGCAATCCGCAGAGTAAATGTAAACATTGCAGCAACTACAGTGGAAAATTACAAAAAGCTGAAGGATGCCGGAATCGGCACTTATATTCTCTTTCAGGAAACCTATCACAAAGAAAGCTATTTAAAACTCCATCCAACAGGACCAAAGCACAACTATGATTACCATACAGAGGCAATGGATCGTGCCATGGAAGGCGGAATTGACGATGTGGGGCTTGGCGTTTTATTCGGTCTTGAGCTTTATAAATATGAATTTGCAGGACTTTTAATGCATGCGGAGCATCTGGAAGCAGTTCATGGAGTAGGACCTCATACTATCAGCGTGCCAAGAATCAAACATGCAGATGATATTGACCCTTCCAAGTTTGACAATGGAATTGATGATGGTATTTTCGCAAAGCTCTGTGCATTGATTCGTATTTCCGTTCCTTATACCGGAATGATCATTTCCACAAGAGAAAGCCAGGCTGTGAGAGAAAGGGTAATCCGCCTGGGTGTTTCCCAGATCAGCGGCGGTTCCAGAACCTCTGTGGGAGGCTACGAAGATGAGGAACGTCCAACAGATACAGAGCAGTTTGATGTTTCAGACCAGAGAAGTCTTGATGAGGTAGTCCGCTGGCTTATGGAAATGGGCTATATTCCTTCCTTCTGTACAGCTTGTTACAGAGAAGGCAGAACAGGTGACCGGTTTATGAGTCTTTGTAAAAGCGGTCAGATTCAAAACTGCTGTCAGCCCAATGCACTTATGACTTTAAAAGAATATCTTATGGACTATGCTTCCGAAGAAACAAAAGTAATCGGAGAAGCATTAATAGAAGCGGAGCTTGCTAATATTCCTAAGGATAAGGTAAGGGATATTTGCAAAGATCATCTGGAGAAAATTGAAAATGGAATCAGGGATTTCCGTTTTTAATGATTTCCGCCAACTATAAAACATTGGAGAAAGGTGAAAATATGGGACTTAACAATACCCCCTCCTCAGAACGCATACATATCGGTTTTTTCGGCTGCCGCAATGCAGGCAAATCCAGTCTTGTCAATGCAATAACAGATCAGGAGCTGTCTGTAGTATCAGAAATCAAAGGAACAACAACAGACCCTGTTTATAAGTCCATGGAGCTTCTGCCATTAGGTCCGGTGGTGATTATCGACACTCCGGGTATGGATGACCACGGCTTTTTAGGTGAGAAGCGTGTTAAAAAGACCAGACAGATTTTAAATAAAACAGATTGTGCAGTGCTGGTAATGGACAGCACCCTGGGTAAGACTGAAGCAGAGGAAGAGATGATTACTCTTTTCAAAGAAAGAAACATCCCCTATATTCTGGTCTATAACAAATGGGATACTGTTTCCCAAGGGGAAGAACCTTCAGACGGAATAGCAGTCAGTGCAACCAACAGATGGCAGATAGAGCTTCTAAAGGAACGTATAGGCGGACTTATTAAAAAAGAAGAAAATGAGCGGCGAATTGTAGGTGATTTAATTAAACCATATGATCTTGTAGTTCTTGTAATTCCCATTGATGAGTCGGCTCCAAAAGGCAGGCTGATTCTGCCCCAACAGCAGACAATCCGGGATATTCTAGAAGCGGGAGGGATTACAGTTACAGTGCGGGATACTGAGCTGGAGGAAACCTTATCCCGTCTTGGACAAAAACCAGCTCTTGTTATAACAGACAGCCAGGCATTTAAACAGGTGAGCCGGGTTACACCTTTAGATATGAAGCTGACTTCCTTCTCTATCCTAATGGCCAGATATAAGGGATTTCTTGAGACTGCTGTAAAAGGTGTGGCAGAAATTGATCAATTACAGGATGGGGATAGGGTTTTGATTGCAGAGGGCTGTACTCATCACAGACAATGCAATGATATTGGAACTGTAAAAATTCCAGGCTGGCTGAAGCAGTATACAGACAAAGAATTAATCATAGAAACTTCATCAGGAAGAGATTTTCCAGAGGATTTATCCCCTTATAGCCTGATCATTCACTGCGGCGGCTGTATGCTCAATGAAAAAGAGGTGGAATACCGCAGGAAATCTGCTATAGATGCAGAGGTGCCATTTACCAATTATGGAATCACCATTGCCTATATGCAGGGGATATTAAAACGCAGTCTGGAAATCCTTCCTCAGTTGGAAGCAGTAATAAAAAAATAGGGAAGTTCTTTTAAATCTTACGAATTTGTTGTATGATATTTACAAACGGGGTTCGACCCCTTATATCAAAGGGTCGAACCCCATTTGTAA
>DHOR01000055.1:93677-124897 GCA_002409995.1 Hungatella sp. UBA5385 | reverse complement strand
AAGGGTCGAACCCCATTTGTAAATGTTTGAACAATTCGAAGAAAGGCGAAAATTCGATGAATAGAAACATTTTAGGAAGTCTTGCCATCGCTTTTTCCATGTATTCCAGAATTCCCATGCCACAGGTAGAGTGGACAAAGGAGCGGATGAAATACGCTCTTTGTTTTTTTCCTCTCATTGGGGCTGTGATAGGTGGAGTTGTATGGATTCTGGCATTACTGGCGGGAAAATATGAATTTTATTGGTTTCAAAAATTGGTTTTGATTGTGGTTCCTCTGCTTATGACAGGGGGAATTCATATGGACGGTTATTTAGATGTGGTGGATGCAAGAGCTTCCCATGCAGACAGGGAGAGGAAGCTGGAGATACTAAAAGACCCTCACACCGGCGCATTTGCTATTATATTCTGCGGAGATTATCTGTTGGTTTATGCAGCAGCTTGTGCAGAATTAAATGTAGAGTATGTAATTGTTCTGGGGGGGATTTATGTGCTGACAAGAGCGTTAAGCGGTCTGGCAGTAGTAACATTCCCAATGGCGAAAAACAGCGGTCTGGCAGCAGCATTTTCCAGCCAGGCACAGAAAAAGACAGTGGCTGTTACTATGGTTATCTACATATTGGCAGCAGTGGGTTATCTTTGGTTTACAGGGGGAATTATAATTTCCTTAGCCTGTATGGGTACCGCATTATTAACCTATTGTTATTACTATAAGATGTCCAAAAAGGAATTTGGCGGGATAACCGGAGATTTGGCAGGGTATTTCCTTCAAATATGTGAGCTGGTTCTGGTAATTACACTGGCTTTGCTATAAAATATAATGAAATGAGGATATCGTATGATACTTATTACTGGAGGAGCATGGCAGGGGAAAATGGATTTTGCCCTTAAGCTGGCAGAGGAAAATGGAATAGATGTTAGCTCAAAACATCAGCCTCTCATTCCCGTCATTGCATCGGGAGAAGAAGATTCCTTTGAGGCAGCACTGGAACGTCCTGTTATCAATGGTCTTCACCTATATATTAAGCGTCTGCTTGCAGAAGACAGAGACATTGAAACATGGCTTTTACAGTTAAAGAATCAAAATCCTCATGTTATAATAACAATTAATGAACTTGGCTGCGGCATTGTCCCTATTGATCCGGTGGACAGGGCATGGAGAGAAGCTTCAGGCAGAGGGGCTGTTCAGATCGCAAAGTGGTCTGAAGGGGTATACCGTATGGTCTGCGGAATCCCGACACAGATTAAGTAAATCAAATAAAAACAGGAAGCGAATAATTATATGTTACAATATCACATACTTGCAGTAATAATAGGGGGTATAGTGGATTTTTTCCTGGGAGACCCCCATTCCTTTCCTCATCCTGTGATTGCAATTGGTAAGCTGATTACATGGCTGGAAGGTCATTTGAGAAATGGTTTTCCTAAGGGAGAAAAGGGGGAGAAACAGGCAGGGGTTGTACTGGTTGTGCTGGTTCTTGGCATTACTGCTATGGTTGCAGGAGGAATTCTCTATCTGTTCTATAGAATCTCACCCTGGATGGGAGTTATTGCAGAAAGCCTCATCTGCTATCAGATGATGGCGTGGCGTTCCCTGAGAAAAGAAAGCATGAAAGTATATCATGCCTTGAAGAATAGAGATACAGAAGGCGCCAGAACGGCAGTGTCCATGATTGTTGGAAGGGACACAACTACATTAACAGAAGAAGGTATAATAAAAGCTGCTGTGGAAACTGTGGCTGAAAATGCATCAGACGGCGTGATTGCTCCTCTCATCTATATGGTTTTGTTTGGCGGTTTTGGAGTTTGTATTTATAAAGCAGTAAACACCATGGATTCCATGGTTGGATATAAAAATGAGAAATATATGTGGTTTGGCCGGGCTGCTGCAAAGCTTGACGATGTATTTAATTACATACCTGCCAGAATATCAGCAGTGCTGATGATTGGAGCGGGATATATTTTAAGTTTCATTGGAAATGCAGAAGAACGTTGTAATTACAGCGGTAAAAACGGAGCTTATATATTTAAGAGAGACAGATATAACCACAAAAGTCCTAATTCTGCCCAGACAGAAGCAGTCTGTGCAGGAGCACTTAAGATACAACTGGCAGGAAATGCTTATTATTTTGGAAAATTGCAGGAAAAGCCTGCCATTGGAGATAACCTGCGTCCGGTAGTTTATGAAGATATCAGGCGTGCTAATAGTTTGATGACAGTGACATACATTCTGGCATTGGTGCCTGTGGTTATTTTGCTGGCAGTTTTGTGGCTGGTATAAAGCGGACAAAGTACAGACAAAG
Source organism: Hungatella sp. UBA5385 (assembly GCA_002409995.1). GTDB lineage: Bacteria > Bacillota > Clostridia > Lachnospirales > Lachnospiraceae > UBA5385. The sequence continues at coordinate 122,596 of DHOR01000055.1, read as the reverse complement.
TACAGACAAAGCACAGACAGACAAAGCGTAAAACAGACAAAACGTAAAAAAGACAAAGTATAAAATGGAGTGACATATATGGAATATCAGCATGGCGGAGACATTTATGGCAATCAGGTGGAAATGGACTATTCAGCCAACATTAACCCTTTAGGACTTCCTGAGGGTGTGAAGAAGGCTTTATATAAGGCAATAGAGACTTGCAGCTGTTATCCTGACAGCAGCTGCAGAGAACTTAGAAACGCACTTTCTAAATTCCATCATATCAATAAAGATTATATTATATGTGGAAATGGTGCGGCTGATCTTATTTTTCAGATTGTACAGGCTGTAAAGCCGGAGAGAGCATTTTTGATGGCTCCCACATTTTCAGAATACGAACAGGCTCTTACAGTGACAGGTACAGAGCTTGTTTATTATGATTTAAAAGAAGAACAGGGATTTAAACCTGACAGCAGAGAGTTTATTCGATTAATAGAAGAGAATATTACACAGAATCCCTTAGGGAAAGGCATGGTATTTCTATGCAATCCCAATAATCCTACAGGCTTTGCCCTGAAAAAGGAAGAAGTTTCAGAGATTCTCGATTACTGCCGGACACACAGCCTTTATTGTGTTGTGGACCAGTGTTTTATAGAATTTCTTGATGAGCCGGAGGTGTATTCTGTTTTAAATATAACTGATAAACAGCCGCAAGATCATGTTTTCATCTTAAAAGCATTTACAAAGCTCTATGCCATGGCTGGAGTGCGGCTGGGTTATGGAATCTGTAATAACAGAGAGCTTCTTGAAGCTATGGAATCCCTTCGCCAGCCCTGGACCGTATCAGGTCTTGCTCAGGCTGCAGGAGTGGCAGCATTAAAAGAAACAGAATATGTGAAGAAAACAAAGGAACTGATCCGTACAGAGCGGAAGTTTTTAAAAGATAGATTAAAAGAACTAGGACTTTACGTCTATGATTCTATGGCTAATTACATATTTTTCCGTGATCTCCGTCCGGAAGCACAATTAAAAGATCGTCTGCTGTATCATCAATGTCTGGAACAGAGACTTTTAATCCGTTCCTGTGGTAATTACAGAGGACTGGACAGTACCTATTACAGAATCTGTGTGAAAGGCAGAGAAGATAATCTCCGATTTCTCAACATTCTTCAAGGAATTTTAAGAAATGAGACAGAGAATGTCGGTGGCAGAGAGAGTACTGAAAAGAATACTTAAAAGAGTACAAAAAGAGAACAGAAGGGACAGAACAATGGCTAAAGCAATCATGATACAGGGGACCATGTCCAATGCAGGAAAAAGCCTTCTTGCAGCAGGGCTTTGCAGAGTGTTTCGACAGGACGGTTATAAAACTGCTCCATTTAAGTCACAGAATATGGCTCTTAATTCCTATATAACAGAGGATGGACTGGAAATGGGACGGGCCCAGGTGGTACAGGCAGAAGCAGCAGGTATTAAACCAACTGCTCTTATGAATCCCATTCTGTTAAAACCAACTAATGATACTGGTTCTCAGGTAATTGTCAATGGGATTTCCATTGGCACCATGCCTGCCAGAGATTACTTTTCCTATAAAAAACAATTGATTCCACAGGTTCAAAAAGCCTATGACACTCTGGCTGAAGAATATGATATTATTGTAATTGAAGGAGCGGGAAGTCCGGCAGAAATCAATCTAAAGCAGGACGATATTGTCAATATGGGCATGGCAAAAATGGCAGATGCTCCTGTACTTTTAGTAGGTGATATTGACAGAGGCGGCGTATTTGCCCAGCTTTACGGCACTGTTATGCTGATGGAGGAAGAGGAAAGGGCTAGAATCTGCGGCTTGATTGTTAATAAGTTCCGGGGTGATAAAACCATTCTGGACCCAGGGCTTACTATGATTGAGGAGCTTGTAAACATTCCTGTTCTTGGAGTCGTTCCTTATATGAATGTTGATATTGAAGATGAGGACAGTCTTGGGAACCATCTGACAGGAGAAGGCAGGGGATCAGAATCAGAACCAGGCAAAATCGACATTGCAGTCATCCGCCTCCCCCGAATCTCTAATTTTACTGATTTTCAGGTGTTGTCTTCCATGCCCCAGGTAAATCTGCGATATGTAGAACGAGCAGGAGACTTAAAACATCCTGACCTGATCATACTCCCCGGCACCAAGAATACCATTGAAGACCTTTTATGGATGCGCCAGAACGGTCTGGAAGCAGCAATTCTGAAACTGACAGCGGAAAATATACCTGTTATAGGCATCTGCGGCGGATATCAAATGCTGGGGAAATCCCTTGCTGACCCTTACGGAATAGAATCTGAATCAGGAAGGCTACCTATTAGAGGAATGGAGCTGCTGCCTGTTAAAACAGTATTTAACAAAGAGAAGACCAGAACAAGAGTCACTGGTGCATGTGCCTCTGTCAGCGGTATTTTTCAGGAATTATCAGGTATGGATATCGAAGGTTATGAGATTCATATGGGAGAGACAACAGATGCAGTGCCGCCGGTTGCCTATGTGATGGAATATCAGTCTGACAGTCATTTGGCGAAAATGGACGGCTGCCAGAAGGGCAATGTTTACGGAACCTATATTCATGGCTTTTTTGATAAAGAAGGAATTGCAGATACACTTATTAAAGCATTAATGGAGAAAAAAGGACTGAACTATGAAACAGAAGAGCAGTTTAACTATAAAGCCTATAAAGAAATCCAGTATGACAAACTGGCTCAGATTGTGAGAGACAGCCTTAATATGAAAGAAATCTACTCTGCCATGGGTATCATATAATTCAAAAGCAGAAAAACAGAAGAAATAAAACATCATGAGAACCACTGGAAAACCACAAGAGTACCACAAGAGAGGAGAGGATAACCATGGAGCTTACAGAACTTGAGCAGGTGCTTCCTGCAGAAATAGAGAAACGAAGCTTTGAAATCATCACAGGGGAACTTGGAGACAGACAATTTCCTCCTGGTGAGGACCTGGTAATCAAACGAGCCATTCACACAACAGCAGATTTTGACTATGCAGATAATCTTGTATTTTCAAAGGGGGCTGTGGAAATTGGAATCGAAGCCTTACGAAAGGGCTGCAAAATTATCACAGATACCAATATGGGGAAATCAGGTATTAATAAAGGGGCTCTTTCCCGTAATAACTGTCAGGTGGATTGTTTTATGGCAGATGATGATGTAGCAGCTTATGCAAAGGAGCATGGAACAACAAGAGCATGTGCCAGCATGGATAAAGCGGCAAATTTAAATGAAGACTGTATCTTTGCCATAGGCAATGCTCCTACAGCTCTTGTTCGGCTTTATGAGCTTATTAAAGAAGGTAGAATACAACCAAAACTGATCATCGGAGTGCCTGTTGGATTTGTCAATGTGGTACAATCCAAAGAGCTTATTATGACACTGGAACACATACCATATATTGTAGCAAAAGGAAGAAAAGGCGGAAGCAATGTGGCAGCAGCCATCTGCAACGCTTTACTCTATCAGATTTGACAGCAGAAAAGGCCGGATAAAAAAGGGGACTTATGCCATGAATTTATACAGCATCATATTGGTGGATGATGAAGAGGAAGTGCGTAAAAGCATTATTAAGAAAATAGAATGGGAATCAGCCGGATTTCGTGTCATCGGAGATGCGGAAAACGGGGAAGATGCTATGGAGAAAATAGAGGTATTGGAGCCGGATGTGGTTCTCACTGATATCCGCATGCCCTATATGGACGGACTTGCACTGGCAGAAAAGGTGAGACAGCGCTATCCTTCCATGAAGGTGGTGATTTTCTCAGGCTATGATGATTTTGAATATGCGCAGAAAGCCATCAAACTCAATGTAACAGAGTATATATTAAAACCTGTCAATGTAGAAGAATTAACCTCAATATTAAAGAAAATCAAGAGAAATCTTGATAAGGAAATCGAAGAAAAGAGAAATGTGAACCATCTTCGTGAGAATTATCGCAGAAGTCTGCCGATTATAAAAGAGCAGTTTTTCAATGATCTGGTTCACAAAAATCTCCCGGAGGAATTTGTAAAATCCAAATTAAAAGAATACGATATTTCTATAGCAGGAGCAAGAAAATGGATTATAGCAGCTATAGATGTGGAAAAAGGGGAGACAAGAAGCAAAACCCTTACCCTCCATGAGGAAGAGGAACTGATTCCTATTTCAGTCATGCAGATTGTACAGGAGAAGATAGAGGACTACTGCCGTTTTACCTTGTTTCAGTCTTCCTCAGAGGCTGATATGGTGGTCATTGCTGCACTGGATGATGACAATACAACCACCGGATTTATTGCTGTTCTGGGAGATATCTGTAAGGAAACACGGAGAATATTAGAGGTTCCGGTTACCATCGGCATTGGTCAGAGCTGCCAGGATTTATCAGACATCAGAAGATCCTATCAGACTGCTTTAGTGGCTCTCGGATATAAGCCCATTGCAGGAAGCGGCAGCACCATATACATCAACGATATGGAACCTGTAGGAAGCGGTAAACTGGAATTTGACAGCCTGGATGAGGCGGATTTAAATTCAGCCATTAAATTTGGACCGGAAGAGAAAATAGAAGGTGTAGTGAATAAGATTCTCCAAAAGATGGAGTCTGCCAAGGTTCACTACAGACAGCAGCAGATTTATATGTTTGCAATTCTTAACAGCCTCCTTCAGATGGTTCAGCAGTATAATTTAAATATGGAAGACGTTCTGGGGGGTGATCTTGATTATATGGAGCTTTTTGACAAAACCCAGAAGAAGGACGACTTTGGACAGTGGCTGTATAAAATTTCCTGTAAGCTGAATCAGTTCATTAACCAGGAACGTGATATGACCACAAGACAGGTGATTCAGGAGGCAAAACAGTACATTCAGGATAATTACCAGAATCCTGATCTGTCTGTGGAAATGATCTGCCGCCACCTGCATCTAAGCCCAGCCTATTTCTCAACTATATTTAAAAAAGAAACAGGAAAGGCATATATTGCCTATTTAACAGATATCCGCTTAAACAAAGCGGTGGAGCTGCTTAATAAAACAGATGATAAAACTTATATAATCGCAGCAAAGGTAGGGTATCAGGAGCAGAATTATTTCAGCTATGTATTTAAGAAGAAATTCGGTGTTTCACCGACCAAATTCCGTGGAGCCAGATAAATGGAGAAAAAGAAAAAAAGCAGGATATTTCACAATACCAGCATACGTTATACCATTTTTATATATTTTACGGTAACAGCCCTGGCTGCCAGCCTTTTAATCACCTTTTCCCTGTACCAACGTCTCTCCTCCCAGGTGGAACAGACTGTACAGGAGGAGAATCAAAGTCTGATCAATCAGGTTGCCCGTTCTGTGGAATCTTATCTTCGAACTGTTATGAAGCTGTCAGATTCCCTCTATTATGGTGCGGTAAAAAATGCTGACCTAAATTCAGAGTCCATTAACAATGAAATCATGCTTCTCTATGATAACAATAAGGATAATGTGGATAATATTGCCCTGTTTTCCCAGGAGGGGAAGCTGCTAGAGGCAGTTCCGGCAGCCCGCCTTAAAACAAACCTTAATGTAACAGGAGAAAGCTGGTTTATGAATGCTCTTGTAAAAACAGAGAATCAGCATTTCTCCAATCCTCATGTCCAATATGTTTTTGACAATAATGAGAACCTGTATCGCTGGGTAATCTCCCTGTCAAGAGCAGTTGAGGTCACACAAGGAACCTCCACTGCGCAAGGAGTGCTTCTGGTGGATTTAAGCTTTTCAAGCATTGAACATCTATTTGACGGAGTCACATCAGGAAAAGGCAGCTATGTCTACTTAATCAGCAATGATGGTGAGATTTTATACCATCCTAAGATACAGCTGATTGATTCCGGGAGAATGCAGGAGAATAATCTGGCAGCAGCGGAATATAAGGACGGAACTCATCAGGAGAGATTTTTATCCAAAGACCGGATTATTACAGTGAAATCCATCGGATATACGGGCTGGAAGGTGGTTGGTGTAACCCCTAAAAGTGTGGTTTCCCTAAACACCATCAAGACCAGATTGTTTATTGTATTCATTATCACCCTGATCCTGTTTATTCTGGCACTGATTAACTCCTATATTTCCTCCCGTATTACCAATCCCATTAAGGAGCTGGAAAAATCTGTAGGAATTCTGGAGGCAGGAGATTTAGAAACACCTGTATATATGGGAGGTTCCTATGAAATCCAAAATCTTGGCAATTCCATTAGCAACATGGCAAGGCAGATCAGGCTTCTGATGGATGATATTGTTACAGAGCATGAGGCAAAGAGAAAACAGGAGTTTGACACTCTCCAGTCTCAGATCAACCCTCATTTCCTCTATAATACTTTGGATATTATCGTGTGGATGATAGAAAATGAGCAGAAAACAGAGGCAGTAAAGGTGGTGACAGCTCTTGCCAGATTCTTCCGTATCAGCTTAAGCAAGGGTAAGAGCATTATCACTGTAAAGGATGAGATAGAACATGTCCGCAGCTACTTAATGATCCAGCATATGAGATTTAAAAATAAATTCTCCTATTACATTGATGTGGAAGAGGGCTGCATGAATTATGCCTGCCTAAAGCTGATGCTTCAGCCCCTAGTGGAAAATGCCATTTATCATGGCATGGAATTCATGGATGGTGACGGTGAAATCACACTGAAGGTATGGCGGGAGGAGGATAACCTGTTCTTCTCTGTAAAAGACAATGGGTTTGGCATGAGACCGGAGCAGGTGGAAAGCCTTTTCTCAGACTCTGTTCATGTTACCTCCAGCAGAGGTTCCGGCATCGGAGTGAAAAACGTCAATGAGAGAATTAAGCTGTATTTTGGAGAGAAATATGGTCTTTCCATAGATTCGGAGCCTGATGTGGGAACGGAGGTTTTAATGCACCTTCCGGCTATTCCTTATGAAGAAATTGAAGAAAGGGGAAAAGCATGATATCCAACAAAGAAAAAATCATATGGACTCTGTTTGGAGGCTTTTTAATCCTTCTTTTTCTTCTTTCTTCTACAGATATAATCATCAAGGAAAAAAAGACAGAGATTTATCCCGTTTCAGTTATTATTGGAGATACTTCCGATGACTTTTATTTGAATTTCAGAAAGGGAATTGATAAGGCGGCGCTGGAATACAGTGTAGATGTCAGCTTTATCACTCTATATGAGCAGGGAGATGCGATTCAGCAGATGGAGCTTGTAAAAAGAGAGATTGATGACGGCACAAAAGCTATTGTTCTGGTTCCTGCAAACCCTGTGGAATGTGCGAAAATACTAGATTCCATGGTGGTAAACAGTCCCCTGATCATTGCAGGCAATATGTTCCCCAATGAACACGTAAAAGCGGGAATATCCATGGATTACGAGGAGGCAGGGAAAAAGCTGGGGGAGGCGATCATTGCTGAGAACAGCCCGGACACTCCTGTATGGCTGTTTTGCCAGTCATTAAATTATGGGGAAAATACAGATGTTTATAATGGAATTATAGATGTTCTAATAAAAGCAGGATTTATGGCAGAGCTATATGAACGTAACACAGAGGATAGCTTTCGTCAGATCATAGAAGGTACTGTATATCCAGGGGACAAGGAGGCGATTATTGCAGCCCTTGATGTGGTAAGTCTCAATGAAACGGCTGATATTCTTGCAGGAAGTCAGGTTTATAGAAAACATATTTCCGGACTGTACGGTGTGGGAAGTACAACCAAAATCTTAAACCAGATGGATCGGGGTATTATCCGTGGAGTTGTAACAAGCAATCAGTTTGATTCCGGTTATCTCTGTATTGAAAAAGCAGTTGAAGTGATTAACAGCGATACCGGGAGGGAACAGATTGTTCTGGATTCCTACTATATAGAGAAAGAGGATATAAGAAAAAGCAGATTTGAGAAGATATTATATCCTATTGACTGAGGAGGGAGGAGCGTATAATGAAGAAAAGGTTTATATGGCTTGCATTAGCGGCTGTGTTTGTGGCACTTCTGACTTTTGGTATTTCCCATTATAACAATAATGACAAAAAGGAGGAGAAAAAATCCCTCCGTATTGGTGTGACTCTTTACAGGGGAGATGATTCCTTTATTAACAGCCTGCGGGGAAATTTAGAAGAACAGGCAAAGGCTTATGAAAGAGACACTGGTATTAAGGTGATTCTTGAAATGGTTGATGCAAAAGGCAACCAAAACACACAGAACAGCCAGGTGGACCGTTTTATATCCCTGGATTATGATGCCATCTGTGTAAATATGGTGGACCGGTCTGCAGCCTCCTATGTAATCAATAAGGCAATGGATGCGGATATGCCCATTATATTCTTTAACAGAGAGCCTGTGGAAGAGGATATGCGCCGTTGGGAAAAACTGTATTATATAGGAGAAAGTGCAAAGGAGTCTGCTTTTTTACAGGGGAATCTTCTGGTGGATGCTTATAAAAATGACCCTTCTGTATTGGATTTAAATGAAGATGGCAAGGTCAGTTATGTGCTTTTGGAAGGAGAATACAGTCATCAGGACTCTCTCATTCGTACAGAGTGGTCCATCCAGACACTTAAGGATGGCGGAGTTCCTCTGGAGAAGATCACAGGCGGAATTGCCAACTGGGAGAGAAGCCAGGCATCTGCATGGATGGAACAATGGCTGTCTGAGTATCCCGATGAGATCGAGCTTGTCATCAGCAACAATGATGATATGGCACTTGGGGCTGCAGATGCTTTGGAGCGTGCCAAGAGTACAAGACCTGTTAAAATAGTAGGCATAGATGGAACGCCCCAGGGACTGGAAGGTGTGAGAAGCGGCAGGCTGTTTGGAACTGTTCAATGTGACAGAGCTGAATACGCAAAAGTAATCTTCGATATAGCCGCAGCAGAGGCAATGGGACTGAATGTACATGATATTGTGCAATTAGACCGGGAAAAGTATTATGAAACCAGTCAGATTGCTGTGACTGCGCAATAAACGGTTTTTGTTGTGCATAAGGTGCAAGAATATAGTGAATCGATTAATATAATTAGAAAATCCAAGAAATTCCATACAAGAGCGAAAAAAAACGTATAGAAATATGCACAAAAGAATTATATAATGTGGTTGTCGGTTGGGAATAATAACTAACCGGCAACCACATTAAATTTTAAGAGGGAGGATTTAAAATGAGATTACTCAACAAAGCATTAGCAGTAGGTCTTGTATCAGCAATGGTATTATCTATGGCAGGCTGTAGTTCCCAAACAGCTGACACAACAACAGCAGCACCTGCAGAAACAACAACAGCGGCACCTGCAGAAACAACAGCAGCACCAGAAACAAAAGCAGCAGAGACTACAGCAGAGGCAGTCAAAGAGGCAGCAGGCGGAGACTTAGCAGATAAGAAGGTTGGTATCTCCATTTACAAATTCGATGATAACTTCATGACTCTTTACAGAAACGAGCTTCAGCGTTATTTAACCGAAGAGATCGGTATTAAGAAAGAGAATGTTGTTATTCAGGATGGTAAAGGCGATCAGGCAGAGCAGACCAACCAGATTCAGAACTTTATTACTCAGAAGTATGACGTGTTAATTTTAAACCTTGTTCAGGCTTCTTCAGCTTCAGAGATCACAGATATGTGTCATGAAGCAGGTATTCCGGTAGTTTTCATTAACCGTGAGCCGGATGTGGAAGAAGAAGAGAGATGGAAAAGCGAAGGAATCAATGCTACATATGTAGGCTGTGACGCAAGACAGTCCGGTACCTATCAGGGTGAAGAAATTCTTGAAACCCCAGACAAGGGTGATATCAATGGCGACGGTGTTGTTTCCTACATCATGATCCAGGGTGACCCTGAGAACGTAGATGCCCAGTACAGAACAGAGTTCTCCATTAAGGCTCTTACAGATGCAGGCGTTGAAGTAAAAGAACTGTTAATGCAGCGTGGTGACTGGGATCAGGCAAAAGCTCAGCAGATTGCACAGGATGCTTTAACACAGTATGGCGATCAGATCGAAGTTATCTTCTGTAACAACGATGCCATGGCACTTGGTGCATTACAGGCAATCGAAGGCGCAGGCCGTACAGTTAATAAAGATATCTACTTAGTAGGTGTTGATGCTCTGACAGAAGCAGTTGAGAACGTTCTCGCTGACAAGCAGACCGGTACTGTATTTAACGATCATTTCTCACAGGCTAAGACAGCAGCTGATATGGCAGTTAATTACTTAACAGGCAAGCCTGTTGATAATGTAATCATGGTAGACTATAGTAAAGTTACAAAGGCCAATGCTCAGGAAATTCTTGATAAATTAAAATAATTTCCAGCAGCCGTTAAAACCGGGTGTGTCAGCAGGCACACCCGATTTTTAAAGATATCCGTAAAAATAGTCATTTGAAAGGAGAAACGGGATGGCAGAGCAGTACAGACTGGAAATGACTGGGGTCAGCAAATCCTTCCCCGGCGTTAAAGCTCTCGATAAAATCAATTTAAAAGTACGTCCCGGAACGGTTCACGCTCTCATGGGTGAGAACGGAGCGGGTAAATCTACCCTTATGAAGTGCCTGTTTGGCATTTACAAAATGGATGAGGGAGAGATCTTCATTGACGGGAAGAAGATGAGTATTTCAAATCCTGATGATGCCCTTCAAAAAGGAGTTGCCATGGTGCATCAGGAATTGCAGCCGGTCATGGCGCGTTCCATTGCAGAGAATATGTATCTTGGGAGATATCCTATTAAGAAATTTGGGCCTCTGAAAATAGTTGATCACAGAACTATGAATTCGGAAGCTGAAAAATGGTTAAAAGATGTTAAGATGAATTTTAATCCCAGGGCAAGACTGGGAACATTATCAATAGGACAGATGCAGTCAGTTGAGATTGCCAAAGCAGTCAGTCAGAATGCAAGACTTGTTATACTTGATGAACCGACATCCTCACTGACTGATAATGAGGTAGAAGCGCTGTTTCGTATTGTCCGGGAATTAAAAGCCCGCGGTGTTTCTATCATATATATTAGCCATAAGATGGCTGAGATCCGTCAGATCGCAGACGATATTACCATTCTTCGGGACGGTACATATATTGGTTCCTGGGAAGTAAAGGATATAACTGATGGCGAAATTGTAAAACAGATGGTTGGCCGTGAACTGACCAATGTTTATCCGCCCAGGGAAGATCACCGGGAAGATAAAACGGTATTAAAGGTAAGTAATTTAAGCAGCATTCATAAACGCTCCTTCCAGAACTGTTCTTTTGAACTTAAAAAAGGTGAGATTCTGGGATTTGGAGGTCTGGTTGGCGCCCAGAGGACTGAACTTATGGAAGCAATTTTTGGTATGCGCGGGATTGCCAGCGGAGAGATTGAGGTTCTTGGGAGAAAGGTGACTGTTCGCAGGCCTCAGGATGCAATTAATGACTCTGTCGGTATGATTACAGAGGACAGACGTGGGACGGGAATCTTCGGATGCTTAAATGTTGCTGATAATACAGCCATGGCATCCTATCGCCAGTATACAAAAAACGGAGTGATTAACAGCAAGATAGTAGCCCAGGTTGTAAAAGACAGCATTGCAAAACTAAGTATTAAAACACCAAGTGATAAGACGCTCATTCAGTCATTATCAGGCGGTAATCAGCAGAAGGTAGTTATTGCCAGATGGCTGGCTAATAATCCGGATATTCTGATAATGGATGAGCCGACCAGAGGTATTGACGTAGGTACCAAGTATGAGATTTATCAGATCATGATTGACCTTGTAAAGCAGGGGAAATCAATTATCATGATAACTTCTGAGATGCCGGAACTAATTGGTATGTCCGATCGAATTGTCGTTATGTGCAATGGTCACATTACCGGCGTGGTAGAGGGTGACGAGGCCACTCAGGAACGAATCATGTCCCTGGCTACAAAATTCGATTTAGATGACAAAGTAAGAGAAAATTTCAATCAGGAGGTTCTATCATGACAGCTAAGAAGTTTAACGCAAAGGATTTCTTTATTAATAATGGTATAATTGTTGTCCTTATTTTGCTGGCTGTTTTTACTGCAATCAGGCAACCTACATTCGCATCTGTTGACAACTTAAAAAATGTTGCATTAAATGTTGCACCCCGCTTCATTATAGCTTGTGGCGTATCTGGAATTCTGATCACCAAAGGTACAGACCTATCGGCAGGACGTATGGTTGGCCTTTCTGCATGTCTGGCCGGAACCCTGCTTCAGAAACCCGGATACAGCGGAAAGTTTTTCCCAAACCTTCCTGATTTTGGAATCTGGTGGGTGTTTGTAGTATTGCTGATCTGTGTGGCAGTTTGTGCAGTGTTTGGTTTTCTCAATGGACTTATCGTATCTTATCTTCAGGTTCCTGCTTTTATTGGTACTCTAGGCATGCAGTTAATTGTATACGGTGTCTGCCTTGTTTATACAGATGCTACCCCTATAGGCGGATATCGTTCTGCTTATACAGAAATTGCCAAAGGAAGACTGTTTGGATTTATTCCTTATCTGTTCCTGATTGCTCTGGCTGTAGGTATTTTGATATGGTTTATATACAACAAAACAACCCATGGCAAATACATGTATGCAATCGGCGGCAACGAGCAGGCCGCAGAAGTATCAGGTGTTAATACAAAGAAAACAAAAATCATTATTTATGTAACAGGAGCAGCTCTGTATGCACTTGGCGGTTTCTTAGTAGGTGCCAAATCCGGCGGTACTTCCGTTAATATGGGTCAGGGCTGGGAGCTGGAGGCTATTGCAGCCTGTACCATCGGCGGTGTATCTGTTAATGGCGGTATCGGCCGGGTTCCCGGAGTTCTTATCGGAGTTCTTGTATTCGAGATCTTGAAGACCTGTCTACAGTACTTAGGAGTAGACACAAACTACCAGTATATTGCTCAGGGTTTTGTTATCATCGTAGCAATTGCTCTTGATATCAGAAAATACATTGCAAAGAAATAAATGTAAAAAGCACAATGGTGAATTTTAATTTGGAATTCATCATTGTGTTTTTATATCAACAGATATTACTCGAACATTATTATGGGCATATGGAAATTGAATGTTGTGGTAACTTAGGCTTATGTTCTATAGAGTATAAAGAAGCCGTTGAAGCAAGAAAAGGGGAAATTATTGATTTTTGCAACAACATCTAAAATAAAATCTAGCGACTTGTAGTACGTAGCTGGAAAATCCGGTTGCAGAAAATGAATTTTATGCAGGTCAAACAAAGTGTCGGAATAAAATTCATTTTCTGCAACCGGATTTTCTTGAATACACCCTACAACCCGCTAAGCCTGCTATTCTGGTATTCCCCAGACATGGTAACATCCTCGCCGAACCAAGCGGGCGGAACAAACTCATTAGCTTCCTTAACAGACTCAAACTCCACCTCAGCCAAAATCAGTCCCTGAAATTTTCCCTCAAACACATCAAGCTCAATGGTCAGCCCCTCATCCCCTTCCACAGGAATCAGATACCTTTTCTTGGTTAAAACATTACCATCAGCCTTAGCAATCAAATGATCATAAGAATCCCTGGTAAGTGGAAGATTATATTCCTCTCTTGCAAGCAGTCCAAAAGACTTATAGGTGAGATAATACTCGGAATCCTCTCTGCGGACTCTGACTACAGGTTCTGTACAAAGATACCCCTGTTCAATCTGACGGAAGGGATAATTAAGATATCCTTCCGGCAATTCTTTAATGAGAAATTTACGCTCTATTTCCATGGTGAAAACCTCCGAATAATCATTATAGTAAAAGTTTATCATAAATTAACAAAAATCACATGGTTTTCTCAAATGAATTTTAATTGTCTTAAGTGTGCTGCACTTTGCCGCAAGATACCAGAGCTTCGTTTGCGATAAAGATAGAATTAAAAGTCACTATTGCCCATCGCAATTACCGGCTTTTTGTTAAATAATCTACAATTTGCAATTTATCCAGTTGATTTTACAACGGATGATGGCTAAATCCAATAAGATAGTGGAAAATACACTTGGTTCGTGGTAAAATAACAGACAGATAAATCTTACAGGAGAAGACAGATATGAACCATATCATTCATAAAATATGCCTGTTTTTGGTATGCCTGGCAATCCTGTTTCTACCAGCCTGCAGCAGCGGGGCTGATAACCGAAGCAGACAAAGTAATCAGGACACAAACAATCAGGAGCCAGACAAACAGAAACTAAACGGTCAGGAAACAGCCGCAGAAGACAGCCAGAATAAAAAACTTATCATTGGAATCACCATTTACCGATATGATGACAATTTTATGAAGCTGTACCGTACAGAGCTGAAGAGATATCTGGAGGAGAAATATGGTGCAGAAGTGATGATGCGCAATGCCAGAGGCAGTCAGGAGGAACAGGAAGCGCAGATCCAGCAGTTTCTGGAAGCTGGGTGTGATGGGATAATTGTCAATCTGGTAGATGTTTCAAAAGCAGGGAAGATCACTGACCTCTGTAATAATGCCGGAGTTCCCCTTGTATTTATTAACAGGGAGCCGGATGAAGAGGAACAGAAGCGCTGGGAGGAAAATGAGATGCAGACTGCCTGCATCAGTACAGACTCCAGACAGGCAGGAACCTATCAGGGAGAGATGATTGCACAGCTTCCTGATCAGGGAGACAGGAATAGAGATGGGATCATCAGCTATGTGATGATTATGGGGGAACGTGGCAACGAAGACAGTCTTCTTAGAACCGAATATGCAGTGCAAGCCATGAAAGCCAGCGGCAAGAACATCAAGAAGCTATTTACCAGCTATGGAAACTGGAACAAAGACCAGGGGAAAAAAATAGCAGCCAAAGCTTTGGAGCTTCATGGGGATCAGATTGAGGTTATCCTGTGCAATAACGATGCTATGGCTCTGGGAGCTTTGGAGGCAATTGAAGAATCAGGAAAAACTGCCGGTAAGGATCTATATGTGGTTGGGGTAGATGCTTTGGAAGAAGCTGTGATTGCAGTGGGAGAAGGCAGGATGGCAGGAACTGTATTAAATGATCATACAGGTCAGTCCCACAGTGCTGCAGATGCACTGACAGCTATGATAAGTGGTGAAAAAGCTGAAGTAAAGTATTCAGTGGATTATATAAAAATAACCAATATAAGCACAGATTATCAATAAATACTGAAAGGAGAAAAATCATGAGTAAAGTATATGCATTTATGGCAGATGGTTCAGAAGAGGTGGAGCTTTTATCAGTAGTCAATGTTTTATTAAGAGGCGGACATGATGTGAAGCTGGTTTCTGTTACAGGGAGAAAGGAGATTGATAGCGCTCATCATATTAAGATTCGGGCTGATTATGAGCTTTCAGAAATAGATGTCAGTGACGGAGATGTGCTATTTCTTCCGGGAGGTATGCCGGGCACACGTAATCTTGGAGAAGATGAGGGGCTGTGTAAAGCGCTTCTAAAAGCTTATGAAGACGGAAAACAGCTGGCAGCTATTTGCGCTGCACCAAGTATATTTGGAAAACTGGGTCTTCTGGAAGGAAAGAAGGCAACCTGCTTCCCTGGATTTGAACAGGAATTAACAGGAGCAGAGTATACCCATCAGGGCGTAATAACAGATGGAAGGATTACAACAGCCAGAGGGCTTGGATATGGGCTTGACTTAGGTCTTGAGCTATTGAGAATACTTGCAGGTGAAGAAAAGTCACAAGAGATTAAACAGGAAATTCAGTACGATCAGATTTAACTCAGATTAATAAGGGGGAAATACAGATGGGAAGAAGACGGTTTCTGTTTCCTGTGATTAGTGCAGCTGCTGTAATTCTGATTATGTCAGGCTGTCAGAAGAAGAATCCTTATGGATTGTCAGAAAAGGCGCCGGTTACCATAACCATATGGCATTATTACAGCGGAGTGCAGGAAGAAGAGTTTGAGAGACTTATTAGATCTTTTAATGAAACAGATGGCAGGGAAAAGGGAATTGTAGTGGAAGCAAGTAATAAAGGAAGCATTGGCGAACTGAATCAGAAGGTTTATGAAAGCATAGAGAAAAAGATTGGTTCCGAACCTCTTCCTGATGTATTTGCAGCCTATGCAGACCAGGTTTATGAAATTGACAGAGAAGGACTTGCAGTGGATCTCAGTAAATATATGGAAAAAGAGGAGCTTTCCCAATATGTGGAGGCATATATTGAAGAGGGACGTTTTGACGGAAGTGAAGGGGTGAAGGTATTTCCTATTGCTAAGTCTACAGAGGTATTATCTGTGAATGAAACAGACTGGCTGAAGTTTGCAGAGGCAACAGGATGCAGTGATTCCGTGTTTTCCACCTGGGAAGGCATTACAAAGACGGCTAAGGAATATTATGAATGGACCGACAGTTTAACGGATGCCCCTGATGATGGAAAGGCTTTTTATGGCAGGGACGCATTTGCCAATTATATGATTGTGGGAAGTGCTCAGCTTGGACATGAGATTTTTCGCTGGGAGAACGGAGCGGTAGTTCTGGATTTTGACAAGACTGCTATGAGAAAGCTTTGGGATAATTACTATGTACCCTATGTAAACGGTTATTTCTCATCTTATGGCAAGTTTCGCAGTGATGATGTGAAAACAGGGCGGCTGGTGCCATTTGCGGGCTCTACCAGCGGTATTTCTTATTTTCCCAATACAGTCACTTTGGAAGATGGCACTAGCTATGAAATAAAAAGCCGTGTCTATCCGCTTCCTAATTTTGCAGATACTCCCCCCTATGCAGTGCAGCAGGGAGCGGGAATGATGATTCTAAAGTCAGAAGAGAAGAGGGAGTATGCTTCTGTTGAATTTTTAAAATGGTTCACAGAGGATGAACATAATATTGAATTTTCCATAGCTTCCGGATATCTGCCAGTGAAAAAAACAGCAGGCTCAAGGGATAAGATAGAAACAGTTCTGGCAAAGGCAGATAAAGAGCCGGCTGTAATTGAAAACCTCCTGATTGGCCTTGATACTGCTAACAAGTATCAGCTATACACTTCCAAACCATTTTCAGGTGGTGATAAAGCAAGGGCTGTGCTGAATAATACTATGGCAGACTGTGCAGCAGAAGCTGCGGCTGCAGTAGAGGAATTGAGAAACGAGGGAATACCCAGAGAGGATGCAGTGGCACAGTTTGTAACAGATGAGGCATTTGAGACCTGGTATCAGGATACGAAATTACAGTTAGAAGCCATTATTGGAGAATAATATGAGGAAAATAAGGAATGAGTCCATACGGTCGCATCTTCTGTGGCCGCTGCTGGCGCTTTTAATTATTCAGGCAGCAGTAATTGGTGGAATCATATTTTTCGGTGGTGTATCCACTAGAATCAAGAGTAATGAGATCCATATTCTCAGTGAAAATACAGAAAATGCGAAGTTGTACTTAGAGAAAGAAACCATTCATCAGTGGGTGAACCTTGTGGGAGATTCCGGTTCCATGTCTGCGGAAATTCAGGAGCTTTTAGAGGCTAATAACAAAAAACCATCTGATATTAAAATGGATTATTCTTTAAATGGACTGATTGCAGAAGGTGTTTTGGAGAAATCCATTGATGTTTTACGCCGCAGCTATGCAACTGGTATTTTTCTGGTATTGGATGGTCCGGCAGCCATAAACAGCCCGGAGAATACAAGAGCAGGGTTTTACATCAGAGATAATAATGCAGGACGGTATTCCCAGGATTATTCCTCTCTTCTCATGGAGAGAGGTCTTCCTTCGATTGCGGAAAAGTATAATATTCCCCTTGATTCCTTCTGGGAACTGGGGTTTTCTTTAGAAGATAAGAATTCTTCTTCTGCATTTTTTAATAAGCCCTTTTATTCCGCTGTAGAAAATGGTGCCAAAGCAGCTGAGTTTCAGAATTATACTTATCTGGCACCTCCATTTCGACTTAGTCCCAAAGACACTGAGGTTGTCACCTACTCTGTTCCTGTGATATTAAAAGATGGAACAGTGGCAGGTGTATTTGGCATTGAGATAACTCTGGCACGTCTAGAAAAGCTGTTGGCATCAGATAAGGACAGCGGCAGTATAACTGATAATTTTGTTCTGGGTATTAAAAAGGCAGGGGAAGAGTCCTTTGTTCCTGTTGCCAATTCCGGCTATTTATTTAACCAATATTTTAATGATCAGCCAAAGCTCTCTTATACCTATCAGGAAGAGGAGGGAATTGGATCACTGAATTCAAAGGATAATACTAAATGGTATGTCAGCGTGAAAAACCTGGAGGTCTATAGCTATGAGACACCTTTTGCTGAGGACCAGTGGATTTTGGCAGGAATGGCACGGCAGAATGATCTGCTGTCTTTTTATAACTCCATCAGAAGGAGGCTGCTGGGAGCCATTTTAGTTCCTATTTTATTAAGTATTCTGGGAGCATTTTTAATAGGAAAGGTAGTTACAGACCCTATCAGAAAGCTGCTGGAAGAGCTGCGGAAGAAGTCCGGAGAGAGAGGGCTGACCCTAAACCGTGTTAATATTCAGGAAATTGATCTGTTGTCAGAAACCATTGAACAGCTTAGTGCGGATGTGGAGCGGTCTGCATCGAAAATATCCAGCATTCTGGAGTATGCCAATGTACTCATTGGCGTTTTTGAATACAAGGATAATTCCGATCAGGTTTTCTGCAGCCGTTCTCTCTTTGAAATGCTGGGCTGGGAAACCGGTGAGGAACCTTACTGCTATATCTCCAAAGCAGAGTTTACAGAGAAAATGTCAGAGGTTTTTGATGATTTAACATTTAAATACAACCAAAAATACTATCCTGTGGATATTGAAGGAAAAAGGCGCTGGATCGAGCTTGTGATTGATGATAATGAGGAGGGGACTCTCCTTGGAGTCTGCACCGATGTAACTGTTGATATAGAGGAAAAGAAAAAGCTGGAAAGAGAGAGAAATTATGATCTTTTGACAGAGCTCTATAACCGCAGGGCCTTCAGAGAGAAAACGGGAGCATTTCTCAGCAGCGGCTTTAATGGCACTGCGGCAGTTGTTATGTGGGATTTAGATAATTTAAAGTATATCAATGATACATACGGACATGATAAAGGGGACCGTTATATTGTACTGTTTGCTGATTGCTTAAAACAGCTGATCAAGGATGGTGCCATTGTATCAAGGTATTCCGGTGATGAGTTTGTAACCCTGATTTACAGCAGATTCGGTAAGGAGGAAATCAGAGAGAGAATTAACAAATTTACAGATATCCTTCAGAACTCCAAGCTTGAACTGGAAGGGGGATACCGGATTCCCATCCGTGTGTCCGGAGGGCTTGCATGGTATCCTGATGATTCCAGAATTTTTGATACTCTGCTTAATTACGCTGACTTTGCCATGTATACAGTAAAACATAGTGTAAAGGGAATCGTCATGGAATTTGATCCTCTCACATATTCCGACAATGCTTATATGCTGGATGGCAGAGAGGAATTAAATCATATGCTGGAAACCAGAAAGGTGAAGTTTGCTTTTCAGCCCATTGTAAGGAGAGATGGAACCCTCTATGGCTATGAGCTTTTAATGCGACCTGACTTTGTGAAGATAAAGGGTGTGGAAGAAGCTCTGAATCTGGCAAGGGCACAGGCTAAGCTGCCCCAGATGGAAGCATTGACCTGGTTTGCAGGCATGGAAGCCATTGAAAAGCAGAACAGTCTTGGAATGCTTGGAACAGAGGAAAAACTGTTTATCAATTCCATAGCCAGTGTCTGCATGTCGGAAAAGGACCAGCAGGATTTAGAAGATAACTATGGAAAATGGATGCACAGAGTGGTCATGGAGATCACAGAAGGGGATCCCTCCAGTGAAGAATGCGAAAAGAAGAAGATTCGTTGTATACGCAAATATAAAGGGCTGGTTGCTATTGACGACTTTGGTTCAGGATATAACAGTGAATCAGCACTTTTAAACATGGAGCCTGATATTGTAAAGATGGATATGGATTTGGTAAGGCACATTCATAAAGATACCAACAGACAGATTATCCTGAGAAATCTCATTGATTTTTCAAAGCGGAATCATATTGAAATACTGGCTGAGGGAGTGGAGACTGCAGAAGAGCTTGAATACCTTATCGAAAGCGGAGTACACCTATTCCAGGGCTACTATATTGCCCGTCCTCACATAGAGATTCGTCCTCTCGATCCTTTTGTGGTAAATAAGATGATGGATATTGAGAAAAAAACAAAAAAATGAAAGAAATAGTACTGGAATTTGCAGGACGAGTGTGATATAATGGTAAATCGAAGTGTAGCGCCCAGTGGAAAAGGCGATTCACATATATATTCAAGGAGGAAACCCATAGAATGAGTTTACAAGTAGAAGAATTAGAGAAGAACATGGCGAAATTTACAGTAGAGGTATCCGCTGAAGATTTTGATAAAGCCTTAACCGCGGCTTACAATAAGAATAAAAACAGATTCAACATCCCTGGCTTTAGAAAGGGTAAAGCTCCTCAGGCCATGGTGGAGAAGATGTATGGAGTTGAAGTATTATATGATGATGCTGTTAATGAAGCATTAGACGCTTCTTATGGCAAGGCTGCTGAAGAAAGCAAGCTTGAGATTGTATCCAGACCAGAGATCTCTATTGTTGAGGTAGAGAAGGGCAAGGGATTAATCTATACAGCAACTGTTGCAGTAAAGCCTGAAGTTACCCTTGGTGACTATAAGGGAATTGAAGTAGAGAAGGCATCTGCTGAAGTTACAGAAGAAGATATAGAAGCAGAGTTAAAGAAAGTACAGGAGCAGAACTCCAGACTGATTACAGTAGAAGACAGAGCTGTAGAAGATGGAGATCAGACAGTGATCGATTTCGAAGGCTTTGTAGATGGCGAAGCATTTGAAGGCGGCAAAGGAGAGGATTATCCTCTGACTATTGGCTCCCATTCTTTTATCGATACATTTGAAGAGCAGCTGATTGGCAAGAGCATTGGCGAGGAAAGTGATATAAACGTAACTTTCCCAGAGGAATATCATGCTAAGGAACTGGCTAATAAGCCTGCACTTTTTAAGGTTACTGTGAAGGAGATCAAGAAGAAAGAGCTTCCTGAGTTAAACGATGAGTTTGCCAGTGAAGTATCTGAATTTGAGACTCTGGAAGAGTACAAGAACAGCATTAAGGAAACTTTATCTGATAAGAAGCAGAAGGATGCTGCTACAGAGAATGAGAACCGCGTAGTTGATAAGGTTGTTGAGGGAGCTGCTATGGAGATTCCTGAAGCAATGATCGATGAGCAGGTGAACAACATGGTAAATGACTATGCCCAGAGAATGCAGGGCCAGGGACTTTCCCTTGACCAGTATATGCAGTTTACAGGCATGACCATTGAAAATCTCCGGGAACAGATGAGACCACAGGCTCTTAAGAGAATTGAGACCAGACTGGTACTGGAGGCTGTTGTTAAGGCTGAGTCCATCACAACTTCCGATGAAGCTGTTGAGAATGAGATTTCAAACATGGCAGAAGCATACAAGATGGAAGCTGACAAAGTAAGAGAATTACTTGGAGAAAACGGCATTTCACAGATGAAGGAAGACTTAGCAGTTCAGGAGGCAGTTGACTTCCTGGTAGCAGAAGCAAAATTAGTATAAGAAAGATTGCATCGGGTAGATTCCTGACTATACCGTCTGGAGTCTACTCGTCTTAATTATTGGAAAGGACAGGAGGAAATGATTATGAGTTTGATACCTTATGTAGTTGAATCAACCAGTAAAGGTGAGCGTTCTTATGATATTTATTCCAGATTGTTAAAGGAGAGAATTATATTCCTTAACGAAGAAGTAAACGATGTATCTGCAAGTATTGTAGTAGCCCAGCTGCTGTTTTTGGAGGCGGAAGACCCAGGTAAGGATATTAATCTTTACATTAACAGCCCAGGCGGTTCTGTAACAGCCGGTATGGCAATTTATGATACTATGAACTACATCAAGTGTGATGTATCTACTGTATGTATGGGTATGGCAGCCAGCATGGGAGCTTTTCTTCTTGCAGGCGGAGCCAAAGGCAAACGTTTTGCGCTTCCCAATGCAGAAGTTATGATCCATCAGCCATCAGGCGGCGCAAGAGGTCAGGCAACAGAGATTAAGATTGTAGCAGAGAATATATTAAAGACTAAGAAGAAATTAAATGAGATTCTGGCTGCTAACACAGGACAGACTTATGAAGTGATTGAGCGTGATACAGAGCGTGACAATTACATGTCAGCTGACGAAGCCAAGGCTTATGGATTGATTGACGATATTATCTATAACCACAAGTAATAAATGAAGTAATAGAAGGAAAGAAAGAGGTGCATATATGCCGATCAGAACAGACGACAAGATCCGGTGCTCTTTTTGTGGTAAAACTCAGGACCAGGTGAAGAAATTAATTGCCGGTTCCAACAATGTTTATATTTGCGATGAGTGTATTGATCTCTGCGCAGAGATATTGGAAGAGGAGTTTGAAGGCCATGATGAGATGGGACCTGATTTCAGCGATCTCAACCTGATGAAGCCTAAGGAAATCAAGGCATTTCTTGATGAATATGTCATTGGGCAGAACGATGCCAAAAAGGTATTATCAGTTGCGGTCTATAATCACTATAAGAGAATAACTGCCAGAAAAACCATGGAAGTAGATGTACAGAAGAGCAATATTCTTATGCTGGGCCCAACAGGTTCAGGTAAAACCTATCTGGCTCAGAGTCTGGCGAAGATTCTTAATGTGCCTTTTGCCATTGCAGATGCCACTGCTTTAACAGAAGCAGGCTATGTTGGTGAGGATGTGGAGAATATTCTGCTGAAGCTGATCCAGTCTGCTGATTATGATGTGAGTAAAGCTGAGTATGGTATTGTATATATTGATGAGATTGATAAGATCACCAAGAAGTCTGAGAATGTTTCTATTACAAGAGATGTTTCAGGTGAAGGAGTGCAGCAGGCGCTTCTTAAGATACTGGAAGGCACTGTTGCCAGTGTTCCGCCTCAGGGTGGAAGAAAACATCCTCATCAGGAATTGATTCAAATCGATACAACCAATATTCTCTTTATCTGCGGCGGTGCTTTTGACGGTCTGGAGAAGATTGTGGAAAGACGTTTAAGTGCTGGATCCATTGGATTCAATGCTGAGATTGTTGATAAGAACAATGCGGATATTGATGAACTATTAAAAAAGGCACTTCCTCAGGATTTAATTAAGTTCGGTTTGATTCCAGAGTTTATCGGACGTGTTCCGGTTACTGTATCTCTGGAGCTTCTTGATAAGAATGCTCTTGTGAGAATTCTTACAGAGCCTAAGAATGCCCTTGTGAAGCAGTATCAGAATCTGTTTGAATTAGATGATGTAAAGCTAGAATTTACAGAAGAAGCTGTGGAGGCAATTGCAGAACTGGCAGTGGAAAGAAAGACAGGAGCCAGAGGACTTCGTTCCATTATAGAGAATGTTATGATGGATATTATGTATGAGATTCCATCTGACAATAATATTGGAATTTGTACCATTACAAAACAAGTTGTTGATAAAACAGGTGAGCCTGAGCTGATTTACCGGGATACAGCGGTTCCCAGAAAATCACTGACTCAGAAACTTAGAAAAGAAAGACCAGGCGAGATCGCATAGATCCCAGCTTAGTGAAGTCGGGAAGGTGTTACAGCGCGGAACTGCTGCAACACCTTTTTGGTATCATGAGATGCCAAATGCTCCGCTTCAGAACCGGAGTCCGCTTTGCAGACTCTTTCTTAATGCAAAGGAGATAAATATGGAAGATAAAACTATTACGTTGCCAGTCATCGCTTTACGGGGGATGACTGTCCTTCCTAAGATGATGATACATTTTGATATCAGCCGCAGTAAATCCATTGCTGCAGTGGAAAAAGCCATGGTAGGGGATCAGAAGGTTTTCCTGATTTCTCAGCGAAGCGCAGAGGACGCAGATCCTGGTATTCAGGATTTATACCAGATTGGAACAGTTGCTCTTGTAAAACAGCTGGTGAAGATTCCAGGCAATATTATTCGTGTCATGGTGGAAGGGCTGGAGCGTGGAGAGCTTATAAATCTTGATAGTGAGGAACCCATGCTGCTTGGAGAGATTGAGGAAGTACAAAGTCAGGATGATTCTCTTGATTATGTCATCCGTCAGGCTATGGTTCGGATTCTTCAGGAGAAGCTGGAGGAATACGGACATGAGAATGCCCGTGTTATGAAGGATATTTTGCCTAATCTTATGGTGATTACAGAGCTTGGAGAGCTGCTGGATCAGATTGCGATTCAGCTTCCATGGGATTATAAGGTGCGTCAGCAGGTGCTGGAATGTGTTGTTCTGGAAGAACGGTATGAGACAGTAATGAGGAATCTGCTTACTGAGATAGAAGTGACAAAGGTTAAAAAGAATATTCAGGCAAAAGTCAAAGAAAATATTGATAAAAACCAGAAAGACTATATTCTTCGGGAGCAGCTGAAGATCATCCGTCAGGAGCTGGGAGAGGACAACCCTCTTTCTGATGCTGATGAATATGAAAAGCAGCTTAAGGCTTTAAAAGCCGACAAAGAGGTAAAAGATAAGATCTCCAAGGAGATTCAGCGGTTTAAGGCTATGCCGGGAGGCAGCCAGGAGGCCAACGTTTTGCGGACCTATTTGGAAACTGTGCTGGACCTTCCATGGAAAAAGGTTTCCAAGGATAATAACAGCATCAGCCATGCAGAGCAGATTCTCAATGAGGATCATTATGGGCTTGAGAAGGTAAAGGAGAGAATCTTAGAATACCTTGCAGTCCGCATTTTAACAAAGAAGGGAACAGGTCCAATTCTCTGTCTGGTAGGACCGCCTGGAACAGGTAAAACATCTGTGGCCCGTTCTGTTGCCAAGGCGCTGAATAAGCATTATGTGCGCATCAGCCTTGGAGGCATTCATGATGAGGCCGAGATTCGTGGCCATAGAAAAACCTATGTGGGCGCTATGCCCGGACGTATTGCAGAAGCCATTCGTCAAGCAGGTGTCAGCAATCCGCTGATGCTCCTTGATGAGATTGACAAAGTCAGCAGTGATTATAAAGGTGATACCTCCTCTGCACTGTTAGAGGTTCTTGATTCAGAACAAAATATAAAATTTAGAGATCACTATGTAGAAATGCCTATTGATTTATCCAATGTTATGTTTATTGCAACTGCTAATACAACTCAGACAATTCCAGGTCCATTGCTTGATCGTATGGAAGTTATTGAGATTAACAGCTATACAGAGAATGAAAAGTTCCATATTGCCAAAAACTATCTGGTAAAGAAGCAGCTGGAACGCAATGGTTTAAAAGCGGAACAGATTACTTTTACAGATGCGGCTCTTGAAAAGATTATTCATAATTATACAAGAGAAGCTGGAGTTCGTAATCTGGAGCGGAGAATCGGAGATGTCTGCAGAAAAGCAGCCAGAGAATTTCTAGAGGACAAGAAAACAACCATTAAGATCACAGAAAAGGTGCTGGAGAAATACCTTGGTAAAGAAAAGATCACCTTTGATGATGTTAATGAAGAAGATGAGGTGGGGATTGTACGGGGGCTGGCATGGACCAGTGTTGGCGGTGATACTCTGCAGATCGAGGTCAATGTAATGCCTGGTAAGGGCTCTATGCAGATGACCGGTCAGATGGGAGATGTAATGAAGGAATCTGCCCAGACTGCTCTCAGCTATGTCCGCTCTGTCTGCCCTGAATACGAAGTTGCAGATGATTATTTTGAAAAGCATGATATTCATCTTCATATTCCGGAAGGCGCTGTTCCAAAGGATGGACCTTCTGCAGGTATTACTATGGCAACTGCCATGGTATCTGCTGTTACAGGACGCAAGGTAGACGCCAAGGTTGCTATGACCGGTGAGATTACACTGCGGGGCCGTGTGCTTCCTATCGGAGGCTTAAAAGAGAAGATTCTGGCTGCCCGTATGGCTCATGTGAAGACGGTTCTTGTTCCTGACAAAAATCGTCCTGATATAGCGGAACTGTCAAAAGAAATCACAAAGGGGCTTAGAATTGTGTTTGTAAAGAACATGCCTGAGGTACTTCAGGAAGCCCTTGTGGATCATTAGAAAGGAATTCTTATGATTATTAGAAGTGTAGAGCTGGAGACTGTCTGTGGAATTACCAGCACTCTTCCGGTGAATACAAAGCCTGAATTTGCATTTGCCGGCAAATCCAATGTGGGAAAGTCTTCCCTGATTAACAGCCTGATGAATAGGAAGTCATTTGCAAGAACTTCCTCTCAGCCTGGTAAGACTCAGACCATTAATTTTTATAATATTAACGATGCTCTGTATTATGTGGATCTTCCCGGTTACGGATATGCAAAGGTTGCGTTGGAGGTTAAGGCGAAGTGGGGGAAGATGATTGAGAATTATCTTCATAAATCTCCAATGTTAAAATGCGTATTCCTGCTGATCGATATCCGTCATGAACCATCAGAAAATGATAAAACCATGTATAACTGGGTGGTTCACAATGGCTATCATCCGGTTATTATAGCCACAAAGCTGGACAAGCTGAAGAGAAG
The DNA here is from genome assembly GCA_002409995.1 of Hungatella sp. UBA5385. Classification (GTDB taxonomy): domain Bacteria; phylum Bacillota; class Clostridia; order Lachnospirales; family Lachnospiraceae; genus UBA5385. The sequence goes on along the minus strand of DHOR01000055.1, from coordinate 96,130 downwards.
CCAGGTGCAGAAGCATGTGAAAATGGTTCGTACAGGTCTTGGACTTGGCAGCGAAGACATTCTGATTCCTTTCTCTGCAGAGACAAAACAGGGACGGGAAGAAATCTGGGCTTTAATTGATGAAATTACAAATAGCCTTGACAAGGAATAAAAATCTTTTTATAATGAATCTATTTATTAGATAGTGTTTATTTATACACAAGGAGGAGAGGAATCAATATGAAAATGTCAATGAAGAAATTAGGTGCAGTACTTATGGCTGCAGTGCTTGCTGCAGCAGCTCTGACTGCATGTGGGGGAAAAACATCAGATTCAGCAGGCGGCGGACAGGCAGACGGAAAAAAGGTATTAAAGGTAGCTATGGAATGCAGCTATGCGCCATATAACTGGACACAGCCTACAGATGCCAATGGTGCTGTTAAAATCTCAGGAAGCTCAGATTATGCCTATGGATATGACGTAATGATGGCTAAGAAAATTGCAGAAGCTCTTGATTATGAGCTGGAGATTGTTAAGCTTGACTGGGATTCCCTGGTACCTGCTGTACAGTCAGGTAAGGTGGACTGCGTAATTGCAGGGCAGTCTATTACATCAGATCGTATGCAGTCTGTGGATTTTACAGACCCGTATTATTATGCAACAATCGTGACTCTGGTTCCAGCAGGAAGCAAGTATGAGAATGCAGCATCAGTTGCAGATTTAGCAGGTGCTACCTGTACATCTCAGCTCAATACCATCTGGTATGATAACTGTCTGCCTCAGATTCAGGACGCTGATATTAAACCTGCACAGGAGTCAGCTCCTGCAATGCTTGTGGCTTTAAGCTCAGGAAGAGTTGATCTGGTAGTTACTGACAAACCAACAGGACAGGCAGCTCTTATGGCTTATCCTGACTTTAAACTGCTTGATTTTACAGGAACAGATGGTGCGTTTGAAGTGTCTGATGAAGATATTAACATAGGTGTTTCTCTGAAAAAGGGCAATACAGAGTTAAAGGATTCCATTAACACAGTGTTGGCTGATATGACAGAAGCTGATTTCGCCAAGATGATGGAAGAGGCTATATCTGTACAGCCATTAGCTGAATAAAATAAAACAAACAGAGCTTGCAGGCACGGGACAGAAGGTATATGGCTTCCGTGCCGTTTGTTCTGTTTATCCAGATTACGAAAAGGAGAAAAAAACTAATGTCCCTGCCATCAGATTTTTTTGGACGAATTATATTTATTGTGCAAAACTATGGTCCTTCTCTCTTAAGAGGAGCAGGACTGACCATGGCAATTGCAGTTGCAGGCACCATTATTGGCTGCCTTATCGGATTTTTAGTGGGAATTGTGCAGACAATCCCTGTTTATCAAAGCGACAATCTAATGAAGAAGGTTTTGCTTAAGATCGCCAAATTCATACTGAATGTTTACGTGGAAGTGTTCCGCGGCACTCCTATGATGGTCCAGGCTATGTTCATATACTACGGAAGCGGTGCTCTGTTTAACATTAATATGACTGAGACCTTTGCCGCTTATTTCATTGTGTCCATTAATACAGGCGCATATATGGCAGAGACTGTAAGAGGTGGTATACTTTCCATTGATCCAGGCCAGACGGAGGGTGCAAAGGCCATTGGAATGACTCATTTCCAGACTATGCTCAGCGTTATTATGCCTCAGGCGCTCCGCAATATTATGCCTCAGATCGGCAATAACTTAATTATCAATATTAAGGATACCTGCGTTTTATCCGTAATCGGAGTTGTAGAGCTTTTCTTTGCAACCAAAGGGATTGCAGGCGCTTATTATACTTACTTTGAAGCATTTACCATCACTATGGTCATTTACTTTATTCTGACCTTTACCTGCTCCAGAATCCTTCGCTACTGGGAAAAGAGGATGGATGGACCGGACAGCTATGATCTGGCAACTACAGACACGCTTGCTTACACAAGCGGTATGGTAAAGTTCCCTGATCCAAAAGAGAAGGAGGAGAGATAAATGGCAGGCGAGAGAGTACTTGATATTCACCACTTAAGCAAGGCATTTGGTGCCAATGTGGTCTTAAGAGACATTGATTTCTCTGTAAATGCAGGGGACGTTACCTGTATTATCGGCGCTTCCGGCTCGGGAAAGTCCACATTGCTGCGGTGCTTAAATCTTCTGGAAACACCAACTACAGGTGAAATCCTATACCATAATACAGATATTACAGACAAAAAGATGAATGTACCTTCCTACAGAACCAAGGTTGGTATGGTGTTTCAGAGCTTTAATCTCTTTAACAATATGACTGTGCTTGAAAACTGTATGGTGGGTCAGATTAAGGTGCTAAAAAAAGGTAAGGAAGAGGCTGAGAAAAAGGCAATGATGTATCTGAAGAAGGTTGGTATGGCTCCTTATATCAATGCCAAGCCGAAACAGCTGTCAGGAGGACAGAAGCAGAGGGTTGCAATTGCAAGAGCC
>DHOR01000055.1:18174-93540 GCA_002409995.1 Hungatella sp. UBA5385 | reverse complement strand
TCAGGAGGACAGAAGCAGAGGGTTGCAATTGCAAGAGCCCTTGCTATGGAGCCGGAGATTCTTCTGTTTGATGAGCCTACTTCAGCCTTAGATCCTCAGATGGTAGGAGAGGTTCTGGCAGTTATGAGAACTCTTGCAAAAGAGGGACTGACCATGATTATTGTTACTCATGAGATGGCATTTGCAAGAGATGTGTCAAATCATGTTGTTTATATGGCTAACGGAGTCATTGAAGAAGAGGGGACACCTGCCGATATCTTCGGCAATCCTCAGAAGAGCTCTACCAAGGAATTCCTGGAGAGATTTATGCATGGATAATGAAATTAAGAGGGAGCAGTTGATGAAAACTGTTCCCTCTTAATTGGTATATGGTGTTGGTTTTATAATTTCCTTTTCAACAGGTGTCATAACAGCAGGAATTGGTTTTCCTGCTTCTTTTGTCTGAAGCTCTTCCACAGGTTTCACTTTATGGTCTGTAAAAATTTCTCTCATCTTGATCTGCAGAAATGTCTGAATCACCTTAACTGCAAGTACAACAATGAATACAGGAAGTATGATAGTAAGAGTTAATTTGGTTTTTAAAAGAAACTTCTTACGGTTTAGCTTCTTCTGCTCTGCCTTATATTTAGAGCTTACTTCCTGAAAAAAAGATGGTTTCACTTGTTTCATAATTCGATACCTCATTGTTCTTTTTACGAACCGCTCATCAATGCCTTCATGGCAAATGCATAGATTTCCTGGCTTTTTGATTTCCAGTGGTCACACATGATCTCTGCCTGATCCTTGTCAGGAACAGACAGCTCTAAGTTAATCAAACAGCTTTTTCCCTCCCGAACCTCGCAGTGAACGATATAATCATGATTGGTGGATTTGTAGTAATTAGCTGTTACGCCCACCTCATTGCGAAGCCGGAACTTATTCTCCTTTAAATACTCATCCATATCCTGAGTAATGGCAGGAGAAATCTTATTGCCGAAGAAGGAGAGTGTTTCCTCACCCTCCCTTGTAATCTCATAACGGCTGCTGTTGTGATTGGATTCCACGTAGAGAAGCTTTGCCTCCAGCAGTTCGCTAAGTGCCTGGTTCAGCGTAAAATACGTGGTGTATTCGTGCTCCAGAAAAAAGTTTGACAGCTGAGCGCTGGTAAGTGGAAAATTAACCTGCTTCAGCATATACAAAATCATTAATTTATACAATGTCATTGGTTCTGACAGCATGGTCACACCCTCCATCTGGTTATTTATTCACGGATATGATTCCTCACTGCACGGCTTACAACATCTGCCACCTTAGGATCAAATGCCTCAGGCAGAATATTGTTTTCATTCAGTTGGGATTCCTCCACAAGACCTGCAATCGCATTGGCTGCTGCCAGCTTCATCTCTTCAGTAATTGCAGAAGCCCTTCCTTCAAGAGCACCTTTAAAAATTCCTGGGAATACAATTACATTATTGACCTGATTTGGAAAATCAGACCTGCCTGTACCAACAACTTTTGCACCTGCTGCTTTAGCAAGGTCAGGCATAATCTCAGGAACAGGGTTTGCCATAGCAAAAAGTATGGCATCTTTATTCATGGAGGCAACCATGTCCTCTGTAACAATTCCCGGAGCAGATACACCAATAAATATATCAGCGCCCTTCATGGCGTCACCAAGAGAACCGTGAACACCTTCCAGATTGGTCACGTCCATCATCTTTTCCTGCATCCAGTTTAAATCCTTACTATCCTTTGCCAGAATTCCTGCACGGTCACACATGGTAATATGTGGAAAACCGTAGGAGAGAAGAAGTTTTGTAATGGCAATTCCTGCAGAACCGGCACCATTGACTACCACACGGCAGTTTTCCTTTGTTTTGCCTGTTACCTTTAATGCATTGATAACACCGGCAAGAACAACGATGGCAGTTCCATGCTGATCATCATGGAAAACAGGAATAGAAAGCAGATCTTTTAACCGTTCCTCTATCTCAAAGCAACGTGGGGCTGAGATATCTTCCAGATTGATTCCGCCAAAAGCAGGAGCAATGTTAACAATTGTTTTTATGATTTCCTCTGTGTCCTGAGTGTCCAGACAGATGGGAATAGCGTTAACTCCGCCAAATTCCTTGAAAAGAACTGCCTTGCCTTCCATAACCGGCATAGCAGCCAGAGGACCGATATTGCCAAGACCAAGAACAGCACTGCCGTCAGATATAACGGCAATTGTATTGGATTTGATTGTATACTTATAAGCAGCTTCAGGATCTTCTGCAATGATCTTACAGGGTTCTGCAACTCCAGGTGTATAAGCAAGGGCAAGATCCTCACGACTCTTTACAGATGCCTTGGAAGTTATTTCCAATTTACCCTGCCATTTTTCATGTAATAATAAAGATTTTTCATTTGTTGTCATAAAATGCCCTTCTTTTCCTAAAGTTTTGCCTCTATCATACCAATTTTACAAGGGTAAATCAAGAATCATTTGGAAATAGTTCCATTAGATACACTAGTAATAGTATAGCATAAATACTTCTCTGCCGTAAACTTAAAATTAGGGTTTTAAATCGTGTCGAAATATGTTAGAATATAGAATAATTAATGCAGTACAGCAATTAAGATGAAATACTTAAAACAGGTGGTACTATGAGAGAACGAATTAACAGGCTGGCAAAGGGCATCATTGACTCAGAGGTTCCTAAGATTAAGGTTACACCAACAGGAATCGGCGATGTGGTGAAATCCGGAGGAGCCATCAGGCGTGAACTTGTCGTTACCAGTGAGAATAATCTGCACATCAAGGGTCTTGTCTATTCATCCAATTACCGTGTGAAGCTTATGAGCGGAGCGTTTGGCGGAACGTACAATCATATCGTTTATGAGATCAACACCGGTTATCTGGAAGACGGTGATATCATTAAGGGAGCTTTTTATCTGGTTACCAATGGCGGCGAGAGAGAAGTCCCTTATTCTTTTCGTGTGGAACTGAGTACGTCGGGAAAAGCCTTAAGTGATCTGAAAACAGCAGAAGATTTTGCAAAAGTGGCGGAGAATGATATGGATACAGCTCTCCGTTTGTTTGAGTACCGCGATTTTATAGAAGCACCATTTATGAAGGATCTCCATGTACGGGCTGTTTATGACGGACTTAAAGGACGTCCGGACAGACGTAAGGAGTTGGAGGAGTTTCTCACAGGGCTTGGTGTAAAGAAACCGGTCACCTTGTCGGCAGAGCCGGAAGAAGTGACGTTTATTGATATAGATAGTGTGGCAGAGGATACCATACTGGTCAGGCGGAATGTATGGGGATATGTCAGTCTGGAAGTGACAGCAGACAGTGATTTCATTGAGATTCCCAAACGAATGATAGATGAGAATGATTTTGATGGGGATGAGTGTACGATTATATTTCGGCTTCATCCTGCCAGAATGCATCAGGGGCGGAATTTTGGAATGATTTCTATTACAGGAATTGAGGAACAGTTTAAGATTCCTGTTTCTGCGACCCTTAATTCTCAGGGAGGAATCTCAGCGGAGGATTCCTATACAAAAGAAGCTCTGGCAAGATTTACTCATTTGCGGCTTGATGAAGAGGAAGGCAGCTATGAGACTGCCCTGTTATATAACAGAATGCTTCAGGCAATCGGTGAGATGGAGCAGATGAAGGGAGATCTTATTGGGATTAAGCTGCTTCGTGCAGATATCTATTTGAAAGCCGGAAGCACCAACCAGGCAGCAGCTCTCCTTGATCAGTGTAAGGATCAGGTTCAGGCAGAGCGTCAGGAGAAACTGGAGCCCTACTGCTATTATCAGTACCTTCGTTTGAAGCTGCAGCCTGATGAGTATCGTAAGGAATCTCTAATCAGGCTTTTGCGAAAATATTCAGAGGAGAATCCCACTATGTATGGGCTGTTTTTTCTCCTGTTAAAATTAGATAAAAGGCTGTCGGAGAACCCGGTTGCCATGATAACCATATTAAAACACCAGTATGATATGGGATGCCGAAGCCCTTTCCTCTATTCAGAAGGCTGCCGCGTTTACAACAGTGCACCTGAACTGCTGCGGACTGTAGAGGGAATAGATTTACAGATTCTCACCTATGGGGCAAAGAGGGAGCTGGTGAATAAAAAACTTGCGCTGGCTGCAGCCTGGGTGACACTTGCTAATAAACGTTTAAGACATCTGCATTACAGACTGATGGTTAATTTATATAGAAAACATCCGGAGAAGGAGATATTGGAAGCAATTTGCTCCATTTTGATCCGTAGTGAGAGAAGAGATGAAGAAGCCTTTACCTGGTATGAGAAGGGGATAAAGGCAGGAATCAGTCTGACAAGGCTGTATGAATACTATCTATATTCCCTTCCTAAAAACCACGGTTCTGTTTTACCAAGAGAAGTGCTTCTGTATTTTTCCTATGGGGGCAATGAACTGGACAGACAGAGCAAGTCCATTCTTTATCGCAATGTACTGGAGTATTTAGACCGGACAGGTTCTCTCTATCAGGAATATGAACGGGCCATTGAAAAATTCGCCACAGAGCAGCTGTTCCAATCCCAGATCAACAGCAATCTGGCAGTAATATATGATCATATGCTTTACAGGGATGTGATTGATGTTCCTATGGCGAAGGTTCTGCCTTCTATTCTGCGGTCTTACCGGGTGGAATGCAGCAATCCCAAGATGAAATATGTAATCGTCCGCTATGAGGAAAAGCTTGATGAGGAAGCTTTCCTTCTGGAGGAGGGTGTGGCTTATGTGCCCCTATTTTCCGAAAACAGGATCCTTCTCTTTCAGGATTCTTATGGAAACCGCTACACTAATACTCCTTATGTGAAAACGCAGGTAATGAATAAGCCAGAGCTGGAGAAGCGGTGCTTTGAGCTATATTCGGATCACTCCATGCTGCGTTTGCAGGCATGTTCCCAGGTGATGAAACGTGGAATTGCTGATGTAGAAGAGGTTAAGATTTTAGAAGACACTCTGGAGGATCCAGGTATTCATCCTCTCTATCAGAGACTTCTGCTTTCCAGAATTATTGAATTCTATCAGAAGCAGACTGCTGCTGAAGGAGTAGAAGATGGCGGAAGCTATCTTGTTAAGCTGGACAAGAGGGTGTTGACCAAAGAGGAACGTCTCAGCATATGTGAGACCTTAATTCATAACAGCTATATGGAAGAAGCCTTTGATATGATCCGGGAATTCGGCTGTGAAGGAATCAGAACCAAGAGACTTTTGAAGCTGTGTACTAAGATGATTCTGAAGAATCTTTTTGATCAGGACAGCTTACTCCTCCTGTTGTCTTACAAGGTCTTTGAGGAAAATACATATGACAGCATAGTTTTAGACTATCTTTGTGAACATTATAACGGTCTTTCTGACCAGATGTACAGGGTTCTGCTTCAGGGAATTACAGAGCATGTGGAAACCTATGATCTGGAGGAACGGCTGGTTGCTCAGATGATGTTTTCCGGCTGTACAGATACCATTGATAAGGTGTTTGATTTGTATATGAGCCGTAAGAATCCTGCAGATAATATTATGAAGGCGTATTTTACCATTAAGAGTACGGAGTACTTTATGAAGGATCAGACGCCGGATGACAAGGTATTTTCTTATCTGGAAGGAGCGGTGAATTCCACCACTCAGATAGATCGGATTCCAACTATATACTTACTGGCCCTGACTAAATACTATTCAGAACTGAAATCCTTAACAGAGGATCAACAGAGGCTATGTCATGATACTGTTTCGCTGCTGCTGGAGAGCGGGTTAGTATTTCCGTATTACAAGGTGCTTTCCAGATACATGCCAATGCCGGAGGATATTATGGATAAGGCCATGATCCAGTATTCGGCAGAAAGGGATTCCAGAATTGAACTTCAGATCAGAATACTTCCGGATGAGGAAGAATTCCATATTGAAGATATGCATCGGATGTATCAGGGGGTTTTTGTCAAACAGAAGATTCTGTTTGAAGGTGAAATTATGGAGTACCGAATCAGTGAACAGGAAGGAGAAAGCTGGGTGCTGAAACAGGAGGGCAGTGTTAGTTGTGATACTGTTACCTCTTCATCATCACCAAACAGCAGGTTTTCCTGTCTCAATGAGATGGGGCTCTGTCTCAGCATTAAGGATGAGGAAGGGCTGAAGAAGAGAATGCAGGAGTATTTGAAGAAGAATGCTGCTGCTGAACAGTTGTTTTTATTAATGTAAAGTAGACTAAGGGGGCTGTCATTAATGGACGGACTTATTATTGGACTGGATTTATGTGATGCCTACACCAGAATATGCTGCCATGACAGGGATAAGTCGTGGAATTTCCCAACTGTGATCTGCCGCAAAAAGGACGATGATGTCTGGTATGTGGGAGAAGAGGCTTACGCCTATACACTTGTTGGGGAAGGCATCATCGTAGATAAATTAGTTAAACTGGTAAGAAAAGATGGAACCGCCACACTGTGCGGTACAAAATATGAAGGAATTGATCTTTTAAAGATATATTTAAAGAAAATATTAGAGATACCAAAAGAGGAATTCTTTTGTGATGAGATAAAGCAGCTGGTGGTAACCCTGCCCAAGGTGGATATTAAGATGATGGATGCGCTGATGTACTGTGCAGACTACCTGGGGATTCCGAGGGAGAAGGTTCATATTATGAGCCATACAGAAAGCTTTGTTTACTATGTACTCAGTCAGAAAAAGGAAATCTGGAATAATCAGGTTGCTGTTTTTGATTTAAGTGAGGACTCTTTCCGCTACCATGAACTGAAGGTGCAGAGAGGGCTTCGACAGATGACTGTTGTTGCAGAGGAAGAGATACTTGAGGAAAGCTTTAATCTGGATATTCTGGATACGCCTTCCGGAGAAAAGCTGGCGGATAAGATATTAAACTCCTGTGCAGAACGGCTATTGCAGAAGAAGCTGTTTTCCACGATTTTTCTCACTGGAAAAGGTTTTGAGCGGCAAAACTGGGCAGCTGAATCCATGAAGCTTCTCTGCTCAAGAAGAAAGGTCTATGTGGATCAGGAGCTCTTTGCACGGGGAGCTGCTTATAAAGGTATGGATTATCTTCAGGAGAAGACCTCCTATCCCTTTATCTGCATCTGTGAGGGAAGACTTCATTCCACTATTTCCATGAAGGTCCTTCACAAAGAGCGGGAAAGCCAGCTGATTGTAGCATCTGCCGGGGATAACTGGTATGAATCAAGAAGCAGCGTTGACTTGATTCTGGATAATCAGGATTATGTGGAGTTTTTGGTGACTCCAATGGACCCCAAGCAGAAACGGCTGGTGAAGATTCCGCTGGAGGGATTTCCAAAACGTCCCAACAAGACAACCAGAGTTGGGATTTCCGTAGGATTTTTAGATGAAAAAACAATGGCAGTAGTTTGCAGGGACAAAGGGTTTGGAGAACTGTTCCCTGCTACTGATGCCATGATAAGACAAGAGGTCATGCTATGAGTTTAATTCTCTGCCGACAGGAGCCGGTAAAACATCCATTTTATTTTGAAGGACTGGGGATTCATCTTTATTCTTCCCAGGAGCTTTGCTATGTGATTTTTAACAATCCGCTTCTTGTGATGGAAGAATTTGTTGATCTTCATTTGATTGAATTTATTCGCAATGAACTGAATATGACATTTTTGGCGCTAAAGCTGGAAAAATGGCAGCAGAGCGGAGAAGATCCTGATGAGCTTCTCTGTCTCATTCTTTCTGAATGCGATTATTATAATGCCTCTGAAGTCAATCGCTTCCGTCAGGAGGTGGCAGCTTATAGAAAGATGAGTCAGCCGGAGTTTGGTAAGGCGAGAGCTGATTATCTGTTTATGAAGAAGCAATACGGTAAGGCAGTTGCTGACTATGAGAGAATCCTTGAGTATATGAAGAGTTCCAAGGGGCATGAGGAGTTTCTGGCTAAGGTTTATAATAACCTGGGCTCTTCTTATGCAAGACTGTTTCTCACAGATAAGGCATATCATGCTTATGTGAAATCCTTTGAACTGGTGAGTAATAAGGACGTGCTTTCACGGATTTACTATCTTTCCAAATGGAATCCTGCTTTGGAAGTGAAGGAGCGGTTTCAGACTCTTTTAACTGAGGAATTAAAGGCGGAAGCTGATCTTCGGATGGATAATGCTGATGAGGCTGCGGAGAATGCGGAAAGCCTTCAGGTTTTGGAGGAGTTGTTTTCGAAGGACCCCATTAAGAGGTTGGCGGGTGCCGGGGAAATCATCCAACGCTGGAAGATGGAGTATCGCAATATGGTGTGATAGAGAAATAGAAGTCCTGTTTTTATTCTGGTGCCTGGCTGCAGACTGGGTAATTCTAAGGCTTATTCAGCACAGAATTAAGTGAACCGACTCCATTCATTGAGAATTTCTGATGAAATTCTCAATTCAAGTCGTCTAAAAATCTGACTTTGTGGTCAGATTTTTTCACTTTATTCTGCACTGCCTAAACCTAAGAATTACCGAAGTCTTTCACACGGCTCCAGAATAAAAACAGGACTTCTATTTCCAATGACCGTATTGGCGATTCTACGATGGGGGGGAGTTGAGGGATTGCCGTGAGATGATATGTAGAGTGATTGTAGATTGAAAATTGGTAAGATAAAACTAGGGAGGATATGGTTTTGTATAATTTGGTTAATATGATTGAGCGGGGGTTGAAGCCGTTTTATAAAAGGGATTTTGGGGTTTTGCTTGAGAGAATGAATATTTCAACTGGGGATGTGGTGATTTTACATGCTTCTTTGAAGGCTTTTGGGTATCTTATTGGTGGGGAGGATACTTTGATTGGGACTATTTTGGAGAGGATTGGGGATTCTGGGACCTTGGTTATGCCTGCTCAGACTACTCATATTAGTAATCCGAAATATTGGGAGAATCCTTCGGTTCCACGGGAATGGGAGGAGATGATAAGGGATAGTATTGCTCCTTTTGATCCGGTGAGAACGCCAGTGGCAAAAGAACTGGGGAGAGTGGCGGGGTATTTTGCATTTTATCCGGGGGTGTGCCGTAGTGGTCATCCCATGTATTCGTTTGCGGCTTGTGGGAAAGAGGCAAGGTATGTAACGGGGAATCATGGGATGGATTATGGGTTGGGGGGTGATTCTCCTTTGGGGAAATTGTATGGTATGGGGGCGAAAATTTTGCTTTTGGGGACTGACTTTGAGTCTAATACTTCTATTCATTTGGCCGAGTATCAGCTGGGGAGACCGGATATTATGGAGTCAGCTCCTGTTTTGGTTGATGGGGTAAAGAAGTGGATTGAGTTTAAGAATGTTGATTTGGATGTTTTTGATGACTTTTTGGATGTTGAGGAATTGTTTTTTAAAAAGGATTCTGATAAGACTGTTGTAAGTAATATTGGGGATGGTTCTGCTTTGGCCAGGGTGTTTGATATGAAGGAATGTGTTGATTTTTGTACGGAGTATTATAGAAATAAATGAATATTAGTTATAGGGGGAAGTGTTGAATTATAGGTGAGCGTGTTTGTAGTTTTTATGATTATATTGATAGAGGTCACATTATTCATTTTGAAATGGAATGATGTGACCTCTTTTTATTGTCAAAGAAACGTTATGATGGTGCAAAAATAATTCTAAACAATCCGATTATGGAGACTTGTATATCATAAGCGGGTGACGAACGAGTGTAACAAGTCCAGCATAAGGAAGAATATGGTAAATTGTTACAATGGTTTTGTGGATGGAAGTTTGGGGATTGGATTATATTATGTAGAATAAACAGTAAAAAACGATATAAATGTGCAAAGTGTACATAAATGAAGGTTTCAATTGTTGGAAATGTCAATTGATTTTGGATGTATAAGTAGTGTACAATAAAAAACAACAAGTTAAGGAATCGGTTACGTAACCGTTAACTTTATAGGAGGAACGTTATGGTCAAACATATTACGCTTAAGGATATTGCTGCTGACATGAATATATCCAGAACAACTGTACACCGTGCAATTAATGGAAAAGATGGAATTTCGGAAGAACTGCGTACAGCCATCCTTGCACGGGCGAAGGAGATGGGGTATACCAGGAACTATGTTGCTTCATCGCTTAAGCGGAGAGCAAAGCAGCTGGCAGTGGTGTTGCCTGAAAAAAGCGGACAAGGTCGTTTTTATAATAAGTATATTTGGGATGCGATTGATTCGTTTATGCCTGAAGTAGAAAGTCTTAATGTGAAAATTCTGCCCTATAGCTATGAACATGCGGCGGAGCAGATTGATATTCTGGAACAGCTATTTAATGATGAGGAGATTCAAATTGACGGACTGCTTACTGTTCCAGCAAACAACAGTGATAAAATGTCTCTTGCAATTGAGCGGTTTTCTTATAAGAACATACCGGTGGTTTTGATTGACAGTGATCTTGAGGCCAGCCGAAGGCTTTGCTGTATTGCACCTCACGACTACATGATCGGACGCCTTGGGGCGGAAATTGTGGCAGCTATGACACCTCAAAACGGAAAGATTCTGGTAGCTGCCGGTGATCCGCTGAATGCGGCACATGCCCATAATCTTAAAGGTTTTCAGGAGTATATAAAAGAACAGGGAAAAAACTTTGAAGTGATGGTACTGCAAGTTTATAGTGATAATGACAAATGCTATAACGAATCTTGCAGGATACTAAAAGAAAATCCCGATATCTGTGCTTTTTATGCAGTAACTGCTCGTAACACTGTTCCTTTGGCTCAGGCTGTTATTGACAGTGGTCTCGCCGGCAGGCTGCGGGGAGTGGGAAGTGACTTGTTTCCGGAAAGTGCGGAGCTTTTGAGGCAGGATGTGTTACAGGCACTGATCTATAAAAATGCTTATGACAAGGGATATAAGGGGTTTGAGATTTTGTTTTCCTATGTGGTGAAGAATATTCAACCTAATACAGATAAAGTGGATGTTCCGATTAGCATTATCATGAAAAATAACTTGCACTCATTCAATGAGCGTATCTAATACATAGCAGGGGGGAAGGAAGGTATGATGTTGACCTTTATCAATGCACGGCTGGTGATGCCGGAAGGGGTGGAACCGCTGGGATATTTAAGCGTTTCACATGGCCAGATTGTCAGCCTGGGTCCTATGGAGAGTTATCAACCTCAGGGGGAGGAAATACAGGACTGTAAAGGGTTATATGTGGCACCAGGATTCATTGATCTACATACGCATGGCGGTGGCGGATACGACTTTATGGATGGCACATTAGAGGCAATGGTGGGTGCTGCCAGAGCTCATCTTAAGCACGGTACAACAACGCTTTTGCCAACAACCCTTACCAGCAGTGATGAAGAGCTGTTCACAGTAATGGATACTTTTCATCGTGCAAAGGAAATCAATGAGAATATGCCTGAACTTCTTGGCCTTCATTTGGAGGGACCTTATTTAAACGGACAGGAAAAAGGGGCTCAGGATGAAAAATATGTTGTTTTACCAGAGCCGGAGCATTATGAAAAAATTGCATTGTATGCTAATGGGGCGATTAAACGCTGGTCACTGGCTCCTGAACTGCCTGGAGCCATAGAGATGATTGGCCGTCTGGCCGGACAGGGTATTATGTTTTCAGCGGCACATACAGCAGCGACTTTTGAACATATTAAGGAAGCCAGGTCCAAAGGTCTTAGTGCGTTGACACACTTTTACTCGGCAATGTCTACAATTGTCCGCAAGCAGGGGAGGCGGGTTTTGGGAGTTGTTGAAAGCGGGTATCTGCTGGATGATCTTTGGGTGGAACTGATTGCCGATGGAGAGCATCTTCCGCCTGATTTATTGAAGATGATTCTAAAGTGTAAAGATCATGATCGGATATTTCTTTGTACAGACAGCATGCGGGGGGCAGGAATGCCGGATGGCCCATCGATTCTTGGTTCAAAAAAGGATGGACAGGAAGTCATTGTGGAAAAAGGAATTGCGCTTATGCCTGATAAAACCTGCTTTGCCGGAAGCGTAGCCACTACAGACCGCCTGGTTCGGGTGATGGTTCATAAAGTTGGGCTTCCCATATGGGAGACAGTGAAAATGGTGAGTCTAAACCCTGCACAGGCCATTGGCTGTGACAGCAGAAAAGGTTCACTGGAATGTGGCAAAGACGCGGATATTGTATTGTTTGATGACATGATAACGATTAAGGGCGTTTATGTAAAGGGAGTTCAGGCAAGCATTTAGTTTAGTATTAGGGGTACTTATGCGGAATTAGTAATTGATTACGATTGTCTTTGATGTAATTATATCTGATAATTAGTAATCGTTTATCTAATAATATAATGAGGAGGGAATGAAGAAAATGAAATTATGGGTAAGAGCAACTTTATTAACAGTGATTGTGGCAATTGGCGCCAGTACAGTGGGATGTAACGGTGCAGCCAGTGGGAAGCCGTCTGGAAACGAGGGAGCAAGCGGGGGTGATGCAAACGAGTTTAAAGTGGGTATTTCTGTAAGTTATACAGGGCCAAATGCACAAAATGGTCTTGAGGCCATCAACGGATTGAATATGGCATTGGATTACATCAATGAAAATGACGGTTTTAATGGGGGAAAGGCAGTTTTAGCAACACTTTATGACACAAAAGGGTCTACAGAGGAAGCTGTTAAATCTGCACAAAAATTTATTCAGAATGAAAATGTTAATGCTGTTATAGCTTCACAGGTTTCTGCTGAGGTTCTAGCTGCCGGCCGCTATTATGATGAAGCGGGTATTTTCACCATAGCGATGGGGACAAGCCCGTCAGTGATGCAGAAGGGCTGGAAGCATATCATTCGCGGCAGTGTCAACTACGATTTTGTAGTGCCCGAAGTTGTCAGCTGTATTAACGATATGGAAATCAGTAAAATTGCTGTGATGAAAGATCAGTCTGAAGCGGCACTTACTTTTGCACAGGCCTTTGAGGAGAAAGCAAAAGAACAGGGAATTGAAATCCTCATCAGCGAATCATGTGAACCCGAAGATACTGACCTGTCGGCGCAGTGTGCACGAATTATTGCAGCAGACCCTCAGGCGGTTTTCATCAGCATGACAAGCAATGACTGTGGTTATTTTGTTAAACAGATCAGGCAGTATGGTTATGATGGAATCATTTTTGACAAAGAATCCTTTTTTGCTTCTATGGTTGGCATAGCGGGTGCAGAGAACTCCAATTACATCATTTTTGCAAATCCTTATGTTACCTATGAGAAGATTGAGGACTGCACAATTGATAATATGAGGGCATTTTTGGAAGAGTATCAGGAGCGGTTTGGTCAGTTGCCTACTACTGAAATTGCCTATCGTGCATATGACTCAGCCATGGTAATCTGGGAAGCGAGCAAAATAGCTGGTTCCAATGAAGCTGAAGCAATGCTTGCGGCTGTCCCGAAGATTAAGATCGAGGGCCTGGGCGGAACAATGGATTACAGCAATAATGACGGCGAGCCATACCATACCGTAAGACGGTTCATCTATGTCGATGGTGTTAATATGGACTGGAATGAATGGATGGAAAGCGGTGGATATTTAAAATATAAAGAAACTACTAAAAACGAGTATTAACCGGCTGAATAAGAGACGGCTTATCTGAAAGGAAAATGCCATATGGTTATACAATTATTAGTTGCGGCGCTGTTGACGGGCAGTATTTACGGGCTTATTGCCCTGGGATACAGCCTGATATACAGGGCGTCTGGTATTATGAACCTTGCCCAGGGGGATTTAATGTGTCTGGGTGGATTTATGGGGTATACCTTTTACAATATCTTAGGACTTCCGATTTTTGGGGCAATGTTATGCACCATGGTCTCCATGTTTTTAATTGGCTGTGTACTAGAGCGGATCGTTGTCCGCCCCATATTTAACCGCAATGTTTCTTCTTCTGCACTGATTCTTGCGACTGTGGCTGTATCTTACATTGTTCAAAGCCTTGAGCTTGTGATCTGGGGTGGTGCACCACTGAATATGAAATCATTTCTTAAGGTACAGACAATAACTTTTCTTGGAGTCTCATATCAGACGGAATCTTTGCTGTGCATTGGGGTAGCACTGCTCTGCATGTTGACATTGCATATTTTTATGAAAAAATCATCATTTGGAATCGCAATGCGAGCCGCTGCTATGGACCCGATTGCTGCAAGAAGCTGCGGAATCAATGTGGATCAGACAAACAGAATTACATGGGCGATATCCACCAGTGTTGCTGGTCTTGCAGGAATTCTGGTGGGGCCGCTCTATGGCATTACGACAACACTGGGAACTGCAATGTCCACGAAAGGATTTGCAAGTGCTGTTGTAGGAGGTTATGGAGACATGTATGGCGCACTGCTGGGTGGTGGTGTGTTGGCAGCATTGGAGACATTTGCCGCAGGTTACTTATCGTCATCTCTTAAACAGCTTGTAGCTTATGTTGCCGTGCTGATTGTGCTGTTTATTAAACCGCGTGGTCTTCTGAATGTTGAAGCGGTTAAAGATTAGGAGGATGATTATGAATAAGACTGCTTCGATTGTTACTAAAGATAAGCTGGGGCTATATGCCCCGTTGGCAGTGCTTATACTTACTGTACCACTGCTGCTAAGAAATTTTAGTTATGGAATGATGTTCTTGTGCTTTTGTGAAATCTATATCATTGCGGCTAATGGGCTGGATGTACTCTATGGATATAGTGGACAGATTTCCTTCGCAACTTCCGCTTTTTTTGGAATAGGGTCTTATGGATCACTGTTAATTCATAATTATACTGGGCTGCCAATCCTCTTTACGATGATTATGGCTTCAATAATCTCAGCAGCCATTGCTATGATCTTTGCTTACCCCGTTTCTAAACTGCGTTTTGCTTTTCTCTCGCTGGCTACCATATCATTTAATTATATAATTTTTCAGCTGGTGACACGTTCACCTGGAGGAATTACGGGAGATTTTAATGGCGCATTTACCGATCAGATGAGTCTGTTTGGGTTGAGCCTCAAAAGTTATTATTCTTTTTACTATTTTGGGCTTGTCTGCGTGATTCTGCTTGTGGCGGTGAAAAATTTACTGGTAAAATCCAGAGTTGGGCGGGCTTTTCTCGCAATTAAACAAAATCATCACGCAGCGGAAGGTATGGGAATCGATGTTAGAAAATATAAGGTATTAGCTTTTGGAATATATGGGTTTTATGCCGCATTTGCAGGTGCAATGTATGTCCATCTCGTGGGCTATATCAGTCCGGAAACCGTTGCACAGCAACAATCGGTTATTTTTATGATCATGATTTTGTTTGGTGGGGTTTGCTCAAACTGGGGACCGATCGTTGGTGCAGTCGGCATTCTTTTGCTGCAGGAGGTACTGGGATATGCGGAGCAGTATCAACTGCTGGCCTATGGTATCTTATTACTTATATTCATACTGTTCCTGCCGGGCGGTGTGGTAGGCGCAGCGAAAAAACTGCTAACCAGACTTAAAAATTCGAAAGGGGGAGCAGTCGATCATGCTAACAGTTAAAAATATGACATTACGTTTTGGAGAGTTAATTGCCAACAATAATGTGAATATGGAGATTCCGGATAATAAGATAGTCGCTCTGATAGGCCCTAATGGAGCAGGAAAAACAACCTGTTTCAACTGTATCAGCGGAGTTTATACGCCCAATGAAGGCGATATTATCCTCAATGATGTCAGCATTATTGGAAAAAGGCCATGTAAAATCCATAACCTGGGCATTTCAAGAACGTATCAGATCGTTAATCTGTTTGCTGAGATGACTGTCATTGAAAATGTGGTGGTAGCTATGCATGACAGCTTAAAGTCAAATTTCTTTGATTCAATGTTTCATACTAAAAAACATCGTGAGGAAGAGAAGGCCGCATATGAAAGGGCATATGAGCTGTTAGAGTTTGTTGAACTGCAGGATAAAGCCTATTTCGAAGCAGGAAGTCTTCCGTATGGGGAACAGCGTTTGCTGGAAATTGTTCGTGCCCTTGCCGGAAACCCCAGTATTTTGCTGCTGGATGAGCCGGCAGCAGGTATGAACAGCAAGGAAAAGGGAGATTTGGACATCATCATTAAAAAAATAATGCAGCGTATGAATCTCTCTGTTTTAATGGTGGAGCATGATATGGACCTTGTCATGGGGATTAGCGACTATGTTTATGTTCTCAACTATGGAAAGCTGCTGGCTCACGGCACACCAGATGAGATTCAACAGAATCCGGATGTGATAGAGGCTTACCTTGGAGGTGATGACTAAGATGGCGGCATTACTTGAACTAAAAGATTTTCATTATTCCTATGGTGCAATTCATGTGCTCAAGGGTATTTCCTTATATGTAAATAAGGGGGAAACTGTTGCGCTCATTGGATCAAACGGAGCAGGGAAAACAACAACTCTGCGTGCAATCAGCGGCCTGATTCCGTCACAAGGTATGAAAAATCACATCATTTATGATGGAAAGCCGATTCAGGGAAAATCGGGGGATAAAATCACGGCCATGGGTATCAGCCATGTGTTTGAAGGCCGCCATGTGTTCCCCAAATTGACGATTGAGGAAAACTTATTCACAGGCGGATATTTAATTAAAAATAAAAAGGAAGTGCACGAAACCATTGCGAAAGTTTATGAGCGTTTCCCCCGCCTTAAGGAGCGCAGGACCCAGCTTGCGGGGACACTCTCAGGTGGTGAACAGCAAATGCTTGCAATTGGTCGAGCCCTGATTTGTAAACCCCGGATCATTTTATTTGACGAACCCTCGTTGGGACTTGCACCGTTAATTGTCAAAGAAGTTTTTAAAGCAATCAAAGAAATCAAGGCAGAGGGGACGACGATTTTGCTTGTGGAGCAAAATTCAAAGCTGGCACTCAAAACTGCGGATCGTGCCTATGTTCTAAAAAACGGGGAGATCGCACTTTCTGGAAATTGTAACGATCTTCTGGAGAACGAAGAGGTGCAGAAAGCTTATCTCAGTGGAAAATAAATAAGCTTGTAACGATACACTATATAGATGTGAATGAAAAGAGGAGGAAATTGTATGAAACCCAGAATCGGAGTAATTGGCGGAGGCGTTTATGGCGCCCAGGTGATTAAAACTTTTCACAGCTCTCATAAGGAAGGTCTGGTTGACTTTGTGGCAGTGTGTGATATAAAGCAGGAGGTTTTAGAGGAACACAAAAATAAATTTGGTGTAACGGGTTATACGGACTATAAAGAGATGATTGCAAAAGAGCAGTTGGACGGTGTTGCGATTGTGACACCTGACTATTTACATAAAGAAATTACAACCTATTGTGCAAACCAGGGACTGCATATGCTGGTGCAAAAACCTCTTGACACAACAACCGCAGGCGCAAAAGAAATGGTGGACGTGGCAAATAAAAATAATGTACTGATGTTTGTTGATTTCCATAAGCGATATGATCCGGGACATATTCAGCTGAAAAGTGATATCCAGTCCGGCAGGCTGGGGAAAATCCAGTATGGTTATGCCTGTATGGAGGATAAGATTCTGGTGCCGTCTGTCTGGTTTAAAAGCTGGGCGCAGCATAGTTCTCCGGTTTGGTTTATCGGTGTGCATTTTTATGATCTTATCTACTGGCTGATGGAAAGTAAGCCTGTGGAAGTTTATGCGACTGGTATTAAAGATAAGCTGCTCTCCATGGGGATTGACACCTATGATTCGATTCAGGCGAAATTTATGTTTGAAAATGGTGCTTCCTTTGCTGTTGATGCCTCCTGGATTTTGCCAAACAGCTTTACATCGATTGTTAATCAGCAGATTCGTGTAGTCGGCTCTGAGGGCATGGAGGAAGTTGATAGCCAGGACAGAGGGCTTATGGCAGCATTTTCAGCTTCTCCTTCGGCGATTCAATCCAATCCATATGGAAAGCTTGAGCTTGATGATTTGATGTATGGAGGGACGAAGCTCAGTGGCTATACCCTGGAGTCCATGGTTCATTTCCTCAAGCTGCTTAGAATGCTCAAATCGGGAACACCGCTTGAAAGTCTGAATGGGCATTATCCAAATGGTGAACAGGCGGTTGTTTCGACCAGAATGTGTGAAGCAGTCCACGAAAGTGTTATCAGTAAAAAAATTGTGTCTCTTGGGCTGTAAGGTGTTTACCAGAATTAACTAGTGTGCTGTCCGGCTCATTATCAGCCGGATAGCACGTTGATATAGCGGATACGGGAAACTTGCGAAAGAAAGAGAGTGGCAGAGAATGGAAAAACTGATTTTTGAAACAGCCCAACAGATGGGAAAGGAAGCTGCGGTGCGCGCTGCAGCACTTCTAAATCAAGCTATTATGCAAAACGGGAAGGCACGGATGCTGCTGTCAACCGGGCAGTCCCAATTTGAGTTTTTTAATAATATCATATTACAGGATATTGATTGGGAAAAAGTGGAGATTTTTCATTTAGATGAATATGTGGGAATCTCCGGAGAACACCCGGCAAGTTTTGTAAAATATATAAAAGAACGCCTGGTGAAGCATATCTCTCCAAAGCAGGTATATTTTGTTGATGGTGCTGGAAACATTGAGGCCAATATCAAATATCTGACTGAGCAGATTAAAAAAGAACCAATTGATGTTGCAATGATCGGAATCGGAGAAAATGGGCATGTGGCGTTTAACGATCCTCCGGCTGACTTTGACACCAAGGAGAGCTATAAGGTTGTGACTCTTGATGAAAAATGCCGTTTGCAGCAGGTTGGAGAGGGGTGGTTTGACAACATTGGGCAAGTACCGAAGAAAGCGGTCACCATGACTGTTTACCAGATTATGCAAAGCAGACACATCCTTTCCTGTGTTCCCCATAGTGTAAAAGCACAGGCTGTCAAGGCGGTTCTTGAGTCTGAGGTGAATAATCAGATTCCAGCAACCATTTTAAAGACACACCCCTCGTGGGTGCTACTGCTGGATAAAGATTCGGCGTCGCTTTTAGAGTGATCAGTGTTATTTGGAGGTTCATAAATGAGCTCGTTTTTACATTCAATAGAAAATGAAATAAAGCTTCCTAAGATGGCAAAGATACGACAGAATTTTGAAAGACCTCAGGTAGCAGTGCGCCAGGAAGTTATAAGCAGACTAAACCAGCCGGAAATCAGGAATATGTTAAAGCCAGGGGCAAAAATTGCTATAACAGCCGGCAGCCGTGGTGTAGCTAATATTGCTCTTATTTTAAAGACGATTATCTCATTTGTTAAAGAACAGGGGGGGCAGCCATTTTTGTTTTCGGCAATGGGAAGTCATGGGGGTGTAACCGAAGAGGGGCAGCGTGAGATTTTAGAGGGTTTTGGAATAACTCCCGAAGCAATGGGAGCTCCGATTTACTGTGGGACAGAAGTGACAGAGCTTTGCCGCATGGGTGACGGAACTCCGATATGCATAGACAAAAACGCAGCTGAGGCTGATGGAATAATTCTCGTCAACCGTATCAAAGCTCACACGGCATTTCGAAATCCCATTGAGAGCGGCTTGGTCAAAATGGCAGTGATCGGCATGGGCAAACAGGTCGGTGCAGAGATTTGCCACCGTCAGGGTTGGGGCTATATGGCTGAAAATATTGAAAAAATTGGCAAAGCTATTTTTAAGGAAGCTAATATTTTGTTTGGTGTTGGACTGATTGAAAATGCATATGAGGAGACTTCTAAAGTTGTTGTACTTCCGAAGGCTGAGATCATGGTACAGGAGCCTGTATTGCTTGAGGAGGCCAAGCGCCTGATGGCGTCTATCAAATTTCCACGGTTTGATGTGTTGGTCGTGGATCAAATCGGCAAAAACATCAGTGGGGATGGACTGGATCCCAATATTACGGGAACTTATTTTACACCTTATGCTTCAGGCGGGCCAGTGACCGAAAATGTTGTCATTCTTGATCTGACAGAACAGTCCCATGGCTCCGCTATCGGAATTGGTGCAGCGACAGTGACTACAAAGCGTTTTTTTGATAAGATTGATTTTGAAAAGACTTATCCAAACTGCCTCACAAGCAAAGTGCTGGATGTGTGCAAAATACCACTGATTGCCCCATCGGATAAAGCTGCTATAGCTGCGGCTGTTTATGCATGTGCATTGGCCGATAGATCACATTTAAAGATTGTACGAATCAAAGATTCGCTTCATGTAGATGAAATTTTCATTTCAGAGGAACTTTATCAGGAGGCACTTCAAAATCCGGAAATTGAGATTTTGCAAGAACCAGCGGAAATGCTGTTTGATGCAAATGGAAATTTATTTTAAATATTATCTAATTATACAGTTGACGTTCTTCACTAATTATTCAGATGACATTCTTTGCTTGACAAATGTCAAAAAAACCTCTATTATAGCATAAAGATAGGTAAAAGGTAGTGAAGAAGAGGAGTACGCAAGTTCAAAACCTGACAGAGAATACCGTTCATCGGCTGGGAGACGGTTAAGGGAGTGGGTGCGGAAGGTAGCTTTGGAACCGGGATGCTGAATGGAGATGAGATTTTGATCTGGTCTTTATAGTAGGTGTTCACGCTTGGCTGGCGTTATAGGCTTTGAGATGTATGACATTGTGATGTCATATAATGAAGGTGGTACCGCGATTGTTCGCCCTTTACACATGTATTTGTGTAAGGGGCTTTTCTTTTTTTAAAAGGAGAGAGCGGATTAGATTGAGAAATATTTAACTATTTGAAAATTAAGGAGATTGATGATGAAAGAACTGGAAAAAACTTATAATCCGGCTGGTATTGAGGAAAAATTGTATCAGAAGTGGCTGGATAACAAATATTTTCATGCGGAGCCTAATCCGAATAAGAAGCCGTTTACTATAGTGATGCCGCCGCCTAATATTACCGGGCATCTGCATATGGGCCATGCTCTGGATAATACAATGCAGGATATTTTAATTCGGTATAAGAGAATGCAGGGATATGAGGCGCTTTGGCAGCCTGGGACGGATCATGCGGCGATTGCTACGGAAGTTAAGGTGATTGAGAGCCTGAAGGCCCAGGGGATTGAAAAAGAAGATTTAGGGAGAGACGGGTTCCTGGAGAAGTGCTGGGAATGGAAAGATGTTTATGGCGGTCAGATCGTTAATCAGCTTCACAAGATGGGCTCTTCTGCTGACTGGGACAGAGAACGGTTTACTATGGACGATGGCTGTTCTGAGGCGGTTTTAGAGGTGTTTATTAAGCTGTATGAGAAGGGGTATATTTATAAAGGGTCCAGAATTATTAACTGGTGTCCTGTTTGTCAGACCTCTATCTCTGATGCTGAGGTTGAGCATGAGGATCAGAACGGGTTCTTCTGGCATATTAATTATCCTATTGTTGGGGAAGAGGGACGGTTTGTTCAGATTGCCACTACAAGACCGGAGACTTTGTTAGGGGATACGGCTGTGGCTGTTAATCCGGAGGATGACAGATATAAGGACCTGATTGGGAAAATGCTGGAGCTGCCTCTTACTGGACGTCAGATTCCGGTGATTGCGGATTCTTATGTTGATAAGGAGTTTGGTACTGGGTGCGTGAAGATTACCCCTGCTCATGATCCTAATGATTTTGAGGTTGGGAAACGTCACAATCTTCCTGAACTGAATATTATGAATGATGATGCTACTGTTAATCTTCCTGGAAGTAAGTATGATGGGATGGACCGTTATGAAGCCAGAAAGGTTATCGTTGATGACTTGACGGAAATGGGACTGCTGGTGAAGATTGAGCCTCATACTCATGCAGTTGGTATTCATGACCGCTGTAAGACTACAGTAGAGCCGCTGATTAAGCAGCAGTGGTTTGTTAAAATGGAGGAAATGGCGAAGCCAGCTATTGAGGCTTTGAAAAATGGGGCTTTGAAGTTTGTTCCTGAGCGGTTTGATAAGATATATCTTCATTGGCTGGAGAATATTCGTGACTGGTGTATTTCAAGACAGCTGTGGTGGGGACATCGGATTCCGGCTTATTATTGTGATGATTGCGGAGAATTGGTTGTTTCCAGGACAGCTCCTGAGAAATGTCCGAAATGTGGCAGTACTCATTTAAGACAGGACGAGGATACGCTGGATACTTGGTTTTCTTCTGCATTGTGGCCGTTTTCTACTTTGGGATGGCCTGAGGAGACTGAGGATTTAAAGTATTTTTATCCGACAGATGTGCTGGTGACTGGGTATGATATTATATTCTTCTGGGTAATCCGTATGGTTTTCTCCGGAATTGAGCAGACTGGTGAACTTCCTTTCCATACTGTGCTGATTCACGGGCTTATAAGGGATTCTGAAGGCAGGAAGATGAGCAAGTCACTTGGCAATGGTATTGACCCTCTTGAAGTGATTGAGAAGTATGGTGCTGATGCACTGCGTATGACATTGATTACAGGCAATGCTCCTGGTAATGATATGCGTTTTTATTGGGAGAGAGTGGAGGCAAGCAGAAACTTTGCCAATAAGGTATGGAATGCTTCCAGATTCATAATGATGAATATTGAGAAGGTGCCAGATGCAAAAGCTGAACTTTCTGATCTGACTATGGCGGATAAATGGATTCTTTCTAAAGTGAATACTCTTGCTAAAGATGTGACTGACAATATGGATAAGTATGAGCTGGGAATTGCCCTTCAGAAGGTTTATGACTTTATCTGGGAAGAGTTCTGTGACTGGTATATTGAGATGGTAAAGCCAAGACTTTGGGCTGATGATGATACAACTAAAGCTGCGGCTATCTGGACCCTTAAAACAGTGCTGATTAACTCTTTGAAGCTTCTTCACCCTTATATGCCATTTATTACAGAAGAGATTTTCTGTAATTTACAGGATCAGGAGGAGTCTATTATGATTTCTGCATGGCCTGAGTATCAGGCAGAATGGAATTTTGAGTCTGAGGAACATGCAGTGGAGACCATTAAGGAAGCAGTAAGAGGAATTCGTAATGTTCGTACTTCTATGAACGTTCCGCCAAGCAAGAAGGCTAAGGTGTTTGTTGTTTCTGAAAATCAGGAGATTTTAAGTATTTTTGAAAATAGCAAGGTGTTTTTTGCTACACTGGGATATGCAAGCGAGGTTGTAATTCAGAAGGATAAGGCAGGGATCAGTGATGATGCGGTATCCGCTGTTATTCCTCAGGCTGTTATCTATATGCCATTTGCAGAGCTGGTTGATATAGAGAAAGAGATTGAACGCCTGAAAAAGGAAGAGAAGAATCTGGCTGGTGAGCTTGCCCGTGTCAATGGAATGCTTAGTAATGAGCGGTTTGTAAGTAAGGCTCCGGCTGCTAAGATTGAAGAGGAAAAGGCGAAGCTTGAGAAATACACCCAGATGATGGAGCAGGTTAAGGAAAGACTTGCACAGCTTGGTAAATAAGCCATTTTCCATTGAATAATGGGGACAAAATGGTTAAAATAGGAATGATTTAGGAAATAGACAAAAGAAGACAGTAATAAAAAACAGTCGAATCCGGCAGGACAGCCGGATTTGGCTGTTTTTTATTTTGGGGGTTGACAAGGTTCAAATCCAGACAGGGAGAGGGGAACTATCCCTGTCTATTTTGTCGGGAAGGACAGAGGACATGCAAAATGAGGGATAAAATATCCTTTTTCGTCTGTCGATTAACCTTGGAACCTTAGAGAAAAAGGCGATGAAAAAGTGGAATCATCCACACCAATTTGACAAATTCTGAATGGCTGACTGGCTATAATGATTATCAGAGCAGGAGGTGAGAGCAATATTACGGAAATAGACCTGTACGTAGATGTGTTGTTTTTTATTAATTTCACAATGGATATTCTGGTTCTTTCCATCACAGGAAAGGTGATGAAATACCGCAGATCTCTATTGCGGTATATAGCAGCCGGGAGTTTGGGAGCTATATGGGCTGTTTTAACAGCAGCATTTCCCTATATGCCTCTCTGGCTGGAGATTCCCATGACCTATGGAGCGGTCAGTACCCTTATGACAGTGATTGCCTTTCGTCTTAGGAAGCCAAAGGAGATTCTTCGGACTGTGGCAGCTCTCTATCTGGTGACTGTTATGCTTGCGGGCACTATGGAGGCCCTTTATCAGCATACGAAGGCTGGTTATTATATAGAACAGATTTTATCAGGAAACAACCGGAAAGCCATACCATTTTATAGATTGCTGCTTTTGGCGGCAGCTGCATATTTTGGAATCCGATATGTGACTTTATGGATTCTTAAAGTGCACAGAGGAAGAAATCATTTTTATCAGGTTACAATGCATTACAGGGGAAAAGAAAAAACAGTAGAAGCTCTGCTGGATACAGGCAATCGGCTGTATGAGCCAGTAACTCACAAACCAGTCCATGTAGTCACCTATGGGGCCTTAAAGGACATTTGTGACAGCGTATCATCAGTGGTCTACATACCTTTTGGGAGTGTAGGAAAAGCAAGCGGTATACTGCCTGGTATCTATTTAGATGAAATGGAGATCAGGCAGGGCAGTGAAGTGAAGCAGGTGGTAAAGCCTCTTGTAGCCGTCGTAAAGCAGCCTTTGTCTGCAGATGGGCAATATGAGATGCTTTTGCATGAAGAGTTCAGTCAAATGACATAAAGGAGATTAATACTATGATAATAAAAGTTTCAGTACCTAACCGTTTTCAGTTTAAAGCAGTTCCCACATTTAAAACTTTGATGATTCCAAAGCGGGGAGAGGTTCATTACATAGGAGGAGCTGATATTTTGCCTGCACCTCTTGACAGTCAGGAGGAAGCAAGAGTCATTGGTTTACTGGGAAGTGAAGAGGATCAGAAGGCAAAGACTGAGCTGATTGAGCACAACCTGCGTCTGGTAGTATACATAGCGAAAAAGTTTGACAACACCAGTGTTGGAGTGGAAGATTTAATTTCCATCGGAACCATAGGTTTAATTAAAGCCATTAACACCTTTAATCCTGCGAAAAATATTAAGCTTGCCACCTATGCTTCCCGCTGTATTGAAAATGAAATCCTTATGTATCTGCGGAGAAATAATAAAACAAAGCTGGAGGTTTCCATTGATGAACCGTTGAATGTGGACTGGGATGGCAATGAACTTCTTCTGTCTGATATTTTGGGTACTGATGAAGATGTGATCTACAAGGATTTGGAAACGGAGGTGGAACGGAATCTCCTTAATACAGCAATCAGCCGGTTAAGCCCCAGAGAACGGAAGATTGTTGAACTGCGATTTGGTCTCACAGACGAGGAAGGGGAGGAGATGACTCAGAAAGAGGTTGCTGACCTTCTTGGAATTTCCCAGTCCTATATCTCGCGTTTGGAGAAAAAGATTATGAAGAGACTGAAAAAGGAAATAGTTCGTTTTGAGTGATTAGCAGTAAAATTGAGGTGGTAGAAATATAATATTGTTAACGTAGGTCTGCTGCGATAGACTTCCTGAAAAAGAGGGAGGACTATTATGGCAGACCTTTTTTGATAGACTTGCCTGATAAAGAGATTGTTATAAAATGATGAAAATAAAAAATAATAAAATATACCACCAGCCGGGCTAGTGGTATATAGTATCGACCAGTTCGTTTAATGACGGGCTGGTTTTTATTGTTATTAGATCAAAAAGATTCCTCCAATAAGCAGAAATCTACCGTTTCTTCAAGTTGTATAAACGCAGGTATTGTTTCCAAGTGAATGTTCTTAATAAGAGCTTGTTTTTTCGCAGAGTAAGCCACTCTATGATGAGTCTTTTTCTATCTATACTTGAAGAATTATACCTCTAATTCGATAAGAAATCAAGTGGTAAGAGAAAATAAGCCCTTTTTTATTATAATACAAGGTCATTTCATTAAATTGGAAGCTATGCTATAGGTTGAGTCGCTGAATTTGGTTTATATCGCAGTCAAATGCGCAGTCGGCTGATAATTTTTTACACAAAAGGAGGAACAATTAAAATGGCAAAAGGTGAAAATATTTTCAAGAGGAAAGATGGCCGGTGGGAGGCTCGCTATATTAAAGGATATGAGCTCTCCGGCAAAATCAAATATGGGTTTTGCTATGGCAAGACCTATAAGGAAGCAAAGGAAAAAGTCACTCTGGCAAAAGCTGCAATGGTCAGTGGAAAGCCTATTACCCCTGTCAGCCCCCGGCATAGGTTCGCATTTTTCTGTGATCAGTGGTTTGAGTCGGGAAAAGGCAGATACAAGGAATCTACCTGCGTGAAGTACCAAACAATACTGGAAAAGCACATCAAACCCAAGCTGGGCGGCTGCTTTCCCTTGGCATTCAGCGACACTTTGATAGAACAATTTGCAAACCAGTTGATGTTTGAAGATGAGCTTGCACCTAAGACGGTAAAGGATATTCTGGTGGTGCTTCGTTCTATTCTAAATTATACTGCAAAACGATTCCCTGAGACCTTCCCCAAGGTGGATATTGCCTATCCTAAGGAAAGCAAAAAGGAAATGCGGGTTTTGACCAGAGAAGAGCAGGCCCGGTTTGTTGCTTTTCTGCTCAAGGATATGGACGAGTGCAAGTTTGGGGTTCTGCTTGCACTATTGACAGGCATCCGGATCGGCGAGTTATGTGCTCTTAGGTGGGAAAACATCTCGTTGAAAGACAACACCATTAAAATCTCATCTACCATGCAAAGGCTGAAGGATATGGATTTAAACCGGGAGGCAAAAACGAAAATAGTGTTTGGAAGTCCCAAAAGTGATACTTCCACCCGGACGATTCCGATCAGTGATTACGCAGCCCGGCTTTGCCGGAAGATGAATCCCAAAAGTCCGGAGGCATTTGTTTTAACGGGCACATTTGATTACATGGAGCCGAGGACATTGCAATACAGAATGGAGCGGTACACTGGAGGCTGTGGTCTGGAAGGGGTACATTTTCACACACTTCGCCATACCTTCGCCACGAGATGCGTGGAGGTAGGATTTGAAATTAAGTCCCTCAGTGAGATTCTTGGTCATGCCAGTACAACAATTACCCTTGACCGGTATGTACACTCTTCTATGGAACTTAAGCGGGATAATATGAACAAGCTGGCAATAGTTGGGCTATAATTCTCCGCAGTCAGATTATTGTGTCATTGCGCTTTGAAAAGCAGGAAGAATCAAGGGTTTCATTCCTTCTCAGCTCATTTTTAACAGAGTGGCTTATTCTGCGAAACAAGACCTAAATGCTTTTATGAAGTACCGTACCTGTGGTTATAAAGTACGGAATACAAGTTTTAGCACCTGAATTATCAGGCTTTATAGGGATTATCAGAGCGGTATGTGCCACTTTTTTATGTAATATTACTATTATTATTCGCCGAATTTTAAGAATTATACGCAGCCGAAAGTTTCTTACGGCAAATAGAACGATTGAAAGGGCGGTGCTCAGTGTGCCGTTGGCAGGAATAAATCTTATGGGAAAAACAGTAAAAAAAGTTTGGAATATCATTACAAGCGTTCTTGTTACGCTTGCCGTTCTTTTAGCCATTGCTTTTGTGGGTGTCCGGTTGGTGGGGCTGCAAGTATTTACAGTACTCTCCGGCTCTATGGAGCCAACCTACCATACGGGAAGTCTTATCTATGTTAAGGCTATAGATCATATTGAACTTAAGTCAGGTGATGTCATCACTTTCATGCTGGACGAAAACACCATAGCGACTCACCGCATTGTGGAGGTCGTTCCCGATGAGAAGGACCCGGAGGCTTTGCGTTTCCGCACCAAGGGAGATGCAAATAATACTGTAGATGGTGGACTTGTCCATTATAAGAATATCATAGGTACACCGGTATTCTCCATCCCTAAGCTGGGCTATCTGGCTAATTACATCCAGAATCCTCCTGGAATGTACATAGCGATTTCCGTGGGAGCAATTCTGCTTCTCCTTGTTTTTCTGCCGGACTTGTTTGCCAATGATGAGGAAAAAGAAACGAAGAAGAAAAAAGGAATATATGTTGAGGAAAAGGGATAAGCATCTGCTAGTTTCCAGTGTAAGAATAGATTCAAATAATGATGTGGGTAATGCCGTAAGGCTCCCAAATAAAAAACCAATCTATTATAGGAGGAAAAATCATGAAGACAAAAACCAAAGTCCTCGGTCTGATGATGGCTGCTGTGCTGCTTGTAACTGCGACCATCTTCGGGACTGTGGCGTATCTGACCTCTGCTAAAGAGGTTACCAACACATTTACGGTGGGCTCCGTGGAGATTACGTTGGACGAAGCTGAGGTAAACCCGGATGGTACCTACGTTGATGGTCACGACAACCGAGTTAAAGCCAACACCTACAAACTGATGCCCGGCCATACTTACTACAAGGATCCAACCGTTACCGTTGTGGAGGGCAGCGAGAGTTCCTATGTCCGTATGCTGGTCACCATTAGCAAAGCAAAAGATGTGGAAGCGGTGTTTAAGGATGGTTTCATAGAAAATACGGATTGGAACAAAAAAACAGACCCAAGCAAGTGGGAATTAATTCCTACTGAAAAAGGTGAAGATGGTCATACTGATGCCGTTGCTGATACCATCACTTATGAGTTTCGCTATAAGGAGGCTGTTGCAGCTCCTAATGAAAAAGTGCTTCTGGATGACCTGTTTGAAAAATTCACGGTTCCTGGGAAGGAGGTTAATAATGAAGACCTCGATAAGCTTCAGGATATGACTATCACTGTTGTTGCACACGCCATTCAGGCTGATGGATTTAATACGGCTGGTGAAGCCTGGGTTGCGTTTTCCGCGAACTAAGTGATATAACAGGCTTTGCTGATTATTTAGAGCCCTGTACGCAATTATCTCATTGCGAATTTGCTCAGTAAGCCTCGTAGAAAGAGGAGGAAAATGACATGAAGAAGAAAGTTTTGGTTATGCTTGTATCTGTTCTTCTGGTTACGGCATGTATCGTAGGGGGGACACTGGCGTGGCTGACTGCTCAGGCGCATGAGATCGTCAACACATTCACCACAAGTGACATCGAAATTAACTTGAAAGAGACTACCGGTGATAACTACAAGATGGTTCCCGGCTATACCATTGAAAAGAATCCCAAGGTCACCGTTGCGGTCGGTAGCGAGGAGTGTTACCTGTTTGTTAAACTGGATAAGTCTGCTAACTTCGATGAATTCCTGACCTATGCGATAGCGGAAGGCTGGACAGCTCTGGACGGCGCTTCTGACGTGTATTACCGCATTGTTGAGATTGATGCCATGGGTACGGAATACGACGTTCTGAAAGATAACCAGGTTACTGTGAAGAACGAAGTAACCAAGAAGATGATGAATGACTTAACCGATGATAGCTGTCCGACTTTGACCGTCACAGCCTATGCATTTCAGCATCACAAAAACGCTGATGAGATGTTTGATGTAGACGAAGCATGGGCGAATATTTTCGGTGCTTCCGGAAATTAATCTGTTTTGCATATTCAAGAAAGTCCGTTGTCCAGGCACAATGCTCTTTCGCACAAATACATAAATAGGAGAAAAAACAATGAAGAAGAAGATGGCCCTGTGCCTATGCGTAACTCTTTTGGCTGTTGCCGCCATCGGTGGCACCATGGCGTACTTCACCGATACGGATGAAGCTACCAACACATTCACAGCCGAAGGCGTTAAAATTGAATTGATTGAACAGCAAGTTAATGAAGAAGGAACTGCTCTGGAAGACTTTTCTCCGAATCAAGTTCTCATGCCCATTGTGGGCTCTGCTAAGGGCGATAAGGACGATTTTGGGCAGCCTGTTGCAGCGAACTACATCGATAAGATGGTAACCATTGAAAATACCTGCAATTCCGATGTATGGGTTCGTGCTTACTTTGCCATCCCATCCGCTTTGGATGATGGCTTTGAAAACTTCAACGCTGACATGAATATTTTACATTTCGACTTTGGCAACAGCAACAAGGGTAAGGATACTACTTACAATGTCCAGTGGCTGTGGGGTTCTGAGGCTGTGGATGAGCATAAAGGCTATTTAGAAACCACCATAGACCAAGTTCCTTATAACGTTTATTATGCCGACTATTATAAGATCCTTTCCCCAGAGGAGACCACCGAGCAGTTCATTTCCGGCGTTTATCTTGATAAGAATGTTGATATGAATGAGGACGGTAAGTACACCATTACCCATGACGGTCAGGTCTATGAGACCGGCTTTGACGGTACTATCGTTAAGTGCCCTGTTTACGCTGTTGCCGTGCAGGCAGCCGGTTTTGACAATGCTGCTGATGCAATCAAGGAGGCATTCGGAGAGGAATTTAATCCTTGGGCTACTAAGTAATTTACCCATAACATATGTTCCTGCGTCCAACTGGACGCAGGGCATATAAGGGTATTCAGGCAATATCTTCTGAATGTCCTTGTATGTCCTGAAATAAGCAGGAAAGATAAGATATAAGAAAAAATCTAGATAGAGGTGAGGTTAATGAAACGAAAACTGCTTGCGGCAGCTGCAATCGTAATGTGCCTGTCCATATTGGCTTATGGGACTCTGGCATATTTTACGACAGAAGATACCGCCCACAATGTTATCACGTCGGGCGACATCGATATTGAATTATTAGAATGGGCCGATGAAGTCAAAACCACGCCCTTTCCTGAAAACGGAGTCAGTGGTGTGATGCCCGGAAACCAAGAAACGAAGATTGTAGAGGTGAAAAACTCCGGATCTAATGCTGCTTATATCCGTGTCAAAGTGGAGAAGGAAATACTTCTGCCTGAAGGTGTGGAGGGCGAACCAAACTCAGATCTGATAAAGATGGATTTTAATGAGACTTATTGGATGCTTGGCGATGACGGTTTTTATTATTATAAGGCTGCTCTTAAACCTGATTATGTCACGGAACCGTTATTTGCTTCGGTCAGCTTTGATGTCAGCATGGGTAATATCTACCAGAACAGCACAGCTTCAGTAGATGTAATAGCCTATGCGGTGCAGGTGGCTAACAACGGCGATGACGTTAAGGATGCCAAGGGCTGGCCGGAGGTGTAAGGAGGTAGCAAGATGAAGAACAAGAAAGTGCTAGGTTTGCTGTTAAGCCTTGCCTTTGTACTCGGTGTAGCTTTGCCGGCTACGCTGGCGATCTCTATGGATTCTGAAAGTAAAGGCGGAGACTTCTCAATTGGCACAGCGAATGAAAATGAACGAAATTCCAATGAATCTTTGCTGGTTGATGAAAATACCGCTTTAACAACCAGGGAGAATATAGGGACTCCATCTGATGCGAATTTAGGAGCAGGTGTCGAGAATATAGGGACTCCGTCTGATGCGGATTCGGTAGCAGACAACGAGAGTATTGGGACTCCGTCTAATGCAAAGAAACCTGACCACATAGATACATGCCTTGAGGGGTGTACCGGTGAGGGCTGCCAGTGTCCCTGCCATAAACTGGGCCTCTATGAACGGCTGATGGCCTGCACTTCTTTGGAGGAGTTCGACATGGTTTTAGAGGAAACTATTGAAGAAGAATTTGTAGCCTTAACCGATGAAGAAAATATGGGAATTAAAGAACATATTGATTTCCTTGAAAAGGAACGGCTGCTTGCTATTATGATAGAAGTGTCGGACAACGAGTCTGTTATAAGCGAGATTATGTATCCTACAGTGTCCTTTTCCAATGTAGCTCCCTTTGGAAGTCCTGTCGTGGGCAGAGCTAAGTAAAGGAGACTAGGATGAAGAAGAGAAAACTCATAGCCCTGCTGCTGAGTCTGTCAATTTTCTCTACCACAATGACACCAGTTACAACGGCCTTTGCGGTGGCTGGAGAAAATGACAACAAGAGTGGCATGGTTATCAATAAAACAGCTAAACCAAACGATGACGGCACCTATACAATCCAGCTGGAAGCCTATGCCACTGGCGATAAGGTTATTACAGAGGTGACAGAAGAAGTGCCTACGGATATTATCCTTGTACTAGATCAGTCTGGTTCTATGGATGAAAAATTTACTTCTGATGCTTTCAGGGAATATACCAATCGAGATAACAGTGATTTCTATAATCTCCGACATAACGGAGCCAGATATCCGAATTTATACTATCACATCGGTGATGGCACCTATGCCAAGGTTTTCGTAAAGTATCAGGCAGTCGAGCCAATTTACAATAAAGCTCCGGAAGATTGGGAAAACAACAACTATTACACTAATCGTGACAAGATCTATGCGTTGGTAGGAGGTAAGTATCTAAAAGTGAATGTAAAGGAAGAATGGTATGGGTGGAAATATATTTATAGTCTCCCAGATGGAACTCCCATAGAGGAGAGCAGCGGTAGAGACAAAATCCCAAATTTCAATCACTATTATATACTAAGTACGGATGAATACATCTACACCTACTCCGATATGAATGGGGATATCCAGACCATCGGCACCTCTGTCGGTGCGGAGACCCGGCCTGACTTTATACTTTATCAAAAATATAATTATAATGAAACAAAACGAGATGCTTTAAAAACCGCTGTCACCAACTTTTCCAACAGCGTTAACAAAAAGGCTGCAGGTGTGGATGGTCTGCTGGAAACGAGGGATGATGTAAAACACCGGGTTGCTGTCGTGGGCTTTGCAAGCGAGAATGGTTATCGTGATAATACGGAACTGTTATCCATCAACGGAAAGAATAGTGGTTCTGTTGGCGTGAAGTATGAGAGCATTCAACCAGAGCATTTAATTCAGGTGCTTCAGGATATGAGCACCGAGCCCGGCCAGACCATGGTTCAAAAAGCCATCAATGCACTGGATGCGTATGGTGCCACCCGGACAGATTTAGGTATGGATATGGCAAACAGCATCCTGAACGCTAACCCTATCCCTGCCGGCGAGAAACGTAACCGCGTGGTAATTCTATTCACCGATGGTGCACCGACAAGCTCCAGTGATTTTAATGACGATGTTGCAAAAGATGCCATCAACAATGCTGATGCTATTAAAGAAAATGGTGCAACGGTGTACTCTGTCGGTATTTTCAACGGTGCCGATGCCACAAGTCCAGGTGATCAAGATAGTGATAATTTGGAAGAAAAATGCAACTGGTTCATGCAAAAAGTTTCTTCCAACGAAGGCGAAGTCCATGACCCCAGCTACTATCTCTCTGCTGCGGACTCTGCTACCCTAAATGATATCTTCTATAAAATCTCCGATAACATTGAGACTGGTGGTTCCTCCACCCTTTTGAGCGAAGACACTGCTATCAAAGACATTATCTCCCCATACTTCACCTTGGCAGATGATGATGCCGATATAAGTAACATCACTCTGGAGACCTACAGCTATACGGGCGATAAACAATGGAAACTCAATGACAATGAATTATTGGGAGCAACAGCCACTGTGGACACTGTGGAGGAATGTGAAAAGGTCAATGTAACTGGCTTTGACTTTGCCAAAAACTATGTAGGAACAGTTACAGATACGAATGGAAACGTTACCTATCGCGGAAATAAGCTGGTCATTTCCATCAAGGTTAAGCCTAAGCCTGGTTTTCTTGGTGGTAGCAATGTCCCCACTAACACCAGTGCAGGTGTCTATGAGAATAACGATACCCAAACCCCCATCCTGACCTTTGAGCAGCCTCGTGTTGACGTTCCCATCAAGGAAGTGACCGTGACGGCTCCAGACAAGGATATCTACCTGCTAAACGATGTGACTCTAGCCCAACTCACCGAGGGGGCGACTGCCAAGATGGGAGGTGAAGTTCTTAATCTAGCCGAATCTGACAAAAACTACAATCTAGAACCCTGGCAGACAGAATATGTGGATATTACAGTAGAGATCAAGGATAAAGACGGTTATGTTGTTGTTGACCGTCTGGTTGGCTTGACCGATGATCAAAATTATACGGTTTCTGTCAAGGTTTCTCCAAAAGATACAACCACAGGGCAAACTAGTGAAGCTGAAGGAAATATCAATGTATACAAACCAGAATTAACCTTCAAGGATAGCGAGGTTTTCTACGGCGATGATATTCCCGACGCCAGTAAGCTTGCTGAAAACCTGACTACCATAAATTGGAAACATGACGGGATCGAGGCTAATCCTGAGAAGATGATAGGCGAAGCTCCTAATAATAAGCTGACCGTGACCTACACCCCTGACACTGACAAGGTGTCTGAGGGCAAGATCAATACTAAGCAGGACGTAGGTGTGGCTGTGACCGTAAGTATCGACAATAAAGATGTAAGCGATAAGACTACATTTCTCCACGAAGCCTGCGAGGGTGGGTGCAGTTGGAATGAAACAACGTTAAATGGCGATTCAGCCTTCCTGCTCCATGTCAAGACCTGCCAACTGACAATCACAAAGGAAGGTGAAGTTGATGATGAGCCCTATGTGTTTGACCTCTATCACGATGATAAAAAATATTCCCAAGTGACCATCGTAGGTAAAGGCAGTAAGACCATTTGTGAGCTGCCTGTAGGCACTTACACAATTAAAGAAGATGAGGGCTGGAGTTGGCGTTACGAGGCCAGTGATGACGAGAAAGTAATCCTGACCGCTGAGCAAGAAACGGGAAAGATAATCTGTAGCAATACTAAGCAAAAACACCATTGGCTCAACGGTTTCAGCCAAGTCATAAAGAACATCTATGGTATCACAAATTAAGAAAGGAGGGGATATTATATGTATAACGGAAAATATGAACCAATACATTTTCAGCGCAAGAACAAGAAAATCAGTAAGACCGTAACATTGCTCCTTTCCCTCCTGCTGCTGTTCACTGCTGCAGTGGGCGGTACCTTTGCTTATCTGACCACTAGTTCTGGACCGGTGGAAAACAAGTTTACCCCTTCCATAGTAGACTGTGAAGTGGAGGAAAAATTTGATGGAACTACTAAGAGCAATGTGAATGTGATTAATACTGGTGATACAGATGCCTACATCCGAGTAAACCTAGTAACATACCGTGTCAATGACGAGGGCCAGCATATTGGCGGTACAGCAGAGATTCCCTACTTTTCCCCTGGTACGAATTGGATTGAGTATGAAGGTTATTACTACTATACTCTGCCGGTTCAGCCAGGTGAGCGGCCTGACACCACCCTTATCAACAATATCGACAATATCGAGCTGCTTGGTTCCTACAACGATGCTGACGGCGGCAAGCAAGTTATCGAGGTGATGGCGGAAGCCATCCAGAGCGCTCCAGCTGAGGCAGTCGGTAACTCCTGGGGTGTCAGCATTTCTGAGGACAGCGTTGAACCCTACACCAGCCAAGGAGGTGCAGGAAAATGAAGTTTAAGAATATAGTAAAAAATAGCATTTCCCTCCTGCTGGCTCATCTCCTTATTATTAGCCTGCCGTTCACAGCCTTAGCCACAGACTCAACTGTTACCTATGAGGCTGGCAAGCTGACTGTCTTTCAACCAGGCAGTATCTATTCGGACAGCGATTTATTTAACAACTTAAAGGGTGTTATGCCCGGTGATGTTCGCACCGAGGAGATTACCATTCAGAATAAGACTAATGACTATGACTACATCAAGGTCTATCTGCGTGCAATAGTCCACGATGGAGCTGGCAATCCCATCAGTGATAAAGTGCTTACTAAGCTTAGGGCCGACCAGCGCAGGCAGGATGTCTCTGAGCTGGATTATATGCACGATTTCCTTTCCCAGTTGTCCATGAAAGTCTGGAAAGGGGAAACTCTCATCTATGAGGAGTCCCCTGACCAAGTAAAAGGACTAACGGATAATGTTTACCTAAGTAAGCTCAGCAAAGGTGATACTGTCAAGCTGTCTGTAGAACTGAACGTTCCCGTTGAGTTAGATAACAAATACAGCGGCCGCATTGGCGAGGTGGATTGGGTCTTTGTAATAGAGGGCTTTGACAATTCCACACCTCCATCTCCCTCTGATGACCATACCATGCTGACTGTCAACAAGGTTTGGGTGGACGACGGCATTGGCCGCCCGGACAGCGTCACCGTGCACCTGCTGCGTGATGGTAAGTTTCATAAAAAAATTGAATTGAATCAAGGAAACCAGTGGAACTATACCTGGAATAAGCTTAATGATCACTTCACCTGGAGCGTTGTGGAAGTCAATATTCCGGGCGGTTATGAAGCCATTTATTCCATAGCAGGAAACACAACGACCATTACCAATACGGAGAAGAGTCTACACCCAGGTTCATCTGATTCTTCCGATCTGGTTTACCCTCTTAATTTGTCCGATGTAAAGAAGATCGATGAAAATTCCAATACTGATGGCGTTGCTACAGTCACCAACATGGCGTTTTTGATTCAAACAGGTCAGCTTAGCTGGCCAATCCTGGTGATGGGCGGTCTCGGCCTTGTGCTCATTATTTACGGATTGATTATGGTTTTGAAGAAGAGAAATGACCATGCCTAAAAAGGTGGGCATTGTCTTCGTGATTGCAGGGACAGTGCTGATACTCTCAGCGCTTTCCCTTTTTCTTTACAACCGGTATGAGGATGCGCGAGCCGGGCAGGAGGCCGAGAATCTGCTCATCAATATGCAGACCATTATTAAAGAGAAAGAGAACACCGGATATTCTAAACAGGAAGATGCTAAGCCGACAGAGCCGACAGAGCCAGTGGAGAGCATTGTAACAGATATGCCGGTTATAGAAATAGATGGCTACGGTTATGTGGGCTACATCGCCATCCCTGGCTTACAACTGGAACTGCCGGTCATGTCAGATTGGGATTACGACAGACTGAAAATTGCTCCTTGCCGTCAATTTGGTTCCTCCAGGACAGATGATCTGGTCATTGCCGCCCACAATTATAAGAATCACTTCGGACGCTTGTCTCAGCTTGAGGCCGGTGATATTGTAGTTTTTACTGATATGGACAGCATTGAAGCCACTTATGAGGTGGCTCTGGTGGATACACTGGCTTCCACCGAGGTGGAGGCTGTTCAAAACAGTGGCTATGATTTGGTGCTCTATACTTGTACCTATGGTGGAAAAATGCGAGTAACTGTGTTTTGCAACCGTACAGATGATTCTATAACTGCTTTGCCTGGTGAGAATCAGGTGAGCTAAAACAATGCGTCCTGATGAGCCTTAGAAATGGTGTTAGTACCTGTTTCTAAGGCTTATTCTGGTATCTAGTGCTTATAAGGCGTAAGATTAAGAATTCTGCTTTATAATTCTGTATTGACACCTAAGGTCTACTGTGATAGACTCAGCATAAAGAAAAGGACTACCAAAATAGACCTGTTAGGAGGCTGTCATGGAAGATAAACGTTTATTTGACGGAGAGTACCGTTTTATGAATCTTGTATGGGAGATGGAGCCTGTGAATTCCACAGAACTGTCCAAAGCCTGTTTCAGCCGGCTGGGCTGGAAGAAATCTACTAGCTATACAGTATTAAAAAAGATGGCAGAGCGGGGATTTGTTAAAAATGAATCTGCAGTGGTCACAGCTCTTGTATCAAGAGAAGAGGTTCAGCGATATGAAAGTGAGTCCATTGTGGATAAGAGCTTCGGAGGTTCACTTCCAGCTTTTGTAACTGCATTTTTAAAAGATAGGAAACTGTCAGGCAAAGAGGCTGATGAGATCAGAGCGATGATTGAAAAGGCGGTGGAGGAGCAGAATGACGGAAGTAATGATTAAAGTACTCAATATGAGTGTGACTGCAGGCTGTGCAGCTTTGCTTGTGATTGCGCTGCGCCTGATTGCAGGGCGTCTGATCTCAGGGCGTATTCCCAAGCTGTTTTTCTATGGCTTGTGGCTGGTTGTTATATTTAAATTTCTTTGTCCAATTGTTTTTTACTCTGATTTCAGCCTGCTGCCGGTATATGGTGAACCACTATCTCAGGATATTATCTATGAAGCTCTGCCTTCCATTCACACAGGTGTTGTGTGGGTGGACAGACCTGTGAATCAGATTCTGGGAGCTTCCATGCCTGCAGAGCCTGCATCATCGATTAATCCTATTCAGATTTTTCTGGTGCTGATCACTATTATATGGCAGGCAGGGATGCTTATTTATTTCATTTACCATATGGCAGGATATATCAGGCTGAAATATAGGCTAGGTACTTCTGTAAAGGTGGAAGACGGCGTCTATGAATCAGATCAGATCGGAGGAGCATTTCTTCTGGGACTGATCAGACCTGTGATCTATCTGCCTGCAGGGCTTAAGGAAGAAGAGAGAACCTTCATTCTGACTCATGAGCAGGTGCATAAGCAGAGAAAAGACTATATCGTTAAGCTGCTGGGATTTTTTATGGTGATGATACACTGGTTTAATCCGTTGGCTCATATAAGTTTCCGATTGATGTGTCAGGATATGGAGATGTCCTGCGATGAGGAAGTGATCCGAAGGCTTGGAGAAGGTGAAAAAGGTTCTTATTCCATGGCACTGCTTCATGCAGCAGAAGGAGGGCATACTACAAGCTGCCCACTTGCTTTTGGGGAAAGCCATACCAAGTCCAGAATTAAGAATATTCTAAATTACCGGAAGCCTGGTTTCTGGTTTGTACTGATTCTTGGAATTGCTCTTATTGGAGCTGCTGTTGGGCTTATTACAAACCGGAAGGGGGAGGATATAACAATCATTGGCGGAGCAGATGGACCTACTGCTATATTTGTAGCAAGCAAAGCTGGAGAAGGAAATAGAGATCAATGGACTCCAGATGTGCATTGGACTCCTGATATCAAATGGCTGACAGATCAGGCTGTATCAGGAACAGCGTCTGTAAATCAGCCTTCAGAATCCATTACCCTGGATTACGTTTCTTCCAATGAGGTTATTTTTCATGGAGATTTTGGATTGTTTAATTTTATGCTGACAGATGGAAGATGGAAACAGCAGTACTACATTAAGCCTGAAGAGATGGGAAGGCTGCCGGAGATTCTTAGGTCTGTAAGCTTAGAGACTGGAGATGAACAGCAGAAACAGAACACAGGCTTTTTGCAGGCAGGCAATGGTGAAGAGGTATGTACACTTCTGGATTTAAGCTATATTACCTATAATACGGTTACAGATGAAACTTCCCAGGTGTTTTTATTTGAAAGTGATGGCAGAGCAAAATTGCATAAAGGAAATTCATTGTCTGAGCGACACTATATGTTTGAAAAAGATGGATTTTCCTATTTTTACAGAACACCGGAAACTGCCCTGGAGTTTGAACTAGTGGATGGAAAAGAACCTGAGAGCTATCAATTTCCCTATGACAGACTGGAACTTATAAGGTATTCCCAGGGACAGGAGCAGGTTCTTGACAGGCTGATGTTCTTTAGTCTGGCGGATAGCTGGAATATTATCTATACTGAGGATAAGATTATCTATCCGGCAGCTGCAGAGGCTGAACTTGCGGAATTTAAGGGAAATCCTAATTTGATCAGCATGAATTATGACGGAACTGACAGAAGGACTGCAGATCTTCCTTATAATGTATACAGAGGATTGTCCTATGACAACGGCTGGCTGTATTATGAAGGCTGGACCAATGACAATGCATTTCCAAGACCTGTTTATAGGATGAGAACCGATTTTACAGAAGTGGAAAAGCTGGGAGATATTGATGGCAGTCTGATTATAGCCGATGATGACATGCTTTATTACGCAGCTCGTGAGAAACCTGCTCTTGTAAGATGCAGCAGGGAGGATATAAAACATAAGGAATATATAGATAAATTCGTATTTGATGTGGAACAATATTGCAGTGTTGGCGCTGAAATTCATGATGGGGTGTTAATCGTGAGATTTCTTGATATGTCCGACTGGAAGACCATGACCATATATCAGGTTCAATTGCCAAAGAAAAAGTAGCATCTATTGTAAAATAATTAAAACACTGTTGCCAGATTATTTAGTCCTGCAACAGTGTTTTTCCAATTTATCTTAAGAAAGATAATTCTTCATACTCTTCAAAGCATTCTTTTCCAGCCTGCTGACCTGTGCCTGGCTGATGTGGATTTCTTCTGCAACCTCAGTCTGGGTTTTCCCTTCAAAGAAACGCATATCAATAATATGACGTTC
This sequence comes from Hungatella sp. UBA5385, assembly GCA_002409995.1. GTDB lineage: Bacteria > Bacillota > Clostridia > Lachnospirales > Lachnospiraceae > UBA5385. Next base: position 53,761 of record DHOR01000055.1, on the reverse strand, counting down.
CCGCTCCGGCAAACGTTTCATTGCCTCATTCAGGGAGATGTCCTCCACCCAGTTTTCTTCCAGATTCTTCTTATCGCTGATCTGGTCCATAACAAAGAGGGGATCTCCGCCGTCGGAATAAACAGGCTCATATAAGCTGACAGGACTTTGAATGGCATCTAAAGCATAGGTAATATCCTCCTTGCTCACACCGATTTCCTCGGCAATTTCCATTAAAGTGGGTTCCTTTAGATTCCTTTTAATCAGGTTTTCTTTTGCATAAATGGCTTTATAAGCAGTATCACGAAGGGAGCGGCTGACGCGGATGGAATTGTTATCTCTTAGGTAGCGCCTCACCTCACCCATAATCATGGGAACTGCGTATGTGGAAAAACGCACATTTTGTGTAATGTCAAAATTATCAATGGCTTTAATCAGACCAATACAGCCGATCTGAAATAAATCATCCACATTTTCATTACTGTTGGAAAAACGTTGTATGACACTGAGAACCAGTCTTAGGTTACCTTTGATATACTGTTCTCTGGCTTCCAGATCACCTTCCAGAATTCGTTTAAACAGTACTTCTTTTTCATCATTGCTCAACAGAGGCAGCTTGGCAGTATTCACTCCGCAAATCTCTACTTTGTATCCAGACATATCTATCCCTCCGCATCATTTATTAATTAGCTCATAAAGAAATGATGTACTCATTGGGAAGCTTTTATACGATTGCAGACATAAAATTATTTACCATTTTTTGGCGAAATTAAGAAAACCCTTATACTATCAGGCTTTCTTCAAAAAGGTATTCCCCTTCCTGATAAATATAGTATAATGAATAGGTGGTATGTACGTGACAGAAGAAACGGAGGAATTAACTTAAGAATGAAAACAACATCAAAAGAAGCATTATTTGAAACATATCCAATTGGTAAAGCAGTTGCCACTTTGGCAGTTCCCACAATTTTAAGCTCTTTAGTTATGGTGCTTTATAATCTGGCAGATACTTATTTTGTTGGAATGTTAAATAACCCTGTACAGAATGCGGCTGTAGCTCTGGCTGCACCTGTTTTACTGGCATTTAACGCAATTAATAACTTATTCGGTGTGGGCAGCTCCAGCATGATGAGCCGGGCGCTTGGAAGCCGTAACCAGGATTTAGCAAAACGTAGCTCTGCTTTCGGGTTTTATGGGGCATTGATTTCAGGCTTTATCTTTGCCATACTTTGTACCATTTTCCAAAAGCCCCTGCTTAATCTTTTGGGAGTCACTGCTGAGACTGCAGAAGCCACTAAGGCATATATGTTCTGGACTGTAACCTGCGGCGCTGCACCGTCAATTCTCAACGTGGTTATGGCTTACATGGTCAGGTCTGAGGGAGCAGCCTTTCATGCAAGTGTGGGCACGATGAGCGGATGTTTTCTCAATGTAATACTTGACCCGATTTTTATTCTGCCTTTTGGCTTTAACATGGGAGCGGCAGGTGCAGGTCTGGCGACCTTTTTATCCAATTGTGCAGCCTGTCTCTATTTTTTTGTTCTGATTTTTGCCAGAAGAAAGACAACCAATGTCTGTGTATCGCCTAAGAAGCTGACATTAAAAAAAGATGTGGTATTTGGAGTGTTTACTGTGGGAATCCCTGCAGCAATACAGAACTTGTTAAATGTAACAGGAGCCACCCTTTTAAACAATATGACTGCATCCTATGGGGCCAATGCCATTGCAGCAATGGGAATCAGTCAGAAGATCAATATGATTCCAATGTATATTGCATCTGGGCTGTCTCAGGGTATTATGCCGTTTATCAGTTATAATTATGCCAGCAAAAATATAAAAAGAATGCGGGGAGCTTTAACCTTTGCGGCTAAAATATCCCTCACATTCTTAATTGTGGTTGCTTCTACCTTTTTCTTTGCTTCAGAATTCTATATTAGCCTGTTTATGAAAAATGAACAGATTATTGCCTATGGTTCCAGATTCTTAAGAGGTTTCAGCCTGGCACTGCCTCTCTTAAGCATAGATTTCCTGGCAGTTGGAGTATTCCAGGCAGTGGGAATGGGAAAAGAGGCATTAAGCTTTGCCCTGCTTCGTAAGCTTGCTCTGGAGATTCCGGCTCTGTACATCTTAAATAAGCTCTTCCCTCTATATGGACTGCCTTATGCACAGCCTATTGCAGAACTGGTACTTGCTATTGCAGCGGTTGTTATGCTCATAAGGCTGTTTAAGAAAATAGAGACAGCAACACCGGAACCAGAATATGACTAATGTACTGACAGCACACTAAGCTTTATTCTTTTCATAGAGAATCATAAGCCCTCTCAAAAGTATATCATCGTCATAATGGATTTGGCGTTTGCACAGGGGAAGAACAAAAGAGGCAAGACCGCCTGTAGCCACTGCAGTGGCAGGACTTCCAAGTTCTTCCTCTATCCGGTCAATGACACCATCTATCATGGCTGCATTGCCATAGAGAATTCCATTTTTCATACAGTCAATGGTATTTTTACCTATGATTTTTGAGGGCCTGTTTAAGCCGATGTAAGGAAGCTGTGCAGCCTTGCTGCTAAGGGAATCAAGAGAAACTCTCAGCCCAGGGAATATTATTCCACCTGTGTAATTGCCTGATTTGTCGATGACAGATACCGTAGTGGCAGTTCCCATATCAATAATAATGATAGGAGTTGGATATGTTTTAAGGGCTGCAACTGCTTGTACAATCAGGTCGCTTCCTACAGTTTTAGGGTTGTCCATACTAATATTTAAACCGGTTTTCATGCCGGAGCCTACTAACATAGGTGTTTTGCCTGTAATTTTTTTAACAGAAGACAGCATAACATCTGTAAGAGGAGGAACAACGGAGGACACAATTGCACCTTCAATGGATGAGAGAGGCAGATTGTGGATTGCCATAATATCCCTGATGTTAACGGCATACTCAAGGTCTGTCTTTCCCTGATTTGTGGTGACTCTTTCTACAAAATAAGTACGGGTATGATCAATACCACCAATAACAATATTGCTGTTTCCCATATCAATTGCTAAAATCATAAAGGGAACTCCTTTCCAAGTAAAATTTCTTGTGATATACTGTAGGGTATCATATTTTAGATGGAAAAACAATGGAGGGAAAGCCTTATGCTGAAAGATAAAAATGTGATTTTGGGAGTGACAGGAAGTATTGCTGCTTACAAGATTGCAAGTCTCGCCAGTATGCTGGTGAAAAAAGGCTGTCATGTACATGTAATTATGACAGAAAACGCAGTTAATTTTATTAATCCCATTACCTTTGAAACTCTTACAGGCAACAAATGTTTAGTGGATACTTTTGATCGTAATTTTCAGTTCAACGTGGAACACGTATCTCTTGCCAAATTGGCAGACGTGGTTTTAGTGGCTCCTGCCTCTGCCAATGTCATCGCCAAGCTGGCTCATGGAATAGCCGATGACATGCTGACAACCACAGTTTTAGCGTGCCGCTGTAAAAAGATCATTGCTCCGGCTATGAATACCAATATGTTTGAAAATCCAATTACTCAGGACAATTTAAAAATTTGTGAGAAATACGGAATGGAAGTCATCCGTCCGGCGGTGGGTTATCTGGCATGCGGTGACACAGGAGCAGGGAAAATGCCTGAGCCTGAAGAGCTTTTTGCCTATATAGAAAAAGAGATCGCCTGCAAAAAGGATTTGAAAGGCAAGAAGATATTGGTGACAGCAGGACCTACCAGAGAGGCAATTGATCCTGTCCGCTATATTACCAACCATTCCACAGGAAAGATGGGATATGCAGTTGCAAAGGCAGCTTATCTTCGCGGTGCAGAGGTGACTCTCATCACAGGAAAAACCTCTGAGCCTAAGCCAAGGTTTGTAGATATTATTGAGATAGAAAGCGCAGAGGAGATGTTTGAAGCAGTGAAATCCAGATATGAGGATCAGGATGCTGTAATTAAGTCTGCAGCAGTTGCAGATTACAGACCAAAGACTGTTGGTACGGAGAAAACCAAGAAACAGACTGGAGATATGTCCATTGAGCTGGAACGTACCGTTGATATATTACAATGGTTGGGACAACATAGAAGAGAAGGACAGTTTCTCTGCGGATTTTCTATGGAAACCCAGAATATGCTGGAGAATTCCAGAGTTAAGCTTAAGAAAAAGAATATTGATATGATTGTTGCCAATAACTTAAAGGTAGAGGGAGCAGGATTTGGCACTGATACCAATGTGGTAACAATTATTACAGAGAAGGAGGATATTTCACTTGATATGATGACAAAGGAAGAGGTTGCAGACCGTCTTCTTAGTGAAATATTTAACAGGAGAACAGAAGCATGAGAACAGAGATTAAGGAAATTGTCCTGGAGGGTCAGGTAACAGGACCTGCAAAGCTTATAGGATATATCTTAGACAGCATCAGCGTAGCTCCGGATAAAAAGCGTCCGGCAGTGATTATCTGCCCGGGAGGCGGCTATTCAAGAAAATCGGACAGAGAGAGTGAACCGATTGCTATGCAGTTTCTCTCTATGGGCTGCCATGCTTTTATTATGGATTACAGTGTGGCACCCAGCCATTTTCCTACAGCGGTAAGGGAACTGGCAGAGGCTGTAGCCATTGTAAGAGAACATGGAGAACAGTGGCAGGTGGATACATCCCGGATTATTGTTACGGGATTCTCAGCAGGAGGTCATCTGGCCTGCAGCCTGGGTGTGTTCTGGAATCAGCCTATGGTATATGATGCTTTGGGTAGAGAGGCAGCAGAAGTCCGTCCTGACGGCATGATTCTGGCTTATCCGGTGATTACAGGCGGTCCCTTCCGTCATGAAGGCTCCTTTGAGATGCTTCTTGGAGAAGAGGCCACCCAGAAGGACAGAGATCAGGTATCTCTGGAGAATTTTGTTTCAGAAAAGACTCCTAAGGCTTTTATCTGGCATACAGTGACAGATGATGCAGTTCCTGTGGAAAGCAGCCTGCTTTTGGCATCTGCCATGAGGAAACACAATGTGAATTTTGAAATGCATATTTACCCTGCAGGCTGTCATGGTCTGTCACTTGCTTCAGAAGAAACAGGAGGCACTGATCAGCGGCTTAACGAACCCCAGTGCCAGAGCTGGATTTCACTTGTAAAAACATGGATTGCCAATTTCTGAAAATTATGATAAACTTTAGTGCCTTTTATAAGGGCATATTCTTGACATTGAAAATAAATCATAATACAATAATTTAGATCGAAACGTGAAATTGGAGGAACTATTTTGTCGAATAATATAAGTGAAGAAATTAAGAAGAGACGTACCTTTGCCATAATATCCCACCCTGATGCAGGTAAGACAACACTGACTGAGAAATTCCTGCTCTACGGAGGAGCCATCAATCTGGCAGGAACTGTGAAAGGAAGAAAGTCTGCCAAACATGCAGTGTCTGACTGGATGGAGATTGAGAAGGAGAGAGGTATTTCCGTTACCTCTTCTGTTTTGCAGTTTAATTATGATGGATACTGCATTAATATTCTGGATACTCCTGGACATCAGGATTTCTCAGAGGATACCTACAGAACCCTGATGGCTGCTGATTCAGCAGTCATGGTAATTGACGGATCAAAGGGTGTTGAGGCACAGACCATTAAGCTGTTTAAGGTTTGTGTCATGCGCCATATCCCGATATTTACCTTTATTAATAAAATGGACCGGGAAGCAAGAGACCCTTTTGAGCTGTTAGATGAGATTGAGACGGTTCTTGGAATCCGTACATGCCCTGTAAACTGGCCTATTGGCTGTGGAAAGGGCTTTAAAGGGGTTTATGACCGTTTTACTAAGAGCATTACAGCTTTTCATGCAGGTACAGGCGGTCATAAGGCAGAGGCTACAGAGGTTTCCTTAGGGGATTCCCATGTAGATGAGATGATTGGTGAGGATCATCATCGACAGCTTATGGAGGAGATTGAGCTGTTGGACGGAGCCAGTGATGAACTGGATATGGACAGAGTCAGCAGAGGTAATTTATCCCCTGTTTTCTTTGGTTCGGCACTGACCAACTTTGGTGTGGAAACCTTTTTACAGCATTTCCTTCAGATGACCAGCTCACCACTTCCAAGACTTACAACTACTGGAGTAATTGATCCTTTCGAAGAGGAGTTTTCAGCCTTTGTATTTAAGATTCAGGCCAATATGAACAAGGCTCACAGAGACAGAATTGCTTTTATGAGAATTGTATCAGGGAAGTTTGAGGCAGGCATGGAGGTTAACTTTGTGCAGGGCAATAAGAAGATGAGACTGTCCCAGCCCCAGCAGATGATGGCTCAGGATCGTAAGATCGTGGAAGAGGCATATGCGGGAGATATTATCGGAGTTTTTGATCCGGGTATTTTCTCCATCGGTGATACCCTATGTAAATCCAATGAAAAGTTTGAATTTGAAGGAATTCCTACTTTCGCACCGGAGCATTTTGCAAGGGTCCGTCAGATGGATACTATGAAACGGAAACAGTTTATTAAAGGTGTAAACCAGATCGCCCAGGAGGGTGCCATTCAGATATTCCAGGAGTTTAATACCGGAATGGAAGAGATTATAGTGGGTGTGGTAGGTGAGCTTCAGTTTGAGGTTTTAACCTATCGTCTGGAGAATGAATACAATGTGGAAGTGAAGCTGGAGAAGCTTCCATACGAATATATCCGCTGGGTAGTGAATAAAGAAGAAGTGGATGTAGCTAAGATTCAGGGAACATCGGATATGAAGCGGATTAAGGACTTAAGAGACAATCCTCTGCTTCTCTTTGTTAACAGCTGGAGCGTTGGAATGGTGGAAGAACGTAATCCAGGCTTAAAGCTCAGTGAATTCGGACACAATTAATCTGGAGAATCAAAATATAAGGAGGCAGCATTTATGAGCAAGATTGATGAAGTAAGAGCAGCAATGGTGGAAGCTATGAAGGCAAAAGACAAGCCAAGGAAAGAATCATTGTCCATGCTTCTTGCTGCACTGAAGAATTTTGAAATTGACAACAAGGATCACCCCATGACAGAAGACGAAGCCAATGCAATCGTTAAGAAAGAGCTGAAGCAGAGTCAGGAAACCTATGATACAGCACCTGCTGACAGAGATGATATCAGGGAAGAGGCTGCAGCCAGAATTGCAGTTTACAAGGAATTTGCCCCAGAGGATATGTCTGTGGATCAGATCAGAGAAGTGATTGACGCTGTACTTGCAGAGCTTGGAATTGAAACACCTTCCCCTGCTGACAAGGGTAAAATCATGAAAGTACTGATGCCAAGAGTCAAAGGCAAGGCGGATGGCAAGGTAGTCAATGAAACTCTTGCTTCCATGATGAAATAGTTAGTCGGAAAGGAAGGATAAGTATGTACAGAAAACAGATTGAAGAGTATGTGGCTGCTCACAAGCAGGAGATGATCGAGGATATATGCACTTTATGCCGGATCAACAGTGAGAAGATGCCATACAAAGAGGGAATGCCTTTTGGGGAAGGCGCCTTTACAGCTTTGAATCAGGCATTGGAAATGGCAGAATCTTATGGCTTCTCCATTAATAATTATGATAATTATGTTGGAACAGCAGATTTAAATGACAAGGAGCGTCACCTTGATATTCTTGCCCACCTTGATGTGGTTCCTGCAGGAGAGGGCTGGAAGGAAACAGAGCCATTTGTACCTGTGGAAAAAGACGGCAGGCTATACGGACGTGGTACAGCAGATGATAAGGGACCTGCTGTAGCTGCTTTGTATGCAATGAGGGCTGTTAAGGAATTAAATATCCCTCTTTCTAAGAATGTCCGTTTAATTCTTGGCACTGATGAAGAGTGCGGCAGCTCTGATATTGACCATTACTATGCAGTGGAAAAAGAAGCGCCTATGACATTTTCACCTGATGCCTCTTTCCCTGTTGTTAATACAGAGAAAGGTTCTCTAAGCGGCCATTTTACAGCAGAGTGGGCTGCTTCTTCTGCTATGCCTAAGCTGGTAAGCTTAGAAGCAGGAATCAAGGTGAATGTTGTTCCTGGAAAAACAAAAGCCAGAGTCAGTGGTATTAAGGTAGAAGATCTGGAGCAGGCAGCAGCGGAAACAGAGAAAGAGACAGGAATTGTCTTTGAATTTGAAGTGGAAGAGGATCATGCCGATATTACTGCAATCGGAACAGGGGCTCATGCATCTACTCCTGAGGAAGGCAATAATGCGCTGACCGGTCTTCTGGTATACTTAAGCAAACTTCCCCTTGCAGAGTGTGAGCAGACTGCTATGATCCGCAACCTGCTGGAATTAATGCCTCATGGTGATACAGAAGGCAAAGCCCTTGGAATCGCTATGGGTGATGAACTGTCAGGTGACTTAACACTGGCATTCAGCCTGCTAAAGATCACAGATACCGGACTGGATGGAACATTTGACAGCCGTTGTCCAATCTGCTCCAATGAGGAAAATGTACTTGAGGTAGTGAGAAAGAATATGGCAGCGAAGGGGCTGACTCTTCACAATGATTCCATGAGACCGCCTCACCATGTAGATGGCAATTCTCATTTTGTAAAAACTCTATTAAAGGCTTATGAAGATTACACAGGTGAAAAGGGAGAATGTATCTTTACAGGCGGCGGCACCTACGTACATTCTCTGGAAAATGGAGTTGCTTTCGGAGCTTCCATGCCTGGAACAGACAACCGTATGCACGGAGCAGATGAATTTGCAGTAGTGGAAGAATTATTGACCTGTGTAAAGATATTTGCTCAGGTAATTATTGACCTCTGCTCTTAAGAAGTCTGAATAGTAATACGAAGTCTGAAATAATTATAGAAAATGCTTGACAAAGAGGATGAAGTGGCGTAAAATACGCCTTAAGTAATTCCTAGTCAGGTTGTAGGAAAGAAATGAGTGGAAAGGAGAAACTGCCATGAATCAGCAAACAACTATGCAGATGAATATGTGTATGATGAACGACATGTGTATGATGATGTGTCGTATGTTAATGTGCCATAAAAACCCTATAGTGGATATTCATTTGTATGGATTGTGATGATTTGGGGGCAGGGATGCCTGAATTAAAATGACTGGGTCGCAAGTCTATGCAGGACTTGTGGCCCTTTTTGCGTTATTACAAGAAAGATAAAAAGTCTAAAACCTATTGAAAGGAAATAAAATCATGGAAACAGCAGTACCGATTATTGAGCTGGTGGGGCTTGGAAAAGAGTTCAAAACTGCCAGTGGTCCCATTAAAGCTTTAGAGGATATTAACCTGTCCATTGAACAGGGAGAGATATTTGGCATTATCGGACTTAGCGGAGCAGGAAAAAGTACTTTGGTACGATGTATTAACTATCTGGAGGTTCCCACTTCAGGGAAGGTGCTTTTTGAAGGCAGAAGCCTGTCAGCCATGACAGGGAGACAGCAGCGAATGGCAAGGCAGTCCATGGGTATGATTTTTCAGCAGTTTAATCTGCTGGCACAGAGAAATGTAATCCAGAATATCTGCTTTCCTCTGGAAATAGCAGGAACAGCTAAAAAGGACGCAAAGAAAAGGGCAATGGAGCTTCTGGAACTGGTAGGTTTACAGGACAGAGCAAAGGCATATCCGGCCCAACTGTCAGGAGGACAGAAGCAGAGGGTAGCAATTGCAAGAGCACTTGCCACCAATCCTAAAATCCTTCTCTGCGATGAGGCAACCAGTGCGCTGGACCCCAACACAACTAAATCCATATTAAATTTATTAAAAGAAATTAATAAAGATTTGGGGGTGACAGTGGTAGTAATCACCCATGAGATGTCGGTAATTGAAGCCATTTGTGACCGTGTGGCAATTATTGATCAGAGCCATATTGCAGAGGTTGGAAGTGTTTCCCGCATTTTCTCAGAGCCAAAATCCAAAATCGGCCGTCAGCTGATATTGGGAGATGCGGCAGAACAGGTAGTAGGCTTTGGCAATTCTAAAAGAGTGAGAATCTCATTTGACGGACGTTCCTCTTTTGAGCCTGTACTTGCCAATATGATTCTTGCCTGTAAAGTCCCTGTGAATATTATCCATGCAGAGACCAGAGACATTAAGGGAACTGCCATGGGGCAGATGGTGATTCAGCTTCCTGAAGATGAAATAGATGCCAACCGTATTCTTAACTATTTAAAAACAGCCAAAGTACCCCATGAGGAGGTGAAAGATTATGATTTTTGATGCATCAACCATTGATATGCTGAAAACAGGAATATTGGAAACTCTGTTTATGACCTTTACCTCTTCCTTATTCTCCTATTTAATTGGAATTCCACTTGGAATTATTCTGATTGTTACAGATAAGGACGGGATCAGACCTCTTCCCTTGATTCATAAAATACTGGGATTAATCATTAATCTGCTTCGTTCAGTTCCATTTATTATTTTACTGATTATGGTACTTCCTATTACTAAGAGAATTGTGGGAACAACTCTTGGAGCAAAAGCTGTTATCCCGCCGCTGGTATTTGCAGCAGCTCCTTATGTAGCAAGAGTGGTGGAGTCTTCCTTTAAAGAAGTGGACGCAGGTGTAATTGAAGCAGCTAAATCCATGGGCGCTTCAACCTTTGAGATTGTATGGAAGGTATTGCTGCCTGAGGCAAAACCATCACTTCTTATTGGTGCAGCTCTATCTATTACAACGATTCTGGGCTATTCCGCAATGTCCGGTTTTGTAGGCGGCGGCGGTCTTGGAGATATTGCTATCAAATACGGCTATTACAGATATGAAACAGAGATGATGTTTGTTACTGTGGCGATTCTGGTGATTATCGTACAGATTATTCAGGAAGCAGGAATGAAGCTGGCGAAGATAAATGATAAGAGAATTAATTAAGTGAGTTATGAAGTAAGTAATTGCCATATTAAGGCATTACATATAAAGCTTTTATAAAAAAAAGGAGGAATTTAATTATGAAGAAATCAATCTATGTATTGGCAGCAGCAGTACTGGCAGCAGGTGCACTGACAGCTTGCGGCGGCGGAGCAAAGGAGACCACAGCAGCAACTACTGCAGTAGAAACAGCAACAGAGGCAGCAACAACAGGCGAAGAGACTACAGAAGCTGCAGGTGAAGAGGCAACAGAAGCGAAGGCAGAGGATTTAAAGAAGATTATTGTAGGTGCCACACCTGCTCCTCATGCTGAGATTTTAGTGGCAGCTAAGGAAGTTTTAAAGGAAAAAGGTTATGATCTGGAGATCAAAGAGTACACAGACTATGTTCAGCCTGATGTGGCTCTGGATTCCGGAGATTTAGATGCAAACTATTTTCAGCATTTCCCATACTTAGAGCAGTTTAATGAAGAGAGAGGAACAACACTTGTAAGTGCAGGCTCTATTCATTATGAGCCATTCGGAATCTATGGCGGCAAAACCACATCTTTAGAAGAGCTTCCTGACGGAGCTGATGTAGCTGTTCCTAATGACGTTTCCAATGAAGCAAGAGCACTCCTTCTTCTGGCTGACAACGGTCTCATTGAGTTAAAAGAAGGTGTTGGTCTGGAAGCAACCAAAAAGGACATTGTTAAGAATGATAAGAACTTAAATATCATCGAAATCGAAGCAGCTCAGCTTCCACGTTCTTTAGGTGATGTGGATATTGCTGTAATTAACGGTAACTATGCAATCCAGGCAGGTTTAAAGGTTTCTGACGCACTGGCAGCAGAAGATACTGACTCCATTGCAGCAACTACTTATGGCAATGTTGTAGCAGTTCGTGAAGGTGAAGAAAGCACAGAATCCACCAAAGCTTTAATGGAAGCTCTCACAAGCGATACTGTGAAGAAATTTATTGAAGATACTTACGAAGGAGCTGTTGTTCCGTTATATTAATTAACGGGTTTCGGCAGAGATTCTGCGATACAGGCTCTATAAATTAAAAATCCGGCTGCGGTCTGTTTTTACAGATTCTGCCGGATTTTTGTTTTACATAATTGAAAGAATATTGTATAATAAACTGGAAATATTTATTAATAATATAAAAGGAGACACAATATGGAGTATGAAAATGGTTCTGGTTATGAAGAAACAGAAGGAACGTCATCCGGGAGCTATAAACCCAGCAATGCGAAACAGAGCAACATGGCTTTGGCCTCTCTTATTATGGGGATATTATCCATTGTAACAGCCTGCTGTTGTTATGGAGGTTTTATATTTGGCGGTCTGGGGATTTTGTTTGCCTTGCTCTCTAATACAGGTGACCGTATGGAAAACTATGCAAAGACAGGACTTATTACATCAATTATAGGAATGGTTTTGGGCATTGTATTCCTGATCCTTATGATTGCGCTTGGCTTCTTTACATCAAATCCTTTTGGAGGTGACTTCTAATGAGAACAACGTCGGCAGAACTTAAAAAAAGAGCTAAGAATACTTTAAAAGGGAATTATGGTTTGTGTATTGGAATTATGCTTCTTATATCCTTACTTACAATAGTTATTGTTTTTCTTTCAATATTTGGATTGGGAATTTATACGGTAATCACTTTTAAAGGATTTTACAGTACAGTAAACCCAGTTTGGCAGATGGTGGAAAATCTTATATTCGCCCTGGTGGTCGGGTTTGTCATCGTAGCTGTGATTGGTCTTTTGGGAGTGGGAATGAACTCTATTTATATGAAACTCTCCAGAGGTCAGTCTGCAGATATAGGTGATGTTTTATATGCCTTTGGAAACAGTCCTCTTAAATTTTTAGGGTTGCTCTTTTTGATTTACTTAATTAATCTGCTTATCTCTGTTCCTCAGATGGTGGTTCAGATCAGCATGGCTATTACAGGCAATATGGTGTTGGTTATTCTATATATTTTAATAGTGATACTAACATATGTTGGATCAATTATATTTTCTTATTCTGTCTCCCAGAGCGTATTCATTCTGATTGATTCACCTGATAAAGGGGTCATAGAGTGTATGAAGGAAAGTTTTTCAATGATGAAGGGGCATAAAGGAAGATTGTTTTATGTTAATTTTAGCTTTTTCGGTATGGTGCTGCTTGGTTATTGCTCTATGGGAATTGGTTTGTTATGGGTTTTTCCATATATGCAGTGTACATTGGCCCAATTTTATCTGGATTTGAAACAAAGTCAGGAGCCGGAGCCTTACATAACCTATGAAGCTTATGAGGCATATGATATAAACAGAGGATATGAAACCAATGAGCCCTCTGACAATGAGATTATTATTGAAAATGGATATAAAGACAACAATAATATAGATCAGTAGAAATGAAAACAATAACAGATGGCGGGTCACACAGACATCCGGTGCATAGAATATACTAAGCCAATAGAAGGAGTATAGCTATGCGTATATGTGATCTGAAACAAAAGGAAGTAATTAATATCTGTGACTGTAAGAGACTGGGCTTTGTTGGAGACGTGGATTTTGATATGGACACAGGCTGTATGCTTGCCCTTATCGTTCCCGGTCCCGGCAGCTTCTGCGGATTTCTGGTTCGTGAAAAGGAGTACATCATTCCCTTTTGCAACATCTGTCAGGTAGGACCTGATGTTATTTTAGTAAAGGTGGATTTAGAGAAAGCAACTGAGAATTGCGGTATATAGGCTAAGATAGTCTTGCGATTCTAAAGATAGTAGGGTATATTAGATACATAATTAATCAGGAATAAATTCTGAATACAGGAGGATTAGCGACGTGAAATGTCCATTTTGCAACGAAGCAGACACAAAGGTCATTGATTCCAGACCAGCCGATGATAACAGTTCCATTCGGCGCCGCAGACAATGTGAAAAATGCGGGAAACGTTTTACCACTTATGAAAAGCTGGAAACCATGCCGTTAATGGTCATTAAAAAGGATAATTCCAGGGAGATTTACGACCGTTCCAAGATAGAGAAGGGAATTGTCCACTCCTGTCATAAGCGGCCCGTTTCTTCCCAGCAGATTGACACCATGGTCAATGAGATTGAGACTCAGGTGTTTAATTTAGAGGAGAGGGAAGTGGAGACCACCGTTATTGGTGAGATGGTGATGAATAAGCTGAAAGAAGTCGATGAGGTAGCATACGTAAGATTCGCGTCAGTATATCGTGAATTCAAGGATGTGAATACATTCATGGAGGAACTCGGCAAACTGTTGAAGAAGTAGGAAAACGTATGTTAAAGAGATTTTACCCGGATGAAGATGTGAGTTCAACTTATGAGATTGCATTTGATGAGTTTTATGAAAAAGGAATCAGAGGCGTTATTTTTGATGTAGACAATACTCTGGTGCCCCATGATGCGCCAGCTGATGAAAGAGCCATAGAGCTTTTTAACAGGCTTGAAAGAATGGGGATGGAGGTGTGTCTGCTTTCCAACAACAAGGAGCCGAGAGTTGCAGCTTTTGCAAAGGCTGTAGGCGGCTCTAAGTATATTTACAAAGGAAACAAGCCCTCAAGAAAAAGCTATAAAAAGGCAATGGAACTGATGGGAACAGACAGAGATACAACCATTTTTGTAGGGGATCAGTTATTTACTGATGTCTATGGGGCCAAAAGAACAGGAATCTATGCGATTCTGGTGAAGCCTATGAATCCCAGGGAAGAGATTCAGATTGTGCTGAAACGTTATCTGGAGGCTGTTGTTTTATATTTTTACAGAAACTATAAAAAAAGAGGCAGATAGTATGATAAACGGAAAAACTAAAGTATGCGGTGTTATGGCTAATCCGGTGGAGCATTCCCTGTCACCTCTGATGCATAATTTTTATTCTGAAAAAACTGGAGTAAACCAGATTTATGTTCCTCTTAAAGTTCAGGGTGATAAAGTGGAAGATGCAGTAAAAGGCGCCTATGCACTGAATTTTACAGGGCTTAATGTGACGGTACCTCATAAGCAGGCTGTGATGCCTTATCTGCTGGATATTGATGAAGATGCCAGAGTGATTGGAGCAGTGAATACTCTGGTAAGAACAGAAGGCGGATACATCGGTTATAACACAGATGCAGCAGGGCTTAAGAGAGCAATGACAGGAGCAGATGTTGCCATTCATAACAGGTCTTGTATCCTTATTGGAGCAGGGGGGGCCTCAAAGGCTGCCGCCTATGTACTTGCCAAGGAAGGAGCTAAGGTTGTATACATCTTAAACCGCAGTCTGGATAAGGCTGTTATGCTGGCTGATGACATCAATGGAAGATTTGGAAGACAGATTATGATTCCTATGGCGCTGAAAGATTATAAGAACATTCCCGATGGAAAGTATCTTGCCATACAGACAACCAGTGTGGGAATGTATCCTCATATAGATGAGGCACCTGTGGAGGATGGCACATTTTATAAGAAAATTGATGTTGCTGTAGATATTGTATACACCCCTATTGAAACCAGATTTATGCAGCATGTTACATCGGCAGGAGGCAGAGCACTGGGAGGACTTGATATGCTGATCTATCAGGGAATCATAGCTTATGAGCTGTGGAATCCTGAGGCAGTATTCACTGCTGAGATTGTCGATGAGGCCAGAGAGCTGATGATCAGGGAACTGGAGGCAAGACAGTGAAAAGTATAATTCTCATTGGTTTTATGGGAGCAGGGAAAACCACAGTAGGCACCGCCTGTTCCACACACCTCAATATGCCATTTCTGGATACGGATTTAATGATAGAGGAGGCAGCAGGAATGACCATTTCTCAAATCTTTGCTGAGAAGGGAGAAGGGGAATTCCGCAGAATAGAAACCAGTGTGCTGGAAACCCTGTTAAGAAGAACAGAAGCTGCTGTCATATCCGTAGGAGGAGGGCTTCCTCTGTTAGAAGCAAACCGCCGTATGCTAAAGCAGATTGGCACAGTGATATATCTGGAGGTTTCCCCTGAGACAGTTCTTTGCCGGTTAAAGGGAGATACCACCCGTCCGCTGTTACAGGGAGGAGATGCAGAGGAGAAGGTCAACTCTCTCATCGCTGCACGTGATCCTGTTTACCGCATGGCAGCAGATGAAATCTTAAATGTCAATGACTGCAGCATAGAGGATATTGTAACGGAATTAATAGAGAGGACTGGGATAGGATCATGAAGATACTGCTGTTAAACGGACCTAATCTGAATTTTCTGGGAATCAGGGAAAAGGGAATCTATGGAACTGAAGATTATAACAGTCTGATTGCTATGATGGAAGAGAAAGCTCTTAGAGAGGGCCATGAGCTGGACATTTATCAGAGCAATTATGAAGGCGGGCTCATTGATAAGATTCAGGAGGCATACAGTAACGGAACGGAAGGAATAATTATTAATCCGGGTGCATTTACCCATTACAGCTATGCGCTTCGGGATGCACTGGCTTCTTTGGAGATTCCTAAGATAGAGGTACATATTTCAAATGTACACAAAAGAGAGGAATTTCGTCATACCTCAGTGACAGCGCCTGTCTGTACAGGTCAGGTAGTGGGTTTGGGGCTTCGTGGATATGTTCTTGCCATGGACTACTTAACAGGCAAAATGTGAGCTGTATAGAGGCTTAAAATGCATAATTGGAAAAAAGTGTTGAAAATAGGTGTATTATAGTATAGAATATAGTTGATTAATGAAGAGAAATTATAGGAGGAATATCATTTATGATATCAGCGGGTGATTTTAAAAACGGTCTTACATTAGAGATTGATGGTGTTGTATATCAGATCATGGAGTTTCAACATGTAAAACCTGGTAAGGGTGCTGCTTTTGTAAGAACAAAAGTAAAAGATGTTGTTAATGGTGGCGTACAGGAGCGTACATTCCGTCCAACAGAGAAGTTCCCGGCAGCGAGAATTGACAGAGTGGACATGCAGTACCTCTATGCAGACGGCGACCTTTTCAATTTTATGGATACAGAAACTTATGAGCAGATTGCATTAGGTGCAGAAACCATTGGTGATGCTTTAAAGTTTGTTAAGGAAAACGATACTCTTAAGATTTGTTCTTATAATGGCAAGGTATTCTCTGTAGAGCCGCCAATGTTCGTAGAACTGGAGATTACAGACACAGAGCCAGGATTCAAGGGCGATACTGCTCAGGGAGCAACTAAGCCTGCTACTGTTGAGACAGGTGCAGTGGTTTATGTTCCATTATTCGTAAGCCAGGGCGACAAGATTAAGATTGATACACGTACAGGTGAATATCTGTCCAGAGTATAATTGAAGATTGACAAGATGGACCGGAGAGAATAATCTTTCCGGTCTTTTTTACGAGGGGTTTTTCATCAGGGGTTCGACCCTTTTTGAAAAGGGTCGAACCCCTGATGAAAAAGAACAAGTGTTTGCATTTTGCTTGCGATAATACTATAATATAGGAAGAGACAAAACAGACAAATTCAATGATAAAATAAAGAGGTGAACACAGTGGAGCAATTATCTCTATTTGATGACTTTCGCAGTCAGGCGCCTTTGGCAAGCAGGCTGCGTCCTCAGAGTCTGGAGGAATTCGCAGGTCAGAGCCATCTGCTGGGAGAAGGGAAGGTATTAAGAAGCATTATTGACCAGGATCATATCTGTTCCATGATCTTCTGGGGCCCGCCCGGAGTGGGGAAGACCACCCTTGCTAGAATTATTGCAAATAGAACAAAAGCTAATTTTCTGGATTTTAGTGCAGTGACCAGTGGAATTAAGGAGATCAAAGAGGTAATGGCACAGGCAGAGCGTGACCGACGTGTGGGAATCAGGACTCTTGTATTTGTGGACGAGATTCATCGTTTTAATAAAGCACAGCAGGATGCATTTCTTCCTTATGTAGAGAAAGGAAGTATAATTCTAATCGGTGCAACAACAGAGAATCCTTCCTTTGAGATCAATGCAGCTCTTTTATCCAGATGCAGAGTCTTTGTGCTGAAGGCGCTGACTACTGAAGACATCGTGCAGCTTCTCCATAATGCTCTTAAAAGTCCACAGGGACTTGGAGATCAGAGAATCGGAATAACGGAGGATATGCTGGAGGCAATCGCCCGCTTTGCCAATGGAGATGCCAGAACAGCTCTTAATACGTTGGAGATGGCAGTATTAAACGGTGAGATCAGTGCAGAGCAGACAACCGTGACCCGTGAGGGACTGGAGCAGTGTATCAGCCGCAAATCCCTTCTCTATGATAAAAAGGGGGAGGAGCATTATAACATCATTTCTGCCCTTCATAAATCTATGAGAAACAGCGATCCGGATGCGGCTTTATACTGGCTGTCCCGCATGCTGGAAGCAGGAGAGGACCCTCTCTATGTTGCCAGAAGACTCATCCGTTTTGCCAGTGAGGATATCGGAATGGCAGACAGTCAGGCTCTTACTCTTGCAGTATCCGCTTATCAGGCATGTCATTTTAACGGAATGCCTGAGTGCAATGTGAACCTGGCTCATACTGTGATTTATCTTTCCATGGCTCCTAAGTCCAACTCGGCTTATGTAGGATATGAGACCTGTAAGGAGGATGCCTTGAATTCTCTGGCAGAGCCTGTACCTCTTGTAATCCGCAATGCACCTACCGGTCTGATGAAGGAGCTTCATTATGGAGAAGGTTATAAATATGCTCATGAGACTGAGGAACGTCTCACTGCCATGCAGTGTCTGCCGGATTCTCTTAAGGACAGGGAATACTACAGGCCAACAGGAGAAGGGCAGGAGGAACTTATAAAGCAGAGGCTGGAAGAGATCAAAAACTGGAAAAAGGAGCATGGGCAGCAGCCTTAAACCCTCTTAAGTCCGGTTCTGTTGTTAAATCTATTTGATTTTTATATATGATTGTAATATAATTAATATTTAGCTTAGCAATATCTGGAATATAGTATGATTATCCTTACAGGACAGGAAACAGAAGTATAGAGAAACAGAGAATAGAGAAACTTAGAATAGAAAACAAAAGGAGACCAGGAACAGATGAAGAAGATTCTTACTTTGATCACTGCGGAGATAAAAACCGCATTTACAGAATGTGGATATGAGGAAAGCTATGCAAAGGTAACCTTATCCAATCGTCCCGATCTCTGTGAATATCAGTGTAATGGTGCCATGGCAGCAGCCAAGGCATATAAGAAAAAACCCATTGATATAGCCAATGAGGTGGTAGAGAAGCTCTCAGGCAGCAGCCTGTTTGAAGAAGTGGGTGCAGTTATGCCTGGCTTTATTAACTTAAAGCTGAAAGACACTTATCTGGCAGATTATATCAATGCAATGGTCACTGAGGACCGCTGCGGCAGTGAAAAGGCAGAAAACCCAATGACTGTAGTGGTTGATTACGGCGGTGCCAATGTGGCAAAGCCTCTTCATATCGGACATCTCCGCTCAGCAATCATTGGAGAAAGCATTAAGCGTATGGGGCTTTTCCTTGGACATAATATGATAGGAGATGTTCATCTTGGTGACTGGGGACTTCAGATGGGACTGATTATCGAAGAGCTTCGTGACAGAGAACCTGATCTGCCTTATTTTGATGAGGGCTTTACAGGAGAATATCCAACGGAAGCTCCATTTACCATTGGTAAGCTGGAGGAGATTTATCCGGCAGCAAGTGCCAAGTCAAAAGAAGATGAGGCATTCAGCACCAGAGCCCATGATGCAACTCTAAAGCTTCAGAACGGATATGCTCCTTACAGGGCTTTATGGAAACATATTATGAATGTTTCTATTGAAGATTTAAAGAAAAACTATGGAAATCTTAATGTTACCTATGATCTGTGGAAAGGCGAAAGCGATGCACAGCAGTATATTCCAGGGTTAATTCAGGAACTGGTTGATAAGGGACTGGCCTATGAGAGTCAGGGAGCCCTTGTAGTAGATATTGCAGAGCCAGGAGATTCTAAGGAGCTGCCTCCCTGTATAGTACGAAAATCAGACGGAGCTTCCCTTTATTCCACCTCAGATCTTGGAACCATTGTTGAGAGGGAAAAGGATCTTAAACCGGATTGGTATATCTACTTAGCAGATAAAAGGCAGGAGCTACATTTCCTGCAGGTATTTCGTGTTGCCAAAAAGGCAGGAATAGTAGCACCTGATAAGAAGATGTCCTATTTAGGCTTTGGCACAATGAATGGCAAGGATGGTAAGCCTTTTAAAACAAGGGCTGGTGGTGTGATGCGTCTGGAGAATTTAATCTCAGATATTAATCAGGCTGCTTATGAGAAGATTATTGAGAACCGTACAGTATCTGAGGAAGAAGCAATGGATACTGCCAGAATGGTAGGTTTAGCTGCTTTGAAGTATGGTGATCTGTCCAATCAGGCTTCTAAGGATTATATATTTGATATGGATCGTTTCCTTTCCTTTGAGGGCAATACAGGTCCTTATATTCTCTACACTATCGTACGTATCAAATCAATTCTTAGTAAATATGAAGAAGTGGAAGATAAATATACAGGAGAGCCGGAGATTCTTCCAGCAGCTTCTGCTTCAGAAAAAGACTTAATGCTTCTGCTGTCCAGGTATAATGAGGTGGTGGAAACCAGCTTTGAAGAGCTTGCTCCCCATAAGATTTGTCAATATGTTTATGAGCTTGCCAATGGCTGTAATCGTTTTTACCACGACACAAGAATTATTACGGAAACTGATAAGAAACAGCAGGCATCCTGGATTCATCTGATAACACTTGCTATGGAGGTACTCAATAACTGTATCGGGCTTCTTGGTATTGAAGCCCCTGAACGTATGTAAGGAACTTGTTTTCCCGTATACGTTTGCTAAATAATATGGAACGGATGTGAAAACATATGAAAATATCTCAGATGACGGTCAACACCTTCTGGAAAGGGGAATCAGCTGTCAAAGGTCTGGTGGAAGACCAGGGATATCAATATAGAACCACTCTGCATATCAAGGGTAGTCAGGTAATTGACTACTCTTGTTCCTGTGTGCAGGGTAATTCCTATAAAGGGATGTGTGCTCATGGACAGTCCCTTTTTAAAGCATATACAGAGCAGTCATCTGCATCTGCGGAAAGACCGGTAACAACCTCACAGCAGGCAAGAACTATGATCCGGGAATATACAAACAGGGAAGTTGCCCGGATTATGAGCGAAGGAGAGGCTGTTGAAGTAAGGCTTTCCGTATCCCTTCTGGTTGGAAGAAAAGACTTGAAAATGGAGTTTAAGCTTGGCAGTGAACGTATGTACCTGATTAAAGATTTGGTAAGCTTTGCAAAAGCAGTGGAAAATGGTTCTTATGTGGAATACGGCAAGAATTTGGCATTTCACCATGATCTGTCTGTATTTACACCGGAATCAAGACCCCTGGTTGAATTTATTATAGAACTGGTCAATGCCTATTGTGAGCATTATGAGCAGTTTAAAAGGGGTTCAGTGACTAACATTCCGGTTCTTCGTTTCCTCAATTTAAGCCGTGCCAACAGAGACCGTTTCTTCCGTCTCATCAGTGGCTGCCAGCTGGAACTGGAGGATTACAGGGGAGCAAAAAGATTAGTCAAGGTTCTTGATCAGAACCCGGATATGATGGTTTCTGTAAAAAAACAGGGAAAAACAGGAGTCCGTGTTTCTATCGATAAAAAGCTGCTGGTATTTGAGGGAGAACGCCGTCTGTATATCATTGATGACAAGAATCTCTATTGCTGCGATGAAGCATGCAGTGAAGCTTTGGGAGTATTCTTAGAACAGATGCTTGATGCGCCGGGTTCTGCCTATGAAACAGAGGTGAATGTAAAGGACATGCCGCTGTTTTACGAGCGTGTTCTGAAAAAAATAGCCGCTTATTGTGCCATTGATTCGGGAGGCATTGATTTAGATTCCTACAAGCCGGAGGAATTAAAGGTGAGATTTGATTTTGACTCCACAAAGCAGGGAGAAGTGATTTTAAAGCCGACCCTGTCCTATGGAGACTACTCCTTCCAGCCTGTGGAGGATGAAAAACTGCCGAGAACAGTATGCCGGGATGTTCCGGGGGAATTCCGCATCAGCCAGCTGATTACCAGATATTTTAAGTATAAAGAGTATGAGACGGAGTATCCAATTATAAAAGATGATGAAGATGCTGTGTATCATTTGTTAAAGGACGGAATGCAGGAGTTTATGGATCAGGGAGATGTATATCTTTCCGATTCATTTAGGAAGCTTAAGATTCTGCCATCCCCCAAGGTTAATATAGGAGTCCGCAGTTCAGGAAACTGGCTGGAGCTTCAGGTTGATACGGAAGGTATGACAGAAACAGAGCTTTCAAGTCTTCTGGCAGAATACAAACAGAAAAAATCTTATTACCGTTTAAAAAATGGTGAGTTTTTAAGTCTGGATGATAATGGGCTTATTACAGTGGCAAAGCTTCTTGATGGACTTGCCTTGACAAAGGCAGAGCTGGAGAGTAAAACCTTTCGACTTCCGGCCTACCGCGCCCTGTATCTTGATAATATACTGAAGGAAGCAAGCGGCATTACCTTTTACAGGGATCAGCTGTTTAAGGCAGTGGTCAGAGGCATGAAATCCATTGAAGACAGTGACTATGAGGTTCCTGATTCTTTAAAAGGTGTGCTGCGGGAATACCAGAAGATAGGATTCCGATGGCTGCGGACCTTGGATTCTTATGGATTTGGAGGAATTCTGGCAGATGATATGGGTCTTGGTAAGACTCTTCAGGTCATAACCCTGCTTCTTGATGAAGCCGGGAAGAATCAAGATGCTTTATCTCTGATTGTATGTCCAGCTTCTCTGATCTATAACTGGGAAAATGAGATTCATACCTTTGCGCCTGCCTTAAAATCCAGAATTATAACAGGTACTGCAGCAGAGCGTAAGGAGCTTCTTGCTGATACCGGTGATGTGGATATTCTCATCACTTCTTACGACTTATTACGACGGGACATTGATCTTTATGCAGATAAGGATTTCCGTTTTCATATTATTGATGAAGCCCAGTTTATTAAAAATGCATCCACCCACAGTGCTAAAGCTGTAAAAAGTATCAACGCTAAGACCAGATTTGCTCTTACAGGAACCCCAATTGAGAACCGTCTGGCTGAGCTGTGGAGCATTTTCGACTTTCTTATGCCGGGATTTTTATTTAGTTATTCCAGATTCAAGAAAGACTTTGAAGCGCCTATTGTCAGGGACGGGGAAAAAGAGAGCTTAAAGAATCTCCACCGCCTTATTGGTCCCTTTATTTTGCGGCGCTTAAAAAAGGATGTATTAAAGGAATTGCCGGATAAGCTGGAAACAGTGGTTTATTCAGCTTTTGATAAAGAACAGAAGGATTTATATCATGCCAATGCCTACCACTTAAAGGAACAGCTTCAGTCCTCAGAGGGGAATCGCGGCTCTGATAAACTTCAGATTCTGGCAGAGCTGATGAAGCTGAGACAGATCTGCTGTGATCCCCATCTGTGCTACAGCAATTACAATGGCAGCTCTGCAAAGCTGGAAACCTGCATAGACTTAATCAAGAATGGTGTGGAAGGCGGTCACAAGCTGCTTCTGTTCTCCCAGTTTACCTCTATGCTGGATATTATTCAAAAAAGGCTGAAAAAGGAAGGTCTGTCCTATTATGTGCTGACCGGTCAGACTCCTAAGGAGGAACGGCTTCATATGGTCAATTCCTTCCGGGAGGATGAGACTTCTGTTTTCCTTATTTCTTTAAAAGCAGGGGGAACAGGACTGAATTTGACTGCTGCAGACATAGTCATTCACTATGATCCCTGGTGGAATGTAGCTGCCCAGAACCAGGCAACTGACCGTGCCCACAGAATCGGCCAGGATAAGCAGGTAACAGTCTTTAAGCTGATTACAAAGGGGACCATAGAAGAGAACATATTAAAGCTTCAGGATTCAAAAAAGGATTTGGCAGAACAGGTGATTACAGAAGGCACTGTATCCTTAAGCAGTTTAAACAGAGAGGATTTAATTGGATTGCTGGATTCCTGATAATGAGACTGATACAGACAGGAAGGAGATTCAATGATGAAAGTATTGTTATTAAACGGAAGCCCTAATCAAAAGGGCTGTACAAATAGAGCCTTAAGAGAGGTGGCAGATACACTGGAGAAGGACGGTATAGAAACAGAGATCGTTCATATTGGCAATCAGGCAGTCCATGGGTGCATTGCCTGTGGAAAGTGTACAGAAACCAGCCTGTGCGTATTTAAAGATGATAAAGTCAATGAAGTCATTGGTAAAATGGAAGCAGCAGACGGTCTGATTGTAGGATCGCCTGTTTATTATGCATCTGCTAACGGCTCTCTCTACTCATTTTTAGATCGTATGTTTTATGCAGCCAACCATAAGTTTGCTCATAAGCCTGCAGCAGCAATTGCATCTGCAAGAAGAGCAGGAACCACTGCCACTTTGGACACTTTAAATAAATACTTTACCATTTCCCAGATGCCTGTGGTTTCATCCCAGTACTGGAATATGGTTCATGGCAATTCTCCGGAGGAAGTGGAACAAGATGAAGAAGGGCTTCAGATTATGAGAACTTTGGGACACAATATGGCATGGCTGTTAAAATGCCTGGAAGCAGGGAGAAAAGCAGGAGTGGAATTGCCTCAGCCAGAGGCAAGATTAAGGACGAATTTTATAGAATTATAAAATAGATAAAAAACCCCTTTACATTTTTCTAGTGTGGTGTATAATTAAAAAGCACAATATGTAGTGGATCAACTACTAAACATACAAAATGTAGAAGAACGCAAAGGAGAAAACGCAATGATTAAGGTTCAGAAACGTGATGGCAGGATTGTAGATTACAACAGGGAAAAGATCGTTAAGGCAATACGGAAGGCCAATGCTGAGGTAGAGATTACTGAGCGGGCTGCAGACGAAATTATAGACGAAATCCTGGATCATGTGGAGGCTCAGACCGAAGATGTGGTAAATGTGGAAACAATTCAGGACATGATCGAAAGCAGTCTTGTACAGAAGAATAAATACACACTTTCCAAAAAATATATGATTTACAGATACCAGAGAGCACTTCTTCGGAAAGCCAACACCACAGATGAGTCCATTTTGAAATTAATCAGAAATGAAAATAAAGAACTGGCAGAGGAAAATTCCAATAAGAATACCATACTTGCATCTACTCAGAGAGATTATATTGCAGGAGAGGTATCCAGGGATTTAACCAGAAGAATGCTGCTGCCTGAGCGCATTTCCATGGCTCATGATCAGGGAATTTTACATTTCCATGATACAGATTACTTCATACAGCCTATCTTTAACTGCTGTCTTATTAATATTGGGGATATGCTGGATAACGGCACAGTAATGAATGAGAAAATGATTGAAAGTCCAAAAAGCTTTCAGGTGGCATGTACAGTTATGACCCAGATTATAGCAGCAGTAGCCAGCAATCAGTATGGCGGTCAGTCTGTAGATATCCGACATTTAGGCAAATATTTAAGAAAAAGCAAAATGAAATTCCAGAGACAGATGGAGGAAGCTTTCGGAAGCAGTCTGCCGGCAGAAGCAGTACAGGAGATGGTAAACATCCGTCTGAAGGACGAATTAAAATCAGGTGTGCAGACCATTCAGTATCAGATCAATACTCTGATGACTACCAACGGTCAGGCGCCATTTGTAACTCTGTTCCTCTGTCTTGATGAGAATGATGAATATATTGAAGAAAATGCCATGATCGTAGAGGAGGTTCTCCGCCAGAGACTTGACGGAATCAAAAACGAAGCAGGTATTTCCGTAACACCGGCATTTCCTAAGCTTATTTACGTACTTGATGAGCACAACTGCTTAAAAGGCGGCAGATATGATTATATAACCAAGCTGGCAGTGAAGTGTTCCTCCAAACGTATGTATCCTGATTACATATCAGCCAAGAAGATGCGTGAGAACTATGAGGGCAATGTGTTCAGCTGTATGGGCTGCCGCAGCTTCTTATCCCCATGGAAGGATGAAAACGGCAATTACAAATTCGAAGGCAGATTCAATCAGGGAGTTGTCAGCTTAAACCTTCCTCAGATTGCCATTCTTGCAGAAGGTGATGAAGAGGTATTCTGGAATCTGTTAGATGAAAGACTGGAGCTGTGTTACGAAGCTCTCATGTGCAGACACAAGGCATTGGAGGGAATTGTATCAGATGTAAGCCCAATTCATTGGCAGTATGGAGCCATTGCAAGACTTGGCAAGGGAGAGAAGATCGATCCCCTGTTAAAAGATGGTTATTCCACCATTTCCCTCGGATATATCGGCATTTATGAGATGACAAAGCTGATGAAGGGTGTAAGCCAGACAGACCCTGCAGGTGAGGAATTTGCAGTCCGTGTGATGGAGCATATGAGGGAAGCTGTTGACAGATGGAAGGATGACACAGGGCTTGGCTTTGGTCTCTATGGTACACCGGCTGAATCACTTTGTTACCGCTTTGCTAAGCTTGACAGAGAGCATTACGGCGTCATTAAAGATGTAACAGATAAAGGATATTATACAAATTCCTATCATGTAGATGTAAGAGAGCAGATTGATGCATTCTCCAAGTTTAACTTTGAAGCCCAGTTCCAGGTTCTCTCATCAGGCGGCGCTATTTCCTATGCAGAAGTTCCTAATATGGCTAACAACTTAGAGGCTATGGAGGAAGTGGTAAAGTTCATCTATGATAACATTCAGTATGCAGAATTTAACACAAAGTCTGACTACTGCCAGGAATGTGGATATGATGGAGAGATCATTATTAACGATGATATGGAATGGGAATGTCCTCAGTGTCATAACAAGGATAAAAAGAAGATGAATGTAACCAGAAGAACCTGTGGTTATCTGGGAGAGAATTTCTGGAATACAGGAAAGACCCAGGAGATCAAATCCAGAGTTCTTCATCTGTAGGAGCAGTGTTATGAATTATGCAGCGATCAAACCAACGGATGTAGCCAATGGACCCGGAGTCAGGGTATCCTTATTTGTCAGCGGCTGTACCCATTACTGTAAGGAATGCTTTAATTCTGAGGCATGGGATTTCCAATATGGAAATCTCTATACTGAGGAGACGGAGGAGCATATCCTTAAGCTTCTGGATCACTCCTATATTGCCGGCTTAAGCCTGCTTGGTGGAGAACCTATGCATCCTCAAAACCAGAGGGGAATCGTCTCTCTTGTGGAACAGGTGAAGCAGCGTTATCCGGAAAAAACCATCTGGTGCTATACAGGTTACGATTTTGAAAAGGATCTGTTAGAGGATATGGGAAAATGCCTTCCGGAGACCATGAAGCTATTACAGAATATTGATATTCTGGTTGATGGGAAGTTTGAACTTGAGAAAAAGGATTTAAAGCTTCGATTTAAAGGGTCCTCCAATCAACGGATTGTTGATGTGAAAAAGTCCCTGGAATCAGGCGAAGTTGTGTTATGGGAATAAAATTATAGCAGATAATAATAAGTCCGGAAGATAATTCCGGGCTTATTTTGTATAAGAAAATTCCGCTTAACGGTTTGAGACTGCCACTTGCCTTAATTTTATGGAAATATGAAAAGCCAGAGAGTATAATAAAATCATAACAGGGGAGGAGAGAGGAGAAGCTTATGAAGGTTAAAATAAGAATCATCAATCCGGAGAAGGAGGAACGGGCTGATTTATATGTTCATCATGAAGATAAATCTATGAAAGATTTAACAGAATACCTGGAACATGATATGTTTCGCTCAGTCATTCTTATCTGCAGCAGAGATAAGGAAATTGTGAAAGTGGAAAGTCAGAACATCCTATATATTGAATCTGTGATGGAGAAGCAGATTGTCCATTTGTTGGAAAACAGCAAAATACAGGAAGAGAGCAAAGACTACATCACGAAAAAACGTCTTTACGAGTTAGAACGAATCCTCCCTTCCTCCTTTGTGAGAATCTCTAAATCCATCATAGTAAACAGTGACAGAATAAGGGTTTTTAAGCCTATGTTTAATGGAATGATGGAGATTACTCTGGATAATGATGAAAATATTTATATATCAAGGAAATATCTAAAAGAAGTGAGAAATAAAATCATGGAGGTGAACTATAGTGAATAAATCAGATATAAAAAAAGAAGAAATGAGAGAGGTGTTCAGTCAAGGCTTAAATTTGGGTGTGATTTTATTTGCCGGAGCTGTGGCAGGTGTATGGGCATCAGGATTACAGATGCACAGGGACTTTCTATTTGATCAGTTTATACCTGTAGTTCTTGTCTGCATGGTTATTGGTTTCGGATTTGAGTTTTTAAGGTCGCTGCCTGAGTTGGGGCTGGTCTGGTTTCGGGGAACTGCTGCAGCAAACTGGCTTCCCGTCTTTTTTATCCTGTTTTTTTTATTCTGTGGTCTGGCACCGGGCAGTATAAGATATATGTTGGTTGGGGATTTGGTTGTGCTGACTATAATCTGGGCTGGAAATTATCTCTATGTCAACAGAATTGCTAAACAGTTAAATCATGGAAAAAAGGCATATACACTTATGGTTGACTTAAAGGAAAATCCAAAGACCAAGGAGGAGTTTTTTGAGGAAATCGAACTATACTGTAAGAAGAATCGCATTGATTTGGAGTATGTGGAGCGTGAGATTCCAGCAATCGTGAAGCTTAATGGAGAGCTTTATAAGGTAGAGCTGAATTACTATTATACCTTTGGAGGTCCTGTTTATACTCTTGAATTTAAAACTATAACAAAATGATCTAGTTTTTTATGTCTCCCGTTATTGACAAAAAGAGCCGCTTGTGATAAGTTATTTAGTAAGTTCATAATATTTGAGGGAGTAATTCCGCATACTAGAAGTGGCGAGGTAAATCAACAGCATGACGTCTCAGAAAGAGCAGTCTGGTTTATCTATAAAGAATGAGACTCATATACAGTACTACGCTGTATATGGGTCCTTTTTGTATCATAGGGTATATTATGTCAATTACCTATGATAGAAACCTACTAGAAGGACTCATAACAGGAACTAAAAAACAGGAGGAATAGAGAACATGAGAGAGTATCTTAAAACGGCAGAGGAAGTTTTACAGGATCAAAAAACTTCCGCGTCAGGTCTGGACTCAGGAGAAGCCGCTAAGCGGTTGGAGGCCAATGGTAAAAACAAACTGACAGAAGCCGCCAAGACACCGCTGTGGAAGAAGTTTTTAGAGCAGATGTCTGATCCAATGATTATCATATTAATTGTGGCAGCGGCAGTTTCAGGTGTTACAGCCCTGTACTCAGGAGAATCATTTGCAGATGTAATTATTATTATGTTAGTAGTAATCATTAATGCAGTGCTGGGTCTGGTACAGGAAAACAAAGCAGAGAAAGCCATTGCTGCGCTGCAGGAGATAGCAGCAGCTACCAGCAAGGTTATCCGTGATGGAAAACACGTGGTTATCCACAGTGAGGAACTGGTATGCGGTGATATCATTATTTTGGAAGCCGGTGATGCTGTGCCTGCTGATGCCAGAATTATTGAATGTGCAAGTATGAAGGTGGAAGAAGCAGCCTTAACAGGTGAGTCCGTGCCTTCACAGAAAACAGATAACATTCTTACTGCTGCAGATGGCAAGGATGTGCCTCTGGGTGACCGTAAGAACATGGTCTATATGGGAAGTATCGTTGTATACGGCAGAGGCCAGGCAGTGGTTACACATACGGGAATGGACACTGAGATGGGCAAGATCGCTGATGCGCTGACTCAGGCTAAGGAAGGCCAGACACCGCTTCAGTTAAAACTGTCCCAGTTAAGTAAGATTTTAAGTGTGCTTGTAATTGTAATCTGTGCTGTTATTTTCGCAGTCAGCTTAATCAGAGAATATCCTGCAGTAACAGGAGAAGTTGTACTGGATACATTTATGGTAGCAGTCAGCCTTGCAGTAGCAGCTATTCCGGAAGGTCTGGCAGCAGTGGTAACCATTGTTCTTTCTATTGGTGTTACCAATATGTCAAAGAAGAATGCCATTGTAAGAAAGCTGACAGCAGTAGAAACTCTTGGCTGTACCCAGATTATCTGTTCTGATAAGACAGGAACTTTAACTCAGAACCGTATGACTGTTGTTGAGCATGTTGCAGATGATGAAACCACACTGGCTAAGGCAATGGCTCTTTGCAGTGATGCCCAGTTAAATGATGAGATGGTGGCAGAGGGTGAGCCTACTGAGGCTGCTTTGGTTGCTTATGCCTGGACACTTAAAATGGATAAGAATCAGTTAGTGAAGGATTATCCAAGGGTTGCAGAGGCACCATTTGACTCTATGAGAAAGATGATGTCCACAGTGCATCGGACTCCTGAGGGAACTATTATTCAGTATACAAAGGGAGCTCCTGATGAAGTTTTAAAATGCTGTACTTATATATTAAAAGACGGACAGTCTGTCCCTATGACAGAGGAAGATCGTGTACAGGTTTTAGAGTCAAACAAAGGTCTTGCGCACAATGCACTCCGTGTGCTGGCAGCAGCTTACAGAACCTGGGATGAGAAGCCACCGAGTGTGGAGCCAGGAGATTTAGAGCAGGAGCTTACCTTTATCGGATTAACCGGTATGATTGACCCTGTACGTCCAGAGGTTAAGCCAGCCATTGAAGAATGCCGTGAAGCAGGTATCCGTCCAATTATGATTACCGGAGACCACAAGGAAACTGCTATTGCAATTGCTCTGCAGCTTGAGATTATTACAGGACCTGACCAGGCCATTACAGGTGCTGAATTAGATGAGATTTCAGAAAGCGATTTCGAACATGAAATCGAAAAATACTCTGTTTATGCCAGAGTTCAGCCTGAACATAAGGTGCGTATTGTAAATGCATGGAAGAAAAAAGGCAAGATCACAGCTATGACAGGTGACGGTGTAAATGACGCGCCTTCTATTAAAAATGCTGATATCGGTGTTGGTATGGGTATTACAGGTACTGACGTTACTAAGAACGTAGCCGATATGGTACTTGCTGATGATAACTTCGCTACCATTGTTGAAGCTGTTGCAGAGGGAAGAAGAATTTACGACAATATCCGTAAATCCATTCAGTTCCTGTTGGCTTCCAACCTTTCTGAAGTGCTGTCAATATTCTTTGCAACACTGATGGGCTTTGTCATTTTAAAGCCGGTTCATCTGCTTTGGATCAACTTGATTACAGACTGTTTCCCTGCGCTTGCACTGGGGATGGAAGAGCCTGAGGCAGATATTATGAATCGTCCTCCAAGAGACTCTACAGATGGTATCTTTGCAGGCGGTGTAGGTATTAACGTAGCAATTCAGGGTGTGGCAGCAACTTTGATCACACTGGCAGCATATTTTATCGGTCACTATATAGAATCTGGAGTATGGGAGATTACAAACAGTGCAGATGGTATGACTATGGCATTCTTAACCCTGTCCATGACAGAGATTTTCCATTCCTTTAATATGCGTTCTCTTCATAAATCTATTTTCTCTATGAAGGGTCGGAACAAGTATTTATGGATGTCCATGGTTGCCTCTCTGGTTTGTACCACAGCGGTAATCTATATACCATTCCTGTCCAACGCATTTGGATTTGAGCATATTTCCCTTATGGAATATGGTGTTTCCCTGCTTCTTGCAATCTCTATCATTCCACTGATAGAATTTACCAAGCTGCTTCAAAGAAAGAATCCAAATTTCCAGAAATAATATAATAAAACAGTACTAAGATTTCAGCCATTTTCCGCTAATAGATTTGAAAAAACTGTCCGCATATGTTAGAATAAATCCAGTATAATGCAGACAGGAGCGGAAGATGGCTGAAAATTTAAACAAAAGCGAAAAAACCAAATACAGACTTGCCGATGCGGTGAAAACCTGTATGAAAACAACGCCTGTGGACAAGATCACAGTGCAGAATATCGTGGATAACTGCGGCTTGACCCGCCAGACCTTTTACCGCAATTTTAAGGACAAGTATGATCTGATTAACTGGTATTTTGATAAATTAGTGCTCCAGTCTTTTGGTCAGATCGGTGTGGAAAAAACCATAGGAGAGAGTCTGAAAGAAAAATTCGAATTTATTAAAAAGGAAAAGGTGTTCTTTACAGAGGCCTTTCGTTCTGATGATCACAATTCCTTAAAGGAACATGATTTTGAACTGATTATGGGATTTTATACAGATCTCATTACCAGAAGGACACATAAGGAGCTGGCAGAGGAGATTGAGTTTCTGCTGGAGATGTACTGCCGTGGATCTGTGTTTATGACGGTGAAGTGGGTTCTCTCAGGTATGAAGACCACTCCGGGAGAGCTGGCGGAGAGTCTGGTGGAAGCCATGCCTCCAAGACTTGCTGAAGTTTTTGAAAAGGCGGGCTTAATATAGTGTGCTGACTGGTTCGTATTCAGCGGTTCATATCCCGCTATGAAGTACAGTCGACATTTTTGTTAATTTTTACATATATAAAGTTACAAACCAGGGAATATGTAACGTATGTTACAAAAGTCAGGGATTGTAACTTTATTTTTTATGGAAGAATTGTTAAAATAATAACATAACAATCAGATTGGGCGATTAAGCCGCATTATAAAGGAGAGAGAATCATGGTAAACCGTATTGTATTGAATGAAACTTCCTATCATGGAGCAGGTGCAATCAATGAAATTCCTGGTGAGGTGACCAGAAGAGGTTTTAAGAAAGCTTTTGTTGCTTCTGATCCTGACTTAATTAAATTTAATGTAACAACAAAGGTGACCAAACTTCTTGAAGAAAAAGGAATGGATTATGAGCTTTATTCCGATATCAAGGCAAATCCAACCATTGAAAATGTTCAGTCCGGTGTTGAGGCATTTAAAAAATCCGGTGCTGATTACATCATTGCCATTGGCGGCGGTTCATCCATTGATACAGCAAAAGCTATCGGCATTATCATTACAAACCCTGAATATTCAGATGTAAGAAGTCTTGAGGGAGTTGCTCCTACTAAAAATCCATGTGTACCAACGATTGCAGTTCCAACTACTGCAGGTACAGCAGCAGAGGTTACCATTAACTACGTAATCACTGATGTGGAGAAAAAACGTAAATTTGTATGCGTAGATCCTCATGACATCCCTGTTGTGGCTGTTGTAGATCCGGATATGATGGCAAGTATGCCTAAGAGTCTCACTGCAGCAACAGGTATGGATGCCCTGACACATGCAATTGAAGGATATATTACACCAGGCGCCAATGAGATCACAGATATGTTTAACTTAAAGGCAGTAGAGCTGATCGGAAAAAGCTTAAGAGGCGCTGTAAACGGTGAAGCAGAAGGCCGTGAAGGCATGGCTCTTGGTCAGTACATTACAGGAATGGGATTCTCCAACTGCGGACTCGGTATTGTTCATTCCATGGCTCATGCTCTTGGCGCTGTATATGATACACCACACGGTGTTGCCAATGCTATTTTACTTCCAACTGTTATGGAATTTAATGCAGATGCAACAGGCGAGAAGTTCCGTGATATTGCTAAGGCAATGGGCGTAGAGGGAACAGACAAGATGACTCAGGAAGAGTATCGGAAAGCAGCAGTGGACGCAGTGAAGAAGCTGTCAGGCGATGTAGGAATTCCTGCTGACTTAAAAGAAATTGTTAAGGCAGAAGATGTGCAGTTCCTTGCAGAATCTGCAGCAGCAGATGCTTGCGCTCCAGGTAATCCGAAAGAAGTAAGTCTTGAGGAAATTATTGGTTTATATCAGTCATTAATGTGATTTTTTAAATCTGGGGTTCGACCCTTTGTATCAAAGGGTCGAACCCCAGATTTAATTATTAGTGCAAAAGAGACAATTTAGTGTTATGATTATAAAGAAAAAGAAAACATTGGCATTTACAATTAAATCACAGAAAGGTACAAACCATGTCTCAGCCTAATAATGATTTTTCCAAAGGAAGTATTGTATCCAATATTATGAAACTTGCAGTTCCAATGACCATGGCACAGCTGATCAATGTGCTCTATAATGTTGTAGACAGAATCTACATAGGAAGAATACCGGAACATTCCACTTTGGCTCTGACAGGGCTGGGGGTATGTTTGCCGGTTATTTCTATTGTTATGGCATTTGCCAATTTATTTGGAATGGGCGGTGCTCCGTTGTGCTCTATTGAACGTGGGAGAGGTAATGTAAAGGAAGCAGAAAAAATTATGGGAAATTCCTTTATTCTTATGGTAATTACAGGAGTGATTCTCACCGTTCTGGGACTGATTCTAAAAAAGCCAATGCTTTATATGTTTGGTGCCAGTGATATGACTTATCCATTTGCGGATGACTATATAACCATTTATCTTCTGGGAAATGTGTTTGTAATGACTGGGCTTGGTATGAACAGCTTCATTAATTCCCAGGGATTTGGCACCATTGGAATGGTGACTGTTCTTCTGGGTGCTGTAGCCAATATTATTCTGGACCCAATTTTTATATTTACACTGAATATGGGGGTGAAAGGTGCAGCTCTTGCTACCGTTATATCTCAGCTTCTGTCTTCTGTCTGGACTCTTCAATTCCTTACGGGCAATAAAACCATTTTAAAATTGAAGCCCTCCTGTTTCCGCTTAAAGAAACAAAGGGTAAAGGATATTGCAGGTCTTGGTACCTCCGGATTTACTATGGGTATTACCAACAGTCTGGTGCAGATTGTATACAATGCTACCTTAAAGCAGTATGGAGGCGATTTGTATATTGGAATTATGACCATTATTAACTCGGTTAGGGAAGTGGTTTCCATGCCAGTTAAAGGTGTTACTAACAGTGCGCAGCCTGTTATGGGATATAATTACGGAGCAAAGGAATACGATCGGGTAAAAAAAGCCATTGTATTTATTTCGGCAGTATGTATTGCATATACAACGGTTCTGTGGGGCTTAATTCATAGCTTTCCGGAATTTTTCATAAGAATTTTCAATCACGATGAAGCGTTGATTCAGGCAGGAATTCCAGCTCTTCGGACCTATTACTTTGGATTCTTTTTGATGTCTCTGCAATTTGCAGGACAGTCTGTATTTGTGGCTTTGGGTAAGGCAAGACAGGCTATATTCTTCTCCATATTCCGTAAGGTAGTGATTGTAATACCTCTCATTGTACTGCTGCCCAGAATCTTTGGAGTAAATGGAGCCTTGATGTCAGAGCCTGTGTCCAATTTTGTAGGCGGTATTGCCTGCTTTGCTACTATGATTATTACTGTATGGCCGGAATTAAGCGGGAAAAAGAACGATAGTAAAAAGAAAAAGCTGATTAAAATCGAGCAATAGCAAATGGGCAGAAGGAGTGCAGTAATGAAGACAATAAAAAAGGAATTTATCACAAATGTCTTAAGTAAAGAGAATCAACCCTGTGACAGAATCAAAGCAGGAGAAACAGTTGTATTTGAAACCTATGATTGTTTTACCAATCAGTTTCTACCTCCTGACGCAACCTTTGAAAATGTTATACGAAAGCCGGGCAATCCAGCCACAGGTCCTCTCTATATTGAAGGGGCAATGCCTGGAGATATGCTGAAAATTGAGATTGTGGATATAGAGCTGGGTCCTGTTGGCATTGTTATGCTTGGACCAAACAGCGGCAATGAAAGAGAAGAATTTCCGGAAAAGGTATTAAAAAGAGTTCCTGTAAAAGAAGGATTCGCCTATTTTAATGATAAGGTGAAAATCCCTGTAGAACCGATGATCGGTGTTATCGGTGTAGCTCCTGAAGGTGAGGGTGTTTCCACAATTACACCTATGGATCACGGGGGAAATATGGACTGTACAGAGATCAGAAAAGGGGCCACTCTCTATCTGCCTGTATTTGTAGAAGGCGCTTTGCTGTCTATGGGGGATTTCCATGCAGTGATG
>DHOR01000055.1:0-18004 GCA_002409995.1 Hungatella sp. UBA5385 | reverse complement strand
GGGGATTTCCATGCAGTGATGGGTGACGGGGAAGTGGAGGACTGCGGACTTGAAATGGAGGGAAAGGCCACTGTAAAGGTAGATGTAGTCCGCAATCAATCCTGTGTTCCATATCCTATGATTGAAACAGAGGACAAGCTGATTACCATAGCTTCCAGAGAAAATGTGGAAGAGGCATGGAAGGCAGCAACAAGACAGATGTATGATTTTATGAAAGAAAAAGTGGGCATGAATTATGAAGATGCAGGAATGCTCCTTACTATGACAGGAGACTTAATCATCTGTCAGACTGTCAATCCAATGAAAACAGTTAGAATGGAATTACCGCGTTATATAACTAAAGGTTATGGTTTCGATTCCATTTCGGTACAGTAAAATAGTGAATATTGATTGACAGATCTAACTTTTTGGCTGATAATTAAATAAATCAAAAAAACTGACAGATATGCCGGTAGGAGTAAGGAAAGGAAAAATACAATATGCAGACTATTAGAATTGAGAAAACCACTTGTCCGAAGCAGAAGCCGGGCGCAGATAATCCATTGACATTTGGAACTATTTTCACAGATCATATGTTTGAGATGGACTATGAAGAAGGAAAAGGCTGGTACGACCCCAGAATCGTCCCTTATCATAAACTGGAGCTTGACCCATCTGCTATGGTGTTTCACTATGGACAAGAGATGTTTGAAGGCTTAAAGGCTTATAAATCCCAGGATGGCAGAATCCTTCTGTTCCGTCCAAATAAGAATATTGAGCGTGCAAACCGCAGCAACCGCAGACTTTGTATGCCTGAACTGCCTGAGGATATCTTCCTGGAGGCATTAAAGCAGCTTGTAAAGCTTGATGAGGACTGGATTCCCACTAAGCCGGGAACCTCTCTCTATATCAGACCATTTCAGATTGCTACAGATCCTTTCCTGGGTGTGCGGCCATCTAATACATACAAATTCATGATCATTCTATCACCTGTAGGCGCCTATTATGCCAGCGGTCTTGACCCTGTTAAGATCTGGATTGAAGATGAATATGTAAGAGCTGTAAAGGGCGGAATCGGAGAGGCTAAGACAGGAGGCAACTATGTTGCATCTTTGGCATCTCAGGTAAAGGCTCATAGCGAAGGATATTCCCAGGTGCTTTGGCTGGATGGAGTTCATCGTAAATATATTGAAGAAGTAGGAGCCATGAACATTTTCTTCAAGATCAATGGCACTGTTATTACTCCAGAATTAAATGGCAGTATTCTTCCTGGTGTTACAAGAGATTCTGTTATTACTCTGTGTAAACAGTGGGGACTTCCTGTTGTGGAGAGACAGATTTCTGTAGATGAAATCGTGGCAGCGGCTGAATCAGGAGCTATGGAGGAGTGCTTTGGTACAGGTACTGCAGCGGTAGTTTCTCCTGTAGGAGAGCTTCGCTTTGAAGAAGAGAGAATGTCAATCGGCGGAGGAAAGATCGGTGAAGTAACACAGAGACTTTACGATACCATAACAGGCATTCAGTTAGGCGAGATTGATGGGCCGGAAGGCTGGAGTGTGGAAGTATAATTAAATCAATGAATCGGCAGCACCCCAGATTCGGTGCTGCCATTTTTACGTAATTGAAGTCAATGGAAATGGAGGAAGTAATGGCAGTTGTATTGGCAAAAGCAGCAGCATTTGTGGCAATTATTTGTATGGGATATCTGCTGAAAAAAGCAGGTTTTTTTCATGCAAATGATTTTTATCTGATTTCCAGAATTGTTTTAAAAATTACATTACCTGCAGCTATAGTGTCAAATTTCAGCAGAATTTCCATTGATTATTCGCTGCTGATTCTATGTGTCATAGGTCTGATCTGCAATATAGTCACAATTATTGTGGGCTATCTGATGAACTTGTCCAGATCAAGAAAGGATAAGGCATTTGCTATGCTCAATATGTCCGGCTATAACATCGGTAACTTCACCATGCCCTTTGTCCAGAGTTTTTTAAGCCCTGTAGGGTTTGCTGCTACAAGCCTTTTTGATGCGGGTAATGCAGTTATGTGTACAGGTTTGACCTACAGTCTGGCAAGTACCGTAGCAGGGGAGGATGAGGTACCTTCGATTAAGAGCATGCTGAAAAAGTTGTTTTCCTCTGTGCCCTTTGATGCATATATTATTATGACAGTGCTGGGAATATTCAGCATTAAACTGCCTTCAGTGGTTATTGATTTTGCGGATACTGTTGGCGGAGCCAATGCATTTCTGGCCCTTCTCATGCTTGGCATTGGATTTGAGATCAATATGGAAAAGGAGAAGCTGAAGGATATTGTAAAAATCCTTATAACAAGATATGCCATTGCAATTGCCATGGCTGTTGGATTTTACTTTCTGGCCCCCTTTAATCAGGAGATACGGCAGACTCTTGCCATTGTATCCCTGGGTCCTGTATCATCAGCAGCACCTGCATTTACAGGAGCCATCAAAGGAGATATAGAGATGGCAAGCGCTGTCAACTCCCTGTCTATTATCATAAGCATTGCTGCCATTACAATTGCTTTGATTGTTTTATTGTAAGAATTCTACGGAATTTTTTCAAAAACAGGTAAAAATAGTCTGTGAGAAAAAATCTTGACAAAATTCAGAGACATGATATAATCAGAAAGTATAAAAGAAAAAGTTAACGCTGTGAAGAGACCAGTATCTAATCAGGAATGTTCAGAGAGAACCGCATCAATTGGTGGAAGCGGTTTACAAAAAATGATAAGAGAAGACCAGCTCGGAGCGTCCCTTAATCGGGAACGGTGATTCCGTTATCATCAAAGTAAGTGGTTTGGACGGCACAGCCGTTCACTCAAATTAGGGTGGAACCGCGATTGAAACTATGTTTAGTCGTCCCTTTCTGTATGGAAACGTACAGGAAGGGGCTTTTTTTATTGATAGGAAAGTGCTTCTATCAATTAAAAATGCTCCGCTATGGATGCGCACTCCGCGCTAAGGTAGTATGGTTGATAAATCAACTGCACTCCGGCGCGAGAGTCTGTAAAGCAGACTCTTATGATTATTTAAGAAAAGGAGATAGAAGATCATGAAGATTACATTAAAAGATGGCTCTGTAAAAGAGTATGAAAACAGTCTGTCTGTCATTGATATAGCAGCAGATATCAGTGAAGGTCTTGCAAGAAATGCCTGTGCAGGCGAAGTGGACGGAGAGGTTGTGGATTTAAGAACTGTTGTTGACCGTGACTGCAACTTAAGCATTCTTACAGTGAATGATCCTGCCGGTCTGGCTGCATATCGTCATACAGCCAGCCATATTCTGGCTCAGGCAGTGAAGCGTTTATTCCCTGAGGCAAAGCTGGCAATTGGGCCTTCCATTGACAACGGATTTTACTATGATTTTGATAACCCTTCATTTTCAAGGGAAGATCTTGATAAAATCGAGGCTGAGATGAAGAAAATCATCAAAGAAGGCCACAAGCTTGAGCGTTTTACACTTCCAAAAGAAGAAGCGATTGCATTCATGAAGGAAAAGGGAGAGCCATATAAGGTGGAATTGATTGAAGACCTTCCGGAAGGAGAGGAGATTTCCTTCTACAGCCAGGGAGATTTTACAGATCTTTGTGCAGGCCCTCATTTGATGAGTACAAAGCCAATTAAGGCATTTAAGCTTACTTCTTCTTCAGGCGCTTACTGGAGAGGCAGCGAGAAGAATGCAATGCTGAGCCGTATCTATGGTACTGCATTTGCAAAAAAAGATGAGTTAAACGAATATCTGGAATATCTTGCTAATATTAAGAACAGAGATCATAATAAGCTGGGAAGAGAGCTGGAGATATTTGCCACTGTTGATGTAATCGGTCAGGGTCTTCCTCTGCTGATGCCAAAGGGTGCCAAGATTGTTCAGACTCTTCAGAGATGGATTGAGGACGAGGAGGAGAAGAGAGGTTATATGAGAACCAAAACTCCTCTTATGGCTAAAAAGGATTTATATGTGATTTCTGATCACTGGGATCATTATAAAGAAGGCATGTTTGTTCTGGGAGATGAGGAAACAGATGATGAGGTATTTGCCCTCCGTCCTATGACTTGTCCATTCCAGTATTATGTATACAAACAGAGTCAGAAATCCTACCGTGATCTGCCATGCCGTTATGGTGAGACTTCCACTTTGTTCCGTAATGAGGATTCAGGGGAAATGCACGGTTTAACTCGTGTTCGTCAGTTTACAATCTCTGAGGGTCATCTGATTGTAAGACCAGATCAGATTGAAGAGGAATTCAAGGGCTGTGTGGACCTTGCAAAATACTGTCTCACAACTCTGGGACTGGAAGGCGATGTAACCTACCAGATGTCCAAATGGGACCCGAATAAACCAGAAAAATATATGGGAACACCGGAGATGTGGGATGAAGTAGAGGATATGATGAGAAAGATTCTGGATCATATCGGCATCGACTATACAGAGGAAGTGGGAGAAGCTGCTTTCTATGGTCCTAAGCTTGATATTCAGGCAAAGAACGTATATGGCAAGGAAGATACCATGATTACTATTCAGCTGGATATGTTCCTGGCAGAGCGTTTTGATATGACATTTGTAGACAAAGACGGCACCAAGAAACGTCCTTATATCATTCACAGAACCTCTATGGGATGTTATGAGAGAACTCTTGCATGGCTGATTGAAAAATACGAAGGTGCATTCCCAACCTGGCTGTGTCCGGAGCAGGTAAGAGTCCTGCCTATTTCTGAGAAATATCAGGATTATGCGGCAAAAGTAGAGGAGCAGTTAAAAGCAAATGGAATTCTTGCCACAATCGATGAGAGATCAGAGAAGATCGGCTATAAGATTCGTGAGGCTCGTCTGAACAAGATTCCTTATATGCTGGTGGTTGGTCAGAAAGAGGAAGAAGATGGTCTGGTATCCGTAAGAAGCCGTTTTAATGGTGACGAAGGACAGCGCCCTCTCAGCGATTTTATTGATGATATCTGCCGCGAGATTCGTACAAAGGAAATTAAGACTGTTAATGTCATAGAAGAACAAAAGAAATAAAGGTAAAATTCTGATATAGTAAATTCAGTAAAAAGCGGAAGGAAATGGCTGCAAAGCATATTTTCCTTCCGCTTTGTGCATACTAAATCCTGCATAATGGCTCATTTAAATCAATGTAAGGAGGAAATGAAGATATG
This sequence comes from Hungatella sp. UBA5385, assembly GCA_002409995.1. Classification (GTDB taxonomy): domain Bacteria; phylum Bacillota; class Clostridia; order Lachnospirales; family Lachnospiraceae; genus UBA5385. The sequence goes on along the minus strand of DHOR01000055.1, from coordinate 12,852 downwards.
ACAAGACTGGATTGTAATGTGACAAGCTGCCTTCATAACTCAGATAATTACTGCTGCAAGGCTGCGATTATCGTTGAGGGACCAAAGGCAAAGGATACCTATGAAACAAGCTGCGGCAGTTTTGATGAAAACAAAGATGGAGCATTTCACAATTTATTTAAAACACCGGAAAGCAAACTTGAGGTGGACTGCGAAGCCAAGAACTGCGTTTTTAATGAAGATCGTCATTGTAATGCAGAGCACATCGGGATTGCAGGTGATGGAGCCAGTGAATCTGAGCAGACAGAATGTGCATCTTTTAAAATACGATCATGAAAAATACCGGGGTGCTGCTTTGTACAATACTGCAGCACCCTGTTTTTCCTTCATTTATAAAATTGTTGAATTTTATATGTTAGCCAAAAGTAAAATATTAAAGAATAAGCTAAAGAATAATCCAAAAGTATAGTTTGATTTGATATAAAAAAGTGCTATACTATAAAAATAGGTTATTTATACGTACTATTTTAAGAAGGAAGGACACATGATATATGGTAAATAATAAAATTATGGATCGCTGGTCTCTGGATGCACTATATACAGGATATGATTCTCAAGGATTTAAAGAAGATTATAAAAAGGCAGAAACTCTCAGTAAAGAGATACAGAAAAAAGCTTCAGAACTGTCAAAAAGCGATGAAAAACAACAGCTTATCAGCATTCTTCATTTGTTGGAAGAGTATTATCTTGTTATAACAAAGTTGATTTATTATGTGAATTTAAAGCAGTCTGTGGATACCACAGATACAGAATCTGTAGCTTATTATGGCAAATTAAGCCAGATACACAGCAGTACGTCAAAGCCCAATGCTCAGATTGACAAATTCATTGCAGCAGCAGATATTGATACTTATATTAAAGAGGATGATTTTCTCTCTCAGTATGAATTTTATCTAAAGGAGATTAAAGGGAGAGCGAAGCACCAGCTTAGTGATGATGTTGAGGAGGTAATCGCCAGATTTAATCTAACAGGTGGCGATGCATGGGGAACTCAGCAGCAGTACATGACTTCCATGTTGGAGGTGGAATATGATAATGAGATAACAACTCTTACCGGTATCCGTAACCTTGCGTTTAGTGAGGATCAGAAAGTACGTAAAAAAGCATATGAGGCAGAGCTGGCTTCCTATAAGAAAATAGAAGATTCAGTTGCATTTTCCATTAATAACATTAAACGGCAGGTCACTGCAGAAGCAGATTTGAGAGGATATGAATCACCGCTTGCCATGACCCTTGAAAAATCCAGAATGTCTAAATCCACTTTAGATGCACTTCTTGGTGCTATGGATGCCAATATGCCCAAGTTTCGTGAATATTTAAAGCAAAAGGCAAAAATCCTGGGCTATGATAATGGTCTTCCCTGGTATGAACTTTTTGCTCCAATAGGCAAAGCTTCCAAAACATTTACAGCAGAGGAGGCAAAAACATATCTGGTGAATCATTTCAGCAAATTCTCTCAGGATTTGGCAGATATGGTTACAACTGCTTTTGATGATCAGTGGATTGACTTTTACCCAAGAAAGGGTAAAGTAGGCGGCGCTTTCTGCGAAAACCTTCCTTTTATAAAGGAGAGCAGAATTCTTACCAATTTTGGCGGAACTTTAGGTGATGTGGTTACACTGGCACATGAACTGGGCCATGCATATCATGGAATGCATATTGAAGATCACAGACCTTTAAATACAGACTACACCATGCCTGTAGCTGAAACTGCTTCTACATTTAATGAAAATCTCATTATGAATGAAGCTCTTGCAGAAGCGGACAGCAAAGAAGAGAAGCTTTTCTTAATAGAAGGTCAGCTTCAGAATTTAAACCAGATTATCTGTGATATATATTCCAGATATTTGCTTGAAAAAAGTGTATTTGAGGAATCTCAGGAACAGTTTTTATTTGCTGAGGATTTGAAGAAGCTGATGTTAAAGGCACAGGAGGAGTCCTATGGAGACGGGCTGAATGAAGAAATTCGCCATCCCTATATGTGGATTTGTAAATCTCATTATTACAGCTCAGGATTAAGCTATTATAACTTCCCTTATGCATTTGGCGGGCTGTTTGCAAGAGGGCTTTATGCTAAATATAAACAGGAAGGCAGCAGCTTTATCCCTAAATACCATAAGATGCTTCATGCTACCACCGTTTCAACCGTAGAGGATGCAGCCAGAATCTGTGATATTGATCTGTCATCACAAAAGTTCTGGGATGATGCATTTGCAAGCTGTGGAGAACTGATTGATGAATTTATTGAATTAACGAAATAATAGACTTAATGGACTTATTATAGGGCAGTCATGTGGCTGCCCATAGCTTTTACAGAATCATAACAAATGTGCCGGCAGTAATTAAAATAACCCCCATAATGGTTTTAGGAGTCATCTGCTCATGAAGAAAAACAGCTGCAAGAATCACTGTCAGTACAATACTTAATTTATCTACAGGAACCACCTTAGAGGCTTCTCCCATCTGAAGTGCTTTATAATAGCAAATCCAGGACGCACCTGTAGCCAGACCGGATAGAATGAGAAAAATCCAGTTTTTCTTCGTTATTTCAGAGATTCCGCCCTGAGCATTGGTTAAGAATACTACAAGCCATGCCATAAGAACCACAACGATTGTACGGATAGCGGTGGCAAGATTGGAGTTAACACCTTCAATACCGACTTTGGCAAGTATTGAGGTCAGGGCTGCGAAAATGGATGACAGGAGTGCAAATATAAACCACATGTTGAATCCTCCTAATTCTGATTTAGATAAACCTATTGTAGTCTTATTCTATGGACTTTTCAACAGATAATATTATCAAGAGAAAGGTAAAGTATGAAAGAAGTTCTGAATGTAAATCATTTAAAGAAAAGATATGAGAGTGAAGACAATATTACCATAGCTCTTCAAGATATTAGCTTTGCTATAGGAGAGGGAGAATTTATCAGTATTATGGGGGCCTCAGGTTCTGGAAAAACCACGTTACTCAATTGTATTTCCACAATCGATGAGGCTACAGAAGGTGAGATTTGGATTAATGGTACAGAATTAAGTGGGCTCAATGAGGAGGACAAGGCAAAATTTCGCAGAGAAAACCTGGGTTTTATATTTCAGGATTATAATTTACTGGATACATTGACCGTTGAAGAAAATATTTCTTTAGCTCTTATTATAAAACAAATTCCAAAAAGCAAAATAAAAGAAAGAGTTTCAAATATATCAGAACAATTTGGAATTCAGCATATTTTAAAGAAATACCCCTATGAAATATCAGGCGGAGAAAAGCAGAGATGTGCATGTGTAAGAGCTGTGAGTCATTGGCCGCAGCTTATAATGGCTGATGAACCAACAGGAGCTTTAGATAGTGGAAATTCAAGAATACTTATGGAAACAATTAAGCAGCTGAATGATAGTATTGGGACTACTATTTTAATAGTAACACATGATATCATAGTTTCATCTTATACGGATCGCACATTATACATTAAGGATGGAAGAATATACGAAGACCTTAATATGAAGGGACTGTCTGCAGATGAAAAGTTAAAAAGGTTAATGAATTTAGAAGCGGAACAGCACACTGAGGGGGGAAGGTCTGATGTTTGTTAAATTAGCATTACGTAATATGACACGGAGCCTGAGAAATTATTTTTCTTATTTTATAACAATTGTTATAGCAATCACCTTAATGTATTCATTTATGGCTCTTGCATCATCAGAAGATATCATGAACCTTAGTGATAATATGTCTGCATTTAAAAATAGCATTATAGTTCTGACCTTTTTTGCAGCAATTTTAATAGCATTTGTTATTGGGTATGCAGATGATTTTATGATAGACCAGAGAAAAAAGGAATTTGCAGTATATAAAGTAATGGGAATGCAGCAAAAGTATATTAATAGAATGTTCTACGTAGAAAATTTACTATTGTTCGTTTTTGCTATAGTCATAGGAATCCTGTTAGGAAGCTTATTTGCAGAGTTCTTAACCTCTTATTTAATGAAAAAATTCGTTGTGAATCATCATTATAGCGTAAACATATCAAAAATCCCTGTTATATATACAATTATTTCTTGTATGATTATGCAGTTGATTTCCATCATTCGTATTTTAAAGAACATTAAACATAAAAAGATTATAGATTTAATGTATGAAACACAAAGGAATGAGAAGGCAGTAATTAATAGTGCATTGAAACAAAGAATCTTATTTCTTCTGGCACTGTTTCTATTTCCTGCAGGAATATGGCTGGTATGGTATGGACTAACTTGTAACTCGCAAAAGGCGTGGATTTATTTAGCAATAGCATTATTCAGTATTTTATTCAGTGTACTTCGTCTATATCAGTATTTTCCTGTTATGATTACGAAAAGTGTAAATATGATGGAAAAGTGGAAATTTAAAGGATTGAATTTGTTTTTATTAAAGCAATTCAGTTCAAGGATTAATTCAGCAGGAAAAATAATTGCAATAGTAGCGGTCTTGCTGACTTTATCCATGTGTTCCATAGCTGGAGGATTATTTATGGGGGCAAGTTACTCTGTTAATATTGAAGGTTATGCTCCCTATGATATTGCCATTAAAATAGATGCAGATATTATGGATTTTAAGGAAGAATTGACCTACATCAGTGAGCAGGTGGATATTACAGATTATGTGGATTATAAAATTTATGAAACTGCAGATTACCCTGAACTTCCTGTTCTTGCAATATCTGATTATAACCATATTATAAAACAGCTGGGGCTGCAGCCGGTGAATATTGGTGATGGGGAATATCTTATACATTGTGAAGAATACTATGAAGATGAAATTGGGAAACGTATTAAGGATCAGCCCAAGATCAATCTTGCAGATCATCAGCTTGTTCCGGCAAATCCTTCCATACATACGGAAGGCATAGAGCAGTATTGGATGGCTGGAAATGATGGTTATGCCATTGTAGTTCCGGATTCTGTTACTAAACAACTGTCAACGGAGAAATCAAGATTAATTGTTTCAACAAATCCAAAGGCACCAAAAGAAATGAAAAAAGAATTGATTTCAGTTGTCAGTAATCATTTAAAACCATATATTACAGAAGGAGAATTATCAGAACATACCACGATCGGGGTTATGGTCAAAACCTGGACAGTTGCCAATTCCTTAACCGGATATACCATAATAACGTTTTGCGGTTTGTACTTAGGAGTCATATTTACAATACTTGTTGGAGCCTTGTTAGGTTTTCAACAATTGGCTGTAGCAGCAAAAAACAAACAGAGATATGAGATGCTCTATAAAATGGGGGTAAGTTATAAGGAGATTAAAACAGTTGCCCTGAAGGAAATGCTCTTGTTCTTTATAACGCCGGTATTCATGCCATTAGTGGTTACTTTTTCGCTTGCAGGTATATTAAATTATATCTTAAGAGAACAGATTCTGGCGACTAATATTATAATAAAATATACAGGATACGCAGTTCTTGTATTCATGTTAATCTATAGCTTTTATATAGTCATCACTTTTATTTCCTATAGAAAGCTAACTCTGCAGTTTTTAAAAAAATGAAGAGTGAAAATAGTTGAAAAATGGTTGACAAACATGAATATATGTTGTAATATAGTAAATGTTGTGAAAACAACAATCAGGAAAGTAGGTATCCGCCTCACCACGGCACGAGTAAGTGACCCTGGTTCATAGCCTTGATAACACAGGCATAGATTCTGTGTAGAGACTTTGGTGGTGGGTAGCATTTGTCTATCTACTTTTTTTATGCCTGAAAGCAGAAATGCGAATTCCAACCAATTAACACACTAAAATATGGAGGTGCACGACAATTAGCGATTTAATGATTAATGAACAGATCAGAGATAAGGAAGTTCTGTTGATTGCTGAAAACGGAGATAAATTAGGAATTATGCCAACTAAGGATGCACTGCAGCTTGCAAAAGAGGCAGAACTTGACTTGGTGAAGATTGCTCCAACAGCAAAGCCGCCAGTTTGTAAGATTATCGATTACGGTAAATTTCGTTATGAGCAGGCAAGAAGAGAAAAAGAAGCTAAGAAGAAACAGAAGGTAATCGAAGTGAAGGAAGTTCGCTTATCTCCCAATATTGACACAAACGATTTAAACACAAAGGTTAATGCAGCAAGGAAGTTTCTTGAAAAAGGAGATAAGGTAAAGGTAACCTTACGTTTCAGAGGTCGTGAGATGGCCCACATGTATAAGTCCAGATATATTCTGGATGATTTCGCTGAGAATTTATCCGATATAGCAGTGATTGACAAGCCATCTAAAGTGGAAGGAAGAAGCATGGTTATGTTTTTAACTGCAAAACGTTAATAGAACATTATCAAGGAGGAAAATACAATGCCTAAATTAAAAACAAACAGATCGGCAGCAAAGCGTTTTAAAAAGACCGGTTCCGGAAAGTTAGTAAGAAATAAAGCTTACAAATCTCACATCTTAACTAAGAAGTCCACTAAGAGAAAAAGAAATCTTAGAAAAGATATTGTTACTGATGCAACAAACGCAAAAGTAATGAAGAAGATTTTACCATATTTATAGGGATAAGTTAAGAAGGAGGAAAAACTCATGGCAAGAATTAAAGGCGGTATGAACGCTAGAAAAAAACATAACAGAGTGTTAAAGATGGCTAAAGGCTACAGAGGCGCTCGTTCTAAACAGTATAGAATAGCAAAACAGTCCGTAATGAGAGCATTAACAAGCTCCTATTCAGGAAGAAAAGAAAGAAAGAGACAGTTCAGACAGTTATGGATTGCACGTATTAACGCTGCAGCTCGTATCAATGGCATGTCTTACAGTGTATTTATGCACGGCTTAAAATTAGCTGAAGTTGACTTAAACAGAAAAGTTTTAGCTGATATGGCTGTTAATGATGCAGAAGGATTTGCAAAATTAGTAGAACTGGCTAGAACAAAAGTAGCTTAAGATTAAGCGAAAATATAATGAATAGCTTATATCCTCATCACCGGATGAAGATATGTTTAAGCATCCAAAAGTAAACCGTAGGTACGGTGTGATTTCACACTATAAGGTTTGCTTTTGGGTGCTTTTTGTTTATTACAAGCATAAAAAGGAGATTATTATGGAATTTAAAGCATATAAAAGCCTGCCGGAAGCAGCTATACAGATAAGAGAAGCGGTGTTTGTGAGAGAACAGGGATTTGTCAATGAATTTGATGAGATTGATAAGATATCCCACCATCTGGTTTTGTTTGATGGAGAACAGCCCGTTGCTACCTGCAGATATTACTGGAGTGACAGCAGAAACTCCTATGTGACAGGACGGATTGCAGTGATGAAAAATTACAGGGGGCAGCACATTGGTTCCTTACTTTTAAAAGAGGCCGAGCATCAGATACAGATGATGAAAGGTGAAAATATCTGCCTTCATGCACAGGTACGTGTAAAGGAATTTTATGAAAAACTTGGATACCATGGAGAAGGAGAAGAATCCCTTGACGAGGGCTGTCCTCATATCTGGATGTGTAAAAAATTGGAAACACAGCAGTGATGTTCTTAATTTAGAACAAGATTATGAGCCGAATTTGCTTGACTTTAAAATAGACAGTGATAATATAGTGGATTATATGACTTAGATAGTTACTCAGTCTGGAAAAATAGAGCCTTTTTCGGCAACGAAAAGGTAAAGAAAAAAGAGTCTGCACTGCAGACCCTTGGAAAGAAAAACTCCCCGAGTAGGACTTGAACCTACGACAGCGCGGTTAACAGCCGCGTGCTCTACCGACTGAGCTATCGAGGAATATAAGAGTAATTATACTCTGGAATAAAAAGTTGTCAAGGGGAGAAAAATAATATTTTTTCCATAGTTTTCCCTGAGAGTTAAAAATGTGTTAAACCTTCCAGGGAATGATTGCAAGTATGCGTTGAATGTGATAACTTAGTCCGTATTACAACAGGAGGAAATAAAATGACAAAATATATAAAGAAATTAAGTCCCGGACGCCTGGTTGTTCTGGGCTTTGCTTTTGTAATACTTTTGGGCAGCCTGCTCTTGTGGCTCCCTATTTCAGCCAATGAGGGAGTTGATGTTGCCTACATAGATGCGCTGTTTACTTCCACAAGCGCAGTGTGCGTAACAGGTCTGATTGCAGTGGATACAGCGGACACCTTCAATGTATTCGGGCGGACTGTGGTAGCGCTGCTGATTCAGGTAGGTGGTCTTGGTGTTACCTGTGTCGGTGTTGGATTCATACTGCTGGTTGGTAAAAAGATCGGAATTCACGGCCGGGTTCTCATTCGTGATACTATGAATCTTGGAACTGTTAAGGGCGTTGTCAAACTGATTAGATCCATTCTTTTTATGACACTGCTGTTTGAAGGAATTGGAGTTATCCTTAGCTTTTTAGTATTTTCCAGAGATTATCCGGCTCTTGATGCTTTGGGAATCAGCGTGTTTCATTCCGTTGCAGCCTTTAACAACTCAGGATTTGACATTCTGGGCGGATTAAGAAATCTGATTCCTTATCAGAGTAATGTACTTTTAAATTTAACCACCTGCGGGCTGATTATATTTGGAGGTCTTGGTTTCCTGGTAATCAAGGAAGTATGGAGAAAACGATCCTGGAAGAAATTCAGCCTTCATACCAAGGTGGTACTCAGTACAACCATAGTACTTTTAACTGCAGGTACACTTCTTCTGAAAATGACAGAGGAAATCACATGGCTTGGAGCATTTTTCCAGAGTACATCTGCCAGAACAGCAGGCTTCTCCTCTTATCCAATTGGAGACTTTACCAATGCAGGTCTGTTCGTACTTACCATACTGATGTTCCTTGGAGCATCGCCCGGATCTACAGGAGGCGGTATTAAGACCACTACTACCTTTGTCCTTTATCGCAGCATGCTCAGCTCTGCTACCAACCAGCGCTGCAGTGCATTTAAAAGGAGGATTCCTGATGATGTAGTTCGGCAGGCATTTACCATTGCAATGCTTTCAGGAGTTGTGGTATGTGTCCAGACATTTTTCATGTGTCTGGCAGAACCGGGCTGCAGCTTCGTGCAGTTGTTATTCGAGGTTGTCAGTGCTTTTGGCACAGTGGGACTTTCCACAGGTATTACATCAAAGCTTGGCGTAATAGCAAAACTTATTTTGGTTTTTACCATGTTCATCGGAAGGCTGGGGCCGCTTACAATGGCTACAATATGGAGCTTCAGACCTAAGGCTGGTGCATGGTATTCAGAAGAGTCCGTCATGATCGGATAATAGAAGGAGAGAACATGAAAAAACATAATGATAGAATCGAATATGGAATTATAGGACTGGGACGTTTTGGTACTGCCCTGGCTACAGCTCTTGCTGAAGCAGGCAAAGAAGTGCTGGTTGTGGATAATAATGAGAGCAAGGTAAAGAATATTCGAGATCTGGTTTCCGAGGCATTTATAGTGGAGGGAAATGACAAGGCGTCTTTTGAAAGCGCAGGAATTCAGAACTGTGAGACAGTTGTTGTATGTATCGGTGAAAAGATTGATACAAGTATCCTGGCTACTTTAACTGTTATCTCCATGGGCGTTCCAAGAGTTATCTCCAAAGCAACCAGCGCAGAACATGGCTGGGTGCTGGAGAAGATCGGTGCTGAAGTGGTTTATCCGGAACGGGATATTGCCATTCGTCTGGCAAGAAGACTGGTATCCCCTCATGCTATGGATTTTATCAGCCTTAATGATGAGATTGATGTTTCTGAAATAGCACTGACTGAAGTTTTAGACGGAAAGACTATTCAGGAATCAGATATTAGAAGCAGATTTGGACTTAACATTGTAGCAATGGAGAGAGATAATGAAACTACCATTGATATTCGGCCTGATCATCTTCTGAGAAAAGATGATATGCTGATTGTTATTGGTAACAGGAATAATATTAGTGAATTTGAAGAATATCTTTCTAAGGAAAACTAAGGAAAGAATAGAGAAGGGTTTATGGATCGGTTGTAATCCATAGATCCTTCTCTTTTTATTCGGTGGGAAACAGCTATTGCAGGACTTTTAATTGTAGATTATTTAACAAATGCAGTATTTGATTATAGGAAATAAATGTGATACTATGAAATAATTATAACGTTAAATGGGGAGAGGGTATGTCAAGGAGAAAGCTGTTTTCAGGGAGAGAAATTTATAATCACGAAAAAAGCGACAGCCTTTTTTTGGAGGCTGTTAAGAAGAATATATTGTATCATAAGAGCAACTGCAGGGAATATGAGGAGATTCTGGATTCAATGGATTTTCATATCAATGATTTGACAAGTATGGAAGACTTATATAAACTTCCTTCTATTCCAACTATGTATTTAAAGACCCATTACCTGGCTTCTATGAGTAAGAGAAGATTATTAGTAAAAGCAACTTCAACAGGGACAAGCGGAACTTACAGCCGCATAGGGTATAATTTCCTAAGTCTGTTTTATGGGGCTGTTATGGCATGGAAACTGCTTCAATTTCATGGACTGTTCTCTTTGAAAAGAACCAATTATATTTTGCTGGGTTATGAACCACATAGGAGCAATGAAACTATTATAACCAAAACCCAGCTGCTGTCAACATTTATGGCTCCTGCCAAACAGAGGGTCTATGCATTACAATATAAAGACCATGGTTATGAGGTGAATTTTGATGATATTAAAAATGCTCTGGACCAATATAGCAGACAGAAGAATCCGGTCCGCCTCATCGGTTTTCCTTACTATACCCTTTTCCTTTTAAAGGAACTGAAAAAGAATCAGATCAGTTATCAATTGCCAAAAGGGTCAATGGTACTGCTTGGAGGCGGCTGGAAAGGATTCTATCAGGAAGAGACAGAAAAAGAAACTCTGTTTCAAATGATCCGGGAAATACTGGGAATTGAAGAAGAGAACTGCAGAGAGTTTTTTGGGGCTGCAGAGCATCCTGTTCTATATTGCACCTGCCCAAACCATCATTTCCATGTTTCTAATTACAGCCGGGTGATCATAAGAGATGTGATGAGCCTGGAACCTGTAAAAAATGGTCAGCCCGGTCTGGTCAATCTAATGACTCCTATGGCTGACAGCATGCCTTTAACCAGTATTATGACCGATGATCTGGGAGTTTTGTATGATGGAAACCAGTGCGGCTGCGGGATAGAAACCCCTTATCTGGAAATTCTGGGGCGAATCGGTATGAAAGAAATTCAGACTTGCGCAGTTAATGCAGCAGATTTGTTGGGAGAGTAATCTATGAAGAAAATAAGTTTAGAAGAGTGTATTTACTCTGCATTATCTAATCCCTTTCTTGACAGAGAGGTTGTGATTAATGCCTGTGATTCCTTATCTAAGAGGATTGAAGAGGGGAGATATGACTGTCTTATAGAAATGTCTGGGATTTCCCACTTTATTAATGAGGCTGATATAGAAGAAGTTGTAAGAATGTTGAGCAGAGAATATCTCTGTCAAAAGGTAGAAATGGAGCTGGGGCTAGATTCGGATAAAGTACTGCCCTTGGGAGTACTGTTTCATATTGGTGCAGGTAATATGGAGGGACTGACTGCATTCAGTGTTGTGGAAGGTCTGCTTGCAGGTAATATTAATCTGGTGAAATCATCGTCTAAAGAATCGGGTATTTCCGCATTGTTGTTAAAGGAGCTTCTGACAATAGAGCCAAGACTGAAGGACTATGTTTACCTTTATTCTTTTCCGTCTTCTGAAAAAGAGAAGATCATAGAACTGGTGAATTTATCAGATGCTGTTGTTGTGTGGGGAGGAGACAGCACGATTCGGTCTGTAAGAAGTCTGGTGCCTGCCAATTGCAGACTGATTGAATGGGGGCATAAAATCAGCTTTGCTTATGTGGTACCCGGTCAGTTTAAGGAGAAAGACTGCTATATGCTGGCTGAACATTTGATTAAAACCAAACAGCTTCTATGCAGCTCTGCCCAGGGAATCTATGTTGACACAGATAAGGAAGAGGAAGTACATACATTCTGCCAGAGATTTATTAAGATATTAGATAAAGCTGGGGAAAAACATGGAGACAGGGACCCCATTGGGATTGCCCAAAATACATTAAAGGCTTATACCTACAGGCTGGAACACAGATCAGAGCCATATACAGAATATCAGGGCGCAGGAACAAGGATATTCTATAAACCGGATAGAGAGCTTGAAAGTTCCCTGTCCTATGGTAATATCTGGGTGAAAGCTCTGCCAAGAACGGATATTATAAAAACATTGAAAAAACACCATGGCCATCTCCAGACAGTGGGACTTTTATGCAGCGAGGAAGAAATGGATATGCTGTCTGCACTGTTTTTTAAAGCAGGAGCAACCAGAGTTCGTAGAAATGGTGATATGTCTGCGCTCTCTGTAGTTGAAGCTCATGATGGAGAATATCCCTTAAGGAGATATTCTAAGATTTGCTGTAAAGCATAGAGATCTCTACGTGATTTTAGCGTTCCTGAATAGTTACTGCTATTGTATCTCCAGGCTGCTTGCCTATTTTTGCCCTGATGTCTTTGCGTATTCCAATAATGTGCCCCGGAGTTTTCATGCGTACAAGACTGCCATCATAAGTCTCCTTGTCAAATGTAGCATGGACTTTTACACGCCCTTTGCCAAACTCTTTTTTTACATCATAGGGGAATTCAATATAAGCACCATCTATATCAGGTACTTTGTGAATGACTGCTTCAAATTCATAGATTTTAGGATTCATTGTTATTCACCTCTGCTATCATTATAGTTTAACGGAAAATCAGAATATTAACAATGTTTGGTTGACTTTTTTATATGAAAAAAGACAGACTGAAAAGTCTGTCTTAAAACAATCGATGCGGGAGATGGGACTTGAACCC
>DHOR01000022.1 GCA_002409995.1 Hungatella sp. UBA5385 | reverse complement strand
GATTTAAGAGAGTAGAATTTAAAATTTCATTTCAGGAAAAACTACCACTTAGTACAAAATGCAGACAAAACTTGTAGAATATTGTAGATTATAGATGTGATCAACAAGAAAAGCTTAAAGCTTTAAAAACTTATTATCTGGATGGAAAGGGCAAGACCCTTTTATCATATAAAACTATAATACACTTAAGAAAAAGGAGAGAAAAGTATGAACAAGAAGATTTTAACTACATTATTAGCTGGAGCTCTTACTGCCAGCATGGTAATCCCAGCATTTGCAACAGGTGCCACCAATAACACAACAACAGGTGGAGCAATCCCATCATCAGAAGGAACTGATGTATTTGCAGGTGTTATGTTAAATGACATTGATGCAAAGGTTAAAGTAGAGGTTCCTACATTGTTTGCCTTTGTAGTTAATGGTTCCGTATCAGACACAGACGCTGTCGCCATTACAAATGAACATTTATCACTCCCTAATGTCAAAGTTGTGGTTGATATACCGAGTGATGGTGCAACCGATGCTGTTTATCACACTGAGGTAGAAGAAACTGGAAGTATGAGGTTCACTAATTATTCTACGAAAGCAGGAGACGTAAGCGGTGATCCTAGGGAAGGGCTTGCAGTATCTATTAATGGAACTATTATTGATGAAGGTTCTCTTGAATCCAGAAACTACTGGCAGCATGTAGCTAGTGTGACTGATGATGAGGACGATGTTAAAAAATACGTTATCAGTATTGATGGGAAAGATTTTAATCAAGCTAAAGATGGTGGATTTACCATGGCTACTGGGATTGATCTTGATAAACCAGAGCTAGGTTTTAATACTTCAACTAACAAATATAGCAACTTGGATGATGATGGCAAGTATGCAATATCTGGTATAACAAAAGATGTGACCTTTGGTGTAAAAGTTGGTGGATTAAGAAATCAATACAATAAGGTAGAACAGTCTGCGAAAGTTGGAACTATTGTTTGGACTATTGCTACAGAGCAAGTAAATGCGGTGATTGAAACAGTTCCATCAGGGACTGCCGTTGGAGCACCAACACCTTAATTAATTACAATATACTAATTTAATACTAATATCACAACCTCCTGGAGATACCCCCTTCGGGGTATCTCCGGAGATTTGTTGCATAACAACAGGATATATCTACTTGTTATTATGCAAGAGATCTTCGGAATCAGGTAATAACTTGAAAGGAGTACTTATGTTAAACATTAAACATATAAGAAGAAGTAGAATAAAAGCCGGAGTTATGGCAAGCATTCTGGGCACAGTTCTTCTGTGCTTTTCTTCGCTTGCGAAAGAAGAGTCGGCTTCTTTTTCAGAAGGTCCTACTTCCAATGTTTGGATTACTGCGGTTGAAGTGCAGTCTGAAGCACGGATTTCTGTTACTGTTCCGCTGAGCTATGGTTTTGTTGTAGTTGGAAGTGTTGAAGAAGATGCAACTGGAGGAATTTCTGTTGAAGATAATAATTTACTTCTTCCTAATATAAAGGTAGCAGCTAGCACACCGTCAGATGCATCGGCAACAGAACCAATATATTATATTCAGACAATCTCAGAGCCTAACATTCCCATTAGGAACTACTCTACAGATGTAAGAGAAGAAGATATAGAACTGGAAAATCCCCCCAGAGAAGGGCTGCCGGTTCAACTAAAGCCATTTATAGTGGAGGTTACTAATGAGAAAAAATGGCAACCATGGGCAGAGACTTTAACGACAGCTGAAGCTGATTTTCGTAAATTTCAGATGGTATTGGACGGAATGCCTTTTTCAGAAAAGGGGATAGTAATTCTTAACAAGGTAAAATCAGATGTCATATTCATGAATGGTTTGCTTGATCTGGAAGCTCCGCCTAATGTCATTGATAATGGATATAATGCAGCAGGAACTGCGCTCATTCCTTCGGAAAAATATCTTACAGTTGATGTGAAGGTCGGTGGAATGCAGAAACAATATAATAAAATTGAGAAGTCTGTAAAGGTAAGTGAAATTCACTGGCAAGTGATACCAGGTGAATTACCTCCTCAATAATGAAGAAATTAATAAAATGAAAAGGAAAAGGATAACATGGAAGAAATTCTAGAGAAAAAAGGGAAAAAGAAAAAAAGTATACTATGGTTAATTATTTTGCTTTTATTAATACTTCTGGGAATTGGAGCAGGAATGTTCTATCAATATATACAGAATAGTCAAAAAGACCGTCTAGCCAGGGACGAGCTGGCATTAGGTGGTATGCTTCCCGGCAAAAGTCAGCAGGAGATTACGGAGTTGTTGAATGCCAAAGTGGAAGAAGGTATGGTAGATATCGGAATGTCTGCAGAACCGATCTTTGAATACAACGGGAAAAAGGGCCGTTTAGGGATTGAAAATATTGCAGCGAATCATTATTCTTTTCAAGTTACTATAAAACTGGATGAAACAGATGAAAAAATTTACGAGTCCGGTATCATTGATCCTGGCTATTATATAGAATACGCGGAATTAGAACAAACTCTTCAGGCGGGAGATTACCCTGCTACAGCAACGTTTACAACCTATTCTTTGGATGAAACAGAAGATAAGATAGCAGAAATCAAAGTCAAACTGAAGCTCCATGTAATGGATGGTAAGTTCTATCAATAATAATATGAAAAATAAACAGTTGTTAATAATAGCAGTATGTTTAATCCTAACAGGTTCTTTTCTAACAGGCATTGGATTGCAGAGAATGATATCCAATGTAAAAATCCGCAATGAATATCGGGATTCTCAATTAAAGTGGAAGAATGAATTGCTGATAGGTGCGGAAGAAGATGAAGTTAGGGATATGAAGAACCAAATGCTTGCGGAGAATATGAAATATGTATCCATTGAGCGGGAGATCTATGTGGACTCAAGTGATTCTGAAGCTGAAGCCAGAATCTCTAATGGTATACAGAGCAGTTATAGCTGTAAAATTAAATTGCTTCGCGATGCAACTGGTGAGATCATTTATGAATCTGGATTAATTGATCCAGGGTTCTATATTGAAACAATTGGCTTATCCGGTAGCTTAAAAAAAGGGTATTATCCATGTACAGTAATTTGGTCATTCTATACCGATGAAGAAGAATTTGCTGGCGAAGCCGCATGGAAGGTTGTCGTGATAATCAGAGATTAGGAGGGCATAATGAACAGAAAAAATCGAATAATACTTTGTTTCCTCTCTATGCTTCTGTGCTTGTCTGTCTCTTACAATGCCTGGGCTAATACAGAGGGTGGCTCAGAAACAAAGAGAAATGGACAGACAGATATCATGGCTGGTGTTGTTGTTGATTATATGGGCAAACTAAGATTTTGTGTATACAAGCAAAATACTCAAGTCCCTATCGAAGGAGCTTCCATTGAAATTTATATCCCCAGTCTGCAGCGCTATGTTTTTTTTGGTGTTACTGATGACCAGGGGATTTTTGATTTGGATGTAGCTTATGATAAAAGTGCTGAAACCAGACATACCAGAGTAAGTCTTGATGGACAGTTTATAGCAAATGATGAAGATACTGTTTTTCAGGGCGGTATGCTTTACTTACCAGACAATAATATTAAGTACCGGGTTTATAAAGCCTCCTGGCTGCCCTATCCCTATATGGGTGAAGTGAAATTAGAAACTAAAGAATTACCTCAAATTGTAACAATATATCTGTATCAAAAAGATGGAGGTGGCGGAGACGGAGGTGGTGACGAAGATAAAGTACCACCAACAGATCCGGTAATACCACCAAAACCTGTCCATCCGGGAGGCAGCGATGGTAAAACGCAGGGAGTAGTTGATACTATAGTCTCTATATTAGATGGAGACATTCCCCTTGACCAGTATTTAGGCGGTGGAGCAATTCCAAAGACTGGTGTGGAAGGGGCACTTCCATATTGGGGATTTGGCTTAGCTGCATTTTTGGCAGCAGGTGTTATTTTGCTACACTTAATTAAGAAAGATAGAGATTCCGTGGATTTTGAAAGGAGAGAGTAGGTTGAGACGATTACAGAGAATAACTGCCCTGCTGCTATGCATAATTATGATGTTTCCTACTCAAGCAATGCCTGTATTAGCAGAGACCTTGAGTGCAGAAACATCTATGGAAGGTTTTGTTGATAATGATGAATCTGATTATATAGAGACATCGCCGGAGAAGGATGCTGAAGAGCACTATGATGAAGTATTGCCACTAGAAGAACAGACGGAGGAAGAAATTGACCGTATCAGCGAAACCTTACCTCTGGAGGAACTAACAGAGGAAGAAACTGACCGTATCAGTCAAACTTTACCTCTGGAGGAGTTGACAGAAGAAGATACTGATCGTATCAGTGAAACCTTACCTCTGGAGGAACTGATAGAGGAGGAGACCACACATATCAGCGAAACTCTTCCTTTGGAGACTTTGGATGGGTCAGGCACTTTAGTTACTGAAACTCTGGTTTTTGAAGAGGATTATGAAGATGGTGTTATCTATTGGAATCCTGGTGGAACGCTTCCAGAAGAACTGGAGGCTGATTCTGATGTCAGCATAGCAACAGATTCCGATGCAGAGAAGGCAAGCCCATCAGTTGCCAGGAGAGGCAGTGACAGTGCCAGTGGATTTAGTGAAAAAGCACCTGTTAAATCTCTGAAAGCAGCATTGAAACGTGCAGAACAGCTCCAAGAGGAGGGCTTTGATCCTTCCGAAATCACCATATATGCCATGAATCCTATGGAAATAGCAGATGGGCAGCTGTATGTGTTAAATTCAGCAGGTGTTCACATAACTTCATGGCCTGAGCGCCCATATGATAATGATGCAATATTCTATGTAAATGGCGGTCAGTTAACAATAATGAACATATCTCTGGAGTCAGGTAATCCTGATCAGGATACAGAACTTTCAGAGCTTATATATATAAAGGGAGGCACATTACAAATTGGTGAAAATGTGTCTATTAATGGACGCATTGTAATGGATTACAGTAATGAGTCAGACGGATTAACACTTGAAGAGATGGCAGCGGAAACTAATAAAGCTGAAGATGCTTCTGACCAGATAGATGAAACCAGCGTTATAGCTGCTGAGGAAACAATATCAGTAGAAACAACAAATAGTATAGCTGATACAAATAGTATAGCTGATACAATGGATATAGAGGATACAGCCAGTACTGAATCTGAGGAAAACAATTTGGCAGCAGCCGAAACAGAATCAACAGAAGCTGGTGTTTTTCCAGAACACAGTTTAGATGTCAGAGTCAGAAAAACGGATAGTGAAATTGCAGGAATTGAATTTTTTGATATTAATAACTATACCATTGAAGTTGAAGAAGATACTATACAGTTTATAAAAGATAACAAAACTGCAAGTACATGGAGAGAGCCGCTGATCGAACTGGTGGAAGGATTTGACGGAAGCGGAGACTTCTATCTGTTAGACGTTAGAGGAGACAGCACAACTGAACATGTGGAACTGGTAAGAACTCTATATGCAGATGAGCTATCAGAAGAAGAATTTTTAGAAATTTTCCAACTAGTAGAGTCAGAAGAAGAAATATGGAATTTGACTGCATCCAGTAAGGCGGAGGCTCAGCTAAGAGATACAGATATCGCCTTTTTTGCAGTATCCTCCTTAGAAGAAGATTCCGCAGAGGAGGAAGCGGAAATTGTAGAATTAATGACAAAGAAAACCTTGATTGCAACCAGGAATAACTCAGGAAAAGTTATTTATTGGAATCCTGGCGATGAAATTAAAATTGGTGATGTGACTGGTATGCCTGGTGATGATAATAATGACGGTGGCTACGAAGGCGCTCCTGTGAGAAGCTGGGCAGGAGCAATAAAAGCAATAAAAGAGTCCGGTGGTAGTGGTGGAACCATCATCTGTATGAGGAAAGTTGATTTAGGCCTTCCAGAAGCAGCTGGTTTTATTGATATGGAAGGTGAAAAGTATGTTGTTAGATCAGGAACTGATTTATCGAGGCTTACCTTAAGACCTTGGGGGTCGAATCAGGAACCGGCATTTGTTGTTCCGTCCAACGCTACTCTGGTGCTAGAAGATATAGTTTTAGGAGGACTGTTAAAGGATGGTTCTGTAACTGATCGTGTAATGGTGGAATGCCAAAAGGGTGATATTATAATCGGTAAAAATGTTAAGGCTGAAACCGGTTATATTTCTATGGAAACATTTTCTGAGATAGAAGATCACCCTATCACAGTAAGCAGTCTCTACGAAGCTAATGATAATGATAAAATAACTGTTTTCTTTAAAGGAATTAATGACAATCTTACGTATCGTTACAAAGATGTGGTGGTGCCAGAAGCTACTCTTGTGACTCAAGACAAAGAAGATGAAATTGGAAAGCTTCTGATGGCACGTTTTCAATTACATAACTCAAATAAATCAGGATTCTTTGACTGGACACTGCGTCAGGATACAGATGAAGATAATACCGAGGCAAAACCACAGAATTTGGAGCTTTACACGAAACACTATTATCGTGAAATTTATTTAGATGGCGTAAGAGGGAATGACGATTATAGTGGTGCACTCTGTGAATTTCCTGTAAAGACATGGGAAGCTGCCATGGAAATCCGTGATCAGGCAATTATCGATGCCACTGCGGCAAGAGCAGAAGCAACTGATTTAACACCTGAGCAATTGGATTCAAAATATCCTTATCCAGAGATTATCTATATATGTGGTACTGTTAAAGTGGAGAATGAAGAAAGTGGAATCGAAACATGGGATTTATCGGATGTAGAAGTTGAAGTAGCTGGCGAGAAGATGACAGTCAAAACAGAGGTTGTCAGCCATACAAATATTCCGAATGTAGAAGACACAACAGTTCAATTACATGATCTGCCCACACCATTAATATCAGTAGAAACAGGAAAAAAACTGACTCTGCAAGATGTTACTATTCGTAATATTACAGATGTAATTGACAGCGATACCATTCAGGTGATTGGTGGGGGAGAGTTAACACTTACTGGTAATACGACTTTAACTGGAGAACGTTTTGCTGATGGAACCATTACAGCTAAACCCACAACTTATGGACGACATGTGAATATATCAGGAGGCAGTACCTTCCTTATGAATGAAGAATGGAAGGGGAGTATTGAAAAACGCCAGCAAGGAGTGGTTGCAAAGGGTCAGGGTACTAATGTCTCCATGTATAATGGATCTATAAAAGAGAATGTCTCCTTTGACGAGGCATTATACAAAGAAAATTTAACAACACAACTTAATGGAGCTGGAGTAATATTATCTGGAGGAGCCTCTTTTATAATGAATGGAGGAGCCATAACAAAAAACTCTGTGTACCAATATGGTGCCGGTGTTTATATGGAAGATGCGACAGATCAGGGCACAACCTTTATTATGAAGAAAGGTACTATTTCTCATAATAGGATAGCTGCAGATCGTCCCAGCATAAGTAGTGGTTCTTACCTTTTAGGAAAAGGAGCTGGCATCTATGCTAAATATGGTAAGCTACATTTGGGAGATGAAGATTCCCAAGAACGGGTATCTATCAGTGAGAATAAAAGCTATTATGTTTATGGAGCTGGAATTTTTGCAAAGGAATGTGAGCTAAAAATAAATAATGCAGACATATGTAATAATGAGTCTGTATCTAGTTACAATAAATATTCTAATTTTAACCGAGGTATTGGAATTTGTATAGAAAACCAGGAAAGTAGCTCCTTATTTAGTATGAATAATGTAAATGTATCGGGCAATAAAGCACCTCCAACAAGTGAGGGGGGTACTTACGGAGCAGGTATTTATTTTTCCAATGATCAAAATAAAAGTAGAGTTGCTACAATTACTAATTGTAAAATCTCTGACAATATGCCTGGTGGTGAATACGGTAGTACATATCCTACCAGGGGCGGAGGTATTTATCAATTGGGAGGAGACTTGATAATAGAGGGAACAGAAATTTCTGGTAATAGAGCAATACAAGGTGGAGGTATTTATTCAGGAGGAACAGGTAGTGCCTATACAAGTACTTTAACCATCTCAGATAACAGCACTGTCAAATCAAATACAGCACAAGGTTATACGTTTAAGACTATAGGTGATGGAGGTGGCATCTACGTAAATATGTACGCTATTATGCATCTGAAGTCTGGAACCATAATTGGTGGAGAAAAAGAAGGAAATTCTGGAACCATAATTGGTGGAGAAAAAGAAGGGAATTTCGCAAGTCAGAAAGGCGGCGGTATTTATAATAATGGTAAGGTCTATATAGATGATTCAGTAATCTCCTATAATAAATCTACAAGCGGAGGAGGCATTTATGGACTTAACGGAGATGGGTATCTCAGAGGAACTAAAATAAGCAATAATGAAGCTGATCTAGGCGCAGGAATGTATCTGCATAGTGATAAAAAATTCGGAAAGTCCACAAGGACTTATTATCTCACAGATTTAACTATTCAGGATAATACTGCTGAGAATTCCGGAGGAGGAATCTTTGTTCAGGGCTCTACTGACATAAGCGGGGGCAATTTGAGTTTTTATACCACGTCCTTATATTTGACTGAATCTGATTCTGGAAAATTTGTTTTAAGGGATAATACTGCGGACATGGGTGGAGGGATATATACAAGCGGGAGCCCTGTCTATATGGATATATCTGGAGATATTCAGAATAAAGCTAATAAGCAGGGAAATAATCTTTATCTGACGCATTCTGGTAACTGGATACTGTCAGGCAACTTCCTGCATCCTACAGATCAGACAACAGCCGGTATTTACAATATTTATATGAATACTACATCCTCAGAGTCCAGTCATTCCCTATATATAGATCCAACCAGAGTAACAGTGGGGAAAAAGACTGTGGAAGATAATGAGGATACCCCTGATGTTATCTATTTAGAAACAGCTAATTCTTTTCTCACTTACTTACAAAAACCGAATAAAGCAGACAAAACATTTCCTATTGACGTACACAAGGATAATTTTAAAGTTGGTTCAATTGTCATTAAGCCTGCAAAATTAGAAAAATCTATAGAATTTCATAAGGTGAAAATAGGAGCTGAAGGTAAGCTTGAAACAGAAGCATATTATGAAAAATATACTACTCAATACAAAAATGCAGGGGAAGGAATAGAATATTCTGACGGTGGTAAGCTTCCAAGAAGGACTCAGTTAGGAGGCTTTAAGGATAATGCAATACTCATAGGAGAAGGTATTTATCTTTCTGGCAGCGGGGATGACACTAAAAGCGGAGATTCTCCAGAAAATGCCGTTGCTACATTTAAAGTTGCGAAAGAAAAATTACAAAAGAAAATATCCGCAAAGGGACCAGAGGGATTTTCTCCATTTATCTATATCTGCGGAACGGTCAATGTGAAGGATCAAGAGTTATGGATCCTTGATTATAATGAAAAAAATTTTTCTTCAGAAGATGGGGGAGATAATGTAAATTATAGGAAATCAGAGGAAGATGCAAAGTCTCCAGTTTATGAAGCACAGATCCGCCGCTTTGCTTCCTTTGTGGAATCCCCAATGATCGTTGTTGGCGAGGAAGAAACTAATAATGCTGTTGACTTCGAGTTGGGAAAGATCATTATCAATGGAATGATGGAAGCTGTTGTGGCCAATGAACAAGGCAACAACAGTCCAATCTTAAAGATTGAAAAAAATGCTTCCGCAACATTAGGTGGTAACACAAGATTAACCAACAATTATTATGGTGCTGTTGATGTATATGGAAGTTTAACACTTGATGGGGGCAAGGATGATGAAAATAAACAACTGTATAATATTGATGGATATTATGTAAGTCTGGGTGAATCTGCAAAACTGGAGATGAAAGGTTATTCCAGGATTATAGCGGAAGGCACCGTGGGCCGAAGAGGCGATAGGGATCTGGTTGGGATTTATTCTGATGCAAACAATGCGGAAGTAACGATGAGCGGGCATAGCAGTATTGCTAATATTACTACTAATATTAATAACATTCCTTATAGAGGAGATCTTCTAAGCGCCGGTATTTACCTTGTGGGAGAGAACAGTAAAGTTACAATGACAGGTGCATCTTTTATGGATAACCTGGATACACTCTCTGGTATTCAATATGATGAGGTAGTCAGTTCAATAGGATCTTATAGAGCAGCTGGCATAAGGGTTGGAAAAGGAGGAGAAGTATTATTAGAAGGACCTGACGAAGGCTGGGAGAATGTTGGCTTTCCCAAAATGACTAATATATTCACTGGAATTGCAATAGCAGCAGGACCATCCTCAAAGGTAACAATAGATAATTGTAAAATAGAAAGTGCACGCAGTGGTCTTTATAGAGGAGTTTACCTTGATAATCGTGGTTCGTCGGATGATGAAATATTACAGATGCGCCTTTTAAATAATGCAACCATCAAAAATGGTTTTTGGGGTATTTGGACAGATGGTAAAAATCTAGATATACAGATGCAGCATGCATCTAAAATAGAAGAAAGCTATAATTGCGGATTATATCTGTTGGATACAAGCGGTGGAAGCTTTAAGATGAATGAGGAGGGAAGAGGCAGCTGCCAAATTACGGGTACTTCAAAAGGAATTCGAGTCGGTACTTCTAATAAAATGGAAATTTTTATGGGAGAGGGTTCATCTATAAGGGGTACAAATTTTCAAAATGGAATAACGTTTGAAAGCAAGGGAATAGGTGGAGAAGGAGTTACCCTTAATATGACTGATAGCCAGATTACAGGATTTGTTTATGGCATATGCTTTGATGTCTCGTATAGTCCGACTTACATTATTATGAATGGTAAATCCTCAATTGATGGAAATGGCCATGGGATTTATGAACAAGAGGGAAGTTCATATGGAAGTGCATATTTTGAACTTACAATGAACGATTATTCAAGAATATCAGGGAATAATGGTCACGGTCTATTTCTAAATGGGGGACGGGCTTATCTGCCGCAAGCAGCCAACGGACATAAAGTTGTATTAAATGACAAGTCAGTAATTGGTGGTCCAATATATTATGCTAGCGGTGATTTAGAATCAGGCAACAAAACCTTTGGAATCTACGCTGCTTGTCCAATGCAGTTAGAAATGAATGGAGATTCAAAAATCACTGGTAATAAAGAGGCAGTACGTATGGAAAATCATACTACTACTCGTAATCAGACCGGTTTAATAACTTTGTCAGATAATGCTTCTATAAGCAAAAATGTCAAAAATATTGAAATAGATTCAGTCATATATAAGCCGCTTAGTTGTAATATACTTCTCCAGGGTGAAGCGAGAGTTGAAGATAATACTAATCAGATAATTATGCAAGGTGCCAATAACAGTATAGAATTGAAAGATAATGCTTATATTGGGGTAGGAACTGAGTCAAAGGAGGGGTTGGCATTATTCACTTCCGGTGCCTTAATCCTGGATGGCAACAGTATTATAGATGGAGTAATCCACCTGAAAGGAATTGCTCCTATTACCATGACAGCAAAGGTTCCTGATGGTTCTGACAAGAAATATGAGCTGTGGTTAAACGAAGGTTACCTGGGGCAGACTGTGGTGCAGCCCAATGCTCCTAAAGGCAGACCGGAAGATGGGCTGCAGGATGTTACAGATCAGTTGGAATATTTTACAAAGATAATAAAAGAAGATATGACAAAAGATCGTTTACTGATCGCTTCTGCACCTAATATCGTCCTACAGGCAGGTAACAATGTCTACTTATCAGGAGATGGAGACGATATTACGAATAATGGTTTAAGTCCAACTACTCCAGTGAGAACTTTTAATAAAGCAAAAGAACTGCTTCAGGAGAAAGACTTTACAACAGGAGCTAATATCATTATCTGTAATTCTCCAGTTACTGTACTAAAGGAGGATGCAGACTGGTCTTTTGAGAATGGAACAGTAACAAATAAAACAAATAAGGTTACCTGGACTCCTCTTGTTATTCGCAATAAAGGTTATAATGGACAATTGATTAGTGTAGGTGTAGCTAAGTCAGAGAAATATGCACCTGTCGTAACATTTAAAGATATCACAATAGATGGTGGTTCCCAAGAGGGAATGGTTTCGAACACCGGTAGAGATTTTGAACTCCTTAAGATTTACAAAGGTAAAGCAATTTTAGGTGAAAAAGCAGTTTTGCAAAACAATGAAAATATGATTAATGGCTTTAATGATAGCTATACGGCTGCAGGTGTAGTTATGCAAAACGGAATCCTGGAGATTGATGGCGGAACGATTCGCAATATGGTGAGATCAATTGACGGCTACATAGGTAGTGTTTGGCTTGCTTCTGCTATATCAATGAAAGATAACAGTACCTTAACTTTTAAATCGGGTCTAATTGCGAATAATGAGTTTAACTGTTTATCATCACCATCTGAAGATGCACGCTTAGGAATTATTTATATGGGTTGGGGTCATGATGAGAATACAAAATTGGTTATGAGCGGCGGAGTGATAGAGAATAATAAAATAACTACCTCTACCTCTACCTCTAGCTCTAGCTCAAAAGCAAAAACTGGCACTATATTAACCTATGAAGCTACCGTGATTATAGAAGGTGGTATTATAAGAAATAACCAAACCTCCTATCGGGGGAGTGCAATATACTATTTCAATTACCCCACCAGTACCACTACTGCCTCTTTGATTGTATCCGGTGGGCAGATTAGCAACAATACACCCAGTGCATCTGATAAAAAGCCGGTTGGTGAAAATTCTCCAATTTACATTGAAGGAAAGCACTTTCAGATTAAAGGTGGAGGAGGTAATATAAAGGATAATATCTATCTGTCATCCTCTGAATATCTTGTGACAGTCAGCGGAGCGATCTATAATAATGACAGATTGTACAATATCTATCTGAACAAAGGGGCTAAGGAGAATCAGTTTAAAAAAGGCAGTGCTGTAATACAGCCGGATGCAAATAATGTTACTGATGTAACCCAATTTCTTCAATATTTCCAGGTGCACTCCTACCCATATATTTTGGATGCGGGACGTACAAAGGATTCTATAGGCACTATTGAAGGAGTAATGGAAGATAAATGTTTGATACTGATGAAAGCCGTATATTTGGATTCTGTTAATGGAAAGGATTCGAATAATGGAACTACACCAGATGATGCAGTAGCTACCTTTGATCAGGCAGTAACATGTGGTAAAAAAGGAGATGGAAGTGAGAATCACTTTATTATATATTTAAGTGGACCTGCAATTAATGATAAGGAAGATGAGTGGACATTGCCGGTAACGGCCTATATGTGTCGTTATACAGGATTCCCGGTTTATAAAGACAATAGTGATATAATGCTATATGGAAATGCCTATCATGGAGTACTTATTAAGCCAAAAGCAAACTTAACACTGGAAAACATCTCTATTTTTGGAAGGCGGATAATAGATACTGAGTATTCAGGCAATGGAGAAAGTATAATTAGAATTACTTCTGGTATATCAGTAGATGTAAATGCCGGTGCCTTATTACAACGGAATAATAATAACGGTTTTTACATGGATAATGATAATAAGCCTATAAACTTATCAGCAAAAGGCGGAGCAGTTTATGTAGAACCAGGAGGAAAGCTTAATGTATATGGAGGTGGAATACAGAATACATCAGCCATAGATGGCAGTGCTATTTATCTGGATGTAAATGAGACCGATGAAACTGCCGGCCGGCTATTTTTAACAGGAAGCCCTGTTATTACTGGAAAGACTTATTTAAATGGTAAAGGGACAAACGCTATAGCCTATATCGAAACAGAGAGTGCCTTCCGGCCTGAATCTGCTATTCAAGTATCTGTTGGTAATGATTACAGTGGACGTAAGGTAATTGAGTATCAGGATATTGATCCAGGTTACGAGCAGATGAAAAGGTTTGCTTTTGATGATAATATTGTTGCCATATATGATATTGTAAATAATTCAGATAAGCCTAAGATTATTGAACTGCAGATACGGAAAGCAATTTATTTGGATGGATTTGAGGGGGATGATGAAAAAGACGGTACTACTCCTGATACTGCATTTAAGACTCTTAAAAGGGTATATGAGGAAATTGGCGAAAATACAGATACAAAAGGAATTCTTGTATACATTGTAAATACAGTAGAAATCAATGACAACATTGAATTAAAGAATGTGGAGATTCTGAAAAATAATAAGAGTCAGTATAAGGGTTCTTATATAAAAAAGGGAGAAAATCCAATTGCAATTGATATAATAGGACAAGTGTATTTTAAACGGTATTCACAGCCAAAGAGTGAAAGTGGTGAATTATATAGTGGATTTAAAAAAAGTACATTAAAGGAAACTCTGTTCAATGTAGAAGAAGGAGGAAATCTTACCCTCAGCGGTATTTATGTGGATGGTCATTCACAGGCTAGTTACGGAAGTGATGTTACTTTGGTAGCAGATGGTGTTAAGGCACTATCTCCTCTGATTACTGTTCAGGGAGGAGGAGAGCTTACTTGCGCTACTCTAGAACCAAAATTAGATGAAGTAACAAAAATTACAATTTTAACTAATAATTATAATGAAAACAACAAAATACCAAAAGAGAACGAATCTCCTAATAAGGACAAATATTTAGGAGAACTGGAAGGATCAGATATATACGAGGGAAGTAGTGCAGGTATCGAGATATTAACCTCTAAATCAGGAAAATTAGGAATTGTACATGTTTCCGCTGCTGAATTCAGAAATTTAGAGCTTGAAGAAGGAATTCGAGGGGGAACCGATATCTATGTTAATGGAGAATTCCACCCTGCATATTCAACGATTTTAACAGGAACTGTATTTTTAGAGGGACTTGGAACCAGAATGGATAAGGAGTCTCAAAAAACAAGCAGATTTATCACAATAGATAAATATGGTATTCCTGTTAAGGATGATTTCCAACTTCTAATGCGTGATTCTTATCTTGAAAGAACTGTTGTTAAGTATGAGCAAGGTACCCCTACTATTATTAATGATGTACCCATGTTTCTCTTAGAAGATCGGGTAAAGGATTACTTCTGTTTGGTTGTAAGGGAAACAGATAATAAAATTTTAGAACTGAATGTTCCAGTGGCAGTATACATTGATAGTTTTGAAGGAGAGGATGATCAAAGCAGTATTAATGGGGAAGACCGTATAGCAGGATCAAACCCTGCAAATCCTGTTCAATCACTGAGAAAAGCTTACAATCTACTGCGAACTCGTGGAGGTAATACCATTTATGTAGTTGGCACCATACAGATAGATGATAATATCATAGCAACAGGCAGCCAATATTCAGATGACAGCGGAGCTGAATCAGTCTACTTACCAGCAACTAATAAAGTTAGGATAACCCGCTATATTCAACCGGATTTCGCCAAGAACGCAACGACACCTGAACAAAAAGAGGATGCAGCTGCCCGTGGATATAATGTGGAAGATTTTACTGGTGTAATGTTTAATGTAAAGAATGGCAGAGAAGCTCAGTTTAGTGAAGGTGTAATCTTTGACGGACATCATGAGAAAAAAACAGGCCTGAAGTACCGTGAAGAAGCAATTGTTGATAGAACCTCTGAATCCTTGGCACCAATGATAACAGTAGAAGCAAACGGTATGCTTCGACTGCTGGAAGGAACTACATTACAGGATAATTATAATGCTTATACGGAAAGTGAAGCTGAAATAACGGGAACACATGGAGGAGCATTATCTAACAGTGGAACAACGGTTACAGATGGCGCCTTGTTTACCAATAATAAAGCGGAAAAAGGATCGGCAGTTTATCAGAATGGATTATTTACTATCCAGAGTAAGCCGGAGAAATTCATTGATGGCTCCTTCTATCTGACAACAACAGAAGGTGGTACAGATCATGTGATTCGCTTAAATGAAAAAATGCTGGAAGAACCAGAACATTTGGTGTATGATATAGATATGGATAATCCAGTTGTCGGCAGAGATGTAATTGAATTTATAAGTGAATCTGCTTATGAGGGCAGTGCAGATGCAGAGCATGATCATTTTAGGTTGAGTGATAATGTTCCGGAGAATTTATTCCTGGTAGAGGATTTATTTAATCCAAATGTATTAGAATTGCAGGATTGGAAAGTATTAAACGTAGAAGTTCCGTCAGATATTTATCTTGTTTTCCAGCAGAGAGGTCAATTAGGTTCTGGTCACCTTAAAGGTATTAGGCTGGAGGCGGAAGCAGATACACTGCTTAGTTCCCCTGAGTATACAATCACCAATAACGGTTTTTATGACGTAAAGGTATCTGTTACTGCATTTGAGAATGTAAATTCAGATGCGGAAATTCCTGGTATATATTCAATGAACTTGGTTAATACAGCATATGATACAATTGGAGAGAATGATTTATATCTGGCAGTTCAGGGAGTGAATAGATTCTCATTTGATGAAACAACTTTGGCACCTTATGCGGAAGCGGAAGAAAACAGACCTGCTGCCATAGAATTTGGAACATTGAATCCTATGGGAACAGGAACGGAGTCAGGAACCTTTACTTTCCTTGGCTCAGTAGGACAAGGCTTTATGGATAAGTATAAAGATGAGAAATTCCCAATAGAAGGAATGTCAAAAACAGAGGTACAAAAGTATATAGATGGTACATCTGGAAGCGGCGCTGCAATCAATGCAAGGTCAAAGTATGCTATGAAGTTTAAGCTGGAGATAGATCCACCGAGAAGAGGAATTAATAAAGTAGATACAAATCCATAAATGAGGCGAAAGAGGAGGATTTAGCGGTGACAGAATTTGAAGATGTTGAGAGACGTGGAGATGATGCCACAAAAGCCGTAGAAAAAGAGCAGACTAATGTAGAAACTTCCAAAGATAATAAAGGAGAGAAAAAGGGCAAAACTGCCCTTCTTCTCCTCTTGCTTCTGCTGATACTGGCAGCAGCAGGCGGCGGTTGGTGGTGGTATACTAACAGCAGGGCTATGGATGATACTACCAAATATTGGTTTGATAAGATGGCTCAGGATGGAAGGCTGGAAGGTAAGACTCCTCAGGAAATACAGGGATTATTAAACTCTATTGTAGAAGAGGGAATGTTTAATGTATCTATTAATGCCAGGGCGGTATTTCAGGATGGCAAGAGTGAGGGATCCATTGGCATGGAAAACATTCCTGAGAACCGTTATTACTGTCGAATGATCCTGCGTAGAGATGATACTGACGATGTGCTATATGAAAGTGCAGGACTTAAGCCGGGTCAATATATAGATAAAATCAAACTTAAGACTGATCTGGCAGCGGGTGAGTATGAATGTACTGCTCAGATAATCGCAACTGATCCCGAATCATTAGATGATATTGGACAGGTACAGGTCAAAATAAAGGTTATTGTAGTAAATTAAAGGACCAACATGAAAAGAAAAAAACGCATACTTTATATGTTTTGCATATTATGTCTAGCAGGAGCAGCATTCAGCGGCTGGAAACTTTATTTGGAGATTCAGCCAAGAGTTCAGGCGGAATCAGTATATGAGGAGATTCGAACCTCTGCTTTTCCAGAATCACTTGTTAATCTGGAGAGAGTAGATAATGGGGATCAGAATGAAGATACATATTCAGGAAGAGGAAGACCGGATTTTGCTTTGCTGCGTGAATGGAATCCGGATGTGGCAGGCTGGTTATACGGACCTGGTACAAGTATAGATTATCCCGTTGTACAGGGAACCGATAATGAATACTATTTAAACCACACATCAGATGGGCAGAGAAGTATTATTGGCTCTGTATTTATGGAAAGTAAGAACCGTGATGACTTTCAGGATGACTTGACTGTAATATATGGTCACCATATAAGAGGAGGACGGATGTTCTCCTCCCTTTCTAATTATAAAAAGCAATCCTATTATGAAGAGCATCCTATGCTGATACTCTATACACCAGAAGGAGATTATAGAATTGATCTATTTGCCTCGGAAATTTTAAATGGAAAAACGGCAATCTTCACCCTAATGTTTGGCAGTGAAGAGAAACGAGAGGCGTGGATCAACGAGGTAATTGCTTCTTCAGCCTTCAATAGCGAAATTTATCCGGAAGAAGGAGAGAAGATGATTGCCTTATGCACTTGCACTTATGAATATCAGGATGCCCGTTATGCAGTTTATGGGATATTAAAACCTTTGGAGGAAGAAAACAGATGATGAAAAAAGGAATGATAATATTCTGTCTTATTACAGCAATGCTTTTGCCCGGCTGCAGTAAAAAAGAAAAATATGTTGAGGCGGAAGCAGATATAGCAGAACAGTTTCCGCTGGAGGCAGAGCCTGCAGGAGAGAATCCGCAGATGGTTCAATCTGAGGGCCCCTATGCTGTTTTACATACAACTGCAGGAGATATTACAATTTTACTTTATCCAGAACAGGCTCCCAAGGCTGTGGAGAATTTTATCACCTTGGCAAAGGAAGGATACTATGACGGTACGCTGTTTCATTATTCAAAAAAGGGAGAATTAACTCAGACCGGAAAACCAGGGACAGAGGAAGATGAACGGAGTATGTGGGAAGAGCCTTTTGAAGATGAGTATGATGACGGTCTGCACAACTTTCGTGGGGCAGTTGGCATGGCGGGGGATGGACCTACAAGTAATTTGAGCCAGTTTTATCTTCTTGTTCAGGATAAAAAACCAGAGGATGAGCGGATTATTCCGGCTAGTTTATATATGAATGAGTTAATTAATCTCAGAATGAATGAATTAAATGAAAGCAGTAAAGAAAGTGCCCTATCTGAAGAAGAATTGACTAAGTTCGAAGAAGACTTGAATGCAGAGATTCAGGCAATTGGAACTGAAGGAATTCCAAAGGAGTATGAAGAAAAATATAAATCTATTATTGAGCGATATGATCAATTCGGCGGAGCATGGGGCTTAGATTACAAATATACAGTATTCGGTCAAATTGTAGACGGGCTAAATGTTGCAGAAGGAATTACAAAAGTAAAAGTGGAAGCAGAAACCAGAAAACCTAAGAAAGATGTGGTGATCAATAATATTGAGATTCGGGAATAAGAGGATTTTCATCGCAGCTATAGCAGCGGTTATTTTGGTGGTGCTTTTAGTTGGAGGTTATCTATTCCTTAAGCCGGATAGAACCTACCTATTTTCTGAAGATGCAAAAGATGGACAATACGAGATGCCGGAAATTGCTTATCAGAAGCAGCTTGAGGAGATGACGCCTACCTATTTTCAAGTGCAGATCAATGCAAGACCAACCATTGATTCTGTCAGCGGAAAAGGGAACTTAATGATAGGAAATCCACAAAAGAATAAGGAGAGAGTTTTTGTTTCTCTGATTCTCGACGATACAGAGGAACTTATCTTCCAGTCTGACACTATTAAGCCAGGGGAGCGTAATGCATATGTAACACTTGACATCATTCCTGAGCCGGGAGAATATGAAGTTACAGCTGTTTTTTCTATATTAGAAGAAGATAGTGAAGTTGTAAAGGGAGAGATTGATGTAGGATTAGTAATGACAGTAGAATAATGACTTTATATTCATGAGAGACAAGATGATACGGGAGAGTATGAGGCAACTGCAGTATTTTCCATTGTGGAGGAAGGCGGAACACAGGTGATTGGTGAAATTGAGGCAGGGCTTATTGTGATTGTGGAATAGTTACAATATATAATATTTTTTATTGAGAAAAGATGGTAATGTTTACCATCTTTTTTGTTGCGGAATTTAGGCTACATAAAACATTATAATAATATCTGTTATTGTAATTCGGAACATATAAACAACTACTTGGTTAGAAAACCTTACAAAAATTTTATAATATAGTACAATAAAATTACATGGGAATTAATAAAATTGTCCCATAAATTATAAATAAGTGCTTGTTGACAGCATATGTCTCTATATTGAATAGAGAGGCTGCTTTTTTTATTAGCAGGCGTTATTATATTACATCAATTAACAAACAAACAGAATCGAAGGGTTCTGAAAGGAGATAGTAGGATGAAACGTTTACAGAGGATAACCGCCTTCCTTTTATGTATAATTATGATGTTTCCAGCTCAAGCAATGCCTGTATTCGCAGATACGTTGAGTCCAGAATCATCTCTGGAAGGTTTTAGTGAAACAGAGGAAGAGTTAATAGAGGAAGAATTGACAGAAGAGGAAACTGAACGTATCAGCGAAATCTTACCATTAGAGGAACTGGCAGAAGAGGAAACTGACCGTATCAATGTAACCTTACCCCTGGATGAGCTGCCAGAGGAGTCAGAACATATCAGTGAAATCTTACCTTTGGACGAATTGACGGAAGAGGCAGATCATATCAATGAAACCTTACCCTTAGAGGAACTGACAGAGGGCGAGACAAATCATATCAGTGAAACCCTTCCTTTGGAGACCCTTGATGGGTCAGGCACTTTAGCTGGTGAAGCTCTGGAACTTGAAGATGAATACGAAGATGGGGTTATCTATTGGAATCCCGGGGGAACGCTTCCAGAAGAACTGGAGGCTGATTCTGATGTCAGTATTGCAACAGATTCCGATGCAGAGAAGGCAAGTCCGTCTTCAGCCAGGAGAGGCAGTGACAGTGCCAGCGGACGAAGTGCAAAAGCTCCTGTTAAATCACTGAAAACAGCATTGAAACGTGCGGAACAGCTTCAGGAAGAGGGCTTTGATCCTTCTGAAATCACCATATATGCCATGAATCCTATGGAAATTGCAGATGGGCAGTTGTATGTATTAAATACATCAGGTGTTAATATCACCTCATGGCCTGAACGTGCCTATGACAGTGATGCTATATTCTATGTAAATGGCGGGCAGTTAACGATCATGAATTTATCTCTGGAGTCTGGGAATCCTGAACAGGATCCAGAACTGGCAGAGCTTATATATGTAAAAGGAGGCACATTACAGATTGGTGAGAATGTGTCTGTTAATGGACGGATTGTGATGGATTATCGCAATGAAATTGAAGGATTAGAACTTGAAGAAATGATAACAGAGGCGAATGTAACTGATAGTGCTTCTGCTCAGACAGAAGAAACAACAGCAGAAACTGAAAGCAGTTTCGATGTCAGGCTAAGAAAAACTGACAGTGATACTACAGGAGTCGAATACTTTGACATCGATGATTATACGATTGAAACAGAAGAAGAAACCCTTCAACTGATCAGGGATACCAAGAGTGCAAGCACCTGGCGGGAACCTGTGATTGAACTGATGGACGGTTTTGGTGGAAGCAGCGGCAGTTATCTTCTGGATGTCAGAGGAGACGATTCTACAAAACATGTGGAGCTAGTAAAAACTCTTTATGCAGATGAGTATTCAGAAGAAGAGTTTATGGAATTGTTCTGTCTGGCGGAGACAGATGAAGAAATCTGGAGCCTTAGTGCGGCCAGTGAGGTTGAGGCTGAGGTAAGAGATACCGATGCAGGTGTTTCGTTCTTTTCAGCAGCAATGGATGAAGGTGCAGGTGAAGAAGAGGAGTCTGAGGAACTGGTTTCTTCAGAGGTGATGACCAGGAAGA
This sequence comes from Hungatella sp. UBA5385, assembly GCA_002409995.1. Taxonomy (GTDB): domain Bacteria; phylum Bacillota; class Clostridia; order Lachnospirales; family Lachnospiraceae; genus UBA5385. The sequence goes on along the minus strand of DHOR01000022.1, from coordinate 98,450 downwards.
CTCTTATAGCAACTAAAGATAGTACTGCTCAAACTATTTATTGGAATCCGGGCGGGGCGTTCCGTTTCGATGGTAAGGATTGGGTGGAAGGTGATGACAGTAGAGATGGCAGAAAAGATTTTGCTCCTGTTAAGACATGGGAAGTGGCATCAGCTTTAGCAGGAACAGGGGGAACTGTAATATGCCAGCAAAGCCTTACTCTTAATGGGGGAAAAGAATATCTTAACTGTGAAGACGGCATCTATACTCTTGGCTTCGAAACTAAGAATCCAGATAATAGAATCACCCTTAAAACATGGGAATTAAACCCTCAGCCTGTAATCATTGTTGAGAAGGGTCAAACACTTGTATTAGATCATATCATTTTAGGCGGAGCCGGAGATAAAAATTCGGTTCCAGTAATAAAAGTCGAGCAGGGTGATCTTATAATTGGTAATAAAGTGAAAGCAGAGTCTGGATTTATAGAGATTGAAGCTTTTACGGACATGGAAAATCACCCGGTTGAAGTAAAAAACTCCGGAGATACAGAGACGATAACTCTCTTTTTCAGTGGGATTAATAAGGACATTTCTTATCGTTATAAAGATGTAGTAATTCCTTATAACAGTGATGATATAGAGAATAAGGACGAGTTTGGCAGATATCTGCTGAGCCGCTTTCAGCTCCATCCTATGAACAGCAGGGATTTTAACGAAGGCGGAGGAGGTTCAATGTATGACTGGCAATTACGCCAGGATACGAATGAGGATAATCCTGACGGAGATCCAAATCCTGAGAATCTTGAACTTTACACAAAGTATTATTATGATGCCGTTTATTTAAATGGTATTACTGGTAAGGATACGTATTACGGGACAGATTGTGAATATCCGGTAAAAACATGGGAGAGGGCAAGAGAGATCTGGGAACAGGCAATGAGAGAAGGTGTTAAAGCAAGAAAGGATGCCTTTAATGAGAATATGCCTGATGAAATGATAAATGAAAGATACCCGATACCCGAAATTATCTATATTTGTGATACAGTCACAGTTGATAAAACGGCCACCTGGAAGCTTGAATGTAAAGATGAAAACGGTCAGCCTCTGAAGGATTATAATGGTGAATCTATAGAAACAGAGATTATCAGCCATGTGACTGATATTCCGAATAAAGGAGAAACTGAAGAAGCTGTACATGAACTTCCCCAAAGCCTGATTTCTGTAGAAAAAGATGTTATACTGACGATTGAGAATCTTGTGATTCGCAATACTTCTGATGTGGAAAATAGCAATACCATTAACGTTAATGAAGATGGAACACTCATCTTTAAGGGCAGCACCACACTGAGCGGAGAACTCAGACAAAGCGATGGAAGCCAAACAGCCGGCGAATATACGACTCACGGGGATCATGTGGTTATATCAGATGGAACCTTTAAGATGGGCTCCGAAGCGGAACCATGGACAGGAAGTATTGAAACCGGTCAGCGTGGTATTGTTGCTTCTGGAGCAAAAGCCAGAGTTGAGATGAATGGCGGCTCAAATGATGCCTCAATTCGTGGATCGATCAGGAATAATAATTCCTTCGACCAAAAGATATATGATGAGGGTAAGACAAATCATCCGGTAGGATCAGGTGTAGTATTAACTGATGGAGCAACCTTTATCATGAATGGTGGATCCATAGAAAACAACACGGTATATCAATATGGTGCAGGCGTTTATCTGGATGGACAAGGCACTGAGTTTATCATGAACCAGGGTATTATATCAGGCAATAAAATGGCGGGACGATATGAACATGCATCAACAACCAGCCTGCATGTGGCGGGAGCTGGTATTGGTATTTACTCTGGAACCGATACGAAAACAGTGATAGGAAGTGCAGGTGCTGGTGAAGAATCTGCGGCCTTAACAGCAAAGATAATAGGAAATCATGGCTATTTTGTAAAAGGTGCAGGAATATACTCAGAAGGAACAGAACTGACAATAACGAATGCTGAGATAAAAGATAATTTTACGGACGGAGCTTCAAAAGACTATATAAGCTATGGTATCGGTGTGTGTGTTAATCATAAGGGTCTTAAGTTTAGCATGAAAGACTCTGCTGTTATTGGAAATTATAGTTTAATAAATTATGTTGAAAATATATATGGAGATGCTTTTGGTGCAGGAATATATTTACTGAGCTCCAATGAAGATAATATAATTGAGAGTTGTACAATTACTGAAAATGGGGTAGGCAGGCAAGCTAGTGTGTTTACCTCCCATGGTGGAGGGATTTATGTTTCAGGAGTTTTGAAGATTTGTCATGATACAATTATTAGTCATAACCGAGCAACCGATGGTGGAGGTATTTATTCAGAAGCTTCAACACTGTATATAGCTGATACAGAAATTTACTTAAACACTGCCAGTGCTTATAATACTAATTTTGGTTCAGGTGGAGGCATCTATCAAAATGGCGGTACTATGACACTGGAGGGGCAGACCTGTGTCGGCAAAAAGTCGATAGATGATGAACGTAATTATGGGAATTTTGCTATGCAGTATGGTGGTGGTATTTTTAATTATAATGGAACTTTAATTATAACTGGAACTGAAACAAATTATATTCAAATAAGCTGTAATAGAACACAATATGGTTATGCTTATGGTAGTGGAATTGCTAGTTATAGCGTAGCTGCCACTACTGCCAAAATTCATATAAAATATGCAGATATTTTTAATAATTACTGCAATGGCTACTTCGGGGCTGGAATTTATTCGGCAGGTCTACTTACAGTAGAGAAGTCCAAGATTCATAAGAATGAAACTAACTTGAGTCATACTTCTGATGGGGGAGGGGGAATATTCTGTAGAAATAAGGCGACAATAATTGACTCGGAGATTATTGGCAATTCAACTAATGGCTATGGTGGTGGGATACGCAGCGAGGGAGAGCTTACAATAGAAAACTGTCAAATTAAAGAAAATAAAGCGAATAAATCAGGAGGAGGGATATATACAAACGGCAGGAAAGTAGAGATATTCAATACTGCTATTGAATCTAATACAACTGCTGCCAGTGGTGGTGGTTTCTATATGAATGAAGCTGCTGCTGGTTACTGTTATGGTTCTAAGATTAATAACAATAAAGCGCTGAATGGAGGAGGTATTAGTCTATCTGCTTCAACGTGTTATTTGACTGATGTGGAATTGACTGATAATACTGCAAGCGAATCCGGTGGCGGAGTTTATCTGGAGAAAGCTGATAAATTATCAAAATTGTATTTTACGGAAACGAAAGAGGGCAATTCGGCGCTTTTTAGTAATACGGCAAAATCGGGCGGCGGCATCTATACAAACACGGGAAGCATTTATATGGACATTAGTGGCTCTATTCAGAATACTGCATCAGAGCAGGGTAGTAATCTATATCTTACCCATACGGGAAACTGGATATTAGATGGAGAATATAAACAGCCGGAGCATTTGGCAGATGGAGTTTATAATGTATATATGAATATTCTCTCCAACGATACCAGCAATCCTCTATATCTGGATCCTCAGAAAGTAAACATCAAACCAAAAGAAGACACCGCACATAGAGATGCTATTTATCTGGAGACAGGAAGTTCTTTTCTAACCTATCTGCGGGCACCATTAGAGAATAAATCTAAGGAGTTTCCAATTGATGTAAATGAGAAGAACTTTAAAGTGGGTTCCATTGTTATTAAGCCAGCCAATGGTAAAACAGAAACATTTTATAAAGTTAAATTAAATGCTGAGATGAATAAAATAGACGGATATGAATCTAAATTGATCAGCTATGGTGACTTTGTAAACGCTAGTGAAAATCTGGAATATTCAAAAGGAGGAAAGCTGCCAAGGCGAATGAATCTGGCAGGTTTTAGTCAGAAGTCATCTACCCTTATTAATGCAGTCCTCATTGGAGAAGGAGTATATTTATCAGGAAGCGGAGATGATAACAAATCCGGAGATTCTCCAAGTGAGGCAGTAGCTACTTTTAAAAAGGCGAAAGAAAGGCTGCAAATAAAAATTGAAGATAACAGAGATACAAAAGAAGGGTATTCTCCCTTTATCTACATATGCGGAAGTGTAAATATCGAAAACGATGGAGAAACCTGGTCTCTGGACTATGATGATAAAGCGGCCTTTTCATCGGAAGAAGGAGGTATCAATCATAATTATAGAATAACAGAGGAGGACTTCGGCGCTATAGCTTATGATGCCCAGGTACGCCGCTTCGCTTCCTTTGTTAATGCTCCTATGATTAGCGTGGAATCCGGGAAGTTTATTACTGAAAAAATAATCATTAATGGTATGATGGAAGCAGTAGTTGCCAGTGATCAGGACAAAAAAAGTCCGATCATAGAGATAGAAACAGGCTCAGAGGCATTATTAAACGGAAACACCAGAATTACAAACAATTACTATGGCGGGATTAATGTTAAAAGCGGAGGTATTCTGAATTTACATGGGGAAAAAAAGGATGATGAGAATAAGCAGCTCCTGAATCATGGTGGTTATTATGTGCAGCTTGGTGCCGATGCCAAATTAAATATGACCGGTTATGCCAGAATCATAGCAGAGGGTGAGGTTAAACGGCAGGGAACCCGGGATTTGATTGGCGTTTATTCAGATAAAGAATCATCAAAGGCTGTGGTTACGATGTCAGGCAACAGCAGTATTGTTTATAAGCAGTCCGATAATCCATCCTATGCCAATGGTGAAGAAGCACTGCTGAGAGCGGGAATCCAATTGCTTGGCCCCAATAGCGAAGTTTCAATGACCGAAGAAGCCAGTATGGAAAACTTGAGCGGTGGTACTATTCCAGCATCTGGAATTGAAGTAGGCACGAGTGGTAATATAACAATGGCTGGGAATTCCTTTATGAAAGACTTCACTGATGGCTATGCAATTAGCGCAGGTAATAGTGCAACAGTAACTATTACAGACAATGTGGTGATAACCAGTAAAAGTGAAGGCAGTTCTAATGGCGTATATCTTGATGCAGAAGCTATGCTTACAATGCTGGGAAAAGCAGCCATAATCGATGCATATTATGGTATTAAATTAGGGAGGTCTGCTGCAGCCAACCTATATAGTGAAGCAAGACTAGAAAACGTCAATTATGGTATTAATACAAGTGGTAGTTATACAAGCACTCATTTGCATGATGATACCAAGATAACGAGTCCTAAATACGGCGCCGAATTGACGGAAACTAATGCTACAGTTCATCTTTCTGAAAATGCATCTATTAAAGTTGTGAACACAGATGTGAAGATAGATAATAGTATCGGAATTTACACAAACTCTGCGAATACAACTATTTGTATGGAAGGTTTATCCAATATAACTGAATTCAAAAGTGGCGTCTACTTTGACAAGAACTCCAGTGGAAGTCTCGAAATGAACAGTGGGGAATCAGAATCAAAAAATACAGATGGTTCTGCTGCTGCAATTATAAAAAATTCTTCAGATTCAGTCTATGCAGGTGTTACTGTTTTAGCGGGAAGCGGCGTAAGTATTTCTATGGGCGGAAAGGCTTCTATTGATGGAACAGATAGTATGTATGGTATTTATTATAGTGATGGTACAGTTAGTACTAACGAAAATAATAGTAAAAAGATTACTATGACAGGAGCCAGCCGAATTACAGGTTGTAAAAACACAGCTATTTTTCTAGATATGTGCCGCACTTTATTTGACCTCAAAATGACTGGTAGTGCGGCAATAGAAGGAAATGTCAATGGTGTATGTGAATATCAAAAAACTTCCACTCTTGGAGCCCGGTATGTAACCATTAGTATGTCTGATGATACCAGGATTTCAGGCAATTCTCAAAGGGGAATTAGTTTTGCCGGTTACAATAGTCATAAAACGGAAGAATATATTAGAATAAATTTAAGCGGCAATGCTATGATTGGCGGTGAGCAAATGTACGATCCTGATGATCTGACTTCAGGAAATGGCTATTCAGGAATCTGTACGAGTGCTCCTATTCAATTAGATATGAGCGGGAAGTCAGGCATAAAAGGCAATGGGGGAAAAGCAGATGAAAATTCAGAGGATTTCTATGGTATTTATGCAAAAAGAATAACCGGCGATTCTAAATACTATAGGACAGGAACCGGGAAAATAAATTTAAGCGGTGAAGCCTCTATATGTAAAAATGCAGGAGCAATCTTCTTAACCAAAGGTACGGCAGAATATCCTAATCCGTTTGAAGTAACCCTGGAAGGATCGGCTTCAATTTATAACAATTCATATCCGGTGTATATGAAGGGCGCTGATCAGAAAATCGAATTAAAGGGTAGTGCAAGAATAGGAGCATCGCAGGAATTGAAGGCGGACAAGTTTATGGCTCTTGACACTTACGGTCCTCTGTTTTTAGATGGTAACAGTACCATAGACGGACTTATTTATCTGCGCACCGGTTCTCTGCCAATTACAATGACAGCCCTTGTCCCTGAAGGAAGCCCCAAAAACAGATATTCTTTATGGCTGTCTGAAGAATTTTTGGGTACTAAGGTAGTACAGCCGGAAGATATTATGGCGACTGAAGCTGGTAAAACAAAAGATGTTTCAACCCAATTAGAGTACTTTGAAAAGGTTGGGGCTGATGGAATGGCAGAAAGCAAGAAGTTAGTGGCTTTAGATAAATATATTGTGCTGCAGGGCGGAAAAAATGTATACCTTTCAGGTCAGGGGAACGATACAAATACCGGACAGACTCCTGAAGTACCGGTCAGAACATTCAAGAGAGCAAAAGAAATTCTGGAAAAAGAAGATATCATGACAGATGCCAATGTGATGATCTGTGCTCCGGTTACTGTTGAAAAGGGTGATACGGAATGGTCTTTCGGCAGTGATGGTACAGTTACAAATGTAAGAAGCAATGAAAGCTGGGTTCCAAAACTGCTGCGTTATGAGCAAAATATGAGCCAATTGATCAAACTGGAACATGATGCTGAAGGTAAATATGCTTCTGAAGTAAACTTTAAAAATATTATAGTGGATGGCGGTTCTGAGGACGGAATTAAATTAACTAAATTTGATTGTGAATTATTAGTAGTCGGAGCCGGAACAACAGCAAATCTTGGTGAGGGGGCAGTATTTCAGAATAACGAGGTGGTTCCAATTTCAGCCGCCACCGGACCCAATAACACGGCAATTGGAATTACAGTTAATAGCGGTACGTTGGAAATTAATGGCGGCAGTATTAAGAATATGGTAAGAGGCACGATGGATATTAAGTATTATGGAACTAAATTCTACGGTGCATCTGCAATAAGCTGTATAGGAACTGCAAAAGATCCAGGAAAAGTGATTATGAAATCTGGACAGATTATAAACAATAAACTGGATGTAACAGATCTGAGTCATGCTGACAATTTCTTAGGAACAATTTATTTGGGCAATGAATTTGCTGAAATGAAACTAAGCGGCGGTATTATTAAAGACAATCAGGTAATCGCTGATAAAAATCTGAAAACAGGTACAATCCTTCTGAATAAGGGTTCTATGACCATGGAAGGGGGAACGATACAGCAAAATCAGACTTCTTATGTAGGCAGTGCTATTTACTATCATGGAGGAACAGGCCAGGCAGCCGGGGATTATCTGATTATATCCGGAGGACAGATCAGTGATAATACTACAAGTGATGCGGCTAAGCCTCAGGGAGCCGACTCTCCTCTCTACATAGCAGGAAAGGGCTTTCAGCTAAAAGGCGGTCGTGCCAATATTAATGACAATATATATCTGTCCGGCACGGAACATCTTATAACAGTAAGCGACAGGATCTATCAGTATGGCAGAAAGTACAATATATTCCTGAATAAGGGAAATGGTTCGACGCAATTTAAGAAGGGCAGTGCAGTCATACAGCCTGATGCTGTTTACGTGACAGATGCAACGCCATATATGCCATATTTTGAGGTACATTCCTACCCTTATGTTCTGGATATAGGACGTCAGGACAAGACTACAGGAACGAATCCGGGTGTTAAGGAAAACCAGTGTCTTATTCTTATGAAAGCAGTTTATTTAAATTCTGAAAATACCAACGCTGTTTTGGATGGTACAACGCCTGAGACGGCAGTTACAACATTTGCAGATGCTAAGATAAAAGGTGAAGAAGGCGAAGGCCTTAAAGATTATTATATTATTTATATCAGCGGCCCTGCATTTAATACACAGGCAGATACATGGGAACTTCCGGCCGAAGCTTATATGTGCCGTTATACCGGATTCCCAATTTATACCAGTGATGAAAGTATATTGCAAAAAACTGCTGCTTATCATGGAGTATTAATAGAACCTAAGGCAGAGTTAACGCTAAGTAATATTACTATATATGGCAGGCGCAGCATAGACAATCCTACAGACAACAACGGTGAGAGCTTATTGATAATAAATGCAGGTAAGAAAGTTACAATGCTGGAAGGAACTGTTTTACAGCGTAATTATAATAATGGAACATATATACCTGAAGGACAAAAAATTCCTGAGTGGCTGTCTACTACAGGCGGTGCTGTTTATGTAGCCCCCAATGGAACTTTGGATATCAGGGGAGGGGTGATTCAGGAGACAGATGCACCATATGGAAGCGGAATTTACTTAAATCCTGACGGACATCTGATTCTTAGCGGCTCTCCGGTTATAGACGGAAAGGTATATTTAGGCGGAGAGAGCAATACGTCAGCAGCTTTTATCGAACCTAAGGAAGATTATAAACCTGAAAAAGCACTCAATATAACAATTGCCAATGATTTTGATGAACGTCAGGTGATCAAGTATCCTACAGGTGTTACCCCTGATATGAATCATATGGATTACTATGCATTTGAGGATGCAATTACTGCATTATATACAATAGATAGTGATTCCGGTGAGGGCAATATTTTCAAGCTTTATATGCGCCATGTTTATTATTTGGATGGATATGAAGGAAATGACGATAATAATGGAAAAACACCGGATACTGCGTTGTTAACTCTTGAAGCACTTTATAAGAACGTGAAAGAGGACACCAATGTAAAAGGAGTGGTTGTATATGTTGTCAATACAGTAAAAATCAACTCCGGTCAGAATATAATGCTGACAAATGTTGAGAATCGAAAAGATGATAAGAACTATTTTGAAGGTTCTTACGCAGAACTGGATGCTAAAGACAATATAGTACTATCACATAACGTAAATGGTCAGATATACTTTAAACGATATTCGCAGCCAAAGGATGGTGACGCAGAATACGACGATTTTGAAAAAGGAACATTATTTGACACCTTATTCCGTGTATACGAAGGAGGAAAACTTACACTAAATGGTATTTACATTGATGGACATTCAGTAGAAAGTGTAGGAAGTAATCCATTATATGTGGCTGATGCTGTAGAAGCAACATCACCATTGGTTGTTGTTGAGGGTGGTGCCAGTCTTATTTGTTCATTTGTCACGGGAGCTGACACAAGAGGAACGAGGACTGTGTTTGCTAATAATCTTAATAAGAACAAAGAGACAAAACCACTGATTGGCTATATCAATGGAGCTAAGGTTTATGGAGGCAGCAGTGCCGGTATTGAGATTTTATCTTCAGGCAGCGGGGAAGATGAGAAGATGGGAATCGTGCATCTTGCCGGAACTCAATTTAACAATTTGGCATTGGGAGAGGGTATTAAAGGTGGAACAGATATTTATTCCAATGGAACGCTAAAATTAAAGATCGAGACCTTTTTCACCGGTTCTGTTTTATTAGAGGGAGTTGGAAATGAGAAAGAGGAGGATACTCATGATACAAGCAGGTATCTTACAATTGAGAGTTATGGTGATTATTTAAAAACTGGTTTTAATCTGCTTATGACAGATACCTATCCGGGAAGAAAGGTTGTTCAGTATAATGCGATAGACAAACCTACTTTGGAAAGGGATATTGTCAGATTCCTCCTGGAAGAGCGTATAAAGGACTATTTTTGTCTCGATATCCGGGCAGGTGAAGATAACAGACACATATTGGAACTTCAGGTTCCGGCAGCTGTTTATGTGAACGGGGCGACAGGAAATGACAGCCTGGCAGATGACTCTGCAGGTTCTAATCCGCTTCATGCAGTACAGAGTTTAGAAAGAGCTTATAAATTATTATCCACCCGTGGCGGCAACACCATCTATGTTGTGGATACGATACAGCTTAAGGGTGATATCATTGCCACAGGCAACAGCTTAAAAAGCAGTATTGCTGCTCCGGTTCATCTGGTAAGTACGGACAGAGTGAAGATTGTACGTTATGTACAGCCGGATTTTGCCAGAAATGCAAGTACCTCTGAGGACATACAGGATGCAGTGAACAGAGGCTACAATCTGCCTGATTTTGAAGGACCGCTGCTTAATGTAAACAGTAAATATACAGCTGAGTTTAGTAATGGTATTTACTTTGATGGTCATCATGAAAAAAAGGAGCCAACTACGGAAAGGTCTTATCGAAGGGAAGAAATTGTAAGTAAAGAAACCGATTCCAAGTCACCTATGATAACAGTTGAAAAAGATGCTGAACTGTATCTAAATGAGGGTACTGTCTTACAGGACAACTATAATACCTATGGGAAGGAGGAAGCAGATACAGGAGGAAGTTATGGCGGCGCAATCTATAACAGTGGAACAACTACGGTAGATGGTGCGTACTTGGTCAATAATAAGGCCGCGAAAGGTGCAGTTGTATATCAGGATGGAATATTTACCATTAAAAGTGCGCCAGAGAAGCTTAATAATCTTCTGAAGCCGGAAGTAGCAGATGGAGAACCGCAGGCAAATGCCGATTTCTACTTAACAACGACAAAAGATGGTGATGATCATGTTATCCGGTTAGAGGCTAAGATGCCGGAAGACCCTGAAAAACTGAAGTTTCATGTAGATATGGATAATGCGGTCAGAGGCAGAGATGTCATTGAATTTTTAAGTGATTTAGCTTATGATGGCAGTGCAGATGCAGAACATGATCACTTTAAATTAAGTCACAATGTTCCAAGTGAATTATTCCTGGTTGAGGATGAAAATAATTCAAATATTTTAGAGCTGCAGGACTGGAACGTATTAAATGTAGAAGTTCCGTCAGACATATATCTTGTAATGCACCAGAGAGGTGAATCAAAGCTCACAACCAGATTAAAGGGGATCAGGCTGGATGCATCAGAGGATGAACTTTTTAGTTCCCCTGAATATACCATCACCAATAAAGGTAATTATGATGTAAAGGTTTCTGTTACTGCATTTGATGATGTCAGCACAGAGGCCGGTATTGCAGACGAGTATTCTATGAAGCTGGTGAATACCCAAAATGATATCTTAGAAGTGAATGAGCTGTATCTGGCAGTTAAGGGATTGGACGAGGCAGCAGATCATGGATTCCTATTTGATGAAACCTCCCTGGCACCTTATGCGGCAGCAGGAGAAAATAGACTCGAAGCCATAGAATTTGGAAAACTGAATCGGAACGGAAAGGGAACCTTTGCATTCCACGGTGTAGTTGGTGAAGGATTTATGGAAAAGTATGCAGATCAGCAATTCCCACTTGTAAATGGAAGTGAGAAAGAAGACGTACAGAAGTATATAGAAGGAAAATCTGCTGACAGCACTGGTGTCAAAGCCAGAGCCAAATATGCCATGAGGTTTAGGCTGGAAATTGATCCGCCGAGAAGAGAAAGTACTGAAACAAGTATAAATCCATAATTTAGAGTAATTGTAAAAAAACAGGAGCTGTATCTCAAACGAGATACGGCTCCTGTTTTTAGACTGCCTAATTATCCAATCCTCCACTGTTGGTTACAAAATTAACAAGAGATTTGTCGATTTAGTGTAATTTGGAACATAAAAAATACGTCTTGGTCAAAAACAACCACAACATTGTAGATGTGTAGTAGAATACAATTAATAGACTGTTGTTAATTTAAGTATCGTGAAGAGCTGCCTCATCTGTAATGGAACAGATTAGATGAAGCAACGAAAGAAGATAACAGCTTTGTTTTAATGTATTATCTTAATACTCCCTGCTCAAGGAATCTCTGCATAAACAGAGATCTTGCCACTGGAGAATTTTGGTGATACAACAGATGAATACACGATTCTAAAGACCGGTAGCGGAAGGAGAAAGATAAAGTAGACAGTTTCTGAAAGGAGCGAGTAAGATGAAACGTTTACAGAGGATAACCGCCTTCCTTTTATGTTTAATTATGATGCTTCCAACTCAGGTAATGCCTGTATTGGCAGAAACATTGAGTGCAGAAACATCTCTAGAAGGTTTTATTGAAACTGAGGGAATTGAAGATATAGAGGAAATGTCACAGGAGGACACAGAAGAGCGGGATAATGAAATATTGCCATTAGAGGAATTAACAGAGGAAGAAGTGACAGAGGAGGAAACTGAACGTATCAGTGAAACACTGCCTCTGGAGGAACTGACAGACGAGGAAACTGAACATATCAGTGAAACCTTACCTCTGGAGGAACTGACTGAAGAGACTGAACGTATTAATGAAACTTTACCTCTGGAAGAACTGCCAGAGGAGGAGACAAATCATATCAGCGAAACCCTTCCTTTGGAGAGTCTGGATGGGTCAGGCGCTTTGATTAGTGAATTACTGGATTTTGAAGATGAATATGAAGAAGGGGTTATATATTGGAATCCCGGAGGAACGCTTCCAGAAGAACTGGAGGCTGATTCTAATGTCAGCATAGCAACAGATTCTGATGCAGAGAAGGCAAGTCCGTCTATTGCCAGGAGGGGCAGTGACAGTTCCAGTGGATTTAGTGCAAAAGCACCTGTAAAATCATTGAAAGCAGCATTAAAGCGTGCTGAGCAGCTTCAGGAGGAGGGGTTAGATCCTTCTGAAATTATCATATATGCCATGAATCCTATGGAAATATCAGATGGACAGCTATATATGCTAAATACGGCAGGTGTTAACATTATCTCATGGCCTGAACGTGCTTATGACAGTGATGTTATATTCTATATAAATGGCGGGCAGTTAACTATCATGAATCTATTTCTGGAGTCAGGTGATCCAGAACAGGATGCTGAACTGACAGAACTTATATATGTAAAAGGAGGCACATTACAGATTGGTGAAAATGTGTCTGTTAATGGATGCATTGTGATGGATTACTGCAATGAGTCTGAAGGGTTAGAGCTTGAAGATATGATAGAGGAAGCTGATGAAACCGTAAATGCTTACGGTCAGACAGATCAAACTAGTGCCGAACAAGATGATATTATGGAAACAGAGGAAACGGCGTCAATAGAAATGGCGGAAGCAGCAAAGGAAACCCAATCATTAGAAACAATCATTGATAAAGAGGAAACAGCAGCCAGTACTGAGCCTGAGGAAAGCAGCCAGACAATTGAAACAGAATCAACGGAAGAAAATACTATTCAATTTTTAAAAGATACCAAAACTACAAGTACCTGGAGAGAACCGTTGATTGAATTGCTGGAAGGTTTTGACGGCAGTGGCGGCAGCTATCTTTTAGATGTAAGAGGAGACGATTCCATAGATCAGGTAGAACTTGTAAGAACTCTTTATGCAGATGAACAATCAGGTGAAGATTATATGGAGCTCTTTCAGCTGGTGGCTACAGAGGAAGAAATCTGGAGTCTTAGCGCCTCAAGTGAGATTGAAGCACAGATAAGAGACACGAATTTGGAGAAACCTTCTTTTACATCAGCACTGTCAGATTCAGATGATGAGAGAGAAGATATAGAAGAAATTGATTCTGAAGAAATTGACCTACTGGAAGTGCTGAGCAGGAAAACACTGATTGCTACCAGAAATTCTACCGGGAACGTTATTTACTGGAATCCGGGTGGTCTCTTTTATATAGGCAATCAGGATTATCCGGCAGGTAAGGATGAAGGAAATGATGGTTTGCGTCCTGGCTCCAGCTTTAAAACCTTTAAATTGGCCGTGGAAAGGGCGGGGGCTGGAGGAACTATTATATGTATGCAGACTCTTACTCTTGGTACTGATATTGCAGACGAATGTCTTGCACCCCGGGGGGACGGTACATATCATATAAACCCTGGTTTTGGTGTTGGTAATCCAAAAGAAAGAATAACACTTAGGCCGTGGGAACTAAAACCACAGGCTGCGATATTAGTGCCTGAGGGCGAACAGCTGGTTTTGGAAAACATTATATTAGGCGGCTATTTAACTGAAACTGCGGAGAATGACAGTGCGGTTATACTGATCCGGGAAGGAGATGTTGAGATTGGAAGTAATGTGAAGTCTGTGATCGGTTATATTCAGATGGAGACATTTTCAGAGATTTCACAGCATCCAATTACTGTACAGAATAAAGCTGCAGATGACGAAGATCAGATTACAATCTTTTTTACCGGCATCAGTAAAAATATTTCTTATCGATATAGTAATGTAATCGTCCCTAAGGATGGGGGTGCTCTTACTACAATTGAAGAAAAAGAAGCATTTGGAGATAGCTTATTAAATCGTTTCAAGCTTCATAAGTTAAATAGCAGCGATTTAGTTGAGGGCGGCTCAAAGTTTGACTGGGTGCTTCGGAAAGACACCGATGAAGACGGGCAGCCCGCTGAACCTGAAAAATTGGAATTATACACCATGTATTATTATGATGTTATATACCTTAATGGTGAGACCGGAAAAGATACATTTTATGGAACGGATTGTGAATATCCGGTAAAAACCTGGGAAAGGGCGAAAGAAATCTGGTCGAAGGCAATTGAAGAGGGGGTGGCAGCGAGAGAGGCAGGAAAAGATAAGCTGACACCAAAGGAATTAGATGAAAGGTTTCCTTTACCCACAATTATCTATATATGTGATACTGTTAAAATTTCGGAAGGCTCTGCTGAAAGTCCTGTAGTATGGGAACTGGAGGAGAAGAAGGATTATAACAATGAGACTATAGAAACCGAAATCGTCAGTCATGTAGATATACCAAATATGGAAGGTACTGAAGTACCGGTGCATGACCTTCCTAAAAGCCTGATTTGTGTGATGGATGGTGGAAATCTGACTATTAAGGATCTTGTTATCCGCAATATTTCTGATATAGAGGGAAGCAACACCATCATGGTAGAGTCTGGCGGGGTTCTGACATTTACAGGGAGTACAATATTAACCGGAGAACGTAAGCAAGGCGGAACAGACACCGGATATACAACTCATGGAGATCATGTGGTTATCGCTGCCAGCGGAAGCTTTACAATGGATAAGGATTGGAAAGGAAGTATAGAAAAAGGGCAGCGTGGTATTGTTGCTTCTGGAGCAGGTACAGTTGTAACTATGGACAACGGGTCTATCAGGGATAATAATTCCTTTGATCAGGAAAAGTTTGACAATAAAAAAACTGACCATTTGGTTGGATCAGGGGTGGTCTTGACAGGCGGTGCCTCTTTTACCATGAATGGAGGAACTATAGAAAATAATACGGTATATCAATATGGAGCCGGTGTTTATCTGACTGGGGAATATACTGCCTTTACCATGAATAAAGGACATATATCAGGTAATAAGATGGGACCAAAAGCTGCTTATAAAGATGCGACTATAACCTTAATGGGACAAGGTATTGGCATTTATTCAGGACAAGGAAGTAAGCTGTTTATTCAAGGAACTGAAGAAAGTAACGGTGATAAGAGTGTTAAGATTACCGGCAACCAAGGATACTATACACAAGGAGTGGGAATTTTCTCAAATGGAAGTGAAATATCTATAGAGAATGCCTCTATATTAAAAAATTTTACCAAAAGTATAAATACTCAATTTCCAAGTAATGGAATAGGTATTTGTGTAATATCAGATATAGTTTTTACGATGACAAATTCTGAGGTCATAGGGAATTATGGTTCACAAGAGCAATACGGAGAAGCTCTTGGAGCTGGGATTTATCTGCAAAGCAGTAAAGACAATCATATTATAGATTGTGATATATCTGAGAATAAAGTGGGTTATCATCGCAATTCAAGTTTAGCTACTGTTTCTTCTGGTGGTGGAATTTATTTGTCTGGAAACTTAACAATTAAAGGTTCGAGTATTTCTACTAACCAGGCAGCGTATGGGGGTGGTATAGCACTTTATGCATCTAGTACTAGTACTAATACTTTAAATATAATAGATACTAAAATATTCTCTAATATAGGACAAGGCTTCGGGGCAAGTACCTCTAGTGGCTATGGCGGTGGCATTTACCAATCTAATGGAACATTAAATCTGTCAGGAGAAACTGTAATCGGGGGTGAGTCGGCAAGAGAAGAAAATTATGCTTATTCTTATGGTGGTGGTATATATAGATCGAATGGAACCTTGAATATAACAGGTAAGGCGGACGCTCCGATTATAATAGGTTATAATCGCACAACGAGCTCTAGTGGATATGGTGGTGGAATTCACATCAGTGGAACTGGAACTGCAAATTTAACTTTTTTACATATTAAAAACAATGCAGGCACATATGGGGCTGGTATTTACGCAAGTAGCGCAACTGTTAAATTAACTGATTCTAAAATAACTAATAATAAAGCTACTTCAGGTGGAGGTATCTATTCTTATTCAGCAAAATTAACACTAATGGATTCTGAAGTAACAAGTAATGTGGCATCAAGTAACGGCGGAGGACTTCTGCTTTCAGGTGGATACACGTATTCACTAAGAAGTATTATAGAGAATAATAGTTCTGGCACATACGGAGGAGGAATTTACACAACTGGTACTGGATATTATAGAGATACTGTAATACAGAATAATAGTTCAAAAAATGGCGGAGGTATGAGTGTACATCTTGCTTCAAGTACTAAGTATCATCAATATCTTACAAATACAGTTTTAAAGGGCAATATTGCTACAGAAAATGGTGGGGCGTTGTACGTGACTGGATATAGTAATACTAGTCTATCAGATGTATATATAGCAGAAACTGAATCATCGAAAAGTGAAATTTCTAGCAATAAGGCTAAAAATGGTGGTGGGATCTATACGGCGGCATATGGACAAGTTTATATGGATATTGCAGGACCTATCCAGAACACTGCAACTGATCAAGGCAGTAACCTGTATCTTACTCATACAGGCAGCTGGATAATAAATGGGGAGTTTAAACAGCCTGATCCTGCTGTTGGTTTAAGCACCTATAATATTTTTGTGGATATTAAATCAGGTACTGATAGCCATTCTCTGTATTTAGATCCTCAAAATGTTAAAGTTGAAGCTAAGAATGACTCTGCTAACGAGGATGTTATTTATCTCAATACGGCAAGTTCTTTCCTTACATATTTACAAGAACCAGTACCAGGGGAGGAGAAGAAGTTTCCGATAGATGTAAATGTGAATAACTTTAAGGTAGGTTCCATTGTTATTAGGCCGGTAGAACGTAAAGAAGTCAAATTTCATCTGGTAAAGGCTGATGCATCAGGAACAGAAGAGCATTCATTTACATATGGACCATTTATTAATGCTTCGATAAATCTTTCTTATTCTGAGGGTGGGAAATTGCCAAGAAGAATGGATCTGGCAGGTTTTAGTCAGGATCCTTCTGCTGATGAGCCCATTGTTAATGTGGTTCTTGTTGGAGAAGGGGTATATTTGTCTGGTACAGGCTCTGATGGCAACGAAGGCAGGTCTCCTAGTGATGCGGTACAAACCTTTAAAAAAGCCAAGGAGCTTTTAGAAAAGAGAATTCAGGATGCAGAAAAAGAACCAGATGATTTGGATGGCTATTCCCCATTTATATATATATGCGGCTCTGTAAAGGTAGAGAGTTCACAGACCTGGGAGCTTGAGTATGACCAGGCTGCTTTTGCTTCAGATCGTGATCTGGTAACAGGAGCTGTTAATTATAAATATAAAATCTCGGAAGAGGCGGTAAACTATCCGGTTGAAGATGCACAGGTTCGTCGATTTGCTTCATTTGTCAATGAACCGATGATTCAAGTATCAGTTGGTGGAGAGTTGACCACAGGAAAGATTATAATCAATGGAATGATGGAAGCTGTTGTTGCAAATGCCCAGGACAGCAATAGCCCGATCATACAGATAGATAAGGAGGCTTCTGCGATATTATATGGATTCAGCAGAATAACAAACAACTACTATGGTGGGGTTAATGTTAATGGAAGTCTGACTTTAACCGGAGAGGAGAATGATGAGAATAAACAGCTTCTGAACCATGGAGGGTACTATGTACAGCTTGGTGAGATGGCAGAACTGAATATGAATGGTTATGCAAGAATTATTGCTGAAGGTAAGGTGAAAAGACAAGGTAACCAGAATTTGATTGGTGTTTTATCCAATGCTTCGGGAACGAAGGCTACCATGGAGGGACATGCCCAAATTATATACATAGATGATAAAGGAACTTACAAGAATGGAGAAGAAGCGTTGCTGTCTGCAGGTATCTATCTATTGGGAAGTGGCAGTGAAGTTACCATGACGGATAACTCTTCTATGGAAAATCTGAGTAAAACAGGAAGCATTCAACATCCTTCCTTTCCTACTACAGAAGGAGTATCAGGAATAGCAGTAGGAGAAGGAGGAACTATAACCATGGATAAAGAGGCGCAAATGTTAGATTTTATAAATGGTTATGGTATGTGGGTTGGCAAGGATGCAACAGCAACTATGGCAACTAATGCAAAAATAAAAAATAAAGGCATAACGCTTAGAAATGCTTATGGAGTATACCTTTTATCTTCAAAGCTTTTTATGAAAGATAGTGCCGAGATAAATTCCAGGATTTATGGAATAAATTCATCTGGAGCAAATGTTAGAATTGTGATGCAAGATTCATCTTTAATTAGCAATTGTAGTAATTATGGAATATATTCACCTGGAGCAAGTACCCAAATTGAGATGCAAGGTTCATCTGCAATTAGAGATTCTGGTAGTTATGGTATAAATATTTCTAATTCGGGAAAAATCCACATGAATATGAACGAAGGAGCAGGGGAAGAAGATTCTGCACAAATAACAGGGTCTAATGGGATCTATGTTGATACATATAATGAAGTGGATATTTCCTTGGGAAAGAAATCACTAATTAAGGGAGAAAATAAAACATACGGAATTAGATTTTATAACAATAGTTCCGGTGCAGGTTGTAAGCTTTTAATGCAGAATAATAGCCGGATTTCAGGATTCAGTAATTCAGGAATATATCTACATAGGTATTCTAGCCCTATTAATATCACCATGATTGATAGTGCAGCTATAGAAGATAATGGCAAAGGAATATATGAACATGATTCATCGAATAATTATGGAGTGAGATACTTTCAGCTTGATATGGATCGTGATTCCAGAATCTCAGGTAATTCTTCTTATGGGATTAGTCTTTCAGGCAGAACATCTTTTACTGAAGGTGGAACTCAGTATATTAAACTCAATTTAAGTGGTAATGCAATAATTGGCGGAAGTAGCAAATACAGTAAATCTGATCCAAAGTCTGGAAATGGACATGCCGGAATATATACCAATGCTCCGATTCAGCTTAATATGAGTGGTGACTCTAAAATTGCATACAATGGTTATGAAGGCACTGGTGCAAATGCAAATGCTAATGCAGTTTATATAACTCGCTATATCTCTAGCGCTGGCTCTTACTACAGAAATGGTACAGCAAAAATAAGTCTTAGTGATAAAGCCTCAATCTGTGACAATAAACGTGGAATTTATACAACAGAAGGGATTGTGTCCAACAATATCCTTTACAAGAATCCCACCGAGATATCATTAAAGGGTAACTCCAGTATTCATCGCAATGAAGATGCCGTATATATGAAAGGCTCTGATCAAAAAATAACATTAGAAGACTTCTCCAATCTTGGGGCCGCAACGGAAGTGAAAGTAGGAGATCTTTCTCTGTCTCTGGATACTTTCGGTTCACTGGTATTGGACGGGAATAGTACAATTAATGGAGTTATTTATTTACGCACAGAGACTTTACCTATAACTATGACCCAACCGGTTCCTCCAGAAAGCGAACCAGGCAGGTATTCATTATGGCTGGCGGAAGGATTTGTTGGGGATGTAGTAGTACAGCCTGAGGATCCCACTGGAACAATAACCGGCAAGTTATATGATGTGTCTGATCAACTGAAATATTTTAATAAGGTTGGAGGCGATGGACTGGCTTCTGACAGAGAACTACAGGAACAAAAGCCATATATTATGCTTCAGGGAACAAGGCATGTATATCTTTCGGGAAAAGGCAACAATAATAATACTGGATACACTCCAAATACTCCCGTCAGATCATTTTGGAAAGCAAAACAAATTTTGGAAAATGGTAATTTTACAACCGGTTCAAACATTATAATATGTGATGCAGTTACAGCTCTTAAGGATGATACAGACTGGTCTTTTGACAGCGACGGGAAAGTACTTAATAATCCGAATGGAGTCAGCTGGACACCAAAGCTGCTCAGATATGAGAGCAATACCGGCCAATTAATAAAGTTGGAAAATGGTAATGATTATGCCTCTAAAGTCAACTTTAAGAACATTACAATCGATGGTGGCTCTAAAGATGAAATCATATTGAAAACATATAAAAATTATGAATTATTATCCGTCGGAGCAGGAACAACGGCAGTGCTTGGCGAGGGAGCAGTTCTGCAGAATAATGAGACAAAAACGAGTGCTATAAGTGGTAAAGAAAATAATTCAACACTTGGAGTTATGGTTATTGGCGGCACACTGGAAATTAATGGAGGTATCATTCAGAATATGATAAATCATTGCGGTTATTCAGTAAACCAACAATTTCTCGCATTAGCAATAACCTGCAACGGTACTTTGGAAAATCCCGGTAAGATCATAATGACATCAGGCAAGATTATTAATAATAAGCTGGATGCATCCGACTTACATAATATTGATAACTTCTTAGGAACTGTTTATCTAGGTAACCAGTATGCCGAAATGGTATTAAGCGGAGGTATCATTGAAAACAATCAGGTACTGGCTCATAATAACAGTCAGAATACAGGCACCCTATTATTAAATAACGGCTCTGCCACCATAGAGGGCGGCACCATACAAAACAATCAGACCAGCTACAAAGGCAGTGCTATATACTATTATGGTGATGGTACAGCCAAAGATTCCCTGGTACTATCGGGAGGGCAGATAAGTGATAACACTCCAAGTGTTTCTGGTACTTTACCCGAGGGAGTCTATTCTCCGATTTATATTGGAGGCAGGGGATTTAAATTAAAGGGCGGAGCAGCAAACATAAAAGACTATATTTATCTGACTTCAACAGATAACATCATTACATTAAGTGATAGGATTTACCAGCCCGGCAGAAGGTATGATATCTTTATCAATCAGGGAACTGGGGACAAGCAATTTAAAAAGGGCAGTGTCGTGATACAGCCTGATGCGGACTATGTTACTGATGTAAGTGCCTTCCATCAATATTTTGAAGTACACTCAAATCCATATGTTTTAGATATGGGAAGGGTGGATATTCCGGCAGGAACCGTTGCCGGAGTAAGAGAAAATCAGTGCCTGATCCTTATGAGGGCTATTTACCTGAATTCTGAAGGTGGAGATGATAGTAAAGACGGAATGACACCTGCCAATGCAGTTGCTACTTTTAAGCGGGCAGAGGAACTGGGAACAGAAAGCAGCAAAAACCAGGATAAGGGTCACTATATTATATACATCAGCGGCCTGGCATATAATACTGAAGCAGCCACATGGTTGCTTCCGGAGACTTCTTATATGTGCCGCTATACCGGATTCCAAATTTATGCAAGTGATGGAAGTGATTTAAAAGAAGCTTTCAAAGCGTATCATGGAGTTCTTATTAAGCCAAAGGCTAATCTGGAGTTGAAAGATATATATGTTTACGGAAGACGGCGTATCGATATTCCAACTGTTCATAATGGGGAACGTCTAATAGAAGTATCTGCCGGTAAGACTGTGAAGGTGATGGAAGGAACCGTTTTTCTGCGGAACTATAATAATGGAGCTTATACGGATGATACGGGACAACCGGCACATTTGTCCTCTGAAGGCGGCGCCTTTTATGTAGAAGCCGGCGGAGTTTTGAATATTCAGGGCGGTGTGATACAGGATACTGAAGCTGCCAAGGGAAGCGCAATTTTTCTGGAAGATGGCGGACGCCTGCTTCTGACAGGAACGCCCGTTATAATGGGCAGGGTATATTTAGACGGAGAAGGGGCAAGCCATGGGGCATATGTTGAACCGGATGGGAATTATAAACCTTCTTCTGCTTTAAATCTGTCTGTTGCCAATGACTATAGTGGACGTAAAGTAGTTCATTATCGTGATAATACGGAACCTGATGCAGAACAAATGAATTATTATGCTTTTGAAGATTCTATCAAAGCTTTGTATGAGGTAGTGAAGAACGAAGCAAATCCGTATATTATGGAATTTTACATGAAAAAAGTTATATATTTAGATGGTGTGAATGGTAATGATGACTTTAATGGTGAAACTCCGGATCAGGCATTTAAAACACTTAAGAAAGTGTATGAAACCATAGTTAGTACGAAAGCAGATGGTGTCCTGGTTTATATTGTTAATACCATTGATATAACAAATGAGATTAAACTCAACAATACTGAAATAAAGGATGCGGATCAAAATTATTTTGAAGGCTCCTATCAAGAGGAGAATGAGGAGATTATTACCATAAAGGGTCAGGTATATTTTAAACGTTACTCAAAACCATCTGGTTATACCGGTACTGGTTTTAGCAAAGGTACTTTAAAGGAAACCTTATTCCGTATAAAGGAAGGGGGACATCTGACGCTAAATGGTATTTACGTAGACGGACATTCCGTTGAAACTGTAGGCAATAACCCCAAAGTAGCAGCAAAAGGGGTGGAAGCAGAAGCGCCTCTGATCACGGTAGAACCAGGGGGCGAGCTTACATGTTCTATTGATACCTCAAACATAAATGCAACTACAACTCATACTTTATTTACCAATAACCTGAATATAACAAAGAAGGAAAAGGTCATTGGCACCATGGGGAATTCCGATGCTCCGGACGCTCAGGTGATTAAAGAGGGAAGCAGTGCCGGCATTGAGATTCTGGCATCTGATGACTGGAATACATTTGGAACAGTATTTTTAAATGGAACTAGATTTAGAAACCTAAGCCTTGGAAAAGATGTTATTGGCGGAAGTGATATATATTCCAATGGACAATTATCTTTTAGAAATAGAACCTATTTTACCGGAACTGTATTCTTAGAGGGCTTAGGGACTGAGTTTGATGCAAAAGAAACCAGCCGCTATTTAACTGTTGCTGAAATTGGGTGGTACGCTGAAACCCGATTCCATTTGGTTATGAGAGATCCTTACAGGGGAAGAGATGTTGTTCATTATCCGTCGGATAAGACACCTGATTTGACAAATGATATTGTTAATTTCCTGTTAGAGGATCGTATTAAGGATTATTTCTGCCTGTCAAATAAGGTGGATGCGGTGTATATCCTGGAACTTCAGGTCCCTGTAGCTGTCTACGTGGATGGTGCTGATGGGAAGGATGACTTAGATAACCCATTTGCAGGCTCAAATCCAGGTAATCCAGTTCAAAACCTGTGGCGGGCCTATGATCTTTTATCCACTCGTGGAGGAGGTACCGTTTATGTGGTGAATACCATACAGATAAAAGATGACATCGATGCAACAGGAAGTTATTTTGAAAGCGATAAAGAAGAGCGTATTATGTTGCCAAGTGCCAGTAAGGTTAAGATCACCCGCTATATTCAGCCTGATTTTGCCAGAAATGCAGTTACAGATGAAGAAAAGGCGGATGTGGCTGCCCGTGGTTATAATGTAGTAGACTTTACCGGTGTATTGATTAATGTACAGGCAAACGGGGCATTACAGTTCAGCCATGGAGTTTATATTGACGGACATCATGAAATTAAGGAGTCAGATGCTGAGAAGTTTTATAGAGAAGAAGAAACTGTAACCGGATTATCTTACTCTGACTCTCCACTAATTACTGTGGCGGAAGGCGGTACCTTAAAGCTGTTACAGGAAACATACCTGCTGGATAATCATAATAAATATGAGGAAGCAGATAAAGTTGGAATGGTTGGAAGTGTTTTATATAACAGTGGCACAACCATAGTGGACGGAGCATTGTTTACGAACAATATCTCAAAGAATGGGGCTGACATATATCAGGACGGAACATTTACAATCGAAAGCGCAACTGAGAATCTGAAAGGTCATAGCTTCTATCTGACAACCAGAGGTGATGTTGATCATGTGATTCAGCTAAATGCTAAAATGCGGCAAGAACCAAAACTGGTATATGATATTGAAATGGATAATCCGATAAAAGGCAGGGATGTAATTAAATTTATGGATCCTTCTGCTTATGATGGAAATGCTGATGCAGAACATGATCACTTTAAGCTTGGTGATAAGGTTCCAAAACATCTGTTTTTGGTTCAGTCTCCACTGGATGCTGAAGTTTTGGAACTGCAGAATTGGGAAGTTCTGAATGTGGAGATTCCTTCAAACATCTATCTGGTAATCCGGCGCAGAGGTGAAATGGAAAACACAACAAATCTAAAGAGTGTTCGGCTTGATGCATCAGAGGGCGAATTGTTTAGTTCACCTGATTATACAATCACTAATAAGGGGATCTATGATGTCAGGATATCTGTTGAAGCGTTTGAAAATGCCAATGCAGATGCAGGTATCACACAGGATCCAATGAAGCTGGTACAGAATGCAAATGATATAATAGAGAATAATGAATTATATCTGGCAGTTCAGGGATTGGATCAGGCAGGTGGAAATGGATTCACCTTTGGGGAAACATCGTTAGAGCCTTATACAAAACCAGAAGAGAGCAGGCCTGAGGCAATGGAATTTGGAGTTCTGAATCCGGAAGCAAAGGGATCATTTACGTTCCTTGGAACGGTTGCAAGAGGTTTTGTAGATAAATATAAAGATAATGACTTCCCGTTAAAAGGTAATTCAAAAAAAGAAGTACAGGAATATATGGATGGTACTTCTGACAGCAGGCTAGTAAATGCAAGAGCTAAGTTTGATATGAAATTCAGGCTGGAGATGGTTCCGCCCAGAAGAGATGTTACAGTGGGCGGTGGAAATCAGTAGAATTAGTAAATTGGCTTGAGTTGATAGACTGAGATGGTATTAAAAAAGAGGTTATGTTTTTCATTTTTATAGTTTGAGAGTGAAAGAAGATATGACCTCTTTTTTATTATAGTCATTTTAAGAAAATAGATGCAAATCTTATTGTTTTTGATATAATAATATTAGGAAAGGTTAATAGGAAGCCCAGCGGTGAAATGTCAAGAGAAAAATGATTAACAAAGCGTATCTTTTTGCTCATTTAACGAAAGGCGCAAAACACCCACCTAAGCCCTGTCGGTTCTGCTCAAAAAAGAAGCAGGGCGTAGAGCTTGTCAGATGGCTCGTTTAGAACCGATCTGACGGAATATACAGGCGGTTGTCTTTCAGCAGTCGAAAGACTAAACGCACCAGTTTACGAGCAGTTAATGCGAGTGCACGTTTGTGCTGATACTTGTTTACTTCTTTATATTTGCGGTCATAGAAGCTTTTATACTCTGCATCGCATCTTGCAATAGACATAGCTGCTTCACACAAGTAATATTTTAAATATCGGTTGCCGGATTTAATGAGGCGTGTATGTTGAGCCTCAAAGTCTCCGGACTGAGATTGCGTCCATGCCAGACCAGCGTATTTTCCTAAGGCAGCCTGATCGGGAAAACGATTGACATCGCCTATTTCAGCTATAATACCAGCGGAGTATACCGGACCAATTCCCGGGATAGAGGTAAGTGTATTGGGAATGGTAAGCATCTGGTCGGCAATTGCCTTATCAAAGGCTTTGATCTGTTCATCCAGCGCTCTCATCGAGCGAATGGATAGAGAAAGCACCTGGTTGACAGAATCGTTCACCGTTTTAGGTAAGCGGTAGGAACTTCTGGCAGCTTTCTGAATGGCCTTAGCTACAGAATCAAGGTCAGGGAACCGATTTTTCCCTTTCTTGCGAAGAAAATCTGATAGCTCATGTAAGTCCATATAAGCCAGAGCGTCAGGGGATTCAAATTCCTCATAGACAGCTAAGGCAGTGGTGCCGAAGGTATCTGAAAATACCTTCTCCTGTGCCAATGAAGAATACTTCATGAATAAATAGTTGAGGAATCGCTGTTTTTCCTTGGTTTGGTTTTGAACAGCGAAGAAACGAGCACGCGTAAGGGTTTGTAGAGCCTTGAAGCGGTAATCGTCCATATAGACCTCATTGTTGATTCTTCCAAAGCGCAGGGCATCTGCAATAATGTAAGAGTCCACGTAGTCATTCTTAGGCAGGTCAGGATAAGAATCCTTGAACTTTTTGACCTGCTTAGGGTTTAGGACATGGATCTTCTTGTTGAAGGGAGCCAGAGTCCCATCTTCTCTCAGGAAGCAGACCAGATTATCACCGTAGACCGAAGTGGCTTCGAGCCCGATGATGAGGTCTGAGAGGGATTCAGAAGTTATTGCAGACACAATTCGTTTGGAGAGCTGTGTGGCGCCATTGATATTGTTGGGGACGGAAAAGTTGCTATGCTTGGAACCGTCAGGCTTCATAAAGTAAACGACATTGTTTTTACTACTGACATCAATAC
The DNA here is from genome assembly GCA_002409995.1 of Hungatella sp. UBA5385. GTDB lineage: Bacteria > Bacillota > Clostridia > Lachnospirales > Lachnospiraceae > UBA5385. The sequence goes on along the minus strand of DHOR01000022.1, from coordinate 71,777 downwards.
CGACGTAAAGTGGGTTCATGAAATCACCTTCTTTCGTTATGTATTTTAGTGTCCAATCGGCTTGGTAACACCCATGAAACACGGAGCATCAACACCCTCGCATATAAGAATCCGGCCTAAGATGATCGGATGCGAACCCCACTGCAAAGAGGCCGACCATGAACTTAGGCAAACAGCCAGTTGGTTTGAAGTTAACTTCCGGTTCAGGGGAACAGGCTTCCTTTGAAGCAACCACTGCTGGTTCAACAGGAGAAAAAAGAACTATTACCTGATTGACACTAGGTCAATTATATCATGGGCATAAACAAACCGATTGAATGAATTATGGATATATATAAAGTTATCAAGGAACTATTAATTAATGATTATAAACATATTATACGAGGAGGAAATGTTATGCCAGCAGTGAATGTGAATATTCAGTCTGAGATTATTAATTGGGCTTTAAGCCAGATACAAGAAGAAAAACTTGATGATAAATTGATGAATAATATAACACAGTGGCTTAATGGCACTAAAACTCCGACCTTTAATCAGATAGAGGATTTTAGTAAGAAAGCCAATATTCCATTGGGATATTTCTTTTTACAGACACCACCAGTAGAGCAGATTGAATTACTTGAATACCGCACTGTTGATAGTATACAACTTGCTAATCCTAGTCGTAACCTGATTGACACTATTTATGAGATGGAGAGTGTTCAGGACTGGATGAAAGATTATAGACAGGATTTAGGATTTGATGTCTTGCCTATTGTTGGTTGTATGAAGGGCGTTACTGATGTCAGTGTTATCGTTGATAGAATTCGTAAGGATCTGGAGTTGGATAATAACTGGTATGAAGGTTGTAAGGATGTTAGAGATGCTTTTAGCTATATCAGAACTCGTTTGGAAGATTGCGGTGTTCTTGTGATGATGAATGGTATTGTTGGTAAGAATACCCACCGTGCATTGGATATTAATGAGTTCAGAGCCTTTGCTATGGTGGATGAATGGGCTCCTAGACATATTGCATGATGAAACTATTAGGAATTAAGATTTAATTACATAGTCTCCACGTTCTAAATAGGTAGAAAACTACTGAAAGAAAATATGACAAGAGACTCTTCATTTGTAATATGCAGGGTCTTTTTGTTTTGTACAAAGGGGAAGATGTAGAAAATTTACTATATAGTGTAGATATTAGATTTGGGGAGTTAAAAACTACAGGCTATTGATTTAGCATAAGGAAAGGATGAAAACAAAAAATGTCAAACAGGATTAAAAAAGTGCTCTTTATCTGTCATGGAAACATTTGCAGATCACCAATGTCTGAGTACGTAATGAAAGACATGTTAGATAAAAGACATTTAAAGAATGAATTTTATATAGCCTCAGCAGCTACCAGCAGAGAAGAAATCGGTAATCCGGTTCATCGGGGCACCAGGGAGATATTGAGGAAGCAAGGGATTTCCACAGAAGGTAAATATGCAGTTCAGATGACCAAAGCAGACTATGAGAACTATGATTATCTGATTGCGATGGATAAATGGAATATCAGCAACATGATGAAGATTGTTGGCAGTGACCCTGATGGAAAGGTAAAACGTCTGTTGGATTTTGCAGATAATCCAAGGGATATTGCTGATCCATGGTATACAGGGGATTTTACAACCACTTATCAGGATGTATGCGAGGGATGTGAGGCATTCCTCAATTGGTTATTGGAAAATTAGCTGGAAGAGTTCCTTTCAGTTTTATACTCATGTGGATATTGTAGAAGCTGCTCCTGGTAATGTCGGAAGCAACGGGAAATTCTGTGGAGTCGGTGCCCATTTATTTGCAATTGCCTGTAAATTAAGTTGGGATGTTGGAAATGAAGGATATGTTCAATTTACTGCAAAAACAGATTTAGTCGATCATTATGCTGAAACACTGAATGCAATTAGCATTGATCAGCATACAATGTATATAGATTCGTATGGTGCGGTAGCATTGATTAAAAAATATTTAAAGGAGGAGGGTTGATATGATTATAGCAGAAAGAAAAACAAAAGATGCTTTAGATAAATCAAATAAGTTTGGAGAAGCTATGCAGGATGGCAGATTGACAAACCCCTCCAATGAAAAAGTTTATCGCTTGCGGGAAGCAATATTATTATCAAAACGACTTGGAAGAACATTAACCAATGAAGAAATGAAAAAATTTGAAGTTGATTAATTTTTTTAGTTACAACATCAGGCATTCCTCAATTGGTTATTGGAAAATTAGCTGGAAGCAGTTATACTATTTAGTAGGAATAGTATAACTGCTTTTTGGGTTTTGTAAAAAACTCATATTTATAGATGAATCGAGGAAAAAACATGGAGTGGAAAACATTATTATGTGAGGATCGTATCAGAAGTCTGGTAAGGAGGTCATCTGAATCAGATTTAAGAACAGAGTTTGAAAAGGATTATCACCGGATTATCGGAAGTGCGTCATTTCGAAGGCTTCAGGATAAGACTCAGGTGTTTCCTCTTGATCGTAGCGATTTTATACGTACCAGGCTGACTCATTCTCTGGAGGTATCTTCCTTTGCAAAGTCTCTGGGACAGAACATTTCTGCTAATATTATTAAGAAAATTGGGGATCAAACATTTTTGCCTGAATACAGTATGGCAATCTGCGATATTCTTCAGTGTGCAGGGCTGATTCATGATATTGGAAATCCGCCGTTTGGTCATTTTGGGGAAACCAGCATTCAGGAGTGGTTTAAGCGGAATCTTCCAGTTTTGAAGTTTAAGAAGTCAGGGGAGGAAGAAGGGAAACCTCTGACAGAGCTGTTAAATAAGCAGATGATTCAGGATTTTTATAGCTTTGAAGGAAATACACAGGCGCTGAGGGTTGTGACAAAGCTTCATTTTCTGGTAGATGAGCATGGGATGAATTTGACGAAGGCGCTTCTTGCAACCATAATAAAGTATCCGGGTTCTTCTCTGGAGGCTGATAAAAACTGCGGTGATGTTAAGAGAAAAAAGATGGGATATTTCTATGCTGACAGGGAGAATTTTAAGGATATTACTGAGTCCTGTGGCACATTTGGAGCCAGACATCCTCTTGCCTATATTCTGGAGGCAGCAGATGATATCGCCTATGCAACTGCTGATATTGAGGATGCAGTGAAGAAAAACTGTCTTACCTATCATGAGCTTGTACAGGAGCTGAAAGGCTTTAAGCCGGAGCTTCAGAGTAAAAAATATCAAGATGTTGTATCATGGCTGGAAGAAAGATATAAACGTGGAATACAAAGAGGGTATAATAAGCCGGAATTCTATGCTGTTCAGAACTGGGTGGTATCAGTTCAGGGGCAGATGATTGCAGGAGCGACTACAGGATTTACTGATAACTATGATGCCATTATGGCAGGAACCTATACAAAGGAGCTGATGGCTGGAACAGAGGCTGAGCTGCTGCGGGATGCTCTGGGAGATATCGCTTACAGGTATGCATTTGTGTCTAAGCCCATTTTGAAGCTGGAGATTGCAGCGGAAACTATATTTAATTTCCTGCTGGACAAGTTTGTGGATGCTGTTCTCTACTATGATACAGGGGAGAAGCAGACGGCAGTTCAGAAGAAGCTGGTATCTCTTATTTCGGATAATTATAAAAAGGTATATGCCATCTATTCAGAGGGGAAAAGCGAGGAGGAGAAGCTGTATCTACGGCTTTTGCTGGTAACAGATTATGTGTGCGGTATGACGGACAGTTATGCCAAGTCGCTGTATCAGGAGTTTAATGGAATTGATTAGTTATCTATTAAGTGCAATGGTTTTCTATGAGTCATGGAGGTATTTATGAGCAGCAGTACAGACAAGTCCATAATCCGTTTGATGAAGCAGCTTTCCTTAAAGGAACATGCAGATCATATCCAGCCTGAACTTGCGGGTAAGGTTGAGATTGAGCCTTATCTGCTCAAGAGTGCCTCTGGATGGCAGGTGGAATTTAAAATTGGTCTTGAGAAGAAATACATACTACAGGATATTGGATTGTTTGTGAGAAATATCATGTCTGTAAGCTGGTATGAATATGGGAAGAATCTGGCTTTTTATCATGATAAAAGTGCATTTACCAAGGAGAGCAGGAAGTTGGTGGATTTCCTGGAGGACTGTGTGGATAAGGAGCTGGAGCATCAGAGAGGGACTATGCCTTATTCTGGAAGCTCCTGGGAATATTCAGTTGCCATTTCCGGGCTGAAACGGAGTATTTTCCTGACACCGGGCAGAATGGCAGAATTTGCAAAGGCCATGGCAGGCAGAGACTGTTTGATTGCTTCAGGCAGCCAGAAAGGGTATGTAGTGTCATTTCTGGATCAGGACCCTGTTCTTATGATATCTTTGGAGGAGGATTATACAGGGGGCTGCAGGCTGATGCTGCCTGATATAGAGGTATTTAGAAGCAGGAAGAAGATGACTGTTTGGCAGGGGAATACTGTATACAATTGCAGCCCTGAATATATAGAACATATGGGTGACTTGTGCAGCCTTGCGGAAACTGTAAAATATGCAGGTTATTATATTCATGAAGATGATTTAAGGTCCTTTTGTGCTACGGTTCTTCCTGCAATTGATGGTTATGCAGTGGTTAAAAAGCCTGATTTTATTAAGGAATATATGCCAGCTTCCTGTCAGATATTGTTTTATCTGGATCTGGTGGAGGGAGACGTGGAGCTGCAGGCATTTGGACAGTATGGAAATGCTCGTTATTTTATAACAGACCCACTTGAAAGCAAGGAAATGTTTCGCAATATTGCTCAGGAGGAACGGGCGTTTGAAACAGCAGTCGGTTATTTTCCTCATATTGACAGGGAGAAGGGAGTATTTACCATCCTGGGGGCTGAAGATGATCTGCTGTATCGGTTTTTAAGTCTGGGAATCTATCAGCTTCAGCAGGTGGGAGAGGTTTATCTTACTGATTCTCTCCGTAAGCTGCAGATATTAAATGTTCCCAGATTTATGATAGGAGTCGCTCTTAATGCGGGGCTGCTGGATATTACTATAGATTCGGGACGGCTTACAACAGGGGAGCTGGCTGATCTCCTTGACAGCTATAGAAAACAGAAGAAATTCTATAGATTAAAGGACGGAAGTTTCTTAGAACTATCTGATCCTTCTCTGGAAGCAGTTGCGGAGCTGACGGAGGGGCTTGAGGTTACAGAGGAACAGTTGAAGAAAGGCCATATTACAGTGCCTGAATATCGATCCTTTTATCTGGATCAGATTCTTAAGGAAAGTAAGGATCATGTGATTGTAACCAGGGATCAGAATTTTCAGGTGTTTATGGGGAAGATGGAGGCATTAGAAATTGCTGAACCAACTGTTCCCGAAGGTTTGAGAACTGAGCTTAAGCCCTATCAGGTGTTTGGTTATGGCTGGCTGTCAACTCTGGATCAGCTTGGGTTTGGAGGAATTCTGGCTGATGATATGGGGCTTGGGAAAACGGTTCAGGCAATTGCATTTCTCTTAGGCAGAAAAGCAGAGGGAAATATGGATAGTGGCAGGCATTTCGCCATGATCGTATGCCCTGCTTCTCTGGTTTATAATTGGGAAAATGAAATTCAGCGGTTTACCGGTGATCTCACGGCAGAAGCCATTGTTGGAAATGGTGAGCTTCGTATGGAGAGAATTCAGCATAGTAAGGCGGATATTTTCCTTACCTCCTATGAGCTATTAAAGAGGGATATTGATCAGTATGCTGATATGAATTTTGAATATCTGATACTTGATGAGGCGCAGAATATTAAAAATCATCTGACCCAGAATGCAAAAGCAGTTAAAAGCATTACTGCTAAAAGAAGATTTGCTTTAACTGGAACACCTATAGAAAATTCTCTTGGGGAGTTATGGAGTATATTTGATTTTCTCATGCCCGGCATACTGAATTCGTATCAAAGATTTCGGGAACAATATGAACTTCCAATTACAGTTCAGCATGATGAAAATGCTGCTCTTCGCTTGAGAAAGCTGGTGAAACCATTTATTCTTAGGAGGATGAAACGGGAGGTTTTAAAAGAACTGCCTGATAAGATAGAGGAAGTGGTCTATTCGAAAATGGAGGAGGACCAGAAAATCCTTTATAATGCCAGTGTTCAGAGAGTTCTGGACTCTGTTGGGGATCAATCAGTATCAGATTATCACACAGGGAAGATAGAGATTCTGGCTGAACTGACTAAACTTCGTCAGCTATGCTGTGATCCGGGGATTGTGTATGATAATTATTCGGGCAGTGCAGCTAAGGTGGATACCTGTATGGAGCTGCTGACAGCGGCAGTGGAATCAGGGAATAAGACTTTGGTGTTTTCTCAATTTACTACCATGTTGGAGGTAATAAGGAAGCGGCTTGATGAGGATAAGATTGATTATTATGTACTGACAGGCTCTACCTCTAAGGAGAAACGGCAGGAGCTTGTGGAGGCATTTAACAGTGATGATGTTCCTGTATTTCTTATATCACTGAAGGCAGGAGGAACCGGACTTAACCTGACAGCGGCAAGTATTGTTATCCATGTGGACCCATGGTGGAACCAGGCTGCTCAGAATCAGGCAACAGACAGGGCTCATAGAATCGGGCAGGAGCAGGTGGTTACTGTATATAAACTGATTATGAAGGATACCATTGAAGAGAGGATTTTAAAACTGCAGGAAGAGAAGGCAGGGCTGTCGGAGGAGATTATTGCTGAGGGCAGTATGACTGATGCAATTGGGACAAAGGAGCAGTTTATGGAGCTTCTCAGGATTGCGGTAGAGGATTAGGATGGGAGGAGATATAAGATGAAACCGCTGCGTTTTGTAGTAATAGGATCAGGCTGGAGATCACTGTTTTATGTAAGGATTGCCAAAGCTTATCCTGACTGTTTTCAATTGTCGGCTATGCTTTGCAGATCAGAGGGAAAAGCGGAGCTGATCAGGGATCAACATGCAATTTATACAACCACTTCTGTGAAAGAGTGTGAGGAATTGAAGCCTGACTTTGTTGTTGTGGCTGTGAATAAGGCCTCGATCTGTCAGGTGACAAAGGAATGGGCAGGAAAGGGATTTCCTGTGCTGTGTGAGACTCCGGCTGCTGTGGAGCTTGCTGATTTACAGGAACTGTGGAGACTTGTGCAGGATGAAGGTTGTAAGATTCAGGTGGCTGAGCAGTATTTCCACTATGCTTATTATGAGAGTGCTATTGCAGTCTGCAGAAAGGGGTATCTGGGGAATCCTTATTCGGTGAATCTATCGGCTGTTCATGATTATCATGCAGTCAGTGTTATCCGAAGACTTTTAGATATTGGTTATGAGAATGTGAAGATATTTGGGAAGAAGTATACTTATCCTGTTGTGGAGACGGATTCCAGGTATGGGGTGATTGAGGATGGGAGAGTTTCGCAGAGAGACAGGGTGAGACTTACCTTGGAGTTTGAAGGTGGGAAAACTGCTTTTTATGACTTTGATGGAATTCAGTATCATTCCAGAATAAGGAGCCGCCATGTGACTGTGCAGGGGGAAAGAGGAGAACTGGATGGGCAGGTGCTCCGATATGTGGGAGAGAATCATAGAGCTAGGGAAGCTGTGTTGGAGATGATTCCATTTGATTCTGGAGAGGGGATCAGAGAAGTACGGCTTGGAGATGAAATCCTCTATCAGAATCCATTTTCGGAAAAATACGGTCTGCCTGAAGATGAAACCGCAATAGGCACTTTAATGCTTGGTATGAGATGTTATATAGAAGAAGGTGTGGAAGTGTATCCTCTGGCGGAAGGGCTGCAGGACGCTTATATTTCTCTGCTGATGAAAGAAGCAGCAGAGAGTGGAACAGTTGTAGAGTCAAAGAGCCAGATATGGACAAATAAAATAATATAAATAAGAGGAAAGCAAGGAGAAAATCTATGAGAAAAGAAGCTACATTAGAGCAATGGGGAGAGCTTTATGATGTTGCATTAAATTTAAGGCAATTGGAGCCGTGGAAATACTTTTGGGATGTTGACCTGGTGATCATTCAGCTTCATCCGGGTGAGGAACCTGTATTTTTAAGTATTATGGGCAGAGGCGGCTCCTGTTTTGGAGTCAGCATGTATGAAGGTATGGACGGGCTGAGAGATTTTGATATGATAGCAAGACTGGAGACATCAGGGCTGGACCCTTATTATGTAATGATGGAACAGTCTAATATCAGCTGCTATTTTGGGGACCGTCAGGAGGTTCCGCCATTGCAAAAGGCCGTTATTAAGGATTTGGGACTGAAGTTCCGTGGAAATGGGAACTGGCTCTATTTTGAATCTTACAAGAAGGGTTATATACCTTATCAATTGGATGCCCATGAGGTGACAAGGATGACGGAAGCCCTGCAGAATCTTTTTATGGCAGTGAGAGGGGTAAAGGAAGAAAGAATATCTGTTGATTATGAGAAGGGGCAAGCTTTATGGAGACAGTTTAATCCAAAGACTGAGGAATGGATTATGTATGAGGCACCTTTACCAGAGATTGGAGAGAGATATCCATTTGTTGAATTTCATGATGAGCTTTTAGTAAAAAGAATTAAGAAAATGCCCCAAATCGATGTAGAACTGGCACTGGATATTGTTTATGAAAATACCGGAATTGCTGATGAGGGGTATGACAGGCCATTGATTGCTCGTCTATTTCTGGTTGTTGATGTTGAAACTGAGTTTATATTAGATATGAATCTGATGAAGCCGGATGATTCGGAGATAGATGTTACTATAGACTTTTTAATGAATTTTATAGAAGCAAATGGACGGCCTAAAGCCATAAGAGCCAGATGTCCCTGGGTATTTTCTGCATTAGGTGATCTTTGTGATAAATGTGGAATTGAATTGAAACATGGTGATATGGAAATCGTTGATTGGATTGCCAATGAGTGTATGGAACATTTGTATTGAGGAATTAATATAGAAGAGCTGTTGTTTTGGAAGATTATTATGTGCCAGAACAGCAGCTCTTTTCTATGTTGAATAACATATTTATATACAACAATTTTTACATCATACAAATTATTTAATATCCTGCAGTAAATGGTTAAAATCGTGTAATGAACAACGAATTGTTTTATTGATTTGTATTAGATGAACTGATTATAATGAGTTCAGACCTAATACAGGGAGTTATGAAATAATGAAGGAGAGGAAGTAATATGAGAAAAACCAGAAAATGTAAAAAAATTGTTACTGCACTTTTGGCTGCCAGCTTACTGGCAGGGCTGAGCGGATGCGGAAGCGGAAATGGAGATGGTAACACAAGCACCAAAACAGAGGAGACAAAAGCTGAAACAACACAGGTGACAGAAACTCAGGAAGCGACTACAGCAGATGAAAAAGATGCCTGGAAGCCGGATGATAATAAAACGTATCAATACACTTGGTGTTTCTATCAGGTGGCGCCGATTGATAAGAATCCGGAGATGTTTTCCTTTTATAAGGATAAGTTCAACATTGAATTCGATGTATGGGATATTGAAGCTTCTCAGGCTTCAGAGCTGTTAGCAAACCGTATCATCGGAGGTGAGATTCCGGATCGTTTTGAAGTAGGCGAACAATCTGCATTTAAGAAATATGTAGAACAGGGAATTGTAGCTGAGATTCCTATGAAAATGCTGGAAATCTATGCACCAAATGTTCTGGCTGCTATTGAAAGAGATGTTCCGGGAGCGCTGGAATATTGTAAGGTAGATGGCAAGCTGTATGGACTTCCTACTTATACCTCCAATATATCAAGAGCACCTGTTGCATGGAGAATGGATTGGCTTAAGAATGTAGGAATCGAAAAAGTGCCGGAAACAATTGATGAATTTGAAGATGCTATCTATAAACTCACTTTTGACGATCCAGATGGAAATGGTAAAAACGATACCTATGGAATCTCAGAAAGTGCATTGACTGCAGTATACGGCGCTTACGGCTATATTCCTTATGTAAACAGCCAGGGAAGCCATGCGCCGGGATTGTGGCAGGACCGTGACGGTCATTTAGTAAATGGTGCAGTTCAGCCGGAGATGAAGGAAGCTCTCACGAGAATTGCCAAATGGTATCAGGATGGAGTCATTGATCCGGAGTTTGTAACAGGTGAAAATCAGGGCGGATACTGGGCATTATCCCATTCCTTTATTAATGGAAGAATCGGAGTCAGTGGAATGGGGCAGACCTATCACTGGCAGCCGCCTTTATATGAAGGAACTAAGCCGGGACAGGATATTGAGGAACTTTTAAAGCTGAATCCTGATGCAGAGGTTGCTCTTGGGGTACCTCCAAAGGGACCCTATGGGCAGGGAACATTTGCCAATGCCAGTGTAAAGGAAGCAAAGGTGGTATTTGGTACACAGCTTGAGGATGAGCCTGATAAACTGGCTAAGATTTTATCTGTTTATAACTGGGTTTATGAGAGCAAGGAAAATCATGATATCGCTTCCAACGGAATCGAGGGTGTAAACTGGAATTATGAGGAAAAAACAGGCTGGGACGGCAAGACGGAAATGGGCGTTGTTATGACAGAGGAATGGAGTGACAACAAGGTAAAGAGTGCAAACTTTGCTCATCAGGCTATGGTACTGTTTTCCCCCACCTGGGATGTGGAAGAGGCCGCAACCATCCGCTGGCAGAAATCTGTAGATGCTGATAAATACAGATATTCCACACAGCTTTTTACAGCGCTTCCATCATCAGCTCTCTATCAGTCTGAGCTTACAAGCTTTACAGAGGAGACATATTTTGCCATTATTGCAGGCACTAAACCGGTTGATTACTTTGATACCTATGTAGAAACATGGAACAGCATGGGCGGAAGCCAGCTGACACAGGAAGCAGATGAGTGGTACCAGAGCGTAAAGAATAATTGATGATTTGGAGTGATCTGGATGAAAATAGTATTACAGGATTTAAAACGTTATTATAAATACCGTTATATGATGGTTATGTTTCTTCCGGCAGTGGTATATTTTATTGTATTCAAATACATCCCTATGGCAGGGTTGTCCCTTGCTTTTAAGAATTTCCAGATCAAGGCAGGAATATGGGCAAGTCCCTGGTGCGGACTGGATAATTTCAAAATGCTGTTTCAGTCCCCTGCTTTCTGGCAGAGCTTTCGCAATACTCTGATTATCAGTGCCTATAAACTGATCTTCGGATTTCCTGCACCGATTTTATTTGCCCTGCTTTTAAATGAAGTAAGACAGAGTAAGATTAAGAAGCTGATACAGACAGTGAGCTATCTGCCTCATTTCCTGTCTTGGGTTGTACTGAGCGGAATCTGTATGCAGTTTTTATCCCCATCATCCGGTCCTTTTAACATGTTGTTAAAAGAAATGGGACTGGACCCAATCTTTTTCCTGGGAGACCCTAATGTCTTCCGGGGAACTCTGGTGGGAACTCATATCTGGCAGAGCATTGGCTGGGGTTCGATTGTATACATTGCTGCTCTTGCAGGTGTAGATGTGAGCATGTATGAGGCTGCAGACTTAGACGGAGCAACCAGATGGCAGAAGATGCGCTACATAACACTTCCTACTATCGCTCCGGTGATCACCATTATGCTGATTCTGGCAGTAGGAAAAATGATGACTGATGACTTCGACCAGATTTACAACCTTTATAATCCGGGTGTATACAATGTTTCTGAGGTAATGGGAACGTATATATATAAACGGGGTATCGGCAATATGCAGTATGAGGTGGCAACAGCTATGGGACTTTTCCAGAATGCTATTGCATTTGTTCTGGTAATCGGAACTAATCAGATTTCGAAAAAAATTAATGAATATGGACTATGGTAGGAGGACGGAACGTGAAAAGAAGAAAAATCAGCAGTTTTGAAATAATTAATATTACAATACTGATAGCGTTCTGTCTCCTGGTATTGCTGCCATTTTTGCACGTAGTATCTTTATCCTTCAGCGCTCCGGAATCTTCCTTTGTGGAAATCCGTTTCTGGCCGGAGGTATTTACTTTAAAAAACTATAGACAGGTATTACGGAACAGGGATATTTATACAGGCTTTATGAATTCTATATTCAGAACCGTTGTGGGAACAGCTCTCAGCGTACTGGCTACTGTCTGCGCAGCTTATCCACTGTCCAAACGGAATATGCCCCATAAGAATTTTTGGACCATTATGGTAGTGTTCACCATGTTTTTTAATGCAGGTCTGATTCCTACCTATCTGTGGAATAAACAGCTTGGGCTTATGGACAATAAGCTGGTTCTCATTCTTCCGGGACTGATATCAGCTTATAATGTGGTCATTGCCAGAAACTTTTTCATGGGAATTCCAGACTCACTGGAAGAGTCTGCGAAAATAGACGGAGCCAATGATATAGTGATCTTTTTCCGGATTGTGGCACCTATGTCTAAAGCGATTATTGCAACTCTGGCTCTCTGGATCGCAGTAGGGCACTGGAATGCATGGTTTGACAGTATGCTGTATATTCGTGACGCAAGCAATCAGGTTCTTCAGGTGGTTATGAGAAGAATTGTGCTGGAAGGTCAGATTGCATCATTGGAAATTGATGATCCTCTCCTTGCATCAACAGCAAATCCGGAAACCATCAAAGCAGCTACTATTATGGTTACAACTATCCCTATCTTATGTGTATATCCTTTTGTTCAAAAGTATTTTGTTAAAGGAGTTATTGTGGGATCTGTGAAAGGTTGAGGATGTCTGAAATGGAGGAGAATTCATGGATGAAGAACTAAACATCAGGGCGGCCATCGAAAAAATTATAGATCAGATGATTACTCTGGAGGATGATGGCAGCAGTAAAGACTGTAAATATGATATTGTTTCCATGAATCAATGGGAGTGGCCTCAGGGAGTGGCATTATTTGCCATGTATCAGTATTACAGTATGACAGGGAAGACGGAAATGCTTGCCTATTTAATTGATTGGTTTGACAGTCATTTGAAAAAAGGACTTCCTGATATTAATGTAAATACCACATGTCCAATGCTGACATTGACTTATCTCTATGAAGAAACAGAGAATGAGGAGTATCTTCCTTATCTGGATCAGTGGTGCGATGATGTGATGAGTAGAATGCCAAGGACTGTGGAACAGGGGTTTCAGCATGTTACATCTGACTTTTTAAATGATGGACAGCTTTGGGATGACACTTTGTATATGACAGTTTTATTCATTGCCAGAATGGGAGTGTTAAAAAAGGATGATAAGCTAAAAGAAGAGAGCATCCGGCAGTTTCTGGTTCACCTAAAGTATCTGACTGATACGGAAACAGGCCTGTTTTTCCACGGCTGGGATTTTAATGGCTGTCATAATTTTGCCAATGCTTTATGGGGCAGAGGAAATTCCTGGTATACAGCAGGGCTTGTGGATTACCTTGCTATGATTGATCTTCAGGAAGGTGTCAGGGACTATCTGATTTCCACTCTGGAACGCCAGGTACAGACGCTTGGGGAATTACAGGATGAAAGCGGACTCTGGCATACCATATTAAATGACAAGGAAACATATCTGGAAACTTCTGCAAGCAGTGGATTTGCCTATGGAGTACTAAAAGCTGTCAGAGAAGGTCTATTGCCGCAGAAATATGAGAAAATTGGATTAAAAGCAGTCGGGGGGGTTCTGCAGCAGATTGATGAAAAAGGCGTGGTACATGGCGTATCATGGGGAACACCAGTATTTTATTCCCTGGAGGAATACAATCAGGTAGGCTGCAGGCCCATGCCTTATGGTCAGTCTATGGCGCTTTTAATGCTGACAGAATCATTGAAACACACCAGTCTGTGACCAGTTTGTGTTAATTGCAAATCAATGACATATCCCCCTGTATATGATAAAATTAATGTATTGTAAATACAGGGGGAGGTATAGTATGGGATACAGAAAGAACAGTTTTAACCGGAAATTATTTCTGTCATATCTGATATTGGTAGCAGTCATTGTCTGTATGGTATCTGCCGGAGCGTATACAGTATTCAGAAGAATGTATATGCAGAATGTGGATGAAATCAATAAGCGGACATTGAAGTTGACTGCTGATTTATACGAAGAAAAGATTCTGCGCCCCCTATCGGATACTTACAGAGATTTATTTATATCCTCTGCCATTACCAAAGAGGTGAACAGTTTCTATCGCGGTCAGGAAGTGGAACCAATGGAGGTATACTCTGCCAGCCGTTATTTGATCAATAAGACCAATACTGATCCATTTATCAGTGAAATTCATTTATATTCTGAGAACAGCAGAAGTCTTCTATCTACCAGATTTGGTTATAAGATAGAGGGGGATGCTGCTGATATTCTAAAACAGTTCCATTTTGATGCAGACCAGCTAAAAGGAGTGAAATTTCCTGTAGTTGCAGTTCCCTTTTCTTACTGGGCAGAGCCTGGTGAGTCTTATTGTAATATTATCTATTCTACCAATGTTAACGGAAAGACCAGTGTGGAACCCGATGGGTATGTGATCTTTACTCTGAATTTAAGAAGTATTGGTGATCTGTTAAACCGGGTTTCTGAAGGTGAGGTTTCCCTGATCAATGACGAGGGAACGGTTATCTGCACTGCTGATTTAGAGAGAATCGGGGAAAGAATGGAATTGGGAGATTTGGAGGACTACAGTGTCCATATGGAAGAGGATCGAGTGGTCTCTTATTTAAGATCGACACTGGACAGTCTTTATTTTGTAACGGAAACATCAGCAGATGGTTATTATCCTGCAGTAAGGCAGCTGATCAGCCAGATGTTCCTTATTTTGGGCGTTATGCTGGTAGCAGGAGGAGTAGTGGCGATTGCCGTTTCCTATCATATGAACCGTTCGCTGGTAAAGATTACCACAAGGATTCAAGATGTGCTGGGTGAAGGAAGTGGAGAAAAGCATAAGGATCTGGAAGTGATCATTGATACTATATGCAATGAATTTTACAGTCTGGATGAGTTCACCAAAAACAACAAAGAGGTGATTAAAAACCAGTTTGTTATGAATCTGTATATGGGACATTTGGAGTCAGGACAGGAGCTGGACAGCAAAGTAGAATATATAGGGTTGGAGCCTGGTAAAAATCAGTTTGTTGCTGCTATGATTCATTGCAGTTTTCGGAACTTTGCTGATGTAGATGCCTATCAGATTGCAATCTACAGGGTGATTCATGACCTGCAGAACAATCGATATGATCTGTCTGTAATTGCAAGTGAAGTTGAGACAAACTGGGTGGCTATTCTGTATCAGGGCTCTGATATGGAATTATTTTCAAGCCTTCTGGAACAGATTCTGGCAGGCAGCGGCAGCAGGGTCTATATAGGTAATATGTGTAAGAGCTGTAATGGAGCAGGAAAATCATTTCAACGCTTGCAAAAGCTCTCTGCTTACGAATTTTTCTGTCCAGGGAAACGGATATGGAGAGAAGAGGAGCTGAAGGATGAGATTGCCAGTTATGAGCCTGATCTGGCAAAGCTTGGAGAGGCTGTGCGTAAAATTGATGTGGAAAGCAGTCAGGCTGCTATGGAAGCTGTATTAAATGATATGGCGGAAAAATCCATTGCAGTGGAAACGCGGAATGAAGTGCTGTTAAAGCTTATTTCGGTTGTTTCTGATATTGCAAGATCCAAGGGAGTTCATTTGGCGAAGATTCAAAATGTCATTGAGTCAGAACATGTACTGGAATTTGTAAAGTCTTATAAGGTGCTTTTACAAGAATGGAAGGACAGCTGGTCCAACAAGCAGAGAACTAAAAAAGAGGAAGAAGTAAATGCAATTCAAAGATTTGTGGAAGAAAACTATGACAAAGACCTATCTCTATCTGTGATTGCGGAACATGTACATATGCATCCAGCTTATGTAAGCCGATTTTTTAAAGAGCAGACAGGGAAAAACATTACTGAGTATATTAAGGAAATTAAGCTGAAAGAGGCAGAACGGCTTCTTCGGACAACGGACGATTCTGTGGAAAAAATTGCAGGCATGATCGGTTATAATACGACCCATTATTTTATACGACAGTTTAAGGAGACCTATGGAATGACTCCTACAGTCTATAAAAAGGAACATGATAAGAAATAGAATCTATAATCTGCCTGCAATGACAGGAGAAATTATGATGGAAATAAAAACGTTATTACAACAGGAGTTGGGGACTGAACCCTGGTTCGGGACATTGATTGATGAAATCAGCCCTGATATGGAGGTGCGCTGGTTTTTAAAAGCAGGTGTATCAGAGGCAGAGAGTGATACAATAGAGGGCTTAAATTGTGGGCTGACCCGTTTCAAAATGATCCTGACAGCATGGAAATATGATGTGGATCATGGTGTTCCTATGGTGGATAGCGATGATGCCCACAAATCAGCTTCTATTATGCAGACTTTAAGAACCTGCTTCTTCTCACAGGGCTGGGCTTTCCGCTTGTTTGCCACACTGAAGATAAAAGGAATGGTTGATTCCGGTACAGAGCAGTTAGCTGCTGCTATGGCAAAGGATATCCTCAATTACGGAGAAAGAGGAGCTAATAACCGTTCCTTTTTTTATGGAATGGCACATGCTTATGCCTGTCAGAGCTTTCCTTATCTTCCTGAAAGCCAAGACTGGAAAGAGTATGCAGAAGCTGTCTTCCAGGATTGGTATGAAGGCGGCGGATGTTATGAGCCAGGGTATGTTGCTCATAATATTGCATGGATTATTCAGCTTGGGCATTTGCTGGGAAAAGATAAGGAACTGAAAAGCGAGAGGGCATGTAATATATATAAACGGTATCTGGATCATATCAGCCCCAGCGGTCTTGTGATTGCCCCGGGAGATGGAGATGATCAGTCATCTTATCTGGAAGCATTGTTATGCATGAAGGAAGTTACTGGTGACAGTGCCTATGACTGGGCAATTGAAAAAGTGAAGGCAGCTGGAGAATATGGCGGCTACAGGGGTAAAACGGAGAAGAGAGAAGTTTCTGAAAAGTACGCTTCTTTTGATGAAATAGCACCTGAAGGGAACTGTACACAGATTCAGTACCTGTCTCCCCATAATCAAGAGACAAAAGACAGAATTATATTAAATCCTTCCAGAAAAACAGGAAATCCCTATATGGGAATGATGATCAATGATCGATATGACACTCTCCATCATGAGTCAGAGGATAACAGAGGTGAGATTTATCACTATGAATCCGACGGAGTTTTGTATTTAAAGCGTTCCAGCTGGTATAAATGGGCAGAGCAGACCAATACTCTAGTGTTGGAAGATGCTGTATCTGAGTTTCCTTTTGTATATAGTGAGGGGCTGATTAGAGATCATTGGTATCGGGGAGATGCTAATTTACGGCTGATGGAGCATTTTATTCCTGATGACAGGTATGAAATCTGTCTGGAAGCCTTTGATACTTATAAACATTTTGAGAAGGCGAGAAAAATCAATCGTTCCTATGATATGCCTCTGCCGCTTCAGTACAGGGATAGAGAAAGTCCCAAAGGTATTTTCTTAAGCAATCCCAGAGGTCTGACAGGAGAGAATGAGGAAATTCACATAGAATCAGTAACACTTTCCGTTCATACTTTCCCAAAGAAGTACTGGGAGGGGGAGAAGAATTTTGAAGCAGCCATGACCTGGAACCGGGATGAACACCGCAATCTTGTATACAGTGACGGTCCGGTTACTATGGAGATTAAAAATCTGTTTATGGCAGGTCCGGCAGGTAAAGTCTATTTTCATTATAAATATGATCTGGAACAGTGTCTCTGTGTTGTACAATACTCTGAGGGCAGTTCAGCCAGAGTTTTAGAGGGAGAGGACTTAAATTCTGTTTTGACAGTTCGCTATGAAGATGGGAATCCTGTGTTTATTCTTCATTGTGAATTTGGACGTATTGATCTTTTATTTGAAGGGCTGCATGAAAGTATTAATACAACCATACAGTATACAAGGATTGGTTTTGATTATTGCTATCGGTCTGATGTCAGCAATTATTTAAGAACTCCTGTTAAAATTCTGGTGAACAGAATCACAACCAGAAGCCTTCATGCAGATCATCAGCAAGGGGGAGTATTAAAATCAGCGGTTGTAAATCAGAAGGGAAATGATTGTTATGGAGAGGTGTCATATGAGGGTGTTTATACCTATGACACTGACTGGAGCAGAAAAACACTTTTGACAGAGGAAGGTTATCTTTTTGTTGTAGATGAGATTATGCCTGGTGAGGATTCTGCCGGACTTGCAGGCGGTCCTGTATGGCAGCTGCCCAATCCTCCTGTTATGGGACTTCACTGGGCAGATGCTGCTGTGGAAAAGGATTTGGGCAAAAGTCTTCTTGTGTATTTTCATCCAGCCAGAGGCAGTCGCTATGGTATTCAGTGCCAGCCGAAGCTATGGGTAGACAGAGAATATGCATTTTATGATAGAACCCGCCTGTATCCGGGGAAAAAGCAAACCTTTGTCACAGTATTGATTCCTCATGATTCCAGCCTCTCTCCTCTAGAAATATGTAATAAGAAGAATGAAGGCGGTCTATTGGAGCCGTCAAAGAAGCTTAATAGTTTGGGGGTAACTATGGAAAATGAGTATGATAGGGGAATTCTCACTGATGTAAGTGAGGAAGGTGATGTTTCTATTAAGATCAATACAGAAACCGGGCTGCAGAATATGGCGGTTTTCATCAGAGATGATGGAACTTGGGATATTATAAGGAAATAATATAGAAGCAATGTAGAAGAAATATAAAAGCAAAGCAATATAGAAGCAATATAGAAGCACCTGCAAAATCATGGATAAATTACTTTGATTTTACAGGTGCTTAATTACACTTTTCTCAAAAGCGTAGCCGGGTCCACCACAGAATGAATCTTAATTGCAAATGAATCCTGCTTCTTAATATCTTCATCTGTGATAAAGTGAACGTCCAGAAGTCCCCCTCTGGAAGAGCTTCCGGTCCGGAGATAATTAATCTTGGCAAGAGCCAGACTCCAGCCTTCCAGCCACTTTGACAGAGCAGCCATCTGGGAATCATTTCCTTCCACATGGACCAGCAGATCAATATCACTTCCGATACCGGCTGTCTCTTCATCTGTGCTACCAAACAGATAAACTCCTTTAACACCGAACTGATCAAAATCCATTTCTTCAGCAATCTGGTTGGCCATATATTTCCTCCAACGCCAATGCTGATCATCTCCCTGCTCCTTCCAGTCCAGCTGCACTTCTTGTTTCTGAATGACACCGGAGCTGTTCTGTTTTCCCTGAGTTTCCCCTAGAAATGCAACTGCCTGCTCCAGATCGGAGTTCATATACACAGACAGGGAGTTTCCACCATGGTTTCGTGACAGATCAATGACATGAACCACATAGGAAAGGAATTCAAATTGTGGAAGAATATCTGCCAAACGATTGGGCTGTCTTTTGAAAAAGCTCTCCTTAAATATCACACCTTCCTCATCAGGATAAAGTGGGAGATAGGAGATTCCTGATTCCACCAGATCCTGGAAGAAATGGGTGCCAAAGGACAGTTCAGGCATGTAGGACTGTTGTTTTCTGGCTATTTCTATAAGCAGAGCAGTATTGCAGATATCTGCATAGGTAACCCGCACTCCAAGCTGAATATCACCACGGCTGCCCCAGCGTCCAGGCCCCATTAAGATGAATTTCCTGTGGGGGAGGCGGAGGTTCAGCTCACCTACTGCTTTTCCAACTGACAGAAGATCGTTTTTATCAGGCAGTTTACGATACTCTTCTCCATCAACATAAACGATATATTTAATATTATCCAGACGCCCATTTGATATGAAGCGGTTAGCTGTAAACAGAATATTCTGTTTGGGAATGTTCTGAGGAATGGGTGCTGCTTTGCTTTGGAGCCCTTTGTTCAAAGACCGGCACTGAAGGAGAAACAGGTGAGTTCCGTCAAAGGCAAATTCAAGATCAACCTCAACACCCATAGCTTCTTTCAGCGTTGTAAACATATGGCTGATTTTATTTGAAAAATCGGTATCATAGATAATTCCGTCAAAGGTAATGATCATGGAGTCTTTCTTAGGAGACAGATCCATAACATTCTTTTTCTGAATATACTCATTATGATAGACAGATACAAGCTTGTGAAGCTGGGGAACTTCATTGCCCCATTCCTTTAAAAACCAGTCAGCCTCCACTGTTTCAAAGCGGCCATTATTCAGATTCATCAGATCAATGTATTTGGGTGAGTAATGTTTGATGTCTTCTGGATTCTGATTGATGCGGAAACCTGGATTCTGAGGGGAAAATAGCAGCGGATAATCATTATTTACACGATCAACTGCACGTGTTCCAAGGCCCATGACCATGCGTACCAGTCCGCCTTCCCGTGTGATACGGGGCGACCAGCAGAGGGGATTTTCCGAAAATGCAACCCCTGCATATAAAGGCATATAGTATGGTCCTATCTTGGTACCTACAACTTCCTGAATGAGAATTCCCATTTTTTCGGAGAAATGAAGCAAATGCCTTTGTTCCCGATACTGAAAGGAATCAGGATTAAACTGGGAGGAGTAGACCTCAAGCACAGCATCTGTCAGAGCACACAGCCGTTCTTCCTTAGTTCCCTGATTGGACAGATATAAGCTTTTATATTTCCCGCTGAATGCTGACTGGCTTCTGTCCTCTAAAAGGGAAGAGGATCTGACAATAATAGGGGTATCTTTTAGATCATCTAAAATCATGTTTAGAGTCTGCACAATGTTAGATGGCAGCCTGGCATTCTTAATCTTTGACACAATGTCGTCGTAGGTCATGCGGATATAGGAAATGGAATGATATTTATAAGCGTACATTTCCTCCATATTATTAAATCTTAAAAAGTCGTCAAGCTGGTCTGCTGCAAGATACCAGGTTCTGGGTATTTTAATATTTTCTAATAATGGATCTGTTTTTGATGCATTTTGCAGAATCTCATTGGCGATAAACAGACCTGCACCTTTTCCGCCTATGCCTGATTCTGTTTTAGGAGATCCGATTACAGAAGACAGCAGGGTTTCAAATGCTTCGATAGAAAGATAACCCAGGATTCGGTCAATGAGTACCTCGTCATTGGTGAGGAAACGGTGGGCTAACTGGGAGAGAAGCCATTTCTCCGTAGGGGTATTTTGAAGCGGGGAGTCTGGGAGTTTCTTGTAGCTTTGTATGGCATCAATGATTTCGCTGATGGCTGCATCTTTTCTGCCTACCACTTTTACCAAAGAAAAAAGCCGTTCCTCCTGAATCCACTGACCGATCAGCTTCTGTATCTCCTCGTTGGAAAGATATACAGAAGCTTGAGCCATAAGCTTTTGCCCATATTCCATCATGTCTGGTACGGCAGCTCTTGGGAGAGGGGTGTTGACCTCACCATAAGAAGGCGCAGTGTCCGTATCGGGAAGGGTGTATCCTTCCAGATGATTCACATACACCTGGAGCCGTTGACATACACTGGACAAAATATCAGGATTTACTCTCTGAAGCATGTCCAGAATCAGGTTCATTTCTCTTTGGGATTTTAAAGCAAGCTGTGAGATTCTGGAGGAAACGGCATTCATAATCTTGACTTCTGTGGGGAGCAGAACCGGTGTCTCCTCCCCATCATCAGCCAGATAGCCAATTTCCAATGTTCCCACTGTCCGGTCCTCCATAGTGATGGGGACCTGATGAAGAGATTTTGCTTTGACAAAATCAGACAGCATATAAGGAACATCTAATAATTCGATTTTAATACGGCAGGCAGCAGGATCGGAAAATCCGGAAGGAAGAATCTGCACTAATTGGTTCATTGCCCCAGGCAAAGAAAAACCTGGGTCCTGTAAAATGTTATCCACTGCGTACATACATTCCAGTTCTTTTTCTCGTTCTGTCAGTAACCAAATACTTCTATCATCCATATTTATCACCATCTTTTAAGTGTTTGTTTATGTAACAGTCACTTGCTCTGCCTTGTTGGTTCAATAACATGCGTTATGGAATTATAACATTAAGTCCAGCCCCGTAATTTAACAGCATTAACAACTCTGTTAATGGCAATTACATAAGCCGCATCTCTCATATATAGATCTTTTTCCTGAGCAAGGTCGTATACGGATTTGAATGCCTTGGTCATGATGTATTTTAATTTTTCGTTAACCTCTTCCTCGCCCCAGAAATAGTTCATATTACACTGAACCTGTTCAAAGTAGCTGCAGGTAACTCCGCCTGCATTGCTTAAGAAGTCAGGGATTAATACAATTCCTCTTTCCTGGATTAATTTGTCACAGTCAGGTGTTGTAGGTCCGTTAGCTGCTTCGCAGAGGATCTTAACCTGTTTGGAAATCTGTGGGAATACTGCTGGTGTAATCTGGTTTTCAAGGGCAGCAGGCATTAAGATGTCAACATCCTGTGAAAGCCATGCATCTCCTGGAAGGACTTCACAGCCTATAGCAACAGCTTTTTCCTTATTAATGCTTCCAAAGGAATCCTTAGCTTCTACTAATTTCTCGATATCAATTCCGTCTTCCTTATAGAAAGTATAGGCTTTTGATTCTTCGTTATTCCAACAGGATACAGCTTTTACCTTACCGCCTAAAGAAGTGTAGAGACGTGCTGCATATTCTGCAACATTACCAAATCCCTGGATACTTGCTGATGTATCAGCCGGATCGATATTCATCTCTTTTAAAAGACCTTCCAGAACGTAGACAACACCATAGCCTGTAGCCTGTGTACGTCCGATGGAACCGCCCATACCTACCGGCTTACCTGTGATAACGCCTGGGTATTTGCCACCTGCAAGTGTTTCGTATTCATCCATCATCCACAGCATATGCTGGCCATTGGTCATTACATCAGGAGCAGGAACGTCAATATTAGGACCTAACTGATCAGCCAGCTGGCGCACATAGCCGCGGCAGAGTCTCTCCTGTTCAGCAAGTGAAAGGTTATGAGGATCACATACAACGCCTCCCTTACCACCGCCTAATGGAATGTCAACAACAGCACACTTCCATGTCATCCACATGGAAAGAGCACGTACAGTATCTGCTGTTTCATGAGGATGGAAACGGATTCCGCCTTTTGCAGGACCACGTGCTGTGTTATGTTTGATACGAAATGCCTGGAATACTTTTGTTGTTCCGTCATCCATCTTTACAGGAATTGTAAAATGCATCTCCTTCATAGGACGACGTAATAGTTCTCTGGTTCCCTGGTCCAGATCCAGAATGTCAGCTACCTGGTCAAACTGAGTCTGGGCATTTTCAAATGGATTGTAATTTGCCATAATTTTTCCTCCGATATTCTTGTTTTTGTATTTTTATTAAAATTCTTGTATACCTATTGTAATCATTTCGGTTTGGTTAGTCAATGAATATTTCGATTAGAGTAAGCGGTGGTCTGGTAATTCAGGGCGTTTGGAACCTTCCTTATGCGGCAGTTTTTTATGAGTCAGCCTAAGGAACTGGAGGAGGCAGCTATGTTGGACGGCTGTAATCAGTTTGTTGTTTTTTACAAAATTATGCTTCCGCTGGTTAAGCCGGGACTGACAGCACTTGCTATTATTACTCTGCGTCTGGCATGGAACGATCTGATGTGGCCAATGGTAGTGAATACATCTACCAATAAGATGACTCTGTCTGCTGTGCTTGCCAATTTAACAGGTCAATACAGCACCACATATCCCACTTTGATGGCAGGTTCTCTCATGGCTATTTTACCCATTGTTATACTGTTCGCTATTTTCCAGAAGCAGTTTATTGAAGGAATTGCTTTTACAGGTACTAAGGGTTAATATAGTAATTATTGGAACTATATATTTGTGCCGTGCCTTACGGTGCGCGGAATGGAGATTATCATGAGAATATGGAATCAGAACAGGACAATTATCGTCACTCTGGATGAGAATACAGATCGGTATTCTGTTACAGCAGAAGGGGAAAATTGGAATTGGATTGAGGATTACAGCCCTTCTCTAGAGACGACAAAGGGGAAAGTGCTGTTTCATGAGGCATTTACTGTAACAAGACAGGAGATTTCCATGGGAATCGGAATGGGAATCCGCAGTTTTTATCAGGGGAAAGAGGAGCTGCTTCTATGGAAGGATACCAGCTTTCAGACGATGGTATGGCTGGAAGAAACCACAGGAAATGTGTATTTCGAATGGATTCCCGTTGAGGATGGCAAGGCCGAGATTAAGAAGGTTCTCTGGCCGGGGCCTATGGAGTTTAGTCAGAAGAGAGAGGACTGGTATACTTTAGTCAACGACCGTCAGGGACTCCTGATTCCCAATGACTGGGACTGCCAGGTGGACAAACTGGTATTTGACGGTATGTTTCTGACAGCAGGCGGATTTATGCCATGGTTTTCCCAGATCAGAGAAGGCAGCGGTTACATAGCCATAGCCATAACTCCGTGGAATGGAGGTGTGAATATTCATCACCCCAAAGGCGGCCCCTATACAGAGGTGGCAGTCCGTTGGGAGCCAAGTCTTGGTTCTATGGATTACCGAAGAGTTCTTCGTTATACATTTTTACAGAACTGTGATTATAATGATATGTGTAAGGTATATAGGAATTATGTAAAGGAAACAGGGCTATTTTGCACCTTAAAGGAGAAGGAAGCCAGAGTTCCTTCGGTAAGGGATTTAATAGGAAGCGCTTTCGTTCATACTGGGATTAAGACCAGCGTGAATCCCAAATCAGATTTTTATGATGAAAAGGCACCGGACAAGAACAATCATCTGACTGCTTTTAAAACACGTCTTCACCAGATGGAACAGCTGAAGGAGATGGGAGTTGAGAAGCTTTATCTCCATTTAGATGGCTGGGCAGCACCTGGTTATGATAACAAACATCCGGATTATACACCTGCCTGTGAGGAAGCAGGCGGCTGGGGCGGAATGAAGGATTTGGCGGATTCTGTTCAGAGTATGGGATATATGTTTGGGATTCATGATCAGTACAGGGATTATTATGAGGAAGCGGATTCCTTTGATCCAGAGTTTGCATGCAGACTGACTGATGGAACAATTCCCAGACATTCCAGATGGGCCGGCGGCCCTCAGAGTTATCTGTGTGCAACTCAGGCGCCTTATTATGTGAAACGGAATTTTAATGAGATTAAGAAAAATGGAATTCGCCTTGATGGAGCTTATCTTGATGTGTTTACCTGCAATGAGGGAGACGAATGTACCAATCCCCTTCATAGAATGAGCAGGAGAGAATGTTATGAATTCAGGGGCAGATGTTTTAACTATCTGTTGTCTCAGGGGATTTTAACAAGCTCTGAGGAATCTGCGGACTGGAGTATGGAAAGTCTTGTATTCTGCCATTATTCACCTTATTCTTTCATGCTGGAGGAGCCGGGAAAACCTCGTGAAGGTGTTGCTGTTCCGCTGTTTAATCTGGTTTACCATGATTGCCTGATTGAGCCCTGGATGATGGAGCATTTTGAAGGTCAGGAGGATTTCATGCTTTATGCGCTGCTCAATGGCGGGGCACCTTATCTGATTCGGGATGGGGCTTATGCTGGGACTGACGGATCGTTTGAGGGCGGTAAGGATATTGGGCTGGAAGAACAGATTAAGAGATGTAAGATTGTTACTCAGCTTCATGAGAAGGTTGCCATGTGTGAGATGGTGAGCCATGAGTTTGTGAAGGGAGACTGGGAGGTTCAGAGGTCTGTGTTTAGTGATGGGACGAAGGTTACGGTGAATCTTAGAGAGAATTTGTTTGATATTAGTTAATGGAATATGTAAAAAGAGCTGCTATCACATGACAGGAGATGTTATGTGGTAGCGGTTTTTTGTTTGGTTTTATTTATGGGGTGTGATGCGGTTGATTATGAAAAGAGTGGGAAATATTAACTTCTTGTTAGATGTGCAAATATCTTCGATGTAATTGTCTGCCGTTGGTTTTTATGATATATATGATATATGAAATTGTATTAGGAGATTATATAGTATGATTTTGCTGGTATCCGTGTATAAAGCAAAATATAAATAGTACTGAAAAATATTACTTTGTGTAAATTATAATGATGGGAGATGAGCAGGATAAAATTTAAAACGGGAATTGAATATGAAGATATAGAAGAGTCAAAAGATATGGAAGAGTGGGAAGGCGATGCTTATTATTGGTATAAAAAAGACTGGCAGGGGTTAATGAAACTAAGGCTCCAAAGAGTTGAGAAACATCCGGAATCCATATATATGATCAATGGGCACTAGGTGAAGCTTACGCTTTAAATGGGGAGTATAAGAAAGCTATCAACCTTCTGAGCGGTTTACATAAAAGAGCTCCGGACGATCTGAATATTCAGCATAGCTTACTAAAAGTGGACAAGATGAGACTGCAGTTGATTGGATTATCAAACCGGAGGTTTTGAAACTGGATGCAGTTACTTTAGATTTTTTATATGATTATTTACGAACAAAACGAAAGCCGCGGTCGGTTGATGAATTGTACCTGGAGTGTTATAACAAAGGTTATCCGATGTTTGATGTTAAGCAGTTAATGTTATTTTTATGTTCGGACGACAGGTTTATAGTTACGGGAAGTGAAGAATGGATTCATGATTGTTACGTAGTTGTTAATAGAAAAAACAAGACGAGAAAGAATAATCTGTAAGTTTTAATGGAGGTAATATATGGTCAAACCACAGCGAGGAAAAAGAATTTCAAAGATAGATACTTATTTAAATTGTGCTGAAATTTTTGCATATAGAAGCACATGCATCAAGAGAAAGTATGGTGCTGTTATCGTGAAAGATGATGTTGTGATTTCAACTGGATATAATGGTTCTCCCAGAGGATTTGATAATTGCTGTGATTTGGGTAAATGTCCCAGAATAGATTTAAATATGCATCAGGGAGAGGGATATGGAATCTGCCGTGCAATCCATGCAGAAGCTAATGCATTATTAAATTGTTCCAGACAGCAAACAGTAGGTGCTGATTTATATTTAACCGGTATTAACCCGGAAGATAACTCTATTCACAAAGCAAAACCCTGTCCCTTATGTGCAAGAAATATAATTCAGGCAGGAATAAATAATGTATATTTAAGATTGGGGGAAGGAGAGGACAATTATCTTGTTGTTCCGGCTATTAAATTACAATGGTTTTTAGAAAATTAAACTTATTGACAAATTTTATTTTGAGGGGGTTACATGGACATATACTTAGCAGAAACAGCAATGTTAAATTACTCAAATGAAGATATTCAGGGACTGATTATTCAGCGAAAATGGAAAGAACTGGACAGTTATAATCGAATTAAGGAAATATATAACTTTGTACGAGATGAAATTTTGTTTGGGTATAACGTAGATGACAGCCTGTCAGCATCGAAAGTGTTATCTGATGGATATGGTCAATGTAATACAAAAGGCACGTTATTTATGGCTTTATTAAGAGCTTGTGATATTCCTTGCCGGATACATGGCTTCACTATTGATAAAAAGCTGCAAAAAGGTGCTATGACAGGTATTGTATACAAAAATGCGCCACAAAATGTTTTTCATAGTTGGGTAGAAGTTTATTTTGAAGATAGATGGTATGAACTTGAAGCTTTTATTCTGGATAAACTTTATTTGGAAAAATTGCAAGAAATCAATAATGACTGTATTGGTGCTTTTTGCGGATATGGTATTGCAGTAAAAGATTTTAAGAATCCTACCATAGATTGGGACAGAAACAATACCTATATTCAGAGTGAAGGTATTAATCAGGATTTTGGTATATATAACAATCCAGATGAACTGCTTAAAGAGCATCATCAGGAAATATCTCCTATGAAGGCATTCTTGTATAGAAATTTAGGCAGGCATTTGATGAATCGGAATGTGAAGAGGATCAGAAATTCAGCCTCCCGATAAAGTTTCGATTTTGTATTACTACTGTCTGTTCGTAAATCCAATAACAAGATATGAGGCACCTTGGTTGAGGGTTCCGCACTGTTACCCCCAGCTGCAAGTGCCTCATATTTATAATATGTATGTATTTCATTAAAGCAAATGTAAGCTAAACCATGAATTAGTTATTATCCAGAAGCATGATACTGGTTTCTGCCAGCCGTGTTCCATTTAAAGTCAGGGTAAAGGTATGTAAACCGGGATAATGTTTTCTGGTTGTCAAGTCCTTCCATTCATATTTCTTTGTCCCATTAATTTCATCTGTTCCATTTATTTTTTTATCCATAAGATGAAAGGTTTTTTCACTAAGCTTTCCGTTGGCCTTCATAAATCCCATTATTAGATTTACTTTAATATTAGTTTCTGCTTTCGGCTGTATCTTCAGGCAATAGGATAGATGAGATATTTCACCCATTTTCACAGTATCCTCACTTAATGAAAAATCCAGAACCTCACAGTCCAAAGTACCACTGGTATACCCAAGCAATTCCAGTGTTCTCACATTTCCCTGCTTGATCAGTGTTCTGGCACCCCGCTTGATGATCCAATCTGTATGTGGATTATGTTCTTTTTGCCATAGTTCGATGGTATCATTTACAAGGTCCGGATAATATTTAGACATGTCGTTAATATTGTTAGCAACGCTTTTCTTAACATATTCATGAGGGTCCGTTTTGAGCTGATTCAAAATCCTCAAGATATCATGAGGCTGGGCGATCAGTCTCTTTACAGACTTTCCCCAAGGAAGCTTCATTCTTGATCCTTCACTTGCAAATCTTCGAACATCCACATCATCACTTTTAGACAGTTCATACAGATACTCTATACAGGTTTCATAGTCCTGATCCAGGAATGTTCTTATTGCAAATTCTCCTGTGGAGCTTTTTGTTAGTTCCTTTAAAGCATATAGTGATGTCTTCAAATCGTTTTGTCCATACATTTCCACCATATCAGGCAAAAACAGATACTCAAATCCTTTATGGATTTTCGCATATTCAATCATTAGTTCTACAGCAGCCGGATAGTCTATGTTCATCCCACGGTAGCATACGTTTGCAATGTGTTTCATACGCTCTCTTAACTCAAGGGACTCCCATGTTTCGTCCATAATAGCAGATACTATATTTTTTGAGTTCAATTCCGGAAGGAGTTCATTCCAGTCATCAGCTATTTTAGTGATTAATTCTAAAGTATAAATGTCTTTTAAGTTAGCAGCCATAGGCACCTCTTTTCAGCTAATAATTATATTTGTTATGATAACATATTTTTCTGACAGCTGTGTGTCAAGTTTTAAATATTAATTTGACAACTAAGCAAGATAATGGTAAATTCAAACCCAAAAGGGAGATTTTAAAACAATCTGATGATTTGTGGAGAGGGGTTTGTATGAAAAAACTAATTTATCTGTGTTTTACAGTGCTGCTGTTGAGTTCGCTCAATGGCTGTAGTGAGAAAGTTCAAAAACAACCAGCACATGTTTATGATTTGGTGATTGGTCAAACATTACCGGAGGTGGATAATGTATCGTTTACTTTGTGTGATATTTATTTTAACACCATGGTGAAGCCGCCAGACGCTTTCCTATATTACGAAAAAGATGTTTGTGAGACGGGGTGGGAATATTTAACACTTGTTTTTGAGAAACATGCATTAGATGATAAGGATATTGGTTCGTTCAGTGACTGGTTGGGTATTGATGTAACGGTAGATGGGGTGGCAAAAGAAGAAATGCTGAATGATGAGGACAATAACTCGCGAATCCAGCAGCAGAATAGCACGATTTACTGTGGTGTGAAGGTTCCGGTGGACAGTCAGGACTATCTGATTACCCTTACTTATAATAATGATATTTATAACATGGAATTTCAGGGAAAAGAGGAGATTCCAGGAAGAAAAATAGTGAATTTTAATGAACCATTTCAATATCATGGTGCAGAATTTGTTCTGGAGAGTGCACGACTTACTGATAAGGTTATAAAATGGGATGGTCCTGTGCAACAAAAATTAACGCCTCGAAACACTACATTGGAGCACATCCTGGCAATCAATGGGAGTGCTGCGAATCATGGGCAGGAAACAATGGAAATTACAGAACATAATTTAAACGGTCTATCCCTAAGTGAAAAGGGATTTGGCTACGGTCTTAATGGCTATCCGTTGAATAGTACGGGCTCTAATCATGGGCTTTCAGTGAAACCTGGTGAAGTCGAAAGAATCGTTTACGGTACAGCCATTTCCAAGACAACAGAGGTAAAGGACGTGGATTTGATTTTGGTTGACGGAGTTAACTATTATCATATTAATAAAGTGCAGCTAGTCGAATTGATAGAGCAGGAGAAAAATACAGATATACTTGATAAAATCAAATGTCAGGGATATTTTCATAATTATATATACTTTAATCCAGCCATGGAACTTAATTATCAATATTCGGATCAATGGGAGTTGTATAATCTTCAGCAGGAAGATCAGGCTGCAGGACAATATATAAATCAGGAGAAGCTGGAGCTGCTTGACCAATGGGAAGCTGTTCCGCTGGTATATGGAGAGAGGAAGGATGACTCAGCCAATTCGACCATCTATATCATACCGATCGCGCAATTTGATACACGAACTGTAAGAGGGATCTTAGAACAGTGGAGAGCACAACTGTACCCGGAGAGCACACAATTAAATGTAGAGCACCTTATGAGCAGTGAGATATATGTTATTGGAGATGATTTTGAATACAATGGTTATGCAGTTGGTTTTATTGGATTGATTTTCGATAAATATATAATAATTATAGAGGCACAAACAATATAGAACAATGCGTTTGACAAAATGAAAGGAATCATATAAATTATGATATTTTATTTTTCAGCAACTGGTAATTGCAAATATGTAGCGGAAAGAATCGCCCATGCCACAAATGATACGTGCTGTTCCATTGTGGAAAGCGAAAGATCTGAGCAAAATACTTCATACAATCATGAAAAGAATCATATCATTGGAATTATTTCCCCAACATATGGGTTAGGAATTCCGTCTTTAGTAATTGATTTCTTAAAGTCGTTAGAATTGGATTTTTCAGATAACACATATTTCTATTTTGTTGCCACTTATGGAACGACTCCTGGCCACAGTGGATATTATGCAAACAAATATTTAAAGCAAAATACAAAGGTTGAATTTAACGCATATTATAGCGTGAAAATGCCTGATACATGGACGCCAATGTTTGATCTTTCTGATAAAGAAAAGGTAGATGAAATTAATCGTAATGTTGAACCTCAGTTGGATGATATTATAAGCCATATACAAAAGAGATCTTATGGAGACTTCATGAAAAATAAAATACCTCATTTTACTGCTTTCATTTACAAGCCTTATTATGATCATATGAGAAAAACAGGGAAATTTATCGTGGAAGACACATGCATAGGTTGTGGGCTATGTGCAAAAAGATGTCCTATAAATGCAATTGAGATGAAAGATAATAAGCCAACATGGGTAAAGGATAAATGCGTGATGTGCTTAGGGTGCTTACACCGCTGTCCTGAATTTGCAATTCAGTATGGAAATAAGACCAAAAAACATGGTCAGTATACAAATCCAAACGTTAAAATATAAAGATATAGACTTGAAAATGCGATTCAAGGCAGAGGAGGACAGACATATGCCAAAGCAGATATTTGAAGAGTTGATTATGTTGAACCAGTTAGAGGCGGTTGCTTTAGGTGGTTCCCGGGCTGTTGAAAATTATGATGAGAAGTCGGACTACGATGTGTATGTATATGTGAACGCACCAATTGATGAAGATTTGAGACGAAAAATATTAGCATCATCTTGTAATTACATGGAGATAGGAAATCATTTTTGGGAGTATGAAGATAATTGTAC
This sequence comes from Hungatella sp. UBA5385, assembly GCA_002409995.1. Taxonomy (GTDB): domain Bacteria; phylum Bacillota; class Clostridia; order Lachnospirales; family Lachnospiraceae; genus UBA5385. The sequence goes on along the minus strand of DHOR01000022.1, from coordinate 40,070 downwards.
CTTAAATAATGGCATTGACATCGATATCCTATATCGGGATATGGAGGATTTTGTGGGAGATATCGATGATGTAGTCGTGAAGTATCAGGCACATAATGCGTATACAACTTGTATGTGGCATAATTTGCTTACATGCAAAATTATATATGACAGACATGGTAAACTGACCGGATATCAGCGCCAATATGACATACCTTACCCATCTCAGTTAAAGAAAAATATTATTGAGCGTCAATTGTGTTTGATCGATTCTTCTATGCCGGCGTATCCGATTCAAATAGAAAAAGCGGTGAAAAGAGGAGACTGGGTTAGCATTAACCATAGGGTATCTGAATTTTTGGCTTCTTATTTTGATTTGATATTTGCATTGAATGAGAAAACCCATCCTGGAGAAAAAAGATTGGTTGAATTATGTACAAAACAATGTGCTTTGCTGCCAGAAGATTTCGAAAAGAATCTGCGTAATTTATTCCTTCATATGTACTCTCAGGAAGAACAGGTGAGTTGTATTCAGGATATAGAAAAAATTGTTGATAACGTTAAGAAAATCTTGAATCAATGTGGATAAACAGAAAGAATGGTTGTGTCTTCGCTACGCTAAATGTGCATAAAAGCAGGAGGATTTATGATAGGGTCAAATATATTAAATCAAATATTAATGCAATATAATATATCTGATGCAAAAGCAGATTTAATTCGCTACAATGAAAATATGACTTACTGCATTGATGGCAAATATTTGCTCAGAATACACAAATCAAAACCTGGTCTCAAAATAATGCATTTAGATAATAACGTTGATTTAATAAAAAGACGTGAAAATGAGATTCGGTTTTTACTGCATTTAGCTGCGAATGGATTTAATGTTCAAGCGCCAATAAAGAATATTAATGATAAATTTGTTACTGTACATGATAATGGGACAGTTGCCACAATGCTCACATGGATTCCGGGCAGAACTCCTACAGAAGCTGATTTGACTGACCAATTTGGTTATGATCTGGGGAAAATGCTGGGAAGAATGCATAGAGCAGCCAAGGGCTATTATGCAAATGAAGTTATTAATTATGATCAGGAGTTATGCAGAAAATTAATCAGTATTTTTACTATCTACTATAATGACAACAAGCTAAATCGAAAGTATTTTGAATCCATATCAAATGCATTGGAGTTGATTGGAGACAAATTGAAACAATCAGAACCTATCTATCTTCATTCGGATTTGTCATTGTCAAATATATTGATTACTGAGAAGGGGCTGGTACCAATCGATTTCTCGTTATTTGGATATAGCAGTCCCATGTTGGATTTTGGAAGTGTGTTCTGTTTTGTAAATGGAGAAAGCTGCAGAGAAAATATAATAAATGGTTACAAGGACGTTACGGGAGTCGTGGTAAATGAAAGTGAAATTGCGTATTATGTTTCTTTAGAAATCATATTGGGAATCGTTTTACATATGGAATTATGGTTAGGTGAAGAATGGTTTGCCAAGAGGCTTCCGGAATGGTGCAGTAATAATTTTGATCAATTAGCACTATGAAGGTTGTGTAAATAAAAGATTGTTGTGGATTGCACCTGCAGATATTTACAGAAATACAACTTAGAATTACGGAGGAATATAATGGAATTATTATATAAAAAGGCAACTCTGATAGACATAGATATATTGATGAAAACCAGAATACAGGTACTTCGGGCGGTATATAAATTATCTGATGATGCAGATATGTCAGAGGTAGAAAGTCAATCCTATGATTATTATACTAAGGCTCTTTCTGATGGATCACATACCGCTTATCTGGTTTTTGACGGGGATATTTTTGTTGGCGCAGGTGGTGTTAGTTATTATAGTGTAATGCCCACCTATGATAATCCCAGTGGAAACAAAGCTTATATTATGAATATTTATACGAATCCTAATTATCGAAGAAATGGTATTGCATATAACATATTGGATTTATTAGTTAAGGATGCTAAGGAAAAAGGGGTTAATGCTATTTCCCTTGATGCATCAGATATGGGCAGACCTTTGTATGAAAAGTATGGATTTGTTAAAATGAATGATGAAATGGAACTTTCCAAATAGCATATGTACTATTCTCTTTTCTGGATAAAGATATATCCAGATTAAATAAAGACACTCAATTTATTTGTTGATATGATATAGGAAAAATAGATTATGAGAACATATTTTATAAAAACAAATCGTATAGGTTTTTCCAAATGGCAGGCTTCAGACGAAGAATATGCACTATCCTTATGGGGTGATCCTGAAGTTACAAGATATATCTGCGCATCTGGCTCTTTTAGCCATCAGGAAGTTATAAATCGTCTTCTAACTGAAATATCAAATGAAGAAAAATATCATATTCAGTATTGGCCAATATTCAACCATATAACTGGTGAATTTTTAGGTTGTTGTGGATTAAGATTATATGATGAAAGTTCTAATATTTATGAGCTGGGTTTTCATATATGCAAAAAATATTGGAAACAAGGTTATGCTATGGAGGCGGCAAATGCTGCAATAAATTATTGCTTTGAAAATCTAAACGCCAGCAAAATATTCGCAGGACATAATCCTAAGAATGTGGGTTCTAAAAAACTATTAGAAAAATTGGGGTTTAGCTATATTCGAGATGAATTCTACGAACCCACAGGTTTATTCCATCCGAGTTATGAATTATCTAATCCATTCATATGATTATTCTATAACTACTTTTTTCAATTACCACGTTGTATGGTCGAAATGAAAGCTGGGCAATAAAAATTGAAAGCAACATGAAATTTACCGAACAAGTTAATTTCATGTTGCTTTTTCTATTCGAAATCATTTGTTTTGCTATACCTCAAACGTTCAATAAGTTTTAACCACTTCTACACCCAGCCCCTGATACTCATCTAAAATCACCCCATCTAAATGCTCATCTGTAACAACACAAGTCACTTGATTCAATTTACAAACCTGATGTGTAAATACATTATTAAATTTTGTATGATCAGCAACAATAATCACACTTTTAGACTGTTCAACCACACTTTTCTTAGTTAAAGCATCATCCAAATCCGGTGCTGTTAATCCATATTTTAAGTCGATTCCCTCTGTCCCTATAAAGGCATAATCAAAATAAAACTGTTGGATATACTGGTTTGTTAAGGGTCCGACAAAACCATCTGATAACTCTCTGTATTTGCCTGGAACTACAAATAACTCAATATTACTAAATCTGGATAATGTATTAATAACGCTTAATGAATTAGTGTGAACTTTCAAATTCTTCTTTTTTGTTAATTCATTGGCTACTGCCTGTGCTGTAGTTCCGGTCTCTATAAAAATGGTCTCATCATCATTTACCAAACTGGCACAATATTTCGCAATACTCTTTTTCTCATTGACAAATTGACTTTGTTTATACATCATGGAATGTTCCAAATGGCCATCTTTTTTAAGGACAGCCCCGCCATGATTCAATATAATATAGCCGGATTCTTCAAGCAAATGGAGGTCTCTTCGAATAGTCATGATTGAGACCTTAAACTCTTCCACCAACTCATTGGTAGTCACAGATTCCTGGATTTTTATTTTATTAAGAATTGATTCCTGTCTCTCTTTTTGATTCATGCAAATTCTCCATCCATATAAGTTGTCATATCACATGTTATATTTTATTTTATCATTAAAATTAACAATAATCAATGGAAAATGATAATTTTGGCAGTGATTATTAGAGAAAAAGCAATAAAATAACTCTATTATAACATTTATCTTGCTTATTAGTTACTTTCGTGTTAATTTGTATATAGAAGCATTTGTAAGAACTTAAGAGGAGGATAAAAATGAATCAGCAAAATTCAAAAACATATTATACAAAAGTTGCCAGTCCTGATTTAGATAATAGCGGCATTCCTGTTGCCATCACAGACCAGACAATCATAGAAAGAAAAGACAAGATACTTGCTCTTATGAAGCAAAAAGGTATTGATAGCTTAGTGGTTTATGGGGACTTAGAACATGGATCGAATTTCGAATATTTAGCAGGATTTTTACCAAGATTTGAAGAAGCTATGCTGGTCTTACATAAAGATGGTAATGCATATCTATTATTGGGAAATGAAAATGCAAACAAAGCTAAATTTTCCAGAATTCCTGCAACTGGTATCCATGTACCATTTTTCTCATTGCCCAATCAGCCAATGGAGAATGAAAAACCAATCCATATGGTATATGAAGAAGCAGGCATACAGAAAAACACAGTCATTGGAGTGGCTGGCTGGAAGCTATTCACCAGTTCCAGGGAAGATAATGCACAATTGTACGATATCCCCTATTATCTGTTAGAAGGATTAAAAAAGATCAGTCAGCAGTTAATCAATTGCACAGATTTTTTTATTGATAGTGAGTATGGTGCCAGAGCAACAAACAATGCCAATGAAATCGCTCACTATGAATTTGGTGCATCCTTAGCTTCTGATGCCATGTTGCAAGCTATGGATAGGATAGAGATTGGCACCACTGAAATGGAGTTAGGGAATGTATTAAATCAATATGGTCAAAGAAATTCGGTAGTTACCATTGCAGCTGCCGGGCAACGTTTTATTAAAGCCAATATATACCCAACAGATAAAAAGATAAGCTTACAAGATCCCTTGGCATTAACTGTGGGATACAAAGGAGGATTATCCAGCAGAGTGGGGTATGTTGTACATGAGACTGAGGAATTACCGAAAGAGAAGCAGGAATACTTACCCGGATTAGTCAGCCCCTATTTTAAAGCAATTGTAACATGGCTGGAAAATGCCCATTGTGGCATGTCAGGAAGTGATTTATATAACTTAATAGATAAGGTGCTGCCTAAAAAAGACTATCATTGGACACTCTGTCCAGGCCATTTGACAAGTGATGAAGAATGGATGTCCAGTCCTATTTATGAAGGTTCCAATAAATCTTTGCAAAGCGGAATGATTTTTCAGACAGATATTATTCCTTCTATACCTGAATTAGGCGGAGTCAGTGCGGAAAGTACAGTGGCTTTGGCTGACAATCAGTTAAAAGAGTCTATTCAATTGGCGTATCCAGAGTTATGGCAGAGAATACAAAAAAGAAGAGACTATATTAAAAATGAATTAAATATCAATATTCATGAAGATTTATTACCAATGGCTTCTACTTTAGCATATTTACGCCCATACTTCCTGAATAAAGAATTCGCTATGAGAAATAGTGAGGAATGAAAAGAGCATCATATTACCTGAATGAAATAATAGATATTTAGATTGGGATTCTCTAAATGCAGAGAGTCCCTTTTCTTTTTTAAAATAGTCATTAGACTCCTGCTTTGTACTTTATTAAAGACAATTTCACTTATAATAGTGAAAAATATAAACTGGAAGTAGGTAATTAAAGAACTTATAATCCAAACCATACAACAAAACTACGAATATTTCAAATGGAGAGGGGAATTATCATGAATGGTGAAATTGCACTAATGGTAATGAGTCACGGTCAGTTTGCGAAGGCTGCAATGGCAAGTCTGGAACTGGTTATAGGAAAACAGAATAATTATGACACAATGGCGATTGAGCTTGTGGATAATGTGGATGCGCTGAAAGAAGAGATGTTTGAAAAGGTGGCAAAGCTGGATACAGAGAGAGGTTTGGTTGTTTTCACAGATATTCTTGGGGGAACACCTATGAATCTGGCCGGTCATTTGCTGGTAAAAGACAATGTGCTGCTTTGTTCAGGTTTTAACCTGCCGATGCTGCTGGAGTTTTCATTGAATCGGGGAAAAGATTTCAGTGAGATAAGATCAGTCATTGAAATGGCATACAGCAATGGAATGTCCATCGCTACTAATGATAATTTGAAAGAGGAGGAAGAAGATGATTTGTTTTTGTAGAATTGATGATCGCCTGATTCACGGACAGGTAGTAACAACATGGGTTAATAAATATCAGATCGAGCAGATCATTGTGGTAAATGATAAGGTTGCAGGAGATGCAATTCAAAAGAACATATTGAATATGGCAGCGCCTCAGGGGATTAAGGTTCATGCATTTGGCGTAAAACAGTTTGCAGGGATTTATCAGAAAAATCCTATTAAAAGGCGGACAATGCTTTTATTCACAACCAGTACTGATGTTAATGAGTTAGTGAAAGCCGGAGTTCCTATTGAGGAATTAAACATTGGCGGAATGCGTTTTCAGGAAGGCAGGGAGCAGATATCCAGAGCTTTGTCTGTTACTCCGGAAGAACGGGCTGCATTTGTAGAATTGCTGGATGCAGGAATGAAGATAACAATTCAAATGGTTCCAAATGATGAAAAAGTTGATTTGAAAGGGGTAATCTGATATGGGAACAGCTCTTTTAGTTGCTGCATGGGCAGGGATTTGCAGCATTGATGATATGGGTACACAGATGATCAGAAGACCGTTACTGATTGCTACAGTAGTGGGACTGATTATGGGAGATTTGCAGACAGGTCTTATAATTGGTGCAACTCTGGAAGTTATGTGGATGGGAATCGGCAATGTAGGAGCTTATTCCGCACCTGATATGATTACCGGAACTGCCATAGGTACCGCACTTGGTATTTCCTCTGGTGGAGTGGCTACAGCAGTGGCGCTGGCTGTACCTACCTCTCTTTTGGCACAACAGCTGCTTGTTTTGTATAAATCAGGAATTATTGCTTTGAATCCTATTGCCAATCGTATGGCTGAAGAAGGGGACTTTGATAAGCTGTTCCGCATTAATTACCTTCCTATGCTGATTGTATTTTTAATTCGTGCAATTCCTACTTTCTTAGCTATTTATCTGGGAGCAGGCGTTATCGATCAGGTAGTGGCAGCACTTCCTGAGGTAGTGATGAAGGGACTTAGTATTGCAGGTAAAATAATTCCTGCAGTAGGAATTGGTTTACTGATGCAGATGATGATTAAAAAAGGCGAGCTATGGGTATTTTTAATCTGCGGATTTGCTTTGGCAGTTTATATGAATCTGTCCATATTGGCAATAACCTTGATTTCTCTGCCTTTGGCAATACTTTATGATCTGGCTACACAGGAAAAATCAGCACCTGCATCATCATCATCATCTGCTGATACAGAGGAAGGAGATTACGATTTATAATGGAGAATAATAAAATCACAAAATCAGATTTGAATAGAGTCTTTTTTAATCTGCAGTTTCTAAATTTAACTAATAACTATGAATCTATGCAGGCAATCGGTTTTCTTACCAGCATTGCTCCGGTTTTAAAACGTTTATACAAGGACAAACCCAAGGAGCAGAGAGTAGAAGCCATTAAAAGACATCTGAAATTTTTCAACAGTCATGTAAATGCTGATGCTCTAATTCTGGGAGTGACTGCAGCACTGGAGGAAAGTACCACAGAAGAAGAAAAAGATACAGTGGTATCCATGAAAACCGGTCTTATGGGACCTCTTGCAGGAATTGGTGACAGTGTTCTTAAATTTACCTGGCTTCCAATCTGCGGAAGTATTGGTGCGGCACTGGCATTAAATGGCAGCGTGATCGGACCAATCCTAATGTTTATACTATATAACATTGTGAATATAGCTACCAGGTATTATGGAATTCACTGGGGCTATCAAAAAGGGCTTGATATGGTAAGCGGTTCTGGAACCAATGCATTACAGCGCCTTGCCAATATTGCCAACATCGTAGGGCTGATGGTTATTGGAGGCTTAATTGCAACTTCTGTTAAACTGAAATTTGTTCTGGAGTTTGGAGCAGGAGATAATGTGATTGTGCTTCAGGAGATGTTTGATAAAATTATGCCTGGGCTGTTTAGTCTGCTTGTTACATTTGCGGTTTACCGGATTCTCAAAAAGACTGGTGGAAAACATGCTGCTATGATTATATTAGGCATTATGCTTATATCAATTGTACTGTATGGACTGTCAATCTTAGGTTAATACATAACTGAAATATAGGAAAGTAGAGGAATGAAAGACTATGCAGCGAAACATACCTATTTCAGGGATGAACAATTTTCGTGATATGGGAGGATATCCCACAAGCGATGGAAAAACAGTTAAGTGGGGCAAACTATATCGCTCGGATCATATTTTTAATGCAGATGAAAAAGGTTTGGAGCAGCTGAAAACTCTGAATATACATACAATCATTGACTATAGAAGTGATGACGAGATTGAGAAGTATCCAAACCCGGTATTTGATGCAAATGTAAAAACCTATCATTTAGACCCGGATGCTCATGCAGCAGAGCTTGCCGCTCAATTTTCTTCCAGCAAAGACAATGAGGATGAGAATCTGGTAAAAAAAGTTACAGAGCAGAAAGAAAAAGGTTTGCTTACGCAGCGGGATGGCATTGTATTAGAACAATATCGTAACTTTATTCATTTTGAGAAGTCCAAAAAGGCATTTTCAAAAATGCTGCACATAGCAGCCGATCCTAATGCTGCCGCAATTGTGCAGCACTGCAGGGGAGGCAAGGATCGGACCGGATTTGGTGCAATGCTTTTGCTGGGCCTATTGGGTGTTGAAAGAAAACATCTCATCGAAGATTATATGGTGACCAGAGAAAACCGGCTGGAGCGAAATGAATATAAGATGAATATCTATAGAACCTTTACATCTGATGAGACTGTGCTGGCGTATCTGCTGTCCTTTATTGATACAAAACCTGACTTTATTGAGGCTTCTATTGACGAGATAGAGAAAAGCTATGGAAGCATTGAAAAATATGCCATAAAGGAATTGAATGTCACTGAAAATATGATAAACTTAATGAAACAACAGTATTTAGAATAGTTAATAAGGGGAGGAGGAGTTACCTTGCAGAGCAATATCGGGGATTTGTTTACAGTATTATTGAATCCAAGACATAAGGTGATCTTTCTCCTCCTTCTTCGTTCGGAGGGAATGGTATCCAGCCAGATGCTGGCTGATGAACTGGGTGTCACACCAAGAACCATTAAGAATGATATCAAAACTATGAGAACGGAAATGACCGGATTTGGGATACAGATTCTGTCTAAAAGGTCAGAAGGTTATCGCCTGGTACTGAGAGATCAGGAACAAAGTGACCAGATCAAAGATTATTTTCAGATTTATCAGCCAAACACAGTCAATGATGAACAGAAGCTAAGAGTTCAGTATATTATCAGACGTTTGCTGTCCTCACAGGAGCCAATAAAAACAGAGCAGTTACAAAGAGAGTTGTACCTCAATGAAAGCAATTCGCTGCACAGGGAGCTTGCAGAGGTAAAAGAATTCTTTCGGGGTTATCATATCGAACTGGTAATTAAGCCTTATTATGGAATTACAATTCAAGGGGAGTTATTTTATAAAATCAGCTGTATTGTCAGAATGTATCGATATTTTCACAAGTATAGTTCTTCGGATTTAGGTGTGACTGAATTTAATGATTTTTTTCTGTGTGACGAAAATGAAAAGGAAAGTATGAGAGATATTCTGCATAAAACTCTTGCCGGTTCCAACATAGTATTTTCAGATTTGTATTCAGAACGTTTCTTAATTTACTTGATTTTCTTCCGAAATTATCTTCGGAAGCATGAAACCATGGAGATTAATTTTCCGGAAATTGATTTTAATTATAAAGCTACTGAGGAATATGGAGTCATAGAGGAACTGATCCAGAAACTTAGAAATCTTTATACTGGATTTGATTTTGATAAAAATGTTCTACAATATCTTACTTTAGTGGCTGTTATGAGCACCGATCTATATCGCTTCCGGGAGTGCAGTGAAGAGCGTTATGGTGAGCTTGTAAAAATAGCAGAGGACCTTAGGAATTATATTCTTAATGAGCTGTCCACTTATTTTTGTATCAATATGTTTAATGATTATACCTGTTTTAAGGATCTGCTTAAAATCATGATTCCTATTAGTCTGAAGCAGGTATTGAAGCTATCAGATGATGTGGATATGGGCTTTTATGACATCAAGGGCATGGACCGGAAGCCGGTGCTCAACTATGCAATCCATTGCCTTTGCATAGCTTTTGAGGAGAAATATTCCTATAAGTTTTCAAAAAGAGAACAGTATCTTCTGTTTATTACCATACTGGGACTGTTTAACCGTATTACTCTATCCCATTATAAGTTGAAGCTGGCTCTGATTGCAATTGACGGCAGATTGTCTACACAGCAGTTAAAAAATAATCTTCAGCAGCATTTTGGTGAATTTATTGAGAAAATAGAGACAAAAATGTTATATGAGCTGGAGAGCATGGATTCCCTGCATTATGATTACTATTTATGCATGGAATATGGAAAGCATATGAATATTAAATATTCACCGATTTATTATGCTTCTGAGGATTTGTCTGAAAAAGAGTATGTTGCTTCGTTAAATAATGTTTTTATTAATTCCTACCGCTATCAGGAATTCCTTCCAAGACTGTATTATACGAAGATTGATGAAAAATTCCGTTTTGAACCTTTTCAACTGAAAGAATTGAATAATAGCTCATATAATGAGATTATTACTGGAAATAATCATGAGATCAGACTGTTTTTAAATCTGGATTCGGATCGGGAAAAATTCCATATTTATTATTTTGCTGATGCGGAATCCTTTACACTTCATGGTGAGAAGTATTTTATTGTTGTGGATACTAAAATAGCAGATAACAGTCAAAAGCTGAAGATGATTATGAATGTTTTTGACAGAATCTTTGATACTCCGGCTATTTTGAGGAAACAGTGTGAAGAGGAAGTGACTGATTATCATTGTTTTTTTACTATGAATAATTTGAATGGTGGATAAAAGTATCTGAAAGAGTGCAGCAACATAACTGATTTCCAGTTATATTGCTGCACTCTTTGCATTTTAATTGCTGGTCTATAAAAGTTTTATCTAAAGTCTGTTAGAATTTCAAGAAACTTTTCCAGTGCGTTTATCTCTTTAATCGTTCTATTATGCAGTAATCGTTCAATGGCTATACTTTTTGTATCAGTAATACTTTTATTTGAATTCACAAGTTCATCAATTGTAACTCTAAGAGCAAGTGAAATATTGTAAACTGTTTCAAGGCTGGCTTTGCGGGCACCTGTTTCAATTTGACTAATGTAAACAGAAGAAACATCGATTTGTTCGGCTAATTGTTCTTGTGTTAATTTTCTGTTTTTTCTGATTTTCTTAATGTTTTTTCCCATTTCAATGTAATCCATATTGCATTCTCCTAATCGTTTGTCTTATTAGCTTACAGTTTAATTTTCAAAATTAAAATAAACTAATAGCTAGATTTTATCTTGCTTATAGTTTAAGTTTGTGATAATATTATCCTATTGATACTAGTTTATAGATAATAAGGTCGTGAAAAAGAAAAGGAGAAGAAATTTATGAAAAGAAAAAGTATTGCATTGTTAATGGCAACAACAATGGTGGCCGTAAATCTACTGGGCTGTTCGGGTGGAGGAACAGCAGCCACTACAGGAGCACCGACAGACACAACGGCAGCGCCAGCGGCTACAACAGCAGCACCGGCAGTAAGTGATTCCACAACAGAAGCGGCAAGTACGGCTGGGGGCTCGGAACTTACCACAGAAGAGATCACATTAACCGTATGGCATATTGCAAATGATGAGAAACGTCATCAGACTGTTACGAATGCAATCAATCGATTTATGGAGAAATATCCGAATATCAAAGTAGTTGATATCCCTCAGGAAAATGATCCTTATAAAACCAAACTTGCAACAGCTATGGCTGCAGGGGAGGAACCGGATATCTTCGTATCATGGGGCGGCGGGTGGCTTGAATCCTTCATCAGTGAGGGTAAAGTTCTAAATATTGATGATAAGGTAAGAGAAATTCAGGATGAGTACTATGATTCAGCACTCAGCTTATTCCAGGTCAAAGGTGTTAACTATGCACTTCCATATTCATGCGGACCTGCACCGGTATATTACAACAAACAGATATATGCAGATTTAGGACTTGAAGTACCTGAAACACTAGCGGAATTTGAAGCTAATTGTGACAAAATTAAAGAAGCAGGAATTATTCCTTTGGCATTAGGTAACTCCAGCCAGTGGCCGGGTGCTTTAACATTTATCTACCATTCACTTCGTTTAGGCGGAAAAGATGCGTTCTTAAATGCTTACAATCGTGAAAACGGAGGAACATTTGAAGATGAAAGCTTCATCAAAGCAGGAGAGAAGATTCAGGAATGGGTTAAAAAGGGATATTATCCGGAAGGCTGTAATGCAATTAACTACGATACCGGCGGCTCCCGTATGTTATTCTACGGAGGACAGGCAGCTCATATCGTACAGACCAATGGTATGTTCTCCAACTGCCGCTCTGAAGCACCGGATTTCTATGAAAATAATTTAGGAATCTTTAATTTCCCGGTTGTTGAAGGCGGTAAAGGAACAGCTAAAGAAATTCTGGGCGGCGGTAATGCATACTCAATTTCATCTTCCTGTCCATATCCAGAAGAAGCATTTGAATTAATTCATACATTAACAGATAAAGAGTTTGGCCAGGACAGCGTAGATATTGCAGGTGTTATTACTGGTGTTGAGGGCGTTACAATGCCGAATAAATTAACACAGGAAGCCAATGACATGCTTAGAAATGCAGATTATATTCAGAATTTCTACGATCAGTTCCTTCCGGCAGACATGGGCGCATTACATAAACAGACAACCTATGATTTGTTTGGATTAACGACAACTCCTGAAAAGGCAGCAGCTGACATGGAGGCGTTGGCAAAACAATCATTAGATAAATAGTAAATTTTTTAACTATTCTAACAGGGGGATTTTTGATGGAGAGAGATCAGATTAAATCAACCAACAGGTGGAAAAAGATAGGATTGGTATTATTTTTTGTAATTCCTGCGTTGTTTTTCTATGGAACATTTAATGTGCTGGGTATTGTAAGAACTTTTTACTACAGCTCAATGGAATGGAAAGGAATCAGTGCGAATAAAACATTTGTGGGACTTGCTAACTACATAGCAGTAGCTAAGGATATGGCATTCTGGAATGCTTTGAAGAATAATATCATACTTGTTGCCGTATCAACTCTGGTTCAGCTTCCGGGTGCATTGTTACTTGCACTTTTGCTAAACAGTAAAATCAGATTTACAAAATTTTTTCGCACGGTATTTTTTATGCCGCAGCTTCTTTCAACTGTGGCAACCGGTATTATGTGGATCCTATTCTATGATCCTAACTTTGGCCTCCTTGCGAAACTTATTAAAGCCCTTGGCCTGCCGTGGTCAACCGCTTTTCTTCAAGGATCAACTGCTCTTCCCTCCATACTGTTTGTTATATGCTGGCAGTTTATTCCGTTTTATATGATCATTATCAGAGCCGGATTAACAAACGTTCCGGAAGAATTATACGAAGCAGCTAAAATAGATGGTGCTAACAGCTGGCAATGTTTTAAAAGTATCACGTTTCCGTTGATTATGCCTACCCTTCGATCATCAGCAGTTCTTCAGCTGGTTGGTTCTCTCAAATATTTCGATTTATTCTATGTCATGATGGGGGGAGCACCAAATGCCAGTACGGAATTGATGGCGACCTATATGTATAAAAAAGGATTTACTGAGTTTCAGATGGGGTATGCAAGTACAATTGCAGCATATATGTTCCTGATCTGTTTCATCTTTGCATGCAGCTTTTTGTATGTTACACAGGGAAGGGAGGACAAATAATGGAACCTAAATTAAAAAGGCTTTTTATTAAAATAGGGCTTTACACCGCCTGCCTGCTTATATTGATCATTACAGGTTTTCCTTTCATATTCCTGTTAATCAACAGTTTTAAGGATATGCCGGAGTATTTGACAAACATCTGGTCCTTACCGGGTAAGATCTTCCTTGGCAACTATCAAAAAGTATTCAGACCAGATTTTCTCCGTTATTTTATCAACAGTGCCATGGTATCGGCAGCCAGCGTATTCCTGATTGTGTTATCAGCCTCCATGATTTCATTTGCATTTGCCAAAATGCAATTCAGAGGCGCAAAGGTTCTGTATTTTATGATTATTGCAGGGATGATGATTCCGGTACATACAACTTTGATTCCTACATTTACTTTATTAAGTTCTTTGCACTTAAATGACTCTCTGGTTGGCTTATGCGGACCGTATATCAGTTACAATATTCCGGTTGCAGTATTTATCCTGACTCAATTTTTTAAGGAAATTCCGAAAGAAATAGAAGATGCGGCTGTTATTGACGGCTGTTCTACAATTGGCGTATTTCGTAAGATCGTACTTCCTTTGTCAGGAGCCGGTCTGTCAACCGTAATTGTTTATACATTTTTAAATATCTGGAATGAATTTATAAATGCCAATGTTTTGATTAACACGACATCTAAGAAAACACTTCCTTTGGGTATTCGTGAATTTTATGGTTTCCAGACAGTTAATATTCCGGCCATTCTGACAGCGATTCTTGTTGGATCACTTCCGGTTATAATATTGTACTTCTGTGCACAGGAAAAGGTTGTAAACGGTTTGACCCAAGGTGCGGTAAAAGGATAGGAGAGAGAGAAAGAGGAGGTTTTGTTATGGGTATTGTCCATAACCCTATATTGAGAGGGTTTAATCCAGACCCTTCGATTGTACGGGTTGGAGAGGATTATTATATTGCAACATCTACATTTGAATGGTTTCCGGGTGTGCAGATTCATCATTCCAGAGATTTAATAAATTGGAATGTAGTGGCCCAGCCACTGAACAGGAGAAGCCAGCTGGATATGGTGGGGGTCCCGGATTCAGGTGGTGTATGGGCTCCGTGCTTATCGTGGAGTAATGGAACGTTTTATCTGGTTTATACTAATTCCCTTACGAAAGACCGGTTAAAAGATACCCATAATTATCTTGTTACCTGCGACACCATTGATGGAGAATGGTCGGAGCCGGTATATATAAACAGCTATGGTTTTGACCCTTCACTATTCCATGACGATGATGGAAGAAAATGGTTTGTAACCATGGAAACTGATTTCAGAGAAGGTCACAACCGCTTTTCCGGTATTCTTTTAGAAGAATACGATGAGAATTTAAAGAAATGCATTGGCCCGGTTAAGAAAATATTTTTAGGGTCAGATATCGGGCTGACAGAAGGTCCTCACTTGTACCACATCGGAGAATATTACTATCTGATGGTTGCAGAGGGAGGAACGTTTGAAGGCCATGCGGTAACAGTGGCAAGATCGAAACAGATTGATGGTCCTTATGAACTGGACCCCCAATATCCGATGTTAACATCAAGGAATAAACCGTCTGCCCTGCTTCAGAGAGCAGGACATGCCAGCATTGTACAGGCGCAGGATGGACAGTGGTTTATGGTTCATTTATGCGGACGCCCCATTGGCCCGGACCGGGGATACTGTGTATTGGGACGAGAGACAGCACTTCAGAGCATTATTTTTGACGAAGACGGCTGGATTCGTTTAAGGAATGGTGGAAATGAGCCATTTGAAGCAGTAGAGGTTCCATTTAATGGTCCTATGCCGAAACCTGTTAATAAGAAGTATACATTTGAGCCGGGAAAACCATGGGATATGGATTTGCAGTTCCTTAGAAGACCGATGGAAGAAGATACTATGTCTTTGACAGCAAGGCCGGGATATTTAAGATTGTACGGGAAAGAAAGTCTGCTGTCTAAGTTTAAACAGGCGCTGATGGCAAGACGGCAGCAGTCGTTTGTGTTTGAAGCAACTGCCGTGGTTGATTTTCAGCCGGATTATTTTAAACAGATGGCAGGATTGACCTATTATTATAATACAACCCAGTATTATTATTTCAGGATCAGCCATGATGAAGAGTTAGGAAAGATGCTTGCTATTTTGAGCTGCGACAATGGAGAATATTCAGAACCGTTTGCCTATGTGAAACTTCCGGAATCAGGTAAGGTATGGCTTAAGATGGAAGGACATTTTGAGACTGTTACATTCCTGTATTCTCTTGATGGGGTTTCGTATAAGCAATATGGAAAAGACTGTGATGCGCTCAGAATTTCAGATGAACATATTGATACGACAGCATTTACAGGTGCTTTTATCGGAATATGTGTTCAGGATATGTCAGGGTTTTCCAAATATGCAGATTTTGAGTATTTTGAATATATAGAGAAATAGTCAGAGCCTTAATAAAGAGGAAGATTCGCTCCAGAGAGCAGCTTTTTAGTGATCAGTCAATAAAGTCTAAGGGTGCGAATGCTATATTCGTACCCTTTTTGTAACACAGGATAATAACCTGTGTTAATGGAAAATCGAGGTTAGAAGATGGAACAGAAAAGTAAAAGAGAACGTCTTTTATGGGCGCAGTTTGATTCTTTACAGTTAGGAAGCGGTTGGTCGGAAGAGGATATAACAAAGCCTCAGATACTGATTGAGGATGTTTATGGAGAATCCCATCCGGGCAGCGTACATTTAAACCAGGTCACGGATCAGGTGAAATGGGGAGTTTTAGAGCGGGGCGGATATGGAGCCAAATATCATATTACGGATATATGTGATGGCTGCGCCCAAGGGCATGACGGGATGAATCTAGTACTGGCCTCCAGAGAGGCTGTGTGTGACATGGTGGAGGTCCATGCAAGTGCGGTTCCCTGGGACGGCATGGTACTGTCTAGTTCCTGCGACAAATCCATACCTGCACATTTAAAAGCGGCTGTCAGAATGGATATTCCAACTATATTTCTTCCGGGAGGTAGCATGCGCCCTGGTCCTGATATGACTACTTCTCTGGTTGCCGGTGATATATCCCTGCGCCAGAAGCGGAAGGATGGGATTACGGCGGATGAGATCAGAGAATATAAGATTACAGGCTGTCCTTCCGTGGGTGCATGTACTTTCCTTGGGACTGCTTCTACAATGCAGTGTATGGCAGAGGCACTGGGGCTTGCCCTCCCAGGCAGTGCTTTGGTACCGGCTACAATGCGGGATATTCTTGAGTATGCCAGAATTGCAGGAAGGACTATTATGGAACTGGCAGAGAAAAAGATTACGCCTTCTATGATTATCACTCCGGCAGCAATGAGAAATGCCATTGTGGTTCACAGTGCCATAGGGGGATCAACCAATGCCGCCATTCATCTGCCATCGATTGCAAGGGAAGCGGGATTTGAACTTCCGATAGAGTTGTTTGATGAAATTAATCATATAATTCCTCATCTTTGCAATGTGAATCCAAGCGGACAGCATTTGACGGAAAGCTTCTGGTTTGCAGGCGGAGTTCCCATGATTCAGTGGCTGCTCCGTGATTATCTGGATCTGGATGTTATGACTTCAACCGGTAAAAGCCTGGGTGAAAATCTGGAGATCATTCAAAAAGACAGATTCTTTGAACGTAATGTAAGATACCTTCATAATTATGGTCTGAAGAGAGAAGAAGTTATTTTCCCGTCGGAGAAGGTAAAAGAAAACGGTTCCATAGCTATATTAAAAGGGAATCTGGCACCGGAAGGTTCTGTTATCAAATATTCCGCCTGTACAGAGGAACTGCGACGCCACAAAGGGCCTGCAAGGGTATATGACAGTGAGGAAGCAGCCCATGATGATGTTGTCAGTAAGAAGATCAATCCTGGAGATATTATTGTGATCCGTTATGAAGGGCCCAGAGGGAGTGGAATGCCTGAGATGCTGATGACAACGGAAGCCATCGTATGCGACGAGGAACTAAATGGTTCCGTATCCCTTGTTACGGACGGAAGATTTTCGGGTGCTACAAGAGGAGCGGCTATTGGCCATGTATCACCGGAGGCAGCAAGAGGCGGCCCTCTGGCTTATGTGAAGACAGGGGATATCATTGAGTATGATGTGGAGAAGAGAACTCTCAATGTGGTTGGAATTGATGGAGAAGAGATGCCATTAAGTGAAGTGAAAGAGGTTCTTAATAAACGAAGTGAGGAGGGTATTAAGAAGCCCGAAGGAAGAAAAGGTCTTTATAAACGGTATACGGAGCATGCGTTGTCAGCCATGGAAGGTGCCGGTTATTAAAGAACGAGAGGAGAGATAAGATGAAAGCAGAATATATAACACCGGCAATTACTGTGTTTAAAGAGGATGGAACACCCGATTTTGACGGTTTAAAGAAGTTATATGATCATTTGATTACAGAAGGTATCAGTGGCATCCTGGTATTGGGAAGTATTGGTGAATTTTTTGCCATGTCAAAAGAAGATAAAAAAGATATAATCCGTTTTGCTGTTGATGTGATTAAGGGACGCGTTAAGATACTGATTGGAACCAACAGTATGATACCAGGGGAAACTGTGGAGCTGTCCAAGTATGCATTTGAATGCGGTGCTGACGGTGCAGTCATTATACCACCCTATTACTTTACTTTGACAGATGAGAGTATCTATGAATTTTATGCGGAAATTGCCAGAGAGGTACAGGGAGATATCTATATTTATAATTTCCCGGATCGTACAGGTTATGATATATCACCTCAGGTTATGCTGCGCCTTGCAAGAGATTTTAAGAACATTGTGGGCTGTAAGGATACGATTCCGGGTGTTGCACATACCAGAGAGATTATTAAGATCGTTAAATCGGAAATTCCGGATTTTAAGGTTTATTCAGGATTCGAATATTCTGTCAGGTGGGGACGGCTGTATCGGAGGTCTCTCCAATGTGATTCCCGGTTTTTTTAAGGAGTGGATGGATGCATTTGGTGAAAATAATCTTCTGAAGATTTCTGAAATGCAGCAATCAGTTAACAAAATGATGAATATCTATGATGTTGGTGTTCCATTTGTACCATATATTAAGAATGCAATGAAAGGGATGGGGATTATTGACTGCGATAAGGTGACATTTCCACTTCCTCAGGCGAAGGATGAGGATTCAAAAAAGCTGATGGAGATTTTAGCTGGAAAATAGTGGGGATTTAAATCCTGATGTTCAGAGGGCGTATTTGGGAATATAGTGTTTTTTAGATGAGCAGAATAACTGGTGGTTGAATCAATACGTAATAAGATCTGACAACTGCGAAACATGGAAAATAATTATTATTTTAGGTATCTCAAGGCATAATACGATTGCTTTGGGATGCCTTTTTTGTGTATTTTTGTTACTGTTAAGGAATGATACAGTCAGTCGTAAAACGACTGGATATAGAACGAAAATATGAATTATACAGCCATATAAGCTATGTGCTATGATGGAAATATCACAAAAGAATATTGAAAGAAGGAGGTAGTGTATGAGTGATTTGGATAGGATTCGAAGTCAGGCAATAGGACAGGAGACTAATAAAGAGTTCCTCAAACTGTATCCAATAAAAGAGCATCAGGAACTTCATATCAAAACCAGGCACGGGATGGTAACTGTTCATCTATATCGCCCTTTTGCTGATGCTCTGGGAGTATGGGGGTGATGGAAATCGTATGGTGTTGACCGGTCAAAGTTCAGGTGCCAATAGAAAGTAGTTCGAAATCTTTTTCATCCATATAATAAACCTCGATTTTAGGAGAATGATTACACTTTGAGATCAGTACTTTTTGTTATCATAGAAGCTGAAAAATATAAGAAGATTATACCACACGTGCTTAAGGAAGTACAATTGATTGAGACTCCATTTATATTTGTTAAAATGCGTAAAAATACCCTGGATGAGTATTTACAGATTTAAAAAAACTGCGTATACTTAGTTGGGTTGCTTTGGCTGGTGACCTGTCTTCACGGAAAGTATCATCTAATACATGGTGCGGATCCTTATCTGTCTTATCTGACCTGGTTCCTATTCTTTTCAGCCCGATTCAGTTCATCATATTTTTTCATCATTTCCGGATATTTTACCTTGAAACCCGGCTCCTTTTTCTCCCCACGAGAACCCTCATTTTCTTTGATTTTCATTTCTTTTGCCATATACGATTGTGGCGATCACTTCAATGTAATAATCGCAAGAATATCTTCCCAGTTATTCCTCAAAGGTTTGACAAAACAAATATAAACCGCTTGACAATATGGAATATATGCCATATTGTATAGTGAGAAGGGTGCTTTCATGTTTAAAGTTACGTTTTATAAAAAACGAAATGGACACATTCCCGTTACTGAATTTCTCGATGATCTTGAAAACAAAAAGTTAAAAGCTAAGGTTTTTCAAGACATATCAATACTTGAAGAATTCGGTTATGAGTTAAGAGAACCATTAAGTAAGCCTCTTGGAGACGGGATTTTCGAATTAAGGACCAAATTTAGCTCTGACATCACGAGAGTCTTGTACTTTTTTTATCATGGAAAGAAGATAATATTAACAAACGGGTTTCTTAAAAAATCCGGTAAAACCCCAACACAGGTAATTGAATTAGCAAAAAAATATAGGGCTGATTATTATGCCCAGATTGACGAGGAGTGAATATTATGGATTTTAATTCTTACTTAAAAGAACAATTAGATAATGATGCTGAGTTAAAACGTGAATTTGACGCTCTTAAGCCAGAGTATGAAATTATTCGCTCATTGATTGGTGCCAGGAATTCACAAAACCTAACACAAAAAGAGCTTGCAGATCGAACAGGCATGAGTCAGGCTGATATTTCTAAATTGGAAAACGGAGAGCGCAATCCGACTTTAGAACTACTGAAGCGCTTAGCTGATGGTCTGGATATGTTCCTGGATATCCGGTTCGTTCCCAAAAGTAATATTACAAAAAGATAGTCTAAAGCAATCAGAGGTGGACAAATGAGCAGGAGAAGACCACGAGTGCAGTACTCGTTAAATTCAGGAAATATAAAAAAGTTAAACGAAGAAGAGATCAGAGCTATCTTACGTGCAGCAGATGAATTAATTGCCACCGGCGGCAGAAGTTTGCTGGTAAAGATATTAAAAGGATCTAAAGATAAGAAAGTTCTTGAGCATAACTTGCAGGATTGTCCAGCATATGGATTTTATCGTGAGTTGATGATGGAGGAAATTTCATATCGTGTGGATTGGATGATACTGAAAGACTATCTCAGGATTGACTATAACGGTAGATTGCCTATGCTGATTTTTTCGGAAAAAGGTTGGGAAATAGAGCGTGAGACCTTTGCAGAAGAATTATTCCAGAGATTTTGCCAGGATGTTAAAGAGAAGAAAGCCAGAGTTATATTTGAAATGAAGGATGTTAACCGGCAGGTGGCATTTGATATGCTGGAGAAAATCAGAGATACTGGTGATGCGGATTTTATACCTCTGTTAGAAGAATGGAAAACTATGGAGGTACGTAAAGTCATAGGGCGGATTAATAATGTTATAAATACACTTACCAGAGGGAGTACATTATGATAATGATGCTTTATGCTATTTGGAACATCCGATGTTGGAGTCTGATCATACATAATTACACCGAAATAGCAAAGGAGCGTTAAGTCTGTGGATAACACACAGACTTAACGCTCCTTTGCTATTCAATGCAATTATAAATTCATTATTCATAGTTCAGAAAGAACCCAAATATGGCTTGTGGTAGAGAGTGCTTTTTATGTCAGCATGTTAACCCAACAATTTCTCAATATCTTCTTCCAACTGTTCCGGAGAAAATGCAGGAGAATACCGATCTGCAATATTACCATTGCGGTCAATGAGGAATTTACCAAAATTCCATTTGATATCATTGGGTTTCCTGCCCATAGTCAGCAATTTAACTTTCTTCTCAAAGGCAGCAGTTTCAGCATCGCCACGGTCTTCCGGAGCCTGTTCCTTAAGCCATACAAAGAGTGGGTCAGCATTTTTGCCGTTTACATCTATTTTAGCAAAGCGGGGAAATGTGGTGTTGTAGTTAAGGGTGCAAAATTCACTTATTTCCTCATCAGTGCCTGGAGCCTGCTTTAGAAACTGATTACATGGGAAATCCAGAACTACCAGCCCTTTATCCTTGTATTTATCATATAATTCCTGCAATGCTGTGTATTGAGGAGTAAGCCCGCATTTTGTTGCTGTATTCACAATAAGCAGAACTTTTCCCTGGTATTCCGAAAGTGATATATTTTCTCCGTGATTGGTTTTAACAGTAAAATCGTAAATGTTCATAACTTATCTCCATTCTATAATTTGTTAAGTATTCCAGTTGCAAATGTCTGTGCTTTGTTCAAATCCTCCTGATCAGGATGGCTGCTGTGCATAAATTTAAATTTACCGCGGCAATGGAATTCCCTTTCATCAATAGGAATTCCTCTCCTGGATAATAACTTTGTAACTTGTGAAAAAGTAGATGGCAAAAGTGCTGCTGTGCTGAAATTCACTACTTTTTTCACCATTTCTACATCCAGAGAAGCAATAAAATCCTTCACTTCTCCATCAACACCTGCCGCATATACAGAGCTTCCAAGAAAAAGCACATCTATCGGTTCTTCCAATGGTACGTCTACGCTTTCGGCAGGAACGCCCACAGCCTCTGCTATGGCATCAGCTAATTTCTTAGTATTTCCAGTTTTGGTGTAATAACGAATTGCTATATTCATTTTAACCTCCTACAAATTTCCCAGTATCTGATATAGAATGCGGTATAAAGTCTGGGCATCATCCTGGGTTATATTTATACATTTGCCTATTTCTTCGGGGATATGCAGCGCTTCTTGCTTTAACGCCTCACCCTTATCAGTCAGTGTGACAATTAGATTGCGCTCGTCCTCTGCAGACCGTGCCCGGGCGACCAGTCCCTGAGCTTCCAGTTTCTTCAGTAAGGGTGTCAGCGTGCCGGAATCCAGATAAAGACACTCTCCAAGTGACTTAACATTAATGCTTTTATTTTCCCATAGAACCATCATGGCAATGTACTGTGTATAGGTCAGTCCAATCTTATCGAGAAATGGTTTATATTTTTTAACAACCTCTCTTGCAGAAGCATAAAGGGGAAAACAAAGTTGATTTTCAAGTTTTAGCGGATCGTATTGCATTTGGTGTTCCTTTCAAATATAAAATAAATTGAGTACAATTTAATTATACTCTATTAATTCCTGGTGTCAAGATATTTATATTAGGAGCCCACTTAATGGAAAAATATTCCAGTAGTATTATGAAAAATATACATTAATATTAAATTAATACCATAAATGCAAAATAATAGCATGAAAAACCAATAAAATTCTGAAATGATTAAAGATATAGTTATTTTGCATAACAATAATGCAATAAAAAGGCACTTTGTGAATCTGTATTGACAATAAAAATAAATTATGCAAATAATAAGATTGTAAGGGGGCAATATGAAGATAACAGTCAAGCACATTGCAGATAAATTAGGAATCTCTGCCTCTACTGTGTCGAGAGCATTAAATGACAGTGAGCTAATTAGCAAGGCGACAAGAGATGAAGTAAAGAGGATGGCGATGGAACTTGGATATTTTAATAAGAGCATAAACATTGTGCGTAATTATTCAAAGTCCTATGTGAATTCACTTGGTGTCAGTATCCCGAATTTGGAAAATCCTATATGCATAGAGGTTATCAAAGGTATTCAGGAGTATTTCGACAATCTGAATTATAACATTATCGTAATGGATTCCAATGAGAGACGTAAACGAGAAGAGAAAAATATTCAGGCACTTTTTAATCTTGAGGTGCAAGGTTTGATTGTTTTCCCTACCACTAAAACATCATCCCAATACATAAAGCCTCTTACAGAAGGGGTCATTCCAACTGTGTACGTATGCAATATATCAGAGGATAAAACTATTCATTCTATTGGTATAGACGAAAAAAATGCATTCTTCAAATTAACTCAATACTTAATTCAACTGGGACATAAGCACATTATAATGTTGGGCGGCTCAGAAAAATTTGAAAACCGAGTAAAGGGTTTCCAGGATGCAGTTAAGTATGAAGGTATCACTGATGCGGATGTTATCTATTGTGCACCAACACAATACGAAGGCTTCAATCGAACAAAAAATCTGATAGAGGAAGGAAAATATTTTACTGGAATTGTTGCTGCAACGGATTATCTGGCTATAGGTGTCCTGGACGCAGTATGTCAATGTGGAAAACAGGTCCCAGAAGATTATTCGCTGGTAAGTCTGGATAATATTAATATTTCTGGAAACAAGAGGATTAATCTTACGACCATCAATCAACCGGGGAAAGAAATTGGTATGAAAGCCAGTGAAATTGTTTACAGTGAGATAAAAAATGGACCAAGCGATTATAAAAAGACTGAAATTTTTGATGTATCGTTGAATATAAGAGGAAGTTGCAGATCGATTTAGGCAACCAGTTTCAAATAGGAAATTAATAGAGTAGTACAGCAATGAAATTCATATGCTTACAGTGATTTGAAGGAACAGTCATCAGATACTCGGCCGATATCAAATGGAGCTCCAATGGACCTTGAAATGTGCTAAGAGGAATTTCAAAGCTGAAAAATTTGTAACAATTAAAATTTGTAAAAAAACAGGAGGGCGTTTATGAAGAAACCTTTACGTATTCTATTTGCAGCAACTATGGTATTAGGCTTAATAGGATGCAACTCAAGTTCCAGTTCAACAACAGTAGAAACTACGACAACAAGTACATCAATAGAAACTAAGTCAACAAGTGCAGCAACAGAAGCCGTAACAGAAGCAGCAGCAGAGACTTCTGCAGAAAAAAAGAAATTTTCTATTGGTATGGCACAGGCGGAAATTGATAGTCCATTCTTTGCACAACTGGTACAGGGCGTTAAAGATCGATGTAAATATTATGGAATGGATGTAGATGTACAGAATGGCGAGAAAGACCCAGCTAAACAGATTGGACATATTCAGACATTTATAGCACAAAAGAAGGATCTTATTATCGTTGTCTGTGAACAGAAAGATACTCTTGTAGCAGCAGTCCAGGAATGTAATAAAGAGGGAATACCGGTTATTACGATCAACCGTGTTCTGGGTGATGGCGCTGACATTGTTACATTTGTTGGATGTGATGATTATATAGGCGGACAGTTACAGGCACAGCTGGTGTACCAGATGCTTGGTGAAGAAGGTGGGAATATCATTATTGCTGAAACAACGCTTGGAAGTTCAGCTCAACAACAGCGGCACGATGGGCTTATTGACTATATTGCAGAGAATAATCTTCCTATTAAAGTCGTTGAGTGGCAGGGCTGTGACTCTGATAACGCTAAGGTTATGACATTTGTTGAGAATTGTCTCACACGTTTTCCGGAGGGGGAACTGAATGCTATTGTTACACATGACTCTGCAAATGCCATTGCCGCGGCGGAAGCATGTAAGGCAGCCGGCCGTGAAGAACTCGTTAATAAAATCATTGGATTTGATTATCCTAAATCCCTTCAAAACGCAATCAAAGAAGGATATGTATGGGGTACTGTAAGTCAATCTCCATATCTTGAGGGTGAGCTTGGTGTTGATGCAGCATGGGCATATCTGAATGGAGAGGCGGTTAATCCTGAGATGTATATTGAGCTTATGGGAATTACACCCGAAAATACTGACCAATATCCTGGCGATTGGGATGATCTTAATTAATTCATATGAATATGAAACAATTATTTGTGTTTTTCGGATATTGTCATGGATATGGGAATATCCGAAAAACAGCCTAAGCGAGGTTAATGATGGAAAATGATAAAAAAACAAGTAAGAAGCGATTGCGGCTCAATTATGAATATATAGTCATTCTTATTTTTGCAGTATTCTTTTTGGTTTGTGTTATTGTAGCACCTGTCTTTAGATCATGGCGAAATTTCTCTAATCTTTTGGCTCAGAACGCAATGTATGGTCTGATGGCCGTTGGAATCGGATTTGTTATTCTCATTGGACGTATTGATTTATCTATTGCTTCTACAGCAGCATTTACCGGGATTTTTAGTGCGACAATGTTTGTCAGGGAACAATTTTTCTTGGGAATTATTGGAGGGCTTGTAATCGGCTGCCTGATAGGAGCATTAAATGGTTTAATCATCACCAAAGCAAAGATTATCCCATTCATTGCGACTTTAGGTACACAAGTTATTTTCCGGGGCCTGACGTTAATTATCACAAACGGATACCCTGTATATGGCATTCCCAAGGAGTATAACATTATAGGCTTAGGTAAGATCGCTGGCTTTTTTCCTATTTGTGCAGCAATATGGATTGTATGCTTGATTATTATGCAGATTGTATTAAAAAAGACCAAATTTGGTCAGTATGTTTACGCAGTAGGAGGAAATGAAAGATCCGCATGGCTTTCTGGAGTCAATACAAATAAAATTATCATCATCTCATATGTTATCAGTGGTTTTTTTGCATCCCTTGGAGGTTTAATTCTACTTCTTAGAGTGCAGCTTGCCAATGCTACGGCAGCAGAAGGATATGAGTTGACTGCCATTGCCTCTTGTGTTATTGGAGGAATTGCCATGGAAGGCGGAAAAGGAAATATTATCGGAACATTTTTTGGAACTTTGATTATGGGAATGATTATTAACATTATCCAGCTGACTGGTATTTCCAGTTACTGGGAAAAGGCAGTTACCGGCATGATTATCCTTGGAGCAGTTGGTCTAACAACGATTCTGAATCATAGACGTAAGTAAATAGAAGGGTAGAAATTTATGGTAGAGAATATTCTTGAAATGCGGAATATTACCAAAGCGTTTTTTGGTAATAAAGTTCTTGATGATGTCACGTTAAAACTTCAAAAGGGAGAGGTTCATGCGCTTGTTGGAGCAAACGGAGCAGGGAAGTCCACCTTGGTGAAAATAATGAATGGTATCTATGGAGGATATTCTGGAGAAATCATTATAAAGGGAGAAAAGGTTCAATTTAGAAATCCGTTTGAGGCAAATCGCAAAGGCATTGTTATGGTTCACCAGGAACTGGATCTTGCGGAGAACCTGGATGTTAGTACAAATATCTTTCTTGGCAGAGAAATTCTCGACAAAGGAAAATTTCTTGACAGAAAATCCATGTATAAAGAGGCACAGCAGCTGCTGGATGAATTGAATTTTCCTATCAATGCATATGATGTCATCGAAAGTCTGCCATTGTCAAAGCGACAGCTGGTTGTAATTGCTCGTTGTGTTTCTATGGACGCAGACATCATCGTATTTGATGAACCAACATCTTCTCTTTCCTCTGTGGAGGTTCATGAACTATTTAATGTTATCAGAAACTTGAAAAGACGTGGTGTCAGTATTGTTTATATTTCCCACTTTTTGGAAGAGATTTTCCAGATTGCTGACCGTGTTACTGTTTTGAGAAATGGTCAGAAAATCATAACAGAATTGGTTTCCAGTTGCAATACAGAAAAAGTGGTTGAATGGATGATTGGACATAAGCAGAAAGCATCTCAAAAAAGAACTACGTCCAATGCTGGAGAAGAAGTAGTCTTGTCAGTTAGAGGGCTGACTCATGCGACAGCAGTTACTAAAGATATCAGTTTTGATCTTCATAAGGGGGAAATACTGGGGATTACCGGAGTTGTTGGTTCTGGAAGGTCAGAGCTAGCCAGAATGATTATAGGTGCAGATGCAAGAGCGTCTGGAGAAATTTCCGTGGGGGGAAAGGTAGTTAATATTAATGCACCAAGTGATGCAGTATCCTTAAAGATTGGATATCTTCCGGAAGACCGAAAGAAAGAGGGATTGATTCTGGAGCGTTCCATTGAGGATAATCTGGTACTGGCGGTACTTAATGAATATACAAAGAATGGATTTATTCTATTTGATAAGGTGTATGATCTTGCAGCTAAAATGATAAATCGAATGCATGTCAAGTGTCATGCGCCAACGCAGAGAGTTGCTGATTTAAGTGGTGGTAACCAGCAGAAAATTGCAATTGGAAAATGGTTATGTTCTGAATCCAGAATCATTATTCTTGATCAGCCAACCAGAGGGGTTGATGTTGGAGCAAAAGAAGAAATATATCAGATAATTAAAGAATTAAGTAGTCAGAATGCGGCGATTATTTTGATTTCGGATGAAATCGAAGAAATTCTAAATCTTTCCGATAGAATTAAAATTATTGTAAAAGGCGAATTCAGAGAAGAATTGGACAATCGTAATAACAACTATGTAAAAGCGGATTTATTGGCTAAGATGGTCAGTACAGATGAATCTGCATAAGTTGAACATTTATAGGAATGAGATTGGAGGAGATATGCATAACTTCAAGCATTATATCATTGATACAGATCTGCCCGAGGGGCCTTATTCACAGACGGCTTTGGAAGATATCAATCATGACGGAAAATTAGAGTTTATCACTGGAATCCAGTATGGGGATATTTATTATTACCGATATGAGACATCGGAAAAATGGACACGATTTTTACTTGGAAAGGATTCACCATCTGATGTAGGAGCTATCGCATATGATGTAGATAATGATGGTTGGATAGATTTCATTGTTGGCGGTGCATGGTATAAGAACTCCCGAGTGGACGGTGTTCTCTGGGAGAAATACACATTTGATCCGGAGTTGACTGCAGTTCATGATGTAGCACTTGCAGATATTGATGGAGATGGAAGAATGGAAGTTATTACTATGTCTGACCAGAATGATCTTCGCTGGTATAAGATACCAGATGATCCCACACAGTTGTGGCTACATACATATATCGGACCGTCAATTCACTCCGGCGCATCAGGCGGAGATTTAACTGGCAATGGGCGAGCTGACGTTGTGCGCTCAAATGTATGGTTTGAAAACATAAACGGTGATGGAACAATGTGGGTTGAGCATAAGCTCCCATTCGTTACTTCCTGGAATATTGATAATCTGAGTGAGGCCTATATGGAAACGGCAGAATCCGGTACAGCTAACACAGGTACAGGTGTTAATTCTTATAAGTATATTCAGGAGCTTCTTCAGGATCCGGGCAAAGCAAATGCTACGCATTCCTATGTCTGTGACATGGATAAAGATGGAGATAACGATATAGTTATGATTGAAAATGAAATAACTGGAGGATCGCTCTGGTGGTTTGAAAATGTAAACGGAGATGGCTCCCAGTGGATAAGACATGACATAATGAAACCGGCTAAACCAGTCCGTGGCGCTCTTCATACGCTGTGGGTGGGTGATGTTGATGGCGATGGGGATTTCGATATTCTCAGTTGTGAGATGGACGATGTCAGAGGAGATGGTGCCCCCAAATACTATATTTGGGAAAATGTTGATGGAAAAGGAATGGACTGGAATGAGCATGTGATTCTGGATGTCAATCTTGGTGGTCATGCGGCACAAGTTGGTGATGTGGCTGGAAACGGCCGGATAGGTGTTGTTTGTAAACCATGGCTGTCCAATACACATAACGCACTGAATGGAAAACCCTACGTAATTTATATGGAGGATGAATCGGTATGATGACGCGTAATGAAATAGCAAATAATATTGCTTATAAAGCTTATATAATTCGCAAGACTGCATTAGATATGGGATATGCAGCTGGTGAGCATGGAGCACACTTCGGTTCAACATTATCTATTGCTGAAATCATGGCAACACTTTTTTTCGGGATTATGCATTATGATCCGAAACATACAGATGATCCCAATCGTGACAGATTCGTTCTAAGCAAAGGACATGGATCATTAGCGCTCTATATCACACTTTCAGAAGCAGGATATATTGACAAAGAAATATTAAAAACATTTGAAACAAAGGATAGTATTCTTCCAGGACATCCCAGTCTGCATCCGGAACTCGGTATCGAATATGCAACCGGTTCTCTCGGCCATGGCCTTTCTCTTGGTGCAGGTGCAGCGCTGGCTGCAAAGTGGGATCGTCTTAGCTATATGACATATGTTCTATGTGGAGATGGAGAATGTAATGAGGGTTCAATCTGGGAGGCTGCAATGCTGGCTTCCAAAGAACATTTAGACAATTTAGTGGCAATTATCGATTGTAACAGAATGCAGAGTGACGGATTTGTAAAGGATATCTGCGAATATGGTGATATGGCTGCCAAATGGCGTGCTTTTGGCTGGAATGTCAAAGAAGTTAACGGTCATGATCCGTTGGAGCTTTACAATGCATTAGGCAAAAATAATCATGCAGCGGGTAAACCTCTTGCAATTATTGCTCATACAGTAAAAGGCAAAGGTGTTACTCTATTTGAGAATAACCCAAAGACACACCACTACAGAATTAAGAAGGATGAGTACGAAGCAGCTTTAGATGAACTCGAACGTGATGAAAAAAACAGGAGGTCTAACTATGAAGGTTGATTTGGAGCTTATACAAAAATTAGCAGAGCTGGGTCCAAGAAAATCTTTTGGATTTGGCCTTATGGAGGCGGCGAGAGAGCGTGACAACGTTGTTTGTATCGGTGCTGATCTCTCTGGTACATGCAAAACAGAGGAATTTAGAGAGAGGTATCCAGATCGATTTGTTAATGTGGGTATCGCTGAGCAAAACATGGTTGGTATTGGCACTGGAGTTGCCGTTTGCGGAAAAATTGCTTATTGTGCATCATTTGCATCTTTTTTGAGTATGCGGGCCTGTGAACAGATAAGAACAGATGCTGCATATATGAATGCAAATGTAAAACTGATTGCACATGACGCTGGCTGTACTGTTGGTACTCAGGGGTATACGCATTATGCAATAGAGGATTTGGCTATTACTCGTGCAATTCCGAACATGACTGTTGTTAGCCCTTCCGATGGACTTTCTATTGCAAAAATGACAATCGCAATAGCAGATTATCCGGGACCCGTTTATATGAGATTGACCGGAACCAGGACACCGGTGGTTTACGAAACAGATTACGAGCTTAAAATTGGCAAGGCGAACCTTCTTAGGGACGGAACAGATGTTACCATAATTGCGACCGGCAGCTGTGTATATAACGCATTGCAAGCAGGCAATGAACTGAGCAAAGAAGGCATCTCTGTGAGAGTGCTGGATATGCAAACTATTAATCCCCTTGATGAAGATGCTGTAAAGCGTGCATCTGAAGAGACTAGGTTAATTCTTACCGTTGAAGAGCACGGACTGATTGGCGGACTTGGATCTGCAGTTAGTGATGTGATTGCAGGGCTGGGTCAGTCCACCAGGGTTGTCAAGCTTGGACTTCCCAATGTATTTGGACCTATTGCAGACCATGTAGACCAGATGGAAAGATATGAACTTGATATAAAAGGTATTGTGGCAAATGTAAAGAAAAACTATAAATAATTAATTCTAAAGAGGAGTCTTCGCTATGATAGATATTCCATTATTAGATCTTGAGTCACGACAAAGTGTAAAGGACCAATTTACTTTTGAGGGTAAGGTAGCATTGGTAACTGGTGCTATCGGTCAGATTGGTATGATGTCTGCAGCCGGATTTGCAGAATTGGGTGCCAATGTTGTGGTTGCTGATATTGAACGTTTTAAGAACCAGCTTGATAAACTGGCTGGTGATCTGACAGCAAAGTTTGGTCATGAATGTATTGCGCTGACATTCGATGCTGCAGATGAGACTAGTGTTCAGGTAATGCTTGATAAGATAGTTGAGAAGTTTGGAACTATCAATGTTGCACACAGCAATGTTGGTATTGGAATGCCCGCAGATCAAGGAGAATATGACAAAAATACCTGGGACAGGATCATGGATACCAATGCGAGAGGCACTATGATTATGGACTGTGCACTTGCGAGAATCATGAAAAAAAATCAAAAGGGAGGCGCTATTGTTAATACTGCTTCAATGTCTGCAAGCATTATTAACAGAAGACCAGAAGGCTGCGATTATGAAGTCATATATCCGGCAAGTAAGGCTTGTGTAATACATATGACAAAAGGTCTTGCAATGCAATACATGAAAGATGGTGTTCGCATTAATACCGTAAGTCCGGGATATGTTTATTCTGCTGCACACTTTGAGAAAACACAACAGGATATTACATTTAATATTGAGACAACACCTTTTAAGAGATATGCAACGGCAGATGAAGTAACAGGTGCAGTACTGTACCTCTGCAGTGATCTTGCTTCCTATACAACAGGTACGGATATCTGTATAGATGGCGGGTATACCATCTGGTAAGGGGAATAGATTTCGAGAGACTATTAAATTTTCAGGAGGAAGGTTTATGTATCAGAAGTGGTTGACAACAGAGTATCCTAATATTTTCTTTGAAGATAATAAAGTTGGACGTCTCAAGAAACGTATTTGGGATGCTAATGAAGATGAAATTCAGAAAATCCTGGATGATTATGAGATTCCAAATGATAGTGAACTTGGCAAAGCAGGTTGCTACATACAGAATTCACCAAGAAAAATGGTTATAGAAAAAAGAAGAAAGTGCGATATTGTTCTGGTTCCGGTAGGTTGTACGGAGAACCATGGCATTCATAATAACAGTGGCTTAGATACATTTATGTGTACTTCTATTTGTGAGGCAATCCGTCGCAAAACTGCAAAGGAGCGACATGAAGTTGCTTTGTCAATGCCGGTTCTAAACTATGGGGGGCATCCATATCATCATATAGGCATGCCCGGCACTGTAATGCTCAGCATGACGACTGTTGTCGAAACCATGATAAGTGTTATGGCAGGACTCTGGGATGATGGGTTTCGTAAAATTATCTTTGTAAATAATCATGGGCAGGATTGGATGCTGGAATCCGCAGTTCAAGAGTTCTTTAAGCGTTACCAGGTTCCTGCATTTGTTACTGTTGTTGAATGGCATCGTGCTATCCGTGAGTTTTTCTATCCCCTTGGTGATGAGAGAGAAGATTTTATGACCACTCCGTTTGTACATGCTGATGAAGCTGAGACATCCTGTGCGCTGCTTCTTTTTAAAAATATGGTAGATATGAGCTGTGTAACGGATGCGGAGCCAAAGAGCTTTGGGTATCTCGATGACGGCTTCTATGATGGATCCGTTGATTCGTTTCACCGTCCCAATAAGTGGTCAGAAGCGGAAGGACACAGAGTTATCGAACGATTTGGAACACCGGAAGGTGTGGTTGGTAAGCCGTCTCGCGCAAATTCGAGGAAAGCGAAGCGTCCAATTGCAGCAATATGCGAATATTTAAACTGTATGGTAGAGGATATTATTGAGAAATATCCGTCAGGACAAGTTCCGGATCCATCTTTGTTTACATTCCGTGATCCTAAGGACATAGCACCTTTTCTTCAGGAACCCCAGAGTCCTGGTTGGAAAAGTATCCACGAACTGCCGAAGCTTGGTATCTTTTATGATTGATGTATATGCCTTTCCACTGTGTATACAACTAAATGCTGATGTTATATATTCTGATTATTTTCCAAACATATTGCAGCTTTTACAAGAAAGAAAATTTTGTGGTGTTGAGCTGAATTTACTGAATTTTGATAATATTGAATCTGAGAAGATAAGCTCGCTTTTAGAGAAATACGATTTAAAATTAACGTCAGTAGCCTCTGGAGCTTTTGCCAATAAATACGACCTGTCTCTTTCTGCTGTAGAGGAGGAAAAACGACAAAAAACGGTTGATATGATGAAACAAAAAGTTATCCCATTTGCGAAGAAATTTAATACAGATATCATCTGCGGTTTGATCAAAGGGAAAGCAGGCAGCAATGTACACAGGGGGAAAATCCAGATGGAAAAATCGTTGTCTGAGCTTGCTCCTGTCTGTGCAGAGAGTGGCATTAATCTGTATTTAGAAGCGACAAACCACTATGAGGCAACACTTATCAATCTTGTGGAAGAAGGTGCAGCATTCAAGCGTCCTGGTGTGCGTGTACTGCCTGATACATATCATATGAATATCGAAGAGGTTGAAATGTGCAAGACCTTACTGATATGGCGTGAATTGTACTCCAATATTCATATTTCAGATAATAACCGATATTATCCGGGCTTTGGTTCAATTGATTTTCTAAAGATACTTCAAACGCTTCGGAATATGAATTATTGTGGTACCCTTACCATTGAAGGACGAAATTGGCACGATATCGAAGCGGACATAAAAGAAGCCACTGATTATCTTGCCAAAGTATCTGCTGAATTGTAGTGTTATTGGTAATGGTTTCACGAAATAGAAGTCTACACCGCTTATTCTTAATGGAAGAGTAAGCGGTGTTTTGCTTTTTACATAGGCTTTACCTTAATATGATAATCTAATTATTTAAAACTTATAAACATCTAAAACCTATAGTATAATAAAGTAAACAATCCATATACGGAAAGAGTGTGAGTAAATGAATCGAATTTCAATAGTGAAACAGGCAGAAGAAGAGAGCTTCAAAAGATCTTTATTGGCGGATATTGCCGAGGACCTGGCTGCCCAAAAGGTAAATGGAGAAAGAGGAGATGGAAATTTTGCAGAGATAATCAAATATTATCCAGAAGCTGCTGCCTTCGATGAATT
Source organism: Hungatella sp. UBA5385 (assembly GCA_002409995.1). Lineage (GTDB taxonomy): Bacteria > Bacillota > Clostridia > Lachnospirales > Lachnospiraceae > UBA5385. The sequence continues at coordinate 5,829 of DHOR01000022.1, read as the reverse complement.
AAAGAATTGCTGGTGTGCTGCTTTTATCTATCATTGTGTTATAAAAGCCGGTTTAGAGCTTCCTATAAAACAACCACCAATTAAACACCGTTTTACAGCAGTAGGTGCATGGTATGAGTGGGGAAAATCCAACGGTTTTAATTTTACTGATCTAGATAAAATTCCGCCTTCCAGAGGAGATGTTGTTATTTACAATAATATTATCCCCGAGATAAACAAGCCGATGGAAAGTGCATGGCATGACCACATCGGTATACTTCTCTCCTGTGAGGATGATTTTCTTATTGTTGCTGAAGGTAATATAGATAATAAAAACGTTTCAGGAATCATTAAGAGGAAGCGTGATGATACCATAGGATGTTATTTGAGAATCCCCGATGGATATGAATATAAGATATAGGTATAGCAAAGAGATAAACAAAACTTTGCTATACCTATTTAAATTCTATATGGAGAATATCCTTAACCGCAATAAAATCTTATCTTTCATAAATTGTACAAGGGGACCAGTAAAAAATGCGGTTATTACTGTACCAAGACCGACGGTACTTCCGGTTAATATGCCGATGGTAACGCATAATACATCTGTTATAACCCGGGAGTAACGAAGGGGAACTTTGTTATTTGTTTTATTTTCAATAATAACTCCAATTGCATCATAAGGCGCAATTCCCATTTCTGCAGTCATATACATAGCTACAGCCAGAGCGGTCAGTATTACGGCAATAAGCATTATGCAGGCACGCAGACCAAAGGATAATAATTCAGTGCTGCCAAACAGCAATTGCAGCTTTGTGGTGAAAAAATCCGCTGTATAACCCACACAGGTCATGTTGATGATGGTGCCTATGCCAATGCAGCTTTTTGAATTCCATAGAACTATACCAAAAAGTAATGCATTTAACAGTAATTGCCAGTTTCCGAAGGACCAGCCAAGGCATGCGCTGATGCCCAGGTTCATACAGGAAAAGGGATCGGTTCCAAAGTCGGAAATCCTGAATAGGGAAATGCAAAATCCCATTAAAACAATTCCGGCCAGCATCATGGTAAAATTAGTAATCGTTGATTTAGATATCTTTATTCTGCATGAAGAATGTATATTTTTGACCAGAAATCGGTACATGTTTCCCCTCCATTGATGACCTGACCGGCTGATGCATCGGTGGTAATCAAGCCAATGTTCATTAATTCCAGACCGGATTGAGACAGATTCTGCTCTTTGATTTCATAATTCAAATCAGGATTTAAGCCCTGCAGCTTTAATCTGCGGTAAGGGCAATTTACGTCGTTTAGGACTTTATAGTATCCGACAATGGCATCTTTTTTATCTTTGGATACCACCATCCACGAAACGATATTTCCCTGAAATGGACTAAGCAGCCGGTAAAAGGTGCCGGAATGCAGGATTCCCCGATATTGCTTTACAAAGGCAATCTGTTCCCGTATCTCATCCTGTTCCTTTTCTGTCAGCTTATCAAGCGCCAATTCATAACCAAAAGAGCCGAAGTAAGCTACATTGGCACGGGTTTCCAGGGGAACATTGCGGAATAGCTGGTGATTAGGAACAGCTGAAACATGGGCGCCCATGCTGCTGACAGGGTAGCAGAAGGAAGTTCCATACTGTATTTTCAGACGCTCAACTGCATCGCTGTCATCGCTGATCCATCCCTGAGGAGCATAAAACAGCATACCCGGATCGAAACGTCCGCCGCCGCTGGCACAGGATTCAAGCAGAATATGGGGGAAACGGGAGGTGAGCCGTTCTAATAGGTCATATACACCTAATAGATAGCGGTGAAATACCTCGCCCTGCCGGTTGGCCGGCCATGCGCTGCTGTAACATTCCGTAATACAGCGGTTCATATCCCATTTTATGTATGAAATATCTGCCTGAGACAACAAGGCCTCCATCTGTCCATATATGTGATCAACTACCTCTTTACGGGAGAAATCCAGTACAAATTGATTTCTTCCATGTGAGGATTTACGTCCCGGGGCAGTGATAATCCAATCTGGATGGGCACGGTAGAGATCGCTGTCTTTATTCACCATCTCCGGCTCAAACCAAAGTCCAAACAGAATGTTGCATTCATTTTTAATCCGCTTGGACAACCCTGATATTCCATGTTTTAGTTTTGTCATATTAGGGGTCCAGTCACCCAGTCCCTGCTTGTCATTATTTCTGCTGCCAAACCAACCATCATCTAAAACGAATAGCTCAATACCGGCATTTCCGGCTGATTTTGCGATTTCTACCAGTTTATCTTCATCATAGTCAAAATAAGTGGCTTCCCAGCTGTTGAGAAGAATGGGCCGTTCCTTATCCCGCCATGTTCCCCGTGCCAGCCTTGTTTTGAATAACTGATGGAAAGTCTGGCTCATGTGGTTCATTCCCTGATTTGAGTAGACCATAACTGCTTCCGGTGTCTGGAACTCTTCGCCAGGCTCTAAGTGCCAGGTAAAACCAAAAGGATTGATCCCCATCAGAATTCGGGTTACGTCAAAGGTGTCTATTTCAGCCTGAATCTCAAAGTTCCCGCTGTATACCAGACTGAATCCCAGAACTTCTCCCATGTATTCGTCAGTGTTAGGACGTTTTAGCATGAGAAATGGATTATGCTCATGACCGGAATTTCCTCTGTTGCTGTTAATGGACTGAACACCTTGCTCTAAATGCCTGGTTTTCACATAACGTTCTCTGGACCATGCGCCGGAGAACTGGACCCATTGGTAATCACTATCTGGCAGGTCCAGACACAAACTCATTGCCCGTGTCAGGTCCATTTCACAAGAACCGGTATTGCAGATTCTGACACTTCTGGAGATGGCATTGAGATCTGAAAAAATAGTATAGTAGAGATGGATCTCAACTTCGATCAAATGGTCCCGCAGGACAATTTCAAGAGTTTCGGCTTCGCTGTCTGACTCTGTATAAGTGGCAGGAAGCCCGTTTAACATGGGCTTTCCTTTCATAATCGAGTGAGAGACATATTGAAAGTCTGTGATTCTGCTGCCGTTACTCTGTAAAATCTCTACTGCCGGATAACGAAAATCCGTGGTTCCGTAGACCGGATATTCCTGCTTTAAATGACCAAGGGAAAAGTAGAGATCGCCTTCATCCACATAAGAAGTCATAGGTCTGTGGTGCATTTCCAATAGATAACTGTAGTCCCTTGTTTCTGGTACCCGGCTGCCAAAATATAGTTGCCCCAGGTGACCATTTTTCAATAGTTTCATAATATAGCTGATTTCTTCATTATACAGATGAAATTCTTTCGTCTGCTCATTATATTGGATGCTCATGCCAGTATGTCCTTTCCTGAATATGACTTTTTCGGTGCCTTATTGTCTGTTCTTAAAAGTCCATCTTCAAGTTTATAAAATTTACTATATATAAAATAACTCAGAACAGAGAAACACATAGGAATTACAATCATAATAATTCGGATTCCATTGATGGTCATTGCTGTTTGCTGCTGCTGTCCGGCCTGATAACCAACCATGGCAAGGCCTACTCCTGTAAGAAGACCTGATACTGCCTGTGAAGATTTCATCAGAAATGTTTGGGTGGAACAGATAATACTTTCATTCCGTGTCCCGAAAAGTGACTCGTTGTAATCAATAACATCAGCGATAGACACAGTAACAACCCCCAGTTCAAAACCTGAACCTAATTTTAAAAGACCTGCACCGATAATAACGAAAACCGGGCTGGTGGGTGCGAAAAAGCCGGATACTGCAATAACAATCAGACCTGCAACTGGAAGTGCACATGCTGCAGCAAATAATTTCTTGCGTCCAAATGTTCCGGCCAGACGGGGAAACAGGATAAGCCCGCCCATTTCTGCAAGAATACATAGATTGAAAATAGAAAATAAGCTTTCTTTACCTACTGCGTATTTAAAATAGTAAATAATAATTCCGTTGACTATCTGTATACATAAATTATAAGAAAGCAGTAATCCAATATAAGCCATCAACTGTTTATTCTGAGATAAAATCTTGACGATTTGTTTAAAACCTGTTTTCTCATTCTGTGTGCCGGTCTGCTTTTCTTTCACCTGAAATACGGTATTGCCGATGGTCACAAGAAAAAGGACTGAAATAAAGATAGATATAACAGTAAATCCTGCCATACGGTCTCCATTTCCAAAAATCCCGTCTAGCTTATCGATAAACATCAGCCCGAATACGCCGGTGGTAAAGCCTGCAACACTGGCGAAAAACCTGGGAATCACGGATACAGACTCCCGCTCTCTGGGATCGGAGGTTAAGTTGGGCAGCCAGGACCAGTAAGGTACATCCATGACTGTATAAGTCATTCCATATAGAATGTAGGTTACTGCCACGTAGATATATAAGGCCCTGCCCTGAAGACCAAATGTAGTGAATAAACCGACAAATACAATTGCGTTAAGTACGGTTCCAATGACCAGCCAGGTCCGGAATTTACCGAATTTGAAATTGCTATTGTCAACAATTACACCCATCATAGGATCGTTGACAGCATCCCAGATTCTTGCGACAAAAAACAGTGTTCCCACAAATACAGGCGATAGAAACAACACATCTGTATAATAGAACATCAAAAAACTTCCCACAAAACAGCAGATCGCGTCTTTTCCTAAAGCGCCAATACCAAATGAATATTTTTCTTTGTTTGTTAAACTCATAGATACAACCTTCCTTCTCTTTATAGGTGTTCATGGCCTTTGAACCAACCTGTTTTTCGATGCATCGTATATGCTATATCATTAGTATAGCGGCATTTTGGAGATCAGGTCAGTGAAGAATGTTAATAACACTTGTTAAAATGTTATATGTTCTTATCCATTCATATGATATAATCAGGCCAGGAGGGGACACAATGGAAGATGCAAGCGTATTAAAAGTAAAAGAGCGGGGACCCTGGGATTTGAAACTTAATTTTTGTGGTTATGCAAAGACACAGCCGCTTCATAGTTTCGGTCCGGCAGTGAGACCCCATTATCTGCTTCATTATGTATTAAGCGGAGAAGGTAATTATTATGTGGGAAACAAACAATACCATGTTAAAGAACAGCAGGGTTTCTTGATCGAACCTGATGTTCTCACATTTTATCAGGCAGATGCAGAAAACCCATGGGAATATATATGGGTTGGCTTCAGCGGAAGTATTGCTTCTGATATTATGTCCGGTATGGGACTGACCTCGGATTTTCCCGTTTTTAACCATGAAAACAGCAGTGAGCTGAAAAATTTGGTAGATCAGATGATGGAATGCCGTACCATGTCAACTTCCAATGAATTAAAGCGTAATGGCCTTCTTTACCTGTTTTTTTCCATTCTTGCACGGGATCATGTGTCTTATCGCTTGTCAGGTAATAATGAAAACATATATATTTCCAAGGCAGTTGAGTTTATAAGAAATAATTATCATGCAGGGATCAAAGTCATGGATATCGCCAATTATCTCTGTATTAACCGAAGCTACCTTTATACACTGTTTCAAAAGCATTTGGATATTACACCACAGAAATACCTGCATACCTTCCGGCTGACAAAAGCCTGCGAGCTTCTTGGTCTTACGGATTATCCCATCGGCAGTATTGCATTATCTTGCGGCTACAGTGATCCCATGGTGTTTTCACGGATATTCCGGCAGATTATTGGTAAGACGCCCAGTGATTATAGGAAGGAAATGTACCAGCAGAATGAAACGCATGATAAGAAATGAAAAAGTTTGTGAGAAGGGTGGCTGAATTGAAAAATTAAATTCCGTATGCAGAAGTAAATTCCATCACACCTTTAAAAGTCTATATTTTAAAAAGTTTTTTTGAGACAGAATGT
>DHOR01000018.1:7459-7771 GCA_002409995.1 Hungatella sp. UBA5385 | reverse complement strand
CACGGAACCTAATGATTTGTAACACCTGTGGGCAGTGCCTTTTTTTTCGTGACTGTAGAAGCTTTCATAGATAGCAAGATACGTTCTGTTTTTTAACTTTGTTCTTTTAAGAAAATATGCCATAAATCCACCTCCCAAATATAACACCACTAACACCATTGTTATAACATATAAAAAGAAATTTTTCAAGTGTTTTGAGCAATAAAAAAAGCTTTATTTTAAAGCCTTTACGGGGGTTTTGGGTTATATTTTGTTACCAAAGATTCTGGTGCTAACTTCTAAAGACGGGTCTGTATATAGAATCCACCAGAT
>DHOR01000018.1:0-7220 GCA_002409995.1 Hungatella sp. UBA5385 | reverse complement strand
GGGAACTGCCTTTGTATTATAATTATGTAGATAATGGGTATATAATATCTAATTCTATGCAAAGATGGCAGGAGGAGCAGATATAAAAAATAGGAAATAGCCGTTAAATTAAAATAGTTGATCCGAAGAATTCTGCTATCAGAGATGATCAGAATCAGCTTCGGTGATGAATGAAGGAGTCATGAGGCATGTCGTATACGGCATTGTATCGTAAATGGAGGCCTGCCTCCTTTACGGATGTAAAGGGTCAGGATCACATTGTTCAAACTTTAACGAATCAGATTGTGTCCGGACGTATCGGACATGCATATCTGTTTTGTGGTACCAGAGGTACCGGTAAAACAAGTATTGCTAAGATTTTTGCCAAGGCAGTAAACTGTCAGCATCCGGTAGACGGAAGTCCCTGTGGGGAATGTCAGACCTGTAAGAATATTGCAGCCGGTTCTTCGCTGAATGTGGTGGAAATCGATGCTGCTTCCAACAATGGTGTGGAGAATATCCGTGAAATTCGTGATCAGGTGGAGTACCCGCCTACTGAAGGGAAATATCGGGTTTATATCATAGATGAGGTTCATATGCTTTCTACAGGCGCATTTAATGCGCTGCTAAAGACATTGGAAGAACCGCCGTCTTATGTTATATTTATTTTGGCAACAACTGAGGTTCATAAAATCCCTGTAACAGTCATGTCACGTTGTCAAAGATATGATTTTAAACGAATTACAGTAGATACGATTGTAGAACATTTAAAAGGTTTAACAGCTGCAGAGAATATTCAGGTGGAAGACAGAGCCCTGACTTATATTGCCAAAGCTGCAGATGGGGCGCTTCGAGATGCTTTAAGCCTTCTGGATCAGTGTGTGGCTTTTCACTATGGAGAGCTTCTGACCTATGATAATGTGCTGGATGTGCTGGGAGCTGTAGACGTTGCAGTGTTCAGCAGGATGTTTCGTGCAGTTTCTGAAAAGAGAACAAAGGACTGCATCAGCACTTTGGAAGACATGGTCATTCAGGGCAGAGAGTTAGGCCAATTTGTTACAGACTTTATCTGGTATCTTCGTAATCTTCTGATTCTAAAATCAGTGGATGATGGTGAAAACCTGCTGGATATGTCTGTTGAAAATATGAATTTGTTAAAAGAAGAAGCAGATCTTGTGGATTCTGAGAATCTTCTGCGGTACATTCGCGTGTTTTCAGATCTTTCCAATCAGCTGCGCTATGCTTCTCAGAAACGGGTTCTTATAGAAGTTGCACTGATCAAGTTAACCTGTCCTCAGATGGAAGAGAATCTGGATTCTGTTCTGCAGAGAGTGGCAGAAATTGAGCACAGGCTTGATGAAGGAGTATTTGTACAGTCAGGTTCAGCAGCGCCGGGTATGGTCGGTGCAGCAGAAAGCTCAGGAAGTACTGGAAATTCTGCATCAGCAGAACCACTAACACCGGCAGAGAGAGTGAATCTTCCGCCAGGGCAGCTGGAAGATTTAAACCTGGTGAGAAATGAATGGGGTAAGATTGTCCGCGATCTTGGCGGTCCCATTCGAGCAAGCTTCCGTGATACTATAGTAGAACCGGCAGGAGAAAGCTGCCTCTGCGTTGTATTTACAGATGACAGTAATTTTACAATAGGAAGCCGCCCTACCACACTGGGAGAAATAGAACGATATGTGGAAGCGCATTATCAGAAAGCAATTTATTTTAAGGCAAGACTTCGCGGAGGCGGAGAACGGCTGGACACCATATATGTTAGCGATGAAGAATTAAAAGCTAACATACTTATGGATATTACAGTAGAAGATTAACCATTAATTTTGAAAATAAACCCAACAGGAGGATTTGTACCATGGCAAAACGTGGCGGATTTCCAGGCGGAATGCCTGGCAATATGAATAATTTAATGAAACAGGCTCAGAAAATGCAGAAACAGATGGAAGAGACAACTAAGGAGCTTGAGGAGAAACAGTATACAGCAACAGCCGGAGGTGGTGCTGTAAGTGTTACTGTATCAGGGAAAAAAGAAATTACAGCAGTTAAATTAGCTGAAGAAGTTGTTGATCCCGATGATATTGAGATGCTGGAAGATTTAATTATGGCAGCAACCAATGAGGCTTTCCGCCAGATGGAAGAAGACAACAGCGCAGCAATGTCTAAATTAACCGGCGGACTTGGCGGTTTAGGTGGAGGCTTTCCTTTCTAATTATGGATTATTATAGCAGTCAGATAACGAAATTAATTGAAGAATTATCAAAGCTTCCGGGGATAGGCAATAAGTCTGCCCAGAGACTGGCATTTCATATTATTAATATGCCTGCGGAGCAGGTGGCCGGTCTGGCTTCTTCTATTACAGAAGCCAAACAAAACGTCCGTTATTGCAAAGAGTGCTTTACATTAACAGACCAGGAACTCTGTCCAATTTGCAAAAGTGAAAAAAGGAACCATAAGGTAATTATGGTTGTGGAGGATACGAGGGATTTGGCAGCTTATGAAAAAACCGGTAAGTTTGAAGGCGTTTATCATGTGCTGCACGGAGCCATTTCCCCGATGTTGGGAATTGGTCCCAATGATATTAAACTGAAGGAACTGATGCAGCGACTGCAGGGAGATGTGGAAGAGGTGATTATTGCCACCAATTCCAGCCTTGAGGGAGAGACGACAGCAATGTATATCAGCAAGCTGATCAAACCGACAGGAATCAGAGTGACCCGAATTGCAAGCGGAGTTCCGGTTGGCGGTGACTTGGAATACATAGATGAAGTTACTTTGCTGCGGGCCCTGGAAGGCCGGGTCGAACTGTAATTCAATAACCTTGGTAGGAGATGCAAAAGAATGGATAAGTACGAGTTTAATATAAAAGTTGAACAAATAAAAAAACTGGTTGCTCAAAGCGATTATGAAACGGCCATGAAAATTGCCGATACCATTGACTGGAGAAGAGTTCGCAACACAACCCTGCTGTCTATGGTTGCTAATGTTTATGAAAAGAATGAAGACTATGAGGAAGCAAAGGAAATTATACTTCTGGCCTATGAACGGGCACCTATTGGCAAACGTCTGCTTTATAAACTGGCAGAGCTGGCAATTAAAGAAGGCAATGTGGATGAAGCTGAGGCATATTACAGAGAATTTACGGACCTGGCTCCAGACGATCCCCGCCAACAGCTTCTTCGCTATTTGATCCTGAAAGAAAAGGGTGCACCTGCCCAGCAGTTAATTCACTCTTTGGAGTCATATACGAGCAAAGAGCTGGATGAACGTTGGCTGTATGAGCTGGCAGAGTTGTACAGCCTTGCCGGAATGCCGGAACGCTGTATTGAAACCTGTGACAGGATTATGCTGATGTTTGGCTTGGGCCAATATGTTGACAAAGCTATGGAACTGAAGGTTCGTTATGCACCTCTGTCAGGATATCAGAAGGACCTTGTGGAAAACAGGGACAAGTATGAAGCAAAGTTAAAAGCTGTCCAGCAGGAATACAGCATTGGTGGTAACCGTATGTCTGAGCCGGAAGAAGAGTATTATGATGATGAAGATTCGGACATGGGGATTCAGGGGCAGTATAATCAGGACCAGTACAGCCATGATCAATATAATCAGGATCAGTATGGCGAAGATCAATACAATCAAGATCAGTATGGCGAAGATCAATATATTCAGGATGATTATAACCAGGATCAGGGCATGGAATTCTATGACAGGGGTATACCTCATGTAGAGATGCCGGAAGATTTGAGTGATGAGTTTGAGGCAAGAGTGCAGGAGGCAGCAGCTCAGGAGGATCTTGCCAGAGAGATGTCCAGAATTTCTTATACAGAACCTGAGCCTGAGGAAGAATCTGAGATGGAACGCACCAGAGTGCTTGATGATATCCGCCGGGTTGGACGTACAGCAGCTATGCCAAGACCACGTGAAGTAATTCCACCTTCAGAGCCGGTATACTTAGAGCCGGTACATTTTGAACCCATAGATTTTGAGGCTATAATAGAAGAAGATATAACTGAAGAAGCTGTAACTGAAGAAGAAGCAATAGAAGAAGATGTAATTGAAGGAAATATATCCGAAGAAGATATTGTTGAAGACAGAGAAGATATAATAGAAGATATACCGGATAATGCTATAGAGGAATCATTTGCAGATGAGCCTGTTGCTGGTGAAAAAGCATTAGAAGAACAGGCAATAGAAGAAGAATCTGACTCAGAGGAAGAAACTGAGACGAACCTTGAGATTGAGGACTTAGAAGAAGAACAGGATAAAACCCAGATACTAAATCATTTAATGATAGAAGCCAGAACACCTGAAAAAGGTCTTCAGATGGCTGTAGAGGCATTGAAGCAGATACACAAGGAGACAGGAGTTAAGAATCCTGTTGCCAAGATTACCGGTTCTAAGCTATCCAAAAGAGGTGTTTTGTCATCAGCAGAGAAGCTGGCAGGTAAAGATTTGATTGTTGAAGAAGCAGGAGATTTAACCCCAGAAGCTCTCGAAGAGCTATATGAACTGATGAACCATGATACTAGTGGTATGATTGTAGTACTGATTGACAATCCGAAGCAGATGGAGACTTTACACAGGGAACAGCCAGCTCTGGCAAGCAAATTCGAATGTATAGGAAGCGGAGAAGAAACACCGGCAGCTTCAGCCAGCCAGTCCACTGTAAGTCTTAAAATTGAGACTCCCCAGACAAAAAAATCAGCCCATATAGAAAAAGCTCCGGATAAAGAACCTTCTTATGAGGAAGAATTAGAAGAGAGAGCTGCATATGAGAGAGATAGCTATGAGCAGGAAACACAGAATGATCCTGAAGAGGAAGAGTTCTATGAGGACTATGAAGAACACCGCCCTTCTGTAACAGAGGAAGAGGGCCCTGGTTTTCATGGGGAGGAAATGGATATTGACGAATTTGCAGAGTATGCCTGCCGTTATGCTAATGAGATAGATTGCAGCATTACAGGAAAAAGCATGCTTGCTTTATACGAAAGAATTGAAATCATGGAAGAAGATAACATTGCATTGACCAGAGTTAATGCAGAAGACTTAATTGAAGAGGTTGCTGACAGGGCAGAAAAGCCATCTTTCGGCAAAAGAGTCAAAGGCTTGTTCTCTTCCAAATACGATAAAGATGGTCTTTTGATTTTAAAGGAAGAACATTTTATTTATTAGTGTTTTGTCTAAGCTAATAATTAGCCTGATCGAACACTAGAATACTGAGGTTATTACATTGGATATTAAAATTATTGCACTTGATTTAGATGGAACACTTTTAGACAGTAAAAAGCGCCTGTCTCAGGAAAATAGACAGGCACTGGAGCTGTGCTGTAACAATGGTATTCAGATTGTACCTACAACGGGGCGTACTGTTTCCGGAATACCTGATGAGATTAAGTCGATTCCGGGAATTCGTTATGCCATAACTACAAATGGAGCTGTCATTGAGGATATGCAGGAGGGCAGCGCGCTGGATACCAGAATGATTGACTGGGAAAAGGCAGTTGAAATTCTGAAGCTAGTAAACCAATACCCTGTGATGTACGATCCTTATATAGAAAGAAGAGGAATTTCAGAACCCCGTTTCTATAACAATTTATCAGAATACAATCTGAACCCTGAGATACAGGATATGGTTCATCGCACCCGGGACGTTTACCCTAATATAATTGAATTTGTATTGAACAACCAAAAGCCTGTGGAAAAGATCAACCTTTTCTTCCGTAATAAAGAGGAAAGGTCAGAGCTTCGTCAGATTCTGGATAAGATAGATAATATTCTTATTACTTCATCAATGCCACTGAATCTGGAACTCAATAATCCGGAAGCCAATAAGGGAGATGCTCTCTTAAGACTGGCAGAGCACCTGAACTTGAAACAGCACCAGACAATGGCAATGGGAGATGGAGAAAATGATTTTACCATGGTTCAAATGGCTGGAATCGGAGTTGCCATGAGAAATGGCAGACCAGACCTGTTGAAGATTGCAGATTATGTAACAGATACCAATGATGAACATGGAGTGGCTTCTGCGATCTACCACTTTGTCAGTGGAATCAGGTGAAATAAAAAGAGGTTTATATGGAAAACTGGTTATCAATAGCAGCCGGAGTCTATCTGATTGGCATGGTTCTTTATGGTCATTACAGAGGATTTATCCGGCTTGCAGTATCTGTAGTGGCTCTTATAGCATCAATGACTATTGTTCATGCTGCTATGCCTGTTGTAACTGAATATCTTAAAGAGAACACTAAGATTCAGGAGAGTATTTCAAACAGTATGAAAAAGGCTGTAGGGCTGGAATTGGCTGAAATAACCGGAATAGAGGAGAGCAGCCAGGAGATTCCATCTTCACAGCGTTCATTTATTGAAGGCCTGGATTTGCCGGAAAGCATTAAATCTGCGCTGATTGAAAACAACAACAGTGAGGCCTATCAGATATTGGGCGTTGAGCGTTTTACAGATTATATTGGGAACTATATGGCTAATATGATCATCAGCTCTGTAGGGTCTGTACTTCTGTTTGCACTTGTATATCTTGCCATGCGTTTGATTATGAGGTGGCTGAACTTAATTGCAAAGCTTCCTATTATATCGGGAATGAATAAAATTGCCGGTGCATTGTTAGGTGCTGTTCAAGGCCTTTTATTTCTATGGCTGTTCTTTTTAGTTTTGACAGCTTTCTCTGGAACCACATGGGGAATTGGATTTATACGGCAGATAGAAGCTAGTAAATGGCTGTCCTTTCTATATAATCATAACCTGATTAGTGTGATCTTTTTAGGTGTTCTAAACGGAATGTTATAGGGTTTATAATGGAATGAATTGTTGAAAACATATATTCAATTGATACAAATCTTCAAATAGACAAGTTATGGGTCTATTTGAAGATTTTTTGTTAACCACTAAATATAGTAGATATAAGGGAAAATCAGTACATATAGTATATGAAAATATTGTTCAAATAAAAGGCACAAATTCTCTTGACATTATCTTTTGAACATGATATATTATAAACCCAACGGGCAGAACCCGTAGAGGAATCAGTTTTAAAAAGCTGATAAAAAATAATAAAAAGTTGTTGACAAATTGAAGGCAGCATGATACACTTAATGAGTTGCTGTTAAGAAGATAACAATAACAGAGCACTTTGAAAACAGAAGATTGAACAGTATGTAAAACCCTGAAAATTCTAATAATAAGTCGAGTTTGAATCGGCTTTGAATGAGAAAATTCAGAAC
>DHOR01000035.1:20998-33897 GCA_002409995.1 Hungatella sp. UBA5385 | reverse complement strand
GACCCTTTTATGAAAGGGTCGAACCCCTCTGGTAAATTCGTTAATTATATATCAATCTTTATATACTGATATATAAAAAATTACCTTGGTAAAATTATCTCATACGTATTACAATTGAATCAGTAATTAAATACTTATATAACATAATATAATGATTCGACCTAGGAGGTAACACCATGGCAAGATTTACATTACCAAGAGACTTATATCACGGAAAAGGCAGTTTAGAGGAATTAAAAACACTGAGAGGAAAGAAAGCTGTAGTCGTAGTAGGCGGCGGCTCCATGAAGCGTTTTGGATTCCTTGATCGTGTAGAACAATATTTAAAAGAAGCTGGAATGGAAGTTGCACTTTATGAAGGTGTAGAACCAGACCCAAGTGTAGAGACTGTTATGAAGGGTGCTAAGCTGATGCAGGAATTTGAGCCGGACTGGATTGTATCCATTGGCGGAGGCTCTCCAATTGATGCTGCAAAGGCTATGTGGGTTTTCTATGAGTATCCTGATACTAAATTTGAAGACTTGATCACTCCATTCAGCTTTCCGACATTGAGAACAAAGGCTAAATTCTGTGCAATTCCATCTACATCTGGTACTGCTACAGAAGTAACAGCTTTCAGCGTTATTACAGATTACGAAAAGGGAATTAAATATCCTCTGGCAGACTTTAACATTACACCTGATGTGGCTATTGTTGATCCTGAGTTAGCAGAGACAATGCCTGCAAAGCTGACAGCCAACACAGGTATGGATGCTTTGACACATGCCATGGAAGCTTATGTTTCCACTCTTCATTGTGATTATACAGATCCATTGGCTCTTCATGCAATTGAGATGATTCATACATATTTAATTAAATCCTTTGAAGGGGATATGTCAGCTCGTGAGCCTATGCACAATGCTCAGTGTCTGGCTGGTATGGCATTTTCCAATGCACTCCTTGGAATTGTTCACTCCATGGCTCATAAGACAGGTGCTGCTTATTCAGGCGGTCACATTGTACACGGTGCAGCCAATGCCATGTATCTTCCAAAAGTAATTAAGTTCAACTCAAAAGTACCTGAGACTGCAAAGCGTTACGCTAAGATTGCTAATTACATGGGAATTACCGGTGGCAGTGATGAAGAACTGGTTGATAAGCTGATTGCAGAAGTCAGAAAAATGAATGAACAGCTTGGTATTGCACCTTCTATTAAAGAATATGAAGGCGGCATTATTGATGAGAAGGAATTCAATGATAAATTAAAAGCAGTTGCAGAGCTGGCAGTTGGTGATGCATGTACAGGTTCTAACCCAAGACCTATTACACCAGCAGAAATGGAGAAATTACTGCTTTGCTGCTATTATGATACAGAGGTTGATTTCTAAGATTTGTAAATATATAAAAGTAAATGGTAAGCCCTGCAGAAGCGTAAATGATTCTGCAGGGCTTTTTAAGTATTCAGTTTAGCTAGTGTTTTGCCCAGTTCAACCGATAGTTGATTGCACATTTTCTACAGCTGAACTATGATATATGGGAGGTGAATATTCTATGGATATGAATAAAACAGGGCAATTAATTGCCGAACTAAGGAAAGAGATGGGAATGACCCAACAGCAGCTAGCGGAGAGACTTCATATTACAGGTGCTGCTGTTTCAAAATGGGAGCGGGGGCTTAGTTTCCCTGATGTGTCAATTCTGGAACTGCTTGCTGATGCACTTCATATTTCTGTTACAGAGTTATTAAAAGGTGAAAAACAGACAGATGACCATATATCAGCGGAAGATGCAGAAGAGAATATACGGGATACCATACATCTTGCTATGGAGGATTTGACGAAAAGTAGAATTCCGGTAAAAGTCCGTAGGTTTTTCGCACCCGAATCATATAAAGAATTTATTTCGAAAACGCTGCTTATTCTTGGTATATCTTTTTTTACTATGGGAGGAATTGTGGGGACTATTGATCCGGAGAGTGATGGTTGGAAACTTTTTAGGTTGGGAATTGTTATGATGTTTATTGCCTGGCTGATGTGGATTTGGTGTATTACAGAGATTCGATATCATAAAAAACTAATGGCAATTGGTACAAAAATGAAAGCCACTGTAACCAAGGTAAGTCAGTACTATTTTAGTGAAATGCCTTTTCAGGAAACCGGTCATCCTTATTATATTGCATTTGAATATGTAATTGATGATCATATTTATATAGGGCGAAGTCCATTAATATGGAAGGTTCCCAGATTGCAGTCCAGAAACGTTATTATTTACGTAGATAACCGAAATCCTAAGAGATATTATATGGACCTGGAATTGAATTTGGGTGAAGACAAAGTATATTAGAGAAGGTGGAGATTTTTATGGGCGATATAGTTGGTGTTAATAGATTTGGCAGGAGGGAAATGGAGCCTGAACTGGAAGCGGAGATATATTATTTGCAGCATGAGGAAGGCGGCAGGAAATCTCCAGTGTATTCCGGTTATAGAGGGCAATTTTACTATGACGGGCAGGACTGGGATGCACCGCAGTTATTTGTTGATAAAGAAATTTGCAATCCAGGAGAAACTGTTAAAGTATATTTACAGACATTAAGTCCGGAAGCACATATTGAGAAATTTTATGTAGGAAAAGAGTTTGAGATTAGAGAGGGAGCAAAAACTGTTGGAAAGGGAAGGATCACAAAGGTGATTCGTTCTGATTTTAAATGAATAATAAGATTTGATAGCCCTTAATGTAATACATTTATGTCAATATTGAGTCATTTCTCCAATTATGCTATACTTTAAGCAGTAAATCCGATGGAGGAATCAAATGAAATCATTAGTAATAGCAGAAAAACCATCTGTAGCCCGTGACATTGCCAGAGTTTTGCGATGCAGCAGGAATCAGAATGGTGTCATAGAAGGCGATAAATACATTGTAACCTGGGGACTGGGTCATCTAGTGACTTTGGCTGACCCGGAGGGATATGATCCCAAATATAAAGAATGGAAGATGGATTATCTTCCTATGATGCCTGACAAGTTTAAGCTGGAGGTCATTAAACAGACCGGCAAACAATACAGCGTAGTAAAGACCCAGATTCACAGAAAAGATGTGGGGGAAATTATTATTGCTACTGATGCAGGGCGTGAAGGAGAGCTGGTTGCCAGATTGATTCTTGAAAAAGCAGGCAGCAAAAAGCCCATTAAGCGGTTATGGATTTCTTCAGTAACAGATAAAGCTATTCGAGAAGGCTTTTCTAAACTGAAAAATGGACATGAGTACGATAACCTCTACGATGCAGCTATGTGCCGTGCAGAAGCGGACTGGCTGGTAGGAATCAATGCTACCAGAGCGCTGACCTGCAAATACAATGCTCAATTAAGCTGTGGCAGAGTTCAGACCCCTACTCTTGCAATTATTGCTGCCAGAGAAGAAGAGATAAAAAACTTTGTGCCAAAACCTTATTATGGTATCAATGCCAAATGCCAGAATCCTGCTCTTTCTCTCACATGGAGAGATGAGAAATCAGGAAGCAGCCGGTCTTTTGATAAGGAAAGAATTGAGAAATTAATCCAGACTATGAAAGCAGCAGGTCAGGGAACTGTAACAGAGGTAAAACGGATTCCGAAGAAGACCTATGCGCCGCAGCTTTACGATCTGACAGAGCTTCAGAGGGAGGCAAACCGTAAGTTTAACTACTCTGCCAAAGAGACTTTAAACATTATGCAGAGACTGTATGAGAATCATAAGGTATTAACGTATCCCCGTACAGATTCCAGATATTTAAGTTCTGATATAGTACCTTCTATTAAAGAGCGTCTGGAGGCGTGTGGAGTAGGCCCTTATAGGAAATTGGCTGGTAGGTTGATGAATCAGAAGATTGAGGCAAGAACCTCATTTGTAGATGATAAAAAGGTTTCGGATCACCATGCCATTATTCCTACGGAGCAGTTTGTTCAGCTGGATCATATGACAGTGGAAGAGCGGAAGATTTATGATCTTGTGGTGCGCAGATTTCTGGCTGTGCTATATCCGCCGTTTGAGTATGAGCAGACAGATTTATTTGTATCTGTTGGCGGCGAGACTCTGGCTGCGAAGGGGAAGATAGTTAAGAATCCGGGCTGGAAGGAAGTCTATGAAAGCAATGAGACGTCAGAGGATTTTGATGATGATGATGAAGATCAGGATAAACTTAAGGATCAGAAGCTTCCTGAGGTTAAAAAGGGTGATGTGATCAAAGGGCTTGCCATTGTTATGACAGAAGGAAAAACAAAGCCACCTGCACCATTTAATGAAGCTACCCTGCTGTCAGCTATGGAGAATCCTGTATCGTATATGGAAACTAAGAATAAAGAAATGGCTAAGACTCTAGGAGAAACAGGCGGCCTTGGGACAGTTGCTACAAGAGCTGATATTATTGAAAAACTATTTTCAAGCTTCCTGTTGGAGAAGAGAGGGAAAGATATTTTCATTACTTCAAAGGCAAAACAGCTTCTTTCTCTTGTTCCTGAGGACTTGAAAAAGCCTGAGCTCACTGCTGACTGGGAGATGAAGCTGTCAAGGATTGCTGATGGTAAGATGAAACGGGGGGCATTTATGAAGGATATTCGTCTCTATTCTCAGGAATTGATCCAGGAGATTAAATCAGGAGAAGGACAGTTCCGTCATGATAATCTTACCAATACTAAATGCCCGGATTGTGGAAAGCGAATGCTCCTTGTAAAAGGCAAGAACAGTGAAATGCTGGTTTGTCAGGACAGGGAGTGCGGTCACAGAGAGACCATTGCCCGCACCAGCAATGCCAGATGCCCAGTCTGCCATAAGAAGATGGAGTTGAGAGGAAAGGGCGATGGACAGATATTTGTCTGCAGATGTGGACATAAGGAGAAGCTTACTGCATTCAAGGAGAGAAGGGCAAAGGAAGGCGCCGGTGTTAGTAAAAAGGATGTTGCTAAATATATGAATAAGCAGAAAAAAGAGGCGCAGGAGCCTATTAATTCTCCGTTTGCGGATTTGTTGTCTAATATAAAGCTGGATAAGTAAAAAATATGCATTAAATAAAAGGAAACAGACTTCCTCTATAAAAAGTAAGGAAGTCTGTTTTTTGTATATAAGTTAAGCATATGTTAAGAAATAATATCTAATAGTATTTGTTTACTTCTGTGTATTATATAAGCAAACGCTGTATTATCAATGATTTCGTGCAAGTATAACTGTAAGTTATAGGAATCATAGAAAAACGGTATAAAGAAAATGTTAAGAATTCATTGCCAACTTAACTCTAAAGTGGTAAACTGCATGTCATCAATAAAAATACCATAAAAAGGAGACAGGGGAAGTATGAATGGTTTAACAATGATGATTCTGGCAGTGGTGGTTTTAGGAGGAGCTTATTTGATCTATGGACGGTATCTGGCTAAAAAGTGGGGAGTAGACCCTGAGGCTAAGACACCGGCTTATGAGCTGGAAGATGGAGTTGACTATGTTCCTGCAGATACCAATGTGGTATTTGGACATCAGTTTGCTTCTATTGCAGGTGCAGGTCCGATTAATGGTCCTATTCAGGCGGCAATGTTTGGCTGGCTTCCGGTAATGCTGTGGATTCTTCTGGGCGGTGTGTTTTTTGGCGCAGTACAGGATTTTTCCGCAATGTTTGCTTCTGTGAAGAACAAAGGCCGTTCCATCGGCTATATTATCGAGCTTTACATAGGAACTCTTGGAAAACGACTGTTTTTGTTGTTTACATGGTTGTTCTCAATTCTGGTTG
This sequence comes from Hungatella sp. UBA5385, assembly GCA_002409995.1. GTDB lineage: Bacteria > Bacillota > Clostridia > Lachnospirales > Lachnospiraceae > UBA5385. Next base: position 28,166 of record DHOR01000035.1, on the reverse strand, counting down.
TTGCTGCATTTGCAGATATTGTAGCAGGAACCTTTAATGGCTTTGATGCAGGAGGGGCGAAGATTACTGCTAATGGAGCAGTTGCTACTACCTCTATGCTTTTTATTGTATTTGCTGTTGCTCTTGGTTTTTACTTAAAGTATACAAAGCTGAATAAGTGGGTGAATACAGCGGTTGCCGTTGCTTTTCTTATTATATCTGTTGCAGCAGGACTGGCAATGCCTGTTTATATTCCGCAGGGTGCATGGTTAATCTTTGTTTTTATCTATGTAATTGTTGCCTGTGTAACACCTGTATGGGCACTTCTTCAGCCTCGTGATTATTTAAACAGCTATCTGTTGATTGCTATGATTGTAGGTGCTGTAGTGGGAATATGCGTATACAATCCTGCCATGAATCTTCCTTCTTTTACCGGCTTTAAGATGGTTTCAGCCAATGGAAGTATTTCCTATTTATTCCCTGCTTTGTTTGTTACCATTGCATGTGGTGCTGTATCAGGTTTTCACTCTTTGGTTTCTTCAGGAACTGCTTCTAAGCAGATTAAGAATGAGAAGAATATGCTGCCGGTTTCCTTTGGAGCTATGCTTTTAGAAAGTCTTCTGGCAATTACAGCGCTGATTGCGGCAGGATTTGTGGCATCAAAAGAGGGACTGCCTGCAGGAACACCTCCACAGCTGTTTGCACAGGCAATTTCCGTATTTTTAACAAGTATAGGTCTTCCTGAGTCCGTTTGTTACACTCTGATTACATTGGCAATCTCAGCATTTGCGCTGACAAGTCTTGATTCGGTGGCGCGAGTGGGACGTATTGCATTCCAGGAGTTTTTTACAGACGATAGTATTGCACCTGAAAACAGAAGTCCGTTAAATAAATTTCTTACGAATAAATATACTGCCACTATACTGACTCTTCTTCTGTGTTATGTATTATCAAGAGCAGGGTATGCAAGTATCTGGCCCTTATTTGGATCAGCAAATCAGCTGCTATCTGCATTGTCTTTGATTGCATGTGCAGTATTTTTAAAGAAAACAAACCGTCAGGGAGCCATGCTGTGGGGCCCTATGGTGATTATGCTGGGCGTAACATTTACTGCTCTTGCACTTAAAATTAAAGAGCTGGTGGGGGCCTTGACTGTACAATTTGTGTTTGGCAATGCTCTTCAGCTTGTATTTGCAGTTCTTCTTCTGGTTCTTGGAGTTATTGTTGCTTTTGAAGGGATTAAAAAGCTCATAGGAAAAGAGGAAGGCTCAACAACTGAAAAGTCTGTAAAAAAGGCAGCAGTATCTTAATTAGTGAATGATAAATGAACTGAAAAGGCATCATATACCAGTGTGAAGTTTGGTATATGGTGCCTTTTTTTGCAGGCTGCATTGCAATCACGCAATGATTTCAGTATAATATAGCAATATAGAAAACACTAATTTTGGAGGGGTTATGAGCATCAAAGTAATTGTAGTAGATAATTCGAAAGATCTTTTAGACAAGCTGACAGCAATATTAAAGGGCATGGAAGGTGTTGAAGTCTGTGGAAGCTTTGACGATGCCATTACTGCTATGCAGCATGTGAAAGAAAACAAGGTTGATATGGTGTTTTCTGATGTGGTAATGCCTGATATCAGCGGTATTACATTGGCTGCAAAGCTTTATGAGCTGCCGGAGCCGCCGGAAGTGGTTCTGCTGTCCGGAATTCCTGGATTTTCACTGGAAGCATGGAGTATTCGTGCCTTTGGATTTATTATAAAGCCTTATAGAAAGATACGAATTACAGAAATGATAGAGAAGTTTCGGACAGAAAGGGGTATATAAGAGATGGAAGCTGATGTCCTCCTTTTTATGGGGCAAAGCAATATGGCAGGCAGAGGAGACGCTGAAAAAGCGCCGGAGGTAATACCCGGTGCTGCCTATGAATACAGAGCAGTGTCTAAGCCTTCAGAGCTAGTGCCTTTAAAGGAACCTTTTGGAATAGAAGAAAATAGATTAGGCGGAGTGTGGGAGCCTGGGTGGAAAACCGGATCTATGGCAGCAGCCTTTGTAAATGCCTGCTATCGTATAACAGGAAGGCCTATAGTAGCGGTTTCCTGTTCAAAGGGCGGTTCTTCTATAGAGGAATGGAGAGTGGAAGGCAGCTATTATCAAGATGCTGTGAAACGATATGAGGATTGTGTGAATTATTTAAAATCTCAAAACATAGGGATACATTCTATCAGTATAGTATGGTGTCAGGGATGTACTGATGGAGATTTGCATACAGAGAAAGAAGTTTATAAGGAAAAAACACTGGAGCTGTTTGATGGATTTTTAAAGCTTTCGGTGGAGCGGATTTTTCTGATTCAGATAGGAAACCAGAGAGATGAACCTGATCTTTATGTACCTATTCAGGAGGCGCAGGCGGAGATGGCAGAGGAGCGGGAGAATATTCTGATGATATCTCAGCAGTTTAAGACATTTGCGGATAAGGGGCTTATGAAGGATTTGTTTCACTATAAGCAGGAGGCTTATAATTTAGTAGGGGAAGAGGCTGGAAGGAATGCGGGGTATATCTTAAAATGAAGGAGAATAAGTATGAGTGAAGATAGAAGAGAGAACCCACAGGACAAGCAGGAAACGGAATTTCAGGAGATTTTAGGGTATTATGAGGCAAATGGAGATGGAAGCCAGGATACTCTGGTATCAGCCCTCCGTGAGATTCAGGATGTTTATGGATTTATTCCTCCTGAGAAGATACAGGAAACAGGGCGGCGTATGGGAGTGAAGGAAGGTTTAATTGAAAAGCTGATTAAGCTGTACCCTTCTTTAAAGGCGGCCCCTTATAAGCATAGAGTTAGGGTATGTATTGGGCCCAATTGCGGTAAGAAAGGCGGTCCGTCTATACTGGAGGCAGCTAAAAAGGCAGCAGCTGACCGGGGAGGAAGTTATTTTGAAGTTACCTCATCGGGGTGTTTAAAACATTGTCCCACATCTCCTAATATGATGGTGGACAATGATGTATATAATCATGTGAAACCGGAAAATGTTGCTTCCATTCTTGGGAAATATTAGTGTGACCCATATCTTACAGTGATAGTGACGGAGAATACTGCTCCCAAATTCATAGACGAACACCTGTGTCTATGCTATAATATTAAGATAGCGAAATAGGCAATTAAACCGTTATCAAGGGAATCCCGATCGCTTCGCACGACGGTAAAAAGGGGTGCTTCGCTTAAGTGCGAGAGTCTGGCAAGCCAGATTCGGTGTTTTAAGGAGAAAATATGAATAATAAAATCAAAGTTAAGGGACAACTGAAGGCTTATATCCAGTGGCCGCTTTACCTGACAGGGCTTTTGATTATTGCCAATGCAGTAATCGGTGCAGTCAGTGTAAAAGCAGGTATTATCATGGCTGCATTCACCCTTATCTATATGGGAATTGCTTTGTGGCTGTATTTTTACAGGCGAAGAGGCCTATTAAGTGGTTTTGTGGAGTTTTCGGCAGAATATTCCTGGATGCAGAAGCATTTGCTTATGGATCTGGAAGTTCCCTATGGGATTTTAGATGAGACCGGAAGGATACTTTGGGGCAATCAGGCATTTGCGGAAGTTCTTGGGGAAGATAAGCCATTAAAGTCCAGCAGAAAGAATGTGATGACCATTTTCCCGGAGATCACAAAGGAGCTTCTGGCTCTTGAGGAAGAAGAGGCTATGATCCACAGTATGTGTGGAGGACGCAAATACAGGATTCAGCTTAAAACCATTCACATGAGGGACTCTGCAGAAGGAATTGCTGATGCAATCGATGTCGATGAAACCGGACAGAGCTTAATCGCTGTTTATCTGTTTGATGAAACAGAGATTCTCCACTATAAACAGGTGGTTGACGATCAGAAGATGGTAGCAGGTCTGATTTATCTGGATAATTATGATGAAGCTTTGGAAAGTGTGGAGGAAGTCCGCAGATCACTGCTTACAGCACTGATTGACAGAAAGATCACAAAGTATATTTCCGGCATGGATGGCATTGTGAAAAAGCTTGAGAAGGATAAGTATTTTATCGCTATTAAGCAAAGCTATATTGCAGAATTAAAGGAAAACCGCTTCTCTATTTTGGAAGAGGTGAAGACTGTTAATATTGGTAATGAGATGGCTGTTACACTTAGCATTGGTCTGGGAATGAATGGAGACAGCTACAGTCAGAACTACGAGTACGCAAGAACAGCCATTGATATGGCTTTAGGACGTGGCGGTGATCAGGCTGTTGTAAAGGATGGCCCAAGGATTCAGTATTTTGGCGGCAAGGCGCAGCAGGTGGAAAAAACCACCCGTGTAAAGGCCCGTGTGAAGGCTCATGCCTTACGTGAGCTGATGGAGACAAAGGACCGTCTGATTATTATGGGGCACCGTCTTACTGATGTTGACTGTTTTGGTGCTGCAGTGGGTATTTACCGTATTGCAACTGCTCTCAACAAGAAGGCCCACATTGTAATCAATGAAGTGACTTCTTCTGTACGTCCTATGATGGATCGTTTTATCGGTAATTCTGATTATCCGGAAGATATTTTCCTTTCAGGTGCCAAGGCTGCCGAACTGGTTGACAGCAACACCATTCTTGTTGTAGTTGACGTAAACCGTCCCAGTATTACAGATGAGCCGCAGCTTCTTGATCTGGTAAAAACCATAGTCGTACTTGACCATCACAGACAGAGCAGTGAGATTATTGATAATGCGGTTCTATCCTATGTAGAGCCTTATGCATCCTCCACCTGTGAGATGGTTGCTGAGATTCTTCAGTACATTGCTGATGGAATCAAAATCAAATCTCCGGAAGCAGATGCCATGTATGCAGGTATTGTTATTGACACTCATAATTTTACCAATCAGACAGGTGTCCGCACCTTTGAGGCAGCAGCCTATTTAAGAAGAAACGGCGCAGATGTAGTCCGTGTTCGGAAGCTATTTCGTGATCATATTGAAGATTATAAAGCCAAAGCAGAAGCTGTGCGGCAGGCGGAGATTTTTGAAGGCGCATTTGCCATCAGTGTCTGTCCATCAGAGGGGATAGAAAGCCCTACGGTTATAGGTGCTCAGGCTGCCAATGAGCTGCTTGATATAGCCGGAATGAAGGCTTCAGTGGTATTGACTCTTTACAACGGCACCATTTATCTGAGTGCCCGTTCCATAGATGAGGTGAATGTCCAGGTTATGATGGAGAAGCTGGGAGGCGGAGGTCACCGCACCATTGCAGGTGCCCAGTTAAAAGACACCACAATCGAAGAGGCAATTCAACAAGTTAAAGATGTAATTAAAGACATGCTAGAGAAGGGAGATATACTATAATGGAAGTTGTATTATTAGAAGATGTGAAGGCGCTTGGGAAGAAAGGTCAGATTGTCAAGGTCAATGACGGATATGCGAGAAATTTCATCCTTCCCAAGAAGCTTGGTATAGAAGCAACACCAAAGAATTTAAATGATTTAAAGCTTCAGAAGGCAAATGATGCCAGAATTGCAGCAGAACAGCTGGAGGCAGCCAAAGAGCTGGCTGCTAAATTAGCAGAGTCCTCCATTACCTTATCCATGAAAGCAGGAGAGGGCGGCAGAGCCTTTGGTTCTGTATCAGGCAAGGAAATCGCAGCTGCCATTGAGAGCCAGCTGGGACTTGATATTGACAAGAAGAAACTGGTGCTTTCAGAACCGCTTAAGACATTTGGAAGCCATGAGGTACCTATTAAGCTTCACAAGGATGTTTTAGGCAAGCTGATGGTTAAGGTAGTAGAAAGCTAGGAGGCAGAATCATGGATGATGCCCTGATCAAACGGGTACTTCCTCACAGCATAGAGGCAGAGCAGTCCGTCATCGGTTCTATGCTGATGGATCGGGAAGCAATAATCACAGCTTCCGAGATCATAACCGCCGACGACTTTTACCAGCACCAATATGGCGTCATGTTTGAAGCCATGGTGGAGCTATTTAACGAGAACCAGCCGGTAGACCTGGTAACTCTTCAGAACCGTTTAAAGGAAAAGGATGTTCCGCCTGAGGTGGCAAGTCTTGATTTCGTAAGAGACATACTGGCAACAGTTCCAACCTCAGCCAACGTAAAATCCTATGCCAACATAGTACGGGAAAAAGGTGTTTTACGCCGTTTAATCCGTATCAACGAAGAAATCGCCAATACATGTTACGCAGGAAAAGAGCCTTTAGAGACAATCTTAGCCACAACTGAGAAAAACATATTCGAACTATTACAGGGTAGAACCTCCGGAGATTTCGTACCAATCCGTCAGGTTGCAATGAATGTTTTAGAAAAGATCGAAGAGGCCTCAAAAAACCAGGGAACAGTAACCGGACTTCCCACTGGTTTTATAGATTTAGACTATAAGACTTCAGGTCTTCAGCCCTCAGACTTTATTCTGATAGCTGCCCGTCCTTCTATGGGTAAGACAGCCTTTGTACTTAACTTAGTAGATCACATTGCCGTTAAAAAAGGCATGCCCTGTATGGTCTTCAGTCTGGAGATGTCCAAGGAGCAGTTAGTCAACCGTATGTTAGCTATGGAGTCCAATGTAGACTCCCAAAAGCTGCGAACAGGTACTTTATCAGATTCGGACTGGGATGCGGTTGTAGAAGGAATTGGAGTGATTGGCAATTCGAAGTTAGTCATTGACGATACACCTGGTATTTCCATGATGGAGTTAAGGTCCAAATGCAGAAAGATGAAATTAGAGCAAGGTCTTAGCTGTGTAATCATTGACTATTTACAGTTAATGAGCGGAAGTGGAAAAGCAGGTGAGAACAGGCAGCAGGAGATATCTGATATCTCAAGGTCATTAAAAGGATTAGCAAGAGAGATGAACGCGCCAGTAATTGCGTTATCCCAGCTAAGCCGTGCCTGCGAAACAAGACCGGATCACAGACCCATGCTTTCTGACCTTCGAGAGTCAGGGGCGATAGAGCAGGATGCGGACGTTGTTATGTTTTTATATCGAGATGATTACTATAATAAAGATACTGATATGCCGAATATTGCTGAGGTTATTATTGCTAAGCAGAGAAATGGTCCTATAGGGACGATTAATCTGGTCTGGAGACCAGAGTATACGAAGTTCGCAAACATGGCCAAGCAATGAGCAGGATAAAAAAAGAGATGGACTCCCGGCGCGGAGAGCAAGCTCGCTTGTTCTCCGCGCCGGG
>DHOR01000035.1:0-20683 GCA_002409995.1 Hungatella sp. UBA5385 | reverse complement strand
CCATGTTTGCCTGCCCGTTGCTTGCCCATGTTTGCCTGCCCGTTGCTTGTCCATGTTTACCTGCTCGTTGCTTGTCCATGTTTACCTACCCATTACTTGCCCATGTTTGCTGGTTTTACTCCACCCACTTAACACCCAATCTCACCCTCCATAATATTTCCCATCTAATTCACAAAAAAACTATCATAATCTTTCCCACCCCTGCATAAGATATAAATAGTAAGGTATGAAATCTATTGAACCAAAGGAGAGGATATAGCTATGGCTGAGATACATTACTTAATATCGGATGCATCAAAACAGGTTGATGTAGAATCCCACGTACTTCGTTACTGGGAGGACGAGCTTGAACTTAAGATTCCAAGAAATGAGATGGGACACCGGTATTATACGGAAGCGCACATCCGTCTATTCAAGCAGGTAAAAGACCTGAAGGAAAAGGGATATCAGTTAAAAGCCATTAAGACAGCATTAGAAAAAATGATAGAAGATGGTAATGATCCTGTAATACCGGACGAGCTGTTAGAGGAGCAGGTGACACAGGCTCTGAAGGAAAGTGCCGCTGCTGCTGATGGAGAGGGAAGTGTAACAGATATTTCAGAAGTACATAGTGGATCACGGGTAGCCATTGCACAGGAGAAAATGGAGCAGTTCCAGGAGATTATGAACCATATTATTGGACGGGCTTTAGAGCTTAACAACGAGCAGCTGAGCCAGGATGTCAGCAGTATGGTTAATGACAAAGTGATCAAAGAGCTTGAATACCTTATGCGTGTAAAGGATGAGAAGGAGGATGAGCGTTACAAGCAATTAGATGAGATGCTGCGTACTTACCAAAAGGACAACAAAGGAAGAGCAGAAGCAGCCGCATCTAAGATCCCATTTTTCAGCCGCAAAAAGAAATTTGGCCGGAACGGTAAAAAAATATAATAAATATAAAAAACCGCAGCATCCTATTCTATATAATACTATATAGGAAAAATGCTGCGGATTTTCTATCCCATTAAATTTATTTCCTTCTATTACAAGCCCCCACAAAAGCCTGAAACAGCTTTGCCGCCGCCGCATCCTTCTCCCTCAAATATTCAGGATGCCACTGAACAGCCATAAAAAAAGGATAAGAAGGCATTTCCACCGCTTCCGCCAAACCATCAGGAGCAGTGGCGGTGACCACAAGATCCCGTCCAACCTCTCTAATTGCCTGATGGTGCATGCTGTTGACCTTCAGGCTGTCATTGCCCGCAATCTGGCTTAAACGGCTCCCAGGAGCCACTCTGACTGTATGAGAGGGTACAGAATAATCAAATGGCTGAGAATGAGCAATTGGGAACTCACTTGCCACCTGACTGTTTATATCCTGCCATATAGTACCTCCCAGTCCAATATTAAGTACCTGAATCCCTCTGCAGATACCCAGTATAGGCTTTTTTCGTTCCATAACAAGGGGCAGAAGCTGAAGCTCAAACTGATCTCTTGCAGCAGAAACATTGCCGCAGTGGGCCTGTGTTTCCTCTCCAAAGAGAAATGGATGAACATCAGGACCTCCTGTAAATAAAAATCCATTCATAGTATCTGCCAGCTGTTTTAAATCCTCTGGAGAAGCTTCCAGAGGCAGAACCACCGGAATAGCACCGGCTTCCTTAAGTGCCCGCAGATAACCAGGGCGCATTTTAATATCATCATTATCAGTATCGTGATAAGGAGTAAGACCAATCAGTGGTTTATGCATAAAAAACCCCTTTCTGTATAGATATGTAATAGAGAAACTAAATGCCCCTTCCATAGGGAAGAGGCACTTATGTAAACATATTATTCAGCTGAAATAGCTCCTGTTGGGCAAACGCCTGCGCAAGCGCCACAATCGATACATGTATCTGCATCGATAACATACTGAGAATCACCAGAGCTGATAGCGCTTACTGGACACTCAGCCTCACAAGTTCCGCAACTTATACAAGCATCACTAATTACATGTGCCATAACAAAAATCCTCCTTGAATTCTATACATTTTTCTATATTCTAAACCATAAACCGAAAATATTCAAGTAGAAAGTGCCCAATACATTGTTCAAAATTAGGAGCAAAATGGATTGGGCTCATGTCTGCGTTCATCTCTGATTCCACTTAAAATGATTTTCTTGGCTGAAATAGCACCTTCTTTGGACATAGGAGGCACTCCACTTAAGGGATACTCCATGCCCAGACTTTCATATTTAATTTTTCCCATATCATGATAAGGAAGTACATCCAGAGCTTTCACACGGCTGAGGCTTCCAATAAAACGCCCCAGGTTATATAGCTCAGGTTTCTGGTCAGTAAGCCCTGGAACGACTACGTGGCGAACCCACATGTCAATCTGCTTGCTGTCCAGGTAACGGGCAAATTCAAGAATTCTCTTATTAGAGTGACCGGTCAGCTCTGTATGTTTTAAGTCATCAATCTGCTTAATGTCCAGCATAACAAGATCTGTAGACTCTAAAAGTCTGTCCAGTTTTTCAAGATATTCCTTATTATCAGCCTGAAATGTAATACCAGAGGTATCCAGACAAGTATGAATGTCTCTTTGCTTTGCTTCTTCAAAAAGCTCTGTGACAAAATCAATCTGCAGCAAAGGCTCCCCGCCCGTAGCGGTGATACCACCACCACGGTAAAATGAACGGGAAGCCTCAAACTGCTTTATGATTTCATCGACAGTCATATCGGTTCCCCCTGCCATTTCCCAGGTATCCGGGTTGTGGCAGTATTGGCAGCGCATAGGGCAGCCCTTGAGAAATACAACTAAGCGCGCACCTGGTCCATCAACGGTACCAAAACTTTCTATGGAATGAATATGTCCTGTCATGACTAATCGCCTTCTTTACAATGATATTAGAAATTATCGTGGAATGTACGGGAAATAACTTCGTCCTGCTGTTCTTTTGTCAGTTTAATAAAGTTTACTGCATATCCGGATACACGAACTGTCAGCTGAGGATAGTTCTCCGGATGCTTCTGAGCATCTAATAGAGTCTCTTTTGTAAAAACATTAACATTTAAATGATGACCGCCTTCTTCTACATAGCCGTCTAATAAGTTAACAAGATTATCGATCTGAGTATCGCTGATATTTGCCATAATTATATTCTCCTCCTTATGGTATATTCAATGTGATATAATTCGTTGTTACAATTACTGGTCTTCCTCTTCCTGGTCCATTCCCTCGAATAAAGTAGGAACTTTACAAGCCATATCGCCGGAAGCACAGTCTAATGAGTTCATGGTGGTCACTGTTTTAGCCATTGTTTTATCAGCTTTTACAGTGCCGTCTTCGGAGACAGAGATATTCATATGTCCTCCGTCGCTTGTCATGAAATTATCAAGCATAGCCACAATTTCATCTATTTGTTTGTCGTCTGGAGCTGCCATATTGGGGTCACCTCGCTTTTTTAAATCTGGGGTTCGACCCTTTGCATCAAAGGGTCGAACCCCAATTTGAAAAGTCTAAACAATTGCAATTATTTATTCAATTCGCTTAAATCCATTTCCAGGTCAACTTCCAGGTCACCGGAGAAGATTTGGTCTTCTTTTCCAAGGGCACCGGGCACGATGGAGAAGGTATTGGAGATACCGTCCTGTGCATCCATAAATGGAAGCTTGGCTACTGATGCAAGAGAAGCAACAGCACCATGGGAATCACGTCTGTGCATTGGGTTGGCACCTGGCGCAAATGCTTCACCGGCTTTACGTCCATCTGGTGTTGCACCTGTGTTTTTACCATATACTACATTAGAAGTGATTGTCAAGATGGAAGTTGTTGGAATACCGCCGCGGTAGGTATGATTTCCTTTTACATAGTTCATAAAGGTGTGTACCAGTTCAGTAGCAATCTCATCTACACGGTCATCGTTGTTGCCGTATTTAGGGAAATCTCCCTCAACCTCATAATCAGTTACAATGCCGTTTTCATCACGGATTGTTTTAACTTTAGCATATTTGATGGCAGAAAGTGAGTCAGCCACAACGGAAAGTCCGGCAATACCGGTAGCAAACCAACGGGTAACTTTCTTATCATGAAGAGCCATCTGAATGCGCTCGTAGCTGTATTTGTCATGCATATAGTGGATTACGTTTAAGGTGTTTACATAAACGCCGGCAAGCCATTTCATCATATCCTTGTATGCGCCTATTACTTCATCATAATCTAAATATTCAGAAGTGATGGGACGGTACTTTGGTCCTACCTGCTTCTTGGTAATCTCGTCTACACCGCCGTTGATTGCGTATAAGAGACATTTTCCAAGGTTGGCACGGGCTCCGAAGAACTGCATTTCCTTGCCCACTCTCATAGAAGATACACAGCAGGCAATTGCATAGTCATCGCCGTGAGTCACTCTCATTAAATCGTCATTTTCGTACTGAATAGAAGAGGACTCAATAGAGGTTTTGGCACAGAACTTCTTGAAGTTAATAGGAAGTCTTGATGACCAGAGAACTGTTAAGTTTGGCTCTGGGGAAGTTCCTAGATTCTTCAGTGTATGCAGGTAACGGTAGGACATTTTCGTTACAAGATGACGTCCGTCAATACCGATACCACCGATGGATTCTGTTACCCAGGTTGGATCTCCTGAGAATAATTCATTGTATTCCGGTGTACGGGCAAATTTTACAAGACGAAGCTTCATAACGAAATGATCTACAAATTCCTGAACTTCTTCTTCTGTATAGGTTCCTTCCGCTAAATCTCTCTGAGCATAGATATCAATAAAGGTAGAAGTACGTCCCAGAGACATAGCAGCACCATTCTGCTCCTTAACAGCAGCTAAATATCCAAGATAAGTCCACTGAATAGCTTCCTTTATGTTAGAAGCCGGCTTGGAAATATCAAAGCCATAGATATTGCCCAGTTCCTTTAATTCCTTTAAAGCGCGAATCTGCTCGGAAAGTTCTTCTCTTTCACGTATAACATCGGAATACATAATGGTACGGGTGGTATCCTTCTGCTCAGTTTTATCTTCAATCAGACGGTCGATACCGTAGAGAGCAACTCTTCTGTAATCACCAATGATACGTCCACGGCCATAAGCATCCGGAAGTCCTGTAATGATATGGTTGGAACGGCAGGCACGCATTTCAGGTGTATAAGCATCAAAAACACCGGCATTATGTGTTTTTCTGTGAGTGGTAAAAAATTCCTTCACTTCAGGGTCAAGAGTATAACCATTGTCTGCACAAGCTTTTTCTGCCATACGGATACCGCCGTAAGGCTGTAAGGAACGCTTAAAAGGTTTATCTGTCTGGAAGCCTACAATAGTTTCCAGGTCTTTATTCAAATATCCAGGACCATGAGAAACAAGAGTGGAAATGGTTTTAGTATCCATATCCAGAACACCGCCTGCTTCACGTTCCTGTTTGGTTAAATCCATTACCTGAGCCCACAGTGTGTTGGTCTTCTCTGTTGGCCCGGCAAGGAAAGTGTCGTCTCCGTCATAGGGAGTATAATTTTTCTGGATAAAGTCTCTTACGTTGATTTCACGTTTCCAGACTCCGCCTGCGAAATCTCTCCATTCTGATCTCATAATGTAGTACCTCCATAAATAAATTCATTTATAAGTATATATAATAGGTAACGGTTACCAGAGGTTATAATTCATACAACTTCTGTATGAATGTATTATACATTGAATACTGTATACACGTCAACCCCCATAATTGATAAAAATTTATCTATCTGTCGGCTTTTTACATCAGATTTACCGAAGGGATTTACCGAAGGGGTTCGACCCTTTTCGAAAAGGGTAGAACCCCTTCGGTAAATTTCAGGACAGCCCTTGCTAATTTTAAAGAAAAGTATTATATTATAAAGACAGTATGTACAATTTTTAAGGAGGAATACATCATGCAGATTAATAAAGATATGTTAATTGGTTCATTAATCCAAGTGGATGACTGCATCGCACCTATATTAATGCGTTCTGGAATGCATTGCCTTGGCTGTCCGGCTTCTCAGAGCGAGTCTTTAGAGGAAGCTTGTATGGTTCATGGAATTGACTGTGATACCCTGGTTTCCCAGATTAATGAAGTTTTAGCAGAAAGATAATTAAAATTCTTTTTGTAAAGAAGTAACGGATGCCGGCTTTTAATGAGCCGGCATTTTATTTGTCAGTGTCTAAAAGGAGAAATTATTCCATGAGCTGGAAAGCCAACTTAGTCAGAATTATGACAGGAATTATGAAATACGACCGGAAAATGGCACAGAAGCTTACAAGCCCTGTAAGAGGACCGGGAGCTTTTGTCACAGATGATTTTACAAAAAAGGTGAGAGTGAAAACCTGGGATATCAGCGGATTCCGTGGTGTCACAATTAATGGAAGCTATCCCAAGAACCTTCATATATTAATGCTGCCTGGAGGATACTATACTCTGGAGGCAGAGCCGCGGCACAGAGAGATCGCAGAGAGATTTGCTCTTAGGGATCATATGAGAGTGTCTGTTCTGGAATATCCGCTGACACCTGAATATTCAGCGACTGATACTCATCATGTTCTGCTGGAAGCTTATGAGAGGTTGGTTGAAGAATATCCTGAGGATCGTTTTTTCCTTATGGGCGATTCTTCAGGCGGTGGTCTGGCATTGGCATTTTTGCAGCAGCTTCGTGATATGGGAACACTGCCTATGCCTGTAAGGACTGCGGTGGTTTCTCCATGGCTGGATATCAGCTTATCCAATCCTATGATTAAAATAGCCAGAAAGACGGATCGTATTCTTCCTGTGGAAGAGCTTCAGGTAGTAGGTGAGCATTACCGTGGGTCTCTTCATTCAGAAGATCCCCTTGTTTCTCCCATCTATGGAGACTGGAATCATCTGGGACCTGTTTTAATATTTGCAGGAACTGAGGAAATTATGACCCCTGATTGTGAGCTTTTAATGGAAAGAGCCAAGACTCTGGAAGGAACGGAGCTTATTTTTAAAAAAGCGGATAAAATGATTCACGACTGGATATTGTTACGGATTAAGGAAGCAGATGTAACTCTGGATTTAATAGCGGCATTTTTTCTGGAAATACTGGAAGAGAAAAAAGAGACAACCCAAAGGATATAAACCTTTGGGTTGTTCTTTTTGTGATGAAGTACTATGAATCAGAGGGACGGGTCAGAGTTTTGCTAAGGACTGAAGGGCATTGCCTTCAATCAGCACCTCGTAATGTTCCCTGTAGTACGCTTCTGAAGCATAATCCTGACGAATTTTGGAACCATATTCAGCAAGGACATTGCATACACGGCTAAAATTCAAGGATTGATCGGGTGTATCCCTGATTACCAGGTAATACTGTCTGGAGTCAGGTTTTTTATATAATGTATTCTCTCCGTCATAAACCTGTCCAATAGCCCTTGCGGCATCGGAAATCTGGTCTATATTGTTAAATGAGTAGATTCGTATGGACGAGGTATGAGTATCTTCTGCCTGCTTATCTTCTTCGATTTCCTCCTTCTTATCTAAACCAAGGAGATTGAAAAATCCTTCGGCACCCTCCAGAAGTTCACTTGCCAGATCATTCAGCGTGGAATCCTGGTCGTCGTCTGCTATAGGAGAAAACTTGGCAAAACGTGTATCCAGTTCTTCCGGATCTTCAATTTTTGTAATAACCAGCATAACGCTCTCATTAGACAGTGGAATCGCTTCTACCATAAGAGGTGTATCTTCTGCTTCGAATCCCACTTCGTTAGAGGCCTTCTGAATCATCTCACGAAACAGATTACGAGCTTTTTCACTGCCGTAAGCCAATTCGCCTAAATTAAGATTCCGAATACTTAAGTCAAAATTAGTAAGTGTACATCGGATCTGATTCTCATTGATACGTTCTATCTTCATAGGATCACTTCCTGTTCTTTTAATAATAAATGGTTGTCAACATACTTTCTCAACATAACTATACTATATAGTATAGCTAAAAGGCAATTACTATGTGAGAAAATTTATAATAATTTAAGGTATTTTATAAAAAAGGTTGAAATAATGGAAACTTTCTATTAGAATGATTAAGTAAGAGGTGGTATTGGACAAGTTTAAGGAGGTGGCAAAGGTAATAAGCACCGTTCTGTTTGGAAAATACCAGCTATGCCGTATCTTGGGAACCGGCAGGTCAGGTACTGTTTATCTGGCGGTTCATCTTGGACTTGAAGAATACCGTGCAATCAAGCAGGTATCGAAAAGTCATCTTGATTATGAACGTTTCAGGCGGGAAGCATTAATTCTAAAGGATTTACGCCATCCGGGAATTCCCATTATTTACGATGTAGAAGAAGACGAAAATTTTAGTTATTTAATCGAAGAATATCTGGAAGGAGATTCTCTATATGACCTGGTTCTTCACCAGGGACATCTGTCGCGGGAGCTGACCATAGTCTATGGAATTCAGTTAGCCCGTATCATTCACTATCTGCATGTCGCAGGACCAAACCCCATTTTACATTTGGATTTACAGCCGAAGAATCTTTTGTTGTGCCATGAAACCATCAAATTAATTGATTTTGACCATGCAGCGCCTGCCTATGAGGCAAATGCCAGCAGCAAACGTTACGGAACTCTGGAATTTGCAGCTCCGGAACAGCACCATAATAACAGAGAATTGGATCAGAGAACAGACCTATATGCCATTGGTGGTATCCTCCATTTCCTGTATACAGGTGCATTTCCGGTGATGCCCTATGAAGGTGATCCGTCTATGGACCCGGAGCTGGCTGCAGTAATAGGAAGATGTCTGCAGGAGGAAAAAGTGATGCGTTTTTCATCAGCACAGGAACTGGAGGAAGGGCTGAAGCAGCTTGCTCGTGTGGGAACGGCTGCCGATCACCGTCTACAACTATCACCTCTTACCATTGCTCTTACAGGGAGCGGATCTGGGGCCGGTACAACCCATGTGGCTGTTGGCCTGTCAACTTATCTAAGAAATTCAGGATATCCCAATCTTTATGAAGAAATGAATGATTCAGGCATGGGCAACGGGCTGGGCCTCTATTCAGGCGCAGTCAGAGACAGCTTTGGAATTATGCAGTACAGAGGATTTGCCTGGAAGCCTGCCTATGGAGCGGAAGTAAAACTGGCTCCGCCGCCTTATGAAACCCGAGTTCTTGATTTTGGTCATGAACCGAAAGCTGTTTCTGCCTTTGCTGATGCAGTGATTCTTGTCTGCGACAGCAGGTGCTGGAATCAGAAAGCTGTTGAAAAGTCAGTGTCAGCCTTGCTGCGGTTATCTATACCCTACATGGTGGTTTATAATCACACAGATGGAAAAAGCAGAATTAAGATGCCTGAAGGTGTTGATCCCGGGCGGTGCCTTAAAGTGCCATGGTTTTCTGACCCGTTTGTTATAAACAGGGAGACAAAAACCTTTTATGATGCACTTGTATCAGGGCTGCTTGGAGAAACGCAGAGCCCTTGCGGTAATAGGCAAGAACGGCAGGGGGCGTTGAAAATGATGTGGAGAAGACTGCATAAGAAGAAAGGCACGGGAAAAAGCGGTGAACAGAAGGCAAAATAGAATGGAAAATCAGCAGATCATAGGAATCATTGGAACAGGTTCCGGTACAGGAGTTACCCATTTTGCAATTATGACTGCAGGTTATTATCATGGAATTCTGGGGAAACGCTGTGCTTTGCTGGAATGGAACTCTCATGAGGATTTTTCACGGTTGCATCGGATATGCAGCAGAAGAGAGTTGGATAGAAGCGGCGCATTCAGGCTGCTAGGAACGGATTATTATGGAAAAGCCGGGACAGATGCTCTTTTATTGTGTAAAAGGTCCGGATATCACACTGTAATTGTGGATTACGGCACAGTTTCAGAGGGAAATCTAAGAGAATTTTTAAGATGTGACAGACAATTTGTAGTGGGAAGTGTCTGCGAATGGCAGATCGGAGCGTTTCTGGAATTTGCCGGAGATAGGAAGCGGGGGAAGAAGAGCTGGGAACTGTTCACAGTATTCGGAAGTGAAGAAGCCAGAAAAAATATGGAAAAGAACCTTGGCAGCCCTATCTGGAGAATTCCGGTTTCAGTAGACGCTTTGGAAATTACCGGTCAATTGATACAGTTTTACCAGCAGATTCTATAGCAGCAGAAAGGGAGTATGTGTCACGCCATAAACCTTGAGGATCTACCTCTGCTGCTTAAAGATGCTGGAATTACAAAAGAGAAGGTATAATTCAATGAAAAAAGGTGAGGAAGAGGAAAAAATGCTGGAAGGTCTTAAAAGATATCACGACAAAGGGATTAATATTGTCATTGACGGCATGGATTCCGATGAAAAGGACTGGAATAAGATATTTGAAGTCAGAGAGGATGACTCTTTTTATATGGCTGATTTTGTTCCAGATGAAGATACAGGTTGTCTTCGTGAAATAAGATTTGACCGGGTTTATTATAACTAGTTTTGAGCGGCACAAGACACTATAAACTAAATAGGGCGCAGGGCGGGATACCATCGACAGCCTATAGCCGGTTTGATTTCCCTGCGCCCTTATTTTCAGAAAGAATTTTTAGAAAGTAATGAAAATGTAAAGTGATAAAAGCAGTAAATGTGGTATAATCTAGATTAGTAAATAACAGTGTAACGATTCCATGATCAGGAGGAATGCAAATGATGAGACGGGCAAAACCGGTATTTATAACCTTACTTTTAATATTGTTAGTAATCGCAGCCATTTTCGGATTTCAGCTGGTTGAAAAGTATACACCGTCAAAGGAGCATGTAGATATGCAGGATTTCCTGGGAGTGAGCGGTGATGAGGTTGCTATTTATTATAATGAAGAGCTTCAGGAGGCACATGGAATCTATCTGGAGGGGCAGACCTATCTTCCAGTGGAATGGGTAAATCAGAATATTAATGAGCGTTTTTACTGGGATAATAATGAAAAGCTTCTGGTATACGCGCTTCCTGAGTCAATCGTATATGCAGATGTTAATACAAGAGGCAGTCAGGGTACTCCCCTTCTCTGGGTCAATGAAAATGGAGTTTATCTGTCTATCGGTCTTATTATTAATTATACAGATATACAAACTGCAGCTTATGATACTGGAGAGAACAAACGAATATTCATCAATAATAACTGGGGTTCTCTGAATCAGGCATATGTATCAAAGTCAGGGAATATTAGAGAGAAGGGTGGAATCAAAAGCCCTATTATTACCAGAGCAGAGGAAGGAAGCTCTGTAACAATTCTGGAATCTATGGAGAAATGGGATAAGGTCAGGACTGAGGATGGCTATGTTGGTTATGTAGAACACAAGCGTCTGGGTGAATTGCAAAGTGAGGTGCTGGAAAGTACCTTTGATGAACCTGTATACACAAGCATTTCCATGGATGAGCCTGTGTGCCTTGCCTGGCATCAGGTAACAAGCCTTGAAGGTAATGCAAACTTTGACAGTGCAGTGGAAAATACCAAAGGGCTTAATGTGATTGCCCCTACCTGGTATGCAATGGCAGATAATGATGGGAATTTTATTTCCTTAGCTGATGCAGATTATGTAAAGAAGGCTCATGATAAGGGCTTGCAGGTCTGGGCTTTGATTGATAATTTCAGCACTGATGTAAACACTGAGATTCTTATGGCAAAAACATCAGTAAGGCAGAAGCTGATTAACAGCCTGATGGAAGAAGTGGAGCTCTATGAATTAGATGGGCTGAACCTGGATTTTGAAGGGATTAAGGAAGAGGCAGGAGTTCATTATGTACAGTTTATCCGTGAACTGTCTGTTGCCTGCAGGAATAATGGGACTGTACTGTCAATAGATAATTATGTTCCTACTGCTTCCACCCAGTTCTATAATCGAAAGGAACAGGGAATTGTAGCGGATTATGTGATAGTTATGGGATATGATGAGCATTATTCCGGAGGAGAACCAGGCTCTGTTGCTTCCATTGGATATGTGGAGGATGGGATTACTAACACTTTAAAAGTGGTGCCAAAAGAGAAGCTTATTAATGCGATTCCTTTGTATACAAGAGTTTGGACAGAGGATGAAGAAGGCAAGACCTCTTCCTCTGCTCTCGGCATCGCTAAGGCAAAGGAATGGGTTAATGATAATAAGGTGGAATTATACTGGCAGGAAGCTCTTGGACAGTATTATGGTGAACTGAAAACAGATGAGGGGCTTAAGAAGCTGTGGATGGAGGAAGAGCGATCCATTGGCTTGAAAATGGATTTAATTAAGAAGTATGATCTGACAGGCGTTGCCTGCTGGAAGCTTGGTTTTGAGCCTGCTGAGTTATGGGATGAGATTCGGCTGGATCAGGAGTAAATGAGAATGGACTAGAGTTATCTGAGGAGATAGATTGATGAATAGAAGGTTATTGGCAGCTGCATTATTAATCAGTACAGTGCTGGCAGGGTGTTCGGCAAAGCCTGTGGTTGAAACTGAAACTGTAACTGCCCCAGAGACAGAACATATAACAGAGACAACAAAGCTGGAGACAACAAAGGCAGAGACGGAACCTTCTACCATTGAATCATTTCCTGGAACAGCAGATGATCCGACTGCAAATCCGCCTGAACCGGTGTATACCGGTGGCTGTAAGATACTGGTGGCTTCGGATATCCATTATCTGTCAAAGGATCTTACTGATTTAAAAAGTGCTTTTCAGCAAATGGTAGATCATGATGATGGTAAGGCAATGCCTTATATCTGGGAGATTACAGATGCATTTATAGAAAAGGTAATTGAAGAGAAGCCGGATGTACTGATTATAAGCGGGGATTTAACATTTAATGGAGAAAAAGACAGTCATCTGGATATAGCCGGCAAATTAAAAGAGATCGAATCTGCCGGAGTGCCGGTTATAGTGATTCCCGGCAATCATGACATTAACAATATGGCAGCTTCCCAGTTTCTGGAGGAACATGCCATGGCAGTATCTTCTATTTTTCCTGAGGAATTTGAGACCATTTACGATGACTACGGATATAGTGAGGCTGTAAGCCGGGACCCGGCGTCTCTAAGTTATGTCTACCAAATCAATGATTACACCAGGGCTATGATGCTGGATACCTGTCAGTATATGCCTTACAGCCAGATGGGTGGTATGATCCAGGAGGGAACCTATGACTGGATTGAAGAGCAGATGGAGGAGGCATGGAGATTGGGAATGAATGTGATTCCTGTTGCTCATCACAATCTGCTGGATGAAAGTGAGGTTTATGTAAAGGATTATACCATTGAGCACAGCGCGCAGCTGATTGATCAGCTGGAAAGCTGGGATGTGCCTTTATTTCTCAGTGGACATCTGCATGTGCAGCATTTTATGAGATCAGGAGAGGATTATGGGATTTATGAAATAGTCACCAGCTCAGTGGCAACCCCTCCTTGTCAGTATGGAGTGTTATATTATGGAGATGACGCCAGCTTTCGCTATCATACAGAAGCACTTGATATGGAAAAATGGGCACAGGACAATGGAAGTACAGATGAAAATCTGCTGAATTTTAAGGAATTTGGCGTAACATTTACAAACAGGGTATTTTACAATCAGGCACAGGATGAATTTGCTGAAAATGAAGACAAAATCGGGCTTTCCAAAACTCAGAGGGATTTGATGGCAAAGCTATATGGAGAACTGAATACATATTATTATAATGGAAAAGTTTATGAGATTCGGGATAAGGCAGTGGAAAGGCCGGGTTATCAGCTGTGGGATGAATTAGGCTATCCCAGTATTCTGGCTCAGCATCTGGAATCTGTTGTTGATGAAGGGACTGTGGATTATAATGTACTGGAAGCTGAATAACATATACATGGAATTAGAGGAACTTGCTTCGGCAAGTTCTTTTTTATTTTTTTGGAAGATATAATTCAATAAGGAAATTTATTGGGATGGAAGCGTGAAATTATCTAAATTAGAACCATTGATGGCAGTACTTTTGCTGGTACTGGTTTATCTCATATCCAGTCAGGCGGGAAAAATGGCAGCAGGAATTAATGTAACAAGAGGAAAGGAAAAAAAGGTTGTAGTACTGGATGCCGGGCACGGAGGCAACGATCCGGGCAAAATAGGAGTGGATGGAAGTCTGGAAAAGGACATTAATCTGAAGGTTACGGAGAAGGTGAAGGCTTATCTGGAGGCGTCTGATGTGGAGGTTGTCCTTACAAGGGACAGTGACCAGGGACTCTATACTGCTAAGGACAGCAAAAAGAAATCAGCGGATATGAACAAACGATGCCAGATCATCAATGAAGTAAGTCCTGACCTGACCGTGAGCATTCATCAGAACAGTTATCATCAGGAGGAGATTAACGGAGGACAGGTGTTTTATTATAAGGGGTCTGTGAAAGGCAAAGCCTTAGCTGAAATATTGCAGAAACGGTTTGATTATGTGCTTGGGGAGAATAACAGGAGATTAGCGAAAGCTAATGATAATTATTTTCTGCTTCTTCATGTGAAGACGCCTATTGTGATTGTGGAGTGTGGGTTTTTATCTAATTGGAAGGAAGCGGGGATGCTTAATTCTGAGGAGTATCAGGATCAGTTGGCTTGGACTATACATATGGGCATCATGGAATTTTTGAATAGCCAGTGATGGGGGGCGGATGAATTTACCTGAGGGGTTCGACCCTTTTTGAAAAGGGTCGAGTCTACACTTTTTTTGTGATTTCAAATGATGCAGAACAATTAGGTTTACATTCTACTGTGTTTAGCTGTATACTACTTATAACAAACAGTTTTTTTTCAAGGAGGGACTTATGAAAAAATTAAAATTATTTATTGTTACAGCAGCTATTTCTCTAACTATGTCTATGACAGCATTTGCTGGACAATGGGTACAAGATGATATCGGCTGGTGGTATCAAAATGATAATGGCACTTATCCTATAAATGGTTTGAAAAAAATTGATATGTACTGGTATTATTTTGGAGATACCGGTTATATGAAAACCGGTTGGTATCAATTTGCTAATGGTTGGTTTGGATTCAGCGACAGTGGAAGCTGCCTCAATCCTGGCAATTATATGGGTGAGCCTTCAGGTGCACCTTATAAAGGGTGGGTTAGCTTTAGCGGAAGTTATGAAGCGACTTTAAATGGAATTGCAAATGGAAGTGTAGTTCATTATAATGGTCATTATTGGACGGATCCTGAGCTATATCAAGAAGAAATTGTTTATGAACATGATGTAGCTCCTGCTGAATTGGAGAACCGTTTTTCTTTGGCAGATATGGATTTCTAATAATTAAAAAGTACCTTTATTCTATTGATTCCCCTGCATGTTTTAAATGGGCTGGTTATCAGTGAATGAGGTACTTTTTTGATATTTACCTGAGGGGGTCGACCCTTTTTGAAAAGGGTCGACCCCCTCAGGTAAATTAAAGCAGGAATATCTTATGCTTGGCACATTCTTTTTTCATATCCTTAGGCCAGATACTAGCCTGAACTTCGCCAACATGAGCGCGGTCCAGCAATAGCATACACAGCCGTGACTGTCCAATACCACCGCCTATAGTATAAGGCAATTCGCCATTTAACAGCATACGGTGATATGGCAGGTTTCTGCGGTCTTCGCATCCGGATTTCTTCAGCTGTTCATCCAGAGATTTTTCATCAACACGGATACCCATGCTGGAAATCTCCAGAGCGCATTTTAAATTCTCAAACCAAAACAGAATATCGCCGTTTAATTGCCAGTCATCGTAGTCAGGTGCTCTGCCGTCATGAGGTTGACCGCTAGCCAGTTTATCACCGATCTGCATTAAGAAAACACAGCCATGTTTCTTGGTTATGAGATTTTCCCGTTCCTTTGGAGTTTCATCAGGATAAAGGTCTTCCAGTTCCTGTGAAGTGATGAAAACAATATCCTCAGGAAGCTTCTTAACTGCATTGGGATATTTGTACCATACCTCATGCTCCATGTGTTTGATGATTTTGTAAATGGTTTGCACTGTTTCTTTCAGAGTCTCTAAATTTCTGTCCTCTTTATTGATCACTTTTTCCCAATCCCACTGATCTACATAGCAGGAATGAAGATTATCAAGCTCTTCATCGCGGCGGATGGCGTTCATATTGGTGTAGAGTCCTTCACCAGGCTTAAAGCCGTATTCATGAAGTGCCATACGTTTCCACTTGGCAAGTGAATGAACTACTTCCACTATTTCTCCTGGTATTCCCAGAAGATCAAAGGCTACCGGACGTTCCACACCGCTTAAGTCATCATTAAGTCCGCTGCTTTTTTCTACAAATAAAGGAGCAGAAATTCTCTCTAAATTCATCTCTCTGCCGAATTCCTTCTGAAATGTATCTCGTATGTATTTAATCGCCTTCTGAGTCTCACGGATGGTGAGATGAGGGTCATAGTTTTCTGGTATTATTAAAGCCATGTATTCTTTCCTCCCAAACTAATATTCTCTATGGTATCATTATTATGGTAATCCTGCAAGTATTACAGTAGGAATCATCAACGAAAAGTTGCATGGAGACAGGCGTTGTGATATGATATTCTGAAAAGCCGGGACAGGTTTTGCTGTTCCGGTGTGTCAATAGAAAAGAGATGCGAGTCATGGAAACAGAACAGATAAAAGTAAAGCAGATAATAACAGAGCACATTATAATAGAAGATACAGAACAGATTGATGAGAGTAAACTTAAAAAGGCAGGGGAGCTGTTAAAAAGCGGCGGACTTGTAGCATTTCCCACTGAAACAGTCTATGGTTTGGGGGCCAATGCTTTAAATGAAGAGGCTGCTAAGAAAATATATGCAGCAAAAGGACGCCCCTCAGATAATCCTCTGATTGCCCATATTGCAGAAATTGAGTCCTTAAAACCTCTTGTTTCGGAGATATCAGAAGATGCGGAGAAATTGATTCATGCCTTTTGGCCAGGACCATTGACACTTATTTTCCCCAAGAGCAGCCTGGTTCCTTATGGAACTACCGGCGGTCTTGAAACTGTGGCAGTCCGTATGCCCAGCGACCCGGTTGCACAAGCCCTCATTCGGCTTGCAGGAGTTCCTGTAGCAGCTCCAAGTGCCAATACCTCCGGCAGACCAAGCCCTACCACTGCCCAGCATGTATGGCAGGATATGAATGGGAAAATTGATATGATAGTAGACGGAGGACCTGTTGGAATCGGTGTGGAATCTACCATTATTGATGTATCAGGTATAGAGCCGGTGATCCTAAGACCAGGAGCAGTAACTCAGGAAATGGCATCTGAAGTTCTTGGAAAAGAGATTGGACTGGACCCTGCAATTACAGGAAATGGCCCTATGGAATCAGATATTAAGCCAAAAGCACCTGGAATGAAGTACAAGCATTACGCCCCCAAAGCAGAGCTGACCCTGGTAGAAGGGGAGATGGATAATGTGGTTGCTTTGATTAACCGTCTGACTTCTGAGAAGCTGGAAGAGGGGTTTATAGTAGGTATTATCTGTACAGAGGAAACAAAGGAAAAGTATTCCAAAGGAGTGGTACGCTCCATGGGAATCAGGTCAGAGGAATCCAGCATAGCCCATAATCTGTATGGTGTGCTTCGGGAATTCGATGATTTAAATGCTGATTTTATATTTTCCGAAAGCTTTTCCAGGGATCATCTCGGACAGGCAATTATGAATCGGTTGACTAAGGCGGCAGGGTATCATATTTTAAATGCAGATGAATGAATAATAATCTAAACAAAAGTAAAAAGGGAGGCAGTGCAATGACCGGAAAAAGAGAAGATTATATCACATGGGACGAGTATTTTATGGGAGTTGCCATATTAGCGGGAAAACGTTCCAAGGACCCAAGCACACAGGTTGGAGCCTGTATCGTGAGCCAGGATAATAAGATATTGTCCATGGGCTACAATGGATTGCCAAAGGGATGTTCCGATGACGAATTCCCCTGGGGGAAGGAAAATTCGGAGGAAGACCCTTATAATTCCAAATATTACTACTCCACACACAGTGAATTAAATGCTATCTTAAACTATAGAGGCGGAAGTCTGGATGGCAGCAAGCTATATGTAACTTTGTTTCCATGTAACGAATGTGCCAAGGCGATAATCCAGGCTGGAATCAAAACCATCGTTTATGCCAGTGATAAATATGAAGGAACTCCTGCAGTCAACGCTTCCAAACGAATGTTAAATGCAGCAGGAGTACGTTATTACCAGTATCAGTCATCAGGAAGAAAGATAGAAATCGAGGTTTAACTATGAAGTTTTTACTGGCTGCTCTCAATGCTAAGTATATCCATTCCAATCCGGGGATTTACAGTCTGAAGGCATATGCAGAGGCACATGGTGCAGAACCGGAGCTTGCAGACGGGAGCTGCAGGATTGAACTGGGGGAATACACCATTAATAACCAGTTTGATGATATTTTAAGTGATATTTACAGGAGAAAACCGGATGTGGTGGGATTTTCCTGCTACATCTGGAATATTACATTTGTAATGCAACTGGTTCGGGACCTTCCGAAAGTTCTCCCTGATGTGGAGATCTGGCTGGGAGGTCCTCAGGTTTCTTATGATGCATCTCAGGTTCTCAAGGAAGAGCCTGCAGTTTTTGGTATTATGATGGGAGAAGGAGAGGAATCCTTTACCAGTCTTGTGAGATGGCATTTGCGGCGAAGAAGAGAAGGAAGTAAGTTTCAGGAAACTCTGGAAGGAATTCCGGGTATTGCTGTTCGCAATTTTTCAGGAGAGCCTGTGGAGACACCGCTTAAGAATGCTGTCAATATGAGTGAGATTCCATTTTTATATGATCAGCTGGAGGGCTTTAAAAATAGAATCATCTATTATGAAAGCAGCAGAGGCTGTCCATTTTCCTGCAGCTACTGCCTGTCATCTCTGGATAAATCCGTCCGGTTCCGGGATATGGAGCTGGTGAAAAGGGAACTGGATTATTTCCTGGAACATAAGGTTTCTCAGGTTAAATTCGTTGATCGGACCTTCAACTGTAATAAAAAGCATACAATGGAAATTTGGCGCTATATTACGGAACATGACAATGGAATTACTAATTTTCATTTTGAAATATCTGCGGATTTGCTTGATGAGGAAGAGCTGGAGCTGATGAAAACCATGCGTCCCGGTCTGATTCAACTGGAAATCGGAGTTCAGAGTACAAACCCCAACACTATTAAGGAAATTCAGAGGAAAACTGATCTTAAGAGGCTGAAGGCTGTAGTTGACCAGGTCAATGGTTTTCAGAACATTCATCAGCATCTTGATTTAATTGCAGGGCTTCCATATGAGAACTATGAAAGCTTTAAGAATTCATTTAATACAGTCTATGAGATGAAGCCTGAGCAGCTACAGCTTGGATTTTTGAAGGTTTTAAAGGGTTCTTATATGGAAGAAAGAGCCAGGAATTATGATCTGGTCTACAAATCAGAACCGCCTTATGAGGTTCTTAGCACTGCGTGGTTAAATTATGGTGAGATTCTGAAACTGAAGGCAGTGGAGGAAATGGTGGAGGTCTATGGAAATAGCGGCCAGTTCCGCTATACAATGGAAGCCCTTGTTGAGGAATTTCAGACTCCATTTGACATGTTTGAGAGTTTGGCGGAATATTATGAAGCTTATGGGTTATTTGGGATAAACCATACCAGGATTGCCAGATATGAGATTTTAGAGAAGTTTGTGGCGGAGAAGCTGGCAGGGGATATGCCAGAAAAACAGTTAGAGGATATTCAAGGAGAAATGCCAGAAGAACAGTTAGGGGATATGCCAAGAGAACACTCAGGAGAGCCGTCAGGTAAGCTGGATTTTTACAAAGATTTATTTGTCTATGATCTCTACTTAAGGGAAAATATGAAGAGCCGGCCTGCATTCTCCATGGATCAGCTTCCTTATAAAGAAAAGATTCGGGAGTTTTTTGCAGTGGAGGCAAAGGAACATCGGTATTTGAAAGAGGGTTATGAGGGATTTGAAGCCAGACAACTGATTAAAATGGCTCATTTGGAGGTGTTCCGGGATGGAAGGGCAGTTCTCTTCGATTATAAAAACCGGGATCCCCTGACTTATAATGCAGCAGCTTACGTTGTAGAGCTTGATTAGGAGGAAATTATGGCGAAGCGAGAGACAAAAGCAGAGTTGAATGCCAGAGTGGAAAAGGTTCTGGCAGCTCTTGATGAACAGTATGGAAAAGAATATATTTGCTATTTAAACCATGAAACACCATGGCAGCTGCTGATTGCCGTGATTTTAAGCGCACAGTGTACAGATGCCAGAGTGAACATTGTAACTGCTGATCTGTTTAAGAAATACGATACTCTTGAGAAATTTGCCAATGCAAACTTAAAAGAACTGGAAAAAGACATTCATTCCACTGGATTTTATCATAATAAAGCTAAGAATATTATTTCCTGCTGTGCAGACTTAATCGAAAGGTTTCATGGAGAAGTGCCCAGTGATATGGAGGATTTACTTTCTCTGGCAGGAGTTGGAAGGAAAACAGCCAATGTAATCCGTGGTAATATCTATAATGAGCCCAGTATTGTAGTTGACACTCATGTAAAACGGATTTCCAGAAAGCTGGGATTTGCCAAATCTGAAGATCCGGAAAAGATTGAATATGAACTGATGAAGGTGCTTCCCAAGAATCACTGGATTCTCTGGAATATCCATATTATTACTCTGGGGCGGACCATCTGTGTTGCCAGAAGCCCTAAGTGCGGAGAATGTTTTTTGAAAGAATATTGTCCCAGTGCCATAGAATTTACCTGAGGGGTTCGACCC
>DHOR01000027.1 GCA_002409995.1 Hungatella sp. UBA5385 | reverse complement strand
TATCAAAGGGTCGAACCCCGTTTGCAAAAAATCTACTTAAACGTAACAATAGTAACTCCGGTATCACCCTCCCCAAATACACCAAGGCGAAATTCCTTAACGTATTTCAGTCTCTTCAAATGCTTATGAACTGCATTCTTAAGAGCCCCCGTACCTCTTCCGTGAACCACCCTCACCTGAGGCAGATGTGCCAGATAGGCATCATCTAAGTATTTATCCAACTGAGGAATAGCTTCATCGGTAGTCATTCCGATTAAATTCACCTCAGGGGAGATAGAGAAGGACTTGGAAACACGGGTAGAACTGCTTCCGCTTCCGGTTTTTCTCTTCTCATTACCTACTCCCGGCCCTGTGATGGACTGCTCGTTAAGCAGCTCCAAATCCTTGATATTAACCAGAGAACGTAATATTCCCATCTGTACATAGAGATCCCCTTTTGAATTAGGCAGGGAGCTGACTGTTCCGTTTAAATTCATACTGAGAACACGGACTCCATCTCCAAGCTTTAGCTTCTTAGGATCGATCTTCTTCTGAGGCTGTTTTGATTCCTTCCTTATAGATAAGGAAGAATCCACATTCTGAAGGCTGCTGCGCAAACGGCTTCTTTCAGCTTCCAGCTGTTTGCTGATGCCTGAGTCAGAAGTCAGCTTGTTAATCTGACGTATGGTCTGATCAGCGGTATCCTTGGCATCACGAAGAATCTTCTGGGCTTCTTCTTTGGCAGCCTGAATCATCTTGTCGCGGCGTTCATCAAGCCGTTCTTCCTTCTGGGTTATACGGGATTTTAACTGTTCAATCTCCCGTTTGTAGGACTCGATCTCCATTCGCTCCTTCTCAATGGTCACCCGGTTCTGTTCTAAATGGGTCAGAAGGTCTTCAAAAGTCTCATCCTTTGCTTCCAGATGGGTTTTGGCCTCATCAATAATATAATCCGGCAGCCCCAGCTTCTTGGAAATGGCAAATGCATTACTTTTCCCAGGTACACCAATGAGAAGGCGGTAGGTAGGCTGCAGGGTTTCAACGTTAAATTCGCAGGAGGCATTCTCCACACCTGGACTGGTCAGGGCAAATACCTTCAGCTCACTGTAATGTGTGGTAGCCATAGTGCGGCACTTCATATTGTGTAAAAATGTTAAAATAGAGATGGCAAGCGCTGCACCCTCTGTTGGGTCAGTTCCTGCTCCCAGTTCATCAAAGAGACAGAGTGAATTACTGTCTGCCTGCTCCAGTATCTTAACAATATTGGTCATATGAGAGGAAAAGGTACTGAGACTCTGCTCAATGCTCTGCTCATCTCCAATATCCGCAAACACCTCATCAAAAACAGCCAGCTCCGAACCATCAAATGCCGGAATATGAAGACCAGACTGTCCCATTAAGGTAAATAGTCCCACTGTTTTTAGAGAAACAGTTTTACCGCCTGTATTAGGACCTGTTACGATTAAAAGATGAAAGTCTTTTCCCAAATGGATATTAATAGGAACTACCTTGGCAGGGTCCAGTAAAGGATGGCGGCCATCTTTGATATTGATGTAACCCTTTTTGTTAAACTTAGGCTCTGATGCATTATAATGACGGGAAAGAGCTGCTCTTGCAAATATAAAATCCAGCTTGGAGAGAACCCTGTAATTCTCTTCCAGCTCTTCCATATAAGGAACCAGCTGATTGCTTAAGTCAGCCAGAACCATTTCGATTTCCTTTTGTTCCTGAATCTCTAAAGCCCGTAAGTCATTGTTCAGCTTAATAATCGCCATAGGCTCAATAAATAGAGTGGAGCCTGTGGAAGATTGGTCATGTACCATGCCGGCTACCTGGGACTTGTGCTCTGATTTAACAGGGAGACAGTAGCGGCCGTTTCTCATGGTAATCACTGCATCCTGGAGATAGGACCTGCTGGAATTTAAGATGGTATTCATCTGAGTGTGAATCTTGTCATTGATATTTTTCATGGAACGGCGAACACTGCGCAGTCCCGGGCTGGCATCATCACTGACCTCATCTTCTGATAAAATACAGCGTTTGATCTCTGTATTCACAGGAGTCAATGGTTCCAGCGCAGCAAAAAAATCTTCCAGACTATCTTCTGGAAGTTCGGAATCCTCATGCCTTCCGTAGGCTTTGGCTCTGGCTGAAGAGTTCAGAAGATTGCTGATTGCCAGAATCTCAATAATATTTAAAGAGCTTCCTACATCAAGACGTTTTAAAGAAGCACGGATATCCTTCACTCCTCCAAAGGAAATACCGCCCTTCTGGCGAACTCTTGTCACTGCATCGGTGGTTTCCCTCTGCATTCTGACTATTTCTTCAAGATCAATGGAAGGAACCAGATTCCTGCACAGTTCCTTACCGGACTCACAGGAGGCGTATCCTTCCAGCTGATCAATGATTTTATAATATTCTAATGTTTTTAGTGATTTTTGATTCATGTGTTATACCTGTAAACTTCACTTTCTGTTCTGAAAATCATGTTAGTAACTTAGTGTATTGTTGGGTTAAAGATGAACGTACAACACACTAGTCTGCTGCCCTTCTCGGTGATGGTTACAGTATATCATAATCAGCCCCTCTGCCGCAAGAGGAAGAGAGGCATAACAAATGCAGTTTATCTCATACTTTTATCTCATATAAGGAGACAGCTCCAGACGGATAAAATACCCCTGGTCATGACTGCACACAGGGCATACCTTAGGCGCTTCCAGACTCCGTGTTACGTATCCGCAGTTTAAGCAGATCCAGCCAGTTTCCACGTCAGATACAAATAACTTATTCTGCTCTAAATAATCCGCAAACATCTGAAAACGATCCCCATGAACCTTTTCTATTTCAGCAATCATGGAAAATGAAGCAGCAACACGGGCAAATCCCTCATCCTTTGCAACTTCTGCAAAATGGCGGTAAACATCCTGATATTCCTCATACTCATTGTGACGGGCTGCTTTTAATAAATCTTCTGTTTTATCATATAAATCAACAGGATAACCGCCGTCTATGAATATAGTTTCACCTTTTAACTCCTTTAAGTGATTATAAAAAATCTCCGCATGTTCTTTTTCCTGGTTGGCAGTATAAGTGAAAACTGCCTGTATAACTGCAAGCTTTTCCTTTTTAGCCTGTCCGGCAGCAAAGGTATATCGGTTTCTTGCCTGGCTTTCCCCTGCAAATGCACGCATCAGGTTTTTAGCTGTTTCACTATTCTTAAAATCTGGCATAATAAGTCCTCCTTGGATTAAAATGGTTTATAAGTATACTATTTCTAAAAAACTGGAAAATATTCTGCAAAGACCCGATTTCATATCTTTTTCTTGCATAAAATGAACAACAACCTTATAATAGGTTTAAGTCTTCTGAAAAGGAGGGTTTGTATGCCAGACAAGAATAGGGCAGACGATAAAAAAACGGAACCACGCCGTTTTATCAATGAAAAAATCGTAAAACAGCCAATGTCAAAGCGAATGATATTGAAAAGGGCATTTGGTCTTTTATTAACTGCGGCACTTTTTGGTGTTGTGGCTGCAGTTACTTTTGTTGTGTCCAAACCTGTGGCTGAACGTTATCTTGTAAAGGAGACCACCAAGGAAATTATACCGGTTACGATTCCTAAGGACGAACCAGAACCGACAACTACAGCTACAGTACCTGTGGAAACAGAGCCAACCACTGCCAGAGAGACAGAACCCATAGAGGATGTTTTAAATTCCATGATGGAACAATATCCATTTGATATAGATGATTTAAATACAATCTATAGCAGTTTGCGCACTGTTGTTCTGAAAGCAGACAAGGGCATTGTAACCGTTCACTCTGTAAAAACACAGACAGACTGGTTCAATAATCCTGTAGAGAATACAGATTTATATGCCGGAGCCATTATCGCATCAGCCAATGACGAGCTGCTTGTGCTGACACCAGAGGGTGCGGTTGAGGATGCAGAAGCTATTAAGGTGGCATTTTCCGATGGAACTGAGGTTCAGGGTACTATTAAGCAGACAGACAAGCTGTCAGGTATGGCGGTTGTAAGTGTTCCTATGGTTGATTTGGGACGTGCACTATTAGATGAGACTGAGGTAATTGAACTTGGTAATTCCTATTCCGTTAAACAGGGAGATTTGATTGTAGCCATTGGAAGCCCTACAGGAATGGTACATTCCACAGGATACAGCTTTATTTCCTTTATTACAAAGAATGTTCAGATAACAGATGGTATGACCAGAATATTATATACTGATATGAACAGCAATGCAGCCACAGGCACATTTCTTATGAACACTTCAGGTCAGATTATTGGCTGGGTTACAGACGAATATAAGAATGACAACAATATCAATATGACAGCGGCTATGGCTATTTCTGATTATAAGAGCATTCTTGTTAAAATGTTTAATGGCTTGCCTTACCCTTATTTTGGAATAAAAGGGCAGGAGGTCAGTGCTGTTATGAATGAGCAGGGTATGCCTTTAGGTGTTTATATCGTGGATATTAACAATGACAGCCCGGCTTATAATGCGGGAATTCAGTGTGGTGATATTATCATTGCTATGGATGAAGAACAGATCGTCACTATGAAGGACTTTCAGGTGAAGCTGGAAGCTGCAGTTCCGGGAGATATAATCAATGTACTGGTTTCCCGTAATGGCAGAGATGAATATAAAGAGATAGAATATCAGGTAACCATAGGAGCCAGGTAAACTGCCTGGCTCTCCTATATTCCTGAGAAAAACATGGAGGATGGTAATGAGGTATATTGATTCATTTAGGGAAGGTATGCATGTATCAGATGTATATCTGTGCAAGAATAAGCAGATTTCCCTGACAAAGGCAGGAAAAGAATACGGCAATGTTGTACTGCAGGACAAAACAGGAACCATAGACGCGAAGATCTGGGATTTAGGATCACCGGGAATCGGCAATTTTGAAACTATGGATTATGTTTTTATTGATGCTGATGTAAATGTATTTCAGAACACCAATCAGCTGAATATCAGACGTGTGCGCATAGCCAGTGAGGGCGAATATACTCCCAGCGATTATCTGCCTGTATCCTCCAAGGATATTGGAATGATGTATGAAGAATTTAAGGGAATTATAAAAAGCCTTAAGAATCCTTATCTAAAAAAGCTGGCAGAAAGCTTTTTTATTGAGGATGAGGAGTTTGCAAAAGCATTTCAATTTCATTCCGCAGCAAAAAGCGTACATCACGGCTTTGTAGGCGGCCTTTTAGAGCATACCTTAAGTGTGACAAAGCTTTGTGATTATTACTCAGGAACGTATCCTATGATAAACAGGGATTTGCTGCTGACTGCTGCAATGTTTCATGATATAGGTAAAACAAAGGAGATTTCCACATTTCCGGAGAATGACTATACAGATGATGGGCAGCTGTTAGGGCACATCATTATTGGAACAGAGATGATTGGAGACAGAATTAAGACAATTCCAGGATTCCCGGACAGACTGACATCAGAATTAAAACACTGCATTCTGTCACATCATGGTGAGCTGGAATATGGTTCTCCTAAAAAACCTGCTATTATTGAAGCTTTGGCTTTAAGTTATGCAGATAATACAGATGCTAAGATGCAGACTATGATCGAGGTATTAAAGGGAGCTGGAGATAATACTGGATGGCTTGGTTATAACAGACTGATGGAGACCAATATCAGGAAGACATCGGAATAAATATCAATAATATAGAGAGACCTTTCGGAAATGTGAAATGGTTTCTCTTTTTTTGCATTTGGCAGACAGGGTATTTTGCTCTTCTGGAAACTGAATCAACTTGCCAGTATATAAACACCAATGATATAATGGGAAAAACAAGGAGACCGAACCATATAAACAGGAGGAGACTATGGGTGAAAATATCTGGCAGGAGGTTTTTATGGAGAGTTTCCGTAAAAATCTGGAATTAAGAAAAACAGAACCAGGCACAGAACTGCTGAATGCCATCTTTGATCAGGAAGGTAAATATGAACTTATCAATATTGGAGATATCCATTTAAAAACAGGGAGAATCGAAATTGGAGATCCCCTCTGTTATATGAATTCAGAGTTTTCCTGCACTTTGGAGGAAACCGTAGAGCCGGGAGATTATCCTGTCAGCATTTCCGTTATTACCCATCCGGTGTTTGGATATAAATTTCTTGGAGCTAAATTAGACATTAACGGAAAGACTCCGGTGCGCTATGAACTGGCTATGCCTCAGGGGTATACAATAGAGGATAAAGATCAGCCGGGAGTATTTGCCATGTTTGGAGTGGATACAGGATTGGCTTGTTTTTGTGATAAGTCAGTGTCTGTGGCATATTCGCAGTTTCTTAAAAACTGGCATAAGGAAAATCCGGAGAAAAACCACTATGATGATTATTTTGCAGCGATTATGGCTGACTATGCAAAACGTTTTCCAGATTTTCAGAGAGAGGACGGCGACTATTTGGACTGGAGTCTGCCGGGAACTGATGATAATCTGATTATGTTTAGCAGTGGATTTGGCGATGGTGCCTATAGCGGCTATTGGGGATATGATGAAGCGGGAGAAAAGGCTTGTCTTGTTGTTTGTTTCATTGATCCGGAGGCATTTGATATATCTATGCCTGAACAGCCTGAGAGGAAAAAGTTATTTTTAAATGGAGAGGATATTAAACCCTTAATAGATGGAGATCTGTTTGGAATTGCATCAGACCGGATTATGGTAGACGGCTGTAAAGTGGGTTACATGCTCCGTGGTGAGCTCAGTGAGGATCAGCCGGAAGATAGCGGCTGGATGTTCTATGAAGGATCAGAAGATGAAGAATACTGCAATGAAGCTGGTCATTTTGGTGTATATAAGTTAAATACAATTGCCAACTATGATGAGGACATTATTCCAATTTTAGAAGCGCCTGCAGGATTAGCATTTTACCGTGACGAAGATGGCAAATTCTATGTAGATGAGGAAATGAGCAAAGATGCTCTTGAGAAACTATAAATAACAGTCAGGCAGATATTAAGAGAGGGAGAAGAATGGAGAATTGTATGATTCAATATGACTTTTCCCTTTTTCTATAAACATTTCCGACCTATCATAATTATTTAGAAAATCTTTCGTTTTCCCCGCCTTACAAATTAAGATTGCAGGTTTATCCTTATACTACAAGCAGAAATGGAGCGAAACCCAATCAAAGCACATGGCGGGACTGATACATTTTACCCTAAACCCCATTCTGATGAAAAGGAGATTATATCATGGAAGCAAATCACATCTTACTGGTAGAAGATGACAAAGAAATAAGGGAAGGAATCGAGATATACTTAAGAAGTCAGGGATATGAAGTATTCCAGGCATCTGACGGTGTAGAAGGCCTTAAGATTCTGGAACAGCATGAAATTCATCTGGCAATTGTAGATGTTATGATGCCCCGGATGGACGGGATTACAATGACTGTAAAATTACGGGAAAAACATGATTTCCCAGTAATTATCCTGTCCGCAAAATCAGAGGAAGTTGATAAGATCATGGGGCTGAACATTGGAGCCGATGATTACGTATCAAAACCATTTACCCCTATGGAACTGCTTGCAAGAGTTAATTCCCAGCTAAGACGATATCGCAAGTATATGGAAATGCTGGAGGAAAAAGAAGATAAGAGCAATGTATATGTAATCGGTGGTCTGGAGCTTAATGAGGATACAGTGGAGGTCACTGTAGACGGAAAGCCGGCTAAGCTGACACCCATTGAATTTAAGATACTTGCTCTGCTTATGAAGAATCCGGGAAGGGTGTTCTCAGCAGAAGAGATATATGAGCGGGTTTGGAATGAACGTGCTATTAATACAGATACTATTATGGTTCATGTACGTAAAATCCGTGAGAAAATTGAGATCAACCCTAAAGAACCGAAATATTTAAAGGTGGTGTGGGGAGTTGGATACAAAATCGAAAAACAGGCATAATGTCAGTTTTATACTGGCACTGGTTGTTGTACTGACAGCAGCTGTAACTATGGTGGGGTTATACCCATTTTTTAAGAGAGAGATAGTCAGCTATGAGGAACCTGTATATCAGCAGCAAAGCTTTCTGCGTCATCTGGTATTTGGAAATTATGTGCTGGCTCTGGAAGAAAAGGAGTATGAACAGGGGAATTCCATTTCCCCCTTTAATTTCTATTTCCCAAATGCTGCAGAGGAATTGAAAAACAATAGTTTGGGATACAATAACGGGCATACTGACGGAACTGTTGGAGAAGTAAACCAGGATTCAGAGGTGGATGGTCTAGAGATGGCTGATCCAGACGCAGCAGGTCCAGAGAAAGTGGATGATGCAGCTGATCCAGACGCAGTGGCAGGTGCAGTAAATTCGGCTGATCCAGAGGCAGCAGGTCCAGATACACTGGCAGGAGCAGCAGATTCAGCGACAGCAGGTCCAGATACAGCAGCAGGTACAGCAGATTCTGCCAATGCAGAAGAATATGGATTTCACTATGAATTATCTCAAAGCAATCTGGAAGCAGAGGCAGAATATGAGGAGCGCCAAAGCTATTTAAAATCCCTTCGTCAAAGCTGTGTAGGAGAATTTGAAAATTGGAAACAGTATTTTAACAGTATTCGCAGTTCCATCGACTATCAGGTACTGAATGAAAATGGAGAAGTGCTGATTGGTCATGGAGGCGGGCGCTCTATTTTGAAGGATGACTCCTATGTATTTAAGGCAGTTATGCACTATGATGAGCTTGGCCGTATGGAAGTCACTGATGTAATTGGAGATAACACTTCATTTATCATTAATGCATTACAAAACTTTGGTGAAATAGATCCCATGCATGACAACTACTGGGACGAATATCGTTATGACCAGGATATAAAATTAGAAAATCCCAAAAATAAAACCTTTGTTTATGGAATGAATGAAAATCAGTTAGCAACCCTTACGGAGTTAAAAAGTACCAACTGGAATTCTTATCGCCAATCTGGAATTGTATTGAAAGTATTTGCCGGACTCATGTGTGCAGTGGCAGTATTGGCATTTTTAATCTCCTGCTTTGATGTGAGATGGGCAGAAGATAATAAAGCCCTCAGAGTTCCATTTGAAATTGTGATGGGTTTGTGGGGAATTGGTTTCGGATTTGGTATCACACTTAATAACCTGGTTGCTAATACAAACAGGGGCGAAGTTTACAGCACCCTGCTGAGAGCCGGTTTTCTAAACGGTGTGGCCAATGTTTTGGTGAAATTGTGGAATGTATTCTGGTGGAGTGTTCCTTTTGCACTGACCTATTGGATGATTTTATGCGTAAGAGATATTTTTCATATTGGTTTCAGAAGATATATCAGAGAAAGAACTCTGCTGGGATTGTTCTGGGGCTGGGTCAAAGGCATTTGCAATAAAATGTACAGCTTTATTGTCGGAATCAATCTGCAGGAAAAGTCTGATAAAACCATTTTTAAAATTGTAGGAGTTAACTTTATTATTCTGGCTGTGCTGTGCAGTATGTGGTTCTTTGGCATAGGAGTTCTGTTTATCTATTCTGTTGTTCTCTTTACTATAATGAGGAAATACTACAGAGATTTAAGCGCCAAATACAGAATACTTTTAGAAGCCACCAACCAAATAGCAGAAGGCAATTTAGACGTTACAGTGGAAGAGGATTTGGGAGTGTTTGATCCATTTAAAACAGAGGTTCAGAAAATACAGAGCGGCTTTAAGGTGGCAGTAGGCGAGGAGGTAAAGAGCCAGAAATTGAAAACAGATTTAATCAGCAATATGTCCCATGATTTAAAAACCCCTCTGACAGCAATTATTACTTATGTAAACCTGCTGAAGGACGATAATATAACAAACGACCAGAAAAAAGCCTATATTGATGTGCTGGAGAAAAAGTCCATGCGTCTTAAGGCCCTCATTGAGGATTTATTTGAAATCAGCAAAGCCAACAGCAATAACGTAACTCTTGATCTGGCAGATGTAGATATTGTAAGCCTGATGAAGGAAGTTAGCCTGGAATTAAGCGATAAGATGGAGGAGTCCACCATTGATTTTAGGTGGAATCTGCCTGATGATAAAATCGTTTTACCTATGGATGGACAGAAAACCTATCGTATTTTCGATAATCTTCTGACCAATATTATGAAATACGCAATGCCTTATTCAAGGGCTTATATTGACATGAAAAAGGAAAATGGCAATGTTGTCATCACAATGAAAAATGTCTCTGCAGCAGAGCTTGACTTTAATCCGGATGATATCACAGAGCGGTTTGTCCGCGGTGACCAGTCCAGGAATACAGAGGGCTCCGGCCTTGGAATGGCAATTGCCAAAAGCTTTGTAGAACTGCAAAATGGAAAATTCCAAGTTGAGGTGGAAGCGGATTTATTCCGGGTGATTATCACCTGGCCGATTCCTGAGAAATAACAATAGTTTTAACAACGGATTTACCTGAGAGGTTCGACCCTTTTCAAAAAGGGTCGAACCCCTCAGGTAAATTTTAAGTTACTCCCTTGAAAACTTACGGAAAACTGATTATACTAATGGCAGAGAAAGAAAGAAAGAGGGTGTCCGATTATGATAATACAAAGTAAAAGAATTTGGATAGCAGGACAGTTCCTATCTGCTCAGCTGGAAGTGGAGAATGGCAAGATTGCTGCTGTTTATAATTATGGTGAAAAAGCCGTAGATCATGACTATGGCAACAAACGAATTGTACCGGGTTTTATCGATGTACATACCCATGGAGCTTATGGATATGATACCAATGATGCGGAACCGGAAGGCCTTCGTGACTGGCTGAAAAGGATTCCGGAAGAGGGTGTTACAGCCCTTCTCCCAACCACTGTTACCCAGATGCCGGATGTTCTTACAGAAGCAGTAGCCAGTGTGGCAGAGGTTGTGGAGCAGGGATATGAGGGAGCTGAGATACTGGGAATTCATTTTGAAGGTCCTTATCTGGATATGGATTACAAAGGCGCCCAGCCGCCGGAAGCCATTGCCCAGGCATCAGTAGAGCAATTTAAAATGTATCAGGAAGCAGCTAAGGGCCTGATCAAATACATCACCCTTGCTCCTGAGCATGATAAAGATTTTGCTCTGACAAAATATTGTAAAGAAACCGGAGTGGTAGTCAGCATGGGCCATTCCTCAGCCACCTACGAACAGGCTCTTATGGGAATTGCCAATGGAGCCACCTCCATGACCCATGTATACAACGGCATGACTCCCTATCATCACCGCAAACCTGGTTTGGTAGGAACTGCTTTCCGAGTAAGAGATATTTATGGGGAAATGATCTGCGATGGCTGTCATTCCCATATAGCAGCTATAAACAACTACTATACAGCCAAAGGCCGTGATTACGCCATGATGGTAAGCGACTCCCTACGTGCCAAACACTGTCCGTCCGGCGGGAATTATCAGTTAGGCGGTCATGATATTGAAATCAGAGAAAATGGACTTGCTTACTTAAAGGGAACTGACACAATCGCCGGAAGCACTCTGAATATGAATAAAGGGCTTGGAATTCTAGTAGATGAGGCTATGCTGCCATTTGATCAGGCACTTAATTCCTGTACACTCAACCCAGCCAGATGTCTGGGAGTTGATGACAGAAAAGGTAAGCTGGTTGCCGGCTATGATGCAGACATTGTTGTGCTGGAAGATAATTATGATGTAGTGCAGACTTATTGCAGAGGGACTGCTATGCTGTGATTTTTTAAAATTGGGGTTCGACCCTTTGATACAAAGGGTCGAACCCCAATTTTAAATTTTTGAACAATACGAACAATTTATAATATTCGAACATTCTTAACTGTCCCGGTTTTCGCGAATTCTGCCCATTCACACACATTCACAGCGTGATCCCCAATACGTTCTAAATATTTAGCAATCATCAGAAGATCAATACACTGGTCTGCATGCTCAGAGGATTGCTGAAGAAGAAGAATTACATCGTTTTTCACTTTTTCAAACAGATTATCTACAACATCATCCTGTTTCACAATTTCATTGGCTTTCTCTGAATCCTGAGTGACAAAGGCGTCAATGGACTCCAGAACCATTTGTCCGGCAGCGGCTGCCATAGCGGGGATGTGACGGACTACATGATAGACCTGTTCTCCTTTAATCCGCAGAACAAGCTCAGCAATATCGGAAGCGTGGTCTCCAATCCGCTCTAAATCAGTGACTACTTTAAGTGCACTAGATACGACCCGTAAGTCACTGGCTACAGGCTGCTGGCGCAGAATCAGAGATAGACACTGTGCTTCTATGGAACGCTCCATATCATTGATAGTCCGGTCCCCTTTGATTATGTCCTTCGCCATATCGTAATCCTGATGTTCAAATGCTATAAAACACTGCTTAATGGACGACTCAACCATTCGCCCCATTTCTTTAATATCATTATTTAATAATTCCAGTTCATGGTCAAAATTTGCTCTGGCTCTCATTTGCTAATTTCCTTTCTTGGTTTACATAAATCAACAACCTGCATAAATCAAATAACTCCCCTATACATCACCCAAACCGCCCAGTAATATAATCCTCAGTCCTCTTATCCTCAGGAGAAGAAAACAGCTTCGTAGTAGGCGCATACTCCACAACTTCCCCCACCAGAAAGAATGCCGTATGATCAGCGATTCTTGCTGCCTGCTGCATATTGTGGGTAACAATAGCGATTGTGTATTTCTCCTTTAACTCATCCATCAAATCCTCAATTTTCAAAGTGGAAATAGGATCGAGAGCAGAAGTTGGTTCATCCATTAACAGAACCTCCGGCTCCACTGCCAGAGCTCTTGCAATACAGAGACGCTGCTGCTGCCCTCCTGACAGCCCGAGAGCCGATTTCTTCAAACGGTCGGATACCTCATCCCATAGAGCCGCTCCCTTTAAGCTTTTTTCCACAATATCATCAAGCTGAGATTTATTCTTAATTCCATGGATTCTGGGTCCATAGGCAACATTGTCATAAATACTCATTGGAAATGGATTAGGCTGTTGGAATACCATTCCAATCTTTTTCCTCAAAAGAGTGGTATCCACCCTCTGATCATAGATATCCTCCCCATCCAGAAGCACCTGCCCATCAATGGTTACGTTGGGAACCAGATCATTCATTCTGTTTAATGTCTTTAAAAATGTGGACTTCCCGCAGCCTGATGGTCCAATAAATGCTGTAATCTTATTGGTAAATAAATTAAGACTGATATCCTTTAATGCATGATTAGTTCCATAATATAAATTCAAATGATCGGTTGAAATTTTAACTGTACCTATACCTATACCTACACCTATACTTGTATTCACGAATCCTTCACCTCCGTATTGAACTTGTGAGATAGAAACTTTGCAAGTCCATTAATTGTTAAAACAATCATAAGTAGAACAACTGCGATT
This sequence comes from Hungatella sp. UBA5385, assembly GCA_002409995.1. Classification (GTDB taxonomy): domain Bacteria; phylum Bacillota; class Clostridia; order Lachnospirales; family Lachnospiraceae; genus UBA5385. The sequence goes on along the minus strand of DHOR01000027.1, from coordinate 9,188 downwards.
CCAAATGCCTGATCGTATTTTGCCTTTTGCATAGATAGATAAAGCTGAATGGTCAAAGTGCCGCCTGATTCCAGTATTTTGCCGAAGAAATCTTTGGGAAGCAGATAGCCGCTGCCAGCTGTAAAAAGAAGAGCAGCAGATTCCCCTACGATTCGCCCAATAGACAGAATCACACCTGTAACAATGCCTGGCATTGCGCTGGGAAGGAGGATTGTGTGGATCATATACCATTTGGTTGCACCGATCCCCAAAGCACCGGAACGATAGCTGGAAGGCACTGTTTTAAGTGCTTCCTGGGTAGTTCTTGTAATGAGGGGCAGCACCATAATGGCAAGAGTCAGGGAACCTGTTAGTATAGAATATCCAAATCCCAATGCATTGCCAAATAATACATAACCAAAGAGACCGAATATAATAGAGGGAATGCCTGATAAAGTCTCTGTTGTAAACTCTATAATCCGGACAGCCCTGCCGCCTTTTGCATATTCATTTAAGTAAATAGCGGCGCCTACACCCAGAGGTGTTGCAATTAACAGAGTGATGACCACAATATAAATGGTATTGATTATATTACCAAGAATCCCAAAAGTGCCTTTGATTGTGCTTGGAACAGTAGATAAGAATTCCACACTGATCTGAGGGATTCCACGGACAAATACATACCCCATAATCCCGATTAATATAAGGATAGAAAGAGATGCACATATATAAATCAGCGCCGTTAAGATGGAATCTGAAACTCTGAATTTTTTATTATAAATACTCCCGTTAACATAAGTGCTCTTATGAATGGGAATTACGATTTCGTTAGTCATTGTTTAGCCTCTCCTTTCTTCAGAATCCTGTTAAGAGAAATGTTGATAATCATGATAAATGCAAACAGTACAAGACCGATGGTAAACAGCACCTGTTTATGTAAACCAGAAGAATAGGACATTTCCGATACAATAGCAGTAGTCAGAAAACGCACTGAATTAAAGGGAAGAGGTATATTAACAGAGCTTCCTGAAACAAGGCTGATGGCCATAGCTTCACCGATTGCCCGGCCTGTACCCAGAACAATTGCTGTGATAATACCTGATTTGGCAGCAGGCAGTACCACCTGGAAAATGGTCTGTATCTTAGTTGCACCAAGAGCAAGAGAAGCACTTCTCATTTCAGTGGGAACAGAGCGGAGGGCATTTTCACTGATATTGATCACAGTGGGAAGAATCATCAACGCTAAAACAAGAACCGCTGAGATTAAGTTGGCGCCTCCTGTAAATTGATGGGTAGAGGAACCTGCAAATAATTTCAGTTCCAGTTTATACATCAATGGATTTAAGATTAAAATTCCCAGAAGCCCGTAGATAACCGAAGGTATACCCGCAAGAAGCTCAACAGCAGGGCGGACAATACCAGCAAGTCTGGCTGGAGCAACCTCTGCAAGAAAAACAGCAGTCATAACACCGATTGGAACGCCAATGAGAATGGCAAGTGCAGTTCCCATAATCGAGGTCAGAATAACATAGAGAATGCCGAAGCTGGGATCAGCAGCAGTTGGTTTCCAGACAGTTCCAAAGAGAATATCCAGAATTCCCACTTTAAACAAAGCCGGTGTTCCGCTGATGACCATATAGAGGGTAATGGAAGCAACTGCCAGAACGGCAAAAAAACCACAGACTGTAAAGACCGCCTGGGCTATACGTTCAACTGCCGATTTACTTCCATGACTTCCTAATATAGAATAGGATTTTGGGTGCATATAAATACTCCTTTCAAAAATAGGAGACGAAGCAGGAATCATTACTCCGCCTCCATAAAGCGATGTGCACAATGCCTATGTGCATCAATAGCTGTCATGCTCCGTTAGTTAACCGGAATTAAGCCCACTGATTTAACCAGCTCTGTTCCTTCATCTGAATAAATGTAATCAAACAACGCCTTTACCAAATCACTCTGCTCAGCAATTTCTCCCTTAGTTGCCATAACAAATGGACGACTTAAGAAATAGGAACCTGACTGAATAGTATCTGCACTTGGCTCAACCCCGTCAAGATTCAGAGTTTTAACAGTATCATCCAGAACATCCAGAGAAACATAACCGATAGCTCCAGGTGTTGATGCAACCTTTGCCATAACTGCTCCTGTGCTGTCCAGCTCATTGCTGTATTTGCAATTATCCTCCACCTTTAAAATCTCTTCAAAAGCACTTCTTGTACCAGAACCTGACTCACGCCCGATGACTACGATAGGCTGATCTGCCCCGCCTGCCTCCTTCCAGTTTGTAATACTCCCATTGTATATAGAGATAAGCTGATCCTTTGTCAAATCCTCTGCAGCGTTTGCAGAATCTGTAATCACTGCGATTCCGTCAATGGCAACAATGTTTTCAGCAACTCCATTGGCTTTTTCCTCATCCTTTAAGTTACGTGAGGAATTGCCGATGTCAGCAGAACCATTGTTAACAGCCTCAACTCCTGCGCCTGATCCTACGAATTCAGCCTGAACTGTAACATTAGGATACTTTTCCATAAATAACTCGCTTAATGCAGTTGAAAACTTTTCCATAGAAGTGGAGCCTACCATGCTGATGGAACCCTTTAAATTGGGGGTATCCTGTGCAGTCTCACCTTGTGCAGCAGTAGTCTGTGGAGCAGTACCCGCAGCAACAGTTTCTGCATTACTGCTTCCGCAGCCTGACAGTGTACCCATAGTAAGAATTGTAGTTCCTGCAATCGCCATAAATTTCATTAAATTCTTTTTCATAATCTTTTTCCTCTCTTTTCTATCTGATTTACAAATTATTTTTTATCCTTACAATCAGGAGTATAGCAATACTTTGGGAGAGGTGAAATCATGTTTCGGTATAGACTCTGTAAAACTTTTGTAAAATAGAAAGTTAGATTTAATACTTTTTAGAAATGCTTTATATGGTTATCAAACTTTGGTCACAATTTCCAGATAGAATAAATACTAGAAAGCCCGTGAAGGGATTAAACATAGAAGAAGCCTTAGTCCATCTAAGAAAGCGCGCTTATTGGGACAGGCTTCGCCAAACAATAATTAGAAATTTTAATATAGACAAAATATGCCACAGGTACAGATTTTTTTGCTGACCTGTGGTATATTTATGTGTAAAAACCACTGTTCTGCTGATAACGGCAGAAAGAAGGAGTAATGATGAAGATTAATAAAAAGCGGCTGTACTATGGAATTGCCTTTCTTATATTCTTTGTTGTAGAGTTGTTTATTGCACTTTATGTAAGGGATAATTTTATTCGTCCTTATGTAGGAGATGTGCTGGTAGTGGTTTTAGTCTATTGTTTTGCCAGGATATTCCTCCCGGAAGGAGTGAAGCTTCTTCCTCTTTATGTGTTTTTATTTGCAGCAGGTGTGGAGCTTATGCAGTATTTTAATATTGTAAAAATACTGGGACTGGAATCCAATCGCATTCTTAGAACAATGATTGGCTCTGTGGCTGACTGGCATGATGTGGCTTGTTATGGGGTAGGGGCGCTGATTTTGGTATTGTTTCAATATCTGGCTTACAAGAGAATAAAAAACACAGAAAATTCCGAAAGCCAAGAAAAATAGCCGAAAATAGAGAAATCACTCACATAGGGTGGACAGATACCAGAAAGATATGATAAATTGATACTTGCGTTTTTAAGATAACAATGGAAATAAGAGACAGGAGGAAGTTTCATGGCAGCATATCAGGTGAAAATTACAATAAAGGGAAGTAAACCGCCTATCTGGCGCAGAGTGCTGATGCCGGCAGGACTTACATATGCAGAACTTCACCAGATAATCCAGAAGGTGTATAGCTGGAGCAGCAGTATGCCCTATGAGTTTGAATTCCGTTCAGAAAAAGTCAGGGTTAGTGAGCCGCAGGTTAGCAATGAGGGCAAAGAGAAGTCTCTTTCCAAATACCGGGAAATATCAGCGATTGAGAATATAGACTATTTGGTATCAGCAACTAAGAAGTTTATATACAAATATAGAAACTGGATTTTGGAGCTTCAGGTGGAAGATACTTCCGTGGCATTTGATGAATCATTTGCACAGGTAATTAAACATAAAGGGGATCAGATTTCTGAGGAAATCAATGGAATTGAGGAATATTACCAAAAGCTCAATGAAGGTTCCAGCCCCAATGAAGTATATGATATAAGCCAGGTAAATCAGATGCTGGAATATGGTGAAAATATAATAAAAGAGTCAACAGGAGCAATATCCCTGAAGGAAATCTTTGAATCCTATGACAAAGAAAGCATTACTAATATTGCAAAATGCCATGGAGTGAAAGGCCTTACCAAATGGAATAAAACAGAGCTGGCTCATCACACTGCAGACTATATTACAAAGAAGGAGCATATGAACAGCTTTTTTCTCTGCCTTAGAGATAAGGAGATAGAGCTGTTTGACCAGCTGCTTTTGGCTGATAGTCAGATTGAGGTGTTTGATCAGGGCGAATTGGATTATCTGTATGAAGGCGGCTATATCACTACAGGAGCTTTGCAAAATTATATTGTTTCAGCAGAGGTAAGAGATGCCTATGATAAACTGAATACAAAAGAATTTCAGGAAAAACGATCAAGAATCTGCAAGATTGGAGACTATATACGGGCTGCTAATTCATTATATGCAGTAACACCTGTATCTATATTAATCGGCATTTTCAATCATTATGAATCCGATAAACTGACAGAAGAGGAATTAATAGAAGCCTGTGAGATATTAATGTCTTACAGAGAAGAGATCACTTATATAGATGGATATCTGGTTGACGATGAACTGATAGAAGAGGAATCTTATAAAAGTTTATATAATCAACAAAAGGAAGTTCCATATTATATCCCCACACCGGAAGAAATAAAGTTTATGGCGGATCATGAAGGATTCCTTAATAGTGAGGAACTTGATAAACTCAGGGATTTTCTTATGAAAGATATGAGGGTAGATGAAGAGACTGTTGAATTTTTGCTCCTTCATATTCAGGCTGAGATCAGCCTTGGCGGAGTGCTGCAGAATGTTGTAGATGATCTGGAAGCAGCAGGCATTATATTCCACAATACAGATCAGACAGAAAAGTTTGCAGAAGTTATTATAGATGTGTGGAATCATACACGAATGGTATTAAATAGAGGATATACTCCTAATGAAATGGCAGTTAATGGGCTGGGGAAAGCACCTACACCCAGAAGAATTGTTCAAAAAGTGTATCCAAACGATCCCTGTCCATGTGGAAGTGGGAAAAAATATAAGAAATGTTGCGGAAAAAACTGATTTTTTAAAATTGGGGCTCAGCCTTTTTGTAAAGGTTGGAGCCCTAATTTTGATTTTTTAAACAATTTCAGAACATTTCGCACAATTTACAGTCGAAAATTATAATAATAATTATTATAAGGGACGAAATCGAATAGTTCTATTTGACTTTCCAACTTGCTTGTTTTAGAATTAAATTGAATAATGGTCGTTTTTTGTCAAAAAGCGTCATGTACTTTGCTTTATATATAAAATTAGAATTTAATTTAATGGGATAGGAGGGGAAGGCGTGGTAATCGCAATTTGTGATGATAATAAACAAGAACGTGAACAATGTAGAATGCGGTTAACCAGATTAGCTGAATCCCATGACATAGAAGTGGAATTTTCCTTATACCAGAAGGGTGAGGAGTTGTTGTTCCATTTGGAAGATGCCAAGGACCAACCTGATATTATTTATTTAGATATGAAAATGGGTGGGATTTCAGGAGATGAGGTTGCCAAGAAGTTAAGGGATATGGGGTGTTCCAGCGAAATTGTATTTTTCACAGTTTCAAAAGATTATTATGAATCTGCTTTTGATGTCAGTGCTCTTCATTACATAGTAAAAGGTGAAACCTCAGACGATAAATTTGATATAATTTTTCAACGAGCAATAAAGTCCGTAAAAGATAAACAAACTGAATATATTATGTGTTCCGGAGCAGGTGAATTCCGTAATATTGAAATCCGTAAGATTCGTTACTTTATGGTAGTAAAGAGAATTGTAACGGTTTTTTATGGTGATGATGAAGAATTTAGCTTTTATACGTCCATAGGCAAGATTGAAACCAGACTACAGGATTATGGATTTATAAGACTTCACCGGTCTTATCTGGTGTCAATGTCGCATATACGAACCATTTCATTTAAAGAAGTAGAGATGGATAATGGTGATATCTTGCCTGTAGGGCGTTCTTATTATGCCGATTTAAAAAAGCAAATGGCGGAATTTGCCGATTTATCAGATATAGACTAGAAAGTGTATTTCGGAACATAAAAACTACCTCTTGGCAAAAGCTTAAGACAAATACTTCAATATAGGTTAGATTGTAAATGTAGAATTAGGGACAGAAGATTGGAGGAGGTAGGTTTGAGTAGGATAAGCCGCTTGCTATTATGCACCGTTCTGTTTGTTTGCTTGTGCTATGGAAACGTTTATGCCAATACTACACCTCCCTGCCCGACTGGGGCTCATGAGTTTGAGAGTCATATTATAGTTATGAATAGCGAAGACACAGAGGGACAGGTAGAGAATACCTGTATTCACTGTGGTTATACATATTTAGAGATACTCCCTGCAACTGGACATCATTATGGGGAGTGGTTAGCAGAGGGAGATGTAACAGACGATGGAATGCAGTTAGAGAGAAGAGAGTGTACTAACTGCCATAGAAGCGAAGAACGCATGGTTCCTGCAACCGTAGAGGAAGCAGATGATATAGAAGAACCAGTACAGGAGAAGAAGTCAGAGTTCAATACAGCAGATGGTGTATTGGCAACTTCTATCTGTAGTGTATGGGGCTATACAGCCTATACTTTGTGGAACAATGGCAAAGTATTGAGATGGTATAAAAAAGAATGTCAAAAGATGAGAAGGAGAAGGAGGTAGACGATGACAGTTAGTAATATTATTGAATTGATTGTTTTAATATTGAGTATCCCGGTTTCCTTTTACATGACGAAGAAAAGCAATCGCCAGTTAGATGATCTGGATGGATTAGGAGATGTGGTGAAGAAAAAGGATGAGAAGGGAATTGTGGTAGCGCAGTTCTGAGCAGGGAAAATTAGAGGTGAACAAATATGAGAAGCATCGGTAAATGTTTTCAATCTGATGCCAGGCGATGGGCGAGCGTTCTACTGATAGGTTCGTTGGTGACAGGCAGTATTTCGTTGGTATCTTTTGCACAGCCTTCTGAGACAGAGCCTATATTTAAAGTTAGTGTATCAGAAAAGACTCCTAAAGGTCATTCAAGAATAAAGATTGCTACAAATTCAGATGCGTATCCAGCAGTTGCTTCCGATTCAGATACATATTCAGCAGTTGCTTCCGGTTCAGAGGCTGTTTCTGTGAAGCCACTCGCTTTTTCTGATTGGGATAATCCAGGAAACGTAGGAACTGACAGAAATCTAAGCGATTGGTTACAGCAGTCTGAGACTGAAGGGGATTTTGTTGTTTGTCATTTAGATATTGATTTAGAGAAGATAAAAATTATAAAAGGTGTTTATTCCGGCCGGGACAATTATTTGAAGAATTATCTAAAAGAGGACCAAAGAATAGAGCCGGACTGGAGATTAAAATATAGTATACATGTGAATGTCTGCCCCAGTGATATTGTTGAAAAAGGGGGTGCAAGCACTTCCTGGAGTCTGGGAATTGTTGAGGGATTAAAATTCCCGGAAGAAGGAATTGAGATTCCTGTGATTTTGAGTGGTGTGGAGATTGGTACTGCAGTTGCTTACTATACAGATCAAGAAGAAGTAATCATTGAAACTGGGATTAATGAGGAAATAGGTAAATTCGCCAGCTATAACAATAGAAGAATTTATTTTTATTATAATTTAGACGTGGGATTTGAACCTGTATGTGATATTACTCAGATAGATTTTATACTTCCTGGCAGTGATGGTCCGATTCCGGCATTGTTGCTGGCATCGGAATTAGAGGAGAGCAGCCCGGAGGAAACCAATCCGCCGGAGACAACACCGGAAGAGACAACGCCGGAGGAAACCAGCCCGCCGGAGACAACACCGGAAGAGACAACCCCAGAGGAAACCAGCCCGCCGGAGACAACGCCGGAGGAGACCAGTCCACCGGAGACAAAACCGGAAGAGACGACTCCAGAGGAGACCAATCCACCTGAGACGACTCAGGAAGAACCTTCAAAAGGAAGTTCTGGCAGCGGTTCTAGTGGAGATTCGGGAGACCGATGGAAACCAGAATCTACGTCAGCAACAACAGAGGCCGTTCCCACGACATCAGTGGAGGAGACTATTCGTGAAACAACGGTTCAGGAAACTCAGAAACCCAAAGAGAGTAAAGAAGCTGAGAAAAAAGATAACAATTTAGATATAGATAAGAAAGATACTGATAAGCCACAAGAGATAAGAGAGGATCTCATTATTGATTCCCAGACAATCGTTCCTTATGGAGTCAGCAGCGAAGTTGTACCAGGTGAAAAGGTTACATTCCAGATGACTATACGTAATGACGGAGAGGAACCCATTAATAATATCCGGGTAAGAGATTATCTGCCGGAACATACCGTTTTCGTAGGAAGTAAAGAAGATGGAGTTTATGGTGTTTTAAATGGCCGCCAGCGGGTTACATGGAAAATTGGTAGTCTTAATCCAGGTGAAGAGAAAAGATTGGCTGTAGAGGTCCGGGTGTTTGAATGTACACCGGAAGGTTATTCTCTTCATAATGAGATTTTTTGGGAAACGGAAAGTGAAGATTCAGTAAATGCAATGAGAGATCCATCGTATATAATGGAGTTTTCAGAAATTATAGTTAGATAAATAAAGTAATAGCCAGAAATCAGACTGTTTATACGTTTGAAGTCTGGCTGTTTTATTATGTGTAACTCAATTAAAAAGCAAGGAATGTCAAATCAATATTATCTAGGATCATTTGTTTGCTATAGATCCAGATGGTTTCAGTATTTATAAAGATGATTTATATTAAGTGTAATTGGGAACATAAAAACTACCACTTAGTATAAAACGTAGACAAAATTTGTAGATTATAGTAGATTATACATAGAAATGCAAATAAAAACTATTATTGTTATGGGTTATTACATATAAAGCTGAATGGTTACAACATTTGTGAAGACAAGTTGTTCAAGTGTAATTGGGAACATAAAAACTACCACTGCTGAATTGAAAAATTAAATTCC
>DHOR01000036.1:342-15311 GCA_002409995.1 Hungatella sp. UBA5385 | reverse complement strand
AAAATAAGGGACATAAGAAAATCGCCTTTGCCACTCCCTATGTTTTTGACGGGGAATTAATCCACCCAAGACACATTTCTTTTCGTAACTCCATGAAGCCGGTTATGGGTTCCCGATTTATGGAGTATGTGATTGAACAGCCTGAAAAAGAGAAAATAAGACCTCCATTTGAAAAAGAAAACTTTTTTGAGGAAGGGATGAACGGAGCAGATATATTTCTGGAAAAGGGCTGTGATGCAACTGCAATTTTTTGCTTTAATGATGAATATGCAATGGGGATGATCAAACGCTTTGAGCAGTTGGGATATCGTGTTCCCAAGGATATATCAGTTATGGGAATCGACGGTATAGAGAACAGAAAATATGTCACTCCGCTGCTGACTTCTGTGTCATTAAATATAAAGGAGCAGGGCAAATGCTGTATCCATATACTTCTGGATATGATCGAGGGAAGAAGGGTGAATTATTTTACTTCCATTAAGCCATTTATGGCAGAAGGAGATTCTGTAAAAAATCTCCTTAAATAATTTGAATTTCCTGGTTTGGAAATACCATTATATATATGAAGGAGGAAGGGGTTACATGAAAAAGAGATCTATAAGAAATGGTGCATTGTTGGCACTTGCGGGACTTACTGCGCTTTCCCTGGCAGCCTGCAGCAAAACATCTGAGGTGTCCCAAACAGGGGGACAGGCTGCAGATACAGGGAAATCAGGTGGTTTAAAAGGCACGATTGTAGTAGGAGGCTGGCCTTCCGGAGACGACGGATTTAAAGCCGCTTTAAAGGGATTTCAGGAAGAGTATCCTGATATTAAAGTGGAGTTTCAGTTTACAGATACCACCAGCCATCATCAGGCTCTGGCAACTTCACTGGCAGCAGGTTCCGGGGCTCCAGATGTAGCTATGGTGGAAGGCGCTTATATTGCTCAGTACAGAGACTCAAAGGCACTTACTAATCTTTTGGAAGAACCTTATCTGGCAGAACAGTACAAGGAAGATTTTGTAGCTTTAAAATGGGATCAGGCTTATTCTGTAGATAATAGCAGAATGGTAGCCATTCCCTGGGATGTGGGACCATGTACTTATTTCTATCGAACAGATATATTTGAGGAGTGCGGGCTTCCCACTGATCCTGAAGAAGTGGCAGAATTAATGAGTACCTGGGAGGGCGTTTTAAAAGTGGCGGAAACTGTCTACAAGCCGGGAGAGAGATGGCTTGTTCCCAGTGCAACTTATTTTTATCAGCTGATGTTCTGCAATCGAGATTATTATGATGAGAAGATGAACTTAAGGCTGGACAGAGACGGTGACATTGATTGCCTCAATGCTATTATTAAAATGAGGGAAAATCTTTGGGATATGAATGTTGATATGTGGAGTACAGAAGCCTATGCAGCTTATGCCAATGGTTCCTGCGTCTCTGTGGCAACAGGAGGCTGGTTTGGCGGTTTCTTAAAAACTGACATAGACCCGGAGGGAACGGGCCACTGGGGAGTTACTGAGCTGCCAGGAGGTATTCCTCATTGTAACTGGGGCGGTTCCTTTTTGGTAATACCGGAACAGAGCCGGAATAAAGAGGCGGCGTGGGCATTTATTAACTATATGCTCTGTAATGCCGGACCACAGAATGAGATGCTTGCTGCAGTGGATTATTTCCCTGCCTATACTCCTGCTTATGACGATAATGCCATCTATGAAGTGAAAGATGAATATTTCAGCGGGCAGAAAACAAAGGCTTTATGGGCGTCTATCTCTGAAGATCTGGAACCTGTATTCAATACCATTATGGATGTGACAGCAGAAGGCTGTATTTACAGTTCCGTTAATGCCGGGCTGGATCAGGGGCTTAATGCACAACAAATGAAAGAACTGCTGGCGCAGGATATCGATGTGGCAACTGCAGAACTGAAAAATCAGCAGATTCAGGTGTATAAAGATGCAGGATTATGGAAGGAGTAAGGGGGCTTATTACTATGGGCAGAAAAAGGAAAAAGGGAATTTTAAAGGTTATTTATGATAACAGGGTCGCTTATGCATATATTGCTCCCTTCTTTATCCTATTTATGATATTCAGTCTTTTTCCTATTATAATGGGATTTGGTCTTAGCTTTTTCCGCTGGGATGGAATGTCGGCTATGCATTTTATAGGGATTGAAAATTATAGAAATCTACTGGGAGATATATTGTTCTGGAAGGCGCTCAAAAACACTGTATATATCGGTATAATTGCTCATATTCCTATTTTGCTTGGAGGGTTGATACTGGCTTATACTTTAAATGCTAAAATTATCCGGGGAGAAAACATTTTTAAGACCATTTATTTTATGCCCATGGTAACCAGTTCTGTAGCAATTTCCATTATTTTTATGCAGCTGTTCAGCAATAATTACGGGCTAGTGAATTTCTTCCTCAGCTTATTTGGAGCAGAGAAATTAAACTGGCTGGGCGGCAATGGTTCTCTGATTAAAGTCGCAGTGATTGTGATGTTTGCCTGGAAATGGATTGGCTGGAATATGGTGATCTATCTGGCAGGTATGCAGGGCATCAGTCAGGACCTCTATGATGCATCTAAAATCGATGGAGCAAACCACAGCCAGACCCTGTTTAAAATTACGGTTCCCCTATTAAAGCCTATCATTATATTCACTTTGATCCAGTCCACAATTGGAATGTTTAATCTTTTTACAGAACCATTTATTCTGACCAATTCCAGCTGGACAGGAGGAGTGAATAACGGCGGGCTCACATTGATGATGTATCTTTTAAATAAGGCGCCTCAGGGCGGAACTGCCTATGGATATGCTTCTGCAGTTGCCTATGTGATTACTCTGCTGATTGTGCTGTTTTCCATAGCATTTAACAAACTATCTGTTGACAGGCCCAAAAGGAGGAGATAACATATGTTAAAGATTAAAAAGTTATTATTATATGTAGTCCTTGGAGCAATTGCCCTCATCATGCTGCTTCCCTTTTACATGATGTTTGTAATGTCCACACTATCTACCAATGAGATTTACTCATTTCCTCCTCATATATGGTTTGGCACCAACCTGATTAAGAATTTTCATACTATGACAGCACAGATTGATATTGTAAAAGCATTTTTAAACAGCTGTATCATAACCTTTTCTTATACGTTTCTCAGTTTACTATTTTGTTCTATGGGAGGTTATGCATTTGCAACCTATGAATTCCCAGGGAAAAACCAGCTGTTTGCTATTATGCTGGCTACAATGATGATACCTTTTACGGCAGGAATTATTCCCTGGTTCATGATGATGTCAAAGTTTGGCTGGATCAATACATATCGGGCGCTGATTATTCCCAGCTGTGCCAATGCCTTCGGAATCTTTTGGATGCGTCAGTACTGCCAGAACAATATTCCCATATCTCTTCGTGAGGCGGCTAAAATAGACGGCTGCAGTGAATGGACCATCTTTTTTAAGGTGATCAGTCCTATACTTCTTCCCGCCTATTCTGCACTGGGAATTATGCAGTTCGTCAACACATGGAATGATTTTATGCAGCCCCTGTTAATCCTTAGAAAGCCAGGTATGCAGACACTGCCTCTGGCCCTCAAATCCATGGTTTCTGACCGTGGTAATGACTATGGTGCTATTATGCTGGCAAGTACCTGTGCTGTGCTTCCGCTTCTTGCCGCATTCTTAGGTGCCTCCAAATTCTTTATGTCAGGATTAACATCAGGAGCAGTGAAAGAGTAGCTATTAATAAAAAATATAGGAGAGTGAGTTTATGAGTATTCATTTTGGAGTTGATTATTATCCGGAACACTGGCCCAGGGAGCGTTGGGAAAAAGATGGGAAGCTTATGAAGGAAATGGGTCTTCAGGCGGTGAGACTTGCCGAATTCTCATGGCATAAGCTTGAACCAAGGGAAGGAAGCTATGATTTTACATGGCTTGATGAAGCCATATCTCTGTTAGGGGGCTATGGTATAAAAACCATTCTTGGAACACCAACAGCAGCACCACCTGCCTGGCTGGCAAACAATTATCCGGAGATACTTCCCATAGACAGAGAAGGCCGTACCAGAGGGTTTGGAGGAAGGCATCATGACTGTCAGTCCAATCCTGTTTACAGAGGATTGGTACGAAAGCTTGTGACTGCAATGGCAGAACACTATAAGGATAATCCTGATGTAATAGGCTGGCAGCCGGACAATGAATTAGGCAACAGCCATCACGATCTCTGCACCTGTGACAGCTGCAGAAACAGCTTTCAGATTTGGCTGGAGAAAAAGTATACAACAGTGGAGCGTTTAAATGAAGCATGGGGAAATGCATTCTGGAGTCAGGAATATAATGATTTTAAAGAGGTTTTCACTCCAAGAATTACAGTGACCGGTGAAAATCCTTCTGCAATGCTGGACTGGAAATGTTTTTGTTCCGATATGATTGTGGATTTTATGAAGGAACAGACTGATATAATCCGCAAAATCTGTCCTGATCATTTTATCACTCATAATTTCATGGGGTTTGCTGATAAAGTGGACTATTATGATTTGGGAAAGGAGTTGGATTTCGTCAGCCATGACCAGTATCCTGCGGGTTTTTTCGGAATTCAGCCCCAAACAGAAGAGAGCCGATTAGCAGCAGCCCTTGATGTTATCAGAAGTTATAAAAATATGCCGTTCTGGATTATGGAGCAGCAGTCCGGGATCACAGGCTGGCAGATTCTGGGACGATGTCCTGCACCCGGTCAGTTATCCTTATGGGCGTTACAATCAGTAGCACACGGCGCAGATGCCATCGTATTTTTCCGGTGGAGAGTCTGTGCTATGGGAACGGAGCAGTATTGGCACGGAATCCTTCCCCACAGCGGTAATCCCGGTCGAAGGTATGAGGAGTTAAAGGGCACCATTGGAAAGGTTACACCTGTTATGGAAGAGATTCAGGGTTCTATGCCAAAGGCGGAGGTAGGAATTGTATATTCATTCAGGCAGAATTATGCGCTTCAGATTCAGCCCCACCATCCGGATCTTACTTATACAGGGCAGGTTGAAAAATACCACAAAGCTTTTTATGACCAACAGATTCCTATGGATTTTGTACCGGAAGACGGTGATTTTGAAAATTACAAGCTTCTTATAGCTCCTTTACAATATCTGATGAATGAAGAGTTGGAAAATCGATATATTAAATATGTAGAGAATGGCGGTCATCTGGTACTGACCATGCGGACAGGTGTGAAAAATGACACCAATATCTGCATGACTGACCGGGAACTTCCGGGGAGACTGGCAGATATTGCAGGAGTAGAGGTGCTGGATTATGACTGCTTAAGGGATACAGAAGTTGATATTGAGATGGCTGGCAGTCTGTATCATGGACTTTACTGGAGCGATCTTATGAAGCCAAAAGAAAATGTCAATGTGCTGGCTGTCTATAGCAGCGAATTTTATGCAGGTGAGCCATGTATTACAGAGAATCGTTATGGAAGTGGTACATGTTATTATGTAGGAACAGAGCCAGATGAAGGACTGATGAAGGCTGTAACGGAAATTCTTATAACCCGTACAGGCATTAAAACGCTGGGAACTGCGGATCAGGGTGTGGAACTGGCTGCCAGAGAGAATCAGAAGAAAAAATGGATTTTTGCATTAAATCATACATCAGAGGAAAAAAGTTATTCTGTGGAAAAGGAGTATCGTCTGATTTATGGTGATAACCCGGGACATTTAAAAGGATATGAAGTGCATATTATGGAATCGGATGTGTAATATTTGCCCCCAAATACCTGTTATAGGTGTTTGGGGGTCTTTTTGTTAAAAGTGTACAATTTCAAAATCTTTTTTTATTATAAGTATCTATTGACCCTATAGTAACTATAGTCTCTATACTTTGAATTAAAGAGGGAAGCGGAAACAATTCTTTCAGACGCGTATGGAAGTTCGTTTTTGTCCCTTTAAGAGAAACAGTAGTTGATGAAAGAAAGCTATTATAGGAAGGAAGACAGAGATGAAAAAAGTACTGATTAAAAATGCCCAGGCTATTGTAAGCTGTGATGAAAAGGATACTGTTTATAAGAATACTGATATTTTGATTGAGGGACAGATGATTGTTGAAATCGGTGAGAACTTAAGCGCAGAAGGAGTTGATGAGATCATTGATGCAGCCAATAAATTTATATATCCGGGATTAGTCAACACTCATCATCATTTTTTTCAGACCTTTATCCGCAATACAATCAAAGTGGATTACCCCAATATGACTGTGCCGGAATGGCTGGATAAAATTTATCCTATTTTTAAAATGGTAAATAATGATGTGATTTATTATTCCTCTTTAACTGCAATGGCTGATTTACTGAAACACGGCTGTACAACAGCATTTGACCACCAATACTGCTATACAACAGCTACAGGAAAGGAGCCTGTTGACAGACAGATGGAGGCAGCCAAATTACTTGGCATCAGATATCATGCAGGAAGGGGAACCAACACACTTCCAAGAAGTGAAGGCAGCACCATGCCTGAGGAGATGTTAGAGACAACCGATGAATTCATTAAGGACTGCCAGAGATTAATTGAGAAATACCATGATCCCAAACCATTTTCCAGACAGCAGATAGTTGTTTCACCCTGTCAGCCGTTAAACTGTTATAAAGACACATTTACAGAGTCTGTAAAGCTTGCAAGAAGCTTCAATGTTCATTTACACACTCATCTTGGAGAAGGTGAAAATGAGATTATAGAGCAGCGCTGGGGCATGAGAAGCTTAAACTGGTGTGAGGAAATTGATTTTATAGGAGAAGATGTGTGGTTTGCCCATGGCTGGGAGATGAATGATGATGAGTTAGACCGCCTTGCAAAATACAAAACAGGAATTTCCCATTGTCCTGCACCTGCAGTTCTTGGCGGATTCCCGATTCTGGATTTAAAGAAGTTTAAAGAAAAGGGAGTTCTTGCAAGCTTAGGCTGTGACGGTTCTGCAACCAACGACAGTTCCAATTTACTGGATTCTTTACGGATGGCATATTTAATGCAGGCATTTCACAGCAAAGAGAGAGGCGGCTGTATTTCACCATATGAATTATTAAAAATTGCCACAACAAGCGGAGCTAAAACTCTGGGAAGAACGGATATTGGTTCCCTGGAGGCTGGTAAGGCCGCGGACTTATTTATGATTGATACTAATAAACTGGAGCTTACAGGAACCTGGCATGATCCTGCAAACTTACTTGCACGAGGCGGCGTAACAGGACCTGTATGGCTGACAATGGTAGGCGGAGAGGTTGTTGCAAGGGAAGGCCGTTTAGTTAATATTGATGAGGAAAAGCTGGCATATGAGGGAGAAAAGGTGTGTACAGAGGTTTTGCGGAACAACTGCAACGCATTTTAAGATGTATTTTAAGATGGAAGAAAACAGGTGAAAAGCATGAATTTAAAAAGGGCAGATATGAAGGTTTTATTGAGCAACACGCTTAAAATATGTATTGGCTTATTTTTTACAGGAATCGGAACAGCCATGATGTATCTGGTGAACTGGGGAAGCGCTCCTGCAGCTACCATTGGTGACGGAGTCCATGCAGCATTTCATTTAAGCTATGGTGTTGCAGGAATTGCGGTTAATATATTTTTTCTCGTAGTCTTGTTCTTCCTGGACAGGAAATTAATCAGTATAGGAACTATATTAGCGACGTTTTTTATGGGGATATTTATTGATCTTGGTCTGTTTATCATTCAGCCGTTTTATGTGGATTCCATAGCTGTGCCGATGAAAGGAATAGTTCTTCTTCTGGGTGGTATAATAACAGCAATTGGACTTGGTTATTATGTTGGAGTGAACTTTGGAATCGGAGCAATTGACGGAATGTCGGTTGCACTTAACAAAAAGTTTGGAATTCCTTTTACAGTATGCCGCTGGGGAGTTGATATTATTATCACTATAGTAGGCGTAGGTTTAGGCGGTGCCTGGGGAATCGGAACTGTGGTTTCCGTTATAATTACAGGGCCTATTATGCAGGTTGTTATTAATCATATGCATAAAAACGTAGTTGAAACAGCTGGTGAATGATATAATTGATATGCTGTGGAAATGGTAAACTGTATGGAATAAGGAAGAAACAACAGGTGGAATATGGAGTTTAAGACGTTTAGCATAGGAGAAATGAGCAAATTATTCAATTTAAATGTTCAGACACTGCGTTATTACGATAAGATCGGTTTATTTGTGCCTGAATACAGAGATGATAATAATTACAGGAAATACAGATTTGAGCAGTGTTACAAATTAGCAGCAATATGTCACATGAGGCAGGTTGGTTATTCTTTAAAATTAATTACTGAGATTATGGACAGCAGAAATGTAGAAACCTCCATGGCAGAAATGCAGAATCGAGTATTTCATATTAATAAAGAGATTGAGCATCTAAAGAATATGGAAGATGTACTTAAGCGGAAAATGAATTTCATCCAGGAGCAGTTACTCTATGCGGAAGATTCAACCACGGTCATAAGGGAGTTTGAGACACGTTATTATCTGCCTATTGGAACAGAGGAGCTTCTATATAAAGACAAATCCTTTTACTTAAATCCAACCATTGTATTCTACCATAATACTAAGCGAAAATTCGGGGCATATCTTGGAACAGAAAAAGAGTTTCACTTAAAAATGGATCAAATATCAGAGATCAAAGCCGGAAAATATCTATGTGCATGGCACAAAGGAAACTACAGCAGTATCTGGCAGCATGTAATGGATATAAGGAAGGAAAACGGGCATTTAAATCTTGGGAACTGGTCTGTTCATTTCAATATAATAGATCAGTTTGTAGAGAAGAATGGAGATAACTTTCTTACTATGATACAGATACCGATTACAGAGAGTCAGGGAGTGGGAGATAGAAGTTGAAGAATCTGGAAAAACAATTTGACATTCCCCTTAAAGCTGTGTTATATTATATCGGTATGAAAACACGCCGCTGCCCAGCATTCTGGAAACTCCAACCAATGCTTGGTACCCGGTAAGATTGAATAATTAAAGGAGGAAATCATCATGATTTCAAAGGAAAAGAAAGCAGCAATAATCGCCGAGTACGGCAGAAAGCCTGGCGACACAGGATCACCAGAAGTACAGATCGCAATTTTAACTGAGAGAATCACAGAATTAACAGAGCATCTGAAAGTAAACGTAAAAGATCACCATTCCAGAAGAGGACTTCTGATGATGGTTGGACAGAGAAGAGGACTTCTTAACTACTTAAGAAAGACTGATCTTGAAGGATACCGTGCGTTAATTGAGAAATTAGGAATCAGAAAATAACAACAGATTTAGGGTGGAGACGTCTCCACCCTATCTGTCTATTAAGAAAAGAATGTTATTCAGTAGAAGATTGATCGAGATTGCTGATGTACGCGTAAAAAGCAGAGCCAAATACATGGTTTCTGGCGCAAAAGTGCTTGCACTTTTTCACCAGAAACCATATATTTGGCGAGCAACCGCGAATGAGGAACTCCGTTCCGAATTTGTGGTTGCCCATCATCTGCCTCCGGCAGATGATGCTTGTTACTACCTAGCCATCACAAAGTGCGCCCCTCGCCCTACGGGCCGAGGCAGCCCGTCTCTATATGTGTTTTAAGGAGTGTATATTTTACGCGCAGATCAGTAGTTTCGGCCTCTTCTACATTAAAATAAAACATTAAAAAGATCAAAGAAATTCAAAGTAAATCAAAATCCAAAGTAAAGGAGACCAAACCATGTACAAATCATTTAGTATGGACCTTGCCGGCAGAACCCTGACCGTAGACATCGACAGAGTAGCCAAGCAAGCAAGCGGCGCAGCCTTAATGCATTACGGAGACACCGTAGTATTAGCTACAGCCACAGCATCAGACAAGCCAAGAGAAGGCATAGATTTCTTCCCATTAAGTGTAGAATACGAAGAAAAGCTCTACTCAGTAGGAAAAATCCCAGGAGGTTTTAACAAGAGAGAGGGAAAGGCATCAGAGAACTCTGTCCTTACCTGTCGTGTTATTGACCGTCCAATGCGTCCTCTTTTCCCAAAAGATTACCGCAATGACGTAACCTTGGACAACATCGTTATGTCTGTAGACCAGGACTGCAGCCCAGAGCTGACAGCAATGTTAGGTTCTGCAATTGCAACCAGCATTTCCGACATCCCATTTGATGGACCATGTGCAACAACCATGATCGGCCTTGTAGAAGGTGAGTTGGTAGTAAACCCAACCCAGTTCCAGAAGCTGGCATCTGACATGGCATTAACTGTAGCTTCCACCAGAGATAAAGTAATCATGATCGAGGCAGGTGCTAACGAAGTACCAGAAGATATCATGATCGAAGCTATTTTCAAAGCACATGAAGTAAACCAGGAAGTAATCAAATTCATCGACACCATTGTAGCTGAGTGTGGCAAACCAAAACATTCCTACGTAAGCTGTGCAGTACCAGAAGAATTATTCACAGCCATGAAAGAAATCGTAACTCCAGAAGAGATGGAAGTTGCAGTATTTACCGATGAAAAGCAGGTAAGAGAAGAAAACATCAGACAGATTACAGCTAAATTAGAAGAAGCATTTGCAGACAATGAAGAGTGGCTTTCTGTTTTAGGCGAAGCCATCTACCAGTACCAGAAGAAGACAGTCCGCAAAATGATCTTAAAAGACCATAAGCGTCCAGACGGCCGTGCTGTTGACCAGATCCGTCACCTTGCAGCTGAAACAGATCTGCTTCCAAGAGTTCATGGTTCTGCTATGTTCACTCGTGGACAGACTCAGATTTTAAATATCTGTACTTTAGCTCCATTATCCGAAAGCCAGAGATTAGACGGCATCGACGATCTGGAGACAAGCAAAAGATACATGCACCACTATAACTTCCCATCCTTCTCAGTAGGTGAAACAAGACCTTCCAGAGGACCGGGACGCCGTGAAATCGGACATGGTGCATTAGCTGAAAAAGCATTAGTACCAGTACTCCCAACAGTAGAGGAGTTCCCATATGCAATCCGTACAGTATCTGAGACAATGGAATCCAACGGTTCCACATCTCAGGCAAGTATCTGTTCTTCCTCTTTAGCATTAATGGCAGCAGGTGTGCCTATTAAAGCAGCAGTAGCAGGTATTTCCTGTGGTCTTGTAACTGGGGATACAGATGACGATTATATCGTTCTTACAGACATTCAGGGTCTGGAAGATTTCTTCGGAGATATGGACTTTAAGGTAGGCGGTACACATAAGGGTATCACTGCAATCCAGATGGATATTAAAATCCATGGTTTAACAAGAGCTATCATTGAAGAAGCTATATACAGAACAAGAGATGCCAGATACTATATCATTGATGAAGTTATGGCAAAAGCAATCGCTGAGCCACGTAAGGACGTTGGCAAATATGCTCCTAAGATCGAGCAGATCACCATTGATCCTCAGAAGATTGGCGATGTAGTAGGAAAACAGGGCAAAGTTATCAACAAGATCATCGAGGAAACAGGCGTTAAGATCGACATTTCCGATGAAGGCAATGTTTCTGTATGCGGAACTGACAGAGCTATGATTGAGCGTGCACTTCACATCATCAAGAGCATTGTTACAGATATCGAAGCTGGCAGTATAATGACTGGTAAGGTAGTCCGCATTATGAACTTCGGCGCATTTGTTGAGCTGGCACCTAATAAAGATGGAATGATTCATATTTCCAAGCTTTCCGATAAGCGTGTAGCAAAGGTTGAAGATGTGGTTAATATCGGCGATGAAGTAACTGTTAAGGTTATTGAAGTAGATAAGATGGGCAGAATCAACTTAAGTATGAAGCCAGGCGACTTAGCTCCAAAGGCTGAAAACGCAAAAAAAGAAAATAAAGAACAACCTGTTCAGGAATAAAATTTGAATTTGGGGTTCGAGGATTTCACTGAGGGGTTCGACCCTTTTCAAAAAGGGTCGAACCCCTCAGTGAAATCCTCGAACCCCATTTTTAAAAAGGAGGCATTATGTCAGAGATTTTCTACAATGGAATATTCTATACAGGAGAGGAATCTGCAGCAGACTCTGTTTCCTCAAGCAACAATTCTATAGAAGCCATGGCAATAGAAGATGGAATAATAGTAAAAACAGGCAGCAAAGCAGAACTTGAAAATTGGGCAGATGAAACCGCAGAATGGCATGATCTAAAAGGCAGATTTGTAGTCCCTGGCTTCAATGATTCCCATATGCATATATTAAATTACGGCCGTACGTTAAGGCTTGCCAATCTGGCGGAAGCCACCGATTCTCTGCAGCATGTAATAGAAGAACTCCAAAATTATAAGAATACAAACTCTCTCAGCCCGGAAGCGTGGGTTGTAGGCTGGGGCTGGAACCATGATTATTTTCAGGACGAGAAGCGTTTTCCTGACAGAAATGATTTGGATAAAGTATCCAAAAACCAACCAGTTGTAGCAATCCGTACCTGTGGTCATATTGCAAGTGCCAATTCAGCTGCACTTAAAATAGCGGGTGTTTTAAAAGGCGTGGCCCAGCCGGAGGGGGGCTGCTTTGATGTGA
Source organism: Hungatella sp. UBA5385 (assembly GCA_002409995.1). Lineage (GTDB taxonomy): Bacteria > Bacillota > Clostridia > Lachnospirales > Lachnospiraceae > UBA5385. Next base: position 2,792 of record DHOR01000036.1, on the reverse strand, counting down.
ATGAAGATGGTGAACCTACGGGTGTTTTTCGGGAATATGGTGTTGATCTAATCAGCAGCTTCATTCCCCCTCCGGATAAAAATGAAATAAAAGCCTGCCTTCTGACTGCTATGAAAAAACTGAATTCCTATGGAATTACCTCTGCTCAAAGTGACGATCTGGCAGCATTTTCGGGAGTTCCTTATGAAATGGTTCTGGAGGCATATCAAGAACTGGAAGCAGAAGGGAAAATCACTGTAAAGGTTTATGAGCAATGTCTGCTGTCCAATATGGATACTCTTAAGAATTTTGTGGAAAATGGTTATCACACAGGAATTGGAAGCGATTTCTTCCGTATCGGACCTCTGAAAATATTATCAGATGGTTCTCTTGGCGCCAGAACGGCATATTTAAGCCAGCCTTATGAAGACGATAAGATACATCCTGATAACCGGGGAATTGCTATATATAATGAGAAGGAACTGCATCAGCTTATTTCCTTTGGTCATTGTCATGGAATGCAGGTGGCAGTTCACGCAATAGGAGATGCAGCAATTGAAATGGCGGTCAGCGGCATACGAAAGGCTCAGGAAGAATATCCTGAGCGGAAGCTCCGCCATGGGATTGTTCATTGCCAGATCACCACTCCAAAGCTTTTAGATGATTTTAAAGAGCTGGGACTTCACGCTTATATTCAGTCTGTATTTCTTGACTATGATAATCATATTGTAGAATCCAGAATTGGGGCTGAACGGGCTTTACATACCTATCAATTTAAAACATTGCTGGACATGGGACTATCTGTATCCAACGGTTCTGACTGCCCTGTGGAAATACCGGATGTTCTCAGAGGGATTCAGTGTGCAGTTACAAGAACTTGTCTTGACGGCAGTAAAACATTTTTAGAGGATCAGGCACTGACTGTTGAGGAGGCATTAAAAACCTATACGATAATGGGTGCAAGAGTAAGCTCTGAAGAAGAGAAAAAAGGTCTTTTGGTTCAGGGAATGGCCGCTGATTTTACAGTGTTGGACAGAGATATCAGGTGCTGTCCAGCAAATGAAATCAAGGATGCAGCTGTATGTGAAACTTATGTAAATGGAAAAGTAGTTTTTGTGCAGCCATAGAGTAAAATTTTACCAGTTACCAATGGTAGAAAAAGGATTGTTGGTGCAATATGTTTGAAACCAGTGCCCAGCCAGTCCTTTTTTATTGCAAAAAGTAAAAATTTATCTTTTATTTGAGGGTTAGTTGTGATAAAATATTCCTGTATTTAAAATCCATAAGACTGAGAGGAACGACATGGCAGGACAACTTTTACAAAAAGTAAGAAATCAAGGTCCTTTGTCACAAAAGACAAAATTCCGCATTCTTGCCCTGATGCCGATTTATTTTATTGCCGCCGGATTGGTGCTGCAACCCGTTGATGAGATATGGAGAGGAATTCTCACCATTATCCGTGAGCCTGATTTTTTGATTACAGACTACATTTCCATTGGTGGTATTGGAGCTGCCTTTGTTAATGCAGGCGTATTAACACTCTTATGTATTGGGATCGTATATTTTCTGGGAATGGAGATGAGTGGGCACACCATTACCTCCTGTTTTCTTATGTTTGGCTTTTCCTTATTTGGGAAAAACATTCTTAATATCTGGTCTATCCTGCTGGGAACTTGTTTATATTCCTATTATCACAAAACTTCAATAACAAGATATATCTATATTGGCTTTTATGGAACCAGTTTATCGCCTATTATTACCCAATTAATGCAGGCTGCGCAATTGCCTGTGGGGATCAGGCTGCCTCTTGGTATTCTGGTAGGTTTACTCATTGGTTTTGTATTGCCGCCTCTGTCAACTCACACCCATTATTCCCATAATGGCTATTCCCTGTATAATGTAGGGTTTGCTGCAGGAATTATAGCCACTGCAGTGGTGTCTCTGATGAGATCCTTTGGAATTGTGACAGAATCAAGACTTATCTGGTCTACAGGGAATAATCAGCTGTTTACCATTCTATTAATGGTTCTTTTTGTGGGAATGATTATTATTGGATATATAGCATCAGACAGAGTGTGGACACAGTATAAGGATATATTGAAAACCTATGGAATCGGAGCTGACTATGTGAAAAGCGAGGGATTTGCCCCTACTCTGTTTAATATGGGAGTCAATGGAATTGTATCCACTGTGATTGTTCTTATAGTAGGTGGTGATTTAAACGGTCCTACCATAGGCAGCATATTTACTATAGTGGGCTTTAGCGCTACAGGAAAGCATATCCGCAATATACTGCCAATTATGCTTGGAGTAATTCTGGGAAGCTATGTGAAGACCTGGAATATTGCTGATCCAAGTGCAATACTGGCTTTGCTTTTATCCACCACTCTTGCTCCTGTTGCAGGTGAATTTGGTATACTTGCTGGTATACTGGCAGGATTTCTACACTCCTCCGTAGCACTTAATGTAGG
>DHOR01000036.1:0-177 GCA_002409995.1 Hungatella sp. UBA5385 | reverse complement strand
CTCCTCCGTAGCACTTAATGTAGGCATTGTTTACGGTGGAATGAATTTATATAACAATGGATTTGCAGGGGGATTGATCGCCATGTTTCTGGTGCCTGTGCTGCAATCCTTTAAAGATCGCAGAGCGAGAGCGAAAACCCATGTATCATTGTAATTTTTACCTGAGGGGTTCGACCC
>DHOR01000040.1:423545-424362 GCA_002409995.1 Hungatella sp. UBA5385 | reverse complement strand
AAGGGTCGAACCCCTCAGGTAAATCCATAACTCCCTAATTTTAAATATTGCAAAAACAACCAACGTGTTATATACTAATTGTTGGAGTATTTTAGAAAAACAGATAATGACAAAAGGATGGTTTAAAAATGACTATTTTAGAAAATTGGCGAAACCTGGCATACGGTGAAGGACTGGATAATAAACAAAGAGAGCAGTTATGGACTAATTATTTCTTAGTTGAGAAGGGAATCTATGAGCAGATTCTTTCCAATCCTACAGAAGTGATCGAAGGTACTGTAGAAGAACTGGCTAAGAAGTATGATACTGATATTCAGACTATGACAGGATTTTTAGATGGTGTTAATGAGAGCTTAAAGGGATATGAGAATCCGGTTGAGACTATGGACGAGCAGACAACAGTTAAGATCGAGATTGACCTTGAAAAATTATATTATAACATGGTGGAAGCAAAGGCTGACTGGCTGTATAATCTTCCACAGTGGGAAGAACTTCTTCCTGAGGATACCAGAAAAGATTTGTATAAGAAGCAGAAGATTTCCGGTACAGTTGTTAAGGGACCAAAGGTTGGAAGAAATGATCCATGCCCATGCGGCAGCGGTAAGAAGTATAAGAAGTGTTGCGGAAGCAATTAGTATCTTGAACAGAACAGGCAGGTACCTCTGTAAGGAGATACCTGCTTTCCTATTACGAAAGGAGATGTGCCATGGAGGCATATACAAGCTTTGCCGAGGTTTATGATCTGTTTATGGATAATATTCCTTATGAAGAATGGTGCACCTATGTAACCGGACTTTTAAAAGAGTATGGAATTGAA